>NZ_MWUM01000023.1 GCF_002028455.1 Zoogloea sp. LCSB751 | reverse complement strand
TTCTTGCTTTGAGACGAGGATCACGACGCGTTTTTTGCGGGCGCTGTCGGAGATGCGCCAGTCCATGCCGAACTCGGTGGCGATGGGGGCGAACTTGTCGCGCAGGGTGTCGATGCCGAAGGGCAGGGAGTCGGCCAGGATTTCCTGGCGCATGAAGAAGCGGCCGGCCTCGGCGTCGGCGTGGTGGCTTGCCTCGGTGATCCAGCCCTGATGGCTGGCGAGGAAGCCGCTTACCGCGGCGACGATGCCGACCCGGTCGGGACAGGAGAGGGACAGGGTGTAACGACGACTCGATGACATGCTCTCAACTCCGCTGGAAGTTCATGTAGAGAATTATTTTTGCACATGGTGCATCTTGAGGTGAATCGTGTCAACTATTTTTTCCTCGTATGAAACACCTGCCTGTGCAATAATTTCGCCATCGAGATTTAGGTGGGAGAACCCCCATGAGCGAACAAGAAGGCAGCGGCAGTCTGGAGCGCTACCTGGGCAACACGATCCGTGACCTGCGCCAGAAGCACGGCCTCACCATTGCGGACGTGGCCAATCTGGCCGGCATCAGCCGCGGCATGCTGTCGAAGATCGAGAACGCCCAGACGGCCACCAGTTTGGACACCCTGTCGCGGCTGGCCGGCGCCCTCGGCGTGTCGATCGCCACGCTGTTCCGCGGCTATGACGTGCGCGACGGCAGCGCCCAGCTGGTGAAGGACGGCGAGGGGATGGAAGTGGTGCGGCGTGGCACCAAGAAGGGGCACACCTATCACCTGCTGGCCTACGACCAGGGGCCGACCAAGGTCTTCGAGCCCTTCCTGATCACCATCGACCACGAGTCGGAGACCTTCCCGATCTTCGAGCACCCCGGCACCGAGTTCATTTACATGCTCGAAGGGGAGATCGAGTATCGCCACGGCCAGAACACCTATGTGCTGAAGCCGGGGGATGCGCTGACCTTCCGCGCCGACATCCCCCACGGCCCGGAAAAGCTCAGCCAGTGCCCGATCCGCTTCCTCAGCGTGCTGATGTATCCCAACCCGGGCGACGCGGGCTGAGCAGGCACTCCCGGCTCCAGCGGGGTCGGCCGGACTGATGGCCTTGCTCTGAGGGCCGCAGAACCCGTGGGGGCGAATTCATTCGCCCGCGGACTTCGTTTAACCGGCTGAGGGCGAATGAATTCGCCCCCACAGAACTGGCCCCCACGAAGGAGGTGCTTCACGTCTCGCACGGTGCCAGCCGCGCCAGATCGGCGGCCAGCGCATCCTCGCCGCGCAGCTTGCCGGGTTCCTGGCGGTAGCTGCCGGTGCCGCGGATCACCGCCAACTGCCAGGTCTTCTCGATCTGTTCCCGCTCGCGGCTCTTGGTGAAGCCGGCGATGAAGCGGTTGATTTCCTGCAGCAGGCGGCACGACGACGGATCGTCGGCGACGCCGACCGCGTAGAACCAGGGCTGGCGCGACAGCGGCTCGGGCAGGATCTCGATGCGGCCGCGCCACGGGCTGTCCTGCCTATAGCAGGCCCACGCGAAGATCGGGTGATCCACCGCGAAGGCATCCACGGTGCCGTCGGCCAGCGCGTCGTGGATGACGCCCTGGTCGGAATAGCCGATCAGGTTGGCCAGCCGCACGGTGCCCGGCTCCTTGCGGGTGTGCTTGCTCCAGCGCAGGCCGGCGGCTTCCAGCGCGGCGAAGGCGGCCGGGTCGTTGATGCAGCCGAGGACCTTGCCTTCCAGGCTGGCCACGCCGTCGATGCGCGTATCGCCGTGGCGGCGCGCCAGCACGTAGTTCAGGTAGGTGTAGCTGTCCGAGAAGGCCACGCCCTTGTAGGCGGCGTTCGGCGGTAGCGCGCTCCACACCAGGTCGGCGGCGGGTTCGCCGGGGCGGCGGCCGGCCTGCAGCAGTTCGGTGCATTGGTCCCACGGGTGTTCGACGAAGTCCACCGCCACGCCCAGGTGCTTGGCGAAGGCGCGGGCGTAGTCCACATCCAGCCCGCGCAGCGGCGCGCCGGGCTGCAGGCGGAAGGACAGGCCCTTGAAGGCCGGCTCGATGGCGACCCGCAGGCGGCCGCGCTGGCGGATGTCGGCCAGCCGGTCGTAGCTGGCGTCGGCGGTCAGGCCTTCCTTGGCGAGCAGGCGGTCGAGCACTGGCACGATGTTGTCGTGGGGCTGTTTCTCCAGTCCGCCCAGGTCGAGGCTCAGGCGTTCGGCCCATTCGAGCTTCAGGCGCTGGCGGTCGAAGGTGGACTGGTTGAGGGTGTGCATGGCGGAAATGACCCGCCCGTGGTCGTCGAGGGTGGCGAGGGTGTCGCGTAGCCCGGCGAAGGTTTCTTCGATGCGTGCGAAGGCGGCGCCGGTTTCCTGGTTGGCGCGAGCCACGCTGGTGGCGCTGTCCTGGCGAAAACCCTGCAGGCTGTGCTGGAAATCGCCGAAATCGAGCAGCCGGGAGGCGCTCTTGGCATTGGCGACGGTGTCGCCGGCGAGGGCGCGGATACTGTCGGCGACCACCGCGAAGGCGCGCCCCTGCTCGCCGGCGCTGGCGGCCTGGATGGCGGCGTTGAGGGCCAGCAGGTCGAGGTCGCGGCCGATCTTCTCGAGCACCTTGACCACTTCGCCGATGCGCGCGACCTTGGCCGACAGGGTGCTTTCCAGCTCGGCCAGGCCGGCGTCGATGTCGCCGGCGGTGGTAGCGAGGGTCGCCTCGGCCTGTTCGCGCAGTACGTGGGCCTGCTCGCTGCCGTCCTGCATGCGGCGCTGGCCGCGGTCGATCTCCAGGGTCATCGCGCCGATGCGGGCTTCCACTTCGCCCAGGTGGGCGGCGTGGGCGGTTTCGGCATTCATGCCGTGGCGGATCAGGTGGGCGATGTGGCGACCCCACAGGGCCAGGCGCCGGCCCGGCGACGGCGGGGCCGGTGGAGCCACGACGGGCTCCGGGGCCCCGCCGCCGACGGCGTCGTCGGCGGCCATGAAGTCGTTTCCGCGGGGCCCGAACAGGCCCTTCATAAAACGATTCATCGACATGGGCTCAGTCGTGGTATGCGGACTCGCCGTGGGTGCTCAGGTCGAGGCCTTCGCGTTCTGCTTCCTCACCGACGCGCAGGCCGATGGTCAGGTCCACCAGCTTGAAGGCGATGTAGGAGACCACGCCGGACCACACCACCGCGGTGCCCACGCCCCAGGCCTGAGCGACCAGCTGGGCGCCCATGTCGTACGGGGCGACAGCGTTGGCGACGTAGTCGTAGACACCGGTGCCGCCCAGCTCGGGCGAGGCGAACACGCCGGTCAGCAGCGCGCCGAGGATGCCACCGACGCCATGCACGCCGAACACGTCGAGGGTGTCGTCCATGCCGAGCATGCGCTTGAGGCCATTGACGCCCCAGTAGCACACCAGGCCGCCGAGCAGGCCCATGATGATGGCGCCCATCGGGCCGACCAGGCCGCAGGCCGGGGTGATCACGACGAGGCCGGCGATGGCGCCGGAGATCGCGCCGAGCATCGACGGCTTGCCCTTGAAGACGGCTTCGAGCAGCGTCCAGGCGACGGTTGCCGCGCAGGTGGCCACCAGCGTGTTGAAGAAGGCCAGGCCCGCGGTGGCGCCGGCTTCCAGGGACGAGCCGACGTTGAAGCCGAACCAGCCGACCCACAGCAGGGAGCCGCCGACCATCGTCATGGTGAGGCTGTGCGGGGCCATCGATTCACGGCGGTAGCCGAGGCGCGGGCCGATCATGAAGGCGCCGATCAGCGCGGCGATGCCGGCGTTGATGTGCACCACGGTGCCGCCGGCGAAGTCGAGGGCGCCCTTGTTGAACAGGAAGCCACCCACTTCAGCCGCTTTTTCGGCCGCTTCGACGGAGGTGAAGGCATCCGGGCCGGCCCAGTACCACACCATGTGGGCCATCGGGATGTAGGAGAAGGTGAACCACAGCACCATGAAGGCCAGCACCGCGGTGAATTTGATGCGCTCGGCAAAGCCGCCGATGATCAGCGCCGGGGTGATCGCCGCGAAGGTCAGCTCGAAGGACGCGAAGATGTACTCCGGCAGCACCACGCCCTTGCTGAAGGTGGCGACCACGGTGTCCGGCGTCACGCCCTTCATGAACAGCTTGTCGAAGCCGCCGATGAAGGCATTGCCGTCGGTGAAGGCGAGGCTGTAGCCGTAGACGGCCCACAGCACGCCGAGCAGACAGAAGATCACCAGCGACTGCATCAGGATCGACAGCATGTTCTTGCTGCGGACCATGCCGCCATAGAACAGGCCGAGGCCGGGGGCAGCCATCATCACCACCAGCAGCGTGGCGGTGATCAGCCAGGCGGTGTCGCCCTTGTTGGGCACGGGAGCGGCAGGGGCCGCGGTTGTCGGTGCTGCAGCAGATGCGGCAGCGACTGCCGGGGTGGCTGTCGCGTCGACGGTGGCGCTGACGGTCGCTGCCGCGGCCGGTGCGTCGTCGGCCCAGCCGGGCATGGCGAAACAGAGGGCGAAAAGCAGGGTTGCCAGGGCAAGGATGCGTTTCATGGGGGGCTCCTAAAGGGCTTCGATACCGGCTTCGCCGGTGCGGATGCGGACGGCCTTCTGCAGGTCGAAGACGAAGATCTTTCCGTCGCCGATCTTGCCGGTGGCGGCGGCCTGCTCGATGGCGGCGATGGCGCTTTCCAGCACATCGTCGGGGACGGCGACTTCCACCTTCACCTTGGGCAGGAAGTCCACGACGTACTCGGCACCCCGGTACAGCTCGGTGTGCCCCTTCTGACGGCCGAAGCCTTTCACATCGGTGACGGTGACGCCGTTTACGCCGACGGCATTGAGGGCCAGGCGGACCTCGTCGAGCTTGAATGGCTTGATGATTGCGCTAATCCATTTCATTGGAACCTCCGTGGAGGCCCGGCAACCGCAAGGCGGCCGGACGGGATGTGGGCGGGTTTTTCATAGGCGGAATTGCACAAAAAGAACAAAAGTTTCACAGAAAGAAAAGCACGAGCTATGCCAAGACGTCACGCCAGACAAATCAAGGGTTTAATAGTGTGAAAATAAAATTCACGCACTAAAACACGGCACGGTGGTCAAAACTGCACCAAGACGGGCAGTCGAAAGGGAGGGAGAAAGGCGGGGAGGTGTTGATGAAACGACAAAAAAGTCGCACATCGAGAGGAAAGGACGCCGTATTCTGTGCGATACGTAATACGGTAATACTGGTATGTCGCTTGCTTGATTAAAACCGTATCAATGTTCAGGAGGGTTGCGACATGTTCTCTGCACTTTGGCGGTACTGCCGGGGCTGGCTGCACGCCGGACTGGTCTGGATGTCCGACACCACCCGCGATTCCCGCTCGGCACGCCTGGCGACGATGGGCCTGCAGGGCCCCGTGGAGCGCGATGCCGGGCCAGACGGCCTGCACATGCAGCAGTTTGGTGGCTGGCGCTAAGGAAACGGCGCGTCGATCCGGGTCCTGGCGCCTTCATCCACGCCAGGACCGCTGGCGGCCGTTGCCGGTGCGGTAGCGGCCCCATCCATCTGCTTTTCACCCGCAGGCCTCGCGCGGACGAAGTCTTGGTCTGTACGATGCGCAAGCGTGATTTATTTCACGCATGGCTATCGAGGCTCAGGTCTTATTGTTGACCCCTCTCCATGGTCACACCGACCGCGAGCGGGGATCCATCATGTTTTCGACTGTGCCTGGGCTCACCGAATGCGCTCCCGCGGATCCATCCGACGATAGCCCCCTGTTCCTGTCGACGCTGACCGCCACCCCCCGCGAGAAGCGCGTGGCGCTGGCCGTCCTGCTGCTGTCCCTGCTGGTGTTCGCGTTGCTGGCGCCGTTTGCCGGGGTGCCGATGACGGCGGTCTGGGGCTTCATCCCGTGCTACGAGTCGTGGCTGGTGGCGACCGACCTGATCACCGCGGCGCTGCTGTTCAGCCAGTACTTGTCCTTCAATTCCCGCGCCTTGTTCGTGCTGGGCTGTGCTTACCTGTACGTGGCCTGCATGACCGTGGCCCATGCGCTGACCTTTCCCGGGCTGTTCACGCCCACCGGTCTGCTCGGGGCCGGCCCTCAGAGCACTGCCTGGCTGTACATGTTCTGGCATGGCGTCTTTCCGCTCTTCGTGGTCGCCTATGCCCGCCTGAAGCGGCGGGACTGCGTGCCTTCCACCTTGCCACGCCGTCCACGCCTGCCCCTGGTCGCAGCCGGTGCCGCAATGGTGGCGCTGAGCGCCGGCTTCACTGCGTTGGCCACCGTCGGGCAGGACCTGCTGCCGGTGATCATGGACGGTGATCGCTACCGCCCGTCGATGCAGCTGGTGGTGGCCTCGGTATGGGCTTCGAGCCTGCTGGCACTGGGCGTACTGTGGTTCAGCCGGCCCCATTCGGTGCTCGACCTGTGGCTGATGATCATGATGTGCGCCTCGCTGATCGACATCGCGCTGTCGGCAATGCTCAATGGCGGGCGTTTCGATCTGGGTTTCTACGCGGGCCGGGTGTATGGCCTGCTGGCGGCGAGCTTCGTGCTGCTGGTGCTGCTGGCGGAAAGCGGCATCCTGTACCGCAAGCTGGTACAGCTGACCGAGACGCTCAAGCGTCTGACCACCCAGGACGCGCTGACCGGCATCGGCAACCGGCGGGCCTTCGACGGGAGCCTCGATCTGGAACTGCGGCGGGCGATGCGCAGCGGCCAGCCGCTGTCGCTGCTGATGATCGACGTCGATCACTTCAAGGACTTCAACGACCATTTCGGCCATGTGGAGGGCGACCGCTGCCTGCAGATGGTCGCCAGGACCCTCAACGTCGCGGTCGTTCGCGCTGCCGACATGGTGGCCCGCTACGGCGGCGAGGAGTTCGTGGCGCTGTTGCCGGGGACCGATGCCGCCGCCGCCGCGCTGGTGGCGGAGCGCCTGCGGGAGGCGGTGGAGGCGCTGTGCATCGTGCACCGCGGCACCCTGGAGACCAGCCGGGTCACCATCAGCATCGGCGTGGCCTGTCTCCACCCGGTCTGGTCCGCCGTGAGGGCGGGCCAGGCCGCGGGTTATCCGGTCGGCATCGAACTGGTGGGACGTGCCGACCGGGCGCTTTACGCCGCCAAGGAGGCCGGCCGCAACCGGGTGGTCGTGGCGGCGGAGCCGGAGCCGGGCTGATGCCGGCGGGGGCTCACTTGGCGGCGCTGGGCAGGTGGGCGTGGCCGCTGTTGAACTCGATGCAGGCGCGCTCCTCGGCGTACTCGATGATCGCGTCCTTGCCGGCGTGCTTGGCTTCGCGCACCGCATACACCACCGGGCGCGGCTTGTCGGCCTCGGTGTACTTGCGGATCGGCACCGTCACCGTGAACGGGCGGGTCAGCACCGTCGGATCGGTGATGCGGGCTTCGTAGTTGTAGCGCTTGCCGTTGGTGTCGAAGGTGTAGCGCTCCTCGATCTTCACGTTTTCGCTGACGAACTCGCCGCTGCGTCCGAACTTGGATTTGCCGTTGTAGTTGGCGACGCTGACCACCAGCGTGTTGCCTTCCCAGCGACCACGGGAGTCCCCGTTCCAAAGTTTGATGTTGTCGGGCAGCTGGGGTTTGTTGTCGAGGTGGATGATGCGCGTGCCCTGGTCGAACAGGAACACGACATAGCCCGGATACTGGTAGATCTCGTGGCCGTGCATGTACAAGGCCTGCGGGATGCCCGGTGGTGCGCAGCGCGCCAGCGGGTCCACGTATTCGGGCTTGATCGGGTTGGCGTAATAGGTCTGGTATTCCTGGACCTTGGCCCGCGCCCAGGGCTGGTAGGGCACCTGGCCGTCGGCGGGATCGCTGACCCGGCTGGGGGCGCGCTGCTCCCGCGGCGGCAGATTGCGCTGGCGCTCGCCGGTGGAAATGCCTTCCGGGTCGGTCAGGTTGAGGTAGCTGCCGAAGGCCGGGCCCCAGAAGCCGGTCACGTCGGGCTGGCCGTCGGGCAGGCGCGGGCCTTGCCAGGGGCCGGCGGGAATCTTCGGGATGCTCTTGTCCACCACCGGCGCTGCGGCGGCCGGCTGGGGCGGGGCGCTCTGGGCGTGGGCGGCGCCGGTGGCCAGCAGGCAGGCGGAGGCCAGCAGCAGCGCGGCGTTACGGGGGCGGGATCGGGTCAATGTCCGGTCAGTCATGGCGGTGTCCATCGCAGGCGGGTTCCTTCCTCAGTTCTTGTCGCGCTTGGGCGGGTAGTACTGGTCGAAATCGAGGGTGAAGCGGTAGTCCTCGATCAGCTGGAAGTCCTTTTCCCGGTGGCGGTGGAGGATCACGCCGAGGGTCCACGGGCGGCTATAGACCTGCGGGTCCTCGAGGGTCGCCTTGTATTCGACGGTGTTGGCGTCCAGGTAGGTCCACCGTTCCACCACGTGCAGGTCGCTGCTGTGGAAGTTGCCGGCCCGGTCGAGCCAGGTCTGGTCGGTGAAGTTGCGCGCGTCCACCACCAGTGTGTCGCCGTCCCAGCGGCCACGGGAGTCGCCGGACAGCAGGTCGCCGATCACGTCGGGATGCTCGGTCTGGTTGGTGTGGATGGTGCGGACCGTGTGGCCGAACTGGAACACCAGCTTCAGGTCGCGGGGGCGCTGGAAGATCTGGAAGGGCTCCGGGTAGTAGATGCCGCGCGGCACGCCGAGGGTCCAGCCTTTCGTGCGCGGGTCGGCGGTTTCGCGGGCCTCGAAGTTCTTCTTCTTCTGGGCCAGGGCCTGAGGCAGGTAGGGGATGAACTTGCCCTCGATGACGCCGGCGCTGGGCGGGGCGTCCTTGCGGGCGGCATGCGGTTCGAGGTCGTCGTCGGCCGGCGTGAGGGTCTGCCAGATGCCGGAAAAGTCGGGCTTGCCGTTGGGCAAGCGGGGGATCGCGTCGTGGGCGAAGGCCAGGTGGCTGGCCAGCAGCATCAGGCCGGCGGTGAGCAGGCGGATGCCACGGGGCCGCTGGGCGGGGATCGGGGCGTCGGTCAAGACGTTTGTCTCCTTGTAGGTCGATGGGGCGCGGTGGCGTCGGCCACCGCGTTTCTTACTTGGCAGCAGGGGCCGGATTGCCGGCCAGCTCGGGCGGACGTTTGTCGTTGGGGTACCAGAAGACGCGGTGGCAGGCCTCGCAGGCCTGGTCGATGGCGCCGCCGGCGACGGTGAAGCGCTCCACGCTGCGCGCGTCGATGGCGGCCAGGGCCTCTTCGGCAGCTTGCTGCAGGTGGCGCGCGTGGGCGATGAAGCGTGGGCGTTCCTTGCCGATCAGCGCGTCGATCTCCTCGGGCTTGAGGATGCCGGCTACGTGGGCGTCTTCCAGCCGCTTGCCGGGATGGGCCAACGGGCGGCCCTCGACGGCCAGCAGGTTGGCGGCCTCGGCGAGCTGGATGGCCAGGTGGCGGACGGCAGTCCACTCCTCGTCGGTGCGCGGCTGCTTGTCCTCGACGCCCTTGGCGGTGACCGTGCTGGAGACGGACTCCCATAGGGCGTCGGCGCTGGGGTCGACGATGGACTGCATGATTTCCTGGATCGACGCGGTCGGGCGAAAGGCTGGCTCGGCGGCCGCCTTCGGCGCATCGTCGCGGCAGCCGGCGAGGCCAACTGCGGCCAGCAGCGCGAGGGCGGATAGCGTGGGCTTGAACATGGCCGGGCGCCTCAGACGAAACCGATGATGCGGCCGGCCAGCGCGGCACCGAACCACGCGCCGAGGCCCAGCACGATACTGATGCGGGCCCGCACTGGCGAAGGTTGGGCGCTGCGGCTGACCGGGCCGAGCAGCAGCAGCTGGATCAGCACTGCGGCGACCAGCAGGCCGAGCTTGGCGATGAACACCGGTTTGTAGAAATACAGCAGCGGGCTGGCCGAGAACATCAGGACGCCGCTGGCCACGGCCAGCGCCAGGCCGAGCCAGATCAGGCGGTTGGCTTCGCGGGCGACCGAGGGCAGCGGCTGGCGCCCGAAGGCCAGGCCCAGCACGCGCAGGCTGACCAGCGCGAGGGAGGCCAGCAGCAGCACGAAGCCGAGCACGTGGATGATCTGCAGGCCGGCGCCGACCAGGTGGTCGGCCTTGCTGACGGAGTGCGCGAAGGCACTGTTCTGCAGGTCGGTGAGAAGTTCGCGGATGGGCATCGCAATTACCAGGCAGGAATGTAGGGAATCAGGCGGCCGCAGACGATCACCAGCGTCCACAGCACCAGCGAGGCCAGCCCGGCCAGCTGGGCGTTGGCCGGCAGGGCACCATGCTGGGCGTTCTGCACCGCCGGCTGGCGGGCGATGACGAACTCGAAATACAGCGCGTTGAGGCCGCCGAGCACGATGAAGGCCAGCTTGAACGGGAAGGGCGGGCTCGCCACCAGCGTCGCCGCCTCAGCCCAGAACAGCAGGCCGCCGGAGATGAAGATCGCCGCGAAGCCCCCCAGCACGTAGGGCCGCAGGTGGTGCAGCACATCGTTGAGGGGCACGTGGCGCAGGAAGAGACCGAGCAGGCGCAGGTCGGTGAGGAAGATCAGCCCGACCGAGATCGACAGGCCGATCAGGTGGATGCCTTCGATGATCGGGAAAGCCAGCGAAGACTCGGCAATGGCGAGGCCGATGCTTGAGCCTTCGATGGACTGGGCGAGTTCGAGGATGGAAGCCATGGACGGGAGGACTCCGCGGCGTCTCAGCGGGTCGCCGTCGGCGCGTCGCCGGCACCACCGGTGAAGAAGTTGCGTCCGTCGGCCAGGGTCACGCTGACGGCGTAGCCGAGGGGGCCGCCGTTCTTGGCACGGTAGCCCTTGATGCGCACTTCGGAGCCGACCGGCAGCTCGGTGCGGGTCAGGCCTTTCTGCTGCAGGGCCAGCGGGGTGCCGAACTCGGCGCCCCAGTTGGTGACGCTGCCGTCGGCGTTCTTGACGTCGAAGTACAGCCAGCTGTGGGGGTTGACCCACTTGGCCTTGGTGATGGTGCCTTTCAACTCGATCGGCTGGTCGGCGTCGAATTCGGCGGCAAAGGCGTGGTGGGCGTGGGCGGGCGCGGTGGCGCCAGCCAGCAGCGCGACGATGGCCAGTGCGCGCAGGCGGGAAGAGGACAGCGTGAAGCGGGTTTGCATGGGTTTCTCCAAGAGTGAAACGAGGGGAGCACCCCCGTGGCTCGCAAGTACCGGGCCATCCCGGAGCGCAGGTTGCCCTGCGCGGGGCAGAGCGCCGGATGGCACGATCTTTGTGAAAAGTGTTTTTAGGTCAGTCCCTTAGTGGGCCGGATCGGGGTGCGGGGGGTATCTGTAATGAATGGGGCTGCGGTGGAACTGTTGCCAGCCAAGCACGACGGCATCTTCTGGTTGCGGATTTCAACACCTGTGCGCTGCGGCGTTCAGCGGTTGCAGCAGCCGAGGACGCCGGTGGCAGGCGGCTTGAGGCTGACGCTGCCGGGGCCGGAGAAGCGCTGCTCGGCGCTGCGTACCGCGTCGTCGCTGCGGGCATTGGCGGCGTTGGCGATGTCCACTTCGGCCTTGATGTAGGTGCTGATCGTCTGCCGGACGGTCCGGATGTCTTCGCTGCCTTGGCGCTGCAGACAGGCAAGGTAGTCCTGCTGGGCCTGGCGATAGGCCAGCACCGGATCGATGCTGGCCTCGTAGGCCTGGCGGGACGACAGGTCGAGATGGCGAACGCTTGGGGGCGTGCCGCAGGCATGGGACCAGATGCCGCTTTCGATCGGTCCGGCATAGGCCGGAGCGGTGCTCAGGGCGGCAACAATCATCAGGAGGCGAGTGCTGGGCATCGGTGCAGAACGGAAAAAGCCCCTCTTCCGTGGGGAAGAGGGGCGACGGGACGGATGGGTCAGTACAGCGAGGCGCTGATGGTGACGCCGAACCAGCGCGGGATGCCCGGCTTGTAGCTGTTCCAGGTCGGCTGCAGGCTGGTGTCCTCGTTGAAGAGGTTCTTCACCACGAAGCTCACGTCGAACTTGTTGTCCTGGCGGCCAACGCCGATGGCCAGGTCCGCCACGCCGAAGCTCTTGGTCTTGGAGTAGCGGGACAAGGTCGGATCAGCGTAATAGCTGCTCTGGAAGTTGTAGTTGAGGTTGGTGTGGAAGACCTTGTTGCCGAGGATCGGATAGGAGAAGTCGCCGAACAGGTTGCCGCTGAACTTCGGTGCGCCGGCCAGGGTTTTGCCGCTGGCATCGAAGTAGGGCTGGCTCGGATCACCGCCCAGTTCGCCCGGGTTGGCGGCGAACTTGAAGTCCTTGTAGCGGGCGTCCGTGTAGGCGCCGGCGAAGCGCAGCGTGGTGTAGGGCAGGCCCGAGTACACCACGTCCAGCTCCAGACCCTTGGTCTGCACCTTCGGCACGTTGCCGAGGGCCGACAGGTAGGCGGGCAGACCATTGTTGTTGAGGCGGGTCTGCACTTCGTCGAAGACGTACACCGGCTGGATGTAGTTGCGGATGTTCTGCAGGAACAGCGCGCTGGTCACCGACAGGGTCTTGTTCAGGAAGAAGGACTTCAGGCCCAGTTCATAGGCATCGGTCTTTTCCGTATCCGTCGGCACCGATTTGCCGCCCAGCACGGTGCCGCCGACGATCTGCGACACGCCGGCCTTCTCACCATGTTTCCAGGTGGCGAAGCCGGTGTGGGCATTGTTGAAGCGGTAGGTGGAGCCCAGCTCGATGGTCGGCAGGGTTTCCAGGTAGGACTGGGCGATCGTGTTCTGGTACAGCGAGCCGATGCGTCCGGCCCGGATCGCCTTGGCGGCGGCGACCTGCTTCTTCTGGTCTACCGACAGGGCGCCGTAAGTGGCGACGCCGAAGTACTTCTGCGCCACCAGGTCGGCCAGGGCCAGCTGGGCAGCGTTGTTGGAGGCGGCGAGCACACCGTTGGCGTTGTTGGCGAAGCCGTTGAGCTGCACGTTGTTGACCGAGGCCGGGTTGAGCTCGGCGCCGAAGCCGTTCGACTCGATGTAGCTGCTGCTGGAGCTCTTGCGCGACTCGCGGCTGAGGCGCAGGCCGGCGCTGAGGGTCAGCTCTTTGGTGGCGTCCCAGATCAGGTTGGAGTAGGCGGCCTGGGTCTTGTTGTCGAGGCGGTTGCGGACCTTGGTGATCAGGCCGTCGAGGGAGTTGAGCAGCAGCGCGCGGCCGGCGGAGTCGGTGGCGTTGGGCAGCAGCGGATTGACCGGGTCGAGCAGCGCGTACTGGGCCGCGTTGGCGTACCAGGCGCCGCCGTCGGAGCCGTAGCGCTCGGTCTGGCTGGTGTTGGGGAACTGGCTCTGGAAGAAGTACAGGCCGCCCTGATAGCGCAGCGTGTCGCTGAGCTTGCTGTCGAGCTTGATCTCCTGGCTCAGCTGCTTGTACTCGGTCTGGGTGCCGCGCGGTGCGCGCAGCCATTCGAACTGGGTGTGGGTGCCGGCGCCCTGGGAGAAGTCGTAATCCCGGTAGCCGGTGATGAAGGTCAGCGTGTTCGCGTCGTTGAGCTTGTACTTCACGTCGGCGGTCACGCCCTTGGTGGCGTAGGTGTTGGGATACTCGCCGAGGGTGTTGATTTCCTTGGCGTAGTAGTCGCCCACCGTGTAGTCGGTCTTCTGGCCGAACCAGCGCCGGTTGATCTTGCCGAAATTGTCCTCCGCGTAGTTCACCGCGATCGGCTGGCCGGCGGCGTTGAGGCGATCATAGTTGGCCGGAGTCTTCAGGCGGAAGGCGAAGCAGTTTTCGCAGATCTCGCGGCCCTTGGGCGTGAAGTCCAGCGACAGGCGGGCTTCCAGGTCCTTGTTGGGGGTCAGCAGGAACTGGGTGCGGATGTTGGTGCGATCGGTGTTGCGCCACGAGAAGTGGCTGTCGTTCTTGTTGTCGTAAGGGCCTTCGGCGGTTTCCCGGTTGACGGTCAGGCGGTAGGCCAGCACGTCGTCCTGGATCGCGCCGCCGATCACCGCGGTGGCGATGGCGGTGTTCAGCTCGCCATAGGTGATCGAGGCGCGGGCCTCCGGCGCGAAGCTCGGCTTGCGGGTATTGATCGACACCCGGCCGACGTTGGAGGACCGACCGCCATCCACGCCGGTGGGGCCGCGGGTGACGTCCACCGATTCGATGTCGAGGAAGTTGCTGAGGGCGGTGATCGAGCTGATGCCATAGCTCACGCCATCCACGTTGACGCCGACGCTGGGCTCCAGCACGCCGGCACCGGCCGCCCAGCCTACGCCGCGGATGAAGATCGACGCGGTGTTGGGGTTCTGCCAGGACGTCCGCACATTGCCGACGCGGTTGACGATGTCGCGGAAATTATTGACGTGGAATTTTTCCAGCTCTTCGCCGGTGACCACCGAGACGGACTTGGGGATTTCCTTCAGCTTGGCGTTCTTTACCGACACGGCTTCGAGCAGCAGCGCGTCGCCCTTGTTGGGGGCCACCGGGATCTGCGGGGCGCTGGCGGATTCGACGGCGGCTGCCGGACGGGCTGCCGGTGTCGCAGGAGCGCTGCCGGTGGCCTGTTGTTTCTGTTGTTCGAGGGCCTGACGCAGGCGTTCGTTTTCGGCGGCGAGACGCTTGTTTTCTGCCTGGACATCAGTCAGGGACTGGGCCTGCACCGGCAGCGCCGAGAACAGGGTCATGCCGGCGACAAGGGCTGCGATGGGTGAAAGCCTGAATCCGGTGTGGTTTCCCTTGATTGGTGCAGGGCCGTGCTGTCGGGAAATCCTGTGCTTGCTCATGAATTAACGAGGCTCCGAAATGTAAATAAATGTTCGAGAGCGTCGTTTTTAGCAAAGCCTATGCCATTGGAGGCGGCCGGTATTCAGGCTGTGTGGCCTTCAAATAGGATTTTGCAGCCTTTGTTTTTTTTGTTTTATTAAAAAATTTTGTTTTAGAACAGTGTCTTGTAATGAATCGCCCTCCCCGGTTGGCGGCCTGCCGGCGGTGTCTTGGAATGTGGCGGGAAATGAACGAAACATGGCGTGAAGTTGATGTTGAATGAATGCTGCGCCGTTCATTCATGCAGCCGTGCGCAGGTGTGGGCTGCCTCAATTCCAGCATGTCTGATGTTTATTCAGCAGCCGTTGAACATGGAATTAAAGTGGAAATGGCGCCATTTGCCGTGAAGGCAATATAAGGTCATGGGGTGGGTGAAGCGGAAATCACTGCCGGCATCGACGAGAAATGGATGCCGGCAGAAGAGGAGGCCCGGTGCGGAGCAGGGGCTGCGAATGCCTTACAAGGTGAGTTCCGCCAGTCGTCGTCCGAGTAGTGCACTTTCCTGGACTGCGCGGGCGCGGGCCTTGTTCAGTTCGGACTGGCGTTCGCCGAAGGCGTCGCGTACATCCGTGCTGCTCTGCGCGGCCTCGATGGAACGGATGCAGCGCCAGCGCTCTCCAGTCCGGGTCCTGATCTTGCGCATCGATTCGGGGCGGTGGTAGGTCATGCAGTGGTAGCAATAGACTTTGGTCGTCATGGTCACCTCGTCACGGCTTGGCACATGAAATGGCACGCCCGGTCTGGGCGGGCGCGCCTCCAGACTCCGCTGCCAGCATGCGCAGCGGAGGTTGCATGGCGATGACAATCGGGCGGCGGAAAACCTACGGCTCGCGCGCTGTAGCGACATCCGCCATGAACTTCCGCCGCGTGCCGCCCTCTACAATGCGACAGCCGCCGTGCTGCATAACACCCAAGAAAGCAAGGACACCCGCCTCATGGATATCGCCCGCATCACCCAGACCCGTCACACCACCAAGGCCTTCGACGCCGAACGCCAGATCCCCGAGAACCTCGTCGAGCAACTGCGCGTGCTGCTGCGCAACGCCCCGTCGTCGGTCAATTCCCAGCCCTGGCATTTCGTCATCGCCGCCACGCCGGAGGCCAAGGCCCGCGTCGCGCAGGCGACCCAGGGCGGCTTCGCGTACAACGAGCCGAAGGTCCGCAAGGCCTCCCACGTGGTGGTGCTGTGCGCCCGCACCACGCTGGACGACGCCCACCTGTCGGCGGTGCTGGCCGCCGAGCAGGCCGACGGCCGTTTCGCCACCGACGAGGCCAAGGCCAACCAGGACAAGAGCCGGCGCTTCTACGTAAACCTGCACCAGACCGAGCTGCAGGACGAGCGCAGCTGGATCGAGCGCCAGGTCTACATCGCCCTCGGCACCCTGCTGCTCGGCGCCGCGGCGCTGGACATCGACGCCTGTCCGATGGAGGGCTTCGACGCCAAGGCGCTGGACGAAGCCCTCGGCCTCACCGAGCGCGGCCTTACCGGTGTGGTGCTGGTGGCCCTCGGCTACAGCGGCGCGGACGACTTCAACGCCAAGCTGCCCAAGTCGCGCCTGCCCGACGGGGCGCTGTTCACCGAGCTGTAATCGACACGGGGGCCGCGGCCCCCGTTTTTTGTGGACGCTCAGCTGCCCGGCTGCAGCGTGACCTTCACCGATTGGCGCTCCCTGCCGCGCAGGATCTCGATCGACACCTCGTCGCCGACCTTGAAGTCGTCGAGGCGCGCCGCCAGGCGGGACACCGAATCCACCGGCTTGCCCGCCACCGTGACGATGATGTCGCCCGGCACCAGGCTGCCGTCCGGGTTCTGCGTGATGCCCCGCAGCCCGGCCTGGTGGGCCGCCGAGCCGCGCGGCACGCGCAGAATCACCACCCCTTCGACGCCCAGTCCGCGGGAGAGCCGCTGGTTGAGCGCCTCGTCCAGCTCCACGCCCAGCGCCGGGCGCAGATACTTGCCGCTGTGGATCAGCTGCGGCACCACCCGCATCACCGTATCCACCGGGATCGAGAAGCCGATGCCGGCCGAGGTGCCGGACGGGCTGTAGATCGCCGTGTTGATGCCGATCAGGCGGCCGGCCGAGTCGAGCAGCGGGCCGCCGGAGTTGCCGGGGTTGATCGCCGCATCGGTCTGGATCAGATGCTCGATCGGCGGGCCCTCGTCGTCGCCCTGCAGGCTGCGGTCCAGCGCCGACACGATGCCGGTGGTCAGCGTCCAGTCCAGGCCGAAGGGATTGCCGATGGCGAAGACCTTTTGCCCCACCTTCAGGTCCGCGCTGGTGCCCACCGGCACCGGCGGTGGGCGCTTGAAGCCGACGCCGATGCGCAGTACCGCGATGTCGTGGGCCGGGCTGGCGCCGACCAGCGCCGCCTGGTAGTCGCGCCCGTCGGCGAGGCGCACGGTGGCCTGCGAGGCGCCGCGGATGACGTGGAAATTGGTCACCACGTGGCCCGCGTCGTCCCAGATGAAGCCCGAGCCGGTGCCGCGCGGCACCGACATCACGTTGCGGGTCCAGTTGTCGCGCACCAGCTGCGAGGTGGTGATGTACACCACCGAATTGCGGGAGCGCTCGAACAGCTCGATGGTCGATTTCTCGTCGGCGGCCAGGTCGCCGCGCGGTGTTACGGTGCGCTCGCTGACCTGCTGGGGGCTGAAGGCCGACTCCAGCGCCGGCAGGAAATGCCACAGCAGCATCAGTGCGCCCACGCAGGCGGTGATGATGAGCCAGCGCTGCGCAAAGCGTTGCTGCCGGTGGAGGGGATCGTCGTCGTAGCGCATGCGGGCTGCCTGTCGTCTGGGGCCGTCGGGCCGCATGCGGAGCACTCCGCCACGCACGCGCCTGTGCGAAAGATGGGGGATGCGGAGACGAACTTCAAGGCCTTGAAATTGCGGTAGCGCGCACTCAGCTATGGGGTCATGGGCGCCCCGGCGCCGCCTTTCCCCCACTTTCCAGGAGGCACGCATGTACTACCGATCCCTGTTCCCCCGCGACCTGCTTGCCGAACTCGAACGGCTGCAGCGGGACGTGCAGCAGACCGTCGAACCCGGCCCGAGCATCCGCGGCCAGAGGCGCGGCTATCCGGCCCTCAACGTGGGCGGCACCCCGAATGCGGTGGAGATCTACGCCTTTGCGCCGGGCCTCGATCCGGCCACGCTGGACGTGCAGCTCGAGAAGGGCATCCTGACCATCGCCGGTGAGCGCCAGCGGTCGGCGGTGCCCGAGCAGGCCACCGAACATATCGGCGAACGCTTCGCCGGGCGCTTCCGCCGTGTGGTGTCGCTGCCCGACGACATCGACCCCAATTCCATCGTCGCCAGGTACCGCGACGGCGTGCTGCACGTCAGCGTGCAGCGCCGTGAAGAAACCCAGCCGCGCCGCATCAGCATCCAGTAAGCCCCGGAGGAGCGACCATGAGCGATACCAACCAAGCCCCCAAGAGTGCCGATGCGACCCGCGAGGACGCGGCGCTGCTGCCCCCCGTCGATGTGGTGGAGGACGCCGGCGGCATCACGCTATACGCTGATCTGCCCGGCGTGCCGAAGGACCGCCTCAGCCTGCACGTGGAGGCCGACGTGCTGACCATCGACGGCGAAGTGGTGCTCGACGCGCCGGAGGGCATGGAGCTGACCCACACCGAAGTGGGCCTGCCGCGCTACCGCCGCCAATTCACGCTGTCGAAGGAGCTCGACGCCGGCAAGGTGAAAGCCAGCTTCGAACACGGCGTGCTGACCCTGCGTATTCCCAAGGCCGAGCACGCCCAGCCGCGGCGCATCGAGGTACAAGTGGTTTAAGCCCTGGTGGCGGCTCAGGCCGCCGCTTCTTCCAGATCGTGCTCGAGCGGGTCGAGGCGCTGGCCACGCAGCAGCCATACGGGCGACTTCCAGTAGATGTCCACGTTGTGGATGGGGTCGGTGAGGATCTTGCAGGCCCAGGCCAGGCCCCAGGCCGGGCTGCGCAGGAAGAACAGATGCACGGTGCGGAAGACGAGTCCGCCGATGCCCAGCCCCAGCCACACCAGGCCGAGCTTGTGCAGGAAGGCGGCCTGCGCGTCGAACAGCCCGAACAGGGTCGGATTGATGTAGAGCAGTACCGGGATGCTCAGCCAGATACCGATCAGCACGCCCTTGCGCTGCATGTTGTAGCCGACCTTGATCGACTCCTTGTGTTCGTAACTGGTGTTGTTCACCCGGTCGAACTCCCGCGGCTCGAAGAAGATGTGCCCCGACTGGCGCGCCACCATGCCGACCAGCCAGCCCACCAGGCCTGCCATGGCCGGATCGACGAAGAGCAGGCCGTAGGCGCACAGGAAGCTGAAGGCGCTGATCAGGTGCAGCGTCTGGTTGATCCGGCACTGGTGGTAGTAACGGTGGTCGTCCCACCGCAGTGTGCGCAGTTTTTCAAGGAAATCATGCATCTGGATGCCCTCACGTGGTTTGGATGGGGGCACTGTGGCCACGCCGGATGACAGCGCGGTAACGGAACGGTGTCGGAACGATGGCAATCGGACCTTGTTTGCGCCAGGTCAACCGCGTCGCCCTTCAGACCATCGGTTGAGTGCTTGCCCGCCTCAATACACGCCGTAATTGAAGGCCAGTTCGATGCGCTGGCTGCGGTTCAGCCCTTCCAGCCCGACGAGGCGCTTGCCGTTGCTGCGCAGGCCGTAGCGCTGCTCGATCTCGGCCAGGTAGCGCGACGCGCGGCGGAAGCGCCCCTCGTAGGTGGCCACCGGCAACAGGTAGAGGTGGGATGTCCAGTACAGCTCGCCGGGCGCCACCGGCAGGCCACTGAGCTTGCGCGCGTAGTCGCTGACGCGGGCGTCGGTATAGATGACCAGCGCGTTGTAGCCTATGTCTAGCGTGAAGTCGTAACGTCGCCGGCGGTCCGGGATGAAAACGCTCCAGCCGTCCCGCGAGAAGGCGTGGGGCGCCACGTCCACCAGTTGCCCGCCCGGCGCCAGCCATACGGAATGGAAGGTGAAGCCGTGGGCGCCCTGCTGCGGCCCGGCGTGGGCCGGCAGGCTGTGCAGCCAGCCGAAACACTGGCGCCCGCCCGACGCCGCCACCGTGTCGCGCACCACCGCGTGGCAATACACGTCGCTGCCGGCCTCGCCGGCGCCCCGGTGGCGGATGCGCAGCGGCGCGCCGCCGGCAAAGTCGCGCAGGCGCTGGTCGACGACGGGCGGCAGCAGGGCGGCGGACGGGGCCATGGCGGATGAACGGTGTGACGGGGGGCGGAAGCTAACATGCACTATCGCCCAGCTTCCACTGCGCCGGCCAGATATCTTCTCTCCGCCGTGCGCGGTCTTCTCTCATGCGTGCACGAAGAGCTTCGCGGCCGTGACGAAGAGCGTGCACGCGCTGAAGTTCTTCGTACACGGCGCGTAGCTCATCTTCGGCGCGGTAATGTTCTTCGTGCACCGTGCGTAGTTCATCTCTCACGCGTGCACGAAGAACTTCGGGCCGGCTGAGTTGAGCGTGCACGGCCGTGAGATGAAGTACGCGGCACCGATGTTCATCGTGCACGCTGCGAAGTCGAACATTGCCGGCCAGACGTTCAACATTGGCGGGGCAACGATGAAGACGTGCGGCGTGGCGGCGTGCAAGGGGGTGGGCGGAGCGTTATGATCGGCGCGCATTTCGATCCCGAGATTCAGAGGCCCAGTCGATCCCCATGCGGACTTTCTTGTCGTCGTCCGAGCATTCGAAGCGTGAAGGCCCATCCAGCGCAGACGGCACACGCCCGGCCGGCCGCGTGCATGGGCGCTTTGCATCCAGGCTGTCGTGCTGCAAGTCCTTCGGCGGCTTCCTGTTGTTTGCGATCGGCGTGCTGGTGCTGCTCGGCTTCTTCCTGGCGGAGAGCTACCAGGGCCAGACCCGGCTGGCGACCGCCAATGCGCGCAATCTCGTCGAGGTGCTCGAAGCACGGCTGGACGTGTCCCTGCGGCGTACCGAGACGACGCTCGCGGCGCTGGCGGCGGAGGTCCCCGCCGCGGCCCTCGATCTGGCCGCCCGGGAGCGCTACGCAGCGGAGCTGCACCGCAAGCTTGTCGCCTGGGCCCAGCGTTTTCCGGAGATCAGCGGGCTGCGCCTGATCGACCGGGACGGCAATGTGCTGTATCTGTCGGAGAGTCTCGCCACGGGTACGCCGCCGAGTGCGCGCGGGCGCAGTTATTTCGAGGTCCTCAAGGCGCAGCCGGATCATCCGCTGTTCTTTTCGGAGGTCAGCGTCGGGCGCATCAGCCACCGGCCGCAGCTCTTTGCCGCGCTGCCGATCCGCGATGCCCAGGGGCGCTTCGTGGGGGCGGCGATGGCGCCGCTCGAACTGGATTATCTGGCGACGCTGGTGGACGCCATCGACCTCGGCGAACACGGTGTCGTCACCTGGCGGCGCAGCGACGATGCGCGGCTGGTGATGCGCATCCCGCTGCGGCCCGAGGCGGTCAATCAGGCCCTCACCAACAACCCGATGCACATGCGCATCGAGCAGGGCGACCGGAAGGGGATCATCCGTTTCGAGGCGGCGCTCGACGGACGGGAACGCATCTATGCGTACAAGCGGGTCGGTGCCTATCCCTTCTATGTGGCAGTGGGGCTGGCGACGGGGGATTTCCTCGCCGAATGGTGGCGCACGGCGCTGATTTCGACGGTATCCACGCTGGCCTGTCTGGCTCTGCTGGCCGTGCTGTTGTGGCGGCAGATCCGCTACCGGCAGGATCTGGAGGACACGGTGGCCCGCCGCACCGGCGAACTGCTGCAGGCCACACGGGCGGCGGAGAGCGCCAACCTGGCCAAGAGCGCCTTCCTGGCCAACATGTCCCACGAGATCCGCACACCGCTCAACGCCATCATCGGCATGGCCCACCTGCTGCGCCGCGGCGGCCTGAACGTGCGCCAGACCCAGCAGCTCGGCAAGCTGGAGGCGGCAGGCGTGCATCTGCTGCACATCATCAATGCGGTGCTCGAACTGAGCAAGATCGAGGCTGGCAAGCTCAGCATGGATGAGGTGCCGCTGCGCGTGGAGCGCATCGTCGGGGCGGTGGTGGACATGATCCGCGGGCCGGCGGAGGCGCGCCAGCTGCGGCTCGACCTGCAGCTGCAGTTGCCGGCCTGCGTACTGCTCGGCGACGCGACCCGCCTGCAGCAGGCCCTGCTCAACTACGCCAACAATGCGGTGAAGTTCACCGAGGCCGGCCACATCGCGCTGCGCGTCGACACGCTGGAGGAGGAGGCGGACAGCGTGGTGCTGCGCTTCGTCGTCGAGGACAGCGGGGTCGGCATTGGGGCGGAGGCCATGCCGCGCCTGTTCAACGTGTTCGAGCAGGCCGACAACAGCATGACGCGCAAGTACGGCGGAACGGGCCTCGGGCTGGCCATCACGAAGAAGATCGCCCAGCTGATGGGCGGCGATGCCGGCGCCAGCAGCGTGCCGGGGCAGGGCAGCACCTTCTGGTTCACCGCCCGCCTGCGCAAGGGCGCACAGGACCTGGCGACGGCGATGGCCGACGTGGCCGAGACGGCGGAGCAGCGCCTGACGCGCCGCCACACGGGGCGCCGCATCCTGCTGGTGGAGGACGAGCCGGTCAATCGGGAGATCATGCTGGGCCTGCTCGGCGATGTGGGCCTGACGGTGGAGGCCGCCGAGGACGGCGTGCAGTGCTTGAACATGGTGACCACCACCGACTATGCGCTGATCCTGATGGACATGCAGATGCCCGGCATGGACGGCCTCGAAGCCACCCGCCGCATCCGCGCGCTGCCCGGCCGGCGGGCCGTGCCGATCCTGGCCCTCACCGCCAACGCCTTCGCCGAAGACAAGGCGCGCTGCCTGGCAGCCGGCATGAACGATTTCATCGCCAAGCCGGTGGCTCCGGACGTGTTGTTCGCGCTGCTGGACCGCTGGCTGGAGCAGGCCGGCGGGACGTGAGCCCCGTCTTCGGGCTGCAGATCGTGCAGTCTGGCATGGGCTTTGCTGGAAATCGTTCCCATGAAATCACGACTTTGCCAGCTATCCTGGGGGCTGCTCGCGGGAATCGGGCTGATCCATTCGCTCTCCGCGTCCGCCGCCGCCGACACGGAGCCCGTGCAGGAACTGGGTGTCGTCACGGTGAAGAGCCAGACGCCCACGTTGTTTCCATACCGTAAGGCGTGGCGCGCTTTCGAGGTCTTCGCGCAGCACCATCAGCTGGCGCCGGACGCGTCGCTGCGCTTCGTGCTGGCGCTGCGCGACCGGCAGGTCGATGGCGCAGCGGACAACATGCTGGCGCTGCATCTGGTGAGCGGCAATGCCTCGCTCCCGATCGCGCTGGATGCCGAGCGCCGTTTTGCCCTGCCGCGGGACCAGCAGGCCTGGGACGACAATGCCGACCTCATCGTCAATCGCAAGCCGGGCCTGTATATCGGCCTGCCCGACATCCGTACGCCGGGCGTGCCGGACAATGCGCGGCGTCTCGGTGATCTGCGTCTGCAATGCGAGATCGGCTGGGCCATCGTCAAGGACGATGTGGGCCTCCTGCAGCGGACCGCGTTCGCGGTGTTGGGCGGCCCGTGCCATACGTCGATGGCGCGGATCGGCATTCGGGCGCCCAGACGCCTGGTCGGCGCTACCTTGATTGCCGGGGAGCGGCGCGAGCCGCTGGACGCGAAGCGGATCATCGCCAATGGCCGTTTCTTCGCCGCGCCCTACCATGACGGCAGCTGGCCGGACGATACGCTGGTGGAATTCCAGTACGCCGCGGAGTAGGGCTGCCGCAATCCGCCCGGGGAGCACGTGCCCTTGCCTGTGGCGGGGGCAGCAGCCGGGCCGCAGCGCTGTGCGCTTCGATACAGCGCAGGGGCGTGTGAATGACCCATGCCGTGCGCCGCCGGAGCGTATCTACCGGGCCTTTCTCGATCCCGCCGCGATGGCCAAGTGGCTGCCGCCCCATGGCTTCACCGGCACCTACCTGGAGCTGGACTCCAGCCGCTCAGCGGCGTTTGCCGGCCGGTTTGCTGTGCAGGCGGGCATCCGCCTGCTGGGCCATGTCGAGCATGGTGTCGCGGGATTTGACGGCTGCATCCAGCATGGTCCTGACCATCTCGCCGACGATCGTCGGGCCTGCCGTCAGCGCAGACGCCGGCGCGGCCTGTGTGCCTGACGGGGCCGGGCGGACGGTGAGGAGTTCGGCCAGTTCATGCTGGTTGGCGGCAACCACCTCGTTGAAATCGCCGGCATAGCCGATGACCTGGTCGATGAACTGCTCGGTCAGCGCGATCTGTGCTGCGTTCCAGGTCTGGAGGTCGCGGGCCCTGGCCAGGGTCTGCACCGTTTCCAGATTGCCCTCCATCAGCGACTGCGCCGCCTTGAGGTTGAGCGAGATCAGGCGCTGGGCGCACACGAAGGTGCCCTGGTAGAAGGACATCAGGTCGTTGAGCCGGCCCGCGCCAGCCGGCGCGTAGAGGTTCTGCAGCGGGAACATGGGCACCTCACCGATGTGTTGTCGTGGGAGCCCCTAAGCTACGCTTTTTTCGGCGGGCGGAGCTTGCTCGATGTCAATGACCGTGTGCGCCGGAGGCGTTCAGGCGGTCTTTCCGACAGCAGCCTTGCCGGCGGTCTTGAAGATCAGCTCTTCGAGGATGTGTTCCAGCACGCTGCGCAGCGGCGACAGCAGGATCTGTGGATCGAGGTCCGGGTTGCGGATCATGCGCACCGTGAGGCCTTCGAAGACCGCATACAGCACTTCCAGCGGCCCTTCCATCTGGGCTTCGGAGCAGTTCACGCCGCGGAACTGCAGGCCTTCGCGGATGAGTTCGACGAGGCGCTCGCGGGCGGTGCGGTCGGCGGTGTGCACGATGGTGGCGACGCCCGGATTGCGCGCCGCCTCGGCGACGATCTCGAGCATCAGCGGCGCGTCGTCGTTGTCGAGGTCCGCGGTGCAGTGCTGGATGTCGTCCACCATGGCCCGCAGGATGTCGCCGTCGGCACTGGCGGAACGGATGCGCTGGGTGATGGTCAGCAGGTTGAGCAGATCGCGCTCGACGATCGCCGCGATGATCGCTTCCTTGTTCTCGAAGTAGTGGTAGATGTGGCCGACGCTCATGCCGGCGGCCTTCGAGATCTGCGCCATGCTGGCGCCGTGGAAGCCCTGGCGGCGGAAGCACTCGGTGGCGGCGTTGAGCACCTGGGCCTTGCGGGCGTCGGCGCGGGATTGTTCCTGCTGGGCGTAAGTCTGTGTGTTCATGGCTGTTTTCTCCTCGTCCTCGTGTCATGGGGCGACCCTTGCGTTGAGGGTCTGCCATCTTTAGGCGTTTGCTTGTATGGCAAATTCTAATATAGAATGAGCGTTCGAACTAGAATGAGCGTTCATTCTTTTATGGGCGCCGAATATTTTTTGCTCTCCCCAACGGGCTGATTTGGCGCCCACTCTAGGCAGGAAAGGTGTTGGATATGCAGATCGAAATGAACAGGGCGGTGCGTTCCGCCGGGCTTCTGCTGGCGCTGGGCAGCGTGATCCTGAGCGGCTGTGGCGAGCCGAAGGCTGCCGGTGAGCAGCACCCGATGGGGCCCGCCGAAGTTGGTGTGGTGGACATCCAGCCGCAGAAGGTGGCGCTGACCACCGAGCTGGCCGGCCGCACGGCTGCATACATGGTTTCCGAGGTGCGGCCGCAGGTCGGCGGCATCATCCAGAAGCGGCTGTTCACCGAAGGCGGCGATGTGGCCGCCGGGCAGCCGCTGTACCAGATCGATCCGGCCACTTACCAGGCGGCCTTCGAGAGCGCCAAGGCCAGCCTCGCCAAGGCCGAAGCCAACCTGGCGAGCACGCGCAGCAAGGCGTCCCGTTACGAGGAGCTGGTGACCATCAAGGCTGTGAGCCAGCAGGATTACGACGACGCCCAGGCCGCCCTCAAGCAGGGCCTGGCCGATGTGGCGGCGGCCAAGGCGGCGGTCGAGACGGCGCGCATCAATCTGGCCTACACCAAGGTCGCCGCACCGATCGCCGGGCGCATCGGCCGTTCGACGGTGACGCCGGGCGCGCTGGTGACGGCCAGCCAGCAGACCGCGCTGGCCACCGTGCAGCAGCTCGACCCGATCTATGTGGACGTGACCCAGTCCAGCGCCGAGCTGCTGCGCCTCAAGCGCGACCTGGCCAGCGGCCAGCTCAAGAAGGCCGGCGCCGGCCAGGCGGCGGTCAAGCTGGTGCTCGAGGACGGTAGTGCCTATCCGCTGCCCGGCAAGCTGCAGTTCTCCGACATCACCGTGGACCAGAGTACCGGCACGATCACGCTGCGCGCCGTCTTCCCCAACCCGAAGGGCGACCTGCTGCCCGGCATGTACGTGCGCACGGTGCTCGAAGAGGGCGTCGACGAGCAGGCCATTCTGGTGCCGCAGCAGGGCGTCAGCCGCGACACCAAGGGCAATCCGACCGCGATGGTGGTGGGCGCCGATGGCAAGGCCGAACAGCGCGTCCTCAAGACCAGCCGGGTGCTGGGCGACAAGTGGCTGGTCAGCGACGGCCTGAAGGCCGGCGACAAGCTGATCGTCGACGGCTTGCAGAAGATCCGTCCGGGGGCACCGGTCAAGCCGGTGGCGGCCACCAAGGCCGAGGCGCCGACGCCGGCCGGCCCGGCGGTCGTGGCACGCTAAGGGAGTACGCGCATGTCCCGTTTCTTCATCGACCGGCCCATCTTCGCGTGGGTCATCGCGATCGTCATCATGCTCGCCGGCGTGCTGGCGATCCGCACGTTGCCGATCTCCCAGTACCCGCCGATCGCCCCGCCCGCGGTGTCGATCAGCGCGACCTACCCCGGCGCCTCCGCCAAGACCCTGGAAGACACCGTCACCCAGGTGATCGAGCAGAAGATGAAAGGCATCGATCACCTGACCTACATGT
Organism: Zoogloea sp. LCSB751; assembly: GCF_002028455.1. GTDB lineage: Bacteria > Pseudomonadota > Gammaproteobacteria > Burkholderiales > Rhodocyclaceae > Zoogloea. The sequence continues at coordinate 56,065 of NZ_MWUM01000023.1, read as the reverse complement.
CGTCGGCCAGCGACTCGTCGGGTTCGGTGACGATCACCCTGACCTTCGACGCCGGCACCGACCCGGACATCGCCCAGGTGCAGGTGCAGAACAAGCTGGCCCTGGCCACCCCGCTGCTGCCGCAGGAAGTGCAGAAGCAGGGCGTGCAGGTTGCCAAGGCCACCAGCAACTTCCTGATGGTGGTCGGCTTCGTGTCGGAAGACGGCAGCCTCAGCGACATCGATCTGGGGGACTACGTCGCCTCCAACGTGCAGGACATCGTGGCGCGCATCAACGGCGTCGGCGAGACCCAGCTGTTCGGCAGCAAGTACGCGATGCGCATCTGGCTCGATCCGGCCAAGCTGCACAACTACAAGCTGACCCCGGCGGACATCAGCGCCGCCATTACCGCCCAGAACGCTCAGGTCTCCGCCGGCCAGCTCGGCGGCATGCCGTCGCCGAAGGGCCAGCGCCTGAATGCGACGATCACTGCCCAGAGCCGCCTGCAGACGCCCGAGCAGTTCGGCGCGATCCTGCTGCGTACCACCGCCGACGGTGCCTCCGTGCGCCTGCGCGACGTGGCGCGTATCGAGCTCGGCGGCGAGTCCTACGACGTGGTGGCGCGCTACAACGGCAAGCCGGCTACCGGCCTGGCGATCAAGCTCGCCACCGGCGCCAACGCACTGGACACCGCCGATGCGGTGAAGGCCAAGCTGAACGAGCTGTCCAAGTTCTTCCCGCCGGGCGTGAAGGCGGTGGCGCCCTACGACACCACGCCCTTCGTGAAGGTCTCCATCGAGGAAGTGGTGAAGACCCTGGTCGAAGCCATCGTGCTGGTCTTCCTGGTGATGTACCTGTTCCTGCAGAACTTCCGCGCCACGCTGATCCCGACCATCGCCGTGCCGGTGGTGTTGCTCGGCACCTTCGGCGTGCTCTCCGCGGCCGGCTTCTCGATCAACACGCTGACCATGTTCGGCGTGGTGCTGGCCATCGGCCTGCTGGTGGACGATGCCATCGTGGTGGTGGAGAACGTCGAGCGGGTGATGAGCGAGGAAGGCCTGTCGCCGAAGGAGGCGACGCGCAAGTCGATGAACCAGATCACCGGCGCGCTGATCGGCATCGCGCTGGTGCTGTCGGCGGTGTTCGTGCCGATGGCCTTCTTCGGCGGTTCCACCGGCGTCATCTACCGCCAGTTCTCGATCACCATCGTGTCGTCGATGGTGTTGTCGGTGGTGGTGGCGCTGGTCCTTACGCCAGCGCTCTGCGCAACGCTGCTGAAGCCGGTGGAGAAGGGCCACACGGCCGGTGAGGGCGGCCTGCTGGGCGGTTTCTTCGGCTGGTTCAATCGCGCCTTCGAGCGCAGCAACGAAGGCAGCCGCTCCGTCGTTGCCCGCATGCTGGGCAGCAGCAAGCGCTACCTGCTGATCTACGGCCTCATCGTAGTCGGCATGGGCGCGCTGTTCCTGCGCCTGCCGACCGCCTTCCTGCCGGAAGAAGACCAGGGTTTCCTGATGTCCCAGGTGATCCTGCCGGCCGGCTCGACCGCCGAAAGCACGCTGGCGGTCATGGAGAAGGTCGAGCACCACTTCATGGAAGACCAGAAGGAGGCCGTGGATTCCATCTTCACCGTTACCGGCTTCAGCTTCGCCGGCAGCGGCCAGAACAACGGGATCGCCTTCATCAACCTGAAGGACTGGAGCGAGCGCAAGCGTCCCGACCTGAAGGTGGCGGCGGTGGCCGGCAAGGCGATGGGTTATTTCTCCACCTTCCGCAACGCGATGGCCTTCGCCTTCGCGCCGCCGGCGGTGGTGGAACTCGGCAACGCCAGCGGCTTCGACTTCCAGCTGCAGGACCGCGCCGGCCTCGGCCACCAGGCCTTGATCGACGCCCGCAACCAGCTGCTCGGCATGGCGGCGCAGAACCCGCTGCTGGTCGGCGTGCGCCCCAACGGCCAGGACGATACCCCCGAGTACAAGCTCGACATCGACCACGCCAAGGCCGGCGCGCTGGGCCTGTCCCTGGCCGACATCAACAACGCCCTGCAGACCGCCTGGGGCAGCGCCTACGTCAATGACTTCATCGACAAGGGCCGCGTCAAGCGGGTCTACCTGCAGGGCGACGCCTCGGCACGCATGCAGCCGGAAGACCTGAACAAGTGGTACGTGCGCAACAGCAACGGCGCCATGGTGCCTTTCTCGTCCTTCGCGTCGGCCCACTGGGCCTACGGCTCGCCGCGTCTGGAGCGCTACAACGGCCTGCCGTCGGCGGAGATCATGGGTTCCGCGGCGCCCGGCCACAGTACCGGCGAGGCGATGGTGGCGATGGAAGAAATGGCTTCCAAGCTGCCGGCCGGCATCGGTTTCGAATGGACCGGCCTGTCCTACCAGGAGCGCCTGTCCGGCTCCCAGGCGCCGGCCCTGTACGCGATTTCGCTGCTGGTGGTGTTCCTGTGCCTGGCCGCGCTGTACGAAAGCTGGTCCATCCCGTTCGCGGTGATGCTGGTGGTGCCGCTGGGGATCATCGGTGCGCTGCTGGCGGCGATGATGCGCGGGCTGTCCAACGACGTGTACTTCCAGGTCGGCCTGCTGATGACCATCGGCCTGTCGGCGAAGAACGCGATCCTGATCGTCGAATTCGCCAAGGAGCAGATGGAGCACGGCAAGGGCCTGATCGACGCGACGCTGGAAGCAGTGCGCCTGCGCCTGCGGCCGATCGTGATGACTTCGCTGGCCTTCATCCTCGGCGTGCTGCCGCTGGCCATCTCCAACGGTGCCGGTTCAGGCGCGCAGAACGCCATCGGCACCGGCGTGATCGGCGGCATGCTGTCCGCCACCGTGCTGGCCGTGCTGTTCGTGCCGCTGTTCTTCGTGGCCGTGCGGCGGGTGTTCCGGGGCAAGATCGCTCCGGACGCCGCCCAGGCCGAATCCATCCCCGCCCAGGAGGTGCGCTGAGATGCCCCGCATGACTCTTCTCGCCGCGGCGCTGGCCTCCGCCGTGCTGGCCGGCTGCGCCACGCTGGCCCCCGACTACGCGACGCCGGCCGCGCCGGTGCCGCAGCAATGGCCGGCCGACGCGGGCGCCGCCACCGGTGCCGCCGCGGCCGACATCGGCTGGCAGGACTTCTTCACCGATGCCCGCCTGCGCCAGCTCATCGCGCTGGCTCTGGACAACAACCGGGATCTCCGCGTCGCCGCCCTCAACATCGAGAAGGCCCGCGCCCAGTACCAGATCCAGCGTGCCGACCTGTTCCCCACCGTGCAGGCGACGGCCGGCGGCACCGGCCAGCGCACGCCGGCCAGCCTGTCCACCACCGGCCAGGCGATGACCACCCACCAGTACACCGCCGGCCTCGGCTTTGCGTCCTACGAGCTGGATTTCTTCGGCCGCATCCGCAGCCTCAAGGACCAGGCCCTGTACCAGTTCCTTGGCACCGAGGAAGCCCGGCGCAGCGCGCAGATCAGTCTGGTGGCCGAGGTCGCCAGCGCCTATCTGACGCTGGTCGCCGACAACGAGCGCCTGAAGCTGGCCGAGGAAACCCGCGCCAGCCAGCAGAGTTCCTACGACCTCACCAAGCGCCGCTTCGAACTCGGCAGCGCGTCGGAGCTGGACCTGCGCCAGGCCCAGACCAGCGTCGACTCGGCGCGCGTGGACGTCGCTCGCTACACCGGCCAGCTGGCCCAGGACCGCAACGCGCTGGCGCTGCTGCTCGGCGGCCCGCTGCCCGACGAGCTGGCCCAGCCGGGCGAACTGGGCAGCGTCTCGGCGCTGGCCGGCGTGCCCGACGGCGTGCCGGCGGACGTGCTGCAGCGGCGCCCCGACGTGCTGCAGGCGGAACGTGCGCTGCAGGCTGCCAACGCCAACATCGGTGCTGCGCGGGCGGCCTACTTCCCGAGTATCACATTGACCGCCAAGGGTGGCGTCGCCAGCAGCCAGCTGTCCGAGCTGTTCAAGGGCGGCGCCGGCAGCTGGAGCTTCTCGCCGCAGATCACCCTGCCGATCTTCGACGCCGGGCGGATCAGTGCCAACCTCAAGGTTGCCGAGGCGGACCGGGCGATCGGCCTGGCCCAGTACGAAAAGGCCGTGCAGACCGCCTTCCGCGAAGCCGCCGATGCGTTGTCGCTGCGCACCCCGCTGGAAGGCCAGCTGGCCGCCCAGCAATCCCTCGTCGATGCCACCGCGGCCAGCTACCGCCTGTCCAAGGCGCGCTTCGACAAGGGCGTGGACAGCTACCTGGCGGTGCTCGACTCCCAGCGCGCCCAGTACAGCGCCGAGCAGAGCCTGATCACCGTCCGGCTGGCCGGGCTGAGCAACCAGGTCACGCTGTACAAGGTGCTCGGCGGCGGCGCGAAGTAAGCGCCTGCCTCGCGCCCCGCGTCACAGCAGGGCGCTCAGGTGCAGGATCGGGAAGGCCTGGTGGCGCTCCAGTGCCCGGGCCGCCCGCAGTACGCGCAGGTCGGCGAACTGCGGGCCGACGATGTGCAGTGCCACCGGCAGGCCGTTGCTGTCGATGCCCGCCGGCACCGCTGCCGCCGGTTGCTGGGTGAGGTTGAACGGGGACAGGAAGGGCGCAGCCGGCGCCGTGCCGAGCCGCGGCACCGGCTGCGAGGTGACCGGCGTGACGAGCAGGTCGTAGCGCTGGTGGAAGCGGCGCAGGCTGGCTCCCAGCGCCGCGCGCGCCTGGTGGGCGGCTACCACGTCGGTCAGACTGTGCTGCTCCGCCTTTTCGACCGATTCCCGGATCGCCGGATCGACCAGCGCCAGCCCGGCGGCGCCGATGTCCCGGCGCAGGCGCACCGCCCGCTCGGCGGCCAGCGCATCGAGGATGGGTGCCGGGTTTTCGAAGCCCGGGTCCACTGCCTCGACGATCGCGCCCAGGTCTGCCAGGCGTGCCGCCGCCCGGTCCACCACCGCGGCGATGCCCGCATCCACCTTCAGATAGCCCAGCGTGCGGCTGTAGGCGATGCGCAGGCCCTTGATGCCGTTGTCGAGGCCGGCCGTCCAGTCGCCGATGTCCTTCGGCAGGCTGCTCCAGTCGCGTACGTCCGGTGCGGCGATCACGTTGAGCAGCAGTGCCGCGTCGGTGACATTGCGGGTCAGCGGGCCGATGTGGAACAGGCTACCGTTGTGGGCGGCCGGATAACCCGCCACCCGTCCGTAGGTGGGCTTGAAGCCGAACACCCCGTTCACCGCCGCCGGCTGGCGGATCGAGCCGCCGCCGTCGGTGCCGACCTGCAGTGGCCCCAGGCCCAGTGCCGCGGCCACCGCCGCGCCGCCACTGCTGCCACCGCTGGCGTACTGGCGGTCCCAGGCGTTCGGCGTGATGCCGGCCAGCTTCGTCTCGGTGAGGCCCTTCCAGCCGAACTCGGCGGTCTGCGTCTTGCCGAGGATCACCGCGCCGCTCTCGCGCAGCCGTGCCGCCGCCGGTGAGTCTTCGCCGGCCGGCGTGTCGGGCGTGGCGAGGCTGCCCTTGCGGGTCGGAAATCCCTTCACGTTGAGCAGATCCTTGAAGGCCACCGGAATCCCGTCCAGCCCGCCGAGGGGCTTCTGGCGCTGCCAGCGCGTCTCCGAGGCGCGGGCCTGGACCAGCGCGAACTCCGCATCCACCGCACGGTAGGCGTTGTAGTGGGGCTGCAGGCTGTCGATGCGGGCCAGCACCGCGCGGGTCACGTCGACGGGGGAGACCTTGCGGCTGCGGTAAAGGCCGAGCAGGGTGTGGGCGCTGAGTTGGGTCAGGTCGGTGGGCATCGGGTTGTCTCGTGGGGGGAGCGGAATGAGGCCCGTGCGGCGCAAGTTCCATGCCCCGTAGATAGACGTCCGTTGCGGTGCTGCCTTTTCGCTGCGCACTGAAGGGCTTAGCGCACTGGCGGCTATTCCGGGTGCGCCGGCCCGGCCCTGCCGGCTGCACGGAAAACAGCACATCCCTGATGCGCCGCCAGCATCGCGCCGGCAGACCAGGCGGGTGAATCGATTCCGCATATCAGGAGACGCGTAGTGAATGCTTTTTCTTATGTGTTCATATCGTTCGCATTTCTTTTCAGTTCCGGATTTTGATCTGGATCAATAAATTGGTCTCAGCTTGTTATGACGAGTTGAGATGTCCTCCACTGAACTGCAAACCTCCCGGCCGGAATTTGCCGATGTGCCCTTGTACCGGCAGATCAGCAAGGCACTGCGCCTGCGCATCCTCGACGGCGACTGGCCGGCAGGTACCCGCCTGCCGTCCGAGAGCGAACTGGGCGCCCAGTTCGACGCCAGCCGCATCACCGTGCGCCAGGCCATCGGCGCGCTGCAGCAGGAAGGCCTGATCTACACCCGGCAGGGCAGCGGCAGCTTCGTCAGCCGCCCAAAGGCCTTCCAGAACGTGAGCCGCCTGCAAGGCTTTGCCGAGCAGATGGGCAGCCACGGCCACGAGGTGCGCAACCGCCTGCTGAGCCTCGCCGAAGTGGTGGCCGATGCGCGGGTGGCGGCCCGCCTCGGCGTCGCGGAGGGCGCGACGGTCATCGAGATCCGCCGCCTGCGCCTGCTCGACCGGGAGCCAGTGTCGGTCGAACTGACCTGGCTACAGCGGGACCTGGGCCTGCAGGTGGCACGGGCCGACCTGGAGGGGCGCGACATCTTTGTCATTCTCGAGAACGACTGCGGCGTGCCGCTGGGCCAGGCCGAACTGGCCCTGGATGCGGTGGCCGCCGATACCGAGCTGGCCAGCCGGCTCAATGTGGCCCGGGGGGCGCCGCTGCTGCGCGTCGAGCGCCTGACCCACGACCACGCCGGCCGTCCCGTGGATTACGAGTTCCTGTACTTCCGCGGCGACACCTTCCAATACCGATTCAAGGTGGATCGCGATCCATCCTCTGCGGAGTGAGTTATGCCCAACGACATTAAGGTCATCGAAAGCGAATACGACGTAGTGGTGGTCGGCGGCGGAACCGCCGGCCCGATGGCCGCCATCAAGGCCAAGGAGCGCAACCCCGATGCGCGCGTGCTGCTCCTCGACAAGGCCCACGTGAAGCGCAGTGGGGCGATCTCGATGGGCATGGACGGCCTCAACAACGCCGTTGTGCCGGGCTATGCGACGCCCGAGCAGTACACCAAGGAAATCACCATCGCCAACGACGGCATCGTCAACCAGGCCACGGTGTATGCCTACGCCAAGCACAGCTTCACCACCATCGAGCAGCTCGACCGCTGGGGCGTGAAGTTCGAGAAGGACGCCAACGGCGACTACGCGATGCGCAAGGTGCACCACATGGGCACCTACGTGCTGCCGATGCCGGAAGGCCACGACGTCAAGAAGGTGCTCTACCGCCAGCTCAAGCGGGCGCGCGTCGAGATCACCAACCGTATCGTCGCCACCCGCCTGCTGACCGCCGCCGACGGCAGCGTCAACGGCGTGATGGGCTTCGACTCGCGCACCGCCGAATTCCACGTGATCCGCGCCAAGGCGGTGGTGCTGGCCTGTGGCGCCGCCGGGCGGCTGGGCCTGCCGGCTTCCGGCTACCTGATGGGCACCTACGAGAACCCCACCAACGCCGGCGACGGCTACGCCATGGCCTACCACGCAGGGGCCGAGCTGGCCAACCTGGAGTGCTACCAGATCAACCCGCTGATCAAGGACTACAACGGCCCGGCCTGCGCCTATGTGACCGGTCCGCTGGGCGGCTACACCGCCAACAACCGCGGCGAGCGCTTCATCGAGTGCGACTACTGGAGCGGCCAGATGATGCTGGAGTTCTACCAGGAACTGCAGAGCGGCAATGGCCCGGTGTTCCTCAAGCTCGACCACCTGGCCGAGGAGACCATCCAGACCATCGAGACCATCCTGCACGGCAACGAGCGGCCGAGCCGCGGGCAGTTCCACGCCGGCCGCGGCACCGACTACCGCCACCGGATGGTCGAGATGCACATCTCGGAGATCGGCTTCTGCAGTGGCCACAGCGCCTCCGGCGTGTATGTGAACGAGCGCGCCGAAACCACGGTGCCGGGCCTCTACTCGGCTGGCGACATGGCCGCGGTGCCGCACAACTACATGCTCGGGGCCTTCGTCTATGGCTGGTTTGCCGGCGTCAATGCGGCCGAGCGCGCCGCCGCCATCGACTTCGCACCCATCGACGCGGAGCAGGTCGAGCGGGAGAAGGCGCGCATCTTCGCGCCGCTGCTGCGCGAGCACGGCCTGCCGCCGCTGCAGGTGGAATACAAGCTGCGCCGCTTCGTGAACGACTACCTGCAACCCCCCAAGGTGACCCGCAAGTACGAGATCGCGCTGGAGCGCTTCGCCGAGATCCGCGAAGACCTGCAGCAGCTCAAGGCGGCGGACGCCCACGAACTGATGCGCTGCGCCGAAGTGGCGGCGATCCTCGACTGCGCCGAGATGGCCGCCCGCGCCTCCCTGTTCCGCACCGAGAGCCGCTGGGGCCTGTACCACCTGCGCGTCGACCACCCCGAGCGCAACGACGCCGAGTGGTTCTGCCACGCCCATCTGAAGAAGGGCGCCGACGGCCGCATGAGCCACCTCAAGCGCCCGGTCGAGCCCTACATCGTGCCCATTGCCGAGCAGGAAAAGGACGCCTACGACCGCCTGCGCCTGAACCCGACGACGGCCGCCCGGGCCGTCGCCACCGCCTGATTTCCGGAGATACCCATGGCTTTCCAACCCCGAAGCATCGCCCAGTACAGCGAAGCGGCGGTCACCGTAGACCTCGACAAATGCATTGCCCACAAGGGCTGCACGGTGTGTATCGACGTGTGCCCGATGGACATCCTCGACATCGACCCCGCCACCGGCAAGGCCTACATGAAGCGGGACGAGTGCTGGTACTGCCTGCCGTGCCAGAAGGACTGTCCGACTGGCGCGATCCAGGTCGCGATTCCCTATTTGCTGCGCTAACCCCAACCGACGGATGACCCATTCATGCGATTTTCGACCCTGACCAAGACTGCTGCTGCGGCGCTTGCCGCGATGACCGTAAGCCTGGCCGCCCATGCCGAAACCCTGCGCGTGGCGATCGGCACCCAGGACACCACGATCAACTGCGCCACCGGTGGGCTGCTGATCCGCGAGCTCAAGCTGCTCGACAAATACCTGCCGAAGGACGGCAAGTACAAGGGCGTGCAGTACGACATCCAGTGGAAGAACTTCACCTCTGGCGCGCCGCTGACCAACGAGATGGTGGCCGACAAGCTGGACATCGGCACGATGGCCGACTTCCCCGGCTCGGCCAACGGCGCGGCCTTCCAGAAGGCCGGCAAGAAGAGCCTGTTCATCACCGTACTGTCCGGCAGCACCGAGGGCAGCGGCAACGGCGTGGTGGTGCCGAAGGACTCCACCGTCACCTCCCTCGCCGAACTGCGCGGCAAGACCATCTCTGTGCCCTTCGCCTCCGCCGCCCACGGCATGCTGCTGCGTGCGCTGAAGAGCCAGAAGATCGACCCGGAGAAGGACGTCAACATCGTCACCCAGGCGCCGGAAGTCGCCGGCCCCGCGCTGCAGGCCGGCAAGATCGACGCCCACGCCGACTTCGTGCCCTTCGCCGAGCTGTTCCCCTACCGCGGCTTCGCCCGCAAGATCTACGACGGCGTCCAGTCGTCCACGCCGACCTTCCACGGTTCGCTGGTGAACGCCGAGTTCGCCAAGAAGTACCCGGAAGTGGTGGTGGCCTTCCTGCGCGCGGCCATCGAGGCCGACCGCCTGTTCGCCAGCGACCCCGAGAAATACAGCGAGCTGATCGAGAAGACGACCGGCATCGAGGCGCCGGTGAGCTACCTCTTCCACGGCCCCCTCGGCCTGCAGACCCGCGACTTCACCTGGAAGCCCGAGTACCGCCAGGCCCTCAAGACCTCCATCGACACGCTGCACCTGATGCGCCGCATCGACGTGACGCTGGACCCGGCCACCTTTGTGGACGACCAGTACATCCGCGCCGCCTTCAAGCAGGCCGGCCTCAACTACGATGCCCGCCTGAAGAACTACGACAAGCTGCCCCTCAAGGCCAACGACGCGCTGACCGGCAAGCCGATCACCGACTTCAAGCGCCTGGCTGGCTTGTGGGTGGCCGGCGAGCCGAAGGTGCGCCACTACGCCAGCATCGGCAACGCCTTCCAGGATCTGCGTCGCCTGGAGCAGTCCGGCAAGAGCGTGCGTGCGGTGTATGTGCATGACCTGATCCACCACATCAAGCTGCTGGCGCCGACGGCCTGGTTCGCCCGCGACGCTCAGGGCGAGGTGAGCGCCTTCCTGCAGAAGGACGCGGCGGTGGCTTACGCCTCGGCCAACAAGGGCCAGCTGCTCGACTTCGCCGCCCTAAAAGCGGCCGGGGGCGGCCGGTGAACGTCTCCGATCGCCCTTCGGCGGGGCGGCGCCTGCTGCCCGCGCTGTCGCTGCTGGCCTGCGTGGCCCTGTGGCACCTGGCCGCGTCCCGGCACCTGAACCTGGGCCTGGTGACCTTCCAGAACGTGCCGCAGCCGCTGGAAGTGCTGGATGCCGCGTGGGCCCTGCTGCAGTCGCCGAAGCTCCAGTACCACCTGGGCAGCAGCCTCAGCCGAGTCCTGTCGGGATTCGTGCTGGCGGCCGTTGCCGGGGTCGGGCTGGGACTGGCGATCGGGCGTTTCCACTGGGTCCGGGAGACGCTGATGCCGCCCCTCGAGGTGGCCCGGCCGATCCCGGCGGTGGCCTGGATTCCCTTGTCGATCCTGATGTTCCCGTCCTCGGAGGGCAGCATGATCTTCATCACCTTCGTCGGCGCGCTGTTCCCGATCCTGCTCAACACCATCCACGGCGTGCACGGCGTCGACCCGCGCCTCATCGCCTCGGCGCGCAGCCTCGGCACGCGCCGCTGGGGCATCTTCCTGCGGGTGATCCTGCCGGCCGCCGCGCCGTCGGTGCTCACCGGGCTCAGCATCGGCATGGGCACCTGCTGGTTCTGCCTCGTCACCGCCGAGATGATCTCCGGGCAGTACGGCATCGGCTACTACACCTGGGAGTCCTACACCGTCCAGAACTACGCCAACATCATCGTCGGGATGCTGCTCATCGGCCTGCTCGGCATGGGCAGCAGTGCCCTGCTGCACCGCGCCGGGCAGGCCCTGATGCCCTGGTATCGCCCCGGAGGCCGCGCATGAACGCCGTACTGAAACTGTCCGATCTGTCCCCGGCGGAGCCCGCCACCGGCAGCCTGGAGATCGAGCGGGTGTCCGTCGAGCTGGGCAGCGGCGCGGCGCGCTTCACCGCCCTCGACGACGTGTCCGTGAGTATCCGGCCCGGCGAGTTCGTGTGCCTGCTGGGGCCGTCCGGCTGCGGCAAGTCCACGCTGCTGGGCGGGCTGGCCGGCCACTTGGCGCCGTCCAGCGGGCGCCTGCTGCTCGACGGCCAGCCCATCGCCGGGCCCGGCCCGGAGCGCGGCCTGGTGTTCCAGCACCACACCCTGTTCCCGTGGCTGACGGTCCTCGACAACGTCGCCTACGGCCTGCGCATGCGCGGCGTGCCGCGCGCCGAACGCCGCGCCCAGGCCCTGACCTGGCTCGCCGAGGTGGGCCTGCAGGGCTTCGAGAACAGCTACCCCAATGCCCTCTCCGGCGGCATGCAGCAGCGCGTGGAGATCGCCCGGGTGCTGATCAACCAGCCCCGCGTGCTGCTGATGGACGAGCCCTTCGGCGCCCTCGACGCGCTGACCCGCCTGAAGATGCAGGAGCTGCTGCTGGCCCTGTGGGCCAAGCGCCGCATGACCGTGGTGTTCGTCACCCACGACATCGACGAAGCCCTGTTCATGGCCGACCGCATCCTCGTGATGAGCGCCCGCCCGGGGCGGGTGGTCGAGGAGATCCGGGTGCCGGCGGAGCGCCCGCGCACCGCCGAATGGCTGACCGGCCCGAGCTTCATCGAACACAAGCGCCACTGCCTGTCCCTGCTGCGGGACTCCGCGCCGGCCGTGCCGCTGGCGCGGCTGTCGCCCCTCAGCGAGCCCTCGGGCGACGCGGCGGATAGCACCGCCTATTCCGATTGACCCCTTGAAACCGATTCCCATGACTGTGCCCCTTCTCTCCGCCGACGACGCCGACCTGGCGGCCCTGCTGCCGCGCCTGCAGTCCGATGACGCCACGGTGCGCCGCCTGGCCCTGATCGAACTGGCCGAACTCGAAAACGAAGACCACGCGCCGTGGCTGGCCGCCGCGCTGGCCGACCCCGACCCGGTGGTGCGCGCCGAAGCCGCCGACCGCCTCGCCTACTGGGAAAGCCCGCAGACCGTTACGGCGCTGCTCGGCGCGCTGGACGATGCCGCCGAGCCGGTGCGCCACGCCGCCGCCCACAGCCTGGCCGAGATCCGCCTGCCGGACAGCGGCCGCTTGCTGCTGCCGGCCTTGTCCAGCTCCAGCGCCTTTGTGCGGGCCAGCGTGCTGCGCGCGGTGCGCGAGCTGCGCCTGGCGGAAAGCTGCGCGCCGGCGCTGGCCGCCGCCGAGGCCCCGGAGGCCGAGGTCCGCCGCGAGGCAGTGGGTGTGCTCGGCTGGCTCAAGCGCAGCGAGGCGCTGCCGGCGCTGACCCGTCTGGCCGGGCACGATCCCGATCCCGAAGTACGCCGCGCCGCCGTCGGCGCCCTCGGCCTGGCGCCGGACGCCAGCGTGCTGCCGGGCCTGCTCGGCGCGCTCAAGGACGAGGTCTGGCAGGTGCGCGAGGAAGCCGCGACGACCCTCGGCAAGCTCAAGCTGGCCGAGGCCGTCGACGCGCTGATCGCTGCGCTGGAGGACGACTACTGGCAGGTCCGCCTGCGCGTCGCCCGCACCCTCGGCCGCCTGCAGGACGAACGGGCGGTGCCGGCCCTGGCCGGCTCGGCGCTGGTCCATTCGTCCGCCAACCTGCGCAAGGAAACCGCGCTGGCTCTCGGCGAGATCGGCGCCGCCAGCGCCCTGGCTGCGCTGGAGCAGGCCCAGCAGGATTCCGACCCCGATGTACGCAAGGCCGCCCGCCTGGCCATCGGCCAGATCCAGCTGCGTGCCGGCGCGGCGGGCTGACGCGACCGCGGCCGGTTCAGGCCGCCACGCCTTCTTCCTGGCCCGCCCGCGCCTGCTGGGCGGCCAGGATTTCGGGCAGGTTCAGCTCGATCCAGTCGGCCAGCGCCTCGACCTTGCGGCCGATCTGCTCGCCCAGCGGCGTCAGCGTGTATTCCACGTGGGGCGGCACCACCGGGTAGGAGACCCGCGCGACGAAGCCGTCGCTCTCCAGCTGCTGCAGCGTCTGCGCCAGCATCTTCTCGCTGATCCCGTTCACCTTGCGGCGCAGGTCGCTGAAGCGGTGCGTGCCGCCGAGCAGGCCGACCAGCAACAGCACGCCCCAGCGGCTGGTCACGTGCTTCAGCACCTCGCGGGACGGACACTTCTCGGCGAACACGTCGCCGCGCCGCATCATCTCGGCCAGGGTCGGGCGGGCTTCGGCCCTGTCGTCGTGGTCTGCATTCATGATTGAACTTACCTTTTGGTGCGTACTTACTAAAAGTTAGTCAGGCAGATATTCTGCCGCTTCCTCTCTCCCAAATAAAGGAAGTCGCATCATGATCGTCGTTACCGGCGCCTCCGGCCAGCTCGGCCGCCTCGTCATCGAGAACCTGCTGCAAACCGTTCCCGCCGCCCAGATCGTCGCCGCCGTGCGCACGCCGGCCAAGGTCGCCGACCTCGCTGCGCGTGGCGTGCAGGTCCGCGAGGCCGACTACAACCGGCCGGAAACCCTAGCCGCCGCCTTTGCCGGCGCCGACAAGCTGCTGCTGATCTCCTCCAGCGAAGTCGGCAGCCGCCTGCCCCAGCACCGTGCGGTGATCGACGCCGCCAAGCGCGCCAAGGTCGGCCTCATCGCCTACACCAGCCTGTTGCACGCCGACACCTCGCCGCTGCCGCTGGGCGCCGAGCACAAGGCCACCGAACAGCTCATCGTTGAAGCCGGCCTGCCGGCGGTCATCCTGCGCAACGGCTGGTACACCGAGAACTACCTGGCCAGCATCCCGCCGGCGCTGCAATACGGTGTGGTGCTCGGCAGCGCCGGCGAAGGGCGCATCGCCTCTGCCGCCCGCGCCGATTACGCCGCTGCCGCGGCCGCCGTTCTCACCCGCGACGGTCAGGCCGGCAAGGTCTATGAGCTGGCCGGCGACGAGTCCTACACGCTGGCCGAGCTGGCTGCCGAGATCGCCCGCCAGTCCGGCAAGGCGGTGGCCTACCAGAACCTGCCCGAAGCCGACTTCAAGGCTGCGCTGCTCGGCGCCGGCCTGCCGGAAGGCCTCGCCGCGCTGCTGGCCGAATCCGACATCGGCGCCTCCAAGGGCGGCCTGTTCGACGACAGCCACCAGCTCAGCCAGCTGATCGGCCGCCCGACCGCCGGCCTGGCGGCGCTGGTCAAGGCCGCGTTGCAATAAGCGGCGGCGCGGGCCGGCGCCTTGCCGGCCCGTCAGCGCGGAGTTTGTGCCGCCGGCACGCCAGCCTCCGGCCTGGCCTGGGCGCCGCTGGCGGACCACACGCTGTCCGGTGCCCCGCTGCGGACGCGTCGCGCCGTCGCCCGGGCCATCCACGCAAAGGCTGCGGTACCGGCGAGCGCCGTGGCATCCACCCCCAGGCTGGCTGCCGACGTGTGCGTCCACATGCCGAGGACCGGCAGGCTCCAGGCGAGCAGGGAGGTCAGCGGAATGGCCGCGGTGATGGTGGCCGCCAGCCACAGCAGATGGACCGACGCGCGTGCCGCACCGCGCAGGAAGGCCCAGCCGATGCTGGCGAAGAAGGTGCCGTAGTACAGCGCCGGCAGCCATGCGTTGGCATCGCCGGCCAGGCCGTGCAGCCATTTACTACCGACAATCGCCAGCGAAACACCGCAGATACAGCCCAGGCACACGCCGACGGTGGCGGCGGCCATCAGGCGCACATCCAGTCGCTGGGCCGGCAGCTCGCCGCCCTGGCGCGCCTGCTTCTTGCGGCGGCTCTCGACCCACAGCAGGTTTCCGCTATAGAACAGCCAGGCGCCGGCCAGCCCGAGCAGGAAGTACATCCACTGCACCGGCGTGCCGCCGAAGGCCGCCATGTGCAGGGCGAAGAAGCTGCTGATGAACAGATTGGGCGTGCTCTGCCGGCCGGGCAGGGAATCGCTGCCGACCACCTTGCCGCTGTAAGGATCGACTGCCGCAAAGCCGCCCCGCGCCCGCGGCGAGACGGCCGCCGCGTCCTTGCCCCATACCCGTACCACCGCGCGCGGCCCGCCAACCTGCTGGTACTGCAGCATGGTGGGCTCGAAGCCGGGCGAGAATTCCCGCACCCGGGCGAGGATCTCCAGCGGCGGCAGCATCGTTGCCGGATCGCGTTCGGCCGCACCGGGCGCCGGCCGCTGCCGCTGGAAGGCGGTCCCCCACTTGCCGTCGTGCAGCAGCCTGTCCTGCACCGCATAGATGCCGTCGTGATAGGCGAAGACCACCGCCGTCAGCGCCATCACCAGATGGAAGGGCAGGCTGACGATGCCCACCACGTTGTGGGCGTCCAGCCACATGCGCTTCAGGTTCTTGCCGACCCGCAGCGCGAAGAAATCCTTGACCAGCGACGGCAGGAGCACCACCACGCCGGACACCAGCGCCAGCGCGTAGAGCGCCGCGACGACGCCCATCACCCAGCGGTTCGGATCGCTGTCCGCCGGCAGGCCGACGACGCGGTGCAGCGTGTCGATGAAGGACGCCAGTCGCGACGGGTGGGTCTCCTCCACCTGCGCCGCACCGTAGGCGTCCAGCGTCGCCGCGTAGTGGCGGACCTGGCTGTCGTCGTGATCGTCGGCATCCGGGTTGCGCACGTGCCAGCCCAGGCGGGCCGGCACGTTCTCGGCATCCTGCACATAGAGGGTGAAATCCCGGGCCGCCGCCGGGTGCGCGGCCAGGGTGCCGACGATCAGCTGCTGTGCGTCTTCCAGCGCCACCGGGCGGATTGCGCCCGGCGGCGAGGCCCAGCGCGCCAGCGGTTCCTTGAAGACGGTCAGCGCGCCGGCGTAGAAGGCGATGAACAAGGCCATTCCGGCGATGATGCCGGTCCACGTATGGACCGCTTTGTAGATGCGGACGAACTCGCTTCTCATGGTGTGATGTCCGGTCAGGAAAGGCGCAGGGCGGACAGGGCGCCCAATACCAGCGCCCCCGTTCCGCCCAGCCACAGCCAGGCCCGCAGGCCGCTGGCAAAGAAGAACACGCCGCCCAGCACGCCCAGCCAGATGGGGGGCACCATCCACATGGCCAGCTGCCCGCGCACGGAGAGCGGCATGTCGGTGCTGAACTGCAGGAACAGGCCGCTGCCGCCGAGCCCCAGCACGGCGCCCAGCACCAGTCCGGCCAGGGTCTTGGACAGCCAGTCGCGGCGGATCGGCGAATGATTGGCGGTGGCCATGTCAGCGCCCCTTTCCGCGGCCGAAGAACGCGCCGACATACGGAAGCAGCGCAAACGCCAGCATCAGCACCACCACGAAGGCGAAGCTGGCGGTGAGGGTCTGCATGTCCTGCGCCAGGCCCAGCCAGCCGGCGGCCAGCAGGGCCGTGCCGGCAACCCGCGCAGGGCGGGCCGGCCACTGCGCGGCGAGCAGGCGCTGGTTGGGGGAGGCCAGGTAGAGGCCGGCGCAGCCGAGCAGCGACGCGGCCAGGCCGATCAAGGTGAATGTTTTCATGTCGAAGGAGTCCTGCCTTTCGGACCGGATGCGGTCCGTTCGTTTACCGGGCGTGTTCCAGGAACAACTGCCGTGCGGCCATCAGAAGTCCATCGTCGCGGAGGCGGTGATCGTCCGCGGAGCGCCCAGGGTGGCTATCGAATAGCTGTCGCTGAAGCTGCCCGACCAGTACTGCTTGTCGAACAGGTTGTTGATGTTTACGCGCAGCACCACCTTGCGGCCATCCATGCGGGTGGCGTAACGGGCGCCGACGTCGAGGATCGTCCAGCTGGGGATCTGCTGGCGGTTGGCGGCATCGAGATACTGGCTGCTGGTGCTCACGACGCGGCCGCTGAGGGTCAGCCCGGAGAGCCACGGCGTGTCCCATTCGGCGCCCAGGTTGCCTTGCCAGCGCGGTGTGCCGATGGCCACGTTGCCGTCGTACTGGCCGTAGGCGGTCTTGGTCTGCTCGCCCTGGGAATAGGTCGCGCCGCCGAGCAGGCGGACCGTGCGCGTCAGCTCACCGAAGGTATTCCACTCCAGCCCGCGGACCCGCTTCTCGCCGTCGTCGGTGTAGGTCGGGTTGCTGCTGCTGCCGAGCGCGACCATCGTCGGCTTGGTGATCTCGAACAGGCTGACGGTATTGGTGAAAGTGCCGACCTCCCATTTGACGCCGGCCTCCTTCTGGTCGGTCTTGTAGGGCGCGAACACAAAGTTCCGGTTGGTCGCCAGCGTGTCGGTGACCGTGTCGCCCTTGCTCAGCCCCTGCACGTAGTTGGCGTACAGCGAAACCTTCGGCCCCCAGGGCTTGATGACGGCAGCCAGCGCCGGCGTGACCACGCTCTTGTCGTACTCGGCCGTCACCGCCCCCGTGGTGGCGTTGTAGTTGGTGGTCTTGATGCTCTGGTTGCGCAGGCCCACGGTCAGCCGCAGGCGGTCGTCCAGCAGCGACAGCGTATCGATCAGGGCCAGGCTGGAAAGCGTCGTGTCGCTGGTCTTGGGCGCCACGCCCGGCGGCGTCGGCATCACCAGTGTGGTGACCGGGTTGTAGATGTTCGACGTGGCGCTTGCCGAATTGGTGGCCGAGCCGCTCTCCTGCTCCAGGTTGCTGGCGTGCAGGACCAGCTCGTGCGCCACGCTGCCGGTGCCGAAGCGTGCGCGCAGCCCGCCCTCGGCCGACACGCTGTCCGTATAGGCCCGCGTGCCGTTGGTTGCCGCCGTGAAGCTGCCGTTGGCGGCGATCGTGCGCGCATGCGTCCCGTTGATGAAACCCGTGGACTCGAAGTTCATCACCCCCACGCCGGCAAAGGCGGAAAGCTGCGAATTGAACTCGTATTCGGCGCGGGCCATCACGGCCTTGCTCTCCAGCGTGCCGCTGGCACCGCGGAACAGGTTGGTGTGCGGATCGGCGGCTTTCGGCACCGGGATCGTGCTCTGGAACCAGTACATCGCCGGTGTTCCGCCGGCAAACGACTCCTTGCTGTAGTACGCATCGAGGGACGCGGTCAGTGCGCTGCTGCGGTAATCCACCGCTGCCGAAAGGAACTCGCGCTTCTTGGTCTGGCCGTCCAGCTCGGTGTTGCCGTCGCTGAAGGCCCCGTTGATGCGCACGCCCACTTCCTTGCGCTCGCCGAAGCGGCGCCCCGCATCGATGCTGGTGCCGAACTGCCCCTTGGACTGGTAGCCCACGGACAGGCGCGTCAGGGGATCGTCGGCCGCCCGCTTGGGCACCAGGTTGATCACCCCGCCGACCCCGCCGCCCGGCGGCATGCCGCTGAACAGTGCGCTCGGCCCCTTCAGCACCTCCACCCGCTCGACGGCTTCCAGCGGCGCGTGGCCCACGGGCGCCAGCCCGAACATGCCGTTGATGGCCAGTTCGGAGGAATTCACATCGAAGCCGCGCACCCGGTAGTTCTCATAAGCGTGGCCGCTCGACGTCGTGAAACGCACCGAGGGATCGTTGGCCATCAGATCGTAGAGCGTCCGCGCCTGCTGGTTCGCAATCAGCTCGGCGGTATAGCCGGTGATGTTGAACGGGGTGTCGATGACCTCCTGATTGCCCAGCGCGCCCAGGCGGGCGCCCTTGGCCACCTGGCCGCCGGCGTAGGGGGCCGGCGCATCGGACGGGCGTTCCGCGTTGGCGGCAACCTTCACCGCCGGCAGCGTCGCCTCGTTTTCCGTAACTGCATCGGGAAGCGCTTGTGCCGCCGCCCAGGGGGATTGCGCAAGCATGCTCATCGCCAGCGCGAGCGGAGTCATTCGCCGCATCGTGTTTCTCCTTGAATAAACACTGGCTGGCGAGGGCTGGCTTGTGTGCTGTGGTTGTTTACCTGGTCAGAATGGATTTGCCGGTCGATGACCGTCAGACATCATGCGAAGATTCTAAACGAGAACGGTTATCAACAAAAGACCTCCTGAACCGTCCGTTCTTGCTCTGCAGCAAGCAGCGCCGTTAGCAGGCGGTCTTGATCCGCTGCTATCTTAGCGACCGGCCGGCAGTGCCCCCCGTTGGGGCAGCGCGTCGGCCGCTTCCTGTTCCAGACCACAAAAACTGCGCCTCCGCGCGCACCAAGGAGACTACGTGAAGCTCTATTTCAAACCCGGCGCCTGTTCCCTGTCCCCGCACATCGCCCTCGAAGAAGCCGGCCTCAAGTACGAGACCGAAATCGTCGACCTCGCCACCAAGGTCACCGGCAGCGGCGCCAACTACCTCGAAGTCAATCCCAAGGGCTACGTGCCCGCGCTGGTCCTCGACTCCGGCGACGTTCTCACCGAAGGTCCGGCCATCGTCCAGTACATTGCCGACCTCGTCCCAGAAAAGAAGCTCGCGCCCCCCAACGGCAGCCTCGAACGCTACCGCCTGCAAGGCTGGCTCAACTTCGTCGGCACCGAACTTCACAAGTCCGCTACCGCCTTCTTCTACCCGCTTAGCAAGGACGACTGGAAAGCCGCCGCCAGGCTCAACCTGGAACGCCGCTTCGGCTACTTGAACGAACACCTCGCCGACAAGCCCTACCTGCTCGGCAATGACTTCAGCGTCGCCGATGGCTACCTGTTCACCGTGCTGGGCTGGATGAAGTTCATCAACTTCGACCTCAGCCTCTACCCGAACCTGATCGTGTTCCATGAACGCGTCGGCGTGCGGCCTGCAGTGCAGGCGGCGATGAAGGCGGAAGGCTTGGTTTAATGAATCGTGCCGGCGGGAAGCGCCGGTTTCCTACTCTTTGAGTTAGGGAAAGCGCTTCTCTGCGGCGGTCCTGCTTGCTCAGGCTGATGCTGTCGTCAAGTGCTTCAGATATGCGCCGTAGCCGTGGAATACGGCGCCGTCGTCGACCAGGCCGGCATCTCTGAACATCTGATGGACTTTGGGCAGTTCGGAAAATGCGAGCCCGGGGAAGTAGTGGTGGTAGATGTGCAGGGAGAAGTTGAGGTTGGGCAGGATCAGTTTTTCCCACCAGCGCAGTTCGATCAGTGGCGTGGTGTCGGTCACAAAACCGTTTTCGTGGTTGTACTCGTGTTCGCAGAGCGCTCCCCAGCGGACGATCAATTGCATGACCGTGAGCAGAGGCAACAGCCAGTACAGGAGTGCCAGTTTCCAGGTTCCGGTGGCCACCAAGATGCCGATGATGGCGAGTAGGTAGACCGGGCGCACCCATTTCGGATTGACGCCGCGGCGCTGGAACGTCACCAGCCCGCCCGCGATGCGTTTGCCGCGTATTGTGGCAATTACGTTGAGCCCCGACAGGTCTTTGAGGGCGAGTTTCAGGAGTTGAAGCCTGGTTTTCGGGAAGCTCCAGTCAGGACCGGATTTTCTCAGGTGGTCCGGGTCATTCTTGCTGAAATAGTCGCGGTGGTGGGCCAAGTGGACCTGGGCGTAGCCTTCGACCGTCAAGACGAGTAGCGGGTATGCGCAGAAAAGGTTGACGATGAGGTCACCGAATTTGTGACGATAGCCCGCCATGTGCGTTTGGTCGTGCACCAATAGCCCCAGGATGTTCATCCGTGTTGCGACGATGAAAATCGCAAGCAGTGTGGCCCACCAGGTGTCAATCCATTGGGCGAGGCCGATCGATCCGAAGATGACGATCCAGGCCGTCAGCAGCGCAAAGGTGAATGGAGCAGGTTTGGCACCGTTGAGTTCTTTGACGCGATTGACCAGGTCGGTCGGTAGCGCATCCTTTTCGATGCGGATTGGGATGGGTAGCACTATCGGTTCCTACAGAGCAATTTCGATCGGGAATGAAAACACGCCCCCCGGACTCGTGCGGAAACGGTGCTCGAGGGGGAGTGTTAACCAATTTCTGCCTCAGCGGAAGGCGCCTTTTTCCGCCAGCACGGCGCGGGTGATGGCCTGGCGCAGGGGCGCGTCCTTGTCGGAGCGCAGGTCGAGGTTGGTGGCGAACAGCCAGACTTCGCCGCGGCGTTCGACGTAGCCCACATACCAGCCTATCTGCGGTTGGCGGCGGGCGGCCCAGCCGGTCTTGGCGAAGAGGCGGTACTGGTCGGTCTGCTCGGTGAGCATCACGTCCTGCAGAACCTGGTGGGCGTGGGGGCCGAAGGGCAGTTGCCGCAGCACGATCTTCTTCAGGAAGGCGATTTGTTCCTGAGCGCTGAGCTGCAACTGGTCGGACAGCCAGAAGGTGGTGAGGTCGAAGGGCTCGGCGAGGACGCCGTAATCGGCCTGGCGGAGGTAGCGCCGGTAGGTGTCGGCGCCGACCTTGCGTGCAATCTCCTGGTAGCACCACACACAGGAGAGCTTGAAGGCCGAGGCGAGGGTCTGGTCGCGGTTCCAGTCGGGAATTTCACGTTCGACGCCGTCCCACTTGAAGGGGGTGTCGCGGTCGGCGACGACCCATTCCTGGGCGGCGATCAAGGTGTTGAGGATCTTGAAGGTGGAGGCCGGCGGATAGCGCCGGGCGGCGCGGGCGTCGTCATGGATGTAGGTCTGCCCGCCGTGCAGGGCGGTGAGGACCATCGTGCCCTCCACGCCATGGGCCTGGAAGATCTTGGCGATGCCCTCGTCTTCGGCCTGGGCCAGCATCGGTAGTGCGAGGGCGAACATCAGCAGCAGGGCTTTCATTGCATCGGGGTATGTCGTTGCGATGGGGGAGGTATCGCACGGCATCCGGTATGCCCGCTACGGAGGAGTTCACATTTTTCGGATTGGGAAGGGTCGTGATGGCCCGGGAGGTGAGGGGCTGGTCGAGGCGCTGCGAGCGAGGCGGCTCAAAGGTCCGCTCGACTGAAGGTAAAAGGCCGGGCGTTATCGGGAAGTCTGGCCGTTCCGTTCATTCCCCCTCGGCAGGCCTTGCAAACAGCAGATAAGGGCCGTCCGGTGAATCGCCGTCGGCGACGGCCTGCCAGCCCTGGTGGATGTAGAAGCCGATGGCGTTGGCGTTGGCCTTGAGGCATTTCAACGTTGGCGTGGCGGCGGTGAAATAGGCCGAGCAGTGGGTCAGCAGGGTCTTGCCGACGCCACGGTGCTGGAAGTCCGGATGGACGAATAGGGTGTGCAGAAAGCTGTCGGGTTCCCAGATGGAGGCGAAGCCGACCGGTACGCCGTCGGCCAGCGCGACGAGAATGCATTCGTCCTGGGTGTCGGTGTCGAAGTCGACGGGCTGGAAGGCCGCCGCGTCCCGCCACGTGAAGGCGGCGCGACGGGAGCTGGTGTAGATCTGGCGCAGTGCGTCGCGGTCGCCTTCTTCGAATTCACGGATCGTCAGTCGCATGGTCTGGAGAGGCCCGGTCGTGGAGGGGCGCTTGCGGGAAGGGCGGTATCGTACGCCGCGCTTTCCCCCGGGGCGAGAAAGCTGTCATCAAGCTTTCACGGTCGGCGCTGATGATTGCGGCCTTTACGCAATCTCACTGGAGTCGTCACTGTTATGAGTACCTTGCCGGATTCGTCCCGCCGCCACCTTCTGAAGCTGATGTCGGGTGCCCCGTTGCTGCCGTTCTCCTCTGCCATCGCCGGGGCGTCCGCGTTCCTGGGCGGCTGTGGCGGCAGCGGTGGTTCCGATGCGCCGGTGGCGCTCTCCAGCGTCAGCTTCAGCAGTATGCCGGCGCCGACACTGGCCAATCCGGCTGCGATGGCCACGACGACGGTGGGTTCCGTGATGTCGGTGAGCTTTGCCGATTCGAGCAAGCTGGACTTCACGCTGGCCTACCAGCCTTTCTTCATCACCGGCGACTTGGTGGCCGACGGCAAGGGCGGCAAGATCCTGGCTGGCGGCTATTACGACATCAACAACCAGCCGATCATCGATGCGACGGTGCCTGGCCAGGAGCGCCAGTATTTCTCCGATTCCCCGGACGGCACGTCGCTGCTGACCGTCGAGGGTGCGAAGGTCGACGGCGTGAAGGGCAAGCCGGTGTTCGCCGTGGTGCAGTTCGAGTACACCACCTGGGCGCAGGACGGCAAGACCGACATGTACGGCAAGCTGCCGTCGCCGATTGCTGTGCTGACCCTCGACCAGGACACGGCCACCGGCAAGCTGTCCCTGGTGAAGTACCACAACGTCGATACGTCCAAGGTCAATGGCCTGTGGATCACCTGTGGCGCCAGCCTGTCGCCGTGGGGCACCCATCTGTCGAGCGAGGAGTACGAGCCGGACGCCTTCGTGGCCAGCAACGCCCAGCTCAAGGCCTTCAGCAAGAATCTGTTTGGCAACGAGGCGACCGCCAACCCCTATCACTACGGCCACCTGCCGGAAGTCACCGTCAACACTGACGGCACCGGCTCGATCAAGAAGCACTACTGTCTGGGCCGCATCTCCCACGAGCTGGTGCAGGTGATGCCGGATCGCCGCACGGTGTTCATGGGCGACGACGCGACCAACAGCGGTTACTTCGTGTTCGTTGCCGACAAGGAAAACGACCTGTCCGCCGGTTCCCTGTACGTGGCCAGGGTCGGTGCCGGTTTCTCTCTCGATCCGGCGGCCGCCGCGGCGTCGCTGTCGTGGATCAAGCTGGGTTCGGCGACGAGTGCCGAGATCAAGGCCCTGGTGGACGGCGGCATCCGGCCGACCGACATCATGGACGTGCGCAGCGCCGATCCCGCCGATGCGACCTTCCGCAAGGTGACCTCCAACGGCAAGACCGAGTGGATCAAGGTCATCAACGAAAAGGCCGCCGCCTTCCTGGAAACCCACCGCTACGCGGCCTACGTGGGCGCCAGCATGGGCTTCACGAAGATGGAAGGCACGACGGTCAACATCAAGGACAAGGTGGCCTATTCCGCGCTGCAGAACTGCCAGGACTCGATGGTCGTCGGTGGCAAGGGCTACACCGCCGGCAACGGCATCTCCCTCGACAAGGCCCTCAAGGCCGGTGCGGTGATGGCCCTCAACCTGAAGGGCGGTATCAAGGACGACAAGGGCGCGGCCATCAACAGCGAGTGGATGCCGGCGGATACCAAGGCGCTGCTGGTCGGCGAAGACATCGCCGCCGACGCGCTGGGCAACACCGGCAACCCGAACAAGGTCGCCAACCCGGACAACCTGAAGTTTTCGGAGAAGATGCGCACCCTGTTCATCGGCGAGGACAGCGGCCAGCACGTCAATAACTTCCTGTGGGCCTACAACATCGACACCAAGGTGCTGTCGCGCATCATGTCGATCCCCGCCGGCGGCGAATCGACCGGCCTGCACGCCGTCGATGAGATCAACGGCTGGACCTACATCATGAGCAACTTCCAGCACCCGGGCGACTGGGGCAGCATCCACAACGTCGTCAAGGACACGCTGGATCCGCTGATCAAGGCCAACTACAAGAACAAGTCCGGCGCCGCGGTGGGCTACCTGACGGGTGAGTTGAAGCAGTTCAAGCTGGCGAAGTAAGTGATGCTGCGGGCTCGTTGAACACGGGCCGCGAGAGCGTATCTCGAAGTGCGTTGTTTGCCCGGCCTCTGCAAGGAGGCCGGGCGTTCTTGTTCGGTGAGGGGAGAGTATTGAAAATTATGCCTATAGGATTAATCATGCGACGGCGCTGATTAGGGGAGGGCTGGGCGATGTGTGTGATGAGATGGGTCGGTTTGGGTTTGGCGGTTTGTCTGCCCCAATTTGTCTTCGCGACTCCAACCGGCCTTGTGCCGAGCGAACGCTCCATACGCGAGGAATGTGGTGCCTTCTCGCAGGCTGGAATGCGGGATTGCCTGGCGAAGAAGGCCGATGAAAGTGCGAAAGCCTTGATGCGGGCCGAGCAAGACGCCGTCGGAGTGCTCAGCCAGTGGGATGACGACAGAAAATACGTTGGCCTGGCCAAAACGAAACTTGCTCGAGCAAACAAGGCATTTGCCAAATACCGGGAGGTTCAATGCGGGTTTTTCGCTTCACTGAGTGGCGGTGGAGCCGGAAATTCGCACGAGATGAGGCGGCTGGCCTGTATGGCGGAACTCAATAGCCGACGCGCCGAGCAGCTTAGTAGCGCGGTTCACGAATTGCCACTGAAATGATCGGTATGACACACGTTCGTTCCCCGGAAACGGCTGTGCCTCGTCTGTAGCTGAGCTGGCCTGTCTGCATCAAGATTTCTGGAGGCCAGGCGCTTCCTGGTTTCGGCTGGCGTCTAAAGTGAGAACTGCCCATTGGCATTTCTTTCATTCAAACCGCCCTGGCAGGAGATGACCATGTCCATCGAAAAGGTCTTGTACCGTGTCCATGCCACTGCCACCGGGGGGCGAGGCGGCCGTGCCGAGTCGTCCGATGGCGCGCTCAAGGTCCCGTTTCTAATGCCACGCGCGGCAACATCGACGTGTGGCTGACGCGCGTCTGAGTAGATGCGCCCGTCTGGCCGGCGCTGCGGCCGGGTGGGCACTAAGGCCCGGCCAGTTCGCGGAGCTTGCAGACCGTCCGCCAGTTGCGGTCCGTCATTGGTACGCCGAGCAGGCGTTCGCTGCCGGCAGCCAGTTTGGAGCGGCCGACGCCGTCGGGGGCGTGGAGGTAGAACACGTTTCCGTCAAGCAGGAAGCGCTCATTGTCCTTCTTGAGGCTCGCCAGCTTTTGCAGGTCTGGCGCAGGGGGCGTGGCGGCCAGGAAGCCGAGGTGCAGCGATGTGGGTTCGGCCTCCGCCTCGGGAAACGGATTCCGCTCGCAGGCCCGCAGGATGTCCTTCCGGCTCAGCAGCAGCACCTGGGGTTCGAAGCCATACTGTTCCCCGATTGCCGCCACCAGTCGTGCGGCAACCGGCACGGCGTCGCCGGCATGGCGGAATACCGCGTTGCCGCTCTGGATGTAGGTGTGGATCTCTGTCGCGCCGATGTGTTCGAGCAGTGTCGTCAGGGATTTCATCGGCAGGGTGTTCTTGCCGCCGACGTTGATGGCGCGGAACAAGGCGATATAGGTGTGCATGGGTTATCCGCTGTTTGCCCGTCTATTCCATTTCGCGCAGCTTGTGTTTCTTGACCACGTCGCGGGCATCGAACTGGACGATGAGTTCGTAATGGGTCTGCAGGTTGTGGGCCGTCTCGATGGCGTCCAGGGCGTCTCCGAGTACGGGGATCATGCCGAGCACGAAGGGCACTTCCATCTTGCCGCTGTAGACCCAGATGTTCACGCCATCTTCGCGGATTTCCTCGGTTGGCGCACCGAAGCGTTCCTGGATGTCCTTCTTGGTCGTTTGGCCGGTGACGATGGCCGATTGCCGTTCCTGCAGGCGCGCGCTGGGGCTGATCGTTGTGCAGGCGCCCAGGCTGGCGAGGAGGAGTGCGCTGAGCAGTCCCGGTAGAAGGTGTCGCATGCGGGATCGATGCATCGCTTTCATTTCCTTTCAGCGAAGCTGCTGTCGTGCGTTGGGGTGCTCACCTGCCGTACGGCATCGATAACGTCTTCGGGGCCGTCCTTCTGGATGAAATGGCCGGAGTCCCAGACCACGTCCAGCGCGGCGATGCCCGTGAGGCGGGCCCAGTCCCGGCACGACTGCTTCATCATTTTCTCGAAATCCCCTTTTTCCTCGGGGCGGAGGCGTCCTGCGACGAGTACCTTGGCGGGTTTGGCCAGCGGCGTCTGCAGGTCGAGGGTGTCCAGGCAGGTTTCCTGATCGTCGAACTCGGCGCGGTCGGTGCGGGAGAAGGCCACGACGCGGAGCGTCTTCAGCAGCGCCGCGGCGGAAGGTGCCTCTCGCTGGATCCGCGTCCAATGGTGCGGCGGTGTGGGATCCAGCAAGACGATGCCGGCCACTTCCTGGGGATAGAGCTTGGCATAGACGAACTGGTACAGCCCGCCGAGGGAATGGCCGACGAGGAGGTAGGGGGGCGTGATGCCGGCCTCGCGCAGCAGGGCGTGCTGCTCGCGGGCGATGGAGCAGGGGTCGCGCGGCGTGTCCGCATCCGCCAGACCGTTGCGCCCCGGTCGGTCGATGGCCACGACCAGATGTTCTGCCGCGAGTGGTTGAAGCACGTTTTTCCAGGTTTTCTTGCTGTCGCCGAGCCCGGCCTGCAGGACGACCGGGGGTGTGCCTTTGCCGAACCGGACGAGTGGGGTGTCGGGAACATCCAGCAGGTCGGCCCCGGACTTGTTACCGCTGTCGGGCTTCTGAGGCATGCTGGAGCAGCCGGACAGTGCGGCCAGCAACAGTAGCAGGGCTGCCGTGATCGGCCGGCGGTCAGAAGGTATGAAGTGCATGGTGGGAGAGGAAGTCTGGATTGAGGATCGAAGAACTTCCGGAATATTCTATTGGAATTGGTGCGGCTGAATGGCATGCCGCGTGCTGCGCCTATTGCGTCAGCATGCTTTCCTGAAGCGCAGGTACAGGCCGGCCAGCCAGATGCCGAGTGCCAGCAGGAAGATGGCCAGGCCGCCGAGGATGTCGGCGCTGGAGAGCGTCGGCGGCTGGAGCCGGTTGGCTTGTACGATGAGCCAATGGACGTAGCCGAGGAAGAGGCTCACTGCAGCCGCAAACCATTTGCCATGGCTGCTGATGAAGGAGAGGGTCATGTCCCGGCGTTCGGGGGCCAGCCAGTAGGGGCGGTTGGGGATGTTGAGGTGGGCGCTGCTGCGGCGGGCCAGACTCCCCGGTAGAAAGGCGATCAGCAGTGGAATGCCGATGAGGAGCAGCGAGAAGCCGATCACGTAGGCTTGGCGCGGCATGAAGCCATTGGCGATGCCGGAGGCCGAGAAGTGCGATGCGACAATCGGCGGTAGCGTTTGGGCGCTGTGCCAGACAAAGCCGGTGAGCACAGCCTGCAGCACGAGGAAGGAGAGGGTGCCGGGGGATGGTTTCATGCCGGCAATGGTTTACGGCAGCGTCGCGATGAAGTCGGATACCAGCGTGACGATGGTATCCGGCTTTTCCCGGTGGGGCATGTGGAAGGTGTCCGGGATGATCTCGACGCGGGCGGGGCCGTTGCTCAGTTCGCCGATCAGTTCGGGATGGCGGGTCGAGCCGTATTCGTCGTGGAGGCCGTGGATGGCCAGCAGTGGGCAACTCACCTTTGGCAGCACGGGATGCAGGGACCAATCGGCGA
This sequence comes from Zoogloea sp. LCSB751, assembly GCF_002028455.1. Lineage (GTDB taxonomy): Bacteria > Pseudomonadota > Gammaproteobacteria > Burkholderiales > Rhodocyclaceae > Zoogloea. The sequence goes on along the minus strand of NZ_MWUM01000023.1, from coordinate 27,995 downwards.
AATCGGGGGCGAGCCAGGTTTCGGTCCAGGCGTCGAGCACCCAGCGGGCCTTGTCGCCGTGGTATCTGCGCAGGCGGTCGATCTGCTTGTCGTCCTGAAACTGTTCCTTGGCGATGCGGATGCCTTTGATCGTGCGGTCTTCCAGGAAGGCCTGGGCGGCGATGGTGATGACGGCCTTGCAGTCGTCGGGAAACTGGGCCGCGCAATTGACGGCCATGCCACCGCCGACGCTGTGCCCCAGCACGATGAAGCCGCTGAAGCCATAGTGGCGGCGCACGGTGGCGAAGTAGCTGCGGGCTTCGTCGGCAATGAAGTCGAGGTTCAGCGTGTCGTCCCGCGGGTCGGAGCGGCCGAAGCCGAGACGGTCGTAGGCGATCACGCGGCGGCCGGTGGCGGCGCTGAGTTCGGCCGGGAAGTCACGCCACAGATCGACGCAGCCGAGGGAGTCGTGCAGCAGCACGATGGGCTCGGCGGGCAATGTGCTGGCGCCCCGGTTGGTGGGCGTCCACACGCGGGAGAACAGGCGGCCGTGGGGGTGCTCGACCCAGATGTCCTGGGCTGTGTTGCGGGGGGCGTCGGATTCGGACATGGGTTCTCCTTTGGCGGTGTCGGAGGGCTGCCGATGGTTTCCCTTCCGTGCCGGGCGCGGCTTCCGGAGACGGAACGGATATCGGGCGGCGCCTTTTTATAATGTTGACGTTAACGTAACTCAGCGTGGCCGGTAAATCCCTTTAGGGATAACCCTCGCCGGCCTTGCGCCATTGACCATCTCCCGGATGTCGCGGAATGGGGATAATGCTCCATTCGATGCCGATCCCCGTTCGCCATGTCGCCGCTCCGAACCCTGCCTGCTGCGCCCAGTCTGCCGTGGGGAGACATCCTCGCCGGCCTGTCGGTGGCCGGCGTGCTGCTGCCCGAGTCGGTGGCCTATGCGGCGATTGCCGGTGTGCCGCCGTCCCACGCGCTGCTGGCGGCGCTGGTGGGCTTGATCGTTTATCCGCTGTTCGGCTCAAGCCGTTTCGCGGTCGTCGCGCCGACTTCGTCCGCCGCGGCGATCTTTGCCACCGCAGTGGCGGTGGGCGGGCCGGAGATGGGCTACGCGCTGGTGCTGCTGACCGGTGCGCTGTTTGTGATGGCGGGCCTGCTGCATACCGGTTCCATCGGTGCTTTCATCTCGCGGCCGGTGCTGCGCGGCTTTGCGTGGGGCCTGGCGGTGACCATCGTGCTCAAGCAGTTGCCCCATCTGGCCGGCGTCTATGTGCCAGGCCGCAACGCCTGGCAGCTGCTGGTCGGGCTGATCGATGCGGCCGACGCGATCCACTGGCCCAGCGTCGGGCTCGGCGCCGTCGCGCTGCTGCTGTGGCTGGCGGTGCATCACGGTTTACGGCGCGTGGTCTTCCTGCCCCAGTCGCTGGTGGTGCTGGCGCTGGGCATCGTGGCGTCCGCCACCTTCGACCTGGGCAGTCGCGGTATCGCCCTGGTGGGGCATATCGAGTGGCGTAGCCTGGCTTTGGATCTACCGTCCCTGAGCGCCGAGCGCTGGCTGCGCATGGCCGAATGGGCGCCGGCGCTGCTGCTGATCCTGTTCGCCGAGTCCTGGGGGGCGGTGCGTTCATTGGCGCTGCAGAAAGGCGACACGCTCAGCGCGGACCGGGAGCTGCTGGCGATCGGCGCCAGCAATCTGCTGAGCGGAGTCCTGCAGGGCCTGCCGGTGGGGGCGGGCTTTTCGGCGGCGGCGGCCAACTATTCGGCGGGGGCGCGCAGCAAGGCGGCTGGGCTCGCCGCGGCGCTCACCTTGGGCCTGCTGCTGTGGCATGCCCGCACTGCGCTGGGGCTGCTGCCCTTGCCGGTGCTGGCGGCGGTGATGGTCGGCATCCTGTCCCACAACCTGTGGCCGAAGGCGGTCATCACCGGTCTGCGCGCGGGCGGCGACGCCTGGCTGGCAGTGATGGCGGCGGTGGCGGTGCTGGTCTTCGGGGTTCTGTTCGGCATGCTGCTGGCGGTGGGCTCATCGCTGCTGCTGGCCATTCATCGCTTCGCGCAGCCGGTGGTGGTGGAGCTGGGACAGTTGCCGGGCACTCGCGACTATCAGGATTGCCAGCGCCACGCGGAGGCGATCCGTATTCCCGGCCTGCTGATCCTGCGAGTGGATGAGCCGCTGTTCTTTGCCAATGCGGAGCAGGCTTTCCAGTCCGTGCGCGCGACGGCCCTGGCGCTGCAGCCGGGTGTGGTGGTGCTGAGTCTGGAGGTGTGCGACGAGTTGGATGTGACGGCCGGCGAGGCGCTCGCCGAACTGGCTGCCAACCTGCGTAGCGCCGGCATCGAGCTGGCCCTGGCCCGGGTGAAGGACCGTATCCGCGATGCGCTGGCCCGCGCCGGCCTGGTGGGCGAGACCGACCACGCCATCGCCGCCTACTGGAGCGTGGATGACGCGGTGCAAGCGACGCGCCTGCGGAAGGGCACGTGAGGGGCGCCAGAAATGACAAAGGCCACCCGGAGGTGGCCTTTGCGATGATGCTTGGTGGGTTGTGAGTGGCTCGAACACTCGACCTACGGATTAAGAGTCCGCTGCTCTACCAACTGAGCTAACAACCCACTTCTTGAAACTGGAGCGGCAGAAGAGTCTCGAACTCTCGACCTCAACCTTGGCAAGGTTGCGCTCTACCAACTGAGCTACTGCCGCATTGAATTCTGGCTCCTCGACCTGGGCTCGAACCAGGGACCTACGGATTAACAGTCCGGCGCTCTACCGACTGAGCTATCGAGGAATACAAATTTTTTGCTCTTTTCTTACGAAGTTCTGCAAGAAAGGGGCCGCACTCTAGCACATTTTTCCGGTTTGTGGCGCGCCCGAGACGATTCGAACGTCCGACCCTTCGGAGGGTACGCCATCTCTGTGCGCATTATACGCACAAAAACTTCAACATTAGGTCTACAACCTGCAAAAACGGGGTGTAGATGCTAGGCTGTGCAGATCATCGATCGCCAGCCCTAGCCCAACGTGCCTCTCTCTAAGTCCTTGCAGCCCACTCAAGCCGCGCCATTAGACCTGGACAATCGGGTTTTTGCAACGACTCCTGCTCCCCCCGTGGCTACGTGGGATGTTCTGTACAAGTGGGCAGGTGCCGAAGATCTGCTGCCTCCTGTCATGCTGTTGTGCGACGCGACTGCCGCTGTCGAGCGGCCCGGGGCTGTCGGATCCATCCTGCACTACATCGTTAAGCCCGGCATTCTCAACGACCTGGAGTTGTGGGCTGACGAGAACGCGCATGCAGGACTGTTGTGGAGTTTGGCGCACCGGTTGGCCGTCGCCGGGCAACATGTACTTGAACACTATCGGCCGCTACCGGATGCTTTGCCGGCCCGCGCCCGGTTTGAGGGCGGACTGGATACCCAGTACCTCTATGCCTTGTTGGCGACGCGTAACCCCTATGCGTCGGGTGACACTGTCGGGCGGGCCGGGTATGACCGCCTGCGGCTGTGGCTGCTTGTGCATGCGCTTGAACGTGCAGAGAGGGGGATCCTCCTCGACTCGGCTGTCCGAGAGGTTGCAACCCGGCTAAGACTTGCAGGTGATGGCAAGGCTGCTTGGCTAGACATCCTGAATTCGTTGCGGCTAACAGCCCGAGACCCCTACGCGCTCGACGCCCAAATATGTGTCCGCGTGGCGGTACAGCTACGATCTGAGCAGTTGGAATCCAGCGCTCGAGCATTCTTGCGTGCGCTGAGCCAGGTTGCGCTGCGGGAAGACCATGCTGCAGCTGGGCCTTTACGTGGACAGCTTTTCGACGCCACTTTGTGGCACACAAGGATTGAGCAACTGCATGCCGCTGCGCCGGTGTTCCCTGCTTTGCTCTATGACAATGACGACGCGTCGTCATCGGGCCTTGAGCTCGTTGGGGGCCGTGACGATGATCTGGTCTGTGTGAGCGTACCTCAGGATGCAACGCTCGCTGGCCAAGTCAAATACGCTTCATCAATCCTCCTCAGTACCCTTGAAGAAAACCAGTTCCTGTCTTGGACTTGGTCGCGCCTCACTCCCGGGGAACTGCATGACATCCAAGCATGGATTGCGACAGCTTTAAAGACGAGTGCCGCAGAGGACCAACTGCTTGCTGCCGTTGTCTGGATCGCAATCAACACCGGGCGCTCTCTCGCCCGAGTCCTTGCCATGAGGCTGTCGGATAGTGCCGGTGAAGAATGGTCGATTGCGTCATCGGGGGCACTGTTACGCGCGAGTGCCCGCCCCAGCCGAGGTTGGAGCCCAACTGATGACCAAGCCCGCTGGGTTCGAGCGTTGAGCGCCCATTATGAGCTTCGGTTGCCTGAGGAGGTGGCCGGGGTGTTTGCCGCCGGTATCGAGCGATTGCTACCCGTATCGCCGACCGTCTTGGGGGATCTGCTCCCGGCACAGGTGTTGTCAAGCCGGTTCCGGGAGGTCATGCAGGAGGTCGCGCCGCGCGTGACCGCCGGCATGCTTGCCAATGTACTGCCCTCGCAGCTTTACACCACAACGAAGGATGCAATCCTCGCGCGCCTCTACGCGCGCCATCCTCAAACTGGACTGCCAGGTGCGGCGGCGTATCCAAGCTGGACAGGTAGTGAACTCGCCGCCACCCTCCGTCGTGCAGGTCTCCCAGTCCCGGTGCTTGACGGAGCCCTATCCACCTCAAATGTGTTGGGTAGCCGACTTGATCCTATTGAGTCGCTTCTACGTAGGGAGATACGTCGAGCCGCTCATGCCTTACGTCACCTGCGAGGCAAGGATGTATTCCAGTATCACAACGCGCTCACGAGCTACTTGGTCGTCGCACTACACGCGGCGTCCGGTGCTCGACCCATCCGAGCACCATTCGAGACGCTCAGGGATTTTGACTTGGATGCTGGAACGGCTTTTGTTGCTGACAAGGTGAGTGGGGCGTCGCGATCAGGACGCCTTGTGCCGCTGCCACGACGACTGTGTAGCTTTCTCGCAGAACAATATCTCCCTTATCTGCGATCGCTGGGGCTCTGGATAGAAAGGAGTGGCGACTCCGAGCTCGGGCGTCGGGTCGTTGCTGTCACTACCCGAGATGGCACTCCATCTGTGCCGCTGTTCTTCATGCTGCGCCTCGATGGGAAGTCGCTCGAGTGGGAGCCATGCAGTGAGGCAGGGATTGCAAATGCGGGGGTTTTTACGTGGCCTCTACCCCTCCGACACTTGCGTCACCGGCTCGCAAGGCAGCTGCGATCCGCCGAACTGAACCCCGAGATCATCGATGGTTTGCTGGGTCACGCTGAGCGGGGGAGTGCCGCGTATGGAGATCGCTCTGAGCGTGTCTGGTTGGAGGACATGACGGCCGCCCGACCGGCCCTGGAGTCATGTTTCGCCAGTCTTGGGTTCAGACCCGTCAGGATTTCGCGACATTTGGAGTCCACGCCCTTGGAGAACCTAGTCCCTCGCGTTGCCGACCAGCAAGGCCCAGTGCTGTTTGGGCGAGCCGAACGTGCGATACGGCGTCGAGAGCGGTTGCGCGGCGCGGTGCAGGGGGCTCGGATGATGATCGAAACCGTTTGCGATGGGCGTCAAATCGGCGAGCTTACGACAGACGAGATCGACCAACTGAGCCGCGCGCTCGTATTTAATCCCAACGGTATCCCCCATGCGCTTGGGTCACTGCGATACGCTGTTTTTCTGAGACAGCTTGAGCGAGCCCAAGAAAGGCAGTTGCGGCCTATTCGCATGCGAAGGGTATATCTGGCCTTTACGGATGAGCCTAGCGCCATTACGCCCATGGCGTGTGGCGCCTACCGTACGTATCAACGCTTGGCGAATTTGATGAGCTTAGTGCCTGAACCGGCTTATCTGCCGCGAGCGTTGGGGCAGGCGTTGGCGCTTGGCGTGCTGAGGTTGGTGCTTGAGTCAAGGTTGACGGATGGGGATGCTTTACGAGACATCCTTGCTGGAGAGAACTATCGCGTTATCGGCTTCCGCGATCGAACGTACATAGAACTTGGGGAGAAAATCGCCGAAGCAGGGCCGGATGCATTATGTCGTCGTCTTGAGATCAGTCAAGCGGCCGCGCGTCTATTGGCTGCAGGGCTGACGGGGAAACGGGCCAACAATGCGGGGAAAAGGACGATTGATCAAAATCTCCACCCGTTGGTTGATTGCATCCAGGGCCACTCTCCGAGCGCTTCAGGAATTGCCAACGTTGAACAGCTTGTCTTGGCAACCGCGAGATTGGTCGACCAAGTTAATGCAGTCAGCCGCCCAGGTATTGTTGCGGGCTATTTGGCAGGACGTGTGAAGTCGTTGTCACTCAATTGGTATGACTTTACCCGTTTGCAAGATGGTCATGTGCGTGACTTCGGGTATTTGGTGAAAGAGGCGGATTCGCCGCAGCAGAAGGAAATGCCCGCGGCGAGCGTGTCGCTGGCTGTTAATACCTCAGTCGGTCCGGATCGACGGCAACAGGCAAATCGCAAATTGATCGGTGCGATTGTGCATCTCCTCGGCGAAAAAGAAGGCTCGCGTCGGCTGGCACGCGATGAACGTGCGGTGGGTATTAGGGAATTGGTTGCCGAGGCTGTAGGGGAGCCGGGCTCAATGGTCTGCCTGTTGGCCCATTGGGCTGCGCATTTGCTGACCAGGCAGAATCAACATCGAGATCAATATCTGAGCCTTTCGACGGTAGAGCGTTATCTTTGTGCTCTATCGAAATATATAGTCGAGCTTGCACCCGATATAGAAATTGAAGAGCTTGATGAGGACGAGATAACCGAAGTCTACGCATCGATTATTGATGATGTGCCTCCCAAATCGCAACGCTATAGTCGACTTCGCCTTGAAGAGTTTCACGACTGGCTTCTTTGGCAGAAATCTGTGGAGGAGCCTGACTGGTCTCTTGTCGCAGGAGCTGACAAATCTCTGAATGCCAATCCCGGCGTTGTGTCGGAGGCGGAGTACCTCCGTGTTTTTTCTTATCTTGAAAAATCTGCGGGTGACGAGACTGCTAAGCTCGCTGCGCTCCTATTGTTATTTGCCTATCGATTTGGCCTTCGCGTCGGTGAGAGTCTTGGACTTTTACGCAAGGACATCGTTGGAGATCCAGAGTTTGGATTGATTGTTATTGTAAGAAATAACAAGCTGAGGAAGCTGAAAACAAATAAGTCGTCTCGCCGTTTGGTCCCCTTGCTTGCGGACTTGGATGAAAGAGAAGTAAAGCTAATCAGAAATATGATGGCAAAGGCAGAAGCGCAAGGTGGAGGTGACTCGAATTATCCAGTGTTTGGCATTGATGCTACGAATATTGAGCGTAGAAAAAGAAGAGTGTTTGCGTCACGTTTGCGGAAGTTGTTGATCCCTTTGCTGCGCGTGGTTACAGGTAATTCACGAGCTAATGTCCATCACGCTCGACATAGTGCAGGCAATGTTATTGCAGCGAGCGTTTTTGGCGTTGATGAACTGGGATTGAGTGACTGTGAGTCTACGTCGATTAACACAATAAAAAACATACTTTTGGGGAGCTCCGAAAGGACGCGGCGGGCACTCCCTGCCGTCGAGCGGTATTTGGGGCATGCGGATGCTGGGACGACGCAAGAGTATTATCTGCATATATTGGATTGCTGGAGTAATCAATACAACGCCTTGGATGCTGAAAAGGAAGTACGGCTTGCAGGGGTGAAATATCTGGACGATGCGCCCGCATCATGTGCCGTAATCCTAGCTGGCGCCGAGCGGCAACAGGTACGGAGTCTGACGGTGGCTGATAGCCTGATGTATTTGCGGCTACGCGCTCGTGGGTTTGCACGAGACGTGGCAGCGGATGCGCTGGACGTTGATGAGAATGTCGCTGAACTAATTGATAAGCGACTTGACAATATGGCGGGCCGATTTAGATTTAGTGCTTCTGAACGGGCTTTTGCCCCCTCTATGTTAGAGATGTATCCATCGTTGGCACAGTTGATCACACGCTTTAGCGACAGCGTGTGGGATGAGTGGATCGACTGGGCTAGGAAACGGTGGTGCGTGGCTAAAATTGCCCGTACAAGTCATTTGTACTCAAAAATAACCACATCCCGGCAGCTTGTTCTATGGACTGCCGAGGATCTAGAGGCGGCGAAATATCATTTGAATTGGTGGGGGATCGGCAATGAGCAATTGCTAGCTGTGCATTCGCCAAGGTGTTCGTCGAAATTGATTAGCACTGCCCAGTCCTATGGACTTGAAGTTAAGGATTGCAAGAAGTCAAGTCCTGCAGTCCAGATTGATACTGTTAGGTGTGGTGATGATGGCCAATTCACAGTCGATCATCGGCTTGCAATTCTTGTCCGTGAGACGGACCACCCCATACGACATGGGGCGGAGTTTTTGATGTCCATCGTTTTGGGGGAGATTGTTGGTGGATTTAGTCGGAAAGGCTGATTGATATCATGCTTCTACCGTTGTCGGCGATTGTCTCGAATAGGGCGTATCGGTGCATGTTTCTATTCTTTAAAAGCTCTGCGAGACTAGGAAAGTCTTCATGATTCTCATAGTTTCCATTTACGATTTCTCCGTCTTCAGTTATCAGTTTTAATGAGAATTGACTGTAGCTAAGCAGATCGATCATTGCATTAACGATTCGGTTTGCGGTCGGGCTGACAAGAGATTTTGGATGTTTTTGTACTTTTCCAGCTAGCTCGCTAATTTTTGATTTTTGGCTGTCAATAATAGCTATTGGATGAGTTAGTCTTGATCCGACTGCTGCGACGGCTGCGCGGGCTCCATTCTCTGCCGCCTCTTTTTGATGGTCCGTCAAATCAATCGTGGTGAGTTTGTTAAACATATCATCGGTGCCGGTCCGGCAAAGTGGCGCTTGTAGCATGCATGATGATTGGTATAAACATAGGGATCTGATCGTGTTTTTTTCGACCTCGTTGAGCGAGCGCTGGCAATAGATATGTACGCATGGCGATATTGTCTTGCTTGTCGGGTCGCGGCGTAACGTTTCGTGTGCCTCGAGTGTTTTTTCATCGGTGATTCCGGCGGTCGATATGGTCGACATGATGCCGTTAGCGATACTTTGTAGATTTTGCCAATTGATGGAGGCAAAATTGCCACTAATAATATTGGCATCGAGCTGAGTGACGGCGATAACTGTTTGCTGCTCGATAATCAGTATTGGGTCACCTTTGGTTAGGTTGATTTGGGCTTCAATGTCATTTTGGTTGGCCATGTCTCTGTCGCCAGATGTGTTGTGATGGCTTATGCTGACATGTTTTTTTGCCGGTTTTATTTGGCGCGGGGGCTATTTGGGCTGCTGCGGAAGAAAAATAGCCGGGTGCTTTTTTTCGTTTTCATCCTGATGGATTCACCGTGGCTACCTGTCCCATCCATAGGCTGCGGCGTGCGCCATTATCCTTGCACATCAGCCCAAGCACTTTGATGACGACTCGATCACCCTCAACCCTGAGTAACTCAGAGTCATGCATCCACCCCCTTTATTCGACATGGCTATGAGCCGAGCGAGAGCATGCCCCTGCCTGAAATTTGTATGAAATGTGAAGTAAGCTCTGGACTTAGGTCGTTTATTTGAGGTAATAACCCCATTTTATGCTGGCAGGACTGGAACGCAAATTGGATGTGCTGCAGTGCAAGACGAACTCGAACAGGTAACGTATTCCTCGGCCTTGCCCGCATCGTGCAGGAGACTGCTGGCAATCAGCACCGGCAAATGCGCTTCTGTGTGGTGGCTGGCGAGGGCTCGGGCACGTTCGGCGACCTCGATGGCGTGCCGGAAATTACCGTTACGGCCATTGTGGTGAGCTATCGACGATCACGTCTGGGCAGCGGAATTCTGTCAGCACGGGCATCGTTGCCGTGAGGTTTTGTTGAATGGCTTCCAGCGCAAGCGCGGAACATCCAAGTGGATAGCTACGGTCTTGCGGTAGGAGGCGATATCGTGGCCGAACAGGGGCTTCAGGGCGTTGGGGCCGATTTCCGTGAAGTCCAAGACTCGCAGGCCGAGGAGGTTCAGGGGGGTGACGAGACGAGTATGGAGGGGCCCGTCGTCAGTCAAAAAGGGGGGGTGTGGTCCTGCTGATGCTGACGGCTTAATCTTCGCTTGCGCTTCGGGGTTAGCTAGACCAGACTAACAATGTGCTTTATGGAGAGTGTGATGCAGGCCGTCAATATGTTGCAAGCGAAGTCCTCGCTGTCCCGTTTGGTGGAAGCCATCGAACAGGGGCATGAGCGCGAAATCATCATTGCTCGCAATGGCCGCCCTGCTGCCAAGCTGGTTCCGATGGATACGGTGTCGGTCGGACAGCGTATTGGTGTCGCCAAGGGCAAGTTCGAGGTGCCGGATAGCATTGATGCTCATAACGAGGAAGTGGCGCGCTTGTTCATGGGCGGGGAGCAGTCTTGAACCTGCTGCTGGACACCCATGTAGCCCTGTGGGCGATTACGGATAGCCCGAAGCTGCTGCAGAAGGCGCGTGAATTGATCCAGTCCCCGAAGACGACAGTCTGGATCAGCGTCGCCAGTGTGTGGGAGATTGCCATTAAGCATTCGCTTGGGCGGGGTGACATGCCAGTATCGAGCCAGGACGCGGTGCGCTACTTTCGCGAGTCTGGCTATCGCTTCCTGGTGGTCGAGGCCGAACACGCCATAGCGGTTGAAGATTTGGCTGCGCATCACCAAGACCCGTTTGACCGGATTCTCGTAGCCCAAGCAGTTGTCGAACCCATGCGGCTGATGACCCACGATCCCATCGTGGCGCTCTATAGTGACATCATCATCAAAGTCTGATTAGCGAAAAAAGTAGAGAACGTGAACTGAGACAAGTTCTACTGAACTTCGGGTAGTCCCTCAAGAAGCGTGGAGGCTTGTCCTTGCTAGCCCGTCGCACAGCGCGCTCTTGTCGGAGAAGCGCTAGGGAATGTCGGTTTCCATCAGGTGCTTGCAGAGGTCAAAAAACATGGCAGGATGGAAAAGTTAATGCAAAGAGTTGTTTGGCATTTTTAGCAAGTTGCTTTGGATACTTCCTAAAAGGCTAGAAGCAACACTTAATGTGTCGCTCAAAAGTTCTCCTGCTACGTAGCTCTCGTGGGCTCTACGGCCATAACACTGCATCGCGGTTCTCAAAAAAGTATGATCCCCTAGGGACAGGCTCGTCCTTTTTCACTAGGGCTGCAAGTGATGCAGTGCCGTCCGCGCTAAAGGCTTGGGTATTTGCCCCCTGGGTCATTCCTAGGTGTTGACGCTCGTTGAAAACTGACCAGAAAAGCGTGGTTGTGCGCGCTGAAAATTGGGTCTTGAGTGCTGAAGGATGTGAGTTTTTGGGCGCGGTGAGGGGCTTTTCTCTGCCACGTAAATTTTCGAAATCCTCACATTAAGTGCTTGTATGCTTTTGCGATAATTTTGTCGGTATCTCATCCTTCTGGATCTGAATCCAGGCAACAAAAAGGGACTGCCCAGCACCCTGAGCAGTCCCATCTCTCACTCCAGCCGCAGGAAGGCAACGTTGTCTGTTAGTTGTCTTGATGCTCGTCCTGCGCTCCTCCGTATCGCGCGGGACTCTAACATAGATCTCGTTTGTTGTACGGGATAACCCGTATTCGATACGTGCGTATCAAAAAAAAGCCCAGGCGCAGTAAGGGCCTGGGCTCAATTCCACACCAAAGGAGGAGGGTGGAGGAGACAGTCCATAGAGTAGCGTTGGCATGTGGGCGGCAGATTTGATTGTATTTATCGGTAAATAAATTTATTTATGGGTGCGTGCATGCCGTGTGATCGTTATCTAGCTTCTCTACGGCGAGGTCGACGACGTGCGAGCGCTCCTCAAAACCTTCCGTGATGCTCGGAACTGATCACCCGAATTGTTTCAGTGTGCCAGTTCGTCGAGTAGGGCCCGGTTGAACATCGCCGGGTTCTCAATCTGCGGCGCGTGGCCGTAGCCCGGGAACGCGACAAGTCGGGCGCCGGGAATCTGCGCCACGATCGTCTTGCCGAGCTGCCGATAGTTGCCGATTCGCGCTTTGACATCAGCTGGGGCGAGGTCGCTGCCGATGGCGGTGGTGTCGGCATCACCCAGCATCAGGATCGTCGGCACCTTCAGCAGCGGGAATTCGTACACCACGGGCTGCGTGAAGATCATGTCGTAGATCCGCGCCGAGTTCCACGCCACCAGCCGGTGTCCCGGCCCGCTGTTGAGGCCGGCGAGCATGTCCACCCAGCGTTCGTATTCCGGCTTCCAGCGCCCGTCGTAATAGACGCTCCGCTCGTACTGGCGGATCCCCGCGGCGGACAGCTTCAGTTCCCGTTCGAACCACTGGTCCACCGTCCGTGCCGGCACGCCGAGTGCCTTCCAGTCCTCCAGCCCGATCGGATTGACCATCGCCAGCCGTTCGACCGCATCGGGGTACATCAGGGCGAAGCGGGTCGCCAGCATGCCGCCGGTCGAATGGCCGAGAACGACGACGCGGGAGGCGCCCAGATGCTTCAGCAGCGCCATCGTGTTGGCGGCAAGCTGCTGGAAGCTGTACTGGTAGTTGGCCGGCTTGGTCGAGGTGCAGAAGCCGATCTGGTCCGGCACGATCACCCGGTAGCCCGCATCGGCGAGTGCCGTGATCGTGTCCTCCCAGGTCGCCCCACAGAAGTTCTTGCCATGCAGCAGCACCGCCGTACGGCCATTGGCGGCACCGCGGGCAGGCACATCCATGTAGCCCATCCGCAGTTCCTGCCCCTGGGATGTGAATGAGAAATGGGCCAAGGGATAGGGATAGCGAAACCCTTCCAGCTCGGCACCGTACACGCCGCCTTCTGCCGCATGCGCTGCACCCACCAACGCCAGACCGGCAATCCAGCCGGCTGCCAACATCCCCAATCGCATCGAACACGTCCTCACTTCAAGGCCTATACGGAACAGGCAGACGGATTTCATCCCGAATGCCCCACACAAGAAAACCAGCTGGAACCTGAGCGGCAGCTGGCGCCAGCTAGGACACGGATTTCTTGTGCGGGTTCGCGTGTCGTGTGGCGGAGGAGAGGCATGGGGACAACGGTAAGGCTTCTCGTACGAAGAAGGGAGGGCAGAGCCCGGTTGGAGAGTAGCCCGATGGCTGCCGTACTGAGTAAGCCTAGAGGACGGCGGGTGGGTCATGGGGCAGAGGTGCTTGGGCGCGCGCCAGACCCGTTCTTTGGTGTTTGCGAAGGCGTTCTACGAAGCTGCGGCCATCGAGTACCCAGTTACTCGTTTGTAAAGTACGAACGAAGCCCCTCAGGATGAGGTGCGCGAAGGCCCGTTCAGTGCTTATACATCGAGAATTTGGCTATGCCTTTGGTGTAAACTCATCAGGGTTAGCACTCTATGCCAATGACTGCTAATCTATGTCTAAAGTGATAGATTTGCCTTGTGGTAGATTGACGCCTTCTAGTGTAAAAGCCACCACGCTTCCTTGTTCACGGGCGCTCTATTTTTACGCCATGGCTTGCTTAAATATGATCAAAAACATACAAAATGTAGTGTCTGATGACTTTTAAAAATACTGTTATTTTTTTAAATAACTGATTTTTTTGAACTAAATAATTTTGCAGGAATCTAGGTCTCGTGTAGGCTTGGTACCTATGAGGCCGCAGGATACCCCCCTCGGCACACCGCACTTGCCAATGGAGCGTTTATAGAAAGAAATATCGCGACATAAATGTCGAAAACATTTCCTAGGCGGCATTTTTAGATTCGTTCCTGACGACAAAACTCCGGTTTCGACGTAGGACGATTGATGGGCTTTTATTGCCCCATGGAAGTGATGCTTGAGGTTGGTGCGGCCGAACTCTCACCTTCGGCCGCACCAAGACGAAAAGACCACTGAACGGGCTCCAGGGGTCTCTCTGACTGCTTTTTGTGAAGAAAGCCTTGGGATTGTATGGCCGCTGTTCGCCATTCTCAAGCTCAGAGTTATGTGTTCGAGCCTTCCACGTGGAGACCATGATGGTTCAAATGAACCTTTTTGGCCCCCCGACTGAGGAGGGAACCGTCATCTACACGATGACGATCCGTCTGAAGAACGGGAAGGTGGTGCGGCGACCGAATGGCCGACCGTTCCGCATCGTGCTAGGTGCCAAGACCCAAAAGCAGCGTCGGTCTTGATGCGTAGCCGCCGGTGCCGTCGATTTGGCGGCACTGGCTCACCGATGATTAACTCATAAAGGACACATATCTTGTCACTAAGCAACACCGAAATCCGATACTACGACAGTACCGTGCTGCGCCTTCCTGCAGACAAGCGCAAGGAATATCACGCGCAGGTAGATCGACTGATCAGTGCGCTGACCAAGCGCGTACACGAGCAGAGCGACATCAAAATCACCAAGGTGGTGAAGGCTGGCTCATTCGCCAAATACACGATCTTGCGCAAGACAAACGAGGACCCCGTCGACGTCGACGTCGTCTTCTACATCTCTGGTCGCAGCGTCGACAAAGAGAGCCTGGCCAGCCTGACCCAACTTATCTACGACACGCTGATCAAGCTATACCCTAGCAAATCGGTCGAGGACTTCGAGATCCAGCGCAAGGCCGCGACAGTAACCTTTGCCGGTACGGGCCTTAGCGTGGACATTGTTCCGGTGATCGAAGACTCAACCCGTGCCGGGTATGGCTGGCAATTTGACATCCACGACGGCACCAAGGTGCAGACCTGCGCACCATGTCAGATCAAGTTCGTTCGTGACCGTAAGGACAAGGACCCGGATTTTCGCACGCTCGTGCGCTTGGCTAAGAAGTGGCGTAACCGGATTGAACTGAAGCCCCTCAAGTCCTTCGTTATTGAGCTGATCATGGCTCATGTGCTCTCGATCAATGGCAAGGATGGCACCCTCGAGAAACGTTTCAGGGACTTCCTGCTCTACATCGCACAATCTGAATTGCAAGAGGCTATCAGCTTTCCAGAGAACGGCCTTGTGTTCCATACGTTCGATGATCCGGTCGTAATCCTCGATCCAGTGTGCAACAACAACAACGTTGCGAGCCGCATCACAGAAGAGGAGCGCAAAGAGATCGTCGCCGCAGCCCAAGAGGCTTGGGAGACAGCAAACTTCGCATCTATCGAAGACGACATCGACATCTGGAAAGAGCTGTTCGGCCCGCGCTTTACGATTGAGGAGGCTGCGTGAGTTACTCGTATGCGGAGACAGAAACCTACTCGATCACTGACATCGAGGTCGTTATGCGGCGGGTGACGACCGACTTGGTGATGATCGCAGGCAGCACGAAAGCAATTTCGGAAGAGAAAGCTCGTGATTATGGCCACGATATTGAGCTGTTGGCCAAGAGCGGTTTTTTACAAAAAGTGGACGTCACCCTGCTCAGCTACGGCGTCGAAATGAGGGCAACCTGCTTCGTAGTGAACACAGCCTCAGGCGATCTGACGATGAGTCGCCCCGGCGGCGTACTGTGGCCACAGCTGCCCAATCCGACACTTCGCATCGTGTTGTCTTACACGGAGGCTTACGATAGTGCAGCGCGGACAAAGATGAATCCGAAGCTCAACATCAGTTGGGTGCCGACAACCGTGGATCTCAGTCATTCGACCCTTAGGGCTGGTGCCAACCGTGACTATGTCAGCAACGGTTATGGCATGCAGCGCAAGGACTTCAGCCTATGACTTTACCCAGCATCTTTGACGCCAGAACGCTCCTTCCTGATCCCCCGCTTGCCTTGCGTGAAAAGACACTGCTTGGCTTCGAGGGGCGGTATCGGAAAACACACGACCAATTGCGGCTGTTGCTTAACCTTGGAGAACTGGACGCCTGGAGTAAGACACATCATCAGAAGAAGCTTTTGCTGTGCGATTTGGTCGCCGAACAGTACCCCCTTGTGATTTTTCACGGTGATGTTGGTACTGGGAAGACTGCCACAGCTGAATGCATCGCCAATCGACTGGCCAAGGAGTCGCGTACGGAGGATGCTCAACTCTTCAAACTGAGCAACCGAGTTCGCGGCAGCGGCAAGGTCGGTGAGATGGGAACGCTGCTAACCCAGGCTTTTCACGAAGTCGTCCAAGCTGCCGGTAAGGGACGCCGGGCCTTCCTGATCATTGACGAAGGTGACTCTTTGGCGGCTTCGCGTAACCAGGCACATAGTCATCACGAGGACAAAGTGGCAGTGAACACGCTGATCCAGGGGGTTGATGATCTGCGCCGCTTCAATGGTCGCATCGTGGTCTTCCTGTGCACCAACCGTTTATCCGTACTTGATCCTGCATTGCAGCGGCGCGCAGCCATCGTCGAGGAGTTCACACGCCCGGACGATAGTGAGCGTCAGGCCTTGTTGACGATGGATTTGGAGGGGGTCGGACTCACGGACCACGAAATCCGGGAGTTAGTTCTTGCGACCGGTCCGCGCAACAAGCAACCCGGCTGGACTTTCTCAGACATCCGTACACGTCTATACCCTGCCGCGCTCGCCCAAGCATTTCCTGGCCGCGCACTTTCATACAAGGATCTGATTGACGTCGCGAATGCCCAGCAGCCGTCACCTGTCATGGAGGACAAGTGATGCCACGATCTGCATTATTTGGCCGCCGTATCCACATTGCTGGCAGTATCGTCGAGGATCCTAACAGTGCGACTGCAGATGAGGTCATTCGGGCTCGCGAGTTCGTCAAAGCCTTGGTGCTAGAACTACTCTCCAAGGGTGCCACCTTCGTCATTCCTGTGGATGCAGAGAAGACGCGGCCTGATGGTCACCCCATCTGTTTCGACTGGCTCGTTTGGGAAACCATCCACAGTAACCTTGCACGCCGTCCAGCTGGGGCACAAAATCCTCTTGTCATCGCAGTTAAGCACCATAAGAACGAAGGTCAGATCCCGGCGCAGTACCGCTCCGTGTGGGATGTCATGCGTGTGTCGCCGCTAGTAGAGATCGAAAGCGCTGCACATTGGAACATGG
This sequence comes from Zoogloea sp. LCSB751, assembly GCF_002028455.1. Classification (GTDB taxonomy): domain Bacteria; phylum Pseudomonadota; class Gammaproteobacteria; order Burkholderiales; family Rhodocyclaceae; genus Zoogloea. Next base: position 11,082 of record NZ_MWUM01000023.1, on the reverse strand, counting down.
CCAGTAAGCGTATGGAGGTGCAGGCACTGCACGGTGACATCCTTATCGCGGTTGGCGGCGGTGAAGGTGTTCTCTTTCTCGCTAACCTGTATCACGACGCGGGCAAGCCTGTGATTCCGATGAATTTTAGTCTTGGATCTGTAGCCACCGGGGCGTCGCGCCTCTTTGATTTCGGGATGTCCGGAAGCAATGCGCCCCGCTTATTCCAAACTGAGGGTGCAGCGACTCCACAAAGTTGGCTCAATCGCATTGAAATGTACCCAGGCAAGACTACAGGCGATGGTGTTCGTGATCTGCTTGGCCTTCTCGAAGACCTTATACCTCCTAAAGTATTTGCCGTTAGATTGCTAAATCCACTTCACGACGATTATGACGCGGTTCAAGCCTTTTTCGACAACGTGGTTCAGCCCGTGATGGAGGGAGAGTTGGGCTATAGACTTACCGTGATCGATGGCAATCAACCCTACGAACATGCCCGTATCGATGACGAGATCTTCAAGAAACTGCACCGCAGCAGCGTAGTCCTCGCAGACATAACGGGTGTTCGTCCGAACTGCTTTATCGAGTTGGGCTATGCGCTTGGTCGTGGGCTTCCTACCATCTTGACTGCCAAGGAAGGAACCGAGCGTCCGTTCGACATCTACTCGTTGCCAGGACACCACTGGAAGACCACCGGAAGTACAGAAGAGCGGCGCGAGGCATTTCGCAAGCATTGGAATGCCATCAAGAATCGCCCGCCGATCGTCTCAACAGATCCACTGATCCCATGAATAAGAAACGTGAAGTTTTTTTATCCGTGGACGTCGAGACGTCAGGTCCTATCCCGGGCGAGTACAGCATGCTTACAATCGGCGCATGTAACGTCGATGACCCAGAGCAGGTATTTTCCTGTGAGCTGAAGCCGATTTCAGCCAATGCTGATTCGAAGGCCATGGAGATCACAGGGCTCTCTATGGAGAAACTTGCCGCCGAGGGATGGCCTCCAGAAGTTGCAATGAAGCGCTTTCACGACTGGATCGTTAAGGTTGCCGGCGAAGATGGTACCCCGGTGTTCGTCGGGCTCAACGCTCCATTCGACTGGTCATTCGTGAACTTCTACTTCCACCGGTACCTGAAGTCAAATCCGTTTGGTTTTTCTGCTCTAGACATCAAAGCGTTCTACATGGGGGTGACAGGTTCCACCTGGGCAGGCACGCGCTCAAGCCAGATGGCTACTCGACTACACCCAACCCAGTGCAAGGGCGACCATCAGGCGCTGCACGATGCACAATACCAGGCTGAGTTGTTTCGCTTAATTCAGGATGTCGCACAACGACAGCGCAGTTGACGAACTCACTGCAGCCTTTCCAGCGACCTTCTGTGATCGGGTCAGGAAGCCTCTGTCTGAACGACTCAACAATTCAACTCTGGGGCTGAGTCGGCAGTTACTTGGCCTGAGCGGCCGGTCATTGACCGGCCAGCCTACGTCTTCTTTGATGCATTGGTGTTAGCGTCATGCTAGCGGCTCGACAATAAAATACTCACGTACCAGTGCAATTGCGAAGTCCAACGCATTTTTCGTCACATTGGTTTGGACAACATGTTTTTGCTCGCGCTCCTCGTTTGCAGCTCCCTGAGCTTCTCCGCTATCAGCGACGGCCTTCACCCAAAGGCATTCAGATTGCTCAGCCGCTCGATAGAACCCAGAACTCTCCATATCAAATACAACAGCATCTGGGCACGATCTTTCAATATGCTCGACCAGCTTGGAGTTACGAGCTTCAATCTTAATGCTAGCACTCGCTAGCCCCTTATCCAAGACCACCTTGTAGGCACGCCCAGTGGTATCCATTGTGCGCGCTAAACGATAAAGGCCATTATCGACACGATCCCCATGCGCTCGATACTCGGTTCCGTTAGAGGTGTGGCGCTGATGATCAAAAGCAATGACTTCGTTTGGAACAACAACTGTACCGACTTCTAATTTACGTTTTGGCATGCCCATGCACATCCCTACCATTAATGTGATGCTAGGCCGGAGAATCTCTACAATTTTGCCAACCGTAAGTGCGGCATCAACTTGCCCTTGAAACGTTTGTCCAGCAAGGTGCCAATGAACACCGTTATGCGGATCGATAAATTGCACAATGTAGTATTTTCCACCATTCAGCGATTTCGTTGTTCCATTTCCAAAGTCAGAAACGAGTTGAGCGCGCACTGTGTCAAATTCAACCTGGGCCGCAGCTACACAGAGCACAGAGCGCGACGGTACTTGAACAGCTGTTGTAGGCACGGATTTGTTAGGAGGAGTGGAAATAGTCATCGAAGTTTTATCCTTGTTCTTAATTAGACTTATACCTGACGGTGGATTGCTGCTCAGCATCAGATTTGCGTCAAATACCGGCTCTGGCTGTGTCACGTAGGTCACAGCCGTTGAAAGGGCAATCTGCCAGTCCGGATTATCAGCCAACCTTAGTAGACTAACGGGCTCACAGGACAAGAGCTCCTTGAGACGGTCTTGACCGCGTACGAAGCGCAGCATTTTGTTGTACGACAAGTCGCGACCATAGGATGGAATACGGAAATCACTAGCCAAATAATTGAGATCGACGACAACGCCAGCGTTAAGATCCTTGGTGTAGCTCTCGAAGTATCCTTCGTTTATGACGCTTCTAATTCGCGCTTGTATCAGCTTCGAAGCCTCGCATAGATCTAGTATTTCATACACATGTGCTGGAATGAATGCCAACGAGCCTAACTCATTGGGTACCCGTTCAAGCCGGGCCTCGAGTTTCGGAATCGGTCTGTCAACAGCATCGCGTAGCCTATGCGCCAGTGATCCGTCTGCAACGCATTGATCCCAATGCGCGCCAATATCTCGCGTTGCACTGCGATTTCTGCGGACGTAAGGTAGAAACTTGGTTGCCTCTTGGTCTGTTCTATACAAACTGTGCTGCTCACTGCCTTTCCTATAGAACGTCTCATCTTGGCGCTCTCGAATATACTCTTCCAAGTTGATGGCATTGCCCGCAAGCCCGATGATCCCAAGGTCTAAAAATTCTGTAAGATCAGCCAAGATCTGGCGACAAAGATAAGATTCGTAGTACGAAGCAGCAGGAATGAAGACCTTTTCCGCACAGGCCACGGCTAACCGTGTGGCGATCTTCATCTCGTCACGTAATTGGGGGGATTCAATCGCACGGCCTTTGTCAGCAATGAAATGCGTGTCAAAAAAATGCAGAAACAGGCGTTCCAGTCTTGTCTGCGTGATCATAGAACTCCCTGTGTGCACGGTTATTACTCAAAGAACCGCATCTGCGGATCATTAACCATGCAATCTGCACGGAAGTCAGAGACCAGCCTATCGAGTTGCCCTTTTAGGCTTATCGCCCGCCACGCCGAAAGTTCGTCCAAATAAGAATCGGGCGTGCCCTGCAGAAGGTAAATCTTCTTTGATTGCGCGAAGGCCACTGCAATTTCCGCAAACGTATTAGGCCCCACGTAGTTCAGGATGCCGTGTCGATCAATATTAACCGCCAGCACGCAATAAGTGCGAGGGTCACGAATTTTGCGAAGGTAGGAGAAGGAGGCTTTCCGCTTGAAGTGCTCGAAGTCAAAGAGCGATAGCTGCCGGATCGCCTCGCCCTCTTCTGTCGGAATAACAGTCTGGATCCCAAACGAACCTAACTCCTCTGCACACTCCTTTATCTGCTGGTAAACGCCCATGCTGCCGATCAACACGACTCGCCGGTTTGTCCGCATTGGTCCTTCAGTCATCGCGCAATGCCCCCGTTATCAGCTCCCTTTCAAGAACGCTGGAGCGATCATGGTCGTTCTCAAATAGCCAACAAGGTGTCCATGAACTGTCAGTTATCCTCTGAATCAGTTCCGACTCGTCGAGCACAAATTCTTGAGGAACATGCAGTGGAAGGTCGACGGGATGTTCGCTGAAGTAGATGGGGCGTTTCAACTGCACAACCCGTCCCACCTCGTAGCAAGTGGTCCGTCCAATGTAACCGCTGGGAGTGACCACATAGACTAACCCTGCACGAAGGATACGGTGCATCGCGAGAGATTGAATGGCGGGGTCGGACCAACTGGCGTCGTCCGTTGAAAAACGAACAAAATCGATGCCCGCTTCAAGCACATCCACTCCTTGGGGAGACGTGATAGCAATGCCAGCTGATCGCAGCTTCGCACATACCTGCTGTACATGCTCATTGTGCTGTTTAAAACTTCCGATGACCGCTACTGAATGCTTCATTTTTCAATATCCCTGCAGCAATTATCGACCATGGCGTGTGAGCCGGATCGATGCGCTGGGTCAAAGCCTTAGAATTGGACCAACCGAGGATGTCTCAATTGGCGACCACATAACAAACATGCTCAATTGACTGTTCTTTGCCGATGGGCGGATGTTATCAGCATCCTGTCGGATCGTCCGATTTGGCTCGAGGTGCTGCCTCTGGATTCGAGCTCCAGATGGCCGTGCGCTTCCGTGGCCTGTTATCGGCTACCCGAGCGACCAGGGGCTGGTATGGGTCCATGCGGACCGTTGAAGTTATTTAGGTTCTCGGAGGAGTTGATCAAGGCAATCGTGCCTTCTTATCAAGACGAGTCAGACTGAGCGATTATGAGCAACCGAAATCTGTAACTGTCACTATCGAAGCCTTCTTACTCTGCTTCTGGCTGAAGGGTGCATCACTCGAGCGGCGTAGAAGCTGCGCGCCCAACACTGTGTGGCGGGGGCCATTACCGTGAGCATCCGCAGCAATCCGTGCAAGCCTTGGGAGGCCCAATATAACCAGAGCGCCGTGGCACCCCTGCATGAACTGAGCGCCGATACCCGGATACTCATCCAGGCAGCCCTATGGGGGCTGAACAAAATCTACCGCTCAGGCTACGCCTACAAGAAGGCCGGCGGGATGCTGTCTGGTCTGGAGCCCGCGACGAGACGCCAGGACAGTCTGCTCATCGACAAGGTCAAGGAAAGTCGGGCTGCAGCCCTGATGCAGGCCATGGACCGGATCAACCTCGGGGGCGCGGGAGCCTGAGACCTCTTGCCATAGGCTTCAGCGGGGATGGGCGGATGCGGCGGGGAGGGGCTGTCGCCGGCATGGACCGCGCAGGGGGACGGGATGCCGAGGGTGATGGCTAGAAAGTGATACCAGTGCGCAATGGGCAGCTATTGTTTTTCCAGGCCGACATCCTGCGTTGCATCCCAATTCTCTTCTACACGGGGCAACCCGTCCGGCATTTCTGCGAGCAAGTCGGTAACCTTGTATCGAGGTCGGGCGGCAATCTGTGCGCTTATCTTTCCGCCAAGAATCCCAAGCTCAAGGTGATCACCCTCGCTGATCCCGTTCTGTTCCATAAAGGATCTGGGGGCCGTCAGAACAAAGGCGTCGTCGGCTCTTTTGTTGGCTTGGCGCATAGTCTCCACCGCTGAAAGCGGTCATAAATTACAACCGTATGTCCATACTATCCATGTGCGGGCATTGGCGGGCCATCCGCCGTTTGGGCCGAGCTCGGTGTCGCTGGTTTGAAAATCTGTTCTTCGGGCCTGAGCGGACGATCAAGCGGAACACTCGGATCGTCCTTCTTCGGCCAGGAGCAGCCTTACGACGAACTCAGGTTCAACGTCAGCTCTAGACCTGCGACCGGATAAGCCACATCGCTAGCAGAATAGGCGCTCAGACTGTCAAGACAGTCACTCTCCCAGCAGGCGTGAGGACATGTCTTGACCTCCCAAGAGCCAAACATACACAAAGCCACCGATGTCTCTGCGCACCCTGGTTGCCATAGCCTAGATTGGGTCCTTCGTCCGCGCGGCGGAGGCGGTTTGCCTCACGCAGTCGGCGGTCAGTCGGCATGTCCGCAGTCTTGAAGAGGACTTCAACGCACCCTCGTTTGACCGTAGCCGGCGTGTTCCTGTCCCCGTCACATTTGCAAAATAACTAGGTGCAGGACCGGCGTTTGTGCTTAGGAGCTCTTCAAGCGTGCCCCGTAGCCGTTCGTTGTGCCTTGATCGGCTGGTAGTGCTGGCAACCTGGGCTCGCATCCTCAGAAGGTCAGCCGATCTCCCGCGTTACGCGAACACGCCCAGCTGCGACTGTACAAGCAGATTGGATACAAGCCTCTGTCCCGTTGTCGTATCCATATAGTCTGACGGCTTCGCTCCACCCAAGGCGGGGACTGGCCGCTCAAGCCACTCGCCGACCCATCGGGCGGCGTCAAAGTTCGTTGAGTCGCCGGTGTCGTCCACCATGAATGCGACCTGGCCAATCAGCTGCATCAGCCCGATCACAAGCTCGGATTGTTCAGTCGAGAGCATGGCTCCGGGACGGGCTTTCTGTCTGGTTGCGGCACCAGGCAGATTGAGTATACGCAGTAGGCACTCCCGCGAGACATGCATTGCTGCCACGAGCTCTGGGAGGCGGGAGGCTGGTACCCCGGCACGGATGAGGCTGACGCGTTCAGCAGGCGAGGCACGATAGAGGGTTTTTGCGAACGTCGTGATATCGGGTTCCAAGGTCATCTCCGCTGCTGTGAACTTAGTTTCTAGGCGCATACCCGAGTAACACGTCCGGACTCTACGTCATCTCGGTGCAGATGCGGAAGCGTCACGGCTGGTGTTCCCTAAAACGCGTGATCCACGCAGCTTCTTAGCATGGCCAGCTTGTCGCAGTGGGATCCGGAGAGCGCAAGGTGAAACCATCGTGCGCACTACCGTTCAGCTCATCTTGCGCCGCTTTCAAGGCAAACAGACTGTCCACTCCGACCTGGCTGGTGAGCGTTCGCTCTACGTCGTCAATGACGATCACGATGGGATGCTTCACCGTATCGGAGAGGGCCACGAGTGCTTGCGCCAGCGTGATGTTTTTTCCGATCCCAATGCGCTCGATCGAGAAGTCGCTCCGTCCCACCTTGCAGTTCGTGATGCCGAGGCACTTGGCGATTCGCGTGACGGCCGTGTCGTGCTTGCTGACCGCGCTACGAATCCCTCTGGCGATCGACTCGCCAGGGGCGATGTAGGTGACGATGGCTTCGCTAGCCTCCACTGCAGGAAGCAGGTCTTCTCGGATAAACGTCGACGTGCCCGTGCGCCGGGGGAGTGCCAGAAGATTCTAGACGGAGAGGCGGAGGTGGGGGAGTTCTCCAGAATCCGCGCTGTCAGTTACCTCGCCGCATTGGGTCGATGAAAGATAGACAAATCTGTCATTCAGTAGAGCCCAGGGAGGGAGTGCTGGATTGTATGCAAGCGTGGCCCATCGTCGCTTGTTTGGGAGCGACGACATGCAGCTCAGCATGAGCCAGACAGGCAATTACTGGGACAAATTCGTGCTGGAGCGCTTCTTCCTGAACCTGAAAATGGAATGTGCCTGGCAGCGCGGCCATGCATAACAATCCCGAGGCGACGCGAGATGGCACCGAGTGAGCAGCCTGTGGTGCACATCTCACGGCGAAGGTGACCAAATCCCGCGCCACAGGTGCCACTCTCGTGATGACACCGAGGCCGGCGCTGCACTCAAGGCCCACCGATGAAACAAATAAGGCACTTGCACCGAGGGAACTCGATGCACGAAAGTGGTTCCCCCAGAGGGAATATATGTACCGCCTCACTTGCCTCCGAAATTCACCTTCGACGGTTCCACGCCGTGGGGCAGCTTTGGGCATGTAGCGCGCAGGATGTTTCGCTCTGGATCTTGCAGGACGACCTGCCAGTGTCCATAGTACGTAGGAAATGGACCTTGAACGACCGACCCGCCGAACCCGCTCACACGTGCAGCCAACGCATCGACGTCTCCGGGCTCCTGAACCACGAAGGTCACCATGGTCGAGACCGGCGCACGCTCCTTTGACTCAGGCTGTCGATCGCTCAGCCCCAGGAGTTCGTATGCACGAAACCCATTGAAGGCAATTTGCGTCCCTTCCTGATGAAGAACACGATAGATCGGCGACGACGCCTCAAGAATTTCCTTCCAGCCTGAAATGGCCTGATAGAAATTGAAAACTCGATCCAGGTCTTGGCAGAAGATATTGAACATGGGCTTCATTTGGACTCTCCTCAGGCCACGACCTTTTGGTCGCCATAGGTCTTGGCGTACATGTCTGCGATGTGCTGGCCCACTGTCGTCACATTGGACTTCGTTTCCTTGTCGGCTTGGCCACCGCTGATCGGCTTGATCTTGTAGTGGTAGTTCGGGTCGAAGAATGTGGGAACGGAATAGCGATGGCGCTCAGGCGACAAATTAAGCACCCGGTGCATGTTGGAGTGATAGAGTCCATTGGTCAGCACAGGCACCATGTCGCCAAGATTGATCACGAAGGTACCTGGGATGTGCGGTGCGCGAACCCATTCGCCATCAGCATTACGCACTTCGAGCCCGCCAACATCGTCTTGAAGGAGCATGGTCAGCATGCCCCAGTCAGTATGGGCACCCGCGCCAATTTGGTTGCCACTACCCACCCCGGATTGGGGTGGGTAGTGTAGCAAGCGCGTGGTCGCCATCGGGCAATCCAAGCCTTCCTCAAAGTAGTCTTCAGGCAATTCGAGAGACAGCGCAAGAATGCTCAGTAGATGTTTGCCCAGCTTGATCATTTCGGCGATGTAGGCTTCGGTGTAAACCTTCATGTCGGGCTGGGACGCGGGCCATTGGTTGAGACTGTTGTAATCGCCGTTGGAAACGTATGACTGTGCTCCATCTACGCCGGCCATGAAGCCTTCTTTCATGTCGGGCATTGAACCATCATCGAGCGTTTGACTCGACATGGGCTCGTAGCCCCTCATCGTCGCTGACTTGGAAACATCGATAGACAGCTTTTCCTCCTGCGGTAAGGCAAAGAAGTCCCTGGCGCAAGCCAGTTGGCGGTCCACCAAATCCTGCGGAATCTGGTGGTGCGAGATGTAAAAGAAGCCTGTATCGCGACACGCCTTGTGAACCTCCCAAGCAACCGCCTTGCGGTCGCTCAGTCGGTCAGAGAAGCTGCTGCTCAAGTCGATGACGGGAATGAATTTGGCGGTCGATGGCGGGGTGTAGACGAGCATGGGATACCTGTAATGGTGAAGATTGCAAATAGATCGGCTTGGCGCCGTCTGGTCTTGTCAAGCTTCACTATTCACCACGGACCAACCGTGGCGGAAGTCCCATCCGGACAACATTCTGTTCGGTTTCTGAAACGGTCAAGAGCTGTGGGCGGCCGCTAGGCCTCAAACATCTGCGGAATGAGGGCCACAAAAAAATAAGCCTGGGATCAGTGACCGTGGTCGTCGCTGTGCGATGCATTTTATGCAATGGATCTGTGCAAATTCTCTTCTCGACCGCAATGGTGCGCCTACCTAGACTGACCTTTATTCCAAACAGCAGGGCTCTCCGTTATGAATACCCCGATCACCTCAAAGTCTGTCAGCCAACCCGAGGACAGCAGTTTCAACCACACCGACTGGATGATCCTGTCGCGCCATTGGTACCCGGTGGCACGGGCGGTCGATGTCGCGGATCAGCCCGTGCAAGCCCTGCTACTAGATGTGAAAGTCGTTGTGTACCGAACCAGCGCTGGCTTGTCTGTGGCGCTGGACCGCTGCCCACACCGCGGTGTGCCACTCAGTAAGGGCTGCGTCAAAGCCAACCACCTAGTGTGTGCGTACCACGGCCTGCAGTTTGACGCGCAAGGTGCTTGCAAGAAGATCCCCGCCCAACCCAGCTTGGTGCCCTCGGATCGGTTCCGGCTTCAGAGCCTGCCGTCGGTCGAGCGGTACGGCCTGGTCTGGACCTGCCTCAACCCGGACGGGCACAGCGCGATCTCGCCCATGCCTACGTGGTACGACGAGGCGCATCAACAGGTGCTACCGCCTTCAGTGGACATCCTTGGGTCTGCAGGACGACAAGTCGAAGGCTTCGTGGACGTCGCGCATTTCGCCTTCGTGCACCACGAAGCCTTTGCTGATCCAGAAAATCCGGTCGTGCCCGCTTACGAGACGGAGGCCACAGATCTGGGCGTGCGCAGCGACTACGTCAGCAACGTCAGCAACCTGCCCAAGGGGCTGCAACACCTGGCGTCGCCCGACTTCCAGTGGCGTCGCGTGTACGAGATCTACCCCCCCTTCACCGCCAGGCTGACCGTGCACTTCCCCGACGGCGGTCTGCTGAACATCCTCAACTGTGCCAGCCCGATGACCGCCCGCAGCACGCGACTGTTCGTGCCCATTACGCGTAACTTCGACACCAATGGGCCGCTGGAGGATGTATATGCCTTCAATGCGCAGGTGTTTGCCGAAGACAAAGACTTGGTTGAGACACAGTGGCCTCAGGAACTGCCACTGGATCCAATGGCTGAAGCGCACTTTGCGGCGGACCGCACCTCGTTGGCCTATCGCAAGTTGCTCAGGGAGATGGGGCTGACGTTTAGTCGGTCAGCGTCTGCCATGGCTTGAGTCGTCTCGGGTTTCCTAGACACCCTGTAGTCTCACAGCTGAGGCAAATCGGAGGAGTTCATGGAAACGAAGAAGTCGCAGCAACGCTTCACTGAAGAGTTCAAGACCGAGGCAGTCCGTCAGGTGACAGAGCGGGGGCATTCGGTCGCTGAAGTGGCGGCCCGACTGGACGTCAGCAGCCACAGCCTGTATGCGTGGATCAAGCGCCTCAAGGCGGAACTGCACCGGGTGACCGAGGCGCGAGATATCTTAAAAAAGGCCGCCGCGTACTTTGCCAGGCAGTCCGGGTGAAGTACGCGTTTATTCAGGCCAATGAGGGTCATCACCCGGGTCGGCGCCTGTGCGCAGTGCTGGCCGTCCATCACAGCGGTTACTACGCATGGCGCCGGCAGCCCCATTCACAGCGCAGCCAGGACGACCGACGTGTGAGCGCCCTCGCATATCAATCCTGGCTCGAGAGCGGGCGGGTGTATGGTTGCCGCAAGGTCTGCAACGATCTGCGCGACCTGGGCAAGCGTTGTGGCAAGCACCGAGTGGCCCGGCTGATGCGTCAGGCCGGCTGGAAGTCCCAGATGGGCTACACACGTCGGTCCGGGTTTCGCAGCGGGAAGCCGGCCGTGGAGGCACCGAACCATCTCAAGCGGGCGTTCGACGTGGCCGAACCCAAC
>NZ_MWUM01000237.1 GCF_002028455.1 Zoogloea sp. LCSB751 | reverse complement strand
CTGCAACAATGGGCTAATTTCCGGTCGTCGTAGCCTCTCAAATCCAATGTGCGCTGCCGATGTATATTATGTCCTTTAGGTGGGCGCACAATGCAATTTAGGACCTACCTCAATCACCGCATAAACCTGGAGTTCTCCAAGGCTCCCAATCAATCTTTATCTTCATCTTCCGGGGAAGAGCACGATGTCGCCGCTCCCAACCTTTCACATGCAGATTTTCGAAGCTACAAAGGACTAGGCACTGTCAGCTCCGGCTTGCAGTCGGAC
>NZ_MWUM01000236.1 GCF_002028455.1 Zoogloea sp. LCSB751 | reverse complement strand
TAAGGGCAATGAACTCTACGGCCTATACGAGCTAAAGCAACGTCATCGTGATCCAGACAAAATACTGATTGTCGAAGGCTATATGGACGTCGTTGCCCTAGCCCAATATGGTGTCGATTATGCGGTTGCATCGCTTGGCACCTCGACGACAGCTGAACAATTTCAATTGTTGCTGCGTAGTGCTAAAGAAGTCATTTGCTGCTACGACGGCGATAGAGCCGGTAATGAGGCCGCCTGGCGCGCCTTAGAAACTGCCTTGCCCCTGTT
>NZ_MWUM01000235.1 GCF_002028455.1 Zoogloea sp. LCSB751 | reverse complement strand
GGCCTTCAACGAGACCACCTACGCTCAGGGGATCCTGCCCATCGATACCTATAAAAAGGATCTCGATGTGCTGTGCAACGAGCCGCTGCATCTGGACTGGGAAACCCTGCGTGAAGAGATACAGACCGTGGGTCTGCGCAACTCCACCCTGACCGCCCTGATGCCAAGCGAGACCTCCAGCCAGATCTCCAACGCCACCAACGGCATCGAGCCGCCGCGCGGCCTGGTGTCGGTCAAGGCCTCCAAGGACGGCATCCTCAAGCAGGTG
>NZ_MWUM01000234.1 GCF_002028455.1 Zoogloea sp. LCSB751 | reverse complement strand
GCTGGAGAAGACCAGCAGCTTCCCCATCAGTGCCGGCAAGCACCAGCTGGTGGTGGCCTTCGAGGGCAACTACTCCAACCGCAACGACATCAAGCTGGTGACCGCCGAGCCTCTGGTGATCAACTTCACCGCCGCCGACAACCAGACCCTGGTGCTGGATTTCAAGAAGCCCCGTAACGAAGACGAAGCCAAGGCATTCGTGAAAGAGCAGAAGGTCGTTCTCAAGGACAAGGTCAGCGGTCAGGCCCTGGCCAGCGAGCAGTTCGTC
>NZ_MWUM01000233.1 GCF_002028455.1 Zoogloea sp. LCSB751 | reverse complement strand
CAATAAAAAATCGTGTTAAAAAACGGGTTTTGGCCGGTGGGTCAAATCTTGCTGCCAGCAAGGCTGGCTCTGGGATGGCGAGGGATGAGCCCGCTCGGGATTGGCCCTGAAAATAACAGGGGAACCAGCCATTTTCCCCCACCCCTTGCCAGTGCTGGGCCGAGGGGAAATTCAGCCCTTCCGCATATGCATGATGAGTTTTAAATTTGGAATTTTTATTCATTCACACCTCGAGCGGTAACCCCTCCCGCCACCCTGTGCACCGGGA
>NZ_MWUM01000232.1 GCF_002028455.1 Zoogloea sp. LCSB751 | reverse complement strand
CCTTCTAAGGATTCCACACAGTGGATATAGCAATCCATACCGGTGTAGAACCACTGGTCAGTTTCAACGCCATCGATTAACTCTGAGTCCATGATGATTTGGTCGAACACAGTGTAGTCTGAGTTCAGACCTAGTTTACGCACTGGACCACACAATACCGCTGTGCGTGATGCTTCAGCACCGGTACCAGAAATTGTTGGAATACCAATGTGGTGTACCGCTGGGTTTTTGATTAAATCCCAACCTTGGTACATGGCTGAGCCGCCTG
>NZ_MWUM01000231.1 GCF_002028455.1 Zoogloea sp. LCSB751 | reverse complement strand
GCATCAACATTTACACGACAGAAACGCGTTCGAAACCCTGCGGATTGTCCTGCAACGCCAGTGCAAGCACCTCATCAATCCAGCGAACCGGATAAATTTCAAGGTCTTGTTTGACATTGTCCGGGATCTCCTCGAGATCGCGTTCGTTCTCTTTCGGGATGAGCACCCGCTTGATGCCGCCACGGTGAGCCGCCAGCAGTTTCTCCTTGAGACCCCCGATGGGCAGCACCTCGCCGCGCAGGGTGATCTCGCCGGTCATGGCCACGTC
>NZ_MWUM01000230.1 GCF_002028455.1 Zoogloea sp. LCSB751 | reverse complement strand
GGCCATATTCAAACTCAGATGCGGTCTCATATCGTTGTATATTGCTATCGATTCTCTAACAAGTATCTTCAGCTCCGCAAATGTCCTACATCGGTGCAGTAAAAACTCCTGCTTCAGTATGCCATTCACTCTTTCTGCTAATGCATTTTGGTAGTAATCATAACCATCCGTCATTGACGGCTGGATTTGGCTCGCCTGAAGCGCATTCTGATAAACGGCTGAGCAGTATTGTAAGCCTCTGTCTGAGTGATGCACTGCGTTGCCGATA
>NZ_MWUM01000229.1 GCF_002028455.1 Zoogloea sp. LCSB751 | reverse complement strand
AACCGAAAGAACTTGCTCACTATGCCCGCAGCAAAGCGGATAACAGCAATAGTTATCCCCTCGACGGCCACTTTAGCCGTTGGTACTACAATGGCGACCTTAATGAAGAAGGCGAATATAAAGCAGGCTTAAAAGAAGGCCTTTGGGTCCAATATGCTTCTGGCCTTAAGCAAAAAGAACAAACCTTTGTTAACGGCAAACTCAATGGCGATTACGCCGAATATTACCAAGGTCGCCGCCGCGTCACCGGCCAATACGAGGATAATCA
>NZ_MWUM01000228.1 GCF_002028455.1 Zoogloea sp. LCSB751 | reverse complement strand
CGCCTGGCGCTGGGCAAGTTGCCGGGATCGGGCGCGGGGCTGGCCAGCCAACCGACGATGAGCCGCTGGGAGAATGCACCGACCACGCGTGAACTGGCCCGGATGATGGTCGCGATGATCGGCGTTTACTGTGCCAGCTATCCGGCCCCACCGGCGGCGGTGACGCTGGATATCGATGACACGTGTGATGTCGTGCACGGCTATCAGCAGCTCTCGTTCTGGAACGGACATCACGGTGAGCGCTGCTTCCTGCCGATCCATGTGTACG
>NZ_MWUM01000022.1 GCF_002028455.1 Zoogloea sp. LCSB751 | reverse complement strand
TTCTTGCTTTGAGACGAGGATCACGACGCGTTTTTTGCGGGCGCTGTCGGAGATGCGCCAGTCCATGCCGAACTCGGCGGCGATGGGGGCGAACTTGTCGCGCAGGGTGTCGATGCCGAAGGGCAGGGAGTCGGCCAGGATCTCCTGGCGCATGAAGAAGCGCAGGGCTTCCGGATCGGCGTGGTGGCTGGCCTCGGTGATCCAGCCGTGGTTCTTGGCAAGAAAGGCGCTGACGGCGGCGACGATGCCGACCTTGTCAGGGCAGGACAGGGACAGGGTGTAACGTCGGGTGGGGGTGCTCATGGGCGGTTTTCCTTTTGCTCGGCCTCTGGCGGGCCATCGGGGGCTGCATCTAGCGGCGCCGTGGGGGCGAATGAATTCGCCCCCACGGAGATACCCGGGCTCAGCCCTTGGCGGTGCGCTTGGTCTTGTCCGGGTCGTCGAAGGGCAGCGTGTGGGTGGTCGCGCTGCATTCGAAGCTGGCGCCGCGCAGCTGCAGCTTGCGGCCGGCGACGGCGTAGGCCGGGTCGAGGCGGACGATGGCCATCGAACGCTCCACCAGTCGCGAGTACATGCCACAGGTGACGAAGCCCACCTTGGTGTCACCGTCGTACAGGGCATCGCCGGCCTGGGCGGCCTGCTTGCTGGCCAGTTCGATGCCGAAGATCTTGAAGCGCTCCTTGCCCTGCAGCCGGTAGTGCTCGGCGGCGCCGCGGAATTCCTTCTTGCCCGGCGACACGGTGAAGTCCAGGCCCAGTTCCCACAGGCTGTCGCCGATCGGCTCGCCGTCCATCGGGTACATGTCGGAGTTGTCGTAGGGGTAGAACAGCAGGTAGCTCTCCACGCGCAGCCAGTCGAGGGCAGTGAAGGAGCAGGGCATGATGCCCATTTCCTTGCCTTCGGCGACGATGGTGTCCCAGATCAGCGGGGCGTCCGCGGCCTTGCAGAAGATCTCGTAGCCGCGCTCGCCGGTGTAGCCGGTGCGCGACAGCATCACCGGACGGCCGAAGAGGGTCGTCTGCATGTGGTGGAAGTAGGGCAGCTCGCGGATGCCCGGCACGTGTTTGGCGAGAAAATCGACGGCCACCGGCCCTTGCAGGGACAGGTCGTGGAGGTCGTCGTCGAACAGCACCACCACGTTGCGGCCGACCGCTGCGCGGGTGAGGATCTCGTGGCCGGCGCCGGAACCGTGCACCACCATGAAGGCGTTGGGGCCGTTGCGGTAGATCACGCAGTCGTCGATGAACTTGCCGGCCTCGTTGAGCATGCAGGCATAGACTGACTTGCCCGGGTAGAGCTTGCTGACGTTGCGGGTGGTGGCGAAGTTGATCAGCGCCTCGGCGTGGGGGCCGATGATGTGCATCTTCTTGAGCCCGGACACATCCATCAGGCCGGCACGGGTGCGAATCGCCTCGTGCTCGTCGGCCAGATCGGTCCGGTAGGTCCAGGCGGTACCCATGCCGTTCCAGTCTTCGAGGCTGGAACCGAGGGCGCGGTGGCGGTCAGCGAGGACCGAGAGTCTCCATGAACTCATCTGCAACTCCTAGTCGAAAAGGGGATGAAGCTTGAGTTCATTAGGCCAGCCGGGCCGGCGCGCGGAAATACTACTCTGGTACTACTTCAAGGCTGAGCTCAGGACGGCCGGCCTTCCTCCTGGCGCAGTTCGCGCAGCCACACGGCGGCTTCGAAGCGGTTGCGCAGGTTGAGCTTCTGTAGCACGTGCTTTACATGAACCTTCACGGTGCTCTCGGCGATGCCCAGCGAGCGGGCGACGATCTTGTTCGACGCGCCCTTGGAAACCAGTTCCAGCGTTTCCTGCTCCCGTGCGGTGAGGGAGGCCCAGCCGGCGTCGATGCTCTCGCGGCTAGGCGGCTGGGGTTTGGCGAGAATGCTGCCCACCTCGGCCGACAGCACGGTGCCGCCGGCCGCCACCTGGCGCAGCTTCAGGCAGAACTCGTCGGGCTCCATATCCTTCAGCAGATAGCCGCTGGCGCCGGCCTTGAGCGCTTCCATCACGTCGAAGCTGGAGTCGGACACGGTCAGCATCACCAGCCGGGTGGCGGAGCCGGCGGTTTTCAGCGCGCGGACCACCGAGATGCCGTCGAGGCCCTTCATGTGCAGATCCACCAGAGCCACGTCGGGCTGGTGGGTCAGGACGGCCTCGATACCTTCGGCGCCGGACGCGGCTTCGGCGACCACGTGGAGGTCGCCGTACATCGAGAGCAGCTGGCCGATGCCCTTGCGGAAGAGGGCGTGGTCGTCCACGACCACCAGGCGGATCGGCGCCGTATCGTCAGTGGGGCTGTGCATGGGCGTTGTCCCTGTCGGTTGCGAATGGGGGGGATGTGGGCGATGGGGCGGCCCGGGGGCGGAAGCGCAGCTCCACGCGGGTGCCGCGACCGCCGGTGCCGGGCTTGAGGGCCAGGCTGCCGGCCAGTTGGCGGGCTCGGTCATGCATGATCGAGACGCCGTGATGGCCTTCGCCGCCGCTGTCGGCCGGAATGCCGCGGCCGTCGTCGTCCACCTGCACGACCACTTCGCCGGCTTCGCAGTCCACGCGGATCAGTGCATGCTCGGCGCGGGCGTGGCGGATCACGTTGGTCAGCGCTTCGCGGACGATCTGCAGCAGGTGGAATTCCTCGTTGACCGACAGCAGCGTGTCGCCGAGCCGATAGTCGAGGCCGATCTCGGTGCCGGCGCGGGCCGACAGCTCCTCCACCACTTCGCGGATGCCCTGCTGCAGGCCGCCGGGCGGCATGCTGGTGCGGAAGGCCGACAGCAGTTCGCGTAGATCGCGGTAGGCACTGTCGAGGCCGGTCTTGATGTCGCCGGAGATCTCCTGGACCCTGCCGCCCGGCGCGCAGCCGCCGCAACTGCGCCCGATCTCCAGGTGCAGGCGGGCAATCTGCAGCTTCATGTAGGACAAGGCCTGGGCCAGGGAGTCGTGCAGCTCACCGGCGATCGCGTTGCGTTCGTCCATCACGGCCAGCCGGCGGCGGCGCTGGTTGCGCTGCAGGCTGCCGAGGGACAGGGCGAACAGGCTGGCCACCGCATCCACCAGCCGGCTGTGGCGGCTTTCGAAGAGCACGTCGCTGCGCGCCTCCACCACCAGGACGCCATAGATCCCGTCGGCGTCGCGTACCGGCACCGCCAGTTCGATCAGCTCGCCATCGGGCTTGCTGACCTGGCGGCGCAGACCGCCCTTGCGGGCGAGCGTTTCCGCATCGAACTCATCGAGCAGCGCGGCGACCCGCGGTGCGCCCAGGCGGGTCGGTACGCCGAGGCTCTCGGCGAGGGGCGTGAGGACGCCCAGCGAGCAGCTGCGGGCGCGCAGGCAGTCGGCCATGTCCTCGAGCAAGGCGCTCAGCCACTGGGCACTGGCGTTGTTCTCGGCCAGACAGGTACAGGCCCGGTAGATGAACTCCAGCGAGCGGGTGGCGAAGCGCTCTTGCTCACGGGCGTGGCGGGACAGGCGTTCGCTGTCGGCCAGGCGACAGGCCAGTTGGGCCGATATGCCATCCAGCGCGCGTACGAGCCGGTCGATTTCGTCGCTGCCGCCGACCGGCCCATCTGCACCGCCCGTGTGCGCGGCCAGGCGGGCTAGCGCACAGTCGGTGCGTTGCGCCAGGGTCCGGTAGGCAAGCCGCAGGGTGATCAGGCAGCCGGTCACGAAGGCCAGCGCCAACACGATCTCCATCAGCTGGATGCCTGCCAGACGGCTGGCCGCCAGGCTGCCGGGGGCCAGGCGGGCGGCCTCCTCCAGGCGGCCAGCGGCCCCGGCGGTGAGGAACAAGGCCGCGCACAGGCTGGCGAGACAGCTCAGCATGAGGCTCAGGCGGGACAGGAGCGGGTAGCGTTTCAGCACGGAAGCTTCGTTGGCAATGGCTCATCGGTGGATGCGCTGTTCTCTCTAAGCAACTTTTGCGCCTTGTGGGAAACGGAGGCCGTATGTGTGCTGTCGGTGCCTTGCGGTACGGGATGGAGTGAATCCTGCTTGATGCGGACGCCGCCCTGTGTGGGCGCGGACCTCACGCCCTCGGACTCCAACCATGACCCTCTATCTATTTGCGACGCTGCTGGTTTCGGTGCTGGCCGTCATCGTCTGCGGCGATGCCGGTCGCCATGCCCCGGTCCTCACCATGCTGCCGCTGATCCCCGGGTTGGCATGGACGGCGCTGTGTTTCGGCGGCCGGCGCCTCGCCGCCGCCCGGCCCAACGGCCCGGCGCTGGCGGACCCTTCCCTCAGCCAGTTCGCCCAGCACAGCGGCCAGCCGGCGGTGCTCGCCGAAAGCGGGCGCATTGCCCACGCCAACCGGGCGCTCCTCAAGGCCCTCGGCCTCGAGGAGCGCGGCGACGAACTGATCGGCATGCCCCTCGACAACATCGTCCATCCCCAGCACCACGGTCGCCTGGCCGAACTGCTGGGGGCGGACACTCCGGCCTGCGATGGCGTGATCACCCTGCTGCGGGCCGACGGTGTGTCCTGGCCGGCACGGGTCAGCCTGTTCCGCGCCGACCGCTCGCCAATGGCGCTGCTGCATTTCTCCCTGCCCGAGGACGATGGCGCCGGTGCGGACCGCCATTGGGGCAATCGCTTCGTCCACGGCGCCGGGGAGATCCTGTTTGCGCTGGATGCCCAGCTGCATGTGGCCTATCTGAATTCCCGCTGGGAGCGGAGTACCGGCCGACCGGCGGCGGACAGTCTGGGCGCGCCATTCCTGCAACTCTTCCCGGTGGAAGATCGGGCCGCGCTGACCAAGGGGCTGCGTCAGTTGCAGGCCGGCGAACGGGATGGACTGACCCTTGAAGTCCGTCTGCTCGCGGCCCGTACATCCGGACCGCGCTGGGTGGAATTGCGTGCCTGGCCGGTGGAACTGCCGGCCGGCGGTGAGGCCGGCATCGCCGGCATGCTCCTCGACATCGACCAGCGGCGGCGCGGCGAGGAAGCCCTGCGCGCCCAGCGGCGCAGCCTGCACACCATGCTCGACAACCTGCCGGGGATGATCTATCGCGGGCAGAACGACAAGGAGTGGACGATGGAGTTCGTCAGCGAGGGCTGTTTCGAGCTGACCGGCTACACGCCGCTGGAACTGGTGGACAACCGCTCCGCCAGCTTTGCCGATCTGATCCACCCCGAGGATCGGGACTTCGTCTGGAACTACGTGCAGATGCGCCTGGCCCGGCGGGAGCGCTACGAGCTCAGCTACCGCATCGTCGACCGGGACGGCCAGACCCGCTGGGTGTGGGAGCAGGGGCGCGGCATTCACTCCAGCCGCGGCGAGTTCCTCGGCCTGGAGGGTTTCATCACCGACGTCAGCAGCAGCCGCGAAGCCCAGGAGGAAGCCCGCCGCCGTCTGTTCTTCGACAACGCCACCGGCCTGCTCGGCTTCAGCCTGTTCCTCGACCGCCTGCAGCACGTGTTTGTCCATTCGACCATCGCCGGCTACCCCTTCATGGTCGTACATCTGGCGATCCTGTCCCTGGAGCGGATTGCCGCCGAGCACGGCCCGGCGATGGCCGAGCGGGTTCTGGTGGAAAGCGGCAAGCGCCTGCGCGTCCTGCACAGCGACTGCAACTGCGTGACCCGCCACGGCAGCGGCTTCGCCGTGCTGATCTCCGACTTCCGGCCGGCGGTGCTGGCGTGGGCGGGGGCATTGCCGGAGGCACCGGCATCGCCGCAGGGGCGCGCGCGCCTGACCGCCACCCTGGTCGAACTGCTCGCGCATCCGCTGCGCATAGACGGCCACGCCATCGGCCTCGACGTGGGCGTCGGCGAAGCGCCTGCCCAGGCCGCCTGCGCCGACGCCCAGGCCATGCTGATCGAGGCCGCCCGGCGGGCCCAGGCCCCCGTGTAAGACCGCTGTTTACGCCTTGTTTATATATGCCGCGGGTAAAAATGACGATTAAACAAGGCTTTGTCGTTTGTTGTCTTTATACGTGCGACAAACCGGGCCATGTAGCGTCTCCTCCACAAAACCTGGCCCGCCATCCATCCGCCAAACCCCCGCAAAGACTGTAAAACACTGCAATTCCAGGCCTTCCGGCACCTCCGCAAGCCATTGGCACAAGACCTGCTAAATCAGGGCAAACCCCCTTATTTCGACAGATCATGAACGCCACGCACGATTCGCCGATTGCTCCGGTCGCCGTCAAGCCGAAACCCTACATCCACGGGGTGATCCTGTTCGCCTTCTGTCTCGGCTTCGGTCTGGTGATGGCGCTGACCAACGATGTCACCCTCGACGACATCGCCGCCCGCGCCCTCGAGGACAAGCAGAACTCCCTCAGCCAGGTTCTGCCCGACAACATCCACGACAACAACCCGGTCCTCGACACCCTCACCGTCAGGAACGAAGAGGGCAAGGAGATCACCGTCTATCGCGCCCGCAAGGACAAGCAGGTGACCGGCGTGGCCTACGAGATCTTCGGCACCGGCTACGCCGGTGAGATCCGCCTGATGATGGGCATCGATGCCGGCGGCAAGCTGCTCGGCGTGCGCGTGCTGGCCCACAAGGAAACCCCGGGCCTGGGCGACAAGATCGAGGTGAAGAAGGGCCCGTGGATCGAGCGCTTCACCGGCCTCTCGCTGGGCAATCCGTCCATCGAGCGCTGGAAGGTCAAGAAGGATGGTGGGGATTTCGACCAGTTCGCCGGCGCGACGATCACGCCGCGCGGCGTGGTGGCCGCCATACGGCGCGGGCAGGAGTTCTATGCCGCGAACAAGGACACGCTGACCGGGAGCAATTGAAATGTCGAACGCCGAAAACTCGAACCAGTATTCCACCATCGTCAAGGATGGCCTGTGGGACAACAACGGGGTCTTCAGCATGCTGCTCGGCATGTGCCCGACGATGGCCATGACGACCAGCGCCACCAACGGCTTCGGCATGGGGCTCGCCACCGCCGTCGTGATGGCCGCCTCGAGCTACCTGGTGGCGGTGTTTCGCAACCAGATCACCACCGAAGTGCGGATCCCGGTCTACATCCTGATCGTGGCCGCCATGGTGACCCTCGTCGATCTGGCGATGAACGCCTGGATGCACGAGCTCTACAAGGTGCTCGGCCTGTTCATCCCGCTGATCGTCTCCAACTGTCTGCCGCTGGCCCGGCTGGAGGCCTTCGCCGCCAAGCAGCCCGCGTTCCCGGCATTGCTCGACGGCCTGTTCATGGGCCTCGGCTTCACCATCGCGCTGACCGTGATCGGCGCGGTGCGGGAAATCATCGGCTCCGGCACGCTGTTCGCCGACGCCTCGCTGCTGCTCGGCAACTCCTTCAAGGTCATCGAGATGCGCCTGCTGCCCGCCGACATGGGCGTGCTGATGATGATCCTGCCGCCGGGCGGCTTCATCGTCACCGGCCTGCTGGTGGTGGTCAAGCGCGTGCTCGACCTGCGGGCCGGCAAGGAAATTCAGATGGCCGGCGCCCACGCGGTCTGAGTCGCTACAGCGCCAAGCATTCATCCCGATCATGAACGCCACCCGCGAGATCGTCAGCATGAGCCAGGACTCCAGCACCTCCATGGTGGAGGGCATCGCCCGCGTCGTCCGCGTCGAGCCGGGCTGGGCCTGGCTCGAGCCGGAGCAGACCACCAGCTGTGGCAGCTGCGCCTCCAGCGCCAGTTGCGGGAGCCACGGCGCGGCCGGTATCGGCTCGGTCGCCAGCCGCCTCCAGTCCCGCCGCTTCCGCCTCGACAACCCGCCGGGGCCCGGCGAGCTGCGCGAGGGCGAGCGGAT
This sequence comes from Zoogloea sp. LCSB751, assembly GCF_002028455.1. Classification (GTDB taxonomy): domain Bacteria; phylum Pseudomonadota; class Gammaproteobacteria; order Burkholderiales; family Rhodocyclaceae; genus Zoogloea. Next base: position 83,865 of record NZ_MWUM01000022.1, on the reverse strand, counting down.
CGTGGTCGGCGTCCACAACAGCACGCTGCTGAAGGCCGCCGCGTTGGCTTACGGCTTTCCGCTGGTGGCGGCCCTGGGTGGTGGCGCGTTTGCGCAGTCGGCTTATGAAAGCGATCCGCTGTCCATGCTCGGCATGGCCGCGGGCCTGGCCTTCGGGCTGCTCGTGGCGCGCATCGGCGCCCACCGTCTGGCCGTGCGCGGCGAGGCGACCCCCCGTTTTCTGCGTCGGGCCCGCCCCGATGAAACCTGCAAATAGACTTGGGACAAGACCATGAAAGAATTTGCCATGATCATGATCAGCGCGGCGCTGGTCAATAACGTGATCCTCGCCCGCTTCCTCGGGCTGTGCTCCTTCATGGGGGTGACCACGCGCATCGACACCGCCGCGGGGATGGGCTTCGCGACAACCTTCGTGATCACCGTCTCGTCGATGGCCGACTGGGCCGTGCAGACCTACCTGCTCGACGCCTACGGGCTGGGTTTCCTGCGCACCGTGACCTTCATCCTGGTGATCGCCTCGGCGGTGCAATTCACCGAGATGACGATCAAGAAGGTCTCGCCCGAGCTGTTCCAGATGCTCGGCATCTACCTGCCGCTGATCACCACCAACTGTGCGGTGCTGGGCGTCGCCCTGCTGCTGGTTGAAGGCCACATGAGCTTCATCAACGCGACCCTGTTCGCCTTCGCGTCGTCCCTCGGCTACAGCCTGGTGATGGTGATCTTCGCCGGCCTGCGCGAGCGCCTGGCGCTGGTCCAGGTGCCGCGCCTGTTCGCCGGCCCGCCGATCGCCTTCATCGTGGCCGGGATGCTGGCCATGGCTTTCATGGGGTTCTCGGGCATCGCCGCGAGCTAATCAGAAACCAGAAACGAGGACGATCATCATGTTGGTATCAGTCGGAAGTCTTTCCTTGATGGGTCTCGCCCTGGGCAGCATGCTCGGTGCAGCGTCGCGCTACCTGGCGGTCGAGGAGAACCCGCTCGAAGCCGAGATCCAGGCCATGCTGCCGGGTTCCCAGTGCGGCCAGTGCGGCTACGTGGGCTGTGCCCAGGCCGCCGCTGCGCTGGCCAAGGGCGAGGCGCAGGTCACCCTGTGTCCGCCGGGCGGCAAGGCGACGGCCGAAGCCCTGGCGGCCAAGCTGGGTATCAAGGTGGACCTTTCCGCGGTGGTGGATTCCGGCCCGCAGATCGCCGACGTGACCGAGGAGATCTGCATCGGTTGCAGCCGCTGCCTGAAGGTCTGCCCGACCGACGCCATCATCGGTGCCGCCAAGCAGGTGCACAACGTGATCCGCGAGGCCTGCACGGGCTGCTCGTCGTGCGTCAATGTGTGCCCCACCGAGGCGCTGAGCCTGATGCCCATTCCGGTGACCCTGCAGCACTGGGTCTGGCCGCAACCCGCTTCTTCCGCCAGCTGAGTACGCCATCATGGGATTCCTCGACCGCTTCTTCAAAGAGCCCAGCTGGGGCGTACACCCGGATGACCACAAGCGTCCGGCCGCCGATGTCCCCCTGCGCATCCTGCCGACGCCCGAGCGCGTCTACATGCCGCTGAGCCAGCACGTCGGCGGTGCCGCGCGCCCCATTGTGGTGGTCGGTCAGCAGGTGCTCAAGGGCCAGCTGCTGGCGGATGCCCAGGGCAACATTTCGGCGCCGATCCATGCGCCGGTATCGGGCACCGTGTTCGCCATCGGCGACGTGACCGCGCCGCACGCCTCGGGCCTGCCCTTCCGCGCCATCACCATCGAGTCCGACGGCCAGGACCGCTGGATCGACACCGAGCAGGTTGCCGATCCTTTCGCACTGGCCCCGGAAGAGATCGCCCGCAAGGCGGCCGCGGCCGGCGTCGTCGGCTTGGGCGGCGCGACCTTCCCGTCGGCGGTCAAGTTCGCACTCGGCAAGCGCCTCAAGGTGGAAACCCTGATCGTCAACGGCGGCGAGTGCGAGCCCTACCTGTCCAGCGACGACCGCATCATGCGCGACTTCGCCGACCAGGTCGTCGATGGCGTCCGCCTCGTCATGCATGCCATCGGCGCCAAAGAGGCGCTGGTCGGCATCGAGGACAACAAGCCGGAGGCCATCGCCGCGATGCGCAAGGCCGCCGCGTCCTTCTCCGAAGTGAAGATCTGCCCGGTGCCGACCCGCTACCCGATGGGCTCCGACAAGCAGCTGATCCAGACCCTTACCGGCAAGGAAGTGCCGTCCAACGCCCGCGCGGCGGAAGTCGGCGTGCTGGTCCACAACGTATCCACCTGCGCCGCCGTGCATAAGGCGGTGCGCCTCGGCCAGCCGCTGGTGGAGCGCATCGTCACCCTCAACGGTGGGGCGATCGCCACGCCGGGCAACATCTACGCGCCGCTCGGCACGCTGGTCGCCGACCTGCTGGCCTTCGTCGGCCTGAAGGGCGACCCGGCCCGCCTGATCCTCGGCGGACCGATGATGGGCACGCCGCTGGCCCACGACCGCATCCCGCTGGTCAAGGGCGCCTCCGGCATCCTGGCCTTCAACGCCGCCGAAGCGGCCACGCCGGAAGCCGGCCCGTGCATCCGCTGCGGCACCTGTGCCGACGCCTGCCCGATGGGCCTGCTGCCGATGGAGATGGCGGCGCACATCCGCGTCGAGGACTTCGAGGGGGCGGAGGGCTATGCCCTCGGCGACTGCATCTCCTGCGGTTGCTGCGCTTATGTGTGTCCGTCGCACATCCCGCTGGTGCAGTACTTCAGCTACGCCAAGGGCGAGCTGATGGCCGCCGAGCGCGTCAAGCTGCGCACCGATGCCACCAAGCGCCTGGCCGAAGCCCGCAGCGCGCGCATCGAACGGGAGAAACAGGAAAAGGCCGAAGCCGCCGCGCGCCGCAAGGCCGAGAAGGATGCCGCTGCGGCGGCCAAGGCGGCCGCAGCCAAGGCGCCGGCCAAGGATAGCGGTCAGGCTCAAGGAGAAACGGTATGAACGAGAACCTCGGCAGTCCGGTCGCCGCACCGTACACCACCACCTCCAACAATCCCGGCCGCATCATGGCGACCGTGATGGTCGCGCTGGCCCCGTCCACGCTGTATGGCTTCTGGCTGTACGGCTGGCCGTCGATCTACCTGTGGCTGATCACCATCGCCTCGGCGATGCTCGGCGAAGCCTTCTTCCTGCGTGCCATGGACCGCCAGGCCAGCAAGGCGCTCACCGACGGCTCGGCGATCCTCACCGGCTGGCTGCTGGCGGTGTCCCTGCCGCCGTGGGCGCCCTGGTGGATCGGCGCCTTCGGCGGCCTGTTCGGCATCGTCCTCGGCAAGCACGCCTTCGGCGGCCTCGGCCAGAACCTCTTCAACCCGGCGATGGTGGCCCGCGTTGCGCTGCTGATCTCCTTCCCCGTGCAGATGACCTCCTGGGTCGGCGCCGCGCCGCTCTTCGCCGAGGGCTCGCCGGGCCCGCTGGATGGGCTGGTGATTCTCTTCAAGGGTATCCCGGCGGCTTTCGACGCGATGACCAGCGCCACCACGCTGGGCTTCTCGAAGACCGAAATGTCCCGTGGCGTCGATCTGCTGCAGTCGGCGGCCCACGCCCCGGCCCTGTCGATGATCGGCGAGCGCGCCGGCAGCATGGGCGAGACGGCGGCCTGGCTGATCATCGCCGGCGGCCTGATGCTGATCATCAAGCGCATCATCAGCTGGCACATTCCGGTGGCCATGCTGCTCGGTGTCGCACTGCCCGCCGTTGCGCTGAACGCCTACGATCCGGCCCATTTCCTCGACGCCCAGACCCATCTGATGTCCGGTGGCGTGATGCTCGGTGCCTTCTTCATCGCCACCGACTACGTCACCTCGCCCAATTCGCCGGCGGGCCGCTTCGTGTTCGGTTTCGGCTGTGGCCTGCTGACCTACGTAATCCGCACCTGGGCCGGCTATCCGGAAGGGGTGGCTTTCGCGGTGATGCTGATGAACGCGCTGACGCCGATCATCGACAACCACTTCCGCCCCCGCATCTACGGCCGCAACCGCAAGGGGCTGCCGCTGCAGGTTGCGGACTGAGTCAGCCATGCCGGGCTTCCTCCGAACACCATGAGGATTCCGGCCGTCGCCCTTCCGTCCAGCCCGCAGCCCACCCGGCTGCGGGTTGTTTTCTTGGGGGCCGGGCTGGCTGCGGCATGGATGGCCCTGCTGTACGCCTTCGTCCTGTTACCGCTGCAGACTGGCTCCGGTATGGCCGACACGCCTTATTTCCTGCCCGCCGTGCTGATGCTGGCGGTCGCGCTGACCGTCGGGCACACCACGGTCAGCCTGCGCCGCCACACCGAAATCGCCGAGCGCAAGTCGCTGCTCAGCAAGACGCTCTACGAGTTCTCGCGGGAGCTGTCCGGCGCGTTGACGGCCGCCGACGTGGCCGAGACCACCTTCGCCTTCCTGGCCAGCGCCGTAGGGGCGCGCAATGCCCGGCTGATCCCGCCCGCGGAATTCGCCACGCCGCCATTCCCGGTGCTCGCCAACCGCCTCGAGGCCTGCGTCGAGCAGGCGCGGCTGAACTGGGAGCCGCTGCCGGACGGTGCGCAGCACGCCCTCCTGCCGCTCGCCGCGGCCAGCGGCACCCAGGGGGTGCTGGCCTTCGAGGCGATGCCGGCGGTGGTGTCGCATCCGGAGTTCGTCGAATACATCGAGACCGTCGCGTCCCTCGTCGCGGTGGCGCTGGAGCGCTCGCGCTTCGCCGAGATGGCGCGGGAGACCGAGGTGCGGCACGCCTCCGAGGTGTTGCGCAGCTCCATCCTCGGCGCCCTGTCCCACGACCTGCGCACGCCGCTGGCGGCGCTGGTCAGCATGGCCGACACGGCGGCCCTCGGCAAAGCCTCGCCGGAGCGCCAGAAGCGCCTGCTCGAAGCGATCAGCAAGCAGGCCATGACGATCTGCCAGCAGATGATGAACCTCCTCGACATGGCCAAGCTGAGCTCCGGCAGCGTCGAGCTGAACCGCGCCTGGCAGCCGGTGGACGAAGTGGTCGGCGTGGTGCTGACGCAGATCCGCGGCCAGTGGCGCGACCGGGAGATCAGCGTCGACCTGCCGCGCAACCTGCCGCCGGTGTGCATCGACGCGGTGCTGATCGAGCGGGTACTGTGGAATCTGCTGGAGAACGCCATCAAGTACGCGCCGGCCGACGCGCCGATCGAGCTGGCCGTGCGCCCGCTTGGTGACAGGCTGGAGATCAGCGTCAGCGATTCCGGCCCCGGCCTGCCGGATGGCGACGCCAGCCGCCTGTTCAACCTCTTCCAGCGCGGCCGGCAGGAGTCCGACGTGGCTGGCGTCGGTCTTGGGCTGGCCATCTCGCGCAGCATCGTCGAGGCCCACGAGGGCGAGATCGGCGCGGCCAACCGCCTCGGCGGCGGGGCGTGCTTCCACTTCACGCTGCCGATCGGCAACCCGCCGGACCTGCTGGCCCTGGGGTGACGGCGATGAGCGACGGCAAGACCATCCTGCTGGTGGAGGACGAGCGCCAGATGCGCGAGGCGGTGGCCACCGCGCTGGAGTGCGAGGGTTTCGCCGTCTGCGAGGCGGCCAGTGCCAGCCAGGCGGCGGTGGAGGCGGCCGCGCGGCGCCCGGACGTGGTGATCCTCGACCTGGGCTTGCCGGACCGGGACGGCATCGACTTCATCCGCGACTACCGGGCCTGGTCGCCGATCCCGATCCTCGTGCTGTCGGCGCGCACCCAGGAGAAGAGCAAGGTCGACGCCCTCGACGCCGGTGCCGAGGACTACCTCACCAAGCCCTTCGGCATCGCCGAGCTGCTGGCCCGCGTGCGTGTGCTGCTGCGCCGCGGCCAGGCCATGCCCGCTGCGCCGGAACCGAAGATCCGTTTCGGCGATTACGAGATCAACTGCGTGACACGGGTCGTCGAACGGGCCGGCGAGGCCCTGCATCTGACCCAGATCGAATACCGCCTGCTGGTCTTCCTGGCCGCCAATCCGGGGCGGGTGATGACCCACCAACACCTGCTGACCCACATCTGGGGCGCCCAGGCTGCCGACAACCACCAGTACCTGCGGGTCTATGTCGGCCACCTCAGACAGAAGATCGAAACCAGCCCGGCCTGCCCGCGCCATATCCTGACCGAGATCGGCGTCGGTTACCGTTTCGAGCCCTGAACGCCGCCGCGTGACACATCCGTCACGGATCGGGGCGGATCCTTGCGCTTCCTGTCGCGACTTGTGCAGGCCCTTTTTCTACAATAGCGCGACATTCAGTGTGCCTAATCCGGTTTGACGCGTGCATCCCTCCATGGCTGTCGAGATGAAGATAATTATTGTTGCTGTGGGATGCCTCCTGCTGTGCGGCCAGCCAGCGCTCGCGGAGAACGGGCATCTCGAACGGATCAAGGCGGCCGGTGAGGTTCGGGTCTGCATCTGGCCCGACTACTACGGCATCTCCTATCGCAACCCCAAAACCCAGGCCCTCGACGGCATCGACGTGGATATGGCCCGGGCGCTCGGCCAGGAACTGGGCGTGCGGGTGAATTTCATCGACAGCTCCTTCGCCCGGCTGATCGACGACATCACGCAGGACCGCTGCGACATCGCCATGTTCGCCATCGGCGTGACGCCCTCGCGGGCCGACAAGCTGCGCTTCACACAGCCGCACCTGGTCAGTGATATCTACGCCATCACCACCCGGAGCAACCGGCGCATCAAGAGCTGGGACGACATCGACAAGCCGGGCGTGGTCGTCGCCGTCGCCAAGGGCACCCTGCACGAGCCGATCATGCGCGACAAGCTTCGCCACGCCACCCTGCTGGTCACCGACACCACCCAGGGCCGTGAGCAGGAAGTCGAATCGGGGCGTGCCGACGTATTCATGACGGACTTCCCGTTCAGCCGCCGGATGCTCGAAACCACCGACTGGGCGCGCCTGGTGGCCCCGACGTCCACTTATCACCTGACGCCCTACGCTTATGCGATGCAGAAGGGGGACGACCGCTGGTACGCATGGGTGCAGCAGTTCCTCGGTCGGGTCAAGCAGAATGGCCAATTGATGGCTGCGATCAAGCGCCACCGGCTCGAACCCATTGCCATTCGCGGGTCGTCAGGCGACTAGTTTTCCTCCCTTCATGTCAGCCCAGGCCGGCCTCAGCCGGCGTTCCATCTTTTTCCTGGTTGTACTGCTGGTGCTCTTCAGCGCCTGCAGTGCCACGGCCTATGGCCTGTGGCGGCTGCGGGCCGAGCGTGTCGATCGCCAGCTGGAGGCCGCTGCCATGACGGCCCGGGCGTTTGAAAACCATCTGACCCAGAGCCTGAACGTCATCGACAGCAGCCTCGTGTCCCTGGCGGCCGAGGGGGCGGAGCGGGCCAGCCTGCCCCAGGTGCTGCGGCATGCGCCCTACCTGCGTTCCGTGGCGGTGCTGGATGCGCAGGACCGGATCTGGCGCAGTACCGATCACCGTAACCTGCACATCCAGTTATCCCGATCCGATTTCCGGCCGGCGGCCCCCCGCCCGCTCGAGGTGCTGCGCGCTGGCCACATCGTCAGCGGACGGGACTTCTACGAGGCCGGTCCGATGGGATCGAGCGCGCCGGTCGTCAGCTTCATTCCGGTCGCCCGTGATGTCCGCCTGGACGACGCGCGCTGGCTGACGGTCGTGGCATCGGTGAACACGGATTACTTCCTGAATTTCTACAGCGCCCACATCAGTCCGGAACAGGGTGTGGTCGAGTTGCGCGACTACGACGGCCGCCTGCTGCTGAGTACCGACGACAAGGAGGTGCCCGGCAGCCTGCGTCCCGATGACGATCTGACGAGCCGTCTTGCCGAGACGGAAGTGGGGCAGTTCGAGGAGCGCGATACCGACAGCAGGGTCATGCTCACGGCTTATCGCGCCTCCCGGGCCTATCCCTTTGTGCTCAGCGTGCGCCTCGACAAGGGACAGGCCCTGGCGGTCTGGCAGCAGGAGGCCAAGCGTACAGGGGCCATCGTTGCCGTGGCGCTGCTGGCCGCCCTGGCGCTGGCGGGCCTCTATTTCATGCGCTTCGAGCGCCTGGCCCGGGAGCGGGAGTCGGAGCGGGCGCGGCTGCGCATTGCCGCCATCGCCTTCGAGTCCCAGGAGGGTATGGTCGTCACCAATGCGGATGTCGAAGTGCTCCAGGTCAACAAGGCCTTTACCGCCATTACCGGCTTCCGGGCCGAAGACGTCATCGGCCAGTACATGAATTTCATGAAGTCGGGAATGCACGATGCCGACTTCTATGCGGCCATCCGGGGGAGTCTGGCGAGCTTGGGTGCCTGGTCGGGGGAGATTCTCAACAAGCATCGGGACGGTTCGATCCATCCGCATTTCCTGACCATCACGGCAGTGCGCGGCGATGATGGCCAAGCTACTCACTATGTGGGGACGCTGACCGACATCACCGAGCGCAAGAGTGCCGAGATCGACCTGCGCATCGCGGCCATTGCCTTCGAGTCCCAGGAGGGCATGTTCATCGCCGACGCGGACCGCATCATCCTGAAGGTCAACCGTGCCTTTACCGAGATCACCGGCTACAGCGAAGACGAAGCCATCGGGCAGACGCCACACCTGCTCCACTCAGGCCGCCACGCCCGCGAGTTCTACGCCAACATGTATGCCAGCCTTGAAACGACGGGGGCCTGGCAGGGCGAGATCTGGAACCGGCGCAAAAGCGGCGAGATCTTTCCCGAATGGCTGACGATCACCGTCGTCCGCGACGCAAACGGGCGGGTCAGCCATTACGTGGCGGCGCTCACCGACATCACCCTGCGCAAGGAGGCGGAATACGAGATCAAGAACCTCGCTTTCTACGATCCGCTGACCCGTCTGCCCAATCGCCGTCTCCTGCTCGACCGCCTCAAGCACGCACTGGCCATCCTGGCCCGCAGCCAGCGGCAGGGGGCCCTGCTGTTCATCGATCTGGACAACTTCAAGACGCTCAACGACACCTTCGGCCACGACATGGGCGACCTTCTGCTCCAGCACGTGGCCCAGCGCCTGAGCGGCTGCATCCGCGAGGGCGACACCGTTGCCCGCCTGGGGGGCGACGAGTTCGTGGTGCTGCTCGACGACCTCCGCCCGGGCCGCCAGGACGCCGCCACCCAGGCCCGCATCGTCGCCGACAAGATCCTGAGCAATCTCGACGAACCCTACGACCTGGCCGGCCATGATTACCATTGCACGCCGAGCATCGGCATCACGTTGATTGCCGATTCCGACAGCAGCTGCGACGAACTGATGAAGCGGGCCGACCTGGCGCTGTACGGTGCCAAGGCCGCCGGCCGCAACACCGTGCGCTTCTTCGACCCCGAGATGCAGGAGGCCGTCAGCTCGCGCGCCGCCCTGGAGAAAGACTTGCGTATCGGGCTGCAGCAGGCCCAGTTCCTGCTGCATTACCAACCCCAGGTGAATGAGCAGGGGACCATCATCGGCGCTGAGGCACTGGTCCGCTGGCAACATCCGCAGCTCGGCATGGTGGCACCGGGCAGCTTCATTTCTTTGGCGGAAGAAACCGGTTTGATCCTGCCCCTCGGCCAGTGGGTTCTGGAGACGGCCTGCCGCCAGTTGGCATGCTGGGCCGCCATGCCCGGCCGGGAACACATCGAGATTGCCGTGAATGTCAGTGTCCGGCAGTTCCGCCAGCCGGATTTCGTGGACCAGGTCGAAGAGGTGCTGGCCCGCACGGCTGCCGATCCGCACAAGCTCAAGCTGGAGCTGACCGAGAGCCTGATGCTCAACGACGTGGAAGAAGTCGTCGCCAAGATGGCGGCCTTGCGCAGCCGCGGCATCCGTTTCTCCCTCGACGATTTCGGGACCGGCTATTCTTCCCTGGCCTACCTCAGGCGCCTGCCGCTGGACCAGCTGAAGATCGACAAGGCCTTTGTCGATGACGTGCAGGCCAATTCCAACGATGCGGTGATTGCCCGCAGCATCGTCGCGCTGGCCCGCAACCTGGGCCTGAACGTCATCGCCGAAGGGGTAGAGACGCCGGAGCAGCACCAGTTCCTGGCCCGTCAGGGGTGCCTGGCCTATCAGGGCTATCTCTTCAGCCGGCCCTTGCCCATCGACGAGTTCGAGCGGTTTCTGGATGAGTGGGGCGCGGCCAACATCATTCGCCACCGGGCCTGAGCTCCGCCGCCGGCGGCCGCAACCGGCCAACTCACGGGGCTGAGCCGTCGCTGGAGCGCGCCGTAGTGCTCGCCACCCGCAGGCGTGCGACCAGTTCCGGAATCCGCCCTTCCTCGGCCACGCCGTAGCCGAGGACCAGCCCGTTGCCGGCCGCCGTGCCGTCGGCGTAATAGCTGCTCAGTGGGCGGGCGATCACCCCCAGCTCCCGTGCGGCCCGCACCACCGCCACGTCGTCCGGCCCGTCCGGCAGGCGCAGCACCAGATGCAGTCCGGCCTGGCCGCCGAGGATGTGCTCCGGCGTGCCGAACTCCGCACCCAGCGCAGCGCGCAGGGCCTGCTGGCGGGCGCGATACACCGGCGCCATGCGGCGCAGGTGGCGCGTCAGCTCGCCGCTGTCGAGGAAGCGGGCGAGGGCCCGCTGTTCCACGCACCGCCCGCTGCGGTACAGCGTGCCGATGGCTTCGCCGAGGGCCGTCACCGCCCAGCGCGGCACCACCATGTAGCCGATGCGCAGGCCGGGGTAGAGCAGCTTGCTGAAGGTGCCCACGTAGATCACCGGCGCATCCGGCCGCAGGCCCTGGATGGCCGGCAGCGGGCGGGCGCCGGGCTGGACGTGGTTGAAGTCGCTGTCGTAATCGTCCTCGATCAGCCAGCCGCCGGGCGTCAGCCGGTTCAGGAAGGCCAGCCGGCGCTCCAGGCTCAGTACGCTGCCCAGCGGATACTGATGGGACGGCGTCAAAAAGAGCAGGCGCGGTGGATCGGTCCGCCACAAGTCCTCGGCCGGCGCCATGCCGTCCTGGTCCACCGGCACGCTGCGTACGCGCAGGCCGGCGGCCAGCATCGCGTTGCGGGCGTGAGGATAGCCCGGCTCCTCCATCCACACCGTGTCGCCTTCGTCGGCCAGCAGGTGGGCGCAGGCATCCAGCGCCACCTGTCCGCCGGCGACGATGAAGACCTGTTCCGGCGCGCACGCCACACCGCGCCGCGCCGACAGGAAGGCCGCCACCGCGCGGCGCAGGGCCGGCTCGCCGCCCGGTTCGGTGTAGGCCAGCTGACGGGCGCTGACCTCGCCCCAGGCCTGTTGCAGCAGCCTCGCCCAGCGCTGCCATGGAAAGGCGTTGAGATCGGCGATGCCGGGCGCGAAGGGCAGCGACGCGTCGCTCCGGTCGATACGCGGGAGTTGCCGGCCGCGCCGCGACAGGATCTCCTGCCCGACAAGCGGTGCAGGGGCAGGGCCGGCCGCCAGCGGCAGTGCCGCCACCCGCGTGCCCTGGCGGTCGGCGTCCAGAAAGCCCTCGGCGAGCAGTTGCTGGTAGGCGAACAGCACGCCGTTGCGGGCCATGCGGAAGTCCATGGCGAGCTGGCGGCTGGCCGGCAGGCGCGTGCCCGGCGCCAGGCGGCCGTCGAGGATGGAAGCCTTGAGCAGGCGGTACAGCCGCGACTGGCGCGGTTCGCCGACGTCCGCCGCATCACGCAGCGGACCGAGGATCAGCTCCAGGTCGAGGGACATCATGGCTCCATGAATGTGGGTAAGCGTGGTTCCATGGATGGTGCCACGCCGCGGCTATGCTGGCCGCACATTTCAAGGAGCCCAGCATGTCCCACGTTGCCCCCAGCCCGCGTACCGAGATCCACCGCAAGGCCCAGCGCGCCCATTACGACCTCGCCACTGTGCACGCCATCGTCGATCAGGCCCTGGTCTGCCACATCGCCTTCAACCAGGGCGGCAGCGTGCATTGCCTGCCCACTGCCTGCTGGCGGGAAGGGGATTTCCTATATGTCCACGGTGCCAACAACTCGCGCCTGGTGCACACCCTGCTCGACGGCGAATGCGCGGTCTGCATCACCCACCTGGATGGCCTGGTGTTGGCGCGCTCGGCCTTCCACCACTCGATGAACTACCGCTCGGTGGCGATCTACGGCCGCTTCCAGGCGGTGGATGAGGTGGAGGCCAAGGAGGCCGCTTTCAAGGCTTTCGTCGAGCACGTCAGCCCGGGGCGGGCCGCGCAGGTGCGCCTGCCGTCCCGCGCCGAACTGGCCGGTACCCGCCTGCTGCGCCTGCCGCTGGCCGAAGCCGCCGCCAAGATCCGCAACTGGGGCGTCGAGGATTCCGAGGGGGACATGGCGATTCCGGTGTGGGCCGGCGTGATCCCGCTCGCGCTGCGGGCGGGGGCGCCGGTGCCGGAAGTGGGTGGCGAGGCATACAGCCTGCCAGCCCATCCCGGTTTCATCGAAGCATCGAACTGAGATCGGTCCTCAGTCGCCGACGCGGATCACGATCTTGCCGAAGTGCCCGCCGTTCTCCATGTGCTTGAGGGCGGCGGGGGCTTCCTCGAACGGGAACTCCCGGTCGACCACCGGCTTGATGCCGTGGGTGGCGATGGCGTCCAGCATGTCGGCGAACATCGCCCGGCTGCCCACGAAGATGCCCTGGATGCTCGATGCCTTCGGGATCAGCATCACCGGGCTGGCAGCGCCGGCGAGGCCAGTCAGCACGCCGATGTAGGCGATCCGGCCGCCGACGCCGACGCTCATCAGCGAGCGCTCCAGCGTGCCCGGGCCGCCCACTTCCAGCACCACGTCCACGCCCGCGCCGCCGGTCAGGCGCAGCACTTCCTCGTGCCATTCCGGGTGGGTCCTGTAGTTGATGCCGTGGTCGGCGCCGAGGGCCTTGGCGCGCTCCAGCTTGGCGTCGTCGCTGGAGGTGATGATCACCGTTGCGCCGGCCGCCTTGGCGAACTGCAGCGCGAAGATCGACACGCCGCCGGTGCCCAGCAGCAGCACCGTCTGGCCCGGCTTCAGGTCGCCCGCCTCGAAGAGAGAATTCCACGCCGTCACCGCCGCGCAGGGCAGCGTGGCCGCCTCGGCATAGCTCAGGCTGTCGGGCAGCTTGACCAGGCCGCTCTCGTCGGTGATGAAACGCTCGGTGAAGGCCCCGGTGGATTCCGCGCCGCGCGCGTCGGACAGCGCCCGCGCGTCGGCCTTGCCGCTGTACCAGTGGGGGAAGAACAGCGTTGCGACCCGGTCGCCGACCGCCAGCCCCTTCACGTCCTTGCCGACCGCCACCACCTCGCCGGCCCCGTCGGAACACGGCACCAGGCCGTCGACGATGTTGGCGAAATACGTGTTGCGGGTGACCAGGATGTCGCGGAAATTCAGCGATACGGCCTTGATGGCCACCGCCACCTCCGTGTCGCCCAGCGGGGCGGGCTCGAACTCGGCGATCTGCAGCGGCGAAACCGGGTGGTTCGGGAAAACTTCGTAGCGTCTCATCGGGGCCTCTTTTTTGTGGGTGTGGATAACAGCGCTGGCATTCTTGCATGAGGGCGGTGATTGCGCCCATGCAATGTGGTTCAGGCGAGCCTGTCCCTTGCCTGTCGGTAAAGCCGCGCGAAAGTCGCGCTGTCGATCCACTGTTTGGTGTGTGCCTGCGTGGAGATGCCCCATTTCCGACCTTGCACGTCGCGGTGATTCATCGCGGCAAGGCTGGCTGCTCCGCCCTGGATGCCTACATGGAAGCCCGGCTTGCCCGGCTGTTCGGCCAGCCACAGCAGCAGGTCGCCAGGCAGCGAGAGCTTGCCGTCCGGTGCGCAGGCCATCACGGCACCGATGTCGGGGAAGCCGGCCTGCGCGGCGGCGGCAATCGCCAGAACGCTCCGTGCCGGCAGCCAGTTCTGCACGTGGGACATGTCTTGCCGGGTGAATTGAAAGTCGCGGCTGTCGAGCGGCGCGTCCTTGAGATGGCAAAGCAGGCCGGACAGGCCTGCGGCAATGCCGACAAATTCATCTGCTTCCTTTGCCAATCCGGACAGGCGGATTCTTTTTTCGGTTGCCGGGTTTGCGCCGCCGACGCCTTTCTTGCGGCTGAAGGGGTAGCCCTCGAAGTCACCGCTGATGAAGCGGCGCAGGGCAGCAAGGTGTGGCGGGTCTGATCGTGGAGAGGCTCGATCTCCCCGTCCAGTTCGTCACCGAGCATGCGCGTGATCACGTTCTCGATGGACGGGCGGCCATTGCGGCGGCGCCAGCTGACCAGCACCTTGCCGTCCTGTCGGTGCATCTCGCCGAGCAGTAGTTCGTTCCACTCGGCCAGCACCGAACGCTCGAAATCCTCTTCTGCCTGGGCCAGGCTGTGGGGCGGCACCAGGAAGACCATCAGCCGGTGCCCCTCGGGACTGGCCGGTTCAGGCTGCCCGGCACAAGCCTCATCGCACAAGCCGCGGTATTGCCCCAGCAGTTGTGTGGAATCCTGGGCCGATGCAGCGCTGATCTTGTTCTCGATGGCAATCACCCAGTCGTCGTTGACGCTGACCAGCACATCGTGGCCGCCGGCGTTGTGCTCCAGTTCCACATCGATCGACAGGTCATCCTCCGAGTTCGAGCGCAGCCGGTACTTGATGCGTTCGCCAAGCCGGGCCAGTTCGCCCTGGAACTGCGCATCGGCCGCTTCGGCGTGGCTGCCGATCTCGGCGAGGAAGGCTTTCAGGAAGGCCGGACCGAAGCCGTGGTCCATGCCCGGATGGAGCAGCCAGGCCAGGCAGGCCGACATGTTTTCCTCGTTGAGCCCCCGCTTGCCAGACGCCAGCACCCTGAAAAGATTCATCGTTCCCTTGTCCCCGACTATCCATGCCCGAAAACGGCGCGCCAAGCATAGTGGCTGGCCTGTGCGCGGATCAATGGCTGGTACTCACACCTCCCACCATTCCCCGTCCGGGTGTTGCACCACGTTGGCGAACAGCCCGGCGTACTTGTCCGGTGCAAAGCTGTGGATTGGCACCAAGGCGCCGGGCGCCAGCGCTTCCGCAAAGCGCCGGAGATCCCGCGGGCTGGCGTGGCCGGAGGTATGGATGTAGTGCATGGAAATCCGGTGCCTGGCCAGCCAGGCCTGGGTCGTCGCGTAGGCGCCCCGCTCGAGATAGCCCTGCCACTGGGAGTAGATGAATCCCGCATCCTGAAGCGCGTCGGCGCGCTCCAGGTCGGCCATCATCAGCGGGCGGAACAGCACGGTGCTGGTCGATGCCAGTGCGCGCAGCTGCTCAGGAAACACGCGCCGCTTCGCATGGCGTCGCAGCAGCTCGAACCATTCGTTCTTCCGGATCTGCGTGCGCTGGGACTCCGGCACTAACAGCGCGATGCCCGGCCAGTCGGACTGCGGGATGTTCCCGTTGCCGGTCGCCTCGAGGATTGCCGCGGCGTACAGGTCGATGACCAGGGTTCGCCCGCTGCGCTTGCAGGCGCGATAAAGGCTGACGACCCGGTCGATATTCTGGGCCGAGGTGAGCACCATGCTCAGGCTGGCGGTTGCCCGGAACTGCCGGACAAAGGCCTCCTCCAACTCCGCCTCGCTCGGGAAGACGTCATCGTCCTCCAGCCGGGACAGGGATGAGCCCTCCATCAGCAATACATCGATGCCCGTCGGCGGGGCAGACACGATCTGCTCGAACAACCCGCCCTTGCGCCCGTGGCCGCGCAGGTCGCCGCTGTAGAGCAGGGTCCTGCCCCCGGTGCGGTCGCGCTGTCCATATGGCCTTTCTCAGTTGAGGGAAGGCCATTGTTGGAGGTCGGTACGACAGGGTGTGACGTTTGCGAAATGGGCTGGGGCGTCGGGGCGGACTGCCAAAAGACAACCGGCCGCCCAGCCGGTTGTCGAGAAGACTCCAGACTGGATATACGTCAGAGAAAAGCTACGCTTCGTGAATGATGGTTGATCGGCGCAATTCATCTTCAGGGAAAACTCGGCCGCTTTTCAGGCATGTGTATATATGCTCAAAAACCAGGCCGGGCGTTCCTTTCTTTCTGCCGCTCCGGAAATAGGAATGTCCTTTCGGATTGTCATACACATTGTTGACGTCGTCGCAGTCAACCACATAGACATTCTTCGGCGTCAGCTCCATATTTTCCGGTCCCGTATGGCCCAGGCGCCGGGATGCAATCTTGTTTTTCAGATTGGCCGCCTTGCTCGCGCGCAATGCCAAGTCGTCTGAGGCAAAATAGACAACAACATTCCGTGAGGCATCGCAGATCAGCTTTCCCCTTTCGGTCCGGTGAATGGACTCGTTCTCAATGTCTGCTGCCACAAGGAAAGTGTTGCGGAACAGCAGCGGGACTCCGTCGGCCAGATCATATTTGTCCCAGGCACACAGCGTTTCCCGGAGGACCCTGTTGCCCATGGAGTGTGCAAGGATATTGATCCGCTTCAGGCAGGGGTCGGTATCCGGTGTGTTCAGATTCGACTCCCGCCACTCGATAAACCTGCTCAAAGCTCTTGCCAGGGACAAGGCGCTGCCATCTGCTGACTTCTGATCATCCCAGTAGTCCTTGACGATTCCGAGATCGTTGTCGCATGGCCAGATGATGGGAACAACCAGGACTTCCTTTTTGTCCTTCTTGTCGCACAGTTTCTGGAATTCGGCGGCAGCCTCGAAAACATCGTCGGGAAGGTTCGAGAAGCCGTGAATGTAGATCAATACTTGCCTATATTCCGAATTCTTGAGTTGAGAAAGGAAGTTTAGCCCACCAACTTCTCTAATGCTTCCGTTCTGTGCTCTTTCGCAGAAAAAAACGGAGTTGCTCGGGGCATTGTTTTCTAGATCGAAAATGAATTCCCTGCCCAGCTCGGTTTTTATTGATGCCTTCGGAAATCTATTTGTTATGAATAGCACGATGGCTCCTTGGCGTGGTTGGTAATCGAGGGAGAGAAAACAACTGGTGCAGAATCAGTGCTCGGCAAGCTTTCCGAGCAAGTCGAAATACGATGCGCTAAAGATGCCGCCGACCGCTAGCCACACCTTGGATGCACAGTCTTGGGAAAATTTCAGACGAGCTCTATATTTTTCATCATTCTTCTCATCTTCCTTTGTAAGGAAAGTGTATTCAGCCCAGAACCATATGGGGGGAAGAACGGTCCACGCTGCAGCAATCCATCCTCGGGTAGATTTTGAATCCTGAGCCCAGTAAAAGGACACGATGGCGCCGATTAAGGCTAGTGTCACCATAACCACTATCACGGTTTTATGTCTCGTTTCCATAAATCCTCCATGCCCCCTGAGTTCACCGAGGTGCGACAGCATTTCATCGTTTCACTGGCATGAAGTACAACGCTGCCCGCTCTCCTCTGTTTACGTCTCGATATGCAATAGTGTGTCGTCACCATCGAATGTTGCCGCCCTCTCGATCATCAATCCGGCGTCAACTTCTTCGTGGCCGTCTGCAACATTGAATATTCATTGATCAACATAGAACATTGCCCAGTGAATATTCAATGTGAACTTTTCAGCATCGAATGTTCACCGCACATCATCCTTCGTGCACAGCAAACATCCCCAAGCAGCCGAAGCTACCTGGGGATGCGGGGGCACAACATGCAGCAAGCGTCGGGTTAGCTTCCCGACGCAACGGGCTCAATCAAGCCCTGACCCGTGATTTCGTCGGGTCGTAGTGCGGAAACGCCACCACTTTCGCGTCCAGTCGTTTGCGGTGTCCATCCAGTTGGCCGACCTGCAGTTCGGTGTCGAGTGCCGAGTAGGCGACATCCACGCGAGCCAGCGCGATCTGCGTGTCGAGGATCGGCGAGCGGGTGGTGCTGGTGATTTCGCCGACCTTGGCACGGCCGACGTAGAGGCCGTCGCCGTGGCTGGCGCCTTCGTTGCTGGCAATGGCGAGGCCGACCAGCTTGCGGCGCGGGTGGGCTTTGCGCTCTTCAAGGGCGGCCTTGCCGATGAAGTCGTCCGGCTTCGATAGCGCGACGGTGAAGCCGATGCCGGCTTCGAAGGGGTCGGTCTGATCGCAGAATTCGTGGCCGGCGAAGGCGAGCCCGGCTTCGATGCGCAGCATGTCGAGGGCGTCGAAGCCGAGCGGCACGATGCCTAGAGGGGCGCCGGCTTCCATCACCGAGTTCCACAGGGCCGGGCCGTCCTTGGGGGCGCACCAGAGTTCGTAGCCGAGTTCGCCGGTGTAGCCGGTGCGCGACACGACCAGCGGGATGCCGGTGGGGCCGCCCAGGCGGGCGGCGGCAAAGCGGAACCAGCCGAGTTCGTCCGGCGTCGGCTGCAGCGGGCTGGTCCACAGGATCTTCTTGAGCAGCTCGCGGCTCTTGGGGCCTTGCACGGCGAGGTTGTGCAGGGCGTCGGTGGCTTCGCGGATATGCACGTTGAAGCCGGCGGCGGTGGCCTGTTCTTGCAGCCACAGGCCGGTGGTGTCTTCGCCGCAGACGAAGCGGAACACGTCGCGGCCGAGGCGGAACACCGTGCCGTCGTCCATCATGCCGCCGTGGGCGTGGCAGACGGCGGTGTAGACCACCTGGCCGACGGCCAGCTTGCGCATGTCGCGGGTCTGCACCTTCTGCAGCAGGGCTTCGGCGTCGGGGCCAGTGACGTCGAACTTGCGCAGCGCCGACAGGTCCATGACCGCCACTTTCTCGCGGCAGGCCCAGTATTCGGCCAGCGTGCCGTGGCCGACGAAGCTGCGCGGCAGCCAGTAGCCCTTGTAGTCGATGAAGTCGCGGGTGAGGGTTTCGGTTGCCGGCGCGAAGGCGGTCGGCCGGGTCAGGCGGACGGGGGAGTCGGGTGTCATGCGGTGGGCCATCGCGCGGGGGAAGGAATAGGCGGCGTCGTAGAGACGTGCCTCGATATCGGTGGGCTGCCAGGCGTTGGCGGGGTCGATGTCGTCGGCGCAGGACGACACCGCCACCACCAGGTCCTTCAATGCCCTGAGCAGCACGTAGTCGCCGGGCTTGGACCACGGTTCGGCGAAGCCGAGGCTGCCGCAGGGCTGGATGAAGGTGTTGTAGAAGAAGTTGATGGCCGGCCAGCCGGCACGCGGGCGGATGCCGAAGCCGGCCAGCGCGGCGTTGAAGTTGTCGCTGCAGTTGGCGTGGCCGGGAAAGCCGGCGTCTTCGTAGTACTTGGCGGTGCACGCCAGCGCGAAGGCGTCGTGGCGGCCGACGGTGTCCTGCACGGTTTCGAGCAGCGGCTGCATGCGCGCGTCGAAGTACTTGGCGTGCAGGCCGGGCTGGGGATAGGCGGCACCGGCCAGCGTGCGCGTCACCGTCGGGTCGAGGCCCCATTCCTCGCCAGCGGCCAGCGCTGCGGCGTCGAAGGCGAGGAGGTCGGAGCACTGGCGGCCATCCACGTCGATGACCTGGATGTACTGCCCGGCCTTCACCGCGAAGGCACGGGCGCTGGCGGCGGTGACGCGGATCACCGCCAGCGGTTCGGGAAAGGCCTGGGCCAGGCGTGGCGTGGCCTCGGCGGCGAGCAGGAAGGGGTCGCCTTCCTGCGCCAGGTCCGCGGGCGGAACGACGTCGTTCATGCGCACACCTCCCGCTCGGCCAAGCGCCGGTAGCTGCCGCAGGCAAAGACCAGCGGTTCGCCGTCGCGGCAGCGCAGCTGGCTGACCTCGGCCACGAAGATGGTGTGGTCACCGCCCGGGTACTGGGCGAAGGGCCGGCATTCAAAGGTGGCCAGCGCCCCCTCGATCAGCGGTGCGCCATGCTCGCCGGCGCCGTAGACCAGGTCCACCCACTTGTCGCCGCCGCCCCGCGCGAAGCGGTTGGAGAGGGATTCCTGCTCGTCGCCGAGCACGTGGATGGCCAGCGGCCCGCCGGCGGCGAAGGCTTCGCAGCAGGCCATGTTCTTGGCCAGGCTGAAGAGCACCAGCGGCGGGTCGAGGGACACGGAGTTGAAGGAGCTGACGGTGGCCCCCACCGGCCGGCCCTCGTCGTCCCAGGTGGTGACGATGGTGACGCCGGTAGGGAAGAGGCCGAGGACGCGGCGGAACAAACGCCCGTCGAAGGGCGCCCGGTGGGCGGCGATGGGCTGGCTGGTGGTGGCGTGCATGGCGGCGTGGCTCCCTGGACTTAAGCTTGCGCCTCGGCGAGGAGCTTGCTGGCGAAGGCGGCTTTCTCTTCCTTGCTCATCTTCTTGAGCTCGTTGTTGAGGACGCGCTGGTTCACCGACTGGTTCCAGTAGTCCAGCACCTCGAAGCCGAGCAGCGCGGCCTTGCCGACGAACTGGCGCAGCACTTCGTTGGTGGGGCCCATCACCCAGCCGGCCTTGCCGTCGCGCAGCAGGCGCTCGATGCCGAGGGCCGGCTTGTAGCCGGTGCCGCCGCAGGCGTGGAGCATCTTGTCCACCACGAAGGTGACGTTCTTGGAGGCGAAGAACTTGACCTGCCACAGCCAGTTGAGGAGCTCGGTGCGCGGCAGGTGGTCGATGGTGGCGTGGGCGGACCAGTCGCAGTTGTTGGTCTGCTCGTCCAGCGCCTTGGCGGCCAGGTACACGTAGCTGCGGCTGGCGTTGGTGTCGATCAGGCATTCGCCGACGTAGTCCTGGATGGTCGGGTAGTCGGCCACGCGCATGCCCACGTCGTTATGCACCTTGCGGGTGGTGTGGTTCTTGGTGATGTCCATCGCGGCGAGGCAGATGCCGTTCCAGCAGGCCGAGGAGCACACCAGGAAGAAGGGGTCGACCACTTCGTCGTTGGACTTGGCGCCGTCGCCGATCGGGCCGACCAGCGCGTCCGGGGCGATCTCGACGCCGTCCACCGAGATCGGGCCGGACTGGTTGCCGCGCATGCCGAGGCCGTCCCAGTTGGCCGGGTCGGCGTGGATCTGGTCCTTGGTGACCAGGAAGCAGGACAGGTTGGAGTAGTCGCCGCCGAAGTCCGGCGAGGTGGTCTGGATGATGTACCAGTCGGCAAAGCCGCCAGAGGTGGTCCACGAAGCCTTCTTGAAGACCTTCCAGCCATTGTCGGTGCGCTCGGCGCGGGACGACATCGGGTACCAGAAGTGGGAGCCGGTTTCCGGGTCGGAGTAGGACAGGGTGCCGATCAGCACGTCCTTGTCCACCCGGCGCAGGATGTCCTTCAGGCGCTCGTTGTCGTGGTGGCGCAGCAGCGCGGCGGCGCAGGCGCCCAGGTGCATGGTGTAGCACATGGCGGTGGAGGGGCAGCCGTAGCGGGCGATGGTCTCGACCACCATCGCGGCGCACAGATGGCTCTCACCGCGGCCGCCGAGCTCCTTCGGGATGGTCAGGCTCATCAGGCCCATGGCGGCCAGGGCCTCGAAGTTCTTGCGCGGGTAGATGTACTTCTTGTCGCTCTCGATGGCGTTGGGGCGCAGCGTGGTTTCGCACAGGGCGATCAGGTCGGCCTGCAGGGCCTTCTGCTCGGCGGTGAGCAGCCACTGGGGGCTCCATTCGGAACCGATGCCGGTGGGGGTCATTTGGGTGATGGCGTTCATGGCTGTTTCCTTTTTGTGGTTTCGGGGTGTCGTGGAATGCGGATGGATCGGATGGGTCTCAGCGGGGGCCGAGGGTGGTGATGCCGGGTTCGGTGCCGACGGGTAGTTCGCGGCCGTCGTCGTGCTGGGCCAGCCATTCGAGGGCGGCCGGCAGGTAGCGGGTGAGGCCCTTGTATTCGACGAGCTGGGGCGGCAGCGAGGACAGCACCCGGTGCAGGCGGGCGCCCCACTTGGGTACGCGGGCCAGGTCTTCGAGGGAGGCCAGGTAACAGCGGATCGGGAACAGGATTGCGTTGCTGCGCGGCAGGCGCCACAGGGTCTGCAGTTCGACGCGCAGGTGCACCTTCTGCCCGGCGTTTGCGGGGGTGACGCTGGCCCGGTCCGGGCCCCACTCGGGGTAGCTCTCCGGCGAGGTGTCGAGGCGCGGGTTGATGCTCATGGTCCAGTTGAGGCGGCGCACCGGCTGGCCGAGGCGCAGCATCAGCAGGTATTTCAGGGCGCGCTCGAAGACGCCGGTCTGGTGGGCCAGCGGCACTGGGCCGTGCCATTCCATGAAGCTCATGCCGACGTCGAACTCCAGCGACCAGTCGGCCTGGGAGGTGACCATGCCGGCGTCCATGAAGAGGTTGTCGTCGCGCTGGTCGCAGATCGCGAAGTCGCCCTGGGCCTGGCGGGTGATGTACTCGAAGGGTTCGCAGGGCAGGGTCTCGGGGTTGCCGAAGATGAAGCTCTGTTCGATGCCCAGCGGGCGGTTGATCCAGGTCCACCGGCTGCCGAAGTCGTCGCCCTCCTTGATCAGCGAGAACTGCTCCGGGTAGTCGGCGGACAGGTTCTCCATCAGCAGCTCGAGGGTGTCCCACTGGGCCATCATCATGTGCGGCAGCACCTGGCAGCGGCCGGGGTCGCGTTCCAGCGTGATGGCCTTGTCGCGGCATTCGGCGATGTAGTGCTCATCCACGTCGAAGGGGCGCAGGAAGACGTCGCTCGGGCCGCTGCGCACGTGCGGCTCGATGTTGACGCTGTACATGTAGCGGTCTTCCGGGAAGGGGAAGGGGAAGCGCAGCACGGCCGCGTCGCTGTTGCGGTAGCTGTAGTCGCCGCGGAAGGTTTCTTCGGGTTTGAAAGCGATGCTCATGTCGATCTCCTCGGGGGCGCTCAGGGGCGAATTCACAGGTCCAGCACCAGGCGCCCGCTCCGTGCCCGCGACACGCAGGGCAGGATCAGGCGGCCGGCTTCCCGCTCGGCGGCGGACAGGTAGTGGTCGCGGTGTTCGGCTTCGCCGTCCAGCAGCGGCGTCACGCACACGCCGCAGGCGCCGCCGCGGCACAGGCAGGGGGCTTTGACGCCGATCCGCTCGATGGCTTCGAGCAGGCTCTCGTCTTCGCCGACGCTGACCTCGATGCCGGACTTGGCGAGGAAGGCGTGGAAGGCCTCGCCGCCGGACAGGGCGCTGCCGAAGTGCTCGCAATGCACGTGGCTGGCGGGCCAGCCGGCGGCCGCGGCGAGTTCCAGCACCTCGTCGTTCATGGCGGCCGGGCCGCACACGTAAAGGTGGGTGCCGACCGGCTGGGCGGCGAGCAGGGCGGGGATGTCGAGGCGGCGGCCGTCGGCGTCCCAGTGCACGTTGACGCCGCTCTTGCCGGCCAGCCACGGGTCGAAGACGTGTTGCTCGTCCTCGCGACAGCACAGGTGCAGCGCGTAGTCGGCGCCGCCGAAGGCGAAGTCGGCCAAGTAGGACAGGAAGGGCGTGATGCCGATGCCGCCGGCGATCATCAGGTGGCGGCGGGCGGTGCGCACCGGCGCGAACAGGTTGCCGGGCCAGCCGGCCTCCAGCACGTCGCCGACCTTGAGCTGCTCGTGGATGAAGGCCGAGCCGCCGCGGGAGCTGGGCACGCGCCGCACGATGATCTCGTAGGCGTCGCGGGCGCCGGGGCGGCTGATCAGCGAATAGGCGTTGCGGTGGGTGCGCGCGGCGCCGTTCAGCACGAGCTGGAGGTGGGCGCCGGCCGCCGCCGGGGGCAGCTTGCCGCCGTCCGCCGCCACCAGGCGCAGGTGGCGAAGGCTCGGCGAGATGGCGCTGGCGGCAGCCACCTTGAGCGTGAGGGTTTCGCCGATCATGCGAAGCTCTCCTCGACGGCCGGCACTTCGCCCGGGGCTTCCGCATCCACCATCACGCCCATGAAGGCGCCCAGGCGGCGGGAGAAGTGGTCGCGCACCAGCAGGTGGCGGTGGCAGCCGGAACAGCTGGCGATGCTGGTGGTGACGTTCTCGGTGACCGTGTGGCAGTGGGTACACCACACCCGGCGGCGCAGGCTGCCGGCGTGGTGCAGGTGGATCTGCTCGGCGCTGAAGCCGATGATCGCCGCGGCCTTGGCTACCGACCACAGGAAGGGCTCGGTGCCCTGTACGTAGAGGCGGTCGCCGATGCCGTAGCCGCGGGTGGCGCAGGCGAAGGCGTCGACCACGTCGGCTACCTCGGGCAGGCGCCACACCTTGCCGAGGCCCAGGCCGCCGGCCTGGGTGCCGACCAGCCAGGTGTGCAGGTTCTCTTCCACCGGGGCGAAGGTGCCGGCCAGGGAGTCGAGGCGGCCGGGCAGTACGGTGTCGCCTTCGATGATCAGCAGGTGCTGGCTGCCGGACAGGTCCGGCTCCAGCTGGGTGTAGGTGGGGCGGCTCTTGATGTCGGAATGCAGCATGGTCGTTCTCCTCAGATCACCGCACAGGCGTGGGCGATGGCCACCACCGCGGCGCCGCCGGCGAGGGTCAGGTAGGGCAGGATGCCGGCGCGGGTGCCGACGCCTTCCTCGCTGCCCAAGTGCATGTCTTCCTGCATCGCGGCGGGGAACTGGCCCTTGTCGGTGACGTAGTGGCGGTACAGGAAGACCGGCACGATCAGCGCGGCGACGAGCAGGCCGGAAGCCAGCGTGCCGGCGCCCCAGATGTCGGCGCCCATGCCCATCAGCCACAGGTTGGCGAAGGCCAGCACGGTGCCGATGGCGATCAGCCACAGCGGGGCCTTGAACGGGCGCGGCCAGCTCGGGCGGTCGATGCGGTGGATCCAGGCGGCGTTGAGGTTGAGGAAGTTGAAGAGGATGTAGCAGACGTTGGAGATGGCCAGCACGAAGACGTAGTCGGACATCAACAGCAGGATCAGGTTGAAGCCGAGGTCGGTCCACATCGCCGGGATCGGCGCGCCGTTGGCATTCACGTGGGACAGGTACTTGGGCAGCCAGCCGTCGGCGGAGGCCTGGTAGAGGGTGCGCGAGGAGCCGGCCATCGAGGTCATGATGGACAGCACCAGGGCCAGCACCAGCATCGCCATCAGCACGTGCTCGACCAGCGCGCCGCCGCCCAGCATGTGGGCCATGGCGTGGGCGACGCCCATGCCGCTGTAGATGTCCGGCGACAGGATGCCGTCGTACACCGCCGGGGTGACCACGTTGCCGGCGGCGTCCTTCACCTCCGGCGTGACCAGCTGGCCGAGGCCGATGTTGCCCTGGAAGGCCAGCGGCACCACGGTGAACACGAAGATGCACAGCAGGCCGGAGTACAGGATGGCCTTGAAGGTGTCGGTGCGCGGGTCACGGAATTCGCGGGTGTAGCACACCGCCGTTTCGAAGCCGTAGGTGGACCAGGCCGCCATGAACAGGCCGCCGGCCATCAGGGTCAGGCCGCCCATGTCCCAGGCGCCGTCGATCACCGCGCCGCTGGCGTCCTTGGCCAGCGGGAACAGCGGGGTCAGGTTGGCGGCCGGCATGTCGCCGGAGAGCAGCGGCCACAGGCCGATCAGCATCAGCGGGGCCAGCGCGGCAATGCCGAGCACCATCTGCATGCGCGCCGCCTGAAGGATGCCGCGGTGCTGGATCGCGAAGGCCGCCAGCAGCACCGCCGCGCCGAGCACGAAGGTGGCGTTGATGCGCAGGGACAGACCGCCCTTGATGAAGCCCAGGTCGAGCAGGGTGATCTGCCAGGTGTTGATGGCCGCATCCGGTGCGAACAGGATCGACAGGATGTAGCCCGCCGCCAGCCCGGAGCCGATGGCCAGCACCGGCGACCAGGCCAGCCAGTTGCACCACACGGAGAGCGGCGCCAGCAGCTTGCTGTAGCGCACCCAGGCCACCGCCCCGTACACCGAGGCGCCGCCGGACTTGTGCGGGAACAAGCCGGCGATCTCGGCGTAGGAGAAGGACTGCAGGAAGCCGAAGGCGATGGAAATGATCCACACCGCCCAGGAGGGCTTGCCCACCGTGGCGGCAATGGAGCCGATGGAAAACAGCACCAGGGCCGGGACGCCGCTGGCCACCCAGAAGGCCCCGGCCCAGCCGATCTTGCGGTGGAGCGTTGCGCTGGCGCCGCCGCTCCCGATGCCGCTCGTCACGGCATCCACTGTCGTCGTGTTCATCTGCGTACTCCTCGATGTCGAAAAAATGCGATGGGACTGCAATGGCCTGCACTGTCCGCCGCCGGACGGGGGGCGAACAATTCGACTTTGGGAGTAGGTCCGAGGGGGAATTGAGGGAGTAGGCGCGTGGGCGTGAAATGGCTGCCATCCCAACACCGACAGAGGCAAAAGCATGAAACCCGCGATGAAGAACGCACTACGGAAGGCCGTCCGACAACTCGGTACCGGCGCGTTGCCGGCCACCGCAATCGCCATTGCCGTCGCCACCCTGGCGGCCCCCGCCTGTGCCGAGGATGCACCGGCGCCGGCTCCGGAGCTGACCAGCAACATCGGTGTGGTGTCGGAGTACGTGTTCCGCGGCATCCGCCAGACCTGGGGCAACCCGGCGATCCAGGGCGGCGTGGATTACGCCCATGCGTCCGGCTTCTACGTGGGCACCTGGTTGTCCAATACCAGCGGCAACCTGTACGCCAACGCCAATATCGAGGTCGATGTGTATGGCGGCTACCGGGGCGCGGTGGGCGATTTCGCCTACGACGTGGGGGTACTGCAGTTCATCTTCCCGCAGGCCAACTACGACAAGATCACGCCGGCCGGCAGCTATGCCAAGAAGAGCTACGACTCCACCGAGTTCTACCTCTCCGGCACCTGGCAGTGGTTCAACCTGAAGTACTCGCGGGCGATGACCAACGTCGGCTACTTCGGCTTCACCGACAACAACGCCGGCCCCGGCGCCTTCCCCAACAAGCCGGGGGCCGGCGTCACCGGCAAGGACACCACCGGCTCGTGGTACATCGAAGCCAACGTGAATTACGAGTTCCTGCCGACGTGGACGGCCACGCTGCATGCCGGCCGCCAGACCATTACCCATTCGAAGGGGCTGGACTATTCCGATTACAAGGTCGGCGTCAGCAAGGCCATGCCGGGCAGCTGGACGCTGGGCCTTGCCTACACGACGACCGCCGGTGCCGATTACTGGAAGAACTACCCCAGCGTGGCCGGCAACGGCACGACCAAGGACATGAACGCCGGCACCTGGATCGCGTCGGTCAACCGGGTCTTCTGATCCGCTCCCCGTTTCTCCTCAGGCAAGTTGGCACCTGATTCGGCCCGCTGGCGACAGCGGGCCGTTTTTTTGGCGTGGGGCCTGTGGGAAGGGTGGTAGAGGCGTTTTTTTCTTGTGGGGTGAGCTGTTGTGGGGGCGGATGAATTCGCCCCTACGCGTCCGCTGGCGCCTCGATCGGCAGTGTGACGGTGAAGGTGCTGCCCTTGCCGGGTTCGCTCGTCACGTCGATGCGGCCGTGGTGGCGGTCGACGATGCCCCATGACAGGGACAGGCCGAGGCCGGTGCCCTTGCCGATCGGTTTGGTGGTGTAGAAGGGCTCGAAGATGCGCTGCAAGTCGTCCGGCGGAATGCCCTTGCCGGTGTCGCTGACGCTGATCTGCACCGCGTTCTCACCGCTGCGCCGGGTGGCCAGGGTGATCGTCCCCTGGCCTTCGATCGCCTGCGCGGCGTTGATGATCAGGTTCATGAACACCTGATTGAGTTGGGACGGCAGGCAATACACCTGCGGCAGCTCGCCGTAGTCCTTGACCACCGTGCAGTGATACTTGAGCGCATTGGCGGCGATGTTGAGGGTCGACTCGAGCCCGGTGTGAAGATCGGCCCAGTGCCAGTCGGCGCTGCTGGTGTGGGAGTAGTCCTTCAGGTCGCTGACGATCTTGCGGATGCGGTCCACGCCGTCGGCGGATTCTTTCAGCAGTTGCAGCGCATCTTCCTTCAGGAAGTCGTAGTCGAGCTGGCGGCGCAAGGCCTCGACGGCGGCAAAGGCTTCAGGGGTGTCGGCGGCAACTGCGGCCTCGTAGGCATCGACGATGGAGAACAGATCCTGCAGGTAGCGCTCCAGGCTACCCAGGTTGGAGCCGACGAAGCCGATCGGGTTGTTGATCTCGTGGGCGACGCCGGCGGCGAGCTGGCCGAGGGAGGCCATCTTCTCGGATTGCAGCAGCTGCATCTGGGCGGTTTCGAGGGCCTTGGCGCCGCCTTCCACCTTGTGCCGCAGGCGCTGGTTGTTCTTGTCCAGCATGTCGCGGGCGGCCTTCGCTTCCAGCTGGGCACGCACCCGGGCCCGTACGATGGTGGCGCGGATCGGCTTGTGGATGTAGTCGCAGGCGCCCATTTCGAAGCCGCGCTGTTCGCTGTCCTCGTCGATCAGCGCGGTCACGAAGATCACCGGGACGGTGGCGGTGCGGGGATCCCCGCGCAGCAGCTGAAGGACTTCGAAGCCATCCAGGTCCGGCATCATGATGTCGAGCAGGATCAGGTCGGGCGGCGGGTCCTGGATTGCCGCCTGCAATGCCTCCGTCCCGTTGGCGGCCTTGATGACTGTGTAGAAGGGTTCGAGGACGCGGCCCAGCACCAGCCGGTTCACCGGTTCGTCATCGACGACGAGCACCACGCTGCGAGTGGCTTGGGGAGGCTGCACGCTGCTGTCCTGGCTTGTCATGGAGGGTTCCGGAATGCTTGCTGTGTGGTTATTGTTGTTTTTGTCGATTCTAATAAATATATGTGGCGGGTGCCGGTGAATGCTTGATTCATGATAAGTGACCTGCTGCACAGCGCAGGAACTTCGACATGCCTGCCGTTCCGTGCGCGACAGGATGCCCGATTCCACGAGGCCCGGCGAGACATCCCGCGTTCCCACGTTTATGCTGCGATCCATGGCCGCAGACCCCACGGAGACGACAATGAATTTCCCCGCCCACCAGCTGACCATGACGGTGCTGATGACGCCGGACATGGCCAATTTCTCCGGCAACGTGCACGGCGGCGCCATCCTCAAGCTGCTCGACCAGGTGGCCTATGCCTGCGCGGCGCGCTATTCCGGCTGCTACGTGGTGACCCTGTCGGTGGACCAGGTGATGTTCCGCCAGCCGATCCACGTCGGCGAGCTGGTGACCTTCCTGGCCTCGGTGAATTACACCGGCAATTCGTCGATGGAGATCGGCGTGAAGGTCATTGCCGAGGACATCCGCACCCAGGTCGTGCGCCACGCCAACAGCTGCTTCCTCACGATGGTGGCGGTGGACGAGAACCGCAAGCCGGTCAGCGTGCCGTCGCTACGCCCCTTCACGCCGGACGAGAAGCGCCGCTATCAGGCCGCCCAGGCCCGCAAGGAACTGCGCCGGGAGCTCGAACAGCGTTACACCGCGCTGCGCGATGCGGCGGCGGAGGGTTTCGAGCGGGAGCGCTGAACGCGGCTCCCGCTCGCGGGGGAGGGTTCAGGCAGCGGCGACCTGGAACTGGCCCATGGTCTGTTCCAGCTTGCCGGTGGCAAAGCCGGTGAGCTCGGCGCTGCGTGCCGATTCCCGCGTGGCGTGGCGCATCGCCTCGGCGGCGGCGGAGATGGATTCCACCCGGTCGCCGTAGGCATGGGTGGCCGCGGCGATCTGGTTGATGGTCACGAACAGGCGCTCGACGACCGCCTCGATCTCCCGCTTGTCGGTGGCGGCGGCGGTGGCCAAGCGCAGGCCTTCCTCCATCTCGGACATGCCGCTTTCCATCGTGCGCACGGCTTCTTCGGCCTGGCTCTGCACGCCGTCGATCATCTCGCGGATGTCGGAGGTGGCGCCGCGGGTGCGTTCGGCCAGCTTGCGCACCTCGTCGGCCACCACCGCGAAGCCGCGCCCGGTCTCGCCAGCGCGGGCGGCCTCGATGGCGGCGTTGAGGGCCAGCAGGTTGGTCTGGTCGGCGATCTCGTTGATCAGTGTGACGATGCGGCCGATCTCCAGCGTGCGCTGTTCGAGCTGGCGGATCGTCGTTGCCGACAGATTGACCGAGCTGCGGATGCCCTGGCTGCGGGCTTCCACCAGGGCGAATTGCTGGCGCGCCTCTTCGCTGACGCGCTGTACGACTTGTTGCATGGTGGCGGTGTTGTCGGTGGCGGCGTCGATCTCGCTGAGCTGTACGCGGATCGCGTTGAGGATGTCGTCGATGGCGTCCTGCATCGACGTGGAGACCTGATCTGCGTGGCTGTTCTTCTGCAGCATGTTGCGGTTGGTGTCGCCGATCTCGCTGGTGGTGTTGGCGACCTGGCGGATCATCTGTTCCAGGTTGTCGATGAAGCTGTTGGCCCACTGGGCCAGCACGGTGGCTTCGTCGATCCGTTCGCTGGCCCGCGGCAGGCGCTGCGACAGGTTGCCGCCGCCTTCGGTGGTGGAGCGCAGCACGCGGGTCGCCTCGCGCAGGCGTTCGCTGATCGGCAGGCAGCCAAGCCGGTGGAAGACCGCCGCGCCGCCCAGTTGCAGGGCCAGGCCGGTGCCCAGCACGGCGGCCTGGCCGAGGCCGGCCAGCTCGGCCAGCAGGCCGGCGATGCCCCAGCTGCCCAGGGTGACTGCCATGTAGAGGCTGAGCAGGCGGAAGGGGATGCTGCGGAAGCGGTACACCTCCTCCAGGTCGGCCTCGCACATCATGCCCCAGGTGTCCGGCGAGCCGGGCAGGCGGAAGGTGACGCCCTTGCCGATGACCGGCACGTGGCGGTAGTCGGAATAGCCCGGGTAGGTGACGAACAGGTTGTCGCCCTTGCGGATCGTCTCGCGCACGCCAGGGTGGAGCTGGCCGGTGGCCGGGTCGTTGAAGACCAGCTCCAGCTCGGTGTGCTCCTGTACGCGCACGGTGCCGAAGGCGGTGCGGATGCCGTCCTTCAGGTTGTCGCCGCCGGAGAAGGTGGCGTCCTCGAAGCGGGAGCGGGACAGGGCGGTGCCGGGGGCGACCGTCGGATCGAAGACCGACTTGACCATGAACAGGTAGTTGTCGCCGGACTCGTGGAAGATATGGCCGGCTTCGCGCTGGATCAGGTCGCCGAGCACATCATTGGGCACGCGGCCGCACAGGGCGCCGACGACGCGGCCATCCACCGTGATCGGCTGGTAGAACATCAGCGTCACCGCGTCGTGGAAGCGGGACGTGGACGGTGGCAGGCTCCTGGTGACCGGGTCGCGGTAGGGGCCGTGCAGGAAGCGCCCGGCCAGCCCGGCGCGCAGCGGCGCGGTGGCGGCCACGCGGGTGCCGGCGCGACCGTTGGCGGAAGACGCGCCGATCATCCCCTGCAGGTTGACGACGAACAGTTCGGAGAAGTCCTCGGCGCGCTGGCGGCGCAGTTGCAGCTGGCGGGTGTCCACGTCCGGCCAGCTGCCGGCCAGTTCGCGGGCCAGCCCTTCCAGGTGGGCCCATTGCTGCTCGGCCCAGGTGTTCAGGATGCGCACGCGGGTCTGCGCGAAGGCCTCGAAGGTCTGTTCGATGGCGGGGTAGCGGTGCCGGTTGCGGGACGTGGCCCAGCCCATGGCGATCTTGCCGGTCCGGCCGAACCACGGCAGCCACGCTTTTTCCGCGCTGCTGAGGGACATGTTCTGACTCTTGAGCATTGACTGATTCCTGCTACAAAAAAGAAGCAGGGTCGGAGAGCAAGAGCTGCGCCTGTTTTGTGCCCTGTACCCTTGGCAATCTGCACCGCCTTGGTGAATCAGGCGCTTAGCGCTTGGGGTTATGCAATATATTTCACCCTTCCTGCGTCACGGAAATTCACACTGCGCACTATAAAGGTGCAAATCCGGAGTGTTTTTTCAGTGAGTGCTACCTATTAGGGAGTACTGGCACTGCGGTGGTGCATGGTGCGGGCTGCACCCGGCACCTGGTGGGGCCGATGGGCTGCGGGACTGCCTGGAATATGTCGCCGGATGCTGGCGTTCTGCAGCATGGCGGTGGGTCCGCCGCCCGTGGCACCATCGCGGCATTCATTCGATCCCCGGCGGGAGGTTCCCATGTCTGTCCATGTTCTGAGCCGTGCGCTCGTGTTGCCCCTGCTCCTGGCGATGCTGCCCGCTGCGGCCAGTCCCACCATTCAGCCGGGGGGCTGGAAGGTCAAGACGGTGGTCACGGCGCGCGAAACGCCGGCCAGTCCATCCCGGACGGTGTCGGAGATGACGACGCAGCTGTGTCTCACGCCGGCCTTCCTGGCCCGCGATCCCTACCTGACGCCGGGCATCGACCGGGACAAGATGGAGAAGCAGGGCGCCCGCTGCAGTATTTCGGACGCCACCCGCAGCGAGGCCAGCGCCAGCTGGAAGATGAGTTGCACGATGGCCGACGGCAACTCGGTGGAGATGCAGGTCAGCAACACGGTGGCATCGCGCCGCCTGCGTTCCGAAGTTCAGCAGTTCGTCCACAAGGGCAGCCAGGAGGTGCAGATCCGCATCACGATGGATTCGGTGTATGCGGGGGCGTGTACCAAGGACATGCTGCAGCTCTAGAGCCTGGGCGCGTGGCCCCATTGCATCACGATGAAGACGCCTTGGTCGTCAGCGTGCAATACAGTTTTCAATCGCAATTTCTCTTATTTGAATAAGTTTTTCTGAATTTAGAAGAAGGTGGCGCTGTCTTTTTGGGCATCTCCCTCCACAAGTGCATAGAGGATCTCGTAGTGAGACCAAAGCCTTATAGGAGATGCTGTGCTGTCCATAACAAGCGCCACGAACAAGTTGCGGCCCCTTTCCCTGGCCATGATGTTGGCCATATCGTTGCCGATGAATGTTTCGCATGCCCAGGGCACTGTTGATGCGTTCGGGAGTGTAGCTGCTGATTTCAATGTGCCAGAGGGGCCGCTTGAGGATGTCCTGCTTGCAATTGCACGTCAGACGGGGCGTGTCGTTTCCTTCGATCCGCGCCTGACAAAGGGATTGATGGTCTCGGCGATCGAAGGTCGCTTCACCCTCGGCGAAGCACTTGATCGTGCATTGCGCAACACTGGGTTGACCCGCAGTATCACGGAGCTGGGGGCCATCAAGATTACTGCGCAAAAGGTCGGGCTCAATGTGCAGGAGCGTGAGCCCGGTGCTGCATCCGTCAAGGCAAATGCGGCGTCTGCGGAAGATGTGCAGCAATTGGAGACCGTGGTTGTCGGCACCTTCCGTTCCGGAGTGACGACCCTGACCAGTGCGGCGCCGGTGGATGTGATCAGTGGAGACCGCCTCACCGGTTCGGGATTCACCAATCTCTCTCAAGCGTTGCAGGCATTGGCACCCTCGGTCAACTTCCCGCAAAACCGCGCCAGTACCGGCGCGACTTCCGCAAAACAGGCTTCTCTGCGTGGCCTTTCGCCGGGAGAGGCGCTGGTGCTGATCAACGGAAAGCGCTGGCATACGTCGGGTATCGTCAATACCGGGGACAGTTTTGGGCGGGGCGATCAGGCGGTGGACCTGGCATCGATCCCTCTTGTGGCGATCGATCGCGTTGAAGTGCTGCGTGACGGGGCTTCTGCGCAGTATGGCTCCGATGCCATCGCCGGGGTGGTCAATATTGTCTTGAAGGCCCGTGCGGCGGGCGCTCGTGCCGACGCACAAATCGGTCAGCAGACGAAGGGTGATGGATTGACCCGGATTATTTCCGGCTGGAAAGGTTATGAGCTGGGGGAGGGCGGTTTCCTGACCCTGAGCGGGAGCTACGAGACCCACGACTTCACCCGTCTCAACGAGGGAACGGATACCCGCAAGTATTATTCGGCGACGGCCACATATCCTGTGGCTCATCCTGAATTGGAGGGCTCGGCTCCGCGCAATTGGTATACCGGTCTCGGGGATGGCGAAAACCTCTCACTGGTCGCCAACGGGGAATTGCCTTTCAATGCCGATACGACGCTGTATGGGCTTGCGAACTATAGCCGTCGTTTCACGAAGCAATACTCGCCCTGGCGACTTCCGAATTCCAACGTGAATGTGGCGACGGTGACACCGGACGGATATCAGGTGGTCGGGAAGGGCGTTCCGGAGGATATCGCGTTCCTTGTCGGGGCCAAGCATGGAGCTCTCCCGGATGGGGTGTGGGATTTGAGTCTGGGGTACGGGCGCAATGAAACCAGCCTGTATGCCAACAACTCTGAAAACCCCAGTTACGGAATAGCAACTCCGCGCAATTTCTTTCTCGGTACGCTCCGGAACAGTCAGACCAATCTGACGCTCGACTACAAGCGGGAACTGGCGCCGGCCTTTGTGCGTCAGCCGCTCGTACTTTCTGCGGGGGTGGCGCGGCGTTGGGAGTCCTATGGGCAACGGGCAGGGGATACTGCTTCATGGGCCTTTGGAGGGGTAACAGGGGTTCCGATCGGTGTCACAAGCGGTGGCTATGTCGTACCGGACGCATCGGCCCACGATGCGAGCCGCGATGTCTGGGCTGCCTATGCCGGACTTGAAGGCGAGGTCGTGAAGGACCTTTCGGTGGGGGTTACCGGGCGGTTGGAGCACTACA
This sequence comes from Zoogloea sp. LCSB751, assembly GCF_002028455.1. GTDB lineage: Bacteria > Pseudomonadota > Gammaproteobacteria > Burkholderiales > Rhodocyclaceae > Zoogloea. Next base: position 49,833 of record NZ_MWUM01000022.1, on the reverse strand, counting down.
GCGACTTCGGTAATGCAAGCACCGGGAAGCTCTCCGCTCGCTATGTGATCAGCCCGTCGGTTGCTCTGCGATCCACTGTCAATACCGCGTTCAAGGCGCCTACGATCGGGCAGCTCTCCTTGTATGGCGACACTGCGGTTCAAGTGGCTCCGACCCTGGCCAATCCATCCGGGCGGGTGGACGTGCTCCTGGCGCCGGTTTCGTCGGAGATTGCACGGCTCGCGGGGGCTCAGGATCTCAAGCCGGAGAAGTCGCACAACATCTCTTTCGGGGTGGTTCTGACTCCGAGCGACAGCACCACGCTGACGGTCGATGCCTACCGGATCCGGATTGACGATCGGATTGCGCTGTCGTCGGTTATCCAGGGCAACACGGTCAATGGAATCCTGGCGAATGCCGGCTACCCGACCATTTACGGTATTCAGTATTTCCTCAACATGGGAACGACCACTACCAACGGTGTAGATGCCGTCGGTACTTGGAAGACACGTCTTGCTGCGGGCGACCTGGCACTTTCCGCATCCTGGAGCTACAGCAAGACGACTGTCGATAGCGTCTCCGTTGGGAGCTTTGCCGGCAAACCATTGGTTGATTATTTTTCGGTGACCAGTCTGATCGAGAACGCAGTTCCGAGACAACGTGGAATCTTGAGTCAGGACTGGAAGTCCGGTCCCTGGCGTTGGGTGGCATCGCAAACCTATTACGGTCCTTATGGCGGTGCCAACAATCAGGCGCCAGGGACCGAATTCTGGTTCACGCCGAAATGGACTGTCGATGTTGCTGGTACCTACAAATTTCCGGCTTTCGATCTGACTTTCGGGGCGCAGAACCTATTCGGGGCAAAACCGGAAATGGTCCCCAATTCATCCAATGGAGGGCGCTTGAGCAATTCCAGCCTCGCGGCTTTCAACCCGGGTGGCACCTTCTTGTACCTGCGCCTGGGCAAGAGTTTCTGAGTGCCTGGCAAACGACAGAGTGAAAGGAAATAGGAACATGTTGCGCAAGAGACTGAAGCTGGGTGTGTTGATTAATGCGTCCGGTTCCCACGTTGCCGGTTGGCGGCATCCCGATGCTCATCCCGATGCGACCTCAAGCCTCCAACATTATCTTGGTGTTGCGAAAAAGGCGGAGGAGGGGCGTTTCGATATCGTTTTTTTTGCAGACAGTGCAGCCCTATATGACGGCACCCCTGCCCACCAGGAGCGCAATGCCGCCGGGCTGGCCGGGACGGAGCCGAAGCGCCATCTCGAGCCATTCACGCTGCTTGCCGCGATTGCGGCACACACCCGGCACATCGGGCTGGTGGGAAGCGCCACGACGACCTACTTTGAGCCCTTCCACGTGGCGCGCAAGGTGGCGTCGCTGGATCACATCAGCGGCGGCCGAGCGGGTTGGAATCTGGTGACCTCCGCCAACCCCGCCGAGGCGACCAACTTCAACCGCGAGCAACATGTTCCCCATGCCGAGCGCTATGAGCGGGCTGCGGAATTCGTAGATGTGGTCAAGTCCCTGTGGGACAGCGTTGATGACGGCGCTTATGTTCGAGACAAGGAGAGCGGCCGTTACGCTGACCTGTCCCGAGTTCATCCGATAGGGCACGTCGGCAAGCACTTCTCGGTGACCGGGCCACTCAATGTGTCCCGCCCGCCGCAAGGGCATCCGGTCATTGCTCAGGCGGGTTCATCCGATGTGGGACGTGAACTGGCTGCTGTTTCGGCGGATCTGGTGTTCACCGCGCAACGCTCGCTGTCCGACGGTCAGGCCTTTTACCAGGATCTGAAGTCAAGGGTGCGGGAGCATGGGCGTGATCCGGAACACGTGTTGGTCCTGCCGGGACTGGTGCCCTTCGTCGGGCGTAGTGAGGCCGAGGCCCGGGAGACCTTCGAAGCGTTACAGGCGAAGATCCAGCCGGAGGTTGGCCTGGCCCTGATTGCGGAACTGCTGGGAGAGATCGATCTGACCGGCTTGCCTCTGGATGCGCCCCTGCCGGAAATCATCGGTTCCGATGGCTCCAAGAGTCGTTTCGATCTGTTGAAGCGCCTTGCTGAAAAGGGTGGGCTCACGATACGCCAGCTTTATGAGCAGACGGCGAGTGCCAGTGGGCATGGTTTCGTGATTGGGTCCCCCGCACAGGTCGCCGATTACATCGAGACCTGGTTCCGGGAAGGTGCTGCGGATGGCTTCAACATTCTCCCGCCTTATTTGCCAGGCGGCTTCAATGACTTCGTCGACCTCGTGGTCCCCGAATTGCAGAAACGAGGCCTGGTGCAGGAGGCTTACTTGGGAGGCACGCTCAGGAGCCAGCTTGGCTTGCCGAGGCCGGTGGGCCGGTTCGGAGTGTCGGCATGATGGGTGTCGCGCACGTGATCGCAAAGGAAGGCATTCACCGTGGCTGAGCCGCTGTCACCAATAGTGTCGAGCGCCTGGTTGGCGGCGCATCGTGAGGACGCGGACCTCGTCATCCTGGATGCCTCGGCATATATGCCCATGGAGAGGCGCGACGGGCGGGAGGAATTCTTGCGTGCACGCATTCCCGGGGCGCGATTCCTCGATGTGGACGAGGTAGCGGATATCGAGTCCGACCTTCCACATATGCTGCCGTCCCCGGCACGTTTCGCACGACAGGTTGCTGCTCTTGGCCTTCATAACCATCAGCGCATCGTCATCTACGACCAGAAAGGTCTGTTTTCGGCCGCGCGTGGCTGGTGGCTGTTCAAGGTGTTCGGGCATGACGCGGTGGCTGTGCTGGACGGCGGCCTGCCGAAATGGCGAGCCGAGGACGGGGTTATCGAGGCAGGAGAGCCTGCCCCAGTCGAGGTGGGCCGATTCCAGCCGGCCTTCCGGGCCTCGCGGGTGCGGGGCCTCGGTGACATGCTTGCAAACCTGAAAAGCGGATCGGCGCTCGTGCTCGATGCGCGTTCGCCGGAACGTTACGCAGGGACTGTCGCCGAGCCCCGGCCTGGCCTGCGCTCCGGCCATATTCCAGGTAGCCGGAGTCTGCCCTTCCAGGCACTGCTCAATGCGGATCACACCTATAAACCCCAAGCCGTGTTGCAACGGCTCTTCATCGAGCAGGGGGTGGGGGCGGATTCGGATGTTGTGGTGAGTTGCGGCAGTGGCCTGACGGCCTGCGTATTGGCTCTGGGCCTGGAGTTGGCTGGTTTTTCCCCTGCCTCGGTCTATGACGGTTCCTGGTCCGAATGGGGCGCGCAGCCCGATGGGGTCGCCCCGCTACGGACAGGGTTCGAGCCCTGAAGATCAATGATCAGGATGAATACGAAGATGACAAAGATGAAATCGACCTTGGTGGCTTGCTCCGCCGCGCTTGTCCTGCTGCTGGGTGTTGTACCCAGTGCAGGTGCACATGGCATGTATGTGGCTCAACGTCATGGAGAACTCGCGGTGGTAGTGGGATTCTCCTCGAATGACGAGGCTTATGCGGTAAGCAAGATCACTGCTGCGCGTGCTGTAACGGGCAATGGACGGCCCCTTGAGGTGACGCGGCGGGACGACCCGCTGGGCTATGTCGCGCTCAAGCCCCCCTCGGGGGCCGCACTGCTGTTTGTGGACATGGACTACGGCTTCTATGCTCGCGATGCTGCCGGTAAGTTCAAGGCTGGGCGCAAGAGTGCCCTGCCCGGTTCGGTGTTTGGGCTGCAGGCCATCAAGCAGAATCTGACCGTCCTGGGCCCCTGGGAGGGGGCGCTACGTCCCCGTGGCAAAGGCTTGGAAATCGTGCCTTTGGAGAGCCCACTTGCGTTGCAGCGGGGTGACAGCTTGAAGGTCCAGGTTCTCCTGGACGGCAGTCCTTTGCCAGGAGTCAGGTTGTGGGAGGACTTCGTGAGCAATGATGCCCTGCTGTCTCCCGAGACAGATAAGTCAGGCATCACGCGGGTCCGCCTGGCGGCCGACACCTTGAATGTGATTGCCCTTGAGTACGACCAGAAGGTGTCGGCGGATCCCGATCGGGATATCTACCGTCATTTCTCCACGTTGAGTTTCTCTCTCAACCATCCAGAGCCCGATTGATTCCGATGCTGAATTTCGTCCATGTCTCGATCTGCCGTTCCAATCATGGTTAGTGCGCGTCTGGCTCTTCCTTTCCGTGCCATGTTTCTCTTCCTTGTGCTCTGCATCGCTCGGGATGCGGTAGCACAGGTCCAGGCTACCGCGTGCCGGATTGCCGGCATGCCGCCGCCTGAGGCGCGGCTGGTGATCAATACGTCCGGCGGGACTTTCTGGGAGGCTTTCCGGAAGGCCTACCTGGATCCATTCGAGAAGGAATGTGGAGTCCGGGTGAGCGTGATCGTATCGTCCGGCCACAGCTTTCCCCAATTGAGGGAATACGTGAAACGTAATGCTGTTCCGTACGATATCTCTTATACGGGGGTTCCCTGGGAACTTGAACAGGGTATTCGGGAAGGACTCTTCGAAAAGCTGCCTCCAGGTTTCTGGGATGCCGCGCGCCCGAATCTGATCGATGGCTCCTACAACGATTATGGCACTTGGCTCAGTGCATATTCCGAGGTTCTGATATACAGCACCCGCGTGTTTCCGTCGGGCATGGCATCGTGGGCCGATCTGTGGGATGTCGCGAAGTACCCGGGGGCGCGCACGCTTTACGATCATCCCTACACGTTGATCGTCGCTCTGCTGGCGGACGGTGTCGCCCCGGACCGTCTTTACCCGATTTCTGACGAGAGGTTGCGCCAAGCCTTTCGCAAGCTCAACGTGCTCGCGCCCCATGTACGAGCCTACTGGGTGACCGGGGACGAGCCGGTAGTCGGGGTTCAGCGTGGTGACTTTGTCGCGGGTATTGCGCAGAGCGGTCGAGTCGTGGCCGGCCTGCGGCGTGGGTTGGCTGTCGGCATGCGTTGGGAGCAGCACATCCTCAGCAGTGCATGGTTGTTCCGGCCCCGTGGAGCAGCCCATCCGAATGCCGCGGCGCTGTTCCTGCGCTACATGAGCGATGCCCGGCGGCAGGCGGATTTTGCGCGGCTCATCGGCTATGGCGCGGGCGCCAGAGATACCGAGCGCCATCTCGCTCCCGACGAGTCCCGCAATCTGACCACCGCTAAGGCCAACCTTGCCAAGGCCGTCAAAATTGACCCTGACTGGTGGCGGGACAACGGAGCCCGGGTGCAGTCCCTCTGGAAGGAATGGCGTGCGACGGGCAAGGTGCCCTTGTGATGCGGCCTACCGACATGGCAATCGCCTTACGCGGGGTGATCAAGCGTTATGGCGATTTTTGCGCTCTGGATGGGGTGTCGCTGGACGTGAATCCAGGGGAATTCGTTTCCCTGCTGGGGCCGAGCGGTTCAGGCAAGTCCACGATTCTTGGGCTGGTGGTGGGTTCTGTCCTGCCGGACCGTGGGGCGGTGTACATCCATGGCAAGGACGCGGCTGCGTTACGCCCTCATGAACGCAATATCGGCATGGTTTTTCAGCAGTACTCGCTGTTTCCACATCTGACGGTAGCAGAGAACATTGCTTATCCCCTGAAATTGCGTAAGTGGACCGAGCCTGCGATCAAGAGCCGGGTGGCGGCCTTTCTCGATCTGGTAGGGCTGATCCGCGAGGCGGACCGGTATCCCGGCGAGATATCGGGAGGGCAGGCGCAGCGGGTTGCAGTGGCCCGGGCTCTGGTGTTCGACCCCGATGTATTGCTCATGGACGAGCCATTGGGGGCGTTGGACAAGCGTCTCCGGGGGGAACTCCAGGAGGAGTTTCGACGTATTCAGCGGGAGACAGGCGTCCCGACCCTCTACGTGACCCACGACCAGGATGAGGCAATGTTCCTTTCGGATCGGATCATCGTGTGCAACCAAGGGCGCATCGTGGCCGACGGGTCGCCGCGTGACCTGTACGAGCGTCCGCCCGGTGCCTGGGCCGCCGAGTTTCTCGGGGATGCCAATCTCGTACCCGTGCAGCGCTGGCGACAGTGTGGAGACGGGCAGGCCAAGGCCGAGACTGCGTGGGGTGAAGTCGTTGTTCCGCATGCTCCTGGCTCCACTCCGGAGCGGTCGGCTGCCATCGTCGTGCGGCCCGAACATCTTCTGGTGGCAGTGGATGAGCCTTCCACGCAAGGGTATGCGCCTGCACGGGGGGGCGTCCGGGCCAGGGTGACAAGTTCGGTCTATCTCGGCGGGCGCCAGCGGATTCACTTGCATACCGAGGAGGGGATGCTCCTGAAGGCAGAGGTATCGGGCCGAAGGCATCTGCCGACAGGGGGTGTGTTGTCCATCCACTGGCGGCCGGAAGATTCCTGGCTCGTCAATATCTGAAGTGTGGCGGGCGGCCCGAAGGCGCGCCCTTGAGCACGTTCCAAGGAAAGTTGATTCATGCAGTCTAGGCAGCAAATCGCCGAATCCTGGGGGTGGATGTCCTGGCGGCAGGCCGCATTGCTCTTGCCCGTCATCGTGATCTCCGGTGTCTTCCTGCTCGCTCCCCTGCTCGAAAACCTGGTGCGATCCCTGGGATTGCCCGGTGAATCCGGGCTTGCGCATTACCGCAGCTTTTTCACGAAGCCCCAGTACCTGACCGCACTTTCCAATACGCTCGCCTTCAGTCTGGCTGCTGCCGTGCTTGCGCTCGTCATTGCCTTGCCGGCCTGCACGTTCGTGGCGCACCGGGGGGGGCGCTGGTTGAGGTCGTTCATCGGTGTCCTGATCGTTGCGATGGCGATCTCCGGGCTGATCCGTACAGTTTCCTGGCAAATTGTCCTTGGCAACGGTGGCTTGCTCGACGCGATCCTCATGGCTACCGGCGTGATCAGGCAGCCGCTCGGCCTGCTCTATACGCCGTGGGCAGTCTTGCTGGGCATGGTGCAAATCATCCTGCCCGCCGTGGCTCTGGCATTGATCAACGGCCTGGGCAAGGTGGATCGCGGCCTGATTGCTGCTGCCCGATCCTTAGGCGCGAGCCCGTTTCAGGTGCTCATGACCGCCTATCTGCCCCAGATCCGCCCTACCCTCATGCTTGCTGTTTTCCTGGGTTTCTCCCTGGGAACGGGCCTGTTCCTGACGCCAACGTTGCTGGGTGGGCCGGATGATGTGGTGCTTGGCAAGGTCATGCTGGGAGACATGGTGTTCGACTTCGAAAACGGAGCCGCCCTCGGAGCAACATCCGGTGTTGTGATGACCGCGGTCGTTGGCGCGGCTGGCCTGGTCTGCCTAGCCTTGGGGGGGCGGGGATTCCGGCCGCCGCGACGCCGTGGAGCCGCAGCATGAACCGGCGGCCTGCAAGGGGGTGGGACGGCCTGCGTGCCACGGCGGGGGCGGCTTACGTCTTGTGCCTCGCGATCTTTCTCTTACTGCCGGCGCTGGCTATTTTCCCGGCGTCCATTGGCGAGAGCGAGTTTCTGGAGTTCCCTCCGTCGGGACTGACCCTGCACTGGTTCCAAGACGTGTTGGCAGACCAGGACTGGCTCGACTCCGCGGCATTTTCCTTTGGCCTTGCGCTGGCAACGGCGGTACTGGCGACCTTTCTCGCCGTGCTGGTCGGGATTGCCCAACTGCGCTATCACCGCTTGCCCAAGGGGCTGCTTGCCGTGTTGCTGGCGCCGCTGTGGGTGCCCCACGTGGCGGTGGCGACTGGCCTGTTCTCCTTATGCTTGTCCTGGGGTTGGGTGGGGCGTGCGTGGGTTCTGGTGTTGGCAAACACCATGCTGGCGTTGCCGCTTTCAGTCAGCCTGGTTCTGGCGGCCTTCTCGGTGTTTGAGGGAAACCTGTGGACGGCCGCGGCAGTGCTTGGGGCACGGCCGCGTACGATCGTGAGGACTATCCTGCTGCCCTTGTCGGCGACCGCATTGTTGTCGTCCCTTGTGCTGGCGTTCCAGTCGGCATGGGATGAAACCGTGCTGGCGCTTTTCATCGGGCCGGTGGACACCCCTCCGCTGTCTGTGCGCATCTATGCCTATGTGAGTCAGAACCTCACGCCCGCCGTTGCGGCAGTGGCCGCGATGGTGGCCGTTCTGTCCATCGTGACTGTTACGGTGTTGGGTCTGGCGCGCAAGGCGCCGGGGCGTCGGAGCTGATGAGACGTTGGTCGGGATGGCGATGGTGCAAGGATATGGAGCCATTGCCGGCGGGGCCTTTCTTCCGTTTGGTCGTGCCGGCCATCGCCATGAACTTGTCCCAGCCCCTCGTGGCCTTGGTCGACGCGGCGATCGCGGGGCATCTCGGGTATCCGGATGCGCTGGCGGGGGTGACGATGGGGGGCTTGTTGTTCAACCTTCTGTTCTGGGGCCTGGGCTTCCTGCGCATGACTGCCACCGGTCTCGTGGCGCAGGCCTTCGGGACGCGGGATTTTCCGGCCATTGGCCTCATCGCTGCACGTGTGTTGATTCTGTGCGGTGTGTTTGGCGGGCTGGTGCTGGCCGCGCGTCCCGGCTTGATGCCTCTGGCACTCGAGGGGCTCGGTGGGCGCGGTCCGGTGCTGGCCGAAGCGCAACATTACCTTCAGGCACGTCTGTGGTCCTTCCCTCTCGCATTGGCCAATGCGTGCATCCTTGGCGTATTGGTAGGGTGCCAGGCCGTTCGTGCTGCGTTGGCACTGCAAGTGTTCTCGAACGGTGCGAACGCGCTCATCGCGGTGGTCTGGGTCTTTGGTTTCGGGGGCGGCAGCGCTGCTTTGGGTACGGCGGCCGCGTTGTCCGATCTCGCGGGTAGCGTGATGGCCATGTGGCTTGTGGCAGGGCTGGGGATTCGCCTCAGGCCGCCGAGTTGGCGTGCCTTGCTCGAGCTGGAAGCTATCGGTCACCTGCTGAGGTTGCATTTCCTGCTTTTTTTAAGGACTTTGGCATTGATTCTGACCTTTGCCGAGTTCTCCCGCCTCAGTGCGCTCCAAGGGAGCGTTGCATTTGCCGCCAATGGGCTGCTACTCAACATGAATACGTTTTTTGGCTATGCGCTCGATGGATTTGCCCATGTTACCCAGGCACTGGTAGGCGCAGCCTGGGGTGCGGGAGAGCGGCCGAGACTTGTGCGGATCGTAGTTTCCGGGCTGATGTATGGGGTGGGGGCCTGTCTGTGTCTGTCCGGCTTGGTCGGGCTGTGTGGCGCCCCGATTCTGGCAATGCTCACGGACCTGTTGGCGGTGCGGACGGAAGCGCAAATCTATCTCGTCTGGCTTTCGGTGTTGCCCATTGTCTCGGTATGGAGTTTCGTTCTCGACGGAGTGTTCATTGGTGCGACGCGCGCAAGCTGCCTGCTGATCTCGATGGCAGCAGCAGCAGTGGCCTTTCGTTGGGTTACCGTCGATTTCGTGACTGCCTACGGGAATCACGGTCTGTGGCTCGGCTTTGTCATTTTCATGGCCGTCAGGGCGTTGGTTCTGGCGGCGCTGTTTCCGAAATGGATCTTGCGCGGGAGCGCCAATCGGAAGGCAGGCGCAGGCTCGTCAGCTGTAATTTGAACACCTTGGAGAAACGCACATGACCATCCTGACCGTGTCGGGTAGCCCGGCCGAGACATCCAGATCACAGCACGTCCTAAGCCATGTCGGAAACATGCTTCGCCTGCGCCAGCAGCCTGTGGAGAGGATTGCAGTTCGGGCACTTCCTGCCGATGCCCTGTTGGCGGGCAAGGTGGATGAGCCGTCCATTAGCAGGGCCTTGCACCAAGTTGACTGTGCCCGTGCGCTCGTTATTGGGACCCCCATATATAAGGCTTCATATTCGGGCGTGCTGAAGGTGTTCCTTGATCTCCTGCCTCAAGGAGGGCTGGACGGCAAGATCATTCTGCCAATAGCAACTGGGGGAAGTCTGGTCCATGCCCTGGCGCTCGACTACGCATTAAAGCCCGTGCTTTGCAGTCTCGGGGCACGTCATTTACTGGCGAGTATTTTCGTTGATGAGGCCCAGGCACGCCTAGTCGATGGACATCTGGAGCTTACTGAAACGATTCAAGCGCGTATTGAGGCGGGTGTCGGTGATCTTGTGCAGGCGCTTTCCACCACGGCCGGGCGTGCATAACTGTTGGTCGGGCGCGGCCATGGCATTGACTGAGTGCGCGCTGTCATATCGTGATTTGCTAACCGATATTTATTGGTTTGTAGCGCTTGTCGGGCACTTGATACTAATGAAATTAATGGCTTTGTGACCGTACTGCAATGAGCGATCCAAAGAATCTCCCGCGTACGCAGTTTTTCGATTGGATGTTTCGTGAGCACTACCTCTGGCTGCGGCGTCACGTACGTAGGCAGGTGGAGTGCCCGGCGAATGCCGAAGATCTGGCGGCGGAGACCTTTGCGCAAGTGCTGCGAATTCCCCATGAAGGCATTAAGGAGCCGCGCGCGCTCTTGAGCACCATCGCGAAGCGTTTGGCTATTCATGGTTGGCGTCGTCGTGAGCTTGAGCGGGCTTACCTTGAGATGCTGAGTCAGTTGCCGGAACCAACTTATCCTTCTCCGGAGGAACGCGCCCAAGTTGTTGCGAGCTTGCTGGAGATCGACAGAGTCCTCCAGGGGCTCTCGAGCAAAGCCAAGATGGCCTTCCTCTTGAGTCAGATCGATGGCCTGTCGTATGCCGAAATTGCCGAGCGTCTCGGCGTTTCCGTGAGTATGGTAAAGCAGTACATGACAAAAGCCTTGAAGAGCTGCATGGCAAGCGTGGAAATATGAAAATGGGGCACTCGATTTCGGTCGAAGACGAAGCTGTGAAGTGGTTTGTAGCTCTCAAGTCGGGGGACGCGGGGCCGGATGAGCAGGCTGCTTTTCAGGAATGGCTGGGTATCGATCCGCAGCACCAGGCCGCGTGGCTTCGACTTGAATCTGCTTTGGGAGCAATCTCCCTGGCGCAAAAGACCAGAATGCCCGCTGTTGATGTCGACAGACTGCTGAAGGCGCCGTCTGCCTCACGGCGCAGGTTTCTGGGTGGGGGGGCGTTGGCTGTGTCTTCCCTGTGGCTCGGCCAGCGTATTGCTGCAGAACTGGGCTTTATGCCAAAGTCGTGGGGGGGCGATTATTGGACGGGAGTCGGTGAGAGGAAGCAGTTTCAATTGGTCGACAGCAGTGTCATCACGCTCAATGCCTGTACCTCAATCAGGCTTGACGGTGCAAGGTCTCGCTCCCTGTTTGTGGACCAGGGAAAGCTGTTGGCCGATATCGCATTGGATGCCAACTTGCCTTTTGTCTTGTCGACGCCCCATGGGCACGTATCGCTTGACGCGGGACGGATTCAGATTGATGTACGCAGGGAAAAGACCCGCGTGACGACGCTTGACTCAATCAATGCGCTTGCTGAAGTGAAGGGCGGGCGGCAATTGCTGGAGCCCGGTCAGTCGCTTGGATTCGACAGCATGGCAATTGAGAGTCAGCAGCCATCCCGCGAATACACGACGGCCTGGCAGGATGGCTGGCTGGAAGTCAAGAACCAGCCCCTCTCCGAGGTTGTTGACCAACTGCGCCCCTATTTCAATGGCGTCATTACGGTGTCAGCCGAAATCGCGCAAATCGGGGTCAGTGGCAGATTTTCACTCGATGATACAGACAAGACATTGGATGCCCTTGTGCAGACTTTGCCTCTGAGAGTCAATCGTCGGACTCGGTTCTGGGTCTTGATTGAGCCTGGACAGGTATCTTAGTGACCGGCAACAGATAGATCCCCGTTTATGTTCATCGACTGATCTCCTGGGGAAGGGATGCTTCAGCTAGGTAAAGCCGCCGCGCGCCGGACGGTACCGGCCACGCCGTCCACCTCGATGTGTTCCCCATCGCGCAGGATCTGCAGGATGCCGGGCAGGTTCACCACCGCCGGGATGCCGAATTCCCGCGCCACGATGGCACCGTGGGACAGGAAGCCGCCGGTTTCCATCACCAGTCCGCCGGCCTTGAGGAACAGCGGAGTCCAGGCCGGATCGGTGGACGGGACGACCAGGATGGCGCCGTGTTCCAGGCGCCGGCCTTCTTCCGGTGAGTGCAGGATGCGCACCGGGCCGGCGGCCCGACCGCTGCCGACCGGCACGCCGTGGAAGATGTTGTCGCCATTGACGGCAGCAGGGGCCGTTGCCGCGATATTGCAGGCCGCCGTGCCGTCGAGGATCACGTCGGGGACATCGTCCGTTTCCCATGCGGCGAGCTGGCCTTTCCGCTCCTCGATCAGTGGGCCAAGTGAGGTGCCTGGCCGCTGGCCGTCGAGCACGGCGAGGATTTCGGCCGGCATCAGCAGGAAGACGTCGTCGGCTGCGCCTGCCCAGCCACGCTCGTGCCAGCGCTGGCCGACCGCTAGCAGTACCCGCCGGGCGGGTTCGGTGCAGGCGATCAGGGCGCTGCGGGCCGCTTCGCGGCCGTTGGTTTCCTGCTTGGCCGAGCGCAGCAGGCTGCGGAAAAAGCCACGTTTCCACCACGGCAGGGCCGCGCGGACCCGCGCCGTGGCGTCGGCGACGCAGCGGGCCTGGCGCGCCTGTAGCTGGGCAAGGTCGGTGGCGGCCAGGCCGGGCAGGCTGTCCAGCAGGTAGTCGGGGCATTCCCGCCAGCGCGGGTTGCGCAGATAGGTTTCATAAACGCCGCGGTGGCCGTAGCGTTCGAGGAAATCGGCGAAGGCCTGGCGGAAGGCATTGTCGGTGGGGAGCGTGCGCCAGTCGCCCCCTTCGCGGCGGTGGGCATCCAGCCAGGCGCGGGCGACGGGGTCGGCCATCGCCTGCCGTGCCAGGGCGTGCAGCTCATAGCTCTGCCGGGCCGTCACGCTCGGCGGACCGCCGGCGAGCAGGGCCGAGGCCAGCGCGTGGCCCTCGCCGGGCAGGTGGGCGTCGATCAGGTCCACCAGCAGTGACAGGCTTGCGCCGCCGGAGCCCTGCATGAAGTGCAGCGCGTGCTGCTCGCGGCCGTGGCGGGTCAGACGACGCAGTTCGGCCGCCAGGCCGGTGTCGTCCGCCGGCAGTGGCTGGTGGCGCCAGCGGTGGCTGTCGGCGAGCAGTGCGGTGGCGGCGGTCTCGCCTGCCTGGCGCAGGGAGCCGGCTTTCCGCATGAAGCGCAGCATGCCCAGCATCCGGCGCAGGCGCTGTTGCCGGTCCAGTGCCGGCACGTGGATCTCAGGCTGGTGACCACCGACCAGCCGGTTCATTGCCGCGGGGGCGACCGCGAAGGCGGCGTAGCCTTCCCACTGCATCAGCGACAGGTTCAGGTACAGGCGGCCGTGGAATAGCCCGGCGCGCTGGGCGCCCGGGTGCAGCGTAAAGCCGGCAAGCCGGTAGCCGCCTTCCAGCAGGTTGTTGACCAACCGGCGCGAGGCGCCCCAGTCCACCGGAGACAAGGGGGCGGGCACCACGTCGCGGGTATTGCCGCGGGACCAGATGTCGGGCTGGTTGGCCAGTTCCGGGTAGGTGCAGCGCCCCATGGCGGTGATCGGCCGGGCCTGCAGCAGCCAGAAGCGCTGGCCGTCCCAGGCCCATTCGCAATCGTAGGCGGCACGGGCGTAATCCAGGGCCTGGGCGGCCAGACGCAGCTGCTCGCCGAGGGCCAGCGCACGGGGCGTGTCGAGTACCGGGGCGCCGGCCTTGTCCGGCGTCGTGGCGACCCGTGCGGTGCCGTGCCCGCCGGCCGGAACCGTGGCGACGCGCTTGTCGCCGGGTGTGTATTCAAGGAGGGTCAGATGGTCGTCCAGCGGATCTTCGGCCAGCACGATCTCGTCGCCCGTCGTGTGTCCGCCGACCAGGCTTTCGCCGAGCCCCCAGCTGGCGTGGATGACCAGCCGGTCGTCGCGCCCGTCCCGCGGATCGCAGGTGAAGCCGATACCGCTGGCCATGGCGGGAACCAGCGGCATGATCAGGACCGCCATCGCCGCTTCGGCCTGGGCGATGCCGAAACGCTGGCGATAGGCGACGGCGGCCGGTGTCCATAACGAGGCCCACACCTGGACCAGGGCTTCCAGCAGCGCGGTGCTGCCGCGCACGTTGAGGCAGGACGCGTGGATGCCGGCGAAGGACGCGCTGGCGGAATCCTCCTGCGGTGACGAGGAGCGGACGGCCAGCGGTGCATCACGCCACGGCGGGCAGGTCAGTTCGACGCGCAGGATGTCGGCCAGGCGTTCGTCGACGGGCGTGGCGCGCAGCTGTTGCCCCAGCTTCCCAAGGGCCGTCGTTCGTCCTGCCTCGGGGCCGGCGGCGGCTTCGAGCAGTGCCGTCTCCAGCCCGCTGGCGGTCAGCCAGGCGCGGTAGGCGGTGACCGGCACGACCATGCCGGCCGGGATGGCAAAGTCGTAGCGGGCCAGCCGGGCCAGGGTCCAGGCCTTGCCACCGGCGGTTGGTGCGCCGGCGGCGAGGACCGCCGACCAGTCGGGGAGGAGGAGGGTGTTCATGGTGTCAGACGATGCCGTGGAGGAAGACGTCGAGTACGGTCCCGAACTCGGCCTGCAGATCCAGCGTCGGTTCGTGCAGCCAGCGCAGCAGGGCCGCCAGGTACAGGAACTGCAGGTAGCGGGCGAGTACCGCCGGGTGAGTGCCGCGGCGATATTCGCCACTGGCCTGGCCGGCGGCGATGAAGCTGGCGAACAGGCCGTCGAGCCCGCTGTGCCTTCCCGGCTCCTGCTCGGCCGGTGTGCCCACTTCGCTGAGGCGGTAGCGTACGTATTCCTTCAGGTAGTCCCGATGGGCGAGGGACCATTCGGCGCTGTGCCGGAAGAAACCCTGCAGGCGCTCGGTCACCGTCGGCAGGGCCGACAGTTCGCCCAGCAGTGCTGGCAGCGCTTCCGCCAGTTCCCGGTGGAAGCGGTGGCGCAGCAGGGCCTCCTTGACCGGGAAGTGTTTGTAGAGGGTGCCCTTGGCCACGTCGGCGGCGGCGGCGATGGCTTCCATCGTCACCGCGTCGAAGCCGTGGCTCTGGAACAGGGTCCAGGCGGTGTCGGCCAGGTGGTCGGCGGTCTGCTGGCGTTTGCGTTCGCGGCGGCCGGGCTGGCCGGCGTCGTCGGCGGGTAGGGACAAGGACATGGTAATAGCTTGATAGTGAACGTCGTAAATAAATATACGTCGTTCACTTATTGTCGGCAAGCCGGCGAGAACTCGTGGATCATTCGCAGTTCTGTCCGCCCTTCGACCGCGAGGTATGCCCCATGTCCGATTTCTTCAGCCTTCTTGCCCACTGGCGCCCGCGTCTGATCGCCGTTGCCGCGGCCGCCGCCGATGGTGACGGCGCCCATGATGTCCAGCACCTGCACCGGGTGTGGCGCGTCGCGCAGCAGTTGCTGACCGAATACCCAGAGGCCGACGGGCTGGTGGTGCTGGCGGCCTGCTATCTGCACGATCTCGTCAATCTGCCCAAGGACGATCCCCGCCGCGGTCAGGCTTCCCGGCTGGCGGCGCAGCAGGCCCGGGGCGTGCTGGCGGAGGCGGGATTTCCTGTCGAGCGGCTCGACGCGGTGGCGCATGCCATCGAGGCCCACAGCTTCTCGGCGGGCATTCCGCCGCGCAGCCTGGAGGCGCGGATCGTGCAGGACGCCGACCGCATGGACGCCCTTGGTGCGGTGGGGCTGGCGCGGATGTTCTATACCGCTGGCCGCATGGGGTCGGCGCTGGCCCACGCCGACGATCCCCTCGCGCTGCGTCGGCCGGCGGACGATCGGGCCTACTCTCTCGACCACATCGAAGTGAAGCTGGCTACCTTGCCTGCGCTGATGAACACCGCCGCCGCCCGGCGCCTGGGGGAGCAGCGGGTGGCCTGGCTGCGTGAGTTCCGGGGAGTGTTCGTCGCCGAGTGGGGGTCAGGTTCCACTGACGGTTTCGCCGCTGAGCAGGCCGGCCGCTTCGCTGAAGACTGACAGCAGCGCGTCGGCAACCGTGCGCACCCGCGGCGAGCGGCGCACGTCCGGATGCATGACCAGCCAGATCGGGCGCAGTGTCGGGCAGGGGGCGGCGGCCACCGGCGCCAGCGCCGGATCGCCGGCACCCAGGAAATGGGGCAGCGCGGCGATGCCGTGGCCGCCGCGGGCCCCGTGCAGCAGCGTGGCGAGGTCGTTGCTGCGCAGGATGAAGCGGCGCCCGGCGGCAATCCCGTCCAGCCACTGCTGCTGTGGCACCTGGCGCAGGCTGTCGTCGTAGCCCAGGAACTGCCAGGCGTCCGCCGGCCGCTCCGCGTAGCCGGGAGCGGCGTAGAGCCCGTAACCGAGTTGGCCGAGGGGGCGCGCCACCAGGCCGGCCGCGCTGGGGCGGGACAGGCGCACGGCCAGGTCGGCCTCGCCACGGGCCAGATTGGCCTCGCGGCTCTCCCCGACGATGTCCAGGGTGATGCCGGGCCAGGCCTCCCGGTGCGGCAGCAGGCGCGGTCCCAGGAAATAGCTGGCGATCACCGGCGGTGCTGAAATGCGCACCGTGCCCTGCAGCGTGCCTACGCCCAGGGCCAGGCGCGAGAAGGCCAGCGCCTCGTCTTCCATCCGTCCGGCCTGTTCGGCCAGGGTTTCCCCTTCCGGCGTCAGTGTCCAGCCTCGCGGCAGGCGGTCGAACAGGCGCACGCCGAGGGCGTGCTCCAGCGCTTCCACGCGGCGCGCCACCGTGCTGTGCTCGACGGCGAGGCGGCGTGCCGCGCCGGACAGGCTGCCGTTGCGGGCCAGGGCCAGGAAGTGGCGCACGTCGTCCCACTGCAGGGCTGCGGAAGCGGCCGGATTGATTGGGCTTTTTTGCACAGAAAGTGTTCAATTATTTGGAATTGTTGGGTGATTCTGCGCGCCGTACGCTGTGTCTGCAATCCCGTCGGGATGTCCTTTCCAACTTTCAGGAGCAGAGCATGAACAGCAGCGCAGTATTGCCGGGCGACAGCAGCCCCTTCGCCCCGGTCATCCAAGCCGTGATCCATCGCTATGGCGGCGCGGAGGAGATCGAGCTGGAAACCGTCAGCTTGCCCGCACCCGGCGTCGGCGAGATCCGTGTGCGCCATACCGCCATCGGCGTCAATTTCGTGGATGTTTATCACCGTACCGGGCTTTACCCGCTGCCCGCGTTGCCGGCGGTACTCGGTGTCGAGGCGGCTGGCGTCATCGAGGCCATCGGCGCTGGCGTGGAAGGGCTGCAGGTGGGGCAGCGCATCGCCTATGCAGGCCCGCCGGCGGGCAGCTACGCCAGCGCCCGCAATCTGCCGGCGGCGCGCGCCGTGGCCCTGCCCGACGACGTGGCCGACGACACCATCGCGTCCTTGCTGCTGCGCGGTATCACCTCCCACATGCTGCTGAGCCACGTTCGCCCGGTGAAGGCCGGCGATACCCTGCTGGTCCATGCGGCCGCCGGTGGCCTGGGTCTGGTGCTGGTGCAGTGGGCCAAGGCGCTCGGTGCGCGGGTCATCGGCACCGTCGGGTCGCCGGCCAAGGCCGAGCTGGCGCGTCTTCATGGCCTGGACCACGCCATCCTGTACCGGGACGAGGATTTCGTCGGCGCGGTGAAGGATCTGACCGGCGGCCAGGGTGTGGACTACGCCATCGACGGCATTGGCGGCGCCACGCTGGCCGCGACGCTGGGCGTGGTGCGTCCCTACGGCATGGTGGCCAGCATCGGCCAGGTGGCCGGTGACAGCGGTCCGCTGGATCTCGCCCAACTCGGTCCGGCCCGCTCCATCGCCCTGTCGCGGCCGGGCGTGTTCCGCTTCATGGCCGACCTGGCGCGTTACCGGGAAGGTGCCGCGGCAACGCTGGCCCGCTTGCAGTCCGGCCTGCAGGCCAGTGTCGGTGAAGTGTTGCCGCTGACCCGCGTGGCTGCTGCGCACCGACTTCTGGAGTCCGGCCGCAGCAGCGGGGCGATCCTGTTGCGCCCCTGAGGTGGATTGGCAGTGGCCCGTGCCCCGCGGTGATAATGGCAGCCTCGTCACAGGAGACTGGCATCGTCGCGGGTATGAACACTTTCAACAGGCGCACCGCCATCCGAATTGCTGCCGTCAGTCTGTTGCTGGCGGCGGTCGCCAGCCCGATCGCCTGGTTTGTGGCCCGTGAGAACGCGGAGGAGGCCACTGTTTCCCTGGCCATGGAGGAGTCGCGCCGCCTGCTGCGTCATTTCGATGCCGTCGCCCTCAACGGTCCCAAGGCCGGGGAGAAGGCCGCGAAGGCGGCCCGCACCATCGCCGGTGGGCTGTTCGATATCGCCGAGATCTACGACGAACATGGCGACAAGCTGGCCGAGGCGATGACCGACGCCGGCGCCGCCGTGGAAGAGCGCCTGCCTGGACATGGCCGGCCGGCCTACCAGGCGGCCTCCTACGAAAGCCTGAACTTCGGCGATGCCTTGTGGGTACTGCGGGTTTTCGTGCCCTTGCAGGAGGAAGGCGGCGGTGCGGCCCGGATCAGCGGCTATTTCGAGGGTGTGCGGGTCGTGTCCGCCTGGCAGCGCGAGCAGATGCGGGCCAACGCACTGAGCGCGGCGCTGCTGGCCGGGTTGGCGTCCCTGCTGTGCGGCGCGGTGATCTACCCGGTGGTGGTCCGCCTGTCTGCCGACAACCAGCGCAAGGCCCGTGAAGTGCTTGATTCGCACATCTCGATGATGGACGCTCTCGGCCGCGCCATTGCCAAGCGGGATTCGGACACCGGCGCACACAACTACCGGGTCGCCTGGATCGCCACCCGCATCGCCGAGCGGCTGGGGCTGCAGGGGCACGCCATGCAGGCGTTGATCGCCGGCAGCTTCCTGCACGACGTCGGCAAGATTGGCATTCCGGACGCGATCCTGCTCAAGCCCGGTAAGCTCGACGACGACGAATTCGACACCATGCGCAGCCATGTGCGGCAGGGCGAGGAGATCGTTACCGGCATCGGCTGGCTGGAAGGCGCCGCTGCGGTGGTGTCTGGCCACCATGAGAAATGGAATGGGGCCGGTTATCCGCGCGGTCTGGCCGGCGAGGCGATCCCGCTGGCGGCGCGGATCTTCGCCGTTGCCGACGTGTTCGACGCCCTGTGTTCCAAGCGCCCCTATAAGGCGCCACTCGGCTTCGAGGCTGCCATGGCGATCCTCGACCGGGACAGCGGCAGCCATTTCGACCCCGCCGTGATGGATGTTTTCAGGCCTATCGCGTGGGAAGTCTTCGAGCGCCTGGCCGACTGCGATGAAGACCAGGCCAGGCAGTTGCTGGACGAACGCGTCCGCCTGCATTTCGGTATCTAAGGAGATTTTCTGATGCGCATCACCGACCTTTTTGGCATCGCCCTGCCGGTCATCCAGGCCCCGATGGCCGGCGTGCAGGGCAGTGCGTTGGCGATTGCGGTGTCCGAGGCCGGTGGCCTCGGCTCGCTGCCCTGCGCGATGCTGAGCCCCGAGGCGCTGGAGAAGGAGCTGTCGGCGATCCACGTGGCTACCGACAAGCCCTATAACGTCAATTTCTTCTGCCACCGCCCGCCGCCGCCCAGCGCCGAGCGGGAAGCCGCGTGGCGCACCGCGCTGGCGCCGTACTACACGGAGTTCGGCATCGACCCGGCAGGGATTCCGGCCGGCCCCGGCCGCAACCCGTTCAGCGCCGAGACCGCGGATATCATCGCGGCCTTCCGCCCGCCGGTGGTCAGCTTCCACTTCGGCCTGCCGTCCGCCGAGCTGCTGGCGCGGGTCAGGAAATGGGGGGCCAAGGTGGTGTCGTCCGCCACCACGGTGGAAGAAGCCCTGTGGCTCGAAGCCCACGGCGCCGACGCGATCATTGCCCAGGGCCTGGAGGCAGGTGGTCACCGGGGGCACTTCCTGAACCACGATTTGACTGCCCAGTCCGGCACCTTTGCGCTGCTGCCACGCATCGTGCATGCGGTGAAAGTGCCGGTGATCGCCGCCGGCGGCATCGTCGACGCCCGCGGCGTGAAGGCGGCGCTGGCCCTCGGTGCGGCTGGCGTGCAGGCCGGCACCGCCTACCTGCTGTGTCCGGAGGCCGCCACCAGCGCCGTGCATCGCGCTGCCCTCAAGAGTTCGGCCGCCGGCCACACGGCGCTGACCAACCTGTTTACCGGCCGCCCGGCGCGCGGCATCGTCAATCGGGTGATGCGCGAACTGGGGCCGCTGAGTCCCGCGGCGCCGGAATTCCCGCTGGCCACCTCCGCTATCGCCCCGCTGCGCGCCGCCGCCGAGAGCCGCGGTAGCGGCGACTTCTCGCCGCTGTGGTGCGGCCAGAACGTGCTCGGCTGCCGTGAAGTGAGCGCGGCGGACGTGACGCGGGGCTTGGTCGACGGCCTGAACTGAATCAGGGCTCGTCCGGCCAGCGTGCCTTGACGGCCAGGATGTCCGGCAGGTTGTCGATGAAGCACTGCACCAGAACCGGGTCGAAATGCGTGCCCGCGTTCTGGCGCAGGCTGCCGATCGCGTCCTCGACGTCCCAGGCTTGTTTGTAGGGGCGTGCGCTGGTCAGTGCATCAAAGACATCGGCGATGGCGACGATGCGGCCTTCGAGCGGAATGGCTTCTCCAGCGAGGCCGTTCGGGTAGCCGCTGCCGTCCCATTTTTCGTGGTGGCTCAGGGCGATGCTGTGGGCCATGCGCAGCAGCCCGGAGGGATGTTCGCCGATGATCTCGGCGCCGATCTCACAATGGCGGCGCATGATGTTCCACTCTCCAGCATCCAGAGGGCCCCGCTTGAGCAGGACGGCGTCCGGAATGCCGATCTTGCCTACATCGTGCATCGGTGCGGCGAGGAAGATGTCGTCGGCGGCCTGCTCACCGAGACCCGCCGCGAGCGCCAGGATGCGGGCGTAATGGCTCATGCGGATGACGTGCAGCCCGGTTTCGTTGTCGCGGAACTCGGCCGCTCGTCCAAGGCGCTGAATGACCTGCAGGCGGGTGGTGGCGAGTTCCTCGACCCGCACCAGCGACAGGTGGGTGCGCACGCGGGCACGTACCACCGGCGCGCTCAAGGGTTTGGTGATGTAGTCCACCGCGCCGGCTTCGAAGCCTTCCGTCTCGTTCGTCGTGTCATTGAGGGCAGTGACGAAAATGACCGGGATCGCTGCGGTACAAGGGCTCTGCTTGAGCTGGCGGCAGGTATCGAGTCCGGTCAGGCCGGGCATCATCACGTCGAGGAGGATCAGCGCGGGCTGTTCGGTCTTGGCCAGCTCAAGCGCGCGAGGGCCGTCCTTGGCAAAGAGCAGGCGGTAATCCTGCTGCAGGATGTGGCGCAACACCTGCAGGTTGGTGGGTTCGTCATCCACCAGCAGCAGCTTGGGGCGGTGGTCGTTGCCGGACCATGGGGGGGCGTGCAGTTCAGTCATACAGGGCCAGCAATTCCCGCTGGGCAGTCTGGAATTCGAAATCATCGATGGCGCGCTCGATCGCCTCGGCGGCAGGGCGACGTCCATCGGCGTGCAGTGTGGAGAGGAGTTCGCGCAGCATGTCCTCGTCGAGCTCGCCATGTTCGAGCAGGTCGTGCAGGTGGCTGGCCAGCGCGGTGACGTCGGCCTGGCCGGCGGCTGGCGGCGGTGCTTCAGTGCCACCGGGGTTCCTGAGCGCGAGGGCGGCAATCACAGCGTCCATGGCATCCCGCAGGGTGTGGAAAAGGGGGGCGAGGTGTTCGCAATGCGCCGCGCCAGCTTCGCCTTCGATGCGTTCCGCGATGCTGCTGACGATGGGCAGGCACAGATTGGCGGCCGCTCCCCGCAGGCGATGGGCGGCGCGTTCGAGCGAGGTGTGATCGGCGTCCATGGCCAGCCGGGACAGTGCATCAGGCGAGCTGGCGTGGGCGTCGACGAAACGGCGCAGGGCCTGCTCCAGCGCATCGGCACTGCCCCACAGGGCGATCCCGCGTTGCCAGTCGATGGCATCGCAGGGTAGCTGCGTGTGGGCCGGATTGTGCCCGGCGACGGCGTGTCCGGTGGCGCGGGCAATTTCTGCCAGCAGTCGCGGTATGTCCAGGGGTTTGGAGGCGAAACCATCCATTCCGGCTTCCCGCGCGGCGATCCGGTCCTGGTTGAGTACGCTGGCGGTGAGGGCGATGATGGGGGTAGGGCTGAGGCCATGCTGCCGTTCGTGGGCGCGAATGCCGCGCGCGGCTTCGAGGCCGTCGATGTGCGGCATCTGGACATCCATGAGTACCACATCGAAACGGCCGGTCGCGAAGAGGGTCAGGGCTTCCTCGCCGTCACTGGCCGTGACCAGCTGGTGGCCCGCCCGGCCGAGGGCCAGGGTCAGCAGCTCGAGGTTCTGTGGAACGTCGTCGGCAACGAGGATGCGCAGGGGCGGCAAGGTGGGCAGGGTGGTGGCCGGTGTACTGGCAATCGGGCCGCCCCGTTCGAGGGGAAGCTCGACGATGAAGCGGCTGCCAGCTCCGACTTCGCTCTCCACGTCCAGGCGCCCGTGCATCAATTCGATGAGCTGGCGGGCGATGGTGGTGCCCAAGCCGGTGCCACCGAAGCGGCGGCTGGTGGACACGTCGGCCTGTGCAAAGGGTTCGAAAATTCGCGCGATCCGGTCGGAGGGGATGCCGATGCCGGTATCGGTGACGATCAGGCGCACGGCCCCGGCCTGACCTTCCGCAGACACCTTCACGCTGCCGCGTTCGGTGAACTTGATGGCATTGCCGAGCAGGTTGGTCAGCACTTGCTGGACCCGCAGCGGATCGCCCCTGAAGTGTTCACCGAGGGAAGGGGCGTAATCGATGTCCAGCGTGAGCCCCTTCGTCTCTGCGCTGAGGCGCAGGGACGCCGCCACCTGATACACGACGTCGTGCAGCGAGAAATCCACATGCTCTATTTCCATCGCCCCACGTTCGAGCTTGGCCGTATCGAGAATGTCGTTGAGCAGCCCCAGTAGGGACCGTGCCGAGCGGCGTACTGTGTCCAGGTGCCGGCGCTGCTGGGTGTCCAGTGATGTATCGAGCAACTGTTCGGTGAAGCCGATGATGGCGTTCATCGGCGTGCGGATTTCATGGCTCATGTTGGCCAGGAACGCCGTCTTGCTGGTGGCGGCCAGTTCGGCGCGGTCGCGGGAGTCGCGCAAGGCCTGTTCGAGTTCCTTGTACTGGCTGATGTCGGTGATGAAGCCGACGAACAGGGTTTCGCCCGGCACCTCGGTCCGCCCGATGGCGAGCCGGATCGGGAACAGGCTGCCGTCCCGGCGCATGGCGGTGACTTCCCGGCCAGTGCCGATGATCCTGGCCACGCCGCTTTCCATGTAGTTGCTGAGGTAGCTGTCGTGGCGGGTGCGATGGGGCTCCGGCATCAGCATGTTGATGTTGCGGCCCACCACGTCTTCCGCCTGCCAGCCGAAGAGCCGTTCGGCGGCATTGTTGAAGCTGCGGACCAGTCCATGTCGGTCGATGGTCACGATGCCGTCCACCGCGGTGTCCAGAATGGCCTGCAGCCGCGCTTCCTTCGATTCGATCTGGCGGTACAGCTGCTGGTAGCGCAGCAGGCCATTCGCTACCGCCACCAGAAGGGTCAGGCTAAGGGTCGCCAGCGTGACGGCCACGGTCAGGAAGCTCGGATCGGTATTGACGGGAGTGCCGCCGACGACCGGCAGGTTGACGACGCGTGCCGCGGCGGTGCCGGTGTAGTGCATGCCCGCCACTGCGCCCCCCAGCACGGTGCCGCTGACCAGGATGCCGGCCCATCCGGGCAGACGATGGCGCAGGCGCCGCAGCCGGAAGCGTAGCCACAGGGCAAAAATGGCCAGCGCGATGGCCGTCACGATGGACAGCGCGAACCACCCGGGGTCATAGCGCAAGCTCCCGCTCATGATCATCGCGGCCATGCCGCTGTAGTGCATTGTGCCGATACCGGTGCCGATCAGGGTGCCGCCAGCGAGCAACTGTCTCTGGCTGATTTGGTTCTGGGCAAGCAAGTGCAGGGCGAGCAGCGCCGCGCCGAGGCCCGGCGCCATCGACAGCAGGGTGAGGGGGTGGGAGTAACTCACCTGTGTGCAGAACTCGAAAGCCTGCATGCCAATGAAATGCATCGCCCAGATACCTCCGCCCAGTGCGACGGCACCGGTGCCGACGAGAATCAGGCGTTGCCGGCGGTCACTGGCACGCCGGGCCAGGCCGGCTGCGTAGAGGGCGCTGATGGAAGCAACCACCGCAATCGCCACCGACAAGGCGACCATCCAGGGGCTGAAACTACTGTACAGCAGGGCGCCTGGCGCAGTATCCAGGTTGAAGAAATTGCTGGGGGTAAACATGTCGGGGGACGTCTTTATTACGTCTTGTTTACGACATGAAATGGAAAAACTGAAATATGCAATCGCGCTGTGTGGCAGTTTGGGTTTTGCGAAAGTGCTATGCCATTGTTTTGTTGAAGCCTTTTCTGATTTTGCAAATGTAGGCCTGCAAGGCGTCGTAAGAAAGGCGTACCTACACCACCAGCCGTGAATGCCCCACGCCGCCGCCCTTGTCCACGCGGATCTGCGCGGTGATGCGTTCCTTGAGGCCTTCCACGTGGCTGATGATGCCGATCATCTTGCCGCTGGCGTTGAGGGTGTCGAGGGCGTCCAGCGCGATGTCGAGGGTTTCGCCGTCGAGGGTGCCGAAGCCTTCGTCGAGGAACAGGGAGTCGATGGAGGTCTTGTGGCTGACCAGGTCCGACAGCGCCAGGGCCAGCGCCAGGCTGACCAGGAAGCTCTCGCCGCCGGACAGGGTGCGGGTGTCGCGGGCGGTTTCGCCCTGCCAGCTGTCCACGATGTCCAGCTCCAGCTCGCCGCTGGTCCGGCGGCGCAGCAGGTAGCGGGCGTGCAGGCGGGCCAGGTGGCGGTTGGCCAGGTGCAGCAGGTGGTCGAGGGTCAGGCCCTGGGCGAACTTGCGGAACTTGTCACCCTTGGCGGAGCCGATCAGGCCGTCGAGGCGTAGCCACAGCTCGGTCTCGGCGGCCTGGGCGTCGATCTGCGCGAACAGGGCCTGCTGGCTGTTGCGACGCTGGGCATCGCTGTCGAGCAGCGCGCGTTCGGCGCCGTGACGTTCGTCGAGTTCCCGCAGCCGGCTTTCCTGTTCCGCCAGCAGGCGTTCCAGTTCGATCAGCGGCAGCGCCGTGCGAGCTTCGCCGAGCAGGCCGGTGTGCTTGTCGCGGGCGGCGCGCAGCAGGGTGTCGGCCTGCTGGCGAGCCTGCTGCAGGCTGTCCTTGTGCTGTTGCAGGCGCTGGCGCTCGTCGGCCGGCAGCAGCGCGGCGAGGAAGGCGTCCCGGTCGGCGAAGGGGCTGGCGGCGAGGGCGGTTTGCCAGGTGCCGGTGGCCGTGATCAGCGCGCTGCGTTGGTCGGCCAGGCTGTGTTCCAGTTGCTGGCGGCGGCCGTGCAGCGCGGAGAGGTCGGCAGCCAAGCCGCTGATCCGTTCGGCGCAGCGGGCCAGCGCGGCGGTGGCATCGTCGCCGGGGGGCGGTAGCTCGACGACGGCGGTTTCGCGCATTTCCTGCAGTTTCTCCCAGCGGGATTCCCACTGGGCGGCGTCGGCATCGGCGGCTTCGCAGCGGGCCTGCTGGCGGCGGAGCTCGGTGGCCAGCTGCTGGCGGCGTTGCTGCACAGCTTGCCACTCCTGCCATTCCGCGTCGCGCTCGCGTAGCCACGACGCCGGCTCGGTGGGCAGGCTGAAGCCGGCGTCGGCCAGGCTGGCGCCGAGGCGGGCGTCGAGGGCGGCCAGCTCCTGCCGGCGTGCGTCGAGCTGTTTGGCGCTGTCGGCGTGGCGGGTCCGGCTGGTGGCCAGCGCCTGGCAGGCCAGTTCCAGCTGATTGCCGGCGGCCTGCCAGGCCTGGCTGCGAGTGTGGGCGACTTGGGTGGCCTGCTGGACGAGGCGCTCGCCTTGCTCGGCCGTCTGCAGGGCCTCGGCGAGGCGGTTCAGGGCCAGGGTTGCGGTGGCGTGGGCGGCCTGCAGGCGCTCGGGCTGCTGCCAGTCGTCGGCGGCCAGCGCATCATCGGCCAGCACGCTGCGGCGCTCGGACCATTCGGCGGCCAGGCGGGCCAGTTCGCCGCCGAGGCGGGTGTGCTCGGCCTGCGCGGCGTCGCGCCTGGTCTGCAGCGCGGTCAGCGCGTTGCGGGCTTTCTGGCCTTGTTCGATCAGCGCCTCCAACTCGGCCTGGCGGGCTTTCAGTGCCGCCTCGGTGGCGGACACGTCGAGGGCTTGGTAGGCGGCGACGGCCGGGTGTTCGGTGGCGCCGCAGAGGGGGCAGGCCTCGCCGGGCTGCAGGTGCTGGCGATGGGCTTCCAGGCTCTGGATGCGCCGCTCCTGGTCGAGCATCTTCTGCTTGTCGGAGACCTGTTCCTTGAGGACGGCGTGCTTCTCCCGCAGGGCGACGAGGTCCTTGTTGCGGGCCTCGATGACGGCCTGCTCGCGCTGTAGCTGCCCCGTCAGCTCGGCGTGGCGTGCCGATTGTTCGCGGCGTCGGTTGGCCAGCTCGTCGAGCTGCTGCCAGTGGGCGACGGCACTCTGGGCATCTTGCCAGCGCTGGCGCCATTCGCTCAGGCTGGCGCCGGCCAGGCGTTGGAGCTGGGCCGCCTGGGCGGCATTGAGTTCCGCTTCGGCCTGCGTCCGGGCCTGTTCGGCGGTCGCCAGGGCCTGGGTGTGCTGGGCGAGCCGGGTTTCGTGGGCGAGGATTTCTGTGGCCAGGGTGTCGAGGTTGCGCTGGCCGTCGATCAGGCCCTGCTGCAGCGTCTGGCGCTGCTCGAACTGCTGGCGCCAGGCACCCAGTTGTTCGCCCAGTTGGGCGCGGCGTGAGTGGCTGGCGCAGAAGGCGTCGAGGCGCAGCTGCTCGTCCTGCAGCTGTTGCCAGTGCCGGCGCGTGGCGGCGGCGACGTGGCGGGCCAGCTGGTCGGCAGCGGCGTGCTGGCGGTCCTGCTCATCTTCCAGCGTGAGGCGTTCGGTAGCGAGCTGCTGCAGTTGCGCTTCGCCGTGGCGGACGGCGGCTTCGGCCTGCTGCCATTGTTCATGCACCGGCTTGAGGGCTTCGGCGGGTTCGCCGGCGGCCAGCCGGTCGAGCTGCGAGGCGGCGTCGGCGATGGCCTGGTCGGCGGCCTGCAGGCGGGTGGCGGCGACGCCGGCTTCCCGTTCGGCGCCGTCCACACCGCTCCGCCACTGGCGCAGGGCCAGCGTGGCGTCCCGCTCGCGGCGGGCCTCGGCCTGGGCGCCGGCGAGGGCGGCGAGGGCCTGCTCCTTCTCGGCGCGGGCTTCAGCGCTCAGCAGTTCGACGCCTTCGGCCCGGGCCTTCAGGTGGTCGAGCTGCTGGCGGGCTTCCTGGGCCTGGCGGTAGACGCGCTCGGAGATCTGGCCGTAGATGTCGCTGCCGGTCAGCTCTTCGAGCAGCTCGGCGCGTTCGTTGGCGCTGGCGTTGAGGAAGGCCGCGAAGCCGCCCTGGGCGAGCAGCATCGACTTGGTGAAGCGGGCGAAGTCGAGGCCGGTGATGGCCTCGATGCGTTTCAGCTTGTCGTTGATCTGGCTGCTGAGGATCTTGCCTTCGCCGCTGGCGGCATCCACTTCGGCCAGCTCCACCTTGGGTGCCTGCAGCGCACCGTCGGGCTTGTTGCGGGCCCGGCGCTGGCTCCAGAAGGCGCGGTAGACGGTGCCCTTCACGTCGAACTCCACCTCCGCCAGGCAGTCGGCGGTGTGGCGGGTCATGATGTCGTTGGCCGACGCGGAGATGCTCTTCAGGCGCGGCGTCTCGTGGTAGAGGGCCAGGCAGATGGCGTCGAGCAGGGTGGACTTGCCGGCGCCGGTGGGGCCGGTGATCGCGAACAGGCCGTTGTCGGAGAAGGGCGGCCGCGTGAAGTCGACGCTCCACTCGTCCTTGAGGGAGTTCAGGTTCTTGAGGCGCAGGCGCAGGATCTTCATGCCGCGTTCTCCTCGAGGCCGGCGAGCACGCTGCGGAAGCGCTCGGTGAGGGCGCTGCGCAGTTCGTCGGACAGCTCCTCCAGGGCCAGGCGGCGTGCGAAGACGTCGTTCGGGGTCAGCTCGTCCAGCGTTTCGCGGGCCTCGGAGACCAGGCTGGCGGCAGCGTTGCCGCGGGCGCGGCGGATACGCAGCACTTCCACCGGCAGGCCGTCGGTCAGGCTTTCGATGCGGGCCGGCAGGTCGGCCAGGTAGTCGTCGGTGCGCACCACCACTTCCAGCCAGACCGGGTTTTCAGGATTGCCGTCGAGCGCGGCGGCGGCGATGGCGCCCTGCAGTTCGTCGAGGTTGCCAGTCAGGCTGGCCAGGGCCTGGAAGCGCGGCACCGGCAGCGGCGTGACCGCCTGCAGGCCGGCGGCGTCCAGGTCCACCAGCAGCATTTCCTTCTGCTGATCGGCCTCGTCGAAGGACAGCGGGATCGGCGAACCGCTGTAGCGGATGTGCTCCAGCCCACCGACCCGTTGCGGGCGGTGGATGTGGCCGAGGGCGATGTAGTCGGCCGGCGGAAAGGCGCTGGTCGGAAAGGCCTCCAGCGCGCCCACGTAGATCTCCCGCACCGATTCGCTGGCGCTGGCGCCGACGGTGGTCAGGTGGCCGGTGGCGATCAGCGGCAGGCTGCGGCCCAGCTCGGTGGCAAGTGCGCTGCGGCGGCTCTCGGCGGCGGCGAAGACGGCGTGGTAATGGGCCTGGATGGCCGCCTGCAGGGACGCCTGCTTGTCCTCCGCGCTGTCGCCGGCCTGGCTGTGGATCACGTCGCGCGGGCGGATGAAGGGGATCGCGCAGACCACGCAGCCCGGCGTGCCGTCCCGCTGCGGCAGCACGCGCACCTGCTCGTCCGCTACGTCGGCCGCCGGCACCACCATGGCGCCGAGGCGGGCCAGCAGGTCGCGGCTCTCGCCGAGGGTCGCCACCGAGTCGTGGTTGCCGCCGAGCAGCAGCAGCGCCACGCCGGCCTCGTGCAGGCCCACCACCAGCTGCGAATACAGCTCCCGTGCGTAGCTCGGCGGCGTGCCGGTGTCGAAGATGTCGCCGGCGATCAGCAGCGCATCCACCTCCTGGGCCGCCACCTGTTCGAGCAGCCAGGCGATCAGTGCCTGGTGTTCGGCCTGGCGGGTCTTGCCGATGAAATGCTGGCCGAGGTGCCAGTCCGACGTGTGGAGGATGCGCATGGAATCGGGGTGGAGGGCGACAGGGGCGCTAATCTACTCTAGTGCGTACTCCAATGCCCCCGTCGATGGTGGTAAGGACATTTGACACTGTTTCATTGATGCATGAATTCAATAAATCATCAAATTTGATATATTTGAGTTCGTCCAGGGCGCAAGGCGCCAGCGACTGCTGGCAGAGAAAGCTGATTTCCCAGTGCCAGCCGAGGAGGCAACACCCGAGATGTCCACGTCTGAACCGGATCAGCGCCAGATTATCGAGCGCGCACTGCGAGACCGTTTGTCCCTGATTCCGCATGAACTGCGGGATGCCTTCCATGCCTACCAGGACGAGCACTACCGCCGTTTCCTGCTGGTGGTCACGCTGCTCGGGCAGCTCGCCTACATGTCCTACGTGCTGGCCGACATGATCGTCGTGCCGGACGTCTTCGACCTGTCCATCGCCGTGCGCTCCGCCTACATCGCACTGGTGCTGCCGCTGACGCTGGGGATGTTCCTGTGGTCGCGCAACATCCGCCTGCTCGATCTGCTGCTGCCGGTGCAGATCTTCTTCGCGGCGATCCTGTGGTTCGAGTTGCTGGTCCGCAGCAGCAGTCCGTGGGTGACGACCTACCAGTACGCATCGGTGATCTTCATCGTGCTCGCCAACCTGTGTGTGCAGGTGCGCTTCCTGCCATCCCTGGCGATCTCGCTGCTGATCTCGGCGGCGGTCATGCAGGGCGTGTACCGCCTGGCCGCAGGCAATCAGGAGGTCGTGCTGGTTTTTTCGCTGGTTTACCTGCCGGTTCTGTTGTTCAGTCTGTTCATCAGCTGGAGCACTACGCTGGATCGGCGCCGCGCCTTTCTGCGTGCGTTGCTCGACCGGATGACCCGCGAGGATCTGTCGGCGGTCAATGACAAGTTGCAGGCCCTGGCCCATATCGATCCGCTGACCGGCATCGGCAATCGACGCGATTTCGAAATGCGCGCCCAGCGCGAACTCGCCCGTGCCCAGCGGTACCAGCGGCCCCTGTCCCTGCTGAGTCTCGACGTGGACCATTTCAAGCGCATCAACGATACCCATGGCCACGCTGTTGGCGACGAGGTCCTGCGCGCACTGGCCCGCGTCGCCAACCAAGAACTACGCGAGCATGACCTGCTGGCCCGCTTCGGTGGTGAAGAGTTCGTCGCCTTGCTGCCCGACACCACGCTGGATGAGGCGCTGGTCGTTGCCGAGCGGATGCGAGGCGCGCTGGGCGCCTGCTGTGTCTTGAGCGGCGAAGCCGGAATCCGCTTTACGGTCTCGGTGGGGGTGGCTCAACTGGCCGACGGCTCATCCGAGTTGACCTCCTTGCTGAAGGCCGCCGACAAGGCCCTCTACCAGGCCAAGCAGAAGGGACGCAATCAAGTGTGTCTGGCGTTCCGAAGCATGCTTACCGAAAGCTAGAATTTCGCCATGCCCAATCGACTTTTCGCTTATACGGATGCCAGCCCCGCTGCGGTGGGGGATGTGATCGCCCAGTGGCAGCAGGCCCGCCCCGACGTTGGCGTGCTGTTGCTGTTGCCCGAAGCGGAACAGGCGCAGGTTCCGGCCATCCAGGCCGTGTTCCGGGCCGCGGCCGTACCGCTGGTTGGTGCGATCTTTCCGGCGCTGATCGTCAATGATGACTTCGTGTCCCGTGGCGCCTGGTTGATCGGCCTTGACCCGATGCCGCCGACCTTTCTGCTCGACCAGCTCGATGCCGACGTGCCGGCCGCCAGTGCGCGCATCGCTGAAGCGGTCCGCCAGACGCGCCGGAGCGACGGTGGGGACGACACCCTGTTCCTGATCTTCGACGCCACCGTGCCCACCATCGGTTCCATCCTGCTCGGCATCTATCGCGACCTGCAGGACTGCGTGGAGTACGCTGGCGTCAATGCCGGCAGCGAAAGCTTCCAGCGCATGCTCTGCCTGTTCGACAACGAGCGGCTGGTGGAAAACGGGGTGGCCGGCTTGCTGCTGCCGGCCCTCAAGACCGTCGTCAAGCACGAATACCCCGTCGCCCGCAGCCTGATGCAGGCTACCTCCACCGAGGGCAACAAGATCAAGCTGATCAACCAGCGCCCGGCCATGGACGTCTACCGGGAGCTGATCCAGGCCGAGTACGGCGTGACGCTGACCCACGACAATTTCTACGACTACGCGGTGCATTACCCCTTCGGACTGGTGATGGCCGCCAACGTCGTGGTGCGCATCCCGGTCGGCTTCGAGGAGGACGGTGCCATCATCTGCGTCGGCGAGATCCCGCCCTGTTCCATCCTCAGCCTGCTGAAGGCGCCCGACCTGGAAAGCAGCCACTGCGTCGCCGCCATCACCAATGCGCTGGGCTGTGACGTGGATTCGCCGCGCGACGCGCTGGTCACCTTCTACTGCGCCGGCCGTCGCCTGCACCTGCAGGGCGACTCCATCCGGGAACTGCAGCAACTGCGCCACCATACCGGTGCATCCCGGCTGGTCGGCGCCCTGTCCCTCGGCGAGATCTCGTCCTTCGAGGAAATCGGCATTCCCGATTTCCACAATGCCGCGCTGGTGTGCTTCTGAACGCTGTCTCCGCTACATAAGGCGCTTTGGCCGGTGGGGCGCGTCACGGCTGCCGGGCCAGAAAACTGACCGCCATCGAGGCCATCGCCCGCGTCCCGACCACCAGCGCCTTCTCGTCCACGAAGAACTGGGGGTTGTGGTTGGGGGCGGCCTTGGCGGGGTCCTGCCCTTCCGGCGTGATGCCGAGAAACACGAACAGCGCCGGGGTCTGCTTGGCGTAGAACGAAAAGTCCTCCGCGGCCCCTGGCAGGGCCGCTGTGCCGACCTTTCCGTCGGTGGCGCGCTTCAGCACCGGGGCCATCTGCTGCGCCAGGGCTTCGTCGTTCACGGTTTCGTCGTACATCGGGACGATGCTCACGTCGGCGTGGGCGCCGCTGCTCTCGGCGATCTTCTCGGCGCTGAGCCGGATGTCCTCGCCGACCTGCTTGCGCACCTGCCGGTCGTAGCTGCGGATGGTGCCGCTCATCTCCACGCTGTCGGGAACGATGTTGGGGCCGGTGCCGCCGTGGATTGAGCCGATCGTCACCACGACTGGCGACACCGTGAGGTTGGCCTTGCGGCTGACGACGGTCTGCAGGCCGCTGATCATCAAGGCCGAGGTTGCCACCGGATCGACCGTGAACCACGGCATGCCGCCGTGCCCCTGCTTGCCCTTGACGGTGATGTTGAGCGTGTCGCTGCTGGCCGTGGTGGAGCCCACGCGCCAGGTGATCTCGCCGGAACGGCCGGGCATCACGTGCAGGCCGAACACGGCGGCGGGCTTGAGTCGCTTGAACAAGCCTTCTTCCAGCATCATCCGCGCCCCCCAGGTCTTGCCCGGGCCGGGCATGAACAGGCTCGGCCCCTCTTCGGCGGGCTGGAAGATGAACATCACCGTACCCGGCAGTTGCGCCTTCATGCCGGCGAGGACCGATGCGGTCGCCATCAGCATCGCGGTGTGGGCGTCATGGCCGCAGGCATGCATCACCGAGACCTCGTTGCCCTGGTAGTTGCCCTTGTCCGTGGAGGCGAACGGCAGGCCGGCCGGTTCCTTCACCGGCAGCGCATCCATGTCGGCCCGCAAGGCGACCACCGGGCCGGGCTGAGCCCCGCGCAGAATTCCCACCACGCCATGCCGGGCGACGCCGGTCTGCACCTCGATGCCGAGGCTGCGCAGATGGTCGGCGACCAGCTTGGCGGTGCGGACTTCCTGATCGCCGAGCTCCGGATGCCGGTGGATGTCGCGGCGCCAGGCGATGAGCTGGCTTTCGACCGCCGCCGCCCGCGTGCGTACTTCGCTTTCAAGGGCGGTACCGTCTGCCGCGCGGGCAGTACTGATTCCCACGCTCATCGTCAGCATTGAGCTGCAGAGCAGGGACAGGCATCGTTTCTCGTTCATTCTTGTTCTCCGCCGGATTCACGTGAGCGCTGTTCGCTGCCCTGCACCGCTTCAGTCATTCCACACTGTCGTTGCTGCTGGGGCCGGTGGCGAAACCGGGTGGGTAAATGATGGACGTGGTTTCACGTGCTGCGTCGGGGGCTTTTTCTGTCGCGGCCTGCGTGCGGGCCCGTGCCTCGTGGGCGCAGGGCGAATCCTTGCGGTCGATGTGATCGGCCTTGCCTTTGTGTTCAACCGCCTCGGCCGCTGAATGGCCGGCCAGTGCCGGTTCATGTTTCCCGGCGTGCCCTTGGGCAATTGCGGTGGCCGGCAGAACGCACAGTGCTGCCAGCGCGAGATTGGCTGTGATCTTCATGGATGTACTCCCATGTTGAGGTGAACGGCAGGTTGATGGCCTGCCTCAGGTGAAACTCCTTTCTGCGGATGGTCGTTTTCTCGTTATAGACCAGCGGCTGGCACGGGTGCTCTATTGGCAGGTGGTCCGAGGTGCAGGGTGACCGTGCAGCCTGCGTCTGGTGTCAGGATCTCGAGCCGTCCGCCATGGATGCGGGCCACCATGTCGGCCAGCATCAAGCCGAGGCCGGTATGGCCGGCGTAATCCCGCGTGGACAGCGCCTCGTTCAGACGGCTAATGTGCCCGGGTTCGATGCCGCTGCCGTCATCCGCGATCGTGATCGCCGCCTCCGGCGAGTCGGCGACGTGCAGGCGGACGATGGTGGCGTGATGCCGTGCGGAGTTGTCGATCAGGTTCATGAGCGCGGCGGCGATCAGGTCCGGATCGCCATCCAGCCATTCGGCCCCTTCTACCTGAAGCTGCAGGCCGCTGAATCCCAGGCTTGCCGCCAGGTCACTCATCCGGAAGCGCTGTGGGTGCAGATCCGAGCCGCTACGGAACAAGGCCAGCAGCGCCGTCACGACGCGCTGAAGTCTGCCTGCCGCCTGCCGCGCCTGGGCCAAGCGGGGCTGGATGATGGCGGGGGCTTCCCGCTGGGCGACGGCCAGCTGTGCATCCAGCCCGGCCAGGGGCGTGCGCAGCGCATGGGCGGCATGTGCCGAGAAGGCACGTTCGTTCTCCACGCGTTGTGCGAGGCGGGTGGCCAGGCCCTCGATCGCATCGCGGACCGGCTGCAGTTCCGCATGGCTGGCAGGCGGCAGACGATAGTCGCGGGCCAGCGGGTCGTAGTCGCGGATGGCGGCCGAGAACGCGTCCAGCGGGGCCAGCTCCCGGCGTAGCCTGAGCCGCGTCCACAGCATTACCAGAATGCCGATGCACAACGCAGTTGCCGCTGCGTAGCGGGCCGCCTCGACGGCTGCCTCCTCCCGTTCGGCCGTCTCCTGCCCCACGTGCAGTACCAGGTCCGGTGCGCCCGGCAGGCGCAGGGAGAATACCCGCCAGCGGTGGGAGGCGTCGTAGCTCAGGCCGGAGGTGGTTGGTAAAGCGAGGGGCGTGTCCGGCGCGCGATGGGAGCGCAAGGCGATGCGCCCAGCCAGATTGGTGATCTGCCAGATGAGCCGCTCGCTGTGCTCGGCGGCAGGCAGGGCGCGGGTGTCGCTGTCGTCGAGCCTGAGCGCCGCCGCATCGTAGGCCAGCAAGCCGGCGATGATTTCCGCCGACTCGACGAGGGTCTCGTCGAGCAGCTCCTCGATTTCGTGATCGATGACCCACCACAGGGACCCGAGGATGGCGAGCGACCACACCAGCCAGCCGGCGAGCAGGCTGCGTGACAGGCGATTCTGCAGTGAGGTGAGCTTCATGCGGGAATGCGGTAGCCCAGTCCGCGTACCGTCTCGATGAGGGCGGGTGACAGCTTGCGGCGCAGGCGGCTCACATGTACCTCGAGCGTGTTGTTGCTGCTGCTTTCCCCGTCGAAGCCGTTGACCAGCGCGTCCAGGTCGGCCTTGGAAACGATGCGCCCCGCACGCAGGGCGAGCGCTTCGAGCACCGCCCACTCCCGCGCGGTGAGCGTCACCAGCGCCCCCGCGCTGTGCGCCTCATGACGGGTCAGGTCGATCCTGACGTCGCCGAAGCACAGCTGCCGGGACGCCTCGCCGTTCAGGCGCCGGGTCAGGGCGCGGATGCGGGCCGAGAGCTCCTCGGGGGCGAAGGGCTTGACTAGGTAGTCATCGGCGCCGCTGTCCAGTCCTTCGATGCGGTCGGCGAGGCGGTCGCGTGCGGTCAATATGATGGCGGGCGTGCTGCGGCCGTTTGCACGCAGGGCGGCGAGCCAGCTCACGCCAAGACCGTCGGGAAGATTCCAGTCGACCAGCAGCAGGTCGAAGGGCTCGCGCTCGACGGCGCGGGCGCCTGCCAGGTTGTGCAGCCAGTCGACGACGTGTCCTTCGCTGCGCAGGAAGTCGCGCAGCGCTTCGCCGAGAATGGCGTCGTCCTCCAGGAGCAGCACCCTCATCGCCGCTTTGCGCCGGTGTTGAGTGGGCGCTTGATGCCCGTGATCATCGCGCCGACGAGGTTCACGCCTTCCAGCCGGCCCATGATGATGGCCGCTGCCGCATGCAGTGCGGCCAGGCCGATCAGGGTCGAGGCGAGCATCTCATGGAGTTCCTCCAGCCATTCCTCACCCCAGAACAGGTCGGTGGTCTGAAGGAAACCGCTGAGGCCGAGCGCGAGGACCAGCGCCATCAGGGCGAGCATCATGATTGCGCCGAGCGGATTATGGCCGGGGTGGAATTCGGGCTGGCCCGCACGCATCGCCGTCAGATGGGCGCGGAGCCGTGCCGGCGTGGGGAAGAAGCTGGCGATGCGGGCATGTTTGGAGCCCACGAAGCCCCACACGATCCGGGCCGCGATCAGGCCGCAGGCGATGTAGCCGAGCCACTGGTGCAGGCTTTCGCCGTCGTCAACGAGGACGTAATTGATCAGCACGCAACTCACCAGGCTCCAGTGGAAAATGCGCACGAAAGGGTCCCAGACGCGGATGGGAAGAGCAGGGGTGCCTGATTGCATGGCATGTCTCCGGTGGTGTCGATGGCCGCTGGCTGGGCATGCCGCCACCGGCCGATGGGGCGTCAGGACTTGCGTTCGAGCTCGGCGCCGGTGGCCGGATCGAAATAGATTTCGACCCTCTTGCCGTTCTTGTCGAAACCGTAGATTTCGTAGCACTGGCCCTTGGAGACCTTGAAGGTCTTGATCCGGTAGCCCTGGGCTTCGATTCTTGCCTTGAAGTCGGCTTCCTTCATCCACTTGTCCGCGGGAACATGGCAGCTGGGGCCGGCGAAGGCCGTGGTGGTGGCGATGGTGGCGGCGAGGGTGAGGAGAATGCGCTTCATGATGACTCCTGATTGGCGTTGTAGGGGGTTCCGGCCGGGAACGTGATGGCCATTTAACAGGAGCAAACTGAAGGCAATCTGAAGGCCGTTCACCAAGTGGCCCATGACGGGGCTGAACCTTCCTGGCGCTTCAGCGAGGCTTCAGCTGCGCTTTCTAGACTCCCCCTCAACGATCCCAATCCGAGGGATCCATTCTTGAAGGAGTCAGAAGCATGGGCAGTTCATCCAAGGGCTATCAGTTCGCGACCAACGGCAGCAGCGTGACGGCGGTTTACGAGCAGGAGCATGGTCGTCTGCAGCAGGAGCGCATGAAGAGCAACGAAACCTGGTCTTTCGACGGCGTCAACGTGACCCGCAGCGAGACCGAGTTTGGCAAGGTGGAGATCAGCACTTACACCGATGCCAATCAGGACGGCCTGTTCCAGAAGAGCTTCGAGCTCGAGGTGGTGACGGGTGCAAGCCTGCGCTCCCTGGAAACCTACAAGTTCGCGCTGGCCGACGGCAGCGCCGCGAACGGCGACCTGGTCTTGGCGGGTGATGCCGTCACCGGCGCGTTGAAACTGGGCCGCGGTGGCTGGAAGACCGATCGCCTCGACGCCAACGAGCGCGTCGACGTGGTTGAGGTGGGCGCCGATACGCTCATCCTCAAGACCGAGACCGGCCGCAGCGGCAAGATCGAATTCAGCGTCTTCCGCGACGATGACGGTGATGCCCTGTGGACCGAGATTGCCAGTGGCGAAACCCGCACGACTTTCGTCAATCCCGATGGCGAGATCGATCTGGTCGGCATTGCGAATGCCGGGCTACTGCAGGCGGCGGATCTGGTGGTGGGCTGAGCTTTTCGCGCAAGCGGGCAGAACGGCGGGGGCGGGCTTGTCCCGTTCCCCCCATCCGGCGGACACTTCCGCCCATGAAGTCCTCGTTCCGTTCCCTTGTCGCCCTGTTGCTGATGGTCCTGTTCGCGTTGGCCGCGTGGTCCGCCGAGCCGCCGCGGCAGGTGCGGATCGGGGTGCTGGCCTGGCAGGGATCGGAGGAGGCGCAGGTACGTTGGTCGGCGCTGATGGACCAGCTGGAGGACAAGCTGCCGGGGCGCGACCTGGTGCTGCGCCATTTCGACCTGGACGGCATGGCGGCGGCGCTGCAGGCCGGGGAACTGGATTTCGTCGTCACCAACCCGGGGCATTACGTCTTTCTGGAGGCAGAGAGTGGGGTCAGCCGGATCGCCACCCTGGTGGCCGATGCGTCCACCGATCCGGCCCATGTGGTGGGCTCGGCGGTGGTGGTGCTGGACGAGCGCCGGGACATCCGGGCGCTGGCCGACCTGAAGGGGCGAAGCCTGGCGGCGGTGTCGCAGGATGCCTTCGGCGGCTACCAGGTGGCCTGGGCCGAACTGCGCCGCCTGGGGCTGAACCCGGAGCAGGGGCAGCCGCGGCCGGTGTTTACCGATTTTCCGATGTCGCGGGTGGTGGAGGCAGTGCTCAACGGCGATGCCGATGCGGGGGTACTGCGCGCCTGCTTGCTGGAGCGCCTGGAGCAGGACGGCACCCTGCGCCCCGGGCAGCTGCGGGTGTTGTCGCCACGGGCCGACGTGCGGCGCTGCCGGGTATCGGCGCCGCTCTATCCTGGCTGGGCCTTCGCCGCCGCGCCGGGCACGCCGCCGGCGCTGTCGCGGGACGTGCTGGTGGCGCTGCTGTCCCTGTCGCCGGACGCGGCCGGCCAGTCCTGGAGCGTGCCGGCGGACTACCATCCGGTGCATGAGCTGTTGCAGGACTTGCAGATCGGCCCCTATGCCTTCCTGCGCGAAACAGCCTGGCCGTCCCTGTGGGAGCGTTACTGGCCGTGGGTGAGCGGCCTGGTGCTGATGCTGCTGGCGTGGGGCGCCTACACGCTGCACGTGGAGTATCTGGTGCAGCGGCGCACGCGGGAGCTGACCGCCGCGATGGACCAGCGGCAACGTCTCGAGGCGCAGCTCCGCGAGGGCCAGCAGCAGATGGACCACCTGTCGCGCCTGTCCATCCTCGGTGAGCTGTCCGGCACGCTGGCCCACGAACTCAACCAGCCGCTGGCGGCCATCGGCAACTACGCGCGCAGCCTGCTGCGCCGGCAGGACAGCGGCACGCTGGCGCCGGCCGCGCTGCGCCAGGCTGCGGAGGAGATCGCCAGTGAATCCGAACGGGCGGCCGGCATCCTCGGTGGCATCCGCGCCTTTGCACGCAAGCGCGACCGGGTGCGGGAAGCCCACGATCCGGCCAGCCTGGTCCGCGAGGCCGGCCGGCTTTTTACCGGCATGCTGCCGGGTGTGCCGGCGGTGGCGCTCCGCCAGGATGCGGAGGCGGCCGGGCTGAAGGTATGGGTTGACCCGCTGCAGGTCCAGCAGGTGTTGCTCAACCTCTTCAAGAATGCCTGGGATGCGCAACAGGCGGCCGGCTGCGACGCGCCCATCGAGGTGAGCCTGGGGCGGGACGGCGAGCGCTGTGCCGTTGAGGTGCGCGACCACGGCGCTGGCCTGCCGTCCGACGAGCGCGAGCGCCTGTTCGAAGCCTTCTTCACGACCAAGCCCGATGGGTTGGGCCTGGGGCTGTCCATCTGCAAGACCATCGTCGAGGCCCACGGTGGCGACATCACCGTCGCTGCGGCTGAGCCCGGCCCCGGCCTGGTCTTCCGTTTCACGCTGCCGCTGGCCGACGAACCGGCGGCCGACTCCCGAGACCCTTCATGACAAGCCCCCCCGACATGCCCGTGATCCACGTGGTGGACGACGAAGCCCCGTTCCGCCGCTCGCTGCTGTTCCTGCTCGAATCGGTGGGCTGGCAGGCGGTGGGGCACGAGTCCGCCGAGGCCTTCCTCGCCGCGGCGCCGGCCTTTCCGCCCGGCGGCGGCTGCATCGTGCTCGACATCCGCATGCCGCGGCTCAGCGGCCTGGAGCTGCAGCGCCGTCTGCAGGCGGCGGGCTCGTCCTTCCCGGTGATCTTCATGACCGGCCACGGCGACGTGGAACTGGCCGTGCAGGCGATGAAGGACGGCGCCCTCGACTTCCTGCAGAAACCCTTCAAGGACCAGCTCTTCCTCGACGCCGTGGAGCGGGCCGTCCAGGTGAGCCGGGAACGCCACGCCAGCCAGCGTCGCCAGGGCGAGGCCCAGGACATCCTGGCCCGCCTGTCGGCGCGGGAGCGTGAAGTGGCCCGCCTGCTCGCCCTCGGCCTGGCCAACAAGGAAGTGGCGCGCCTGCTCGGCATCAGCGACAACACCGTGCATGTGCACCGCCAGCACGTGATGGAAAAGACCGCCACCGGCAGCGCGGCCGACCTGGCCCGGCTGATCCTGCGGGCCGATCCCCGGGGGCTCGACTAGACGGTTTCGGTTATTGCGTTAACCCGATGTCCGGATAGTGGCATTCGGGGCTTCTCCCTAGACTTGTACCCAAAACAAGCAGTAGGGAGGACGTCATGTTGAGCAGTGCCATGGGCCGGCAGATCCGCCGGTCGTCCAGCGGCCTCGTCCTGATGGGCGCGGCCTTTTTTGTGTCGACCAGCGGGCTTGCCCAGGCCGCCGCCGCGGATGCCCAGACCATCGAGCGCGGCCGCTACCTGGCCCAGGCCGGCGATTGCGTGGCCTGCCACACGGCCGACAAGGGCGCGCCGATGGCCGGCGGCCGGGCGCTGGAAACGCCCTTCGGCAAGCTCTACTCCACCAACATCACGCCGGACCGGGACACAGGTATCGGCAAATACAGCTTCGAGCAGTTCGACCGGGCCATGCGCAAGGGCGTCGCGGCGGACGGCCACAACCTCTACCCGGCCATGCCCTACCCGTCCTACGCCAGGATCGCGGCGGACGACATGCAGGCTCTCTACGCCTACCTGATGCAGGGCCTGGCGCCGGTCAAGCAGGCCAACAAACCCTCAGACATGAGCTGGCCCTTCAACATGCGCTGGGGCTTGTCCCTGTGGAATTGGGCCTTCCTCGACAGCACGCCCTTCAAGGCCGATCCGCAGAAGGACCCGGTGTGGAACCGCGGCGCCTACCTGGTCCAGGGGCTCGGGCACTGCGGCGCCTGCCACACGCCGCGGGGCATTGCCTTCCAGGAGAAGGCGATGGGCGACGCGGGCGCGAAGGGACGCCACTTCCTCGCCGGGGAGACCGTGGAGCACTGGCGGGCCCTCAGCCTGCGCGGGCTGTGGACGGTGGACGACACCGCGCTGTTCCTGAAAACCGGGCAGAACCGCTTCGCCGCGGCATCCGGCAACATGGCCGACGTCATCCTGCACAGCACCCAGCACCTGAAGGACGAGGACCTGCGGGCCATCGCCACCTATCTGAAGGCCTTGCCACCGGGCGAGGGCGAACTGCCCGCACCTGCCACGCCGCGCAAGGTGGTGGCCGGCGCCGCGCCGGACAAGCTGTACAGCAGCCGCGGCGGCCTGGGCTATGTGCAGTTCTGCGTCGATTGCCACCGTCAGGACGGCAGCGGCGTGCCCAAGGTCTTCCCGCCGCTGGCCGGTAATCCGGCGCTCGCCGCCAAGGACCCGGCCAGCCTGATGCACATCGTGCTGACCGGCGGCCAAACGGTGCAGACGGCGGCCCATCCGCGGGTCTTCGCGATGCCCGGCTTCGCCCGTCTGAAGGATGCCGAGCTGGCCGAGATCCTGACCTTCGTGCGCGACAGCTGGGGTAACGGCGGTGCGCCGGTGAGCGCCGCGCAGGTGAACAAGATGCGCGCCGCGCTGGACCCGAAGACCGACATGAGCGCCTTCGAGACGCCGCGCCTGGCCGACATGCTGAGCGGTGCCAACGCCCAGCAGCTGGTTCGCGGCATGCGCCTGCACCTGGAAACCCGCGACCTGCTGCCGCAACACGTCGGCAACGCCCTCAACTGTACGAGCTGCCACCTCAACGCCGGTACGGTGGCCGACGGCTCGCCCTTCGTCGGCGTGTCCGCCTTCTTCCCGAGTTATGCGCCGCGGGCCGGTAAGGTGATCACCTTGGAGGACCGCATCAACGGCTGCTTCAAGCGCTCCATGAACGGCAAGCCGCTGCCGCTGGACTCTGCCGACATGAAGGCGATGGTCGCCTACTTCGACTGGATGAAGCGCGAGACCAAGCCCGGCGACAAGGTGCCAGGGCGCGGCGTCGGCAAGATCGACCCGAAGATCCAGCCCAATCCGGAAAACGGCAAGAAGGTCTATGCCGAGCAATGCGCGGTCTGCCACGGCCAGGATGGCGAAGGCCTCAAGCAGGCGGACGGCCGCTACGTCTATCCGCCGCTGTGGGGCGATGCGTCCTTCAACATCGGCGCCGGCATGGCCCGCACCTACACCGCCGCAGCCTTCGTCAAACGCAACATGCCGATCGGCTTCCACGGCAAGTTCCCCCTCGGCCAGGGCGGCCTGTCCGACCAGGACGCGGTGGACGTGGCCGAGTACTTCAGCCACCAGCCGCGCCCCGACTTCCCCGACAAGGTGAAGGACTGGCCGAAGGACAAGAAGCCGGCCGACGCCCGCTACTGAACATTAAAAAAGAGATCACCCGAATCCAGGAGTCATCCCATGTCCCTATCCCCCACGAGATCCCTTGCCTTCTGCCTGTCCGCATCCCTGCTGGCCCTGCCGCTGCAGGTCGGGGCGGCCGATGGCGAGGCCATCATCCAGCAGGGCGGCGCCAACCCGGCGGCCATGCCCTGCATGAGCTGCCATGGCGCCGACGGCAAGGGCATGGCCGCCGGCGGCTTTCCGCGCCTGGCCGGCCTGCCCGAGGCCTACATTGCCAAGCAGCTGGCCGACTTCAAGGCCGGTCGCCGCGAGAACCCGCTGATGCAACCCATCGCCCAGGCCCTCGGCGACGCCGAGGTGGCTGCGGTGGCCAAGGCCTATGCGGCCAAGCCCAAGGTCAACGTCAAGGCCGGGCCGGTGGAGCGGCCCAAGGAAGGCAGCGGCGCGTGGCTGGCCCTGCGCGGCGCCTGGGACCGCCACATTCCGGAATGCACCCTGTGCCACGGCCCGTCCGGCGTCGGTGTCGGCGACGCCTTCCCGCCGCTGGCCGGCCAGTCGGCGGAGTACATCGAGGCCCAGCTGCGCGCCTGGCGCGGCACCCCGGCCCAGCCCGCCGGCAAGAAGACCAAGGCGGTGGCGGCCGTCGCGCCCACCCGCAGCAACGATCCCAACGGTCTGATGCGGCACATCGCCGCGGACCTCAGCGAGGCCGAGATCAAGGCCGTTGCGGCCTACTTCGCCGGTCTGGGCGAATCCACGGAGCCCTTCGACGAGAGCCAGCACCGGCTGCGCTGAGCCGTCGTCGCTGCCTGTGCCCCGCCCCGTGACCGATCAAGGAACCGCCCCCATGAAGATGACCCTCCGCTTGTTGAGCGCCGCGCTCCTGCCTTTGCTGGCTGCCCACGCGCTGGCGGCCGATTCAGCCCGCAATGCCCGCCTGGACGACCAGACCCAGCTTCCCAAGGCCCCCACCCGTCCGGTGGGCCAGACCTATTTCCAGCCGCCGGCCGAGGCCGACATTCCCAACAATGCCTTCGGCGAACTGGTGCGCCGTGGCCAGGACCTGTTCATGAACACCAAGGCCCTCGCCCCGCAGTACGTGGGCAACGAGATGAACTGTGTCAATTGCCACATCGACCGCGGCCGCAAGGCCAACTCGGCGCCCTTGTGGGCGGCTTATACGATGTATCCGGCCTACCGCAAGAAGAACAACAAGGTGAACAGCTTCGTCGAGCGCATGCAGGGCTGCTTCCAGTTCAGCATGAACGGCAAGCCGCCGGCGGCCGACAGCGAGGTGATGACGGCACTGACTGCCTACGCCTACTGGATGTCCACCGGCGTCCCGATCGGCAAGGCGCAGCCGGGGCGCGGCTTCGACGAACCACCGCCGCCGAAGGGCGGCTACGACATCGCCCGCGGCAAGGCGGTGTATGGCAAGCAGTGCGCGCTGTGCCACGGCGACGATGGCGCGGGCAAGAAGGTCGGCGCCACCTCGGTCTTCCCGCCCCTGTGGGGCAAGGACTCCTACAACTGGGGGGCGGGCATGCACCGCATCAACACCGCTGCCGGTTTCATCCAGCACAACATGCCGCTGGGCCGCGGCCGGACCTTGAGCGACCAGGAAGCCTGGGACGTGGCCGCCTACGTTAATTCCCACGAACGCCCGCAGGACCCGCGCCTGGTGAATGGCGATATCGACGAGGCCCGCAAGCGCTACCACGCCGATGACGGGGTGAACCTCTACGGGGTGGTCGTGGACGGGCGCAAGCTGGGGCAGGGCGTGCAGTGAGCCATCGGCGCCGCGCTGGCGGCGTCACGTCAGCGTGACGGTCAGGCCGGGATCAAACACCGGGTTCTCGGCGACGCCGTCGCGCACGTAGCCGCGCGGGTTGGCCAGCACGCGGGTGCTGCC
Organism: Zoogloea sp. LCSB751; assembly: GCF_002028455.1. Classification (GTDB taxonomy): domain Bacteria; phylum Pseudomonadota; class Gammaproteobacteria; order Burkholderiales; family Rhodocyclaceae; genus Zoogloea. Next base: position 6,321 of record NZ_MWUM01000022.1, on the reverse strand, counting down.
GAGGCGGTAGTCGAAGCTGTCGTGGGTGTGGCCGTGGATCCACAGGGCCGCGCCGCTGTCGGCGACCAGGTCTTCCAGGTCGGAGACGAAGCAGGCGTTGAGCGGCGAGCCCGCGAAGCGCGGAGCGATGCTGTGCGGCGACGGCGCGAAGTGGGTGACCACCACGGTGTGGCCGGCGAAGGGTTCGGCGAGGCGGCCGGCCAGCCAGTCCGCGTGCTGCGCGAACAGGCTGGCGCAGTGCTGCGGGCTCAGGCTGTCCGGCGGGTCGTCGGCGATGGCGATGCGGCTGAAGTCGCGGCTGAAGCGGATGGCGTCCTGCATGATCCGCTCGCGCGCCGCGCCGTCGCCGGCGATGCGGAAGTCGGTCCACAGGGTGGCGCCGAGGATGCGCAGCTTGCCGATGCGCTTTTCGCCGCAGTCGAGCACCGTCACTTGGCTGTCGCGGCTGAGATCCTGCAGCAGCCGGTTGGTGGCCGGGATGCTCGAGCCGTAGTACTCGTGGTTGCCGGCCACGTAGATTGTCGGGCGGTTCAGCGCCATCGCCCACTGCAGCGCCGCCTGCGGGCGCTGGATGTCGCCGGCGAGGATCAGCAGGTCGGCGCCGGTGTCGGGCAGTGCGCAGGGCGCCAGCCCCAGGTGCAGGTCGGAGACGATCTGGAGTTTCATCGGTACTGTCTCGGTAAAAAGTGATCGGCTGGGGACGTGTCCGCCGGTTTTCGTTGTCAAGCATAGCCGCCCGCGTGTGGGGCATGAAGATCCGTCGATGCCGCCCGCGGGGTCTGTGGCGCTTGCGCGGCGCCCTGTTGGCGGAAACCCCGGTTGTCGGCCTGCGGCGGGCGGGCAACAATCGGCCATTGCCTCCTTCCGTCTGCCCATGCTCGCCATCGCCGCCCTCGCCATCAAAAAGACCGTGACCCTGTTTGCGCTGGTGGGGCCGGTGTCGATGATTCCGATCTTCCTGTCCGCCACCGAGGGCCTGGACCTGGCGGCCCGGCTGCGCTTCGCGCGGACGATCGGGGTGAGCGTGACGGTGGCGCTGCTGGTGGCGGCCTTCCTGGGCCTGCCGCTGCTGAGTTTCCTCGGCGTATCGCTGGGGGCGATGCAGGTGGGTGGCGGGATCATCGTGCTGCTGCTGGCGATCGCGATGGTGCTCGGCAAGGAGACCAGCTTCAAGGGCTCGCCGGCCAACGGCGGCCCGCCAGAGCGCCGCGAGGCCTCCATCGTGCCGCTGGCGGTGCCGCTGCTGGCCGGCCCGGCGGCCTTCAGCTACGTGATGGGCAACAGCGTGTGGGACAGCCGGCTGGACCTGGTCCACGTGGTGCTGCCGATCTTCCTGGTCGGGCTGTCGTGCTGGCTCAGCTTCCGCATCGCCTGCCGCGCCGGGCGGGAGATCCGCCAGGCCACGCTGAACGTGGTGGAGCGGGTCAGCGGCTTCATCCTGTCGGCGATGGCCATTGAGATGATGGCCACCGGCCTGCGCCAGCTGTTTCCGCTGCTCGGCGGGACGTAGCGGGTTGGCCGGAACCCGGCAAAGGCCGGGGGGCTGGGGGAAAAAGCGGGCATTTTTCACGCTGCAGTGCACAAGCCGGCTTATAGAATGCCAGGGTAATTACCTTTCCGGAATGACGCGGCGGTGGGCGCGCCGACTGGGCCATCCGGAGGGGTGCTCGCCCTTTCACCTATCCGAATTCAGGCATTTCTTCCGATGATCTCGATCGAATCTAGTCGGCCCGCGTCCCGCTGGGCCAAGAGGGCGTCCGTCTGCGCTGTCGCGCTGCTGCTGGCCGCCTGTGGCGGGTCTGACAACAAGGACACGTCGGTATCCACGGCGCTGACCGGGCAGGCGATTCCCGCCGGCGCCAACGTGGTCGTGCAATGGAATCAGGTTCATCTGGCGCTGATCCGTGCCACCAAGCCGGCGCCGCCGATGACGGCGCGGGCGCTGGGCATCGTGTCGACGGCGATCTACGACGCCTGGGCGGCCTACGATGCGCAGGCGCTTGGCACCCAGTTGGCGGACACGCTGCGCCGTCCGGCGGTCGAGCAGACGCTGGGCAACAAATCGAAGGCGATCAGCTACGCGGCGTTCGAGGCGCTGCTCGATCTCTACCCGGGCGAGCGGGGGACGCTGGAAGCCAAGATGCGCGAGCTCGGCTACGACCCGGCGCTCAGCGTCTCCGACAAGGCCACGCCGGAAGGCGTCGGCCATCTGGCGGCCCAGGCCCTGCTGGCCTACCGGCATGGGGACGGCTCGAACCAGCTGGGTAATCTGACGCCGCTGGACGCCAGCGGCAAGCCGGTGCCTTACGCGGATTACACCGGTTATGTGCCACAGAACCCGGCGATCAACCTGTCCGCGCCGACGGCCCTGAGCAGCTTCGTCAATCCCCAGTCGTGGCAGCCGCTGACCTGGGTGAATCAGGCGGGGGTCACCGTCACGCCGGCCTACATCGCGCCGCACTGGGGCAAGGTCGTGCCCTTTGCGTTGACGCGCGGCGACCAGTTCCGCCCGGTGCCGCCCAAGGCTTTCGGCAGCACCGAGTACGTGGCCCAGGTGCAGGAGATCATCGACTTCACCGCCAACCTGACCGACCGCCAGAAGAGCATTGCCGAGTACTGGGCCGACGGCCCCAATTCGGAGCTGCCGCCGGGGCACTGGCATCTGTTCGCGCTGCAGGTGGCGGAGCGGGACAAGCATTCGCTGGATGAGGACGTGAAGATGTTCCTGGCGCTGTCGAACGCGGTCTTCGACGCGGGCATCGCCACCTGGGAGGCCAAGCGCTTCTACGACACCTCGCGGCCGGCTACTGCGGTGCGCTACCTGTTCAACGGCAAGACGATCCGTGGCTGGGGCGGCCCGGGCCGCGACAACGTGGAGATGGATGGCGCTGCGTGGCTTCCGTTCCAGCCGAACTGGTTCGCCACGCCGCCGTTCTCGGAATACACCAGCGGCCACAGCGCCTTCAGTGCGGCGGCGGCGGAAGTCCTCAAGCGCTACACCGGCAGCGATGCCTTCGGCGGCAGCGTGACGGTGCCGGCCCGCAGCCTGAAGGCCGATCCGTCGGCGCCGGCCAGCGATGTGGTGCTGAGCTGGAAAACCTTCACCGAAGCCGCCGATGAGGCCGGCATGTCGCGCCTGTACGGCGGCATCCACTTCCACGACGGGGATGTGGCCGGCCGCCAGCTGGGGCGGCTGGTTGGTGCCCAGGCATATGTCAGGGCCCAGGGGCTGTGGTCGGGCAGCGGCCGCTGAGCGCGTTGCGCTTCAGTCCGCGGCGAGGCGGATCTGGTTGCGGCCGGCGGCCTTGGCGGCGTACATCGCGGCATCGGCCCGCCTGAGCATGGCTTCGCCGTCCATCTCGCGGGGCGGGAAGAGGGTCACCCCGACGCTGGCGGAGCAGTGGTGTTCCACCTGCTCGGCCGGCGCGTCGCCCCTGTCCATCGTCAGCAGGTAGGGCCGGGCCAGCGCGTCGCGGATGCGTTCGGCGACGTTGCAGGCGTGCTTGCGGGTGGCTTCCCGCTGGTTGTCTGGCGGGCCATCGTCGATCTGCGCCAGCAGTACCGCGAATTCGTCGCCGCCGAGGCGTGCCACCGTGTCCTCGTCGCGCAGGCAGCCCGACAGGCGGTAGGCGACTTCCTGCAGCAGCAGGTCGCCGGCCTTGTGGCCATGGCGGTCGTTGAGCGGTTTGAAGTTGTCCAGGTCGAGATAGATGATCGCTCCGTGGCGGCCGCTACGCTGGCTGCGGGCCAGACTCTGGGCCAGGCGGTCGAAGAACAGGCGGCGGTTGGGCAGTCCGGTGAGGGCGTCGTAGTACGCCAGCTGGTGGATCTGCTCCTCGTAGCGTTTGCGCTCGGTGAGGTCGCGCATCGTCGCCAGCAGCGCCGGCCGGCCATCTAGTTCGAGTGCGCTGAGGGTGATTTCTACCGGTACTTCGACCTGGTTGTCGTGGCGCCGCACGGTCCATTCCAGCTGATGGTGGCCATCGCGACGGGCGGCGGCGATGTGGTGGGCGGCCAGTTCGCGCGAGGCGCTGCCGCAGGGCTGGAACGGGGGGGAGAACACACTGGGGGGCAGCTGGCGGAAGACCTCCCGGCTGGCCACGCCGAGCAGCTCCAGCGTGCTTCGGTTGCAGTCGATCAGGCGTTCGTCGTCGAGGACCACCAGGGCTTCGTGGCTGGCTTCGAAGAGGACCCGGAAACGGGCCTCCGAGCGCTTCAGCTCGGCCTCGGCGGCCTTCAGCTCGGTGATGTCGGTGGCGAAGCCGAGCAGCGCATCGCCGTGGCTGTGGATCAGCAGCTTCTTGGCCCACATCTGGTGCAGCCGGCCCTGTCCGTCGGTGAGTTGCTCTTCGATGGCCAGCGGCATGCCACTGGCGAAGACCCGGTCGTCGACTTCGCCTATGCGGCGGGCTTCCTCTTCCGACAGCAGGCTACGGTCGTCCTGGCCGATGATCTGCCCGATGGGGCGCAGGAACAGGTCGGCAAAAGCCCGGTTGGCGTAGAGATAGCGACGATCCGGCCCCTTCATGAAAACGTAGCCGTCCACGTTGTCGAGCACCGTTTCGAGCAGTTGCCGGCTTGCGCGGAGCTGCCGTTCCATCAGCTCGTTCTCGGTGATGTCGATCAGTACCCCGGACAGGCCCGCGATATGGCCATCGCTGTCGAACACCGGCGCCTTGACTGCCAGGTAGCAGCGTTGTTCGCCGTTGCCCTTGTTCAGGCGCAGCTCCCGCCGGGACAGGAGCCGACCGGTTGCGAGAACCTGCTGGTCGTCGTCGTGCAGGCGCCCGGCGGTGTCGGCATCGAAGAAATCGGCCGAGGTCCGTCCGATGACGGCGTCCAGCGATGTGCCCAGCGTTTCGCAGAAGCGTTGATTGGCGTAGGTATAGGCGCCGCCGCGGTCCTTGGTGAAGATCAGCGCACCCAGTCCGTCGAGCACACCGCGCAGCGCGTGCAGCTGGCTGCCGAGGGGGCGCTTGCCCTCATCGCGATTCTGCATTTCCACTCAGCCTCCAAACTGACGCTCTTCAACTATGTGGCATTTTCGGCGTTTTTGGCATTTTCAAATCATTCTAGTCCAAGGATCCAGTCAGGGTGACAAGGGTGGCGTCGGATGCTATTACTACGTCATTGATCCCGCTTCCCTTCGAGCCATGCGAACCTTTCAGACATCCACCGAAATAAGGGCTCCCGCAGAGCATGTCTGGCAGATCCAGACCGACGTGGGGCGCTGGCCGGAATGGACGGCATCGGTGTCCAGCGTGGAGCCGCTCACGCCTCTGCCCCTTGCCGTCGGATCGGTCGTGCGCCTGCGCCAGCCGGGCTTTCCGGCGGCGGAGTGGACGGTGACGGCACTGGAGCCCGGCGTGCATTTCGTCTGGGAGTCCCACAGCCCGGGGATGAAGGCCGTCGCCCAGCACATGCTGACGCCGACCCCTGCGGGCTGCGTCGTGGATTTGTGCGTGGTCTACGAAGGCATGCTGGGCGGGGTGATCGGCTTCCTGATGCGCCGCGTCACCCCGCGCTTCCTCGAAATGGAGGCGCGCGGGCTGAAGTGGCAGGCGGAGAGCCTGCCGGAGGAAGCCCTGGGTTTCAACGCGAGTTGAGGACGGCGGTCGACGCTGCTTCCAGCCGCCGGCCTTGCCCAATTTTTAGGCAGTTGCCGAAAAGCCTGCCGTTTCAGGGGGTTGTGGCCGACCCCCACATCTTATCCACAGGCTTGGTCACGGCGGGCGGGGATAAACCCGCCGCCGTTGCAAATCAGCCGGCGGCGACCGCCTTGATGGTCTCGCGCTTCCATTCACAGCTGCGGCTCACCGACACCCGGCGGGCCTTGGGCACCGCCAGCGGCTTGGCGATGGTGATCTCGGCGCGGCGCACCGGGAAGCGCGCGCCGATGGCGTCGAGCATGGCCTGGCTGAGGTTCTCCAGCAGATTGAAGTGGCGGCTGGCGAGGAGCTCTTCCAGGCATTCGACGACCCGGTCGTAGTCCACCGTGTGGCGGATGTCGTCGCTGCGCGCGGCCAGCGTGCCGTCGATGGCCAGCGTGAGGTCAACCTCCAGCGGCTGGCGGGCGGCGAGTTCGTGGGCGTAGATGCCGATGGAGGCGTCGAGGGCGAGGCCTTCGAGGCGGATCAGGCAATCATCGGTGGACATGGGCAAGCTCCGGCAGCGGTGGTTGGGTGCGGCGCCGGAAACGCATCCGGCGCGTCGAGGGCGGCATTGTCAGCCATTCTTGAGGATTGGTGCTTCCCATTCCTGAAAATCGTCGGCCTGTCGCATGCGCAGGGCGCGTTCGGCGGAGCGCAGGGTGTTCTCGAT
>NZ_MWUM01000227.1 GCF_002028455.1 Zoogloea sp. LCSB751 | reverse complement strand
CAGCAACCAGTATGGCGCTTTCTGCCTTTGGCGAGCGAGCGGGAACGGCAACGGCAATGTTAGGTTTTATCCAAATGAGTGGCGCATCAGTGATCGCAGGCCTAGTGCAGCAAACAAGCCTGACTGCACCCTATGCGGTGGCGTTAGTGATGGGATTTTTCTCTATCGGATTACTGTCAATGATGGCGTTAAGCCGATTCGACCACTGGCACCAAGAGCAATTAGCCGCCGAGCATTAATACGCCCTAATGGCTAATTAAAGAAACAC
>NZ_MWUM01000226.1 GCF_002028455.1 Zoogloea sp. LCSB751 | reverse complement strand
AAGGATTCGCACGCCGTGTACTACCTGCACCAGCAAGGCGTGACGCGCCTGGACGTGGTCAATTTCATCGCCCATGGCATCAAGAAGAGCGACCCGCCCGAGCCCGCCAAGAGCGGCGAATCGGCCTCCAGCGAGAGCGAGGAGGGCGGCGAGAAGAACGAGAAAGCCTCGCCGCTGGAGCAGTTCACCCAGAACCTGAACCAGTTGGCCAAGGACGGCAAGATCGACCCGCTGATCGGCCGCGAGTACGAGGTCGAGCGCGTGATCC
>NZ_MWUM01000225.1 GCF_002028455.1 Zoogloea sp. LCSB751 | reverse complement strand
GGACAAAGCCAAGGCCGAGGTGGGTGTGCAGATCGTCGAGCGCTGGATCCTGGCTCGTCTACGCCATCAGACCTTCTTCTCGCTTGCCGAGCTAAACCAGTGCATCCGGGCTTTGTTGAATGAGCTCAACGAGCGCCCGTTCAAGCAGCTGCCCGGTAACCGACGCGAGGCGTTTGAGCAGTTGGACCGCCCGGCACTGGGGTCACTACCGGTGCATCCCTATCGCTATGTCGCCATCAAAACGGTCAAGGTCAACATCGACTATCAC
>NZ_MWUM01000224.1 GCF_002028455.1 Zoogloea sp. LCSB751 | reverse complement strand
TTATCAGGCCATACACCTAACACGTCGCGCTCATTTACATACGGATGGTTAGGTGAGGATGCAGGCGTTTTAATACCGTTGAGTAAGCGGCCCGAAAAGCTAACATCAGCCGTTAATAAATCCTGAAATTGAGGATTTATTTGCGATTTAATGATCAACTCTTTCAAGGCTTCTGGGGAATCAGAGAACTGACTGATCACCTCACCCGGCTCAAATTGCGCCTTCATATCGCCGCTTTTAAAACGATATTGCTCAAGTACCTTAGCAAA
>NZ_MWUM01000223.1 GCF_002028455.1 Zoogloea sp. LCSB751 | reverse complement strand
TACGGAGATTATTGAAGCCATTCGGGAGAATAATATCGACGCCGGATTCACCCATATTTCCGTTAACGGCCTGTTTGCCACACCATTTTATAAAGACAGATTTATGGTTGTCGTTCCTCAATCGCATCCTTTTGCCCGCCGGAGCAGTATTCCTCTCGAAGCACTGTACGATGAGCCATTAATTATCAGCAAAGGGCGGTACGAAATGAGCATTATGTCGCTGTTTGCGAACAGGAATATTACACCTAATATAAAATATGAATTTAACC
>NZ_MWUM01000222.1 GCF_002028455.1 Zoogloea sp. LCSB751 | reverse complement strand
CCATCCAGGGAATAGCCGGCAAGTTCGTCAGCCGCATCGAGGGGAGCTACAGCGCCGTGGTCGGCCTGCCCCTGCTGGAGACGGATCTGTTGATCAAGCAGCACCTCGAGCAGACCCGGTAATCCCCTCGTCAGCAGTTCGCTGCTGAGTTACCCGTTGTTCGTCGTGCCAGAATTCAAAACTAGAAAGGCAAGGTAACTTATGTCAGTAGAACTGCTGGTGAACGTCACCCCCTCAGAGACCCGGGTCGCCCTGGTCGAGAACGGGCT
>NZ_MWUM01000221.1 GCF_002028455.1 Zoogloea sp. LCSB751 | reverse complement strand
GGTAGTGATCGAGATAGCGCGGGGGGAGCCCGTGCTCATCTCGCGCCTCGACATTCTGCTGGAAGGAGAGGCGGGCAGCGACGAGGTCTACAGCGAGCTGCTGGACAAGTTGCCCCTGAAGGAGGGGGATCCCCTCAACCATGGCAAGTACGAGTCCATCAAGGCGGATCTCGGCAGCCTGGGGCTGGCGCGGGGCTATTTTGACGCCAAGATCAGCAAGAGTCAGGTGAAAGTCTTCCCGGATCAGGGCAAGGCCGAGATCTATATCC
>NZ_MWUM01000220.1 GCF_002028455.1 Zoogloea sp. LCSB751 | reverse complement strand
ACCGACATCGGCCAGCGCTTCTCTGGGAAGCAAGATCGATATTCGCGTCTGACCCTAATGAAAAAGCCCCCATCTCGCGATGGGGGCTTTTTTATCTCTGCGATTTGGCGCGAGCCTCTTCCGCTCAGAGCGGGAAGGGCGCTGGCGCCTCGAAGGTCATCCGCTCGCCGCTGCGGGGGTGGCTGATGGTCAGGCTGGCCGCATGCAGGTAGAGATGGGGCGCTGCCGCCAGCGCATCCGGATGGGCGTAGAGGTTGTCACCCAGGATC
>NZ_MWUM01000219.1 GCF_002028455.1 Zoogloea sp. LCSB751 | reverse complement strand
GCTCCTTGTCGGCGTCCTCGTCGGGCCTGTCGATATAGGGGGGCAGCGGCATGTGGCCTATGGCCTCCAGGATCTCAAGCACGGGGCGCGGGTCCAGGAAGTGGATCTCGAACAGGGCGTCGTGGCGGGCGCGCATCTCGGCCTCCACCTTCTCCCCATCGGGACCGCCATCCAGAATGAGGCGGGTGCCGGGCTTGGGGGACTTGGAGGAGCGGACATGGGCAAGAACGCTATGCTCGTCCAGGATGCGCTCCACCAGCACCTCCAGC
>NZ_MWUM01000218.1 GCF_002028455.1 Zoogloea sp. LCSB751 | reverse complement strand
CCGGGATTCTCGCCCGTGCCCAGGAACTTGCCGACCTGACTTGACTCATGGACAAACGCGCAAGAGCATCTACGCTTCCGAGCAGCTGGATCTGCGTCGGGAGGCCATCGAAGCCATATGTCATATGAGGAGAGCGATGCGACTGACAACCGCTGAGATGGCCAAGCTCTCCGATGTCTCACAACGGACTCTTCAAGACATCGAGCAGGAACGCAGCGAAGGGAGTGTGCAGACCATGAACCGGATTCCTGACGTGTTGGGGCTGAGGC
>NZ_MWUM01000021.1 GCF_002028455.1 Zoogloea sp. LCSB751 | reverse complement strand
GCGCTTCACTTTGCTCACTGTGACCAGCTCGCAGCGGGACTTGCACCCGCAGGCGTGCGCCCATGCTGGGCGCACACGAAAAAAAGGCGCGATGAACGCGCCTTTTTCTCCCCCTCAACCCCCGGTCGAACAGCACCGGGTTCCTCCCCTGTTTTCCTTCGACCAGTCCGCGGTCTCCATGTCTTTAGTTGTATGGCAGCTCAAGGGCCGCCTGTTGCGGACTGCCCGGCCTCCCGGCCGGGGATGTCGCGCCCGGCAAATTGCCGGGCCTGAAATTACTTGAGCTGCTCGAGGATTGCCGGATTCTCCAGCGTCGAGGTGTCCTGGGTGATTTCCTCGCCCTTGGCCAGCTGACGGAGCAGACGGCGCATGATCTTGCCGGAGCGGGTCTTCGGCAGGTTCTCACCGAAGCGGATGTCCTTCGGCTTGGCGATCGGGCCGATTTCCTGGCCAACCCAGTTCTGCAGTTCCTTGACCACCTTGGCAGCTTCGTCGCCGGTCGGGCGGGCACCCTTGAGCACCACGAAGGCCACGATGGCCTCACCGGTCAGATCGTCCGGACGGCCGACCACGGCGGCTTCGGCCACCTTCTCGTGGGCCACCAGGGCGGATTCGATTTCCATCGTGCCCATGCGGTGACCGGAGACGTTCAGCACGTCATCGATACGGCCGGTGATGGTGAAGTAGCCGGTGTCCTTGTCGCGGATCGCACCGTCGCCCGCCAGGTACAGCTTGCCCTGGAAGTCGGCCGGGTAGTAGGACTTCACGAAACGGTCCGGATCGCCCCAGATGGTACGGATCATGGACGGCCACGGACGCTTGACGACCAGGATGCCGCCCTGGCCCCAGGGCACTTCGGTACCGGTCTCGTCGACCACCGCGGCCTGGATACCCGGGAAGGGCAGCGTGCAGGAGCCGGGGATCAGCGGGGTTGCGCCGGGCAGCGGGGTGATCATGTGGCCGCCGGTCTCGGTCTGCCAGAAGGTATCGACGATCGGGCAGCGGCTGCCGCCGACGTTCTCGTAGTACCACTCCCAGGCAGCGGGGTTGATCGGCTCGCCGACGGAACCCAGGATGCGCAGGCTGGACAGATCGTAGTTCTTGGGATGCACCGCCGGGGTGTTGTCCGCAGCCTTGATCAGGGAGCGGATGGCGGTCGGCGCGGTGTAGAAGATGTTGACCTTGTGGTCCTGGATCATCTTCCAGAAACGGCCGGCATCCGGGTAGGTGGGCACGCCTTCGAAGACGATTTCGGTGGCACCGCAGGCCAGCGGGCCGTAGGTGATGTAGGTGTGACCGGTGACCCAGCCGATATCCGCCGTGCACCAGAAGACATCGTCCGGCTTGATGTCGAAGGTGTACTTCATGGTCAGGATGGCGTGCAGCAGGTAGCCGCCGGTGGAGTGCTGAACCCCCTTCGGCTTGCCGGTGGAGCCGGAGGTGTAGAGCAGGAACAGCGGGTGTTCAGCTTCGACCCATTCCGGTTCGCAGACGTCGGACTGCTGGGCGACCAGTTCGTCGGCCCAGATGTCGCGGCCGGCAACCATGGCGGTCTCGCCGCCGGTGCGCTTCACGACGATCACGCTCTTGATGGTCGGGCAGCCGCTGGCCAGCGCTTCATCGGCGATGGACTTGAGCGGGAGGGCCTTGCCACCGCGGTTCTGGCCGTCGGAGGTGATCAGCAGCACGGCGCCGGCATCGTTGATGCGGTCGGCCAGCGACTGGGCGGAGAAACCGCCGAAGACGATGGAGTGGGTGGCGCCGATACGGGCGCAGGCCTGCATGGCGACGACGCCCTCGATGGACATCGGCAGATAGATGACGACGCGGTCACCCTTCTTGACGCCCTGGCTCTTCAGCGCATTGGCGAACTTGCTGACGCGGGTCAGCAGGTCAGAGTAGGTAACCTTGGCGATATCGCCCTTGTCGCCCTCGAAAATCAGCGCAACCTTGTCGCCAAGGCCGTTTTTGACCTGACGATCAAGGCAATTGTAGGAGACGTTCAGCTTGCCGTCGGCAAACCACTTGAAGAACGGAGCCTGGCTCTCATCGAGAACCTGGGTGAAGGGAGTCTGCCAGTCGATCAGCTCCTTGGCGCGCTTGCCCCAGAAACCTTCATAGTCCTGATCGGCTTCGGCACACAGGGCCTTGTACGCTTCCATTCCCGACACGGCAGCGTTCTTGACCACCTCTTCGGACGGATAGTAGAACTTCTGGGTGGTTTCGCTCGTCATTTTTCGCCTCTCCTCGTGTTATGAGTGTGCAACCGCGGTTGCGTTAAAACCTTGGCAGGGTGGGGAGCAAGACCGCTGGGCGACGCCTGCTTCTAGTGGCTTTTTGGGCGGGCCGATCCTGCTTCCGGGCACCATTAGAAGTTATCAATCTTACACATGACTTACACCCGCTCAGGGCTGGCTCGGCAGGCGTGGAGCCAGCACCCTGCCGGCTCCTTCGGAAGCGGAGGCCACCATGCGGGCCCATTTCCAACACAATCTTTTTGGCATAAACTCGAATGACATAACCCATTCGCCACCACCATGCCACCTCGCTCCAGCCTGTACCAGGTGTTTGCCCTGCTCCTGGCAGCTTGCACCTCCGTGCCGCCGGAACAGGGCGCAGGCGCACACATCGGCACGCCGAGCCTCACACAGCCTCAGCACAGGACGACGCCAGCACCGGCGGATGTCATACCACCCCCCGGCCCTCCTCAGGCAGAGCGGCTGGAAACCTACTCGATCGTCGTCACCAACGTGCGCGTTCAGGATCTGCTGTTCGCTCTCGCCAAAGATGCCCGCATCAACATCGACATCCACCCGGGGCTGAGCGGCACGGTCACCCTCAACGCCATCAACCAGACCCTGCCCCAGCTCCTGGCGCGCATCGCCAAGCAGGTGGACATGCGCTTCGAGTTCGATGGCAACACCCTGCTGGTCATGCCCGACACGCCCTTCCTGCACCACTATCGACTCGATTACGTCAACCTCAGTCGCACGGTTTCAGGAACCGTTGCCACCAACACCCAGATCGCCACCAGCGGTACCGGCGTCACCCAGGCCGGCAACGCAGCCCCCGCCGCCAATCCCGTCAGCGGCGGCAATGTCTCTGCCACGCGCATCGAGAACACGTCCCGCAACCAGTTCTGGGAATCGGTCGAGAAGAACATCCGCGATCTCCTGCACGAAACCGACAAGATCCTGCCCCAGGGCTCGAGCGATACCCTGATCGAGAACACCGAGACGAGCACCACCACCGGCAGCGCCCCTCTCCCGGCGGCCAGCCCGGCCGGCACCCGTAATCGGGGCACACCGGCACAGCCGGCGCGCAACAACGTGCGCATCGGCGCCAGCCCCGCGTCGACGCAGAACAGCAGCACGACGCTGGTGCACAAATCCACCTTTCGGGAGGCCGCATCGGTGGTCGCCCATCGGGAGAGCGGCGTTCTCAGCGTGCGGGCTACCGGACGCCAGCACGAAAAGGTCCGCGAATTCATCGAACAGGTGATGACAGCCGCGCACCGCCAGGTGCTCATCGAGGCCACCATCCTGGAGGTCAGCCTGTCGGACACCTTCCGGCAGGGCATCGAGTGGAGCCGGGTGCTGGCCAGCGGTACCCGCTTCGGCATCACCGGCCCGAGCCTGGGCAGCAGTGCGGGCAATGCGGTAACGCCCTTCAGTGCCACCTTCTCCAGTGCCGGTGGCATCGATGCGACGGTGAAGCTCCTCGAGGGCTTCGGGACCGTCAAGGTGCTGTCCAGCCCCAAGCTGTCGGTCCTGAACAACCAGACCGCCGCACTGAAAGTGGTGGAGGAATACGTCTACTTCAACGTCAAGGCCGACACCACCCAGACGACCAATGCCGGGGCGCTGACCACCGTCAGCACAACCCCGCAGGCGGTGTCCGTCGGCCTGGTGATGACAGTCACCGCCCATGTCAGTGAAGCCGATGAAGTGATCCTCAACGTCCGTCCGACGATCTCCAGCATCTCCGATTTTCGGCGCGATCCGAACCCCAACATTCCGGCCGGTGTCGCCAATCTGGTGCCCCAGATCCGCACCCGCGAGATCGAATCCATACTGCGTGTAGCCAACGGCGAAACCGCCATTCTCGGCGGCCTGATGGAAGACCGTATCGATTACAAGACCGGCAAGGTCCCAGTCGTCGGCAGCATCCCGCTACTGGGCGAACTATTCACCAATCGTGACAACGGCATCCAGAAGACCGAGCTGGTGATATTCCTGCGCCCGGTCGTCATGCGCGGTCCCAGTTTCGTCGCTGACACGGCCCACCTGCGACGCCTCCTTCCCGGGGAGAACTTCTTCAGGGAAGCGCCCCGCCCCGGCGAGCGTAACTTTCCGACACCGCCCGCCGACAGGCCGGCACAGCCATGAGCAGCCCGCCATGAAGATGGACGCCGTCCCGCGCCCCATCGGCGCAACCCTCCTGCATCTCGGCCTGATCAGCCAGGACCAGCTCCATATCGCACTGCATGAGCAACGCCAGGGCGGCGGCCTGCTCGGCCAGCAACTGGTACGACTGGGCTTTCTGTCCGAAGCGGTGCTCCGCGACGCGCTGGCCCATGCGCTGGAGCAGACCAGCGTCGATCTCGGCACCCAGATCCCGGACGGCGAAGCGCTGGCCCTGATCCCCCATGAGCTGGCCAGCAGCCTCAAGCTGATGCCCCTCAGCTACGACGCGACACGTCGCCAGCTGCTCGTCGCCACGGGCAACGGCAACGACACCGACACCCGCGACCAGCTACTCGGCATGCTGCCCGCCGGCACCACCATCGAGACGCGCCTTGCCGGCGAATCGGAAATCGCGCGCGCCATCGATCAGTTCTACGGCCACACGCTGTCCATCGACGGCATCCTGCATGAAATCGAAACCGGCACGCGGGATGGGCGCAGCCGAGGCACGACCCGCAGCGAATACGCGCAGCCGGTTGTACGGCTGGTCGATTCACTACTGACCGACGCCGTCAAACGCAACGCTTCGGACATCCATTTCGAACCCGAAGCCGGCTTCCTGCGCATTCGCTATCGTCTGGACGGCCTGCTGCGGCAGATACGTGTCCTGCACAAGTCCCACTGGCCCGCCATGACCGTCCGCCTGAAAGTGATGGCCGGCCTCAACATCGCGGAAACCCGCGCGCCCCAGGACGGCCGGATCTCGCTGCAGGTCAGCGGACGGCCGGTGGATTTCCGCGTCGCCACCCAGCCCACCCTCCACGGCGAAAACATCGTGCTACGCGTGCTCGACCGTCAGCGGGGGATTGTCAGCCTGGGCGGGCTGGGCCTCGCACCGGCAGCATTCGAGCTGCTGAAACTGATGATCGCCCGCCCCGAAGGACTGATCCTCGTCACCGGGCCGACCGGCAGCGGCAAAACGACCACCCTTTATTCCATCCTCAACCATCTCAATACCGAGCACGTCAACATCATGACGCTGGAGGATCCGGTGGAATACCCACTGGCCATGATCCGCCAGACCGCCGTCGCCGACGCGGCCCGACTCGACTTCGCCAACGGCGTGCGGGCCATGCTGCGCCAGGATCCGGACGTGATCCTGGTGGGGGAAATCCGTGATGCGGATACCGCGCGCATGGCCCTCCAGGCCGCCATGACCGGCCATCAGGTCTACTCCACCCTGCACACCAACTCGGCGGTCGGCGCGATTCCGCGTCTGCTGGACATCGGCATCCTGCCGGACATCCTGGCTGGAAACCTGATCGGCATCGTCGCCCAGCGACTCGTGCGGCGCCTGTGCCCGGCGTGCCGCGAGGCCTACCCTGCCGAAGAACACGAACTGCGCCTGCTCGGCCTCGGCGCCAACCAGCCACACCCCGTTCTGTACCGCGCCAAAGGCTGCCCCCAGTGCGACTTCCAGGGCTATCGCGGACGGCTGGCCATCATCGAGTTGCTGCGCATGGATGCCGGCCTGGATGAACTGATCGCTCGTCGCGCATCCACGCGGGAGATCCTCAACACGGCACGGGACCACGGTTTTGTCGGCCTCGCCGAAGACGGAGCCCGGCGCGTCTTAGAAGGCAGCACCACGCTCGCGGAACTGGCACGGGTGATCGACCTTACCGAGCGCGCACGGCCATGACCGATTTTGCCTACCGGGCCGTAAACGCCCACGGCCAACGAGTCCGGGGACAATTGCAGGCCGCCGATCTCGTGGATCTCGAGCAACGCCTGCGCGACCTCGATCTCGATCTGCTCCACGGCAAGCCGGTCACAGCCTCCCACTGGCTGCACCGGCAGCGCCCCATCTCCCGGCGGGAACTGATCAAGCTGTGCTTTCACCTGGAGCAGTTCCTGCGCGCCGGGGTACCGATCATAGAGAGCCTTACCGACCTGCGCGACGCCATCCACCACCCGCCCTTCCGGCAGGTCATCGCCGACACCATCCAGGCCATCGAGGGCGGCCTCACCCTGTCGGAAGCCTTGGCCCGCCATCCCCGGGTGTTCGACCCGGTGTTCTGCAACCTGATCCGGGCCGGCGAGCTGTCGGGTCGCCTGCCGGACATACTCCGCAGCCTCTCCGAAGCCCTCAAGCGCGACGACGAACTGGCCTCCCATTCACGCCGCCTCGCCATCTATCCCGCCATCGTCACCGTGGTCATCCTGGCCGCACTCGGCGTCGCGCTGCTCTATGTCGTGCCCGAACTCGCCCGCCTGTTCCACAGCACCGGCCGGCCCCTGCCCTGGCAAACCCGCCAGTTGATCCTCCTGTCCGGCCTGCTGGCCGACTACGGCTGGCTGCTGGCCGTCGCCGTGCCCACCAGCGCCCTTGGCGCCCGCATGGCGGTACGCCGCCATGCGGGACTGCGCCTGCGCTTCGATGCCGCACTCCTGCGCCTGCCGATCATCGGAGCGATCCTGAACAAGATCATCC
The DNA here is from genome assembly GCF_002028455.1 of Zoogloea sp. LCSB751. Classification (GTDB taxonomy): domain Bacteria; phylum Pseudomonadota; class Gammaproteobacteria; order Burkholderiales; family Rhodocyclaceae; genus Zoogloea. The sequence continues at coordinate 92,327 of NZ_MWUM01000021.1, read as the reverse complement.
TGGCCCGCTTCACCGGTCTGTTCGCCATGATGTACGCATCCGGCATCACCATCATCGACGCCCTGAAGACCGCCGAAGACGTGGTCGGCAACACCGCCCTGCAGCATGGGCTACAACAGGTCGGACGAGCCATCGAGGACGGCCGGCAAGTCTCCGAGGCCTTCCTCGCCGTGGATCTGTTTCCGCCCATGGTGACCCGCATGCTGCGGATCGGCGAGAACACCGGCGCCATCGACACGGCCCTCGCCAATGTCAGCTACTTCTATGACCGGGACGTCCGCGAGGCGATCGAGCGCCTGCAAGCCAGCATCGAACCTTTGCTGACACTCGTCCTCGGCGCACTGCTGCTGGGTGTGATGAGCGCAATCCTGATGCCGGTATACGACATCATCACCCACATGCCACTCTGATCATGGGCAGCCCTCCGCTCCTTTATCTCGCGCCGGACGGCCTGCACTGCTATCGCCAGCACGAGCGGACAACCGAGCACGACGGACATTTCGCCTCCGAACCGGCCGGCCAGGAGGCCTTCGCACGCTGGCTGGGTGGATTTACGGCCGGCACATCCTTCACCCTCCTGGTCGACCTGCCTGACGAGCGCTTCAAAATCGAAACCGTGCCCCATGTCCGCGGCCCTGACCGCAAGCGTCTACGGGAACGGCGGCAGGCGCAGATCTTTCCCGACACGCCCTTCGTGGCCCACCAATACCTCGATCGCGAGCAGTCGGGCAGACGGGACGAACGCATTCTATTTGCGGCCCTGAGCCGCCCGTCTGCCATCGTCCCGTGGCTCGATGCGATCGAGCGCAACCGCCATCGTTTGAAGCGGCTCGTTCCCGCTCCTTTTGTCGCAGCCACCGTCATGCGTCACCTTCCTGCAGCACCAGGGCCTGTGCTGCTTGGACTGCTCACGCCCGCCGGTCTGCGAGTCTCCTGTTTCGAAGGCCAACGGCTGCTGTTCAGCCGCTTGCGCCCAGGCTCTTCCCATGCCCAGCCCCCGGCATCCCAATGGCAGGATGAGGCCCGGGAAGCTCACCGCCATCTGCTCAGCCAACGCCTCGTCACCCACAGCACGTCATGCACGTGTTACCTGCTGGCACCGCCGATGGACGATGCTGCCTCCGTACCGGACACCTCCCCGGCGCAGGGCGATCTGCACTTCGTCCCGCAGGCCATCCTGCCGCTGGCCCCGGGCACACCTCAGCCCAGTCCTGACGGGGAAGGCTGTCTGCCCTTCCTGCTGCATCTGCTCAACAACCATCCTCGACTACCGCAGGCCACGCCTGCTGATGCCCTGCTCTCCAACCAGCTCAGCCAGATCGGCCTGGCGCTCAAGGCCGCCGCCGTTGGCATCCTGTTCCTATGCTGGGCGCTTGCCATCGTCCACATGCAGGAAATCCAGGATCTGGAGCAACGACGCGCGGCAGCCAAGACCCGTGGTGACGCCGCCGAACACACCCTGGCAGCACTGGTGGCGGCCAGCCCCACCCCACCCTATCCACTGCCCCAGCTTCAGGCCACCCTCGATGCACTTCGACGACGGAGCACCGCAAGTACGGGCCCCGAGCCGGCTTTGCGCCAACTGGCCGTCGCCCTGAGCCCGATAGCGGACATTGCACTACGCCGGATAGATTGGAGCGCCAATCGCGGCGCTGACCCGGCAAAGGATGCAGCAGCTCTCGGCCAACGTTTGATCCTTCACTTCGCACTTCCTTACGAAGGCGCGCGAGAACGGGTCGCCCATGCACAACGAATTCTTACCGCATTGCACACGATTCCTGGTGCCCGCCTGCACACCCAGCAGGTTCCCGTTGAAATGATGGCCACTCGAGCGCTCAGCCCGGCGGTACTGAAGGCGGAAGCCCAGGCCCCCCAACTCGTTGTTCACCTCGAACTCCCTGCCGCCACGCCATGAAGCCACGTGCCGAGCGCTTCCGTCCATTACTGCGCCCCCTATGGATTTCAGGCGTTCTCATCGCCGCAGGCGCGGCAGTCCTGACAGTCAGCCTCCAATGGCGCACCGACGCCCGGCAGTCAAGCGCTGCGGCAGAATCCCGCCTTGCCATGCTCGAAACACGTTACCAGCAGTCCCTGGAAACCAAACGGCTCACGCAAGATGCCCTGACATCCTGGGCCCGACACCTGAAAAGCGGCTTCCCCCCGGAGCCGGACCGGGTCTTCTGGATCGAAGGGATCCAGGCCCTGAGCACCTCACCCGGCATTGAAATCACTGATTACGAGTTCAGTCCGGCAATCGCCTTGGGCGAAGAGCGCGCGAATATGCCGCTGCCGTTGGTCAAGCAGATGCCCTTGCACATTCGAGCCCGCGTTGCTCACGAGGACAGGTTCATCGAGCTGCTTTCCACCATCAAGAAATTTGGCAGAGCCACTGTAGAAGAATGCAGTCTGTCTTTCTCCGAAAAGGATGAGGAGTCCGCCGCCCGCTCCCTGACGACGGAATGCAGATTTGGCGTGCTCTTCCTCCAGCCGCCGCCCGGCTGAAGTCTCCCGCCACCGGCGCTTCAGATTCACGGCCAGGTGAGCTGGCTTGCATATGCAGCCCCGTCCGCCCCACACCACCGGGCACCGGGCTGCAGGCACGATTCACGTACCGAAGGCTGGACACACCCTCCCGGGCTGTTCAGAATCGCTGCAAACCCGCTCGCCCACAGCCAATATCCATGCCAAGGACTTCGTCATGACGCCCAAGAAAATTCTTCTGATGGCCCATGACGTCACCCTGGCGCACCTTGGGCGGCCACTCCATCTGGCCGAACTCCTGCTCGCCGATGGGCACGACGTCATCCTCGCGGCATCACAGGAGTCCTCACGCTTTCTAGCCTCGTTCAAAGGACTGACACACACGCTTGCGCCCACCGGGAAAGAGCGCTTCATCGCCAATCTCGCGGAAGGGAAACCGGTTTTCGACTTTGAGACCCTCCTGCGTTACACGATGGAAGACGAGGCGGTTCTATCCGCCTACCGACCTGATATCGTGATCGGCGACTTTCGAATTTCCCTTTCGGTATCGGCCCGCCGCCAAAAGATCCCCTACGCCACCATCACCAACGCCTACTGGAGTCCGGCCTTCAAGCCACGCTTCGTCGTACCTGATCTCCCGATGGTTCCCTATCTCGGCGTCGGTCTGTCGCAATTTCTATTCGATCTTGCACGCCCCTTCGCCTTCGCGTATCACGCCCGGCCGATGAATGCGTTGCGCCGTCACTACGGCCTGCCATCTCTCGGCGGCGACCTGCGTCGTGTATACACCGACGCAGACCTGGATCTCTTCAGCGATATTCCAGAAACCTACGGACTGACCGGAGACATTCCAGGCGGATCGTTCCTGGGCCCGATCAACTGGTCACCGGACATTCCGCTCCCGGACTGGTGGAGCTCCCTCGACCCTGCCCAAGCGGTGATTTACGTGACACTCGGGAGCTCGGGAGACGGCAGGCTCCTGCCCGAGGTGATACGCCAGCTTACGTCGCTCGGCGCGCAATTGGTCGTCGCCACCGCCGGGACACGTGACCTGCCTGAATATCCTCAGGTCTTCAGCGCCGACTACCTTCCCGGCGACCAGGTTGTGGCCAGAGCAAGCCTCGTCGTTTGTAACGGTGGCAGCCCCACGTCAGCGCAGGCCATAGCGAGAGGCGTACCTGTACTGGGCATTCCCGGCAATCTGGACCAGTACCTCAACATGCACTACCTTGAAAAGTGTGGTCTGGCGCAATGCCTGCGCAACCAGAACATCAACAGCGGCCAACTCCCTGTCCTGGCCAGAGCAATGATGTCGGACAGGCACCTTCGTGACCGCACCGAACGCCACGCAAAAATCATGTCCTGCTACGACAACCGCCTACGCCTCACAGAAGCCATATCGCGCCTCGGTCTCGCAAATTGAGGCAATCGCCCAGAACATCCCATGTGTATGATATTGGCCAGCAGACAAAGGCTATCTACCCAATCGATCCGACTTGCACGCTGATCTTGATGCGATCTCATCTGCCAGACATGGCGGTCGAAAGATCGGAGCCGATGCGGAAAGAGACGGCTCCGTTCCCTGAGGCCCCGACGAATACGAAGAATCCGCAGGTCCTTCGCAGGCGCAATACCAAGCCTGAACAACCTCCTATAAGGAGCAAAATAAATGCGCGAATTTTCCTTCTTGCCCCGGAATAGGTTTTTTGAAGTCATCGGCGGCATGAACGTCGAAAACCATGGCGACAACAAAGTTGCCATGCTTTCCGAAATAGACATGACGCAGTGCGTTCGCCTCAGAGCCAGAATCGGGGAAAACCAAGGAATAAAGCCTTCATATACGGCTTTCGTGACACGAGCCGTTTCCTTGATGCTCAAGAAGCATCCCTACGCGAACAGGATGACCCTTGAATGGCCTTTCTTCAAGCGCATCATTCAACTAGAAAACATTCACGTCACGGTCGCCGTCGAACGCGACGAGCCCGGCATCGAGCAGGCGGTCTACGCCGGCACGATACGCAATACGGATACGCTGGACTTGGTCAAGCTGACCACCGAATTACAGCATCTTGCCAAGGCCGAAGGGCCCCATGGAGAACGTTGGGCGCTTCTGCAACGTGTAGTCAAGTCCCTACCTGCACCATTGGCGCGCACGGTACTCAAGTTTCCAAGACTGTTGCCTGGCTTGTGGGTGGAGCATCGCGGCGGCTCTGTCATGGTTTCCTCACCCGCGAAGTATGGTGTCGACATGCTGGTCGGCAACTGGCCCTGGCCAATTGGCTTTTCGTTCGGAATGGTTAAGGAACGGCCGATTGCCGTCGATGGGAAAGTCGAGATCCGTCCCACCATGATGCTGATCATGAGTTTCGACCGGCGACTTATGGGTGGCGCGCCGGCGGCGCGTTTCTTCCGGGCAGTTGCCGACACGATCGAAACGGCGGAATCCTCACTCGTCTAAGCGCCGGAGACATTACGCCGGCCAAGCCCCATGCCGCGACGCATGCGAATTCGTACTCACGGATCGCCTCGCACACGTCAAAAAAACAAAATCCCTACTCTGCTCAACAAGCAGAGTAGGGACAGGCCCAGCAGAGCCCCCCGCAAGCGAGGGGCTTTTTATTAGCTGTCTTTACTTGGCAATGCGGCGACGCAGAGCGCTCAGACCAACCAGACCCAGACCAACAAGAGCCATGGAGGTCGGTTCCGGAACCTTGGTGAAGTTCTGGTTGGCATCAGCCTTCAGCACAAAGCTCGACAGAGTATCGGTAGGGCCATAACCGCCCAGGCCGTTGAAAGCGGTCGGACGAACCCAGCCCTGAGCGCTCGTTCCATACTGCAGCGTGGTAGAAGCATTGGTGTCTTCGGGGCTCGGCAGAACATAGGCCGAATCCACGGACGTCACCTTGCCATCGAGGAAGTTGGAGCCGGTGCCGTTGGCGCCCAGAACGCCCGGCGCGCCGATGATGTTGGTGAAGGAGCCCGTAACACCCGCGTTGAAAGTACCACCCAGAACAGCGATACCGTCGGAGAAATTCAGGCCACTCACGAGATCGGCATCAGGAGTCTTGTCATAGAAGACGTTCCAAGTACCAGCAACCACCGAAAAATCGGCAACGATCTGACCGGAGGAGTTGACAGAAATCTTGGTGATCGTTTCCTTGATCGACGCGAAGATCGTCAGTTCGCCAACAGTAGAACCCGTAGCGCTGAAGATATTGTTGAAGGCCAGGGTCGCCGTCGTGTTGTTGCCATCGTTAAGGGCAGCAGCCTTCGAAATGTAGAACAGGTCGAAGGTAGAGCCAACACCCAGCACGGCACCCGTCGTGGGATCGATACCGCCGGCGAAGCCGTTCACCCAGGCCGAACCGTTGGACGCCCAGTCGATTTCAGTGAAATTCACCGAACCAGCGCTAGGGCCAAAATTAAACACGAATGCGTTTGCCTGCCCTGCGAGCAACATGGCGCCGCTAGCGAACAGGATTGCGAGCTTGTTCTTGATCATGATCATTCCTTACTAAGTGGTTTTTGGATGCTAGCAAGATGCGGCTGTACCAACATCTAGCAACACCCATGCCAAATAAAATACGAACATACAAATCAACAACTTAAAAAAACACCTTGACTTCAGGAGTGCCCAAAATCGCCGCTCATGTAAAAAAATCCGACATACCCCTGCCACCCCCTGGTTCCCGGGCTGACCAGCACTCTGGCCCGGTGACCACACCAAACTCGGGTAAGATGCAGAACACTACATGTGCATCGACGAGTGCCTCGACTTCCCATGTCGCCAGACATTTTTTTTCAAGACACGAAGATCGCCTTCCGCAACGTTATCCGTCAGCGGCGGCGCTCTCTCCTGGCCCTGGCTACGATCGCCGGGGGTGTCATTGCGCTGATGCTGGCCGGTGGATTCGTCCAATGGATTTTCAACAGCATGCGCGAAGCGACAATCCGTTCGCAGCTCGGACACATCCAGATCGTGCGGCCAGGGTTCTTTGAAAAAGGACTTGCAAACCCGTATGCGTACCTGCTGTCGCAGCAAGATCCTCTCTTCCAGCAAATAGAACACACGCCTGGCGTCAAGACCATCGCTCCACGCCTGGTGTTCACGGGACTGATCAGCCATCAGGACTCCAGCATCGGTTTTTCCGGTGAGGGCGTAGACCCGACCCGTGAAAAGGAACTGAGCCTGGGCTTGGTCATCGTCGATGGACAACCCCTGTCGGCCGACGAGCCCAACGGAATCGTGGTCGGCGAAGGGCTCGCTGCCAACCTAGGGATCAAGACGGGAGACACGGTAGTGCTATTGGCCTCAACCCCAAAGGGAGGCATCAGCGCTGTTGAGTGCCGCATCCGGGGCCTGTTCATCACGGCAACCAAGGCCTATGACGACGCCTTCCTGCGTACGCCGCTCCCGATTGCCCAACAGCTCTCCAAAGTCAGCGGCGCAACCAATTGGCTGGTGCTGCTCGACCACACCGAGGACACAGACAGCTTGCTCGCCCAAATCAAGGCCGACAGCAATCGCACAGACATCGAATTCGTGGCTTGGCACGAACTCGCCGACTTCTACAAGAAAACCGTGGATTTGATGTCGCGCCAGATCGGGGGGGTCGAACTCCTGATTGCAATCATCATCATACTGTCAATCACGAATACGCTCTCCATGGCTGTCATCGAGCGCACCGGAGAAATCGGTACTGTCATGGCCCTTGGACTCCGGCGCCGCGATGTGATGCGCATGTTCCTGCTCGAAGGCCTGTTGCTCGGCCTCATGGGTGGAGCCATCGGTGTCACCGTGGGCGGAGTACTCGCGTCCGTGATCTCCCATTTCGGCATCCCGATGCCCCCCGCCCCTGGCATGACAACTGGCTTCACCGGCCACATCAATGTCAACGGGGAGCTGGTGATCGAGGCGATGGCCCTGGCTGTGCTGACTACCCTGCTGGCAAGCATCCTGCCAGCCTGGAAGGCATCGCGGATGATCATAGTTGACGCCCTGCGTCATCAACGCTGAACACGACCTGATCATGCGATTCAAACTCGCCCTCCGCAACGTTCTCCGGCAAAAGACCCGGACCGCAATGACCCTTGCCGCAATCATTTTCGGCGTTACGGGTCTGATCCTGGCAGGCGGATTCGTGCAGGACACCTATATCCAACTGGGCGAAGCGATCATCCACTCCCAGACCGGACACATCCAGGTTTTCAAGAAGGACTTCCTCAGCAAAGGCACCCGATCACCCGAACGCTTTCTGATCGACGCCCCTGAAGCGCTCGTCAAGCAGATCAAGAGCAACCCGGCGGTCGACGAGGTCATGGCACGCATCTTTTTCACCGGCCTCCTCAATAACGGCAAGCGTGACCTGTCCATATTCGGCGAAGGCGTCGAGCCGGACAAGGAAGTCCAACTCGGCAGTTTCATCACGATTGCCGCGGGGCGCCACCTGACCGACAAGGATCGTGATGGCATTCTGATCGGCCAAGGCGTAGCCAAGACGCTGGGCCTCAATCCGGGCGATCGCGTCACCCTCGTGCTGTCGGCAGCGGAAGGGGCCATGAACACCCTCGACTTTGAAGTCATTGGTGTGTTCCAGAGCTTTTCCAAGGATTTCGACGCCCGCGCAGTACGCATCCCACTTGCAGCCGCCAGAGAGCTCATGTTCACCCAGGGAGCCAATCTACTTGTGGCGTCACTGCACAAGACGGAAGATACCGACAAGGCCCTCCGCGAGATCTCCGCTGAACTGGCGAACAGTCCTTACGAAGTACGCAGCTGGAAGAATCTTTCAGACTTCTACGACAAGACCGTCCAGCTCTATGAACGCCAATTCGGCGTGCTGCAGTTCATCATCCTGCTCATGGTCCTGCTGTCCGTCAGCAACAGCGTGAATATGAGCGTCTTCGAACGCCAGGGCGAGTTCGGCACGATGCAGGCACTCGGCAATCGCTCAAGAGACATCGTACGTCTGATCATCATGGAAAGCGCGACGATCGGCCTGGCGGGAGCCTTGCTCGGCGTATTGATCGGCACACTGATCGCCTTGGGTATCTCAGCCATTGGCATATCCATGCCACCGCCCCCCAACGCCAATGTCGGCTATACCGCTTACATCCGGATCGTACCAGCGACTTTGTTGTCCTCAGCCTGCGTCGGACTGTTCGCCACGATACTGGCCTCCATCCTGCCCGCGCTCAAGGTGACACGGCTGGAGGTGGTGGATGCGCTGCGCCAGAACGTTTGACACAGCGCACTCCATGGTTTCTTACGAACGATAGTCCGCGTTGATCTTCACGTAATCGTACGAGAAGTCACAGCTCCACAAGGTCGCTGACACCGCGCCACGGGCCAGATCGACCCGGATGGTGATCTCCGCTGCCGCCATGATCCGCGCCCCAGCCTCCTCCCGGTAGCTTGCGGCACGCCCGCCCTGTTCAGCGACCAAGGCCTCCTCGCCGTTGCTGGCCAACCAGACACGCAGCTTGGAAACGTCCAGATCACCGATGCCGGCATAGCCGATCGCAGCCAGAATCCGTCCCAGATTGGGGTCGGATGCAAAGAAGGCCGTTTTGACCAGTGGGGAATGGCCGATCGCGTAGCCCACCTTGCGGCACTCTTCACGATCCTTGCCCCCTTCGATCTGCAGGGTGATGAACTTGGTCGCGCCCTCGCCGTCGCGCACAATGGCCTGAGCCAGCCAGATGGACACCTCGAGCACCGCGGCACGGAAGGCCGCGTAGTCCGCCGACGTCGTGTCGGCGATGGTCGCGTTGCCGGCCTGGCCAGTGGCGATGAGGATGTAACTGTCGTTGGTGGAGGTGTCGCCGTCCACCGTGATGCTGTTGAAAGAAAGATCGGCCACTTCCTTCAGCAGCGCGTCCAGCACCGGCTGTGCCACATCAGCGTCCGTGGCCAGAAAACCGAGCATGGTCGCCATGTTAGGCTTGATCATCCCGGCGCCCTTGGAAATCCCGGTCAGGGTCACCGTCTTGCCGCCGATGCGGACTTGGCGGGAGGTGGCCTTCGCCACCGTATCGGTGGTCATGATGCCGTGGGCGGCGTCATGCCAGCCATCCGCCTTCAAGGCCGACTTCGCAGCCGGCAGCCCCGCCACCAGTCGATCCACGGGCAGGGGTTCGAGGATCACACCGGTAGAGAACGGCAGCACCTGACTGGGCTCCACAGCCAACTGGGCGGCCACTGCGGCACAGGTTTCCCGTGCGGCGGCCAAACCGGGCTCACCGGTACCGGCATTTGCGACACCGGTATTGATTACCAGCGCCCGGATGTTTCCGGACGGCAGATGGGCCTTGCACACCTGTACCGGCGCGGCGCAAAAGCGGTTCTGCGTAAACACGCCGGCAACCCGGGAGCCCGGCGCCAGTTCGATCAGCGTAAGGTCCTTCCGGTTGGCTTTGCGAACACCCGCTTCGGTCACACCGAGGCGAACACCGGCAACCGGGAACAGGGCTGAAGCATCAGGAGGGGAAAGCAGGACGGGCATGGCGGAACTCCGGAGACGAGTACGGGTAAACAAAGACCCGCATGATAATCCCGGAGCCGTTACCGGCGCACTCGCGCGCGTCCCACCTCACCACTTGGACTGCGAATATTCGCTGTCCGGAGCACGCATCCCCACCGCCAGGCTGGCCTGCAGCGCAAAATGCTGAAGCGCACGCCAGCTCTCGTCGTCCAGCGGCTTGCCCCCCCGATCGGCATACAGCACTCCGATCTGGCGGTTGGGCATGCCAAAAGGCACGATGAAGGCGTTGTTGCAGGCGGTCACCCGATACAGACGGCGGATGCCGGTCTGGCCACGCTTGGGCGTGATCCAACAGGGCACGCCGCTGTCGATGGCCGCATCGACCACGTCGTCGGGGTCACCGTCCATCGGAAACACGAACTGCGCGCACAGACTCTCCCCGCCCACTCCCAAGGCCGCCTTGCCCTGCAGTTCGCGCCGGTCGGGCGTCAGCAGCGCAACAACCACACGCTCAAAGCCAACCCCCCGATATACCCCCTCGAGCACCAGCTGAAGGATGTCGGCGATCCCGGCGCGGCTCAGGGTCAACGCGGTCAAATCATGCAGGATGCGCAGCTGCAGGCCGGCATCGGGCCCACTGGGAGAGACCGCCGCAGGCACCTCCGGCTCGGCCTGCAGGTCCCGGTGCGGGATGATCCTGGCCGCTTCCGGCGCACCGAAAGTACCCGCCACCCGCGCAGCCTCGTTGGCATTGGCAATCACCTCGACCTGCACGGCTGATACGCTTTGCCCGAGGTAATCCGCCACATCACGGATGGCCTGCTTACCGATGGTGGTGTCCCATCCACTTTCCGCTGCCCTCGCCAGCCGATGCCCGAGCACGACAGCCCGCTCGGGGCCCCGACTGCGCGGATCGCCCTCCAGCGCCGCAGCGACCATACTGCCCAGACGCCATTCCCGAACGAGACCGACCGACAGGTGCCGCAACGGAAAGCCCAGCACGACCTGCTGAGCCTCCTCCTCACGAATCTGGGACTGGGTAAGGCAACGGTCGAGGGTCTGTGCCTGCTCACCGCCAAAGCACCAGAAGGCCATTTCACCAACGCGCGCCAGCAGTGCGGCGATGAACACTTCTTCCCCCGCCCCATCGCCGCGCCGCGCCGCGACCCAGCGCGCCTGCACAGCCGCGTGGAAGCTCCTGGCCATCTCGATCTGTACCCGGCTGCGCACTCCCCCCTTCAGCAGGGAGTCGATCAGGGACACCGACAGGGCCAGCTCCGCCACCGGATCGAAACCCAGCACCACGATGGCCCGTGAAACCGTATTGACGCCCTGGTGGGCATGATTGAAGTAAGCGCTGTTGGCAAGACGCAGCACCTTGGACGTCATCGGCGCATCCTTGAGGATGACCTGAGCCAGCGCCGATGCCGACGCCCGGTCATCGCTCATGATGGTGCGCAGGGCCTGGACCGTCTGCCCGAAGACGGGCATTTCACACCCGCGAATGCGTGCGATCCACGCCGACAAATCCTGATCGTTCTGACTCATTCATTCACCTCTCGCCCCATAACGGCTGGCATTCGCCCATCTTGAGGCGACTGTAAACGCAAACGGGGCCGGCATGACGCCGGCCCCGCAGTCCATGGGGAGCAGTCTCAGCTCAACTTGCCATGGCAGTGCTTGTATTTCTTGCCCGAGCCGCAGGGGCAAGGATCGTTACGGCCGGCCTTCGGCGCGAGGTTCACCTGCGGCTGGGCGACATCCCGGTCGGGATTGGCGACAGCCAGGGCCTCATCGTAATCAGCATGGTGGTACTGAACGTTCTCGAGCTCGGGAGGCGCCTCGGCCTCTTCCAGTTGGGACTCGGAACGGATCTGCACGGTCATCAGCAGCTTGGTCACTTCGGTGCGGACCACCTGCAGGAGACTCTCGAACAGTTCGAAGGCTTCGCGCTTGTACTCCTGCTTCGGGTTCTTCTGCGCATAACCGCGCAGGTGGATGCCCTGGCGCAGGTGATCGAGAGCAGACAGATGCTCACGCCAGTGGGTATCGAGGCTCTGCAACATCACGTTGCGCTCGAAACCGCGCCAGGCGCTGATGTCCACCAGTGCCACTTTGTCGGCGTAGGCCTGAGCCCCGGCTTGCAGAACGCGCTGCAGGACGTCTTCGTCAGTCAGGTTGGGCTCGGCCTTGACCCATTCCGCGATCGGCAACTTGAGCTGGTACTCGGACTCCAGCGCCAGTTCGAGCGCCGGGATGTCCCACTGCTCTTCGACGGAGTCGGCCGGCACGTAGATGCGGAACAGGTCGTGCAGCACGCCCTCGCGCATCGCCGCGATGGTCTCGGCGATATCGTCGCTTTCCAGCAGCTCATTGCGCTGCTGGTAGATCACCTTGCGCTGATCGTTGGAGACGTCGTCGTACTCGAGCAACTGTTTGCGGATGTCGAAATTGCGCTGCTCCACCTTACGCTGGGCAGTTTCCAGCGAACGGGTCACCATGCCCGCCTCGATGGCCTCGCCCTCCGGCATCTTGAGGCGCACCATGATTGCATTGAGGCGCTCGCCGGCGAAGATCTTCATCAGCGGATCTTCGAGGGACAGGTAGAAGCGGCTCTCGCCCGGATCGCCCTGACGGCCGGAACGGCCACGCAGCTGGTTGTCGATACGGCGCGACTCATGGCGTTCGGTACCGATGATCTTCAGGCCGCCGGCCGCCAGCACCTGCTCGTGGCGGACCTTCCATTCGTCGCGCAGCGTGTTGACCTGCACGTCCTTGTCCGCGGCAGACAGAGACTCATCTTCACGGATCAGCGCAATCGGCTTCTCCACGTTGCCACCCAGCACGATGTCGGTACCGCGACCGGCCATGTTGGTCGCTATCGTGATGATGCCAGGCCGGCCGGCCTCAGCGACGATCTCCGCTTCACGGGCGTGCTGCTTGGCATTGAGCACGTTGTGGGGCAGCTTGGCGCGAGTCAGCAGGTCGGACAGCAACTCGGAGTTTTCAATCGAGGTGGTGCCCACCAGCACCGGCTGGCCGCGTGCCACGGATTCCTTGATATCGGCGACGATGGCGTCGTGCTTTTCCTTGAGGGTGCGATATACCTTGTCGTTCTGGTCCTTGCGGATCATCGGACGGGAAGTCGGCACAACGACGGTCTCGAGACCGTAGATCTGGTGAAACTCGTAGGCTTCCGTATCGGCCGTGCCGGTCATACCGGCCAGCTTGCCATACATCCGGAAGTAGTTCTGGAAGGTGATCGAGGCCAGCGTCTGGTTCTCGGCCTGGATGCGCACGCCTTCCTTTGCCTCGACGGCTTGGTGCAGGCCCTCGGACCAGCGACGCCCGGACATCAGGCGACCGGTGAATTCGTCGACGATCACCACCTCGCCGTCCTGCACCACGTAGTGCTGATCCTTGTGGTACAGCGCATGGGCACGCAGTGCCGCGTAGAGATGGTGGATCAGCAGGATGTTGCTGGGATCGTAAAGACTGGTCCCTTCGGCGAGGAGGCCCAGATTGGCAAGAATCTGCTCCGCATGCTCATGACCCTGCTCGGTGAGCAGCACCGAATGGGCCTTCAGGTCGACGGTGTAGTCGCCCGGCGTGGTGATGTTCTCGCCCTCGCCTTCCTGCACGCTGAGCAGCGGCGGCACCGCGTTCATGCGCAGGTAGAGCTCGGTATGGTCCTCGGCCTGACCGGAGATGATCAGCGGCGTCCGCGCCTCGTCGATGAGGATGGAATCCACTTCATCGACGATGGCGTAGTTGAGGCCGCGCTGCACCCGCTCGGCCACGTCGTACACCATGTTGTCGCGCAGGTAGTCGAAGCCGAACTCGTTGTTGGTACCGTAGGTGATGTCCGCCGCGTAGGCTTCCTTCTTCTGGTCGTGGGGCATCTGCGACAGGTTGCAGCCCACGCTGAGACCCAGGAAGCGGTAGATGCGGCCCATCCAGTCGGAGTCGCGACTAGCCAGGTAATCGTTGACGGTGATGACATGCACGCCCTTGCCGGACAGCGCATTGAGATACACCGGCAGCGTGGCGGTCAGCGTCTTGCCTTCACCGGTACGCATTTCGGCGATCTTGCCATCGTGCAGCACCATGCCGCCGACCAACTGCATGTCGAAGTGGCGCATCCCATGTACGCGCTTGCCGGCTTCCCTGACCACGGCGAATGCTTCGGGCAGCAGCGCATCGAGACTCTCGCCATTGGCGACGCGCTGACGGAATTCATCGGTCTTCCCACGCAGCTCCTCATCGGACAAGGCCTGAATCTTCGGCTCGAGCGCGTTGACGGTGCGCACCGTTTGCGTGTACTGGCGAATCAGGCGGTCGTTACGGCTGCCGAAAATTTTCTTGAGTAGGCCTGCGATCATTTGATTTGGAAGGGAAAACGCGGCAAAACGCCGATTCTAACATGACGTCCGGACGCGACCATGACAGGCCTGCGGGCGGGCGCCCGCTTGTACGACACGAACGTTCTCCATAGCATGGGGGCGCATCCCGAAAATCCAAGCCCCATGAGCACCAGTTCGATCGACAATTTCCTTGGCAGCGGCTCCGCCCTGTCCCGCCTGCAGGCCCATGCGACCCGGCTGCTGCGTCTCCAGCGTCAGCTCGACGCCCTGCTGCCCGACTACATGGCCCGTAACTGCAAGGTCGCCAACCTGAAAGGGGAAGAGCTGGTGCTGCACGTGGATAGCGCCGGTCTGGCGGTCAAACTGCGCCAGGCCGTGCCCAGTCTGCTGGTCGATCTGGCCCGGGCCGGCGTGCTGCTGCGCGACATCAAGGTGAAGGTGGCCGTGCGGGAATACCGCCCGGCACCGCCGCCGCCCTCCCGCCACATCAGTGCATCGACCCTCAACGGGCTCGACCAACTGGCAGCCGGCCTGCCGGCCGACTCGCCGCTGGCCAAAGCCCTCAAGCGTTTCGTGAAGAATACCGGCTAGACCAGCGGTACAAACGGAACCAGCACCCGCTCGAGGATGAGCAGCGCAAAGAACAGCAGCGCGACGATGATGGCGTAGCGGAACAGGCGCCAACCCAGCACCAGGTAGCGCCGCTCACGAGTGAAGACGAAGGCAAAGACGGACGCGCCGATTCCGATCGCCACCAGCACCGCCACGATGCGCAGGATCAGCACGGAGGCGCCTCAGGCACTCGCGAGGTCGAAAAGCTGGGCCACGGCCGGCGGCGTCTTGGCGTCTTCCTCGAAGGTGACGATTTCCCAGGCACTGCGGTCTTCCAGCAGCACGCGCAGGATCTGATTGTTCAGGGCATGCCCTGACTTGTAGGCGCTGTAGGATGCCAGCAGGGAATGGCCCGCCAGGTAGAGGTCGCCGATCGCGTCGAGCACCTTGTGCTTCACGAATTCGTCCGCATAGCGCAGACCGTCGGCATTCAGCACGCGGTATTCGTCCATCACGATGGCGTTGTCGAGGCTGCCGCCCAGGCCGAGCCCGTTGGCACGCATGAACTCCACGTCCTGCATGAAGCCGAAAGTACGCGCGCGGGCAACCTCGCGCACGTAGGAATGCTCGGCGAAGTCCACCGTCACCGATGTGCCGGTGCGGTCGATGGCCGGGTGATTGAAGAGGATCGAGAAGCTGAGCTTGAAGCCATCATAGGGCTCCAGGCGCACCCATTTGTCCCCCTCCACATACTCGACCGGCTTGATGACACGCAGAAAACGCTTGGGCGCCTTCTGCTCCTCGATACCGGCAGACTGGATCAGGAACACAAACGGCCCCGCGCTGCCGTCCAGAATCGGGATCTCGGCCGCATCCACGTCGATATGCGCATTGTCGATGCCAAGGCCGGCCAGCGCCGACATCAGGTGCTCGACGGTATTGACCTTCGCGCCATCCTTCTGCAAGCCGGAACACATGCGCGTGTCGCACACTGCATAGGGATCGGCGGGCAGATCCACGACCGGATCGAGGTCGACACGATGGAACACGATGCCGGTATCCGGCGCCGCGGGACGCAGCGTAAGCATCACCTTGTTGCCGCTGTGAAGCCCCACACCGGTAGCGCTGACAACGGTTTTCAGGGTTCTCTGCTTCAACATGATGATCCGGCCTCGCATTCAACTCATTGAATTTTAACACACAGCCCTTGCCGCACCGCAGCAACAAGCTTAGACCAGCGGACGCTCAAATGACAAACGCGCAGCGGACGGAGGCGACGTCCCGCTGCGCGTATTGTCCGAGCCACCGGGGCGGCTCTTCCCGGCTTAGTCCGCCTGCTTGCGCAGGAAGGCCGGAATGTCCAGCGTCGACATGCCATTGGCACTCATGGCTTCGACCGTCGTACGGGAGGTACGACGAATCACCGCCGGGAGTTCCAGGTTGCCGTAATCCACCTCCATGCCGATGTTGTCGGTACCGGTGCGGATCACCTGCATTTCGGGCTTGCGCGCGGCAGCGGCACGCACCACGCCAAGGCCGGTGGCAACCACGGTGACACGGATGCGATCCTCCATCTCCTCGTCGAAGACAGTGCCGTACTTGACGAACGCTTCCTGAGCAGCGAAGGCCTGCACGGTGCGCACGGCATCGCGCACTTCGGCCATCTTCAGGCTGCGGTTGGCAGTAATGTTGATCAGCACGCAACGGGCACCGGACAGCTCGGTGCCTTCCAGCAGCGGCGACACGGCAGCCTGCTCGGCCGCAATACGGGCACGGTCGAGGCCAGAGGCTTCGGCAGAACCCATCATCGCGCGGCCCATTTCAGCCATCGCCGTACGCACGTCCTGGAAGTCCACGTTCACCAGGCCATGTACGTTGATGATTTCGGCAATGCCACCGACCGCGCAGGTCAGCACATTGTCGGCGGAACGGAAGCACTCCTCGAAGCTGGCGTCGTCGCCATAGACTTCGAGCAGCTTGTCGTTCAGCACGACGATCAGGGAGTCCACCTGCTTGGAGAGCTCCTCCACACCGCTTTCGGCGACACGGATGCGGTTCTCGAAGTCGAAGGGCTTGGTCACCACGGCCACGGTCAGGATGCCCATTTCCTTGGCGATTTCGGCCACCACCGGCGCGGCGCCGGTTCCGGTGCCGCCACCCATGCCGGCGGTAATGAAGCACATGTGCGCCCCCTCCAGCGCCGCCGCGATGGCATCGCGGGACTCCTGAGCAGCAGCACGGCCGGCTTCGGGCTTCGCGCCGGCACCCAGACCGCTCTTGCCGAGCTGGACCTTGGTGTGTGCCAGGCAACGGGTCAGAGCCTGGGCATCGGTGTTGGCGGCAATGAAATCGACGCCCTGCACCCCTTCGCGGATCATGTGATCGACCGCGTTACCGCCTGCACCGCCGACACCAATCACCTTGATGTTCGTGCCGCCGGCAGCCTTTTCAACTATTTCAAACATTTACCTCGCCTCCAAGAGATACTGCGCTGATCGTGCCACTGCGCAACCGGCCCCGTATTTAGTAATAACCTCGAATTTTACAGCTAAATAAAGGCCCGTCGCACACAGTTATCCAAATGCAATGCTTTCGCCCGCCGGATTCGCCGGCCCTCAGAAATTGCGCTCAAACCAGGATTTCATTCGCGAAAAAACCTGTCCCACATTCCGCGTCTGGCGCGCCTGAATACCCCGCCGCTTCTGTGCAGCCCCCTCCATCACCAAGCCCATAGCATTGGCATAGCGCGGCTCGCAGACCACGTCGGCCAATGCACCGTCGTACTTCGGATAGCCAATGCGCACCGGCATGTGGAAGATCTCCTCGCCCAGCTCGACCATGCCCTGCATGACGGCGGCACCGCCGGCCAGCACGATGCCGGAGGACAGCAATTCTTCGTAACCCGAGCGGCGCAGTTCGGCCTGGACCAGTTCGTACAGTTCGCACACGCGCGGCTCGATCACGTCGGCCAACGCCTGACGGGATAGCTTGCGCGGCGGACGGTCGCCGACGCCCGGCACCTCGATCATTTCGGATGCATCGGCCAGCGTGTGCATCGCGACGCCGTGGCGAATCTTGATTTCCTCGGCTTCGGCAGTCGGCGTACGCAGGGCCATCGCGATGTCGTTGGTGATCTGGTCGCCAGCAATGGGAATCACCGCGGTATGACGGATCGCCCCTTGCGTGAACACCGCCAGGTCGGTGGTGCCGCCGCCGATATCGACCAGGCACACACCGAGCTCCTTCTCGTCTTCCGACAGGGTCGCATAGCTGGAAGCCAGCGGCTGCAGAACAAGGTCGAGCACTTCGAGGCCGCAGCGGCGCACGCACTTGACGATGTTCTGGGCCGCCGACACGGCGCCGGTGACGATGTGCACCTTCACTTCCAGGCGCACGCCGCTCATGCCGATCGGCTCGCGCACGCCGTCCTGACCGTCGATGATGAATTCCTGGGTCAGGATGTGCAGGATCTGCTGGTCGGCCGGCAGCGGCATCGCGCGGGCGGTCTCGATGACCCGCTCGACGTCGATCGGCGAGACTTCCTTGTCCTTGATCGCCACCATGCCGTTGGAGTTGAAGCTGCGGATGTGGCTGCCGGCGATGCCGGTATACACGTCGCGGATCTTGCAGTCGGCCATCAGCTCGACTTCCTGGATGACCCGCGAGATCGCATCGACGGTGGCCTCGATGTTCACCACCACGCCCTTCTTCAAACCCGAGGACGGTTGCGTACCGAGGCCGATCACATCCATGCGGCCGTCCGGCTTGAGTTCGGCCACCACGCAGGTGATCTTGGACGTGCCGATATCGAGGCCGACGATCAGTTCTTTGTATTCCTTGCTCATCGCTTACCTTTGCTTTCTTGCTTGCCCGCCGCCGCAGCAGGCGGTATCGGCCGGAGGGCAAAACCACTGGGGTAGCGGAGATCCACCACCGCCACATTCATGTTCAGTTGCGCCTTGGCGCGGGGGTAATGCTTGACGAAGCGGGCCAGTCGCTCGTCGATCGGCGCCTTCGACTGATCATGTCCGAGCTCGATGGTGAGGCCGTCGTCCATCTTCAGCTGCCAGGCCTCCCGGGCGGACAGCGACACGCCGACGAGCTGCTTGCCGATGGGGCCGAGTTTGTGGGTGAACTCGTCGAACTTGGCCAGCAGCACCCCCGACGAGCCTTCCGGCCCGCTGAAGACCGGCATGCGCGCATTGCTGGCCGCCGAAAACACTTCGCCGTAGCGATTGACCAAGCGCATGTCGCCGGTTTCGCCAACCCGCCAGTAGGCCGACGCGACGTGCTCCTCAAGACGCACCTCGATGCCCCCCGGCCAGTGCCGGCGCACATCGGCGCGCCGCACCCAGGGCAGCTTCTCGAAGGCCCCGCGCACATCATCCAGGTCCACCGTGAAGAAATTGCCACGCAAAGACGAACGCGCGGCGTACTCCAACTGGGCCGTGGTGACCTGCGCCAGCGGCGTCATGACCACCACCTCGCGCAACGGATACACCGGCAGGCGCGAAATCGCCGCCACTGCCGCGTATCCGAGGCCAGCCGCGCCGAACACCATCAGCACGTCGGAAATCAGGTTGAGAAGCTGGGGACGATCCCACAGCCCGTTCCCTCCCGCGTCCCGTGCCGGGCGCGCAGTACGCGCACGCTTCGCCGGGGCGGCCTTGCCTCCCGCTGGCGGCGGAACGTTGGAGGTGGTGCGCTGGTCAGCCAAGACGCGCTCCGGCGAGAATTTCCAGGCACAGGGTCTCGAAGGACAGACCGGACACCCGCGCCGACATCGGCACCAGAGAATGATTGGTCATCCCCGGGGCAGTGTTGATCTCGAGCAGCGTGAAGCGACCATCCTCCCGCAGGATCAGATCGGCACGACCCCAGCCGCGACACCCCAGGACCTGGGCGCTGCGCACGACAGCGGCCTGGATGTCCTTCTCGAGCGCCTCGGGCAGACCGCTCGGGCAAAAGTACTGTGTGTCATCGGTGAAGTACTTGTGCTGATAATCGTAGTTGCCGTCCGGAGCCACGATGCGCACCAGCGGCAGGGCCCGGTCACCGAGGAAAGGCGCGGTCAGCTCCTGACCGGTTACGAACTCCTCCGCCAGCACCAGCGAATCGTACTTGGCCGCCAGTTCCCAGGCCCCCTTCAGCTGCGCCGCCTCGGTGACCTTGGTGGCGCCCATGCTTGAACCTTCATGCACCGGCTTGACGAAGATCGGCAGGCCAAGCTCGGCCACCACCGCATCCCAGTCCGTGCTTTCGTCGAGGATCGCGAAACGCGGCGTCGGCAGGCCGCTGGCCAGCCACACGAGCTTGGTGCGCCACTTGTCCATGGCGATGGCAGAGGCCATTACGCCGCTGCCGGTATAGGGAATGCCCATCAGCTCGAGGGCGCCCTGCACCGTGCCGTCTTCGCCACCGCGCCCATGCAGCGCGATGAAGACACGGTCGAAGCCCTCTTCCTTGAGGATGTGCAGATCCCGCTCGGCCGGATCGAAGGCATGGGCATCCACGCCCGCGCCCTGCAGCGCCGCCAGCACGGCCGCCCCCGACATCAGGGAAATCTCCCGTTCAGCGGACGTTCCGCCCAGCAGGACCGCCACTTTTCCGAATCGACTGCTCACCTCAGTTGCCACCTTTTTAGACTCCACCGCTTACCAGTTTGCCGGGCACGGCGCCGATACTGCCGGCGCCCATCGTGATCACCACGTCCCCGTCCTGTGCCGCGGCCAGGATGGCCGCCGGCATGTCTTCGATGTTCTCGACGAACACCGGCTCGATCTTGCCCGCCACGCGCAGCGCCCGCGCCAGCGAACGGCCGTCGGCCGCCACGATGGGCGCCTCGCCGGCGGCATACACATCGCCGAGCAGCAACGCGTCGACGGTGGACAAGACCTTCACGAAATCCTCGAAACAATCCCGCGTACGCGTGTAGCGGTGCGGCTGGAAGGCCAGCACCAGGCGTTTGTGCGGGAAGGCGCCGCGGGCGGCGGCGATGGTCGCCGCCATTTCCACCGGATGGTGGCCATAGTCGTCGATGACGGTGACCACGCCGCCACTCGGGAGCGCCACCTCGCCGTAACGCTGGAAGCGCCGGCCGACGCCCTTGAACTCGGCGAGGGCCTTCACGATGGCTGCGTCGGAGACCCCGACCTCGGTCGCCACCGCAATCGCCGCCAGCGCGTTGAGCACGTTGTGACGGCCCGGCAGGTTGAGCACCACAGACAAGGGAGCGAACTCGCCGTGGCGGCGCAGCACGTCGAAAGTCATCTTGCCGTCCGCCGCATGGATGTTCTCCGCATGCACGTGGGCGGATTCGGAGAAGCCGTAACGGACGATCTGCTTGGACACCAGCGGCACAATGGAGCGCACGTGCTTGTCGTCGTCGCACAGCACCGCCACACCGTAGAAGGGCAGATGCTGCAGGAAATCCACGAAGGACTGCTTGAGCCGCGCGAAATCGTGGCCGTAGGTCTCCATGTGGTCGGCGTCGATGTTGGTGACCACCGAGATCACCGGCGTCAGCAGCAGGAAGGACGCATCGGATTCGTCCGCCTCGGCGACCAGGAAATCGCCCTTGCCGAGGCGCGCATTGGCGCCCGCCGCGTTGAGCTTGCCGCCGATCACGAAAGTCGGGTCCAGCCCGCCTTCAGCGAGGATGCTCGCCACCAGCGAGGTGGTGGTGGTCTTGCCGTGGGTGCCAGCAATGGCGATGCCCTGCTTGAGGCGCATCAGCTCGGCCAGCATCTGGGCCCGCGGCACCACCGGAATGCCGCGGTTGCGGGCGGCGATGACTTCCGGGTTGTCGCCCTTGACGGCGGTAGACGTCACTACGGCGTCGGCCTCGGCGACGTTCTCGGCCGCATGCCCCTTCACCACGCGGGCGCCCAGCGCCTGCAGGCGGCGTGTCGCCACGTTGTCGCCCAGGTCGGAGCCGCTGACCTCGTAACCGAGGTTGAGCAGCACCTCGGCAATGCCGCTCATGCCGGCTCCACCGATGCCGACGAAATGAATGCTTTTGACTTTGTGTTTCACGTTCTTCCTTTACGCAGCGAGACCGGCGCAGACGTCAGCCACGCGGGCCGTCGCTTCCGGTTTGGCACACCCGCGGGCCTTGTCGGCCATCGTCAGCAGGCGCTCGCGATCCATCTCCTGCAGCAGCGCGGCCAGGCGCTGCGGCGTCAGTTCGGTTTGCGGCAACAGCACCGCCGCGCCAGCATCGGCGAGGAAGCGGGCGTTGCCGGTTTGATGGTCATCCACCGCATGGGGGAAAGGCACGAGCACGCTGGCCACTCCAACGGCCGCCAACTCAGCCACGGTCAGCGCGCCCGAGCGGCAGATCACCAGATCGGCGTTGGCGTAGCGCACGGCCATGTCGTCGATGAAGGGCAGCAACTCCCCTGCCACGCCGGCGGCCTGGTAGGCCGCGCGCAACGCATCAATTTGCTTGGCGCCGGCCTGATGCGTGACCACCGGACGTTGCTCCGGCGCCAGCAGCGCCAGCGCCTTCGGCATGGCGTCATTGAGGGCTGCCGCACCGAGGCTACCGCCGACCACCAGCACCCGCAGCGGACCTGAACGGCCGGCAAAGCGCTGCGCCGGCGGCGCCACCGCGGTGATCTCGGCACGTACCGGATTACCGGCCCATTCACCCTTCTTCAGCACGCCCGGGAAACCGGTCACCACTTTGTCTGCGACGCCGGCCAGCACGCGATTGGCCAGGCCGGCAACGGAATTCTGTTCATGCACCACCACCGGCCGGCCGAGCAGCGCCGCCATCATGCCGCCGGGGAAGGTCACATAGCCGCCCATGCCGAGCACTACATCCGGCTTGACGCGGCGGATCTGGCCAAGCGCCTGGGCAAAACCACGCAGCAGGTTGAAAGGCAGCAACAGCTTGCGCAGCAGTCCCTTGCCGCGCAGGGCCGAGAAGCGCACCCAGGCCATGTCGTAACCGCTGGCCGGGACGATGCGCGCCTCCATGCCTTCCGGGTTACCCATCCACACCACCTTCCAGCCGCGCGCGCGCAGGGCGTCCGCAACGGCCAGACCGGGGTAGATGTGGCCGCCGGTACCGCCGGCCATGACCATCAGCGTCGGCATCAGGCGTTGCCTCCCCGCATGATCTGACGGTTTTCCCAGTCGATCCGCAGCAGGATCGCGATGGCCACACAGTTGGCGAGGATGCCGGAACCGCCAAAACTCATCATCGGCAGGGTCAGGCCCTTGGTGGGCAGCAGGCCCATGTTCACACCCATGTTGATGAAGGACTGCACGCCGAACCAGATTGCAATTCCCTGGGCCACCAGGGCCGCATAGTTGCGCTCGAGGATCACCGCCTGGCGACCGATCGCGAAAGCCCGCTGGATAAGGATCGCGAACAGCACGATGACCGTCACCACACCGGCGAAACCGAGCTCCTCGGCGATCACCGCCAGCAGGAAGTCGGTATGGGCTTCAGGCAGGTAGAACAGTTTCTCGATGCTGCCGCCGAGGCCGACCCCGAACCACTCGCCGCGGCCAAAGGCGATCAGCGCGTGGGACAACTGGTAGCCCTTGCCGTAAGCATCCTGCCAGGGATCCATGAAGCCGAGGATGCGCTGGCGACGATATTCGGAGAAGGTGATCAACAGTACGAAGCCCACCGCCGCCACCACCGCCAGCAGCGCAAACAGGCGCACATTGATGCCGCCCAGAAACAGCACGCCGAAGGCAATCGCGGTGATCACCACAAAGGCGCCGAAGTCGGGCTCCTTCAGCAGGAGGAAACCGACGAACAGAATCACCCCGGCCATCGGCAGGAAGCCCTGCTTGAAGCTGCCCATCAGCGGCAGCTTGCGGGCCGTGTAATCGGCGGCATACAGCGCGGCGAAGAGCTTCATCAGCTCGGACGGCTGCAGATTGACGACCCCCAGCGGCAGCCAGCGGCGGGCGCCGTTCACATCCCGCCCCACATGCGGGATCAGCACGATCAACAGGAGCACCACGCCGGCGATGAACAGCCATGGCGCCATCTCCTGCCAGGCCCGCATCGGAATCTGGAAGACCATCACCCCGGCGATCACACCGATGGACAGGAAAACCGCATGGCGTATCAGAAAGTAGGCCGGCTGGTGGCCGAACATGCGGCTGCCTTCCGCCGTTGCAATGGACGCCGAGAACACCATCACCAGCCCCATCAACAGCAACGCCGCCGACGACCAGATCAGCGCCGGGTCGAGCTCCCGCGGCTGGCTGAGCGGACGCATCAGGCGATGAACCGCACGGCCGGTCACCAGCGAGGCGCTGTCGCTGGCATGGCGAGCCCAGAAGTCGGACAGGCGGGCAGCGAGTTTCATACAGAGCTCACTCCGGGCAAGCGCTTCACCGCGTCGATGAACACCTGGGCGCGGTGGGCATAGTTGCGGAACATGTCGAGGCTGGCGCAGGCGGGCGACAACAACACCACGTCGCCAGCTTCGGCACGGGCATCGGCCTCAAGCACCGCGGCCTCCATGTCGGCCGCGTGGATCAACGGCACACCGCAGCCGGCGACCTCCGCCTCAATCGTCCGCGCATCGCGGCCGATCAGCACGACGGCACGGGCGTAGCGGGCAAAGGCATCCTTCAACGGTGAGAAATCCTGGCCCTTGCCGTCGCCGCCGACGATCAGCACTACTTTGCGGCGCAACCCTTCCAGCGCAGCGACCGTCGCACCGACGTTGGTGCCCTTGGAGTCGTCGTAGTAGGTGACGCCGTCATCGCGCCCGGCGACCTGCTCGACCCGATGCGGCAGGCCCCGGAAGGCCTTCAGCGCATCCACGAGCGCCAGCCGCGGCAGGCCCGCGGCCTCGCACAAGGCCAAAGCAGCCAGCGCGTTGGCCACGTTGTGACTACCGGCCAACTGGAGCTCCGAACGTTGCAGCAGGCGCTCCGCGCCGCGCACCAGCCATTCGCCATCCTCTGCCCGAACGACGCCAAAGTCGTCGTCCCCGGCCGGCGCATCGACGCCGAAGGTGAATATGCGGCGCCCCGACACGGCCATCGCCGCCACGCGCGCGTCTTCCCGGTTCAGGACCTGCACGCCAGCGCCCTGGAACACGGCGGCCTTGGTGGCGGCGTAGTCGTCCAGGCCGTCGTAGCGGTCCAGGTGGTCGTCGGTCACGTTGAGGACGGTCGCCGAAACCGCGTCAAGCTTCGGCCCGGTTTCCAGCTGGAAGCTCGACAGCTCGAGCACCCATACCGCGGGCAGCGCCTGTCCAACGGCCTGCCGTTCCATCAGCACATCCAGCGCCGCCGGGCTGATGTTGCCAGCGACCACCCCATCGACGCCGCAGGCCCGCACCATCTCGCCTGCCAGCGTGGTGGTGGTGGTTTTGCCATTGGTGCCGGTAATGGCGATGATTTTCGTCTGCTCGCGCACGCCGAGCGCCTCGAGGGCCTGCACCAGCAAGTCCATCTCGCCAACGACCGGAATGCCGCGTTCCTTGGCCGTACGCACCAGCGGCTGACGTGGATCCACGCCGGGGCTGATCGCAATGCGGCTCACGCCGTCCAGCAGCGCCAATTGGAAAGGCCCGGTCAGGATTTCGGCCGCCGGCACCTCCACCCGCAAGCGGTCCACACCGGGTGGCTCCGCACGGGAATCCGCTACCCGCACTGCGACGCCCTGCCCGGCCAGCCAGCGGGCCATCGCCAAACCGGATTCACCGAGGCCGACAACGAGAGTGAGTTGGGACGTGCTCATGTCGGCTTAGCGCAGCTTTAGGGTGGACAGGCCGAACAGCACGAGCATGATCGTGATGATCCAGAAGCGCACGACCACCTGGGTCTCCTTCCAGCCACCCAGCTCGTAGTGGTGGTGTAGCGGCGCCATGCGGAAGATGCGCTTGCCGCCCGAGTACTTGAAGTACAGCACCTGCACCATCACCGACAGGGCTTCGGCGACGAACAGGCCGCCCATGATGAACAGCACGATCTCCTGGCGGACGATCACCGCGATGGTGCCCATCGCCGCACCGAGGGCTAGCGCACCGACGTCGCCCATGAAGACTTCCGCCGGATATGCGTTGAACCACAGGAAGCCCAGGCCGGCACCGGCGATCGCACCGCAGATCACCGCCAGTTCGCTGGCCCCCGGGATGTAAGGCACGCCCAGGTACTTGGAGAAGCCCATGTGGCCGGCCACGTAGGCGAAGATCGCCAGCGCCGAGCTGACCATCACGGTCGGCATGATCGCCAGACCATCGAGGCCATCGGTGAGGTTCACCGAATGGCTGGTGCCGTTGATCACAAAGTAGCTCAGGATGATGAAGCCGATCACGCCCAGCGGATAGGCCACGGTCTTGAAGAAGGGCACGATCAGCTCGATCTGGGCCGGCAACGTGGCGGTCAGGCCGAGGAACATGGCGGCGGCCAGCGCGATGGCGGACGTCCAGAAGTACTTCCAGCGGCTCGCCAAGCCCTTCGGGTCGCGATAAACCACCTTACGCCAGTCATCCACCCAACCCACAGCCCCAAAGCCGAGAGTCACGAACAGCACCACCCACACGTACTTGTTGCGCAGATCGCCCCACAGCAGCGTGGTGATGGCGATGGCGATGAGGATCAGCGCCCCCCCCATGGTGGGCGTCCCAGCCTTGGTCAGGTGGGACTTGGGGCCATCATCACGGACCGCCTGGCCGATTTTCTTGGCGGCCAGCCAGCGGATCACCGGCGGGCCGAAGACGAGCGACAGCACCAGCGCCGTACCGGCAGCCAGCACCGCGCGCAACGTGATGTAGCCGAACACGTTGAAAAAACGGGCATCCTTGCCCAGCCACAGGGCCAGTTCAAGCAGCATGCCAGGCCTCCCCGCAAACGAAGGAAACCGGACCGCTCACCCTTGTACTGCAACAAATCATCAAGCCTTCTCCGCGACGGCGTTCACGACCCGTTCCATCTTCATGAAGCGGGAACCTTTCACGAGCACCACCGTATCTGCATTGAGCTCCTGCTTCAGCGCTGCGACCAGCTCGTCGAGCTTGCTGAAATGGAATCCGCCTTCACCGAAATTGCGTGCCGCAATCTCGCTCATCTCACCCAGCCCGAACAGAAAATCGACACCTTCGCTCTTTGCGTAGCCGCCAATCTCGTCGTGGTACTGGAAACTCTGCTCGCCGATCTCGCCCATGTCGCCGATCACCAGGATCTTGCGGCCGGGGGTTGCGGCAAGCACTGCGATGCCGGCACGCATCGAGTCGGGGTTGGCGTTGTAGCTGTCGTCGATGACCACAGCGCCATTGAGGCCCTTGCACAGGTGCAGGCGCCCCGGCGTTCCGGTGAATCCGCCCAGCCCTTCCGCCACCGCATCAAGGGATACATCCGCAGCCAGACAGGCCGCGGCGGCGGCCAGCGCATTGCGCACGTTGTGTTCCCCGGGCACCTGCAGCCGAAAACGGACGTCTCCCTGCGGGGCACTCAGCACGACATCGCTGGCAAAACCATGGCCTGTACTCCGGGCGCTGACATCGGCTGCCGCCTTCAAACCGAAGGTGAGGGTCCGGCGCCCTTCGTTGAGGCTTTTCCAGAAGCCGGCGAAGGCGTCGTCGGCATTGATCACCGCCACGCCGTCCGACGACAGACCGTTGTAGATCGCCCCCTTTTCGCGGGCCACTTCTTTCAGATTGCCCATGCCCTGCAGGTGCGCGCGCTGAGCGTTGTTCACCAGGGCCACGGTGGGCCGCGCCAGATGGGTCAGGTAATCGATCTCGCCCGGATGGTTCATACCCATCTCGATGACCGCCGCCCGGTGGCTACCCGACATACGCAGCAGCATCAGCGGCAGGCCGATATCGTTGTTGAGGTTGCCCTGGGTTGCCAGTACGGCAAGCCCAGGGTCGAACCCGTCCCGGCGTACCTGGGCACGCAGGATCGCTGCACACATTTCCTTGACCGTGGTCTTGCCATTGCTGCCGGTCACGCCGATCAGCGGAAGTTCGAAGCGCGCCCGCCAGTTCGCGCTCAGACGGCCCAGGCCAAGGCGCGTGTCATCGACGATCACCAGTGGCAGCGGCACCGGATTGGCGGCAGCCCAGGCACGATCCACCATCGCGGCCACCGCCCCTTGCCCCGCCACGGCGGACACGTAGGCATGTCCGTCGAAACGCTCGCCCCGCAGCGCCACGAACAGCTGCCCGGGCTGGATCGCGCGGGAATCGGTGCTAACCGAAGAAAAGGCGACGTTGCCGCCGACCGCCGTGCCCGCCGTGGCCAGCGCGGCTTCCTGGATATCCATCACAGAAGGTCTCCCTGGGCATCGTTCCAGGCTTGTAGCGCGCCCCTGGCCTGCTCGACGTCGGAGAAGGGATAGCGCACGCCCTTGATTTCCTGGTAAGGCTCATGCCCTTTGCCAGCCACCACGATCACATCGTCGGCAGCCGCAGACAGGATGGCCTTTCGGATCGCCTCGGCACGGTCTGGAACGATCTCGGCCTGCGTACCGGCAGCCACCGCGATCTGCTGCAGGATCGCCAGCGGATCCTCGCTGCGCGGGTTGTCGCTGGTCAGCACGACCCGGTCGGCGAGACGCGCCGCCAGTTCGCCCATGATGGGCCGTTTGCCGGGATCACGGTCGCCGCCGCAACCGAACACGCAGGTCATGCGCCCATTACGGGCAGTAACCGTGGCGCGCACAGCGGCAAGCACCTGTTCGAGGGCGTCCGGCGAATGGGCGTAATCCACCACCACCAGCGGGTCGCAGACCCCACCCAGGGTCTGCATGCGCCCCTGCGGCGGCGTCAGCCCTTCGGCTACCGAAGCCGCATCGTCGAGCGTGAAACCGGAGGCCATCAGGGTGCCGATGACTGCCAGCAGATTGGATACGTTGAACTGCCCAACCAGGTTGGGATAAAGATCGGCGGACTCGTTGCCGCAGCGGGCCGTGAAACGGATCCCGGCCGCTGTCGTGGTCAGCTTGTCGGCGATCAGCACGCGGTTGACCGGCGCCGCATCGGCATTGCTGGCGATGAGGGTGTAGCCGATCACCTCCAGCCCGTGTCCGGCCAGCCGCCGCGCCTGCTCCATGCCGAAGCGGTCGTCCAGGTTGAGCACCACCGAGCGCAAACCGGGCATGTCGAACAGGCGCGCCTTGGCGGTGGCGTAGTTCTCCATGCTGCCGTGGTAATCAAGATGATCGCGGGTCAGGTTGGTGAACACCGCTACGTCGAAACGCAAGCCGTTGAGACGCCCCTGGTCGAGCCCGATGGAAGACACTTCCATGGCCACCGCTTGGGCGTCGGCTGCGCGGAATTCGGCAAGGGTGCGATGCAGGGTCAGGCTGTCCGGCGTGGTATTGAGGCTCGCCGACAGGGCGCCGGGAAAACCTATCCCGAGAGTACCGACCACCCCGCACTTGCGACCGAGGGCCGCAAAAGCACGGGTCAGCCACTGGCTCACCGAGGTCTTGCCGTTGGTGCCGGTCACCCCGACCAGCCACAGGGCCTCCGACGGACGCCCGCATACTTCGTCGGCCAGATAACCGGACAGCGTCGCAAGTCCGTCCACCGCCAGATTGGGAGCCTGCAGACCAGCGTCCCAAGTGTGTCCGTGGCGCTCCCACAGCACGGCCGCCGCGCCCGCATGGACGGCATCCTTGATGTAGCGTCGTCCGTCCACCCGGTGGCCCGGATAAGCAAGAAAAATATCGCCGGCACGCACCTGGCGCGAGTCGGCGCACAAGCGTGACACGTCCACACCGGCCTTGGCCAATTCATCGAGGATGGCGCGCGCCTTCTGTTGAGGCTGCTGCATTTACATGGACTCCCCGGAGGCTGCGGAAGTGGTGCCCTGGCGGGCAACCTGCAAGGGTTTCAATGGTGCATCGGCCGGCACGCCGAGGGTCCGCAGGGCGCCGCCCATCACCTGGGCAAAGACCGGACCGGCCACATCGCCGCCGTAGTGCTTGCCGGCCGTCGGCTCATCGATCATGACCGCCACGATCAGGCGCGGATCGGAAATGGGCGCGATACCGACGAAAGACGCCACGTACTTGAGCGCATAGCGACCGCCGACCAGTTTCATTGCGGTGCCGGTCTTGCCGCCGACACGATAGCCCGGGATATTGGCCTGGGTTGCCGTACCACCCGGCTGCACCACCATTTCGAGCATCTGGCGCACCTCGCGGGCGGTCTGCGGGGAGAACACACGGGTGCCATGCAGGGGCGGCGCATCCAGGCGCGACAGGGAAAGCGGCACCATGTCGCCGTCGCGGGCGAACACCTGGTAGGCGTTGGCCATCTGCATCAGGCTCACCGAAATGCCATGACCATAAGACATCGTGGCCTGCTCGATCGGGCGCCAGGTCTTGGCCGGACGCAGCCTGCCACCGACTTCGCCCGGGAACCCGAGCTTGAGCGGCGAACCGAAGCCGAGGTTGTCGAACATCTTCCACATCACGTCCGGTGTGAAGGTGAGCGCCATCTTGGCCGCTCCGATGTTCGAGGACTTCTGGATCACCTGGGCCACCGACAGGGCACCATGGGGATGGGCGTCGGAGATCGTCGCGGTTCCGATGGTCATCCGGCCCGGGGCGCAGTTGATGATGGTATTGGACGTGAACTTGCCCGTCTCCAGCGCCAGCGCGGCGGTGAAGGGCTTCATCGTCGAACCCGGTTCATAGGTATCGGTCAGCGCGCGGTTGCGCAACTGGTCGCCGGTGAGATGCACCCGGTTGTTCGGGTTGAAGGTCGGCGCGTTGGCCAGCGCCAGAACTTCACCGGTCTTGGCATCGAGCACCACGACTCCGCCCGCCTTGGCCTTGTTGTCGGTGATGGCTTGCTTGAGCGCGGCATGGGCCAGATACTGGATCTTGTTGTCGAGCGCCAGCGCCACTTCCTTGCCGTCCTGCGGCGGGCGAATGGACTGTACATCCTCGACCACATTGCCACGCCGGTCCTTGACGACCCGACGGGAACCGGGCCTGCCCGCCAGCGCCGATTCGTAGGCCAGTTCAATGCCCTCCTGGCCCTTGTCGTCCACGCCGGTAAAGCCCAGCACATGGGCCATGACCTCGCCGCCAGGGTAAAACCGGCGGTATTCCCGCTGATCGTGGATGCCCGGCAGCTTGAGCGCCGCGATACGGTCAGCCAGCTCCGGCGACACCTGGCGCTTCAGGTAGACGAACTCCTTGTCGACCGCCAGCTTCTGATTGACCTCATTGACGTCCATCTCCAGCAAAGCGGCTAGCTGACGGGTCTGGGCCGGATTGAGGCGGGCATCTTCGGGAATCGCCCAGAGGGACTTGACCGGCGACGATACCGCCAGCACATCGCCCTGACGATCGGTGATCTTGCCGCGGGTAGCGGGCACCCCCAGCAGGCGAGCATAGCGGGATTCGCCCTTGGCCTGCAGGAACTGGTCATTGACCCCCTGCAGATACGCAGCACGGCCAATCAGCGCGAGCGAACCGCCGAGCAGGCACAGCAGCACGAAACGCGGCCGCCAAGCCGGCAATTCGGAGCGCAGGAGGGGATTGTGGTTGAAGGTGACGCCCTTCTTGGCCTTCGTCATGGCCGCTCCTCGATGGCAATGATCTGCCCAGACTGAGGCGGGCGCATCGCAAGCTTTTCGCGAGCGAGCTTTTCAATGCGGGCGTGGGCGGCCCAGGTACTCTGTTCAAGCTGGAGCTGCCCCCACTCGACTTCCAGTTGGCTGGAACGCTGCTGCTCGCGCTCGACGGCGGCATACAGCTTGCGGGCCTGGTGCTGGGACGCCACCACACCAAGGCTGCTGGCCACCACCAGCATCAGAAGGAATCCGTTGAGGCGCGCCATGTCAGGACTCCAGCCTTTCGGCAATACGCATCACTGCACTGCGGGAACGCGGGTTTGCAGCAACCTCCTCATCGGACGGCCGCACAGGCTTGCCCACCAAGGCCAGTTTCGGCTTCGGCAGATCGGCGGCCCGTACCGGCAGTCGCGCTGGAAGCTGCGGCGGACGCGACTCATCCCGCATGAAACGTTTGACGATGCGATCCTCGAGCGAGTGGAAACTGATCACCACCAAACGACCTCCCACTGCCAGCCTTGCCACGACCTGCGGAAGAACTAACGACAGTTCTTCGAGCTCTTGATTGACACAAATCCGTAGAGCTTGGAAGGTGCGCGTCGCAGGGTGCTGGCCCGGCTCGCGTGTGCGGACCGCTTTTTCCACGATCGCGGCAAGCTGTCCCGTGGTTGCAACAGGCCCCCCTGCCCGAGCAGCTGCAATCGCCTTTGCAATCTCATAAGCAAACCGTTCTTCACCGTATTCCCTCAGTACGCGGGTGATGTCAGCAAGCGCCGCTTCCGCCAGCCATTCCGCCGCGGTCACCCCGCGGGTCGTATCCATTCGCATGTCGAGCGGCGCATCGAACCGAAAGCTCATGCCCCGCTCCGCTTCATCCAGCTGGGGGGACGACACGCCCAGATCCAGCAGGACGCCATCCACCCCGGCAATTCCTCTTTCGGCCAGCGCTTCGGCAAAATCCGAGAACGGTGCATGCACCAGCTCGAAGCGCGGGTCTGCCACCGCCTGCCCGGCCGCAATGGCCACCGGATCCCGGTCGAAGGAGATCAGGCGCCCCTGAGGCCCCAGCTGGGCCAGGATTGCGCGGCTGTGCCCGCCCCTTCCGAAGGTGCCGTCCACGTAGACGCCATCCGGCTTGATAGCCAGGGCCGCCACTGCTTCTTCCAGTAGCACCGTGATATGTGGAGTGTTCGTCACAGCGGCAAGTTTTCCCAACCGGCAGGCATGAGCTGATCGCCCAGCGCGAAGATCGCTTCCTGCTGTTTCTGCCAGCCGGCATCCGACCAGAGTTCGAAGTGATCGCCTTGTCCCACCAGATGCACCTGCTTTTCAAATTGCGCAAAAGAACGCAGTTCCGGCGCGATGAGCACGCGCCCAGCCGAATCCACCTCCTCGTCACGGGCAAAACCGACAAGCAGGCGTTTGAGCAGGGCGGAGTGCTGATCAAGGCTGGAGCCGGCAAGCACCTTGTCGCGGATCGGCGCCCAGGCCGGCGCCGGGTAGATCAACAGGCAGCGATGGGGATGGGCGGTAAGAACGAGCTGATTCTCGGCGAGCTTCGTCAGCGCGTCCCGGTGCCGCGCCGGAATCGCCAGGCGACCCTTCGCATCGAGACTGAGCGCTGCAGCGCCTTGAAACATCATTCCCCCACTTCTCCACTCGGACGAACCGGAAAAACTCACTTTTTCCCACTTTCATCCACTTCGCCCCACTTTAGAGGAAAAGAAATACTCGGTCAACTTGACCACAACGTAAATTTCTTTTGGACACAAGCACTTACAGTTAAGAAGGGCGCGAGGCAAATCCGCTTATAAATCAATGCCCATGAGAAGGAATGCAAAAGTGTTGGATCAATTGCGGCTCCCGCCGAACACCGACCGACCGGGAAAAGGAAGGTGAAATTGCACACCGCCACGCTACGGGCAGACCGGAAACGGCCCCGCAGGTGGAAAAAAGTGGGGAATACAAGAATGGGGGAAGCCCGCCGATAAGCCGGGTTCTGTCGAGTAGCCGGATCTGACGATCCGGCCACCGGGCAATCATTCCTCTGGTCGACGCGTTGCCACGCCGCTCTAGCAGCCTACCCGGGGACTCCGCGAGCAGCGTCAACGTCCCCCTATTTGGCCTTGCCCCGGATGGGGTTTACCGTGCCGTCACTGTCGCCAGTGCCGCGGTGGGCTCTTACCCCACCGTTTCACCCTTGCCTGATCTCCGAAGAGCCATCGGCGGTCTGCTCTCTGTTGCACTTTCCGTCGCTTTCACCCGAAGGCTATGGCGCCCGGCCGTTAGCCGGCATCCTGCTCTATGGGGCCCGGACTTTCCTCGATGCGCAAACACCGCGATTGCCTGGCGGACTTCCCGGCGCGCAGTATAGCGGGTCCCCCCCGGTCGCGCCCGAAAATCAGTCGGGGTCGCGCAACTCCGCTGCTTGCTCGACAACCTTCCCGACCACGCAATCCAAGCGGGACATGAAAGCCGGATCATCCATGCTCCCCCAGGCCGTCAGCGAATCGCCCACCGAAATCCCGACTTCCAGCCTGCCACAGCCAGCGCTACCGACAAGCCCCGGCAGGCGTCCGGCAACCTTGCGCCCCAGACGTCCGCCGCCCGAAAAGACCACCACCACGTCCTCACTGTTACGAGGATCCACCCCCAGGCTACGCACGCCGACGGCACGCAATGCTGCACCGTGGCGCGTTTCGATCTGCTGGACGACCTCGGGGTTGCTCTTGGGTCGCATGCCGTCATCCTGCCCCCTCACCTGGAAATACAACACGGCCCCAACCGCCAGAAGGATCAGCACGCACAGCGTTACCGCAAGTTTTCTCACATCCATGACCATTACTTACCATACCCGACAGAGGGCTCATCGTTCCACGACGGCAACCGCAACACCACATGACCAAGCGGGCACGTTCTCAACCCAGGCAACCTTGTCAGCAAATATTGCAGAAACCCGTTTCAGTTTCATTCACTTACGTATGTGATCATCACTCACACACCCAGATGCTCCCCCGGTGCTGCAATGAAAACGTTCCGTTTCGGAGTCAGACAAGATGACCACACGACTCATCCACTATGCGCTGCTGGCCATCGTCGCGAGCACCAGCCTGCTTGCGACGCATCCAGCGAGTGCCGACAGCCCACGCGGTCACGGCAGAGGGCCAGGCGGCTTTCCCGGTCCTCGTGGCCCCATAGGCCACCCCGGCTCCTGGCATCACGGCTATCACGACGGACACTGGGGCTGGTGGTGGGTGGCCGGGGCAACCTGGCTATTCTACCCACAGCCGGTCTACCCATACCCTCCGGTCGTGGTCCAGCAGGCGCCCGAACCCGTCGTGGTCCAGCCGGCACCACAGCCCGCGGCACAGAACTGGTATTACTGCGACAGCGCCAAGGCCTACTATCCCTACGTGCAGAGCTGCGCGGAGGGCTGGCGCAGCGTGCCCGCAACGCCTCCGTCCAACACACAGAACACACCCGGAGCACAGAGTAACTGGTACTACTGCGACAGCGCCAAGACCTATTACCCTTATGTGCAGAGTTGCCCCGAGGGGTGGCGCGCCACGCCTGCCTCGCCGCCGCCCGGCACTGCGGTCCCCGGAGGTGCCCAATGAAAGCCCCATACGCCCTGCTCCCGCTCATTCTCCTGAGCGCCTGCGCCAGCCTGCCGAGCGGCCCCCGTGTCGCGGTCATGCCGACCCCCGGCAAGCCTTTCGATCTATTCGTCGCTGAGGACCGGCAATGCCGCGCCTTCGCGGAGCAGGCCATCGGCATCGCGCCGCAGGATCTGGCCACCCAGAACATGATCAACAATGCGGCCGTGGGCACCGCTGTCGGCGCCGCAGTGGGTGCGCTGGGGGGCGGCCACAACGGCGCGGCAACGGGTGCCGCCATCGGGATGGTCGCCGGTACTGCCAGTGGCGCCTCGCAGGCCACCTACGCCGGCGCGGACGCCCAGCGGCGCTACGACATCGCCTACCAGCAATGCATGTACGCCAAGGGCAACCAGCTACCGGGGTACGGCTATCGGCAGGCCCCCGCCAGCCCGCCGCCTTACTACTACCCACCACCGCCGCCGCCACGCTGATCGCCCCTGTCGCGGATGACTTCCCCTGCGCCGTCCGGCACAATCCGGCGCAGGAGAACCTTGCATGAAACTCGATGTACTCGTTGTAGGTGCCGGCCTGGCCGGCGCAGCCTTCGCCGCCGCACTGCGTGGCAGCAGCCTGAAGATCGGAATTATCGAAGCCCGCCCCCCCTACCGACCGCCCGGCTGGGACCCCCGTATCTACGCAATCAGCCCGAGCAACGCGGACTTCCTGGCCACCATCGGCATCTGGCCCCATCTGAATGCCAACCGCATCACCCCCGTATACGACATGGAAATCCACGGTGACGCCGGCGGGCGACTGGACCTTTCAGCGTACGACTGCGGCCTGCGCGAACTGGCCTGGATCGTCGAATCCAGCCTGATGCAGCAGGAACTGTGGGAAACCGTAAAGCGCCAGCACAACGTCACGCTGCTGTGCCCTGCCGAACCATCGACCCTGGCCATTGACGACGATACCGCCCGGCTCACGCTGGCCGACGGACGGCACCTGGAAACACGGCTGATCGTCGCGGCCGACGGTCGAGACTCGTGGGTTCGCCAGGCAGCCACGATCGAGGCTCGCAACACCCCTTACGGCGAAAAGGGCGTGGTCGCCAACTTCCGCTGCGAAAAACCCCACCGCAACACGGCCTTCCAGTGGTTCCGCAAGGACGGAGTGCTCGCCTACCTGCCGCTGCCCGAACAACAGATGTCGATCGTGTGGTCTGCCCCGGATGCCCTCGCCGACGAACTGGCGGCCCTGCCGCCGACGGAGCTGTGCGCCCGCGTCGCCGAAGCCGGCCAACACCGCCTCGGCGCCCTCGAACTGGTCACCCCGGCAGCCGCCTTCGCCCTGCGCCTGATGCGCGTCGAAACCGTCGTGCGACCGCGCCTGGCCCTCATAGGCGACGCCGCCCATGCGATCCACCCGTTGTCAGGGCATGGCATCAACCTCGGCTACCAGGACGCCCGCGTACTTGCCGAGCAACTGGCCACGCTGCCAGCCTGGCGCGACCCGGGCGAGCTATCCATCCTGCGCGCCTACGCCCGCGCACGCGCCGAGGAAACCGCTCTACTGCAATACACCACCCACGGTCTCAACCGCCTGTTCAAGCCCGCCGACCCGCTTTTGTCCGGACTGCGCAACTTCGGACTGAACCTCACCAACCGCCTGCCGGTCGTACGCAATGCGCTGATGCGCTATGCCATCGCTGGCCGGTTCTGAACCTGCCGCCCACTGAACCCGTAGTTCCTGGAGATCCTGGATGAAATTCCCCTTCGTACGCTCGCTGCTCACCGCCCTTCTTTTCGCAGCGGGTGTCGCCCACGCGGCCGACGAAGTCTCGGTCAAGAAAAACCTGGAGAGCTTCCTCAACGCCCCGGCCGTCGACAGTGTCAAGAAAACCCCTTACGGCAATCTGTACGAAGTGGTGCTCAAATCCGGCGAACTGCTGTACACCGATGCGGGCGTCAGCTTCATCATCGACGGCAGCCTGATCGATGCCAAGACGCGCAAGAACGTGACCCAGGCCCGCATGGCCCAGTTGATGAAGATCGATTTTGGCACCTTGCCGCTGGACCACGCCATCAAGCAGGTACGCGGCAACGGCAAGCGCATCATCGCCACCTTCGAGGACCCCAACTGCGGCTACTGCAAGCGCCTCGCCAAGGACATGCAGGGTCTCAAAGACGCCACCGTTTATACCTTCCTGTACCCGATCCTGAGCCCCGACTCCACCGAGAAGTCGAAGAATATCTGGTGCGCCAAGGACCGGGCCGCCGCCTGGAACGATTGGATGACCGCCGCCAAGGTGCCACCGGCCGCTGCCGCCAACTGCGACACCAGCGCCATCGACCGCAACGTGGCCCTCGGCCAGAAGCTGAAGGTTAGCGGCACCCCTACGATCTTCACCGCCGACGGCAACCGCCTGCCTGGCGCCGTGCCCCTGGCACAGCTCGAGCAGGCGATGACCCAGGCCACAGGCAGCAAGTAGAGCAAGAGGCAGACGGAAGGCCGCGCCCGCCGGCCCGGCTCAGGCCGCCGCGCGAGAACGGCGCGGCTTGACGATGGGCTGGCAACCAGCGGCCGGCTGACCAAAAAGATAGCCCTGCAGCCAGTCAACACCAGCCTCCTGGGCGACATCCAGTTGCAGCGGATGCTCGATGCACTGGCATGCCACCAGCCCCCCGAGGCGGCGGATTTCCAAGACCAGATCGGTCATGAC
This sequence comes from Zoogloea sp. LCSB751, assembly GCF_002028455.1. Taxonomy (GTDB): domain Bacteria; phylum Pseudomonadota; class Gammaproteobacteria; order Burkholderiales; family Rhodocyclaceae; genus Zoogloea. Next base: position 54,604 of record NZ_MWUM01000021.1, on the reverse strand, counting down.
CTTCCTGGCCAGACTCAGGTGGCCCGAGTGGCCGATCAGGCTGCGGTCCAGCTTGACCACATCCGGCGCCAGCGCCTCCAGGCGCTCCAGATCGGACGTGTGGCGCCCGAAATTGTCGATGGCGATCCGGTAGCCCCGCTCCCGATAGCCGGAGATCGCCCGCAGCAGGCCAGGCAGGGCCTCGAAACCATCGTCCGACACCTCCAGCACGATGCGGTCCGGCGTCAGGCCGCAACGGGCCAGGATCGATTCGAAGACATGCCCATGGTGTTCCCGGACCGTACGCAGGTGCTGGGGATGCACGTTGAGCGCCAGAAAGCCACCCTGCTGGTTGCGCTCCTGCAGGAAATTCAGCGCATGCAGCGTGCGCGCCAGCCGGTCGAGATGCACCAGCTCGGCGTCGTCGCGGGCATCGAGAAACACCGCCTGCGGCGACAGCCCAACGGCATCGCCCTCCAGCACTTCCAGGTGCGCCTCGTGGCCGATCACCGTACCGCCGTCCCGCGCCATCACCGGCTGAAACAGTGTCCCCAGCAACATCGAGCCGAAGCGCGCCCGCACCCGGCCATCGGCAATGACGAAGCTCTGCTCCGGCGCCGACGGGCAGGCCAGCTGGTTGCGTTTATTGAAGTAATGGACGAGTTCGGTGAGGGGCACAATGTTCTCCCGCGAGTGATTCCTGCGGCGCCGGCAAGCCGGCTCCAAACCGGAGCACGATACCGGCGCCCCCCGTGCCAGCCAACAATGAAATAACGCAAAACTTATTCCCTGCTGCGGCGGCCTCCCGGCCGGCTCAGCGCGGAACCTGATCCCTCGGCCACAGCACCCACATCTCGCCTTTCTGGCGCATCCTCCCGGCCTGGATACCCGCCTCGGCGCCGAAGCCCCAGAAGAAATCCCCGCGCACGCCGCCCTTGATCGCACTGCCGGTATCCTGAGCCAGCATCAGGCGGCGCAGGGGCTGGGCGCTGTTGGGATAGGTCGTCGCCAGGAAAACCGGCGCGCCCAGCGGCACGCTACGCGGATCCACCGCCATGCTGCGCCCTTCCGTCAGGGGTTGCCCGATGGCCCCCACCGGCCCCGCAGCGGAACTGGCCACCTCCCGGAAGAAGATGTAGCTCGGATTGGCATTGAGCAATTCCTGCAGACGCGCCGGATTGGCCCGCGCCCAGTTCTTGATGCCGTCCATCGAGGCCTGTTCCATCTTGAGTTCGCCGCGATCCACCAGCCAGCGCCCTATCGACTGATAAGCGTAGCCGTTGGTATCGGCATACGCCAGGCGAACCACGCCGCCATCCGGCAACTGCACCCGGCCCGAGCCCTGCACCTGCAGGAAGAACAGCTCGATGGGGTCCTCCGCATAGAGGATCGTCTTGCCGGCGAACTTGTCCGGCTGGCGCGCCATGTCGCTACGGGAGAAATACGGCACGACCTTGTTGCCGACCAGGCGGCCGCGCACCCGCTGCCCTTTAAGCTCGGGGAAGAGATCACCCAGCTCGATGGTCAGCAGATCCTCCGGAACCCCCAGCACCGGCCACTGGAAAGCTCTCGAGCGAGTCCGGCTACCCTTGATCAACGGTTCGTAGTACCCCGTCACCAGCCCCTCCTGGGTGCCATCGGGATTGACCACCCGCCACGGGTTGAAGCGGGCCTCCATGAAACTGCGCACCGCCGAAGCACTGGGACGCGCCCCCAGGGACTTGGCAGCATCGCACGGCGCCTGCCATACCGGCTGGCGCGCCAGCGCACGGCAGGAGGCCAGGAAAGCCGGCCAGGCCTCGTCCTGGGAATCGCTGCCCCAGCCCGGCAAGTCGGACCACGAGGATGACAACAGCGGACGGCTCAGGGCCTGCGGCACGATGCCGCCACTACGCGCGGCAGGCGCCCCGGCAGGCGGCGAGGCAGAGGGCGGCGCAGACGGAGGGTGAGCGGCCGGGGCACAGCTGGTGCAACCGGCATCGCTGACCGGCTTGGGCGCGCTCGCACAAGCGGCCAGCAGGGACGAAACCAGGACGATGGACAGGCGGGGAAAAGCACGGAACATGGATGGAGTACACTCACGGCTTGCAGAACAACCATTTCAGTATAACCACCGGTTCGCCGGCCGGGCGCACAGAAGGACACTCCATGTGGTTGATCGGTCTTGAACTCGGCATCGTCGCCGTGCTGCTCGCCATCGTCGGACTGGCCCTGCGCAGCCCCAGGAACAAGAATTCGGATCCCCCTCCCCATGACTGACCTGAACCAGTTTCTCACCCGCGCCGAGCGGGTGCTCGAACGCCTCGAAGCCATCCTCCCCGCCGCCCCGACGCCCCCCGACTGGAACGCCGCGATTGCCTTCCGCTGGCGCCGCCGGCGCAATGCTGCGGGGCTGGTAGCGGTGACGCATCCGCACCAGATCCGCCTCGACGACCTGCAGGACATCGACGACAAGAAGGAACGCATCGTCGCCAACACCCGCCAGTTCCTGGCCGGCAAGCGCGCCAACAACGTGCTGCTGACCGGCGCCCGCGGCACCGGCAAGTCCTCGCTGGTGAAGGCGGTGCTCAACGAATTCGCCACCGACGGCCTGCGCGTGATCGAGGTGGACAAGGACGACCTGGTAGACCTGCCGGACATCGTCGAACTGCTGGAAGGGCGCCCCGAACGCTTCATCCTGTTCACCGACGACCTCTCCTTTGAGGACGGCGAGCCGGCCTACAAGGCGCTCAAGAGCATCCTCGATGGCTCCCTCGCCGCAGTACCGGACAACGTGCTGATCTACGCCACGTCCAACCGGCGCCACCTGATGCCGGAGTATTTCGCCGAGAACGCCGCCACCGTGCACAAGGATGGCGAAGTCCACCCCGCCGAGGCTGTGGAGGAAAAGATCTCCCTGTCCGAGCGTTTCGGCCTGTGGATCTCCTTCTACCCTTTCAGCCAGGACGAATACCTGGCAGTGGTGAATCACTGGCTGGGCGAGTTCGGCGTACCCGCCGAGGCCATTCCGGCCGCACGCGGCGACGCGCTGCAATGGGCGCTGCTGCGCGGCTCGCGCAGTGGACGCGTGGCCTGGCAGTTTGCGCGTGACTACGCAGGGCGCTTCGAAGCATGAAAAAGATCGTCCATGTAGCGGCTGCGGTAATCACCCGGCCTGACGGCAGTTTCCTGGTCGGCCAGCGCGCCGCCGACACCTTCTACGCCGGCTACTGGGAATTCCCGGGTGGCAAGGTCGAGCCTGGCGAAACCCCGCGCGATGCACTGATCCGCGAACTGCACGAAGAACTCGACATGCAGGTGGACGAAGCCTGGCCGTGGCTGACCCGCGAACACGTCTATGAGCACGCCCATGTCAGCCTGCACTTCTTCGAGGTGCCAGCCTGGCACGGAGAAATTCACGACCGCGTGCATGCCGCGCTGTCGTGGCAGCAAGCCGACGGAATGACCGTCGAACCGATGCTGCCCGCCAATGGCCCGATCCTGAAGGCACTGCGCCTGCCTCGCACGATGGGCATCACCCAGGCGGCTGAAGTCGGCGTAACCAGCCAGCTGGCGCGTCTCGACAAGGCCCTCGCCAACGGGCTGCGCCTGGTCCAGATCCGTGAAGCCGGGCTGGCCGAAAGCGAGCGGGAACACTTTGTCCGCGAGGTCGTCGCCCGCTGCCGCACCGCGGGCGCCATCGCGCTGATCAATGGCGACGTGGATCTGGCCCGCCGCAGCAACGCCCACGGCGTACACCTGCCGGGCCATCTGCTGGCCAGTACGGCGACGCGGCCGGATTTCGAGTGGGTCGGCGCCGCCTGCCACAGCCGTGCGGAACTCGAACATGCGGCAGCGCTGGGCCTCGACTACGCGATGCTGGGCGCCGTGAAACCCACCGCCAGCCATCCTGGTCAGGCGGGCCTGGGCTGGGACGTTTTTGCGGAACGGGTACGCAGCCTGCCTCTGCCGGTCTTCGCCGTCGGCGGTCTGGACGTGGACGAGCTCAATATCGCCAAGGCGGCTGGCGCCCACGGCATCGCGGCAATCCGGTCGATCTGGAAAGACTGATCAGCGGCCGAAACGCTGCATGGGATCCGCCTCGTCATCCAGAGGCGTTTCCCCTTCCACCCGGTAAGCATCGGACGCCCATGCGCCCAGATCGATCTTCCGGCAGCGTTCGGAACAGAACGGACGATGGGGGCTCTGCGGGCCCCACACCACGGGCGCCCCGCAGGTCGGGCATTTCACCTCACGAGGTGCGCGCGGCGTTTCCATCAGAGATTGCAGAAAGTCAGCTGGAACGCCACATCCATGTCGACCTGCCCGGGGCGGGTGACGGTTTCGGCATTCATGAAACGGATGTTGAGGGCGTATTTATTGGCACTGGTTTCCGGCACACACTGGGCGCCGCTCTGCAGGCGGATGCGGATCATCTGCACGGTGCGGCCACCCATGGTCTGCTGGAAGGCACCGCGCAGGGCGGTCAGCTCCTCCGGCTGACCGCTGGCACGGAGCAGCCGCAGCACGATCGCCTGACCATCGCGGATCGGCAGCAGGGGCTGCAGCCAGGCATGCAGGTCATGGCGACGCAGCTCGGGATCCCGGTTCAACCAATGGTGATAGGACGGCAGATCGAATTCACAGGCGCCACCCGGAATGGCGGCACGGCTGCGGATGTTCATCAACCATTCGTTTTCGCGCAAATACTGGCCGGTCTTGCCCGCCATTGCCAGCAGGGAGGCCGATGCCTGCTCGATCTCATAAAGGGCTCCCGACAGCGCATCTTCGGAAATCTGGGGGTTGTTGCGGAAAGACAGCAGGATCTGCCGCTGGCGCTCCAGTTCCTGCACGAGATCGACCTTCAGATCCGCCCGGCTGGCGACCTCGAGAATTTCGAACACGGTCAACAGCGCGATGTGGTGCTCTAAAGCGCCATCGGACGCCAGGAAATGCGCAGCCTTGTCAAAAAGGTCTTCCAGCCTCAGGAGCGTCCGGATCCTCTCGTTGAGCGGATATTCGTAAGTGATCACGCGCGCGCCTGAATGTCGAATGAGAAGGTGTCGGTCTGACCGGCGCGAATCATATCACACCCCCTCCAGCTGCGCGGCGAGCGCCAGATAGCGGCGATGCAGGTCGACAACCTGTTCGCGCAACTGCGCCAGGCCATCGCCGTTATCCACCACGTCATCGGCTGCCGCCAGGCGATCGGCGCGGCAGGCCTGCACGGCCATGATGGCCCGTACTTGGCAGGCCTCGAGGCCGCTGCGGCGCATGACGCGCTCCACCTGGACTTCTTCCGGGCAGTCGACGACGCACAGACGCTGCACCCGCCCGCGGTAGGTGCCCGACTCGATCAGCAGAGGCACCACCAGCACCACGTAGGGCGCCTGTGCCTGCCGACACTGACGGTCACTCTCTGCGCGGATCATCGGATGGAGAATGCCTTCAAGGCGCTTGCGGACGTCCTGATCCTCGAAAGCCAGCGCCCGCATCGCCGGGCGGTTCAGCGAACCATCTTCAGCGATCACCCCGGCGCCGAAAGCATCGCGCAGCGCCGCCATCGCCGTGCCTCCCGGCGCGGTCAGCGCATGGGCGATCCGATCGGTATCGACGACCGCCGCCCCCAGCTCAGCAAAAAGATCGGCTGCTGCACTCTTGCCGCTGCCGATTCCGCCAGTCAGTCCGACAACGAAAGCTTGTCCGCTCATGGCGTGCACTCAAGACGATTGACGCCGCGCAGGCGTTCGGAAAGATCGCTGACCACGGTGGCCAGGCTGTCGCTGGGACCCCGCACTTCGAGGCGGGACGAACCACCTCCGCGCGCCAGTACCTGCGCACTGCGCACACCCTTTTCCTTCAGGGCGTCGAGCTGACGACCAGCTGCCACTTCACTCTTGTAAAGGCCCAGGGAGATGGCGAACTGGGTCGGCCCGGCTTCCTGCATGATGAAGAGATCAGCGATGCCCAGCTTGCGCAGCTCGGCCGCTTTCTTGTCCGCCGCGTCCTTGCTGCCCAGCGATGGAATGTGCACCCACCAGGACGAGGGCGCTTCCCCGCGCCCTTCGGTCAATTTGAACCCGGAGCCGGCCTTGGCGATGCGGGCCGACAATTCCCGAGTCTGATCGGCACTCAGGCCACTGAAGATCACGCAGGCCTGCGGCGCGACGGTTTCCTGTATGGGCACCTCCTCGACCTTGCTCTCCACCACTGGCGCTGGCACCGGTGTGCGACGAACCGGAGGTCGCGGCTCCTCGCCAACCAGGCGGATGCTGTCCGGGTTGAGTTGGTTGCTCAGCCGCTCCGGCTCCCCGTGGTGGAGCTCTCCACCCAGCCAGCCCTTCCACAAGGACAGGGCGAGCAAATTGGCGAACAGAAGGATGATGACGAACACACGCAGTGGGACCATGTCCGCAAGACTAACGTATCCGCCGCACGCGGAAAAGGCACCACCGTCTGGCGGAACGCCGCGCGGTACTTCAGGCCACCACCCGCATGCGGGCCAGACCCTCGAGAACCAGGTTGTCCACCACCCGGACCGGACATTCGAGGTGCGGCGCCAGCGTCGCCGCCGCGCCACCATTGAGGAGGCAGACCGCCCCTGGCTCGCCGCCAACAAGGCGGAACATGCGCTCGATGGCCCCCAGCTGGGCCTGCAGGCAGCCACTGACGATGGCATCCGCAGTACGCCGCGGAGCCGTGACGAAGCGACCGTCCGAATAGGGCAGCTGAGCGGTGTCGCGGGCCAGGGACAGGCGCATCAGGTCCAGCCCCGGCAGGATCACGCCGCCCTGGAAGACACCAGCGGCGTCGAGCACATCGGCGGTCGTGGCCGTCCCCGAGGTCACCACCAGCGCTCCGCCATCATGCAGGGCGCGAGCTCCGACGAGTGCCGCCCACCGGTCTGCACCGAGACGGGCAGGTTCCACGTAGCGATTGACGACACCATAGCCTTCCGCCAAGGGCTGGATCCACGCGGACCTCAGCGCACAGGCCTCCAGCATCGCGCCGAGTCGTCCGCCAACCGTTGCACCCGCCACATTGGCACCCAGCATGCCCTGGATCGGCCCCAGACCCGCCAGCACATCACGGAAGCCATCCAGTGCGCTCAGCAGGACAGCCCCTTGCCCCTGCCAGCCGACGCCGTCATGAAGCCCCCACTTGAGGCGGGTGTTGCCCACGTCAAGCAACAGATCCATCAGACCACCCTCAGGGACACGTCACCCGACAACACCCGGCGCACACCACCGGCGGTCTGCAACAGCAAGGCTCCGTCCTCGTCCACGCCCACGCAGATTCCCGCCAGCTCCTCGGCTTCCCCGAGAATGCGCACCGGCAGATCGGCAAATGCGTTGCGCTGCTGCCAGGCACCACGCAGTGCGCCAAAGCCAGCCGCGGCATAGATGTCGAGCAGGCGATTGAGTTGAACCAGCACCAGGCCGAGCAACCGGCCCGGCCCCGGTGGCTGACTCAGGCAGTCTGCCAGATCGGTCACCCCGGTCGGATAGTCGACACCGGCATCCGGCGGCAGGCGCCGGTTGATGCCGATCCCGATCACGGCGGCCGGCGTTCTACCGCGCCCCGGCAGCAACTCCACCAGAATACCCGCCAGCTTGCGGCCATGGATCAGGACATCATTGGGCCACTTGAGCTGCACGCCCTGTACGCCCAGATCCTCCAGCGCACGCGCCAGAGCAAGCCCCGCGACCAAGGAAAGCCCGGCAGGAACCGGTGCCCCCGGCGCAAAACGCCACAGGGCCGAGAAGGTCAGGCTGGCGCCGGGCCACGACTGCCAGACCCGGCCACGGCGACCACGGCCGGCCGTCTGCAAGTCGGTGGCCAGCACGTGCACGCGCCCATCATCCGGCGGAGGGTCGGCCAGCAAGCGGCTGTTGGTGGAATCGCACTCCGGCAGGAGCACCACGGAAAACCCGACGGCATCGCCCCCGAGGGCGGCCGCCACCTCTGCCCCGTCGAGGGCCTCGTAAGCTGAATGGTCCAAGGATCACTACCCGGCAGTTGAAAACAAGCCGGTCATTATGAGCCAAGGCAGGAAAGCTGAGAAACGAAGTACCTGCAGCCGGCGCAGCCGCCCTGCCGGAGCGGCGACAAGCCCCCGGCAGGCAGAGTCCGACCCGTCGCGCACTGCGCTCCTGCCTGCTCAGGCGTGATCGGGCTCTTCGAGCCCCAGCTCCTGGATCTTGCGGGTGATCGTATTGCGCCCGATACCCAGCAGCTGGGCCGCCTCTATCCGGCGCCCACCGGTGGCCGCCAGCGCCCGGCGGATCAGGATGCGCTCGAAGTCCCGACTGAGGCGGTCGAAGACCTCGCCCGGGTTCTGGGCCAGCGCCCGATCCGCCTCCGCCATCAGGGCATCGCCCCAGTTGGCGGGCAGCTCGCGGGTCGGTTGATCCTTCAGTTCGGGAGGCAGATCGGCAACTTCGACAGTCTGGCCCGGCGCCATCACGGTCAGCCAGTGGCACAGGTTTTCCAGCTGACGCACGTTGCCGGGAAAGTCGAGACTCTGCAGATATTTCAGGGTCGCATCGGACAGGCGCTTGGCCTCGACGCCCAACTCCTGCGCCGACAGGGCGATGAAGTGCTTCGCCAGTGGCGGGATGTCCTCGCGCCGTTCGCGCAGCGGCGGCAGGCGCAGCCGGATCACGTTCAGGCGATGAAAAAGGTCTTCGCGGAACAGGCCCTGGCGGACGCGGTCCTCCATGTTCTGGTGAGTGGCTGCGATGACCCGCACGTTGGCCTTGATCGGCTGATGCCCGCCAACCCGGTAGAAGTTGCCGTCGGACAGCACGCGCAGCAGCCGCGTCTGCAGCTCGGCCGGCATGTCGCCGATTTCATCGAGGAACAGCGTTCCGCCTTCCGCCTGCTCGAAACGCCCGCGGCGCATGGTCTGGGCACCGGTGAAGGCCCCCCGCTCGTGACCGAACAGTTCGGATTCGAGCAGATCCCGCGGAATCGCCGCGGTATTGATCGCGATGAAGGGGGCGTCCCGACGCGGACTGTGCCGATGCAGTGCTCGCGCCACCAGTTCTTTGCCGGTACCCGACTCGCCGTTGATGAGCACCGTCGCGTGGGACTGGGACAGACGTCCGATGGCGCGAAAGACCTCCTGCATTGCCGGTGCCTGACCAAGGATCTCGGGTACCGCGCTGAGCACCTCCTCGGTGCCGGCCTGATGCGCGCTCTCGTCGATGGCACGACGCACCAGCTCAACGGCCTGATCCACATCGAAGGGCTTGGGCAGATATTCGAAGGCGCCCCCCTGGAAGGCCGCCACGGCGCTATCCAGGTCGGAGTAGGCGGTCATGATGATGACCGGCATGTGCGGGAAACGTGCCTTGACCTTGCTCAGCAGGGCCAGACCCGACTCACCCGGCATCCGGATGTCCGACAACAACACCCGCGGCGGCTGGGATGCCCCCTCCAGCGCCGACATCACTTCACCGGCAGTACCGAAACTCTTGTACGGAATCTCCTCCCGAGCCAGGGCCTTTTCGAGCACCCAACGGATCGAGCGGTCATCATCAACTATCCAGACGGCTGCATTCATATCATTCACACGCACAAGAGTGAAACACGGCAGTACTCTGCCTCACGATTCACGCACCATTAAGGTGCATCGACTATACAAATCCTAGCCATCCGCTTCCCGCGTAATGGGCAGGAAAACGGTAAAACAGGTACGCCCCGGACGGGAGTCCACATCGATGGCGCCCTGGTGCTGATCGATGAAGCTCTGCGCCAGCGAGAGCCCCAGCCCGCTGCCGTTCTCGCGCCCGGAAACCAGCGGGTAAAAGATCTTGTCGCGAATCTCCTCCGGCACGCCAGGCCCGTTATCGATGACTTGCAACTGCAATGCCAACTTGAAGCGGCGCTTGGCCAGCGTGATCTGCCGGGCCGCGCGGGTACGCAAGACGATCTCCCCTTCCCCCTGCATCGCCTGAGCCGCATTGCGGGCGATGTTCAGAATGGCCTGGATCAGCTGCTCCCGGTCACCGGTAATATAGGGTAGGCTGGTGTCGTAATCGCGGCGCACCTCAACCGACGGAAACTCCGCCAGAATCAGGCGCCGGACCCGCTCCAGCACGTCATGCGGATTCAGCTGCGACGGCTGCATCATCCGGTGCGACGTAAGCAGGCGGTTCATCAGATCCTGCAGGCGATCCGCCTCGGCGATGATGACCTGGGTGTATTCCCTCAACTGGGGATCGTCCAGTTCCCGCTCCAGCAACTGGGCCGAACCGCGAATGCCACCGAGGGGGTTCTTGATCTCGTGGGCCAGATTGCGGATCAACTCTCGATTTGCCTGCTGCTGGTGCGCAAGCTGCTCTTCGCGCGCCACTTTCAGGTGCGCGTCCATTGGCCGAAACTCCAGAAGGAGTCGCGCATCGGCCGCCTCGACCGGCGTGACGGTGCAATCCAGGTGCAGGGCCACCATTCCGGGGCGGCTGACCGTCAGATTGTGCCCGGTATAACTCCAGTTATCGCGCAACACGTTGTTCAACGCGCCGTCGAGCCCGGCGGGCTCACCGAGCAGGCGCCGCAGGGAGAAACCAACGATCTTCCGACTGCTGACCGCGAACAAGTTCTCCGCCCCCGGATTGAGGTAACGGACCACGAATTCGTCGTCAATCAGGACTACTGCCGAGGACAGCAACTCCAGACCGGCAAAGGCGGGGGGCGTTGTGTCGAGCTGATCGTTTTGCATACGAGGGCCCAATGCAAGAAGCAGACCAGGCGAGCATACTGCATTCGGCTCCCCTCGCCCCATCCTGAACTCAGCGCAGATTGGAGATCTCGCGCTTCAGCGCCTCAATATTGCGCTCATGCAACTGGACCTTGTCCCGCAGCGGCGGCTGTCGATCACCACTACCACGACGCGCGCCATCCTGCTCGGCCAGTTGCCGGTTGGCGGCATCGAGAGCACCCTGCTCCGAATGCAGCTCTTCTTCCAGGATACGGCGGCGATCCGAATCGCGCGCCTTCTGTGTCCCTACATCCACTCGCGGAAATCCACCCGAACCACCGGCCGCCCCACCCGAAGACGGCGCAGGGACTGCGGGACGCCCTCCCCCCGACACCGACGACACGGCCTGATCGCGGGCCAGCACGCTGCACCCTTTGGAAGAGGTCTTGCTATTGGTATAGGTCACATGCCCCGCTTCATCGACACACTTGAAGATATCGGCACGCACCAGCGGCGAACACAACAACGCAGCCAGAACCAAAGTTATTCGTAGACTCATCGGTGGCACAGGTGAAAACCAGAAGCGGGAGCTAGTTTAGGGGCCGGGCGGAGCAAATACAAACACATGATCCAAAAACAAAAAAGGACGGGAGCAATCCCGTCCTTCTTCAACGCACGAGCCGGCCAGCACGCTGACCGGCTCCGATCCGGAGATCAGATGGCGTAGTACATCTCGAACTCGACCGGGTGCACTTCGACGCGCAGACGGTTCACTTCTTCACTCTTGAGGGCGATAAAGGAGTCGATGAAGTCATTGCTGAACACGCCACCACGGGTCAGGAACTCGCGGTCCTTGTCCAGGGCTTCCAGAGCCTGTTCGAGGCTGGAGCAGACGGTCGGGATGAGCGCGTCTTCTTCCGGCGGCAGGTCGTACAAGTTCTTGTCGGCGGGGTCGCCCGGGTGGATCTTGTTCTGGATACCGTCGAGGCCGGCCATCATCAGCGCGGCGAAGCACAGGTAGGGGTTGGCACCCGGATCCGGGAAGCGGGTCTCGATACGGCGAGCTTTTTCGCTGTTAACGAACGGGATACGGATGGAAGCGGAACGGTTCTTGGCGGAATAGGCCAGTTTGACCGGCGCTTCGTAGTGCGGAACCAGACGCTTGTAGGAGTTGGTCAGCGGGTTAGTGATCGCGTTCAGGGCACGAGCATGCTTGATGATGCCGCCGATGTAGTACAGGGCGGTCTCGGACAGGCCAGCGTAGCCGTTGCCAGCGAACAGGTTCTTGCCGTCCTTCCAGATGGACTGGTGCACGTGCATACCGGAACCGTTGTCGCCAACGATGGGCTTCGGCATGAAGGTCGCGGTCTTGCCGTACTGGTGGGCGACGTTCTGGACGATGTACTTGGTGATCTGGGTCTGGTCGGCACGACGCACCAGGGTGTTGAACTTGGTGCCGATTTCGTTCTGACCAGCAGTAGCCACTTCGTGGTGATGCACTTCAACCGGCACGCCGCAGGCTTCGAGGGCCAGACACATGGCGGCACGCATGTCGTTGAAGGAATCGACCGGGGGAACCGGGAAGTAGCCGCCCTTTACAGCGGGACGGTAGCCGGTGTTGCCACCTTCGAACTTCTCATCAGACGACCAAGCGGCTTCTTCGGAGAAGATCTTGTGGTAGGCGCCGGACATGCCAACCTTCCACTCGACGGAGTCGAAGATGAAGAATTCGGGTTCGGGGCCAAAGAAGGCGGTGTCGCCGATACCGGAGGACTTCAGGTAAGCCTCGGCGCGATTGGCGATGGAGCGCGGATCGCGGTCGTAGCCCTTGCCGTCGGCCGGATCGATCACATCACAGGTCAGGACCAGGGTGGTCTCGTCGAAGAACGGGTCGATGTAGGCGGTGTTGGGATCCGGCATCAGCAGCATGTCGGAGGCCTGAATACCCTTCCAGCCCGCGATGGAGGAACCGTCAAAGGCATGACCGCTTTCGAACTTGTCTTCATCGAAAGCACTGATGGGCACGCCGACGTGCTGTTCCTTGCCCTTGGTGTCGGTGAAGCGGAAGTCGACGAACTTGACTTCGTTCTCCTGGACGATCTTCATGACGTCTTGCGGGGTCATATAACTCACTCCTAACGGGTTGAAGCTGCTGCGCAGTGGATAAAGGTCAATTATTACGACAATTCAGTCGGCGAAACCAACAAGCAGCAAGCGTGCCAGTGCGCGATTGAAAACACTTCATTGTGCCACAAGGCTAATGCGCAGGGCTCTTAAAAAAACTCGCACCACAAAAGTGCATAAGTACAAATGTGGCACTATTATGGTGCAATTTTGCAGAGTAGCGCGATCCGCCCCCAGTGGGACGATGCACCATTGCAGTAATCCCGCAGCCGCTGCTGCAGGGACGCCAGCCGATCGGCGTCCGCACACCACTCGAAAGGCAGATACACCTCGGCCTCAACCCGCTCGCCAACATAGTGGAAGACAGCTGGCGCAGCCTGCGGCACATCGCCGAGCAAGGTCTCCAGTTCGCTAACCAGCACCTCTCGGCCGGGCAGCGTGCGCCCCACTGCAGCGATCTGATCTTCCTCTGTATCCACATGCACCAGCACGTCGAGCACGTCCTCATGACGGCTGCGCACCCGGTGACGGGCCAACTCGGCAATCCGATGCCCCTCCGACACGCTGATCCGCGCATCGACACGAACGTGCGCATCCACCAGCACCCGATGGGCCATGCGGCGAGTGCGCAACTCATGAACATCAAGCACGCCGGGCGTCCCGGTCACCGTCGCGCGGATCTTGGCCACCTCATCGGGAGGCACGCCAGTATCGATGAGTTCCCGCAGCGCCTCGTAGCCGAGCATCGCCCCCATACGCAGGATCATGAAGCCCACCAAGGCAGCACCGAGGGGCTCGAGGAAACGGTAGCCGAGCAGGCTGCCGCCGATGCCCACCGCCACCACCAGCGACGAGGCGGCATCCGCCCGCGCATGCCAGGCGTTGGCCACCAGCATCGGCGAGCGCAGGCGCTGGGCCACCGCGAGCATGTAGCGGAACAGGCCTTCCTTGCCGGCCAGCGTCAGCAAAGCCATCCACAAGGCCATCGGATGCAGTTCAGGCAACACTTCCAGGCTCTGCAGGCGCCCGGCGGCAGTGAGCAGAAAGCCCGCCCCGACGCCAGCCAGGATCAACCCCAACACCAGCGACGCGGCCGTCTCGTAGCGTCCGTGGCCATAGGGATGGAGTTCGTCGGCCGGACTGGCGCCGTGACGGCTGGCAAACATCACGAGAAAGTCGCCGAGCAGGTCGGACAGGGTGTGCATGCCGTCGGCCACCAGGCTTTGAGCATGGGAGAACAGGCCGACAGTGATCTGCAGAACCGTCAGCACGACGTTGACGGCTACGCTGACCCAGGTCGCCTGCTGGGCCTTGAGGGCGCGCTCGGCATCGAGGGTCTCGCCCGGCGCGGCGGTGGAAGGGGCTTCGAAAGACATGACTTGCAGCCCATAGGGCCGGGGGTATACTCGCAGGCCCGCCATTCTAGCCGGATGTCCGCCATGGGAAAATTAAGCGAAACCCTTGCCCTCGCGCAGGAGCGCGGCCGCGGCCTGAGCGCTCCCTACGCGGGAAGCCTCACACCCAAAGAAGCCTGGGAAGTGCTGCAGCTCGCCCCCGGCGCCAAGCTCGTGGACGTGCGCACCCGTGCCGAATGGGACTGGGTCGGGCGCGTGCCGGGCGCGGTGGAGATCGAATGGATGCTCTACCCGGGCAATGAGCCCAACCCGCACTTCCTCGCCCAGTTCAAGCGTCAGGTCGATCAGGAAGCGCTGGTGATGTTCCTGTGCCGCAGCGGCGCCCGCTCCAACGCGGCCGCCACGCTGGCCGCGGCGTCGGGCTTCACCAATGCCTACAACATCCTGGAAGGCTTCGAAGGCGACAAGGACGCCAGCGGGCACCGCAACGTTGTCGGCGGCTGGCGCCATGCCGGCCTGCCATGGACCCAGGGCTGAACCAACAGGACTCAATCGATGCAAGCCGTACCGATCAGTTTCGACCGTTTCAACACCCTCGCCGACGCCGACGCCCACGCGCGCATCCGCGCCGCCCGCGCCCGCCTCGGCGACAAGGCCGTACTGCTGTGCCACCATTACCAGCGCGCCGATGTATACCAGTATGCCGACCTGACCGGCGACTCCCTCAAGCTGTCGCGCCTCGCCGCCGAAACCGACGCCGAATACATCGTGTTCTGCGGCGTGCATTTCATGGCCGAAGTGGCGGACATCATGTCCAAGCCGCACCAACAGGCCATCCTGCCCGATCTCGCCGCCGGCTGTTCGATGGCCGACATGGCCAACCTCGCCAAGGTCGAGCGCTGCTGGCGCGAGCTGTCCGAGGTGCTGGACACCCCCGACGCGCTGATCACGCCGGTCACCTACATCAACTCGGCGGCCGACCTGAAAGCCTTCTGCGGCGAACACGGCGGCATCGTGTGCACCTCCACCAACGCCCCCACCATCCTCGACTGGGCCTTCAAGCAGCGCGAGAAGGTGCTGTTCTTCCCCGACCAGCACCTGGGCCGGTGGACCGGCTTCAACAAGGGCATCCCCCTCGACGAGATGGTGGTGTGGGATCCCGACCAGGAATACGGCGGCCTCAGCGTCGAACAGATCAGGAAGGCCAAGATCCTGCTGTGGAAAGGCCACTGTTCGGTGCACCAGATGTTCCAGCCGGCCCACATCATCAAGTTCCGCAACCAGTACCCGGACGGCAAGGTCATCTCCCACCCGGAGAGCGCGCTGGAAGTGTGCCGCCAGTCCGACTTCGTCGGCTCCACCGAGTACATCATCAAGGTCGTCAAGGAATCCGCCCCCGGCACCCGCTGGCTGGTCGGCACCGAGCTGAACCTGGTGAACCGCCTCGCCGAAGAAGTGAAGCACGAGGGCAAGATCGTCCAGTTCATGGCGCCCACCGTGTGCATGTGCTCGACGATGCAGCGCATCGACCCGCAGCACCTGGCCTGGACCCTCGAGAACCTCGCCGACGGCAAGGTGGTCAATCGCATCACGGTGCCCGAACACGAGGCCGCGCTGGCCAAGGTCGCCCTCGAGCGCATGCTCGCGGTATCCTGAGCGTCCCCCTCGTCAGCCCACGACGGCGCCCACGGGCGCCGTTTTACATGGAGCGGCGCAAGATGCAGCATGCCGGCGACAGGCGCAGAATGCACAACAAAAGGAGATCGCAATGAGCACCACGCTGCGCATCTGCACCTACAACATCCACAAAGGCTTCTCCCAGTTCAACCGCCGCCTGGCCATCCACGAACTGCGCGACCGCCTGCGCCTGCTGGGCGCCGACGTGGTATTCCTGCAGGAAGTCCAGGGCATGCACCTGCGCCACGCCAGCCGCCACCCCGACTGGCCGCAACTGCCGCAGCATGAGTTCCTCGCCCACGACGTGTGGCAGCAAACCGCCTATGGGGGCAACGCGGTGTATGACCACGGCCACCACGGCAACGCGATCCTCAGCCGCCACCCCATCCTGTCCCAGGCCAACCAGGACGTCTCCGACCACCGCTTCGAAAGCCGCGGCCTGCTCCATTGCGAGATCCGCGTCGATGGCGTGGCACAGCCGGTGCATTGCGTCTGCGTGCATCTGGGCCTCACCGCCGGCAGCCGGCGGCGCCAGATGGCGGCCCTGGTCAAACGCCTGGACACCCTGGCTCCCGACGGCGCACCGCTGATCATCGCCGGCGACTTCAACGACTGGCGCAACCACGCCGACGACTGCCTGACCATGCCGCTTGGCGTGACCGAAGTCTTCACGTCGATCCGCGGCCGCCCTGCGCGCAGCTTTCCCAGCACCCTGCCGGTGCTGCGCCTGGACCGCATCTACGTGCGCGGCTTTGCCGTCGACCGGGCCGAAGTGCATTACGGCACGCCATGGAGCCAGATTTCCGACCACGCCCCGCTGACCGCCCAGATCCGCCTCCGCTGAACCACGCTACCCCATGAGCACCGCCTGGCTGCGCGGCAATGCGCTGACCCTGCTGGAAAACGGGACCGAGTTTTTTCCGGCCCTGCTGGCTGCCATCGACGCCGCCCGTCACGAGGTTTTCCTCGAGACCTACATCTTCGCCAACGACGATATCGGCCAGTCCATCGCCGCCGCGCTGGTGCGCGCCGCCGGCCGCGACGTCACCGTGCGCTTGCTGGTCGACGGCTTCGGTGGCCGGGAATTTGTCGCCGAGCTGCTCACCCCGCTGACCGAAGCCGGCGTCACCGTACTGATCTACCGCCGCGAAGTCGGCACCCTGTCCCTGCGCCGCCGCCGGCTGCGGCGCCTGCACCGCAAGCTGGCGGTCATCGACGGTCGGGTCGCCTTTGTCGGCGGCATCAACATCATCAGCGACTACGAGGCGCCGAGCCTCGACGCCCCCCGCCATGACTATGCGGTGCGCGTCGAAGGCCCCCTGCTCGGCCCCATCCATGCCGGCGTGCGCCACGTGTGGGAGCTGGTGGCCTGGGCCTCCTTCCGCCAGCGCCTGCGCCTGCCGGCCAGCCCGCCCGTCACGCCGGAGCCCTGCGGCGACGTGGAGGCCGCCTTTCTGGTCCGCGACAACATTCGCCATCGGCGCGACATCGAGGATGCCTACCTGCTCGGCATTGCCGGTGCACGACGGGAGATCATCCTCGCCAACGCCTACTTCCTGCCCGGCAGGCGCTTTCGCCACGCGCTGCTGGACGCCTCCCGCCGCGGCGTGATGATCACCCTGCTGGTCCAGGGACTCGCCGACCACCCCTTGCAACACCGCGCCACCCGCGCCCTGTACGGCCAGTTGCTGGCCGCCGGCCTGCGCATCGTCGAATATCACCGCAGCTACCTGCACGCCAAGGTGGCCGTCATCGATGGACGCTGGGCCACCGTTGGCTCCTCCAACATCGACCCGTTCAGCCTGCTGCTGGCACGCGAAGCCAACGTCGTGGTCCGCGACGCCGGCTTTGCCGAGCGCCTGCGCGCCTGCCTGATCCGCGCCATCCACGAAGGCGGACAGGAGATCTCCGCCGCCAGCTGGCAGCGCGGACCGCGCCTGCAACGCCTGCTCAACTGGGCAGCCTACGGGCTGGTGCGGCTGATGATCGGCCTCGCCGGCTACGGCAACCATCACTGACCCCTGTCCGCGCAGCGCCACATAGCGTGGCAGCAGCTAACATACAGACCTTCCGAGTACCTCGACCCGTCCATCCCTCATGTATTCCGCCCCCACCTTCGAAGCCAAGATCTGCCCTCCCGACCAGCTGCGCGAACGGATCGCCGCGCTGCCGCGCCCGCTGGTGTTCACCAACGGCTGCTTCGACATCCTGCATCGTGGCCACGTCACCTACCTGGCCCAGGCCCGCGCGCTTGGCGCGGCGATGGTCGTCGCCCTCAACAGCGATGACTCGGTGCGCCGCCAGGGCAAGGGAGACGACCGGCCGATCAACACGCTGCAGGATCGCCTCGCGGTAATGGCCTCCCTCGGCTGTGTCGATGTCGTCACCTGGTTCGACGAAGACACGCCCATCGCCCGCATCCTCGAATGCCAGCCCGACGTACTGGTCAAGGGCGGCGACTGGGCCCCGGAGCGCATCGTCGGCGCCCCCGAAACCCTGGCCCGCGGCGGCTCGGTGCATTCGATTCCGTTCGAGCATCAGCGCTCCACCACCGCCCTGCTCGAAAAGATCCGGCGGTTGTAAACGCAGGCCCTGCAGTGGGCTACTTGCTGTGGGGGCGAATTCATTCGCCCCCCTGCAAACCCGCCCCGATGCTCCTGTCGAGGCACCCTGGCAATTATTTGCATATGCGCTTTCGATCTATGGAATGCTGGCTAACGGCTCTAGAATGAATTAGAGAAACAATAACCACTTTCCCGACAAGGAGAACCACCATGCGTATCGCCAACAACGTTGCTGAACTGGTCGGCCACACCCCGCTCGTCAAGCTCAACCGGCTGGCTCCCGCCAACGGCTCGACCCTCGCGCTGAAGCTGGAGTTCTTCAACCCGGCCCACAGCGTCAAGGACCGCATCGCCGCAGCGATGCTCGATGCCGCCGAGGCGGCCGGCAAGATCAAGCCCGACACCATCATCCTCGAGCCCACCTCCGGCAACACCGGCATCGGCTTGGCAATGGTCTGTGCGGCGCGCGGCTACAAGTGTGCGTTCGTGATGCCCGAGACCATGAGCCGCGAGCGCAAGCTGCTGCTCAAGGCCTACGGCGCCGAGCTGATCCTCACCCCCGGCCCCGAAGGCATGCCCGGCGCGCTGAAGAAGGCCGCCGAACTGGCCGCCGCCGATTCCCGCTACTTCATCCCGCAGCAGTTCGAGAACCCCGCCAACCCGGCCATCCACCGCCAGACCACGGCCGAGGAGATCTGGGCCGACACCGACGGCCAGGTGGACATCTTCGTGTCCGGCATCGGCACCGGCGGCACTATCACCGGTGTCGGCGAAGTGCTCAAGGAGCGCAAACCGGACGTCAAGGTCATCGCCGTCGAACCGGCCGCCAGCCCGGTGCTGTCCGGTGGTCAGCGTGGCCCGCACCCGATCCAGGGGATCGGCGCCGGCTTCGTGCCGGCCATCCTCAACACCTCGATCTACGACGAGATCGTGCAGGTGCCCAACGACGCCGCCCTCGACACCGCCCGCAAGCTGGCCACCGAGGAAGGCCTGCTGGTCGGCATCTCCTCCGGCGCCGCCGTATGGGCCGCGCTTCAGGTCGCCGAGCGCCCCGAGAACGCCGGCAAACTGGTGGTGGTGATCATCCCGTCCTTCGGGGAACGTTACCTGTCCACCGTGCTCTACCAGCATCTGGAAGTTTGACCCTCCACTTCAGCGAGATCCCGGCTTGACGACCTTCGACTTCAGCACCGGCCCAGAGCGTGCCGGCTCCGACAGCATCAAGTGGCGGCGCTACGCCGACCGCGACGTGATTCCCATGTGGGTGGCGGACATGGACTTCGCTGCCCCGCCGGCGGTACTGGAAGCCCTCCACACGCGCATCGACCACGGCGTATTCGGCTATGCCGATCCGTGGCCCAGCGTTGCCGAGGCGGTCATCGACGGCATCGCCCGCGACCACGCCTGGCAGATCAAGCCGGAGTGGCTGGTGTGGCTGCCAGGGGTCGTCACCGGCTTCAACGTCGCGGTACGCGCGGTCGGCCAGCCGGGTGACGGGGTGTTCACTGCCACGCCGGTCTATCCGCCCTTCCTGCACGCGCCGGGCAATTTCGAGCAGCGCCTGGTCACCACACCGCTGCTCCAGCACGGCACGCGCTGGGAATGGGACTGGAGCCGCACCGAGGCTGCCATGGCCGACGGCGTGCGCCTGTTCATGCTGTGCAATCCGCACAACCCGGTCGGCCGTGTTTTCGACCGGGACGAACTCGGCCGCATCGCCGCGCTGGCGGAACGTCACGATCTCGTGATCTGCTCCGACGAGATCCACTGCGGCTTGGTCCTCGATCCCGCCAAGCCGCACATTCCCATCGCATCTCTCGACGAGTCCGTGGCTAAACGCACCATCACACTGATGGCGCCGTCCAAGACATGGAACATCCCGGCCCTGTACTGCGCCTTCGCGATCATCCCCGACGCAGGCCTGCGCGCCCGCTACAAGCGCGCGATGGCGGGCATCGTGCCCCACGTCAATGTGCTCGGGCTGGTCGCCACCGAAGTCGCCTACCGTGACTGCGGCCCATGGCGCGAGGCCCTGCTCGACACCCTGCGCGCCAATGCGGCACGCGTCGTGGACGTCATCAACAGCCTGCCTGGCCTGTCCACCACGCCCGTCGAGGCCACCTACCTGGCCTGGATAGACTGCCGCGAACTCCTCGCCACCCGCGGCATCGCCAACGTGGCCGCCTTCTTCGAAGCGGCTGGTGTCGGCCTGTCCGACGGCAAGGACTTCGGGCTGCCGGGCTTCGTGCGCCTCAACTTCGGCTGCCCGCCGGCCCGCCTGGAGGAAGGCCTGGTACGCATCCGCCGCGCGGTGATTTCCTGAATTTCCTGATCTAGCGCAAGAATTCCGGCTTCCCGGCGCGCATACTGGGCGCGTTGCTTCCTGCAGCCGGAGGTTCTTGTGAGTGCTCTCCCTGCCACCCCGACCGACGCCCTCGACGGCATTCTGCAGCGCCACGGCCACTACCCGACCGAGTTGCTGCAGATCCTGATCGAAGCCCAGGATCTCGAAGGCTGGCTCCCGGCTCCAACCCTCACCCACATCGCCCAGGCCCTGCACATTCCGCGCAGCCGGGTGGAAGGGGTCGCCGGTTTCTACAGCTTCCTCTACACGCAGCCGGTCGGCCGCTACCGGGTGCTGTTTTCCGACAACATCACCGACCGCATGCTCGGCAACGCCGAGTTGATGGATGCACTGTGCCGCAAACTGTGGATCGAGCCGGGCAAGCTGTCGGAGGACGGTCTGGTGAGCATCGCCACCACCTCGTGCACCGGCCTGTGCGACCAGGGCCCGGGCATGCTCGTCAATGGGCGGGCAATCGGCCAGCTGACCCACCGGCGCATCAACGAGATCGCCGAGATGATCCGCCAGCAGCGCCCCCTCGACCTGTGGCCCGCCGAGTACTTCCAGATCAGCGACAACATCCGCCGCAAGGACAGCCTGCTCAACCTGGACATGAAACCGGGCGCGGCGCTGAGCGCGGTCGTCGAGATGGGCCGCGAAGGCTGGCTGCGGGAAGTCCAGACCTCCAACCTGCGCGGCCGCGGCGGCGCCGGCTTCGCCACCGCAGTCAAGTGGGCCAGCGCACGCAATGCATCCGGCGAACCCAAGGTCATCGTCTGCAATGCCGACGAAGGCGAGCCTGGCACCTTCAAGGACCGGGTGCTGCTCAACAGCTACGCCGACCTGGTCTTCGAAGGCATGACGCTGGCTGCCTGGGCGGTCGGCGCGTCGGAAGGCTTCCTGTACCTGCGCGGCGAATACCGCTACCTACTGCCGCAACTGGAGGCCGTGCTGGCCCGCCGCCGTGAAGCCGGCCTGCTTGGCCGCCATATCCTGCACGAGCCCTGTTTCGACTTCGACATCCGCATCCACCTGGGCGCCGGCGCCTACGTGTGCGGCGAGGAAACGGCGCTGATCGAATCCCTCGAAGGCAAACGCGGCACGCCACGGATCCGCCCGCCCTTCCCGGTCACCAAGGGCTACCTGGGCCGCCCGACGGTGGTGAACAACGTCGAGACCCTGGCCAAGACCTGCCTGATCGCCCTCGGCGGCGGCGAGGCCTTCGCCGCCAGCGGCACCGCCCAGTCGGCCGGCACCAAGCTGCTGTCCATCTCCGGCGACTGCGCCGAACCCGGCATCTACGAATATCCCTTCGGCGTGCCGATCGCGCGCATCCTCGAAGACTGCGGCGCCAGCGACACCCAGGCAGTGCAGGTCGGTGGCGCGGCCGGCGTGTGCCTGGCCGGCTACGAGTTTCAGCGCCGCATTGCCTACGAGGACGTGCCCACCGCCGGCGCCTTCATGATCTTCGACGGCACGCGCGACCTCTTCGACGTGGCCCGCGCCTTCGTGCATTTCTTCGCCCATGAGAGCTGCGGCTTCTGCACCCCGTGCCGGGTCGGCACCTCGCTGCTGCAGGGCTTCATGGACAAGCTGGCCGACGGCCATGGAGCCAAGGCCGACCTGGCCGACATCGACTGGCTCGACCGCCTGCTGAAGAACGCCAGCCACTGCGGCCTCGGCAGCGCCGCGCCGAATCCGGTCATCGACACCCTGCAGAAATTCCGTCCGGCCTACGAGCGGCGCCTGGTGTCCCTCGACTTCGAACCGGCCTTCGACCTCGACGCCGCGCTGGCCGAAGCCCGCCAGCTCACCGCCCGCGACGACCCCGGCGCCCACCTGCAGACCCACGAGGAGGAAGAAAAATGACCAAGCAGTTTCTCCTCGACGGCCAGCCGGTGCCCTTTGAGGACGGCCAAACCATTCTCGAAGCCGCCCGCAAGGCCGGCCACTACATCCCCAGCCTGTGCTGGCACCAGGACTTTCCGCCCCACGGCAGCTGCAAGCTTTGCATCGTCAAGGCCGCTGGCCGCCATGTTTCCGCATGCGCGACGCCAGCCAAGGAAGGCTGGGAAGTGGAGAGCAACACCCCGGAGATGAACGGCGAACGACGCGGCCTGCTGCAGATGCTGTTCGTCGAGGGCAACCACTTCTGCCCGTCCTGCGAAAAGAGCGGCAACTGCGAGCTGCAGGCCCTCGGCTACGAGTACGAGATGCTCACGCCGCGCTTCCGCCACTTCTTTCCGGAGCGCCCGGTGGATGCGTCCCACCCGGACATGCTGCTCGACTTCAACCGCTGCATCTTCTGCGAACTGTGCGTGCGCGCCAGCCGCGATGTGGACGGCAAGTCGGTGTTCGCGCTGACCGGCCGCGGCATCCACAAGCACCTGGCGGTCAATGCGGAATCCGGCCGGCTGGCCGACACGGATTTCTCGAAGGACGATCTGGCCGCCCGCATCTGCCCGGTCGGCGTGATCCTTCCCAAGGGCCGCGGCTTCGCGGTGCCGATCGGCGAGCGGACCTTCGACACCGAGACGATCCGCAGCAAGACGCTGAAGGAGGAGGAATCATGAGCCCGGCTCCCGTCCCGGCCCGCAAGCTGCGCGTCGCCACCACTTCGCTGGCCGGCTGCTTCGGTTGCCACATGTCCTTCCTGGACATCGACGAGCACCTGTTCGAGCTGGTCGAGCTCATCGAGTTCGACCGCTCGCCGCTGACCGACATCAAGGACGTCGGGCCCTGCGACATCGGCCTCATCGAAGGCGGCGTCTGCAACGCCGAAAACGTCCACGTGCTGCGCGAATTCCGCCGCCACTGCAAGACCCTGATCGCCCTCGGCGCCTGCGCGGTGAATGGCGGCCTGCCGGCGCAGCGCAATCACCTACCGCTGTCCGAATGCCTGCGGGAGGTCTACCAGTTCCGCCCCGGCCTCGAGAACGGCCAGATCCCCAACGACCCGGAACTACCGCTGCCCCTCGACAAAGTACGGCCGATCCACGAAGTGGTCCGCATCGATTACTTCCTGCCCGGCTGCCCGCCGTCCGGCCCGGCGATCTGGAAGTTCCTCACCGACCTGATCGCCGGCCGCACGCCGCGGCTGGCCGGCGGGCTGCTGCATTACGACTGAGGTTCGCACCATGAGCTTCGAACTGGAAACTGCCGCCAACCGGGAGAGCCTGCGCCGGGTTGCCATTGACCCCGTATCGCGGGTCGAAGGCCACGGCAAGGTCACGCTGCGACTCGACAACGCCGGCCATGTGAAGGAAGCACGGCTGCACATCGTCGAATTCCGCGGCTTCGAGAAATTCATCCAGGGCCGCCCTTACTGGGAGGTGCCGGTGATGGTGCAGCGCCTGTGCGGCATCTGCCCGGTCAGCCACCACCTGGCCGCGTCCAAAGCCCTCGACCCGGTGGTCGGCGCCATGCAGATCCCCCCCACCGCCGAGAAGATCCGCCGCCTGATGCACTACGGCCAGATCCTGCAGTCCCACGCACTGCACTTCTTCCACCTGTCCTCACCGGACCTGCTGTTCGGCTTCGAGTCGCCGGTTCAGCAGCGCAACATCGTCGGCGTCGCCGCCGCCTATCCCCACGTGGCCAAGGAAGGCGTACTGCTGCGCAAGTTCGGTCAGGAGGTCATCCGCGTCACCGCCGGCAAGCGCGTGCATGGCACCGGCGCGATCCCCGGCGGCGTGAACAAGTCGCTGAGCACGGACGATCGCGACCTGCTGCGCAAGGACGCCGACCAGGTGGTGAGCTGGAGCCGCGACGCAGTGCACCTCGCCCGCCGCCTGCATGAAGCCAACGGCCCGCTGTACGACGAATTCGGCCTGTTTCGCAGCCACCTGTTCAGTCTGGTGCGGGCCGACGGCGCGATGGACCTCTACGACGGCCACCTGCGCCTGCGCGACGCCCGTGGCCAGATCGTCCGCGACGGCCTGCCCTGCGCCGACTACGAGCAGTACATCGTCGAGGAGGTGAAGCCCTGGAGCTACATGAAGTTCCCCTTCATCCGCGAGCTGGGCCCGGCCAAGGGCTGGTACAAGGTTGGCCCGCTGGCCCGTGTGCAGAACTGCGACTTCATCCCCAGCCCGCTGGCCGAAGCCGAACGCCAGGACTTCATCGCCCGCGGCGACGGCGAACCGATCCACGCACCGCTGGCCTACCACTGGGCGCGGATGATCGAGATGCTGCACGCCGCCGAAGTGGTGCGCGACCTGCTGGACGACCCGGACCTGCTGTCCGACGACCGCCTCGCCAGCGGGCCGAAAGGGCGCGAAGGCGTCGGCATCATCGAGGCACCGCGCGGCACGTTGATCCACCACTATCGCGTCGGCGAGGACGATCTGGTCAGCTACTGCAACCTGATCGTGTCCACCACCCACAACAACCAGGCCATGAACGAAGCCGTGCGCCAGGTCGCCCGCCGCTACCTGGACGGCCGCCAGCTCACCGAAGGCCTGCTGAACCACATCGAGGTGGCGATCCGCGCCTTCGACCCCTGCCTGTCCTGCGCCACCCACGCCCTTGGCAAGATGCCGCTGGCCGTCGAACTGGTGGACGAGGATGAGTGCCTGGTGGATCGGGCCGTCAGCGGGGGCTGAAGCCATGGCCTTGGTGGTTTTCGCCATCGGCAATCCGTCGCGGGGCGACGATGCCCTCGGCCCGCGCCTGATGGCCGAACTGGAAAGCTGGAATCTGCCGGACGTAAGACTGGTCAGCGATTTCCAGCTGCAGATCGAACATGCCCTGGACCTGGACGACCGGGATCTGGCGCTGTTCATCGATGCGGGCACCGGTACGCCGGCCCCCTACTCGTTCCGGGAGATCCATCCCGCTCCCGATCGCTCGATCAGCTCCCACGCCCTCTCGCCGGAAGCCGTGCTGCACGTGTATGAGGAGATCCGCCGGCCGCCGCCCCCGGCCTTCGTACTATGCGTGCGTGGCGAAGATTTCCAGCTCGGCGCGGAGCTGAGTGGAATTGCCGCAGCCCACCTGACGGCGGCCCGGAATCACTTGCTGGACTGCCTGGCGACCATCGACGTGGCTTACTGGCGTCAGCGAACTGGGCTAGTGCAGGTTTCGGGAAAACAGGGCTAAGGGAAACGACAGAAACTACGCCCCGGCATGCAGCGTGGCCGGCTCCCGCCGGCAGGCATATTCGCGAAGCAGGATGGCAATCGCCCGTGCCGCTTCGTCAGGCAACACAACGCTGCCCCGCAACTGGGCTGCCAGCACCAGGCTGCCCCCCTCGTTCGCACCAGCGCAATCGCGCACCAGCAACAACTGGTCGCAGGGCACCTCATGCCAGGCCGGCGAGCGCGTATCGATGGCAATGCTCAGTGCGTCCTTCGTCGACGCCAGCCAGCCGCGGATTTCATTGGCGAATGCCGCGCAGGACAAGATCCGCTCCGACTCCCCGCAACGGCCAAAACCGCTGGCCCACACCAGTTCCTCCTGAAGGCTGGAGCCGTCCGGACTCAGGACCCCGATGGCGATCCGTTCCGCATCGAGGGCACGCAGCAACTGACGCAGCGCGCGCAAACTGGCAAAACGCGCATCGTTCAGATGACGCACCAGCGCCGCACCGGTAATGGCCGCTTCGGAAACAGGGTCACCCACGGGCAACCTCATCGGACAGGTTCATCGACTCCCCTGGTCACCATTCATCAAGCGCGGTACCTAGACGGTCCGCAGCACCGGCCATACCTCACCTGCACATGAGCAGGAACACGGGACGTGGCACCATGAAGCTTACACAACAACGACAAAAGCATAAACACAAAATATATCATTATCGTTAAATTCTACCGCACAAACAGAATCGTCACATAAGATCCTGACATATACATCCACTTTCGTACCGTCAGGCAACAACACGGTCACAGCATCAACACATCGCGAGGCCCGCACCTTGATCGATTTCAATTCCCGACGAACAGGACGAGATCCAGCCCGCGACGACAACCACCGGGACGTCGACAGGTTGCAGCGGCACCCGCCGCACATCCCGCGGGTCAGCGCTCAAACAAAGGCAACGCCAAAAAGATCGGCCCCGGCAGCGCTGGTCTGCCGGGGCCGATCAATTCTCGGTCACACTACGGGAGGGACTTGCTCAGGCCCCTCGTCCGCGCCGCTGCAAGGCCATGATCTTGGCCTGCACGTAGCCCTTGAGCTCGCGGAAAGGAACCGGCTTGGAATAGAGAATGACGTCCGGCGGCAAGCCGCCTTGCTCAGCGATGTCGTCGTCGGTCAGACCACTGACCACCACGATGTCGAGATCCTGCAGCTGGGGATCGGCGCGCAGCCGGCGGATCATCTCGAAACCGTCGATGCCAGGCATGCGCAAGTCGGTGATCAGCAGATCCGGTGCCTCCCGGCCGATCTCGAGCAGACCGTCGATCCCGCTGGACACCAGGCGCACCTGGAGAGGCAGGCCCCATGACGAGAAGGTGTGCTCATAGAGCTTTTGCAGAATGCGGTCATCCTCCGCGACCAGCACCTGGAGCGCACTGCCCGGCGCACGGCTCTGCTGCCCCTGCCCGCCCCCCGCCATCGAGCGGGCGCGGAATTCCTCGATCGAACTGACGCGAATCCGACGGTGCCCCCCCGCAGTCTTCCAGCCCTCAAGCTGGCCGTTCTCGACCATCTGCTGAACGGTCCCCAAGGACAAGCCCAGTCGCTGGGCTGCTTCGGAGGTACTGCAATATTCCTTTTCAGGGGATTCGGGCGTAGCGGCCATGGATCAGTCGGGCAATACGAATGGCGGTTGCAAACGATCTTATCAGTTTAGCCGGACATGACGAAAAGCTCACGATCTATGCGCCACAATTGGGCGTAGGATCGCCAGTCCGCGAGGATTGAAGAGATCACCTAAAAAAACGTCGTCCCCATGCAAGTGCCATTCCAACCTCGACATTTCGCCGTTGTCATGTCAAAGGCGCAGCCGGGCATCCTGAATGAGGCGCGCGGTCAGATGAGGGGCACGGGCACGAAGGCATTGAAAAGACTGACTTTGTCACGGTTGAAGCGGCAGTTTCGAATACTTGCCGAGGCTCATTCGCAACAAAGCCGCAGAATTATGACCCACTTGTCGACGTTCACAAAATCACCGTGCGGAAAGCGGCCACTTTTGCCGGTCTCCTGTGCAGGTGGTAGTCTGCGACCCCTGCGACCAAGGATGGATACCCGAGTGTGCTAGTGCATGCAGATCGACGCGGCTGGACGGGAGCACTTTCCGGCCTGATGCTCGTTGCATGGAGCACATACCTGAGCGTGGGGTCCTCCGTCCTGGGCTCTCCCGGCAGTACGGCCCTCATCGGCTTCGTGCTGGCGGGTGCAGGATTGCTCATCGCCAACACCGCATGCCCACGGCAAAGGGCATGGCAAACCCTGCTGGCCGTCGCCCTCGGCACCCTGGCCATCCTGAGCCTGATTCGCGCCCTGCAGACGGCGCCTCCGGCGGCAGACCTGCCATCACCGACCAGCGCCGTCGCACTGCTCCTCGCCGCGGTCATCCTCGCCGGCCTCCCGAGAGCCCGCAGCCCGTTCTCCCACATCGCCCTGCAGTTGCTGCTGCAGTGGCTATGCCTGCTGATCCTGCTCGGCGCTGCCGCCCAGGTACTGAACAGTGTCGTCGGTTTCGACCTGTTCGACTTCGGCGGACGGCACCTTGCGCTGGACTGGGCATCGGCCTTCGCCCTGGCAACGCTCTCCGTAGGGCTCGGCCGGACCCTGCTGCAGCTCACGGGTCTGCGCAACTTCTATCGCCATCGCCAGGATCGACAGGTGTTCGCCGTAGGCAGCTCGATGCTGTTGATCGCCGCCATCGCCGCCTGGCTGATCGGCGTGAGCACCTTTGCCGGCCAGACCCTGTCCCTTTTCCGGCACACCCTGCAATCGGCCCTGGGGGCCAACATCAGCGTCCTGCGCAACACGATCCATCACGCCACCTCGATCGCCGAACAAGGCCTCCAGCTGACCCGCCTGGAAAACCTTGTCCGCCTCGGCATCGGTGGTCCGGTACTGCACGCCGAACTACAACGCATCCTGAACGCCGGCCAGAGCTCGGGCCTGAAAGCCCTGTGGGTCACCGGCAGGGACGGCCGGACGCTCGCCGCCACCGGCGCCCGTTCCACCATCGAGCGCAACCGCATGCGCATCGACCGTCGCACCTGGTTATTCTGGAACGAGGCCTATTGGGTTGAAGTGCGCGTCCCGGTTGGCGCCGACACGCCGGCCCCCTACGAAATCATCGTCCAGGTACGCCTGGATCATCTCGCCGACGTTCTCAACGATACCGACACCCTTGGCCATTCCGGAGAACTGGTCGCCTGCAAAGCCAGTGGCGCGCATGCAGACTGTTTCCCGACCCGCCTGACCCCCTACGTATTCACGACGCTCAAGGTGGTGAACGGCGAGCGAATTCCGGTCGCCCGCGCCCTGGACGGGGAGTCCGGCTTCGGTCTCGCCCGCGACTACCGGGGACATGCCGTCCTTGCGGCTTATGCACCACTGCCCGAATTCGGCCTGGGCATCGTGCAGAAGCTGGACACCGGAGACATCCACGACCTCCTGCTCGAACAACTGCGGATCTCCGCGCTGCTGACCGGCGTCCTGGTACTCGCCGGCTCCCTCTTCCTGTACAGCCGCATCAGCCCTGCCGTCAGCAAGCAGGCCCGCACCCGCCTGCATCTTGACGAGGCCCAGCGCATCGGACGCATCGGCAGTTGGGAATACGACATCGCCCGCGGCACCCTGACCTGGGCTCAAGACGCCGCCGAGGTACTCGGGCTCGGTCCGGCCGCAGACCTGTCCACCATCGACGCGATCTTCAGGCACATCCCCCCAGAACAACACCCGGAGGTCAGACTGGCCTTGGGGGCGACACTCAACGGCGGCGTCCCGCTGGACATCAATCACCAGTTCATCCTGCCGGACGGCAGCCGCCGCTGGGTCCACGTGCAGGGGAAGGTGTTCCGCCGTGCCGATGGCACGCCACGCAACGTGATCGGCGTCACCCACGACATCACCGAACACATCCGCGCCGAAGACAAGATCCGCCGCCGCGACGCCTTCCTCAACGAAGCCCAGCGCATCGCCCATCTGGGCAGCTGGGAATGGCGCCTCGATACCGACGAGCAACTGTGGTCCGACGAGTGTTTCCGGCTGTTCGGCCATGAACCGAACGAAACAGTGGCAAGCCTGGAGCACTTCAAGAGCCTGGTCGTTCCGGAGGACCTGCCTGCCGTACTCGAACAAATCAACACCGTCATCGCCACCCGTCAGCCGTGCACCTACCAGATGCGCATCCGCCGCCCGGACGGCGAGATCCGTTACCTGGACTGCCACGCCGAGATCACGGCCGACGTCGACGGGCGCCGGCAACGTCTGATCGGCACCAACCTCGACATCACCGAACAAGTCCTGGCCAAGAAGCGACTGGCCCACCTGGCGCGCCTCTACGCCGTACTCAGCAAGGCCAACCAGGCTATCGTGCGGATCCGCGACAGCGCACAGTTGCTGCAGGCCCTGTGTCGCATCATGGTCGAGGACGGCGGCCTGGCGATGGCGTGGACCTGCCGCATGGAAGGCGGCAAACCGACTCAAATCACCCACTGGGGCCACGAGGACGGCTACATCGACGCGACCCTGGCCATCTACGAAGTCCTGGCCGACGGCCAGGGCCCCACACGGCGAGCGATCCGCGAAGGCCGCCATGTGCTGTGCGACGACATCGCCACCGACCCCAACCTGGCCCCCTGGCGTGGCCTCGCCCTGAGCCGCGGCTATCGCTCGT
Organism: Zoogloea sp. LCSB751; assembly: GCF_002028455.1. GTDB lineage: Bacteria > Pseudomonadota > Gammaproteobacteria > Burkholderiales > Rhodocyclaceae > Zoogloea. The sequence goes on along the minus strand of NZ_MWUM01000021.1, from coordinate 24,078 downwards.
CGGCGGCCTTCCAGATCCGCCACCAGGACGAAATCACCCTCATCAATCTGTACGCGCCGGAAGCCCATTTCTTCACCGCCGAGATCGTCGCCCTCCTCGACGACCTGTGCCAGGACCTGGCCTTCGCCTTCGACGCGGCCCACCAGAACGCCCAGCGCCAGAAGGCCGAGGCCGAACTGCGCCAGCTCAACGAAGAACTGGAATGGCGGGTCGCCGAACGGACCCGCGCCCTCGAGGACGTCAACCGTGAGCTGGAATCCTTCAGCTCAGCCGTCTCCCACGACCTGCGCGCACCGCTGCGCAGCATCGACGGCTTCAGCCAGGCCCTGCAGCGCCGCCACCAGGGCCAGCTCGACGAGGCCGGCCGCGACTATCTCGACCGGGTACGGCGCGCCGCCCAGCGCATGAGCCGACTCATCGACGACATGCTCAAGCTGTCCCGCGTGAGCCGCGGCCCCGTGCGCCGGCAGCGGGTGGATCTGAGCGCACTCGCGCGCCAGATTCTCGACGAACTGCAACGCAGCGATCCCGACCGCCCGCTCCAGACCCAGATCGAAGACGGGCTCGTGGTTTTCGGCGACGCCGGCCTGCTGCGCATCCTGCTCGACAACCTGCTCGGCAATGCCTGGAAATTCACCCGCCCGACCCCGCAGCCGCTGATCCGCTTCGGCTGCCGGACGGAAGAAGAACGCCGGGTCTTCTTCGTCGCCGACAACGGTGCCGGCTTCGATCCCACCTACGCCCGCAAGCTGTTCAAGGAATTCCAGCGCCTGCACCCGGAAAGCGAATTCGAAGGCACCGGCATCGGCCTCGCTACCGTCGAACGAGTCGTCCGCCGCCACCACGGCAAGGTGTGGGCGGAAGGCGCCGTCGGTGCCGGGGCGACGATCCACTTCACCTTGCCGCAGCGGGAAAGCCCAAGGGACAATAAAGCCTGATGCCACGCCACCGCCAACCTTCATGAGCCCACCCGCCCGTCTGCACGTCCTGCTGGTCGAAGACTCCCCCGACGATGCCGACCTGATCCTGCTGGAGCTCGAAATGCACTGGCCGGACATCGTCGTCCAGCGGGTCGACAACGAAGCCCGCATGCGCGAGGCGCTGGCCACCCAACCGTGGGACGTGGTGATTTCCGACTACCACCTGCCGCAATTCAGCGCCACCGCGGCCCTCGGGCTGCTGTGCGAACTGGGCTGCGACCTGCCCTTCATCGCCGTTTCGGGTTTCGTCGGAGAGGAATCCGCCGCCGCCCTCATCAAGGCCGGCGCCTCCGACTTCGTCGTCAAGGACAACCTGCCGCGCCTGCAGCCCGCTATCGAGCGGGCCCTGCGCGAGGCCGCCATCCGGCGCGACCACGAACACGCCCAGGAGGCTCTGCGCCTCAGCGAGAAGCGCCTGCGCGCCATCACCAACGCGGTCGGCGAAGCCCTGTTCGCCACCGACGCCCGCGGTGCGCTGCTGTGGATGAACCCCGAAGCCGAGCGCCTGCTCGGCTGGAGCGAGGAGGAACTGCTCGGCCAGCAGATCCACTTCATCATCCACCGCGCCGCCGCCGACGCGCCGCCGTCCGACCCAGCCTGCTGCGGCACCCTGCTGGCACTGCGCAGCGGCCAGACCCAGCGCATCGAGGACGACATCTACCTGCACAAGGACGGCACGCCGGTGCCGGTGTCCTTCGTCGCCACGCCGCTCATCGAAGACGGCCGCATCGTCGGCGCCGTCAGCGCGGCCCAGGCCATCGGCGCCCGCAAGCAGGTCCAGCAGGAACTGCGCGACGCCCGCCGCCGCTCCCAGGAACTGTCGGCCCACCTGCAATCGGTACGCGAGGAAGAACGCACCCACATTGCCCGCGAGTTGCACGACGAACTCGGCCAGATGCTCACCGCCATCAAGATGGACGCCGCCTGGCTGCGCGCCCGCCTGCCCGCCGATGCCCAGCCCCTGCACGACAAGCTCACCGACATGAAGCGCCTGATCGACGACACCGTCGACTGGGTGCGCCGCATGTCGTCCGAACTGCGCCCGGTGATGCTCGACGACCTCGGCCTGCGCGACGCCGTCGAATGGTTCCTCGAAGGTTTCGGCCACCGCCACGGCATCGACTGCCAGCTCGACGCCGCCGCGGCCGAAGACCTGCAGACCGACAAACCCCGCGCCACCGCGGCCTTTCGCATCATTCAGGAATGCCTCACCAACATCGCCCGCCATGCCGCCGCCAGCCGCGTGCTGGTCACCCTCGAACGGGACACCGACGCCATCGAGATCGCCGTCAGCGACAACGGTAAAGGTTTCGACCCGGCCACCGCCGGTACCCGCTCGTCCTTCGGCCTGCTCGGCATCCGCGAGCGCGCCGAAGCCCTCGGCGGCAGCTGCGAAATCCGCAGCGCACCCGGCCACGGCACCACCATCGCGGTACGCCTGCCCCTCGGCGAATCCGCTCCAGACGACAAGGACAGCCCCCGATGATCCGTCTCATGCTGGCCGACGACCACAGCATCGTCCGCACCGGCCTCAAGCAGGTCCTCAGCGACGCGCCGGAATTCACGGTCTGCGCCGAAGCCGCCACCGGCGACGAGGTCATCACCCAGGTCCGCCAGGCGCCGCCCGACCTGCTGCTGCTCGACATGTCGATGCCCGGCCGCAGCGGCATCGAGCTGATCAAGCAGTTGAAGAGCGAGTACCCCCGGCTGCCGATCCTGGTCCTCAGCATGCACAAGGAAGAGCAGTACGCCGTCCGCGCCATAAAGGCCGGCGCTGCCGGCTACCTGACCAAGGAGCACGCCGGCGAGGAACTCATCGGGGCGCTGCGCAAGGTCGCCGGCGGCGGCGTCTTCATCAGCCCGGCCGTCGCCGAGCGCCTGGCCCTCGAATACAGCGCCCGCCACAACGAACTGCCCCACACCACACTGTCCGACCGCGAATACCAGATTTTCCAGATGATCGTCGCCGGCGCCACCATCACCGCCATCTCCGAACGCCTGTCCCTCAGCGTCAAGACCGTCAGCACCCACAAGTCGCGCATCCTGCAGAAGATGGGCATGAGCAGCAGCGCCGAGCTGATCCACTACGCCATAGAACACCAACTCGTCGAATTGCGCTGAAGCGGCGGCGGGCGAATGAATTCGCCCTCACAGACGTCCGCCCCCACAGCCCCGCCGCAGGCGTCTGCTCCGCGGCATCCCGCTGAAATCCCTCCCTTCCCCCCGCTCGCCCTAGGAATCCTCCTACACGCGACCGGTCGCTTCCGACAAAAACTTTAAGCCTCCGCCGATATTCGCCAGCAGCGGCGATCGGCACCATTGCGTCCGTAATCCAGGCGCATGACGGTGGCCCCCAATCCGACCGGCAGATGCGCGCAGATAAATTCAGCACGGCATCCATTCCCTGCGGCAGCGCAGGCGGCGGATCCACCCGAGGAGAGCCCAGCAATGACGGTCAGCGGACACATCGACAGCGCGCCCACCAGCCGCCTTCACGCCGGAGCGCGGCCATGACGCGCCTCGCCGCCTCCCCGCTGCTGGCCCTCGGCGCCGGCCTGCCCGGCGCCGTCGCCGTGGCCGCGGTCGGCGCGCCCGCCTGGCCGACCTTCGTCGCCGCAGGCGCGGCGCTGCTGGTCGGCGGCGGCATCGGCTGGGCGATCCGCCACGGCCTGCGCCAGGACGCTGCCAGCGCAACCCAGCAACTCCATCGCCAAACGGAAACGACCCAAGTGGAAAAACTGACGCCCTACGTGGCCAGCCTCGACCAACTGGCCGAACGCCTGTTCCCCCTGTGGAGCCGCCAGATCGAGAGCGGCCGCTCCCAGATGGAAAGCGCCGTGGTCGGCCTGACCCTGGCCTTCTCCGCCATCGTGGACCGCCTCGACGTGTCGGTACGCACGGCCGACGCGGCCTCCGGTGCGGCCGACGGCCAAGGCGGCCTGCTCGGCGTGTTCACCCGCAGCGAAACCCGCCTGCAATCCCTGATCGAATCCCTGCAGACCGCCAACCGCCACAAGGAAGAGATGGTCTCCGAAGTGAAGCGCCTGCAGCAGTTCATCGTCGAACTGCAGAAGATGGCGGTGGACGTGGCCGGCATCGCCGACCAGACCAACCTGCTGGCCCTCAACGCGGCCATCGAGGCGGCCCGCGCCGGCGAAGCCGGGCGCGGCTTCGCGGTGGTGGCCGACGAAGTGCGCAAACTGTCCGGCCAGTCCAAGACCACCGGCGTCAACATGGGCACCGCGGTGGATGCCATCAGCAAGGCCATCGCCACCGCCGTCGCCAGCGCCGAGAGCACCGCCGTCAATGACGCCCGCGCGCTGCAAGCCTCGGAGGATGCCATCGGCGAAGTGCTCGGCGGCTTCCGCGGCATCATCGACGGCCTCGTCGAGTCCAGCCACACGCTGCGCAACGAGAGTGCCGGCATCAAGTCCGACGTCTCCGACGCCCTCGTCCAGCTCCAGTTCCAGGACCGGGTCAGCCAGATCCTCAGCCACGTCCGCGACAGCATCGACGCCCTGCCCGCCCAGTTGGCCGCCAGCCACGCCGACGTCGCCCACGGCGGCTGGCCGCAGCCCCTGCCGGTGGACCGCATGCTGGCCAGCCTGTCCGGCAGCTACGCCACCGCCGAAGAACGCCAGATCCACGCCGGCGGTGGCACTGCCGCCGGCGACGACCCGTCAGAAATCACCTTCTTCTAGGAGTACATCCATGGCTAAAACCATTCTCGTGGTGGACGATTCCGCCTCCCTGCGCCAGGTCGTCAGCATTGCCCTGAAGGGCGCCGGCTACGACGTGGTCGAAGCGTGCGACGGCAAGGACGCCCTCGGCAAGCTCGACGGCCGCAAGGTCCATCTGGTCATCAGCGACGTGAACATGCCCAACATGGACGGCATCACCTTCGTCAAAGAGATGAAAAAGCTGCCCAGCTACAAGTTCACCCCCGTCGTCATGCTGACCACCGAAAACCAGGAAGCCAAGAAGGCCGAAGGCCAGGCCGCCGGCGCCAAGGCCTGGATGGTCAAGCCCTTCGCCCCGGCGCAAATGCTCAACGCCGTCTCCAAGCTGGTCCTGCCCTGAGCAGCCGGCCGGCATCCAGGAAAGCGCCATGAGCCTCGACATCGCCCGGGACGACGGACAGACCCGCGTCCGCTTCAGCGACGAGCTGAACATCTACACCGCCGCCGCCGTCCGGGACGCCCTGCTGGCCCTGCCGGCGGACGCCCCCCCCTGCCGCCTCGACCTGGGCGACGTCATCGAAATCGACTGCGCCGGCCTGCAGCTGGTGCTGGCCGCCCTGCGCAGCCTGCCGGCCAGCACCCTTGAACGCTGCAGCGCGCCGGTCCGCGACAGCCTCACCCTGTGCGGCTTCGAGGCGCTGCTGCCAGCCGCCGACCCCTCCAGCGGAGAGCAATGAACATGGACATCGATCAGGCCATCCCGACCTTCCTCCTCGAAGCCCGCGAACTGCTGGAGCAGATGGAGGACGGCCTGCTGCAGATCGAGAACGGCGAGGGCGACGGCGAGACCGTCAACGCCATCTTCCGTGCCGCCCACACCATCAAAGGCTCCGCCGGCATCTTCGGCTTCGACGAGGTGGTCGGCTTCACCCACACCGTCGAGAACGTCCTCGACCGCGTACGCGGCAACGAACTCGCCATCGACCGCCCACTGGCCGAACTGTTGCTGGCCAGCGGCGACCATATTGGCACCCTGCTCCAGCGCGTCGCCGACAAAGCCCACGGCCACGACCCGGTGGTCAACGCGATCGGCCACGACCTGCTCGGCCAGCTGGCCCGCTTCACCACTGCCAGCACCCTGCCGGTCCCCGTCGCCGCCGCAGCAGCACCTGCTGCCGCCCCCACCGCGAGCGGCAGCGACGACAGCGCCGTCACCGGCAACTGGCATGTTTCCCTGCGCTTCAGCCACGAAGTCCTGCAGCACGGCATGGACCCGCTGTCCTTCATCCGCTATCTGGGCAGCCTCGGCGACATCGAGGGCATCGTCACCCTGCAGGATGCGCTGCCGGCCCTCGGCGAGCTGGACCCGGAGACCTGCTACCTGGGCTTCGAACTGAGCCTGAAGAGCGAAGCCAGCCACGCCGACATCGACGGCGCCTTCGACTTCGTGCGCGACGACGCCACCATCCACATCCTGCCGCCCCACAGCCCGCTGCGAGCCTACGCCGACATGCTGACGGCGCTGTCGCCGGAGCCGGCCAGCCTCGGCGAAGTGCTGGTGCGCTGCGGCACCCTCGAGGCCGCCGAGCTGGAACGGGCCCTGGCGCCCGCCCCTGTCGCGACGACCGCCCTGGTGCCCGTCATCGCCGACGACGCGCCGGCCCTGCCCACCCTCATCGACGCGCCCCCCGCGGCCGGCAGCAAGCCGGCCCGCGACAGCGGCCGCGCCAAGACCCTGCGCGTGGATGCCGACAAGCTCGACCAACTGATCAATCTGGTCGGCGAACTGGTCATCGCCGGCGCCGGCGCCAACATGATCGCCGGCCAGCTGAAGGCCCGCCGCATGCTCGAAGCCACCGCCACGATGGCGCGCCTGATCGAGGAGGTCCGCGACAGCACCCTCAACCTGCGCATGGTGCAGATCGGCGAGACCTTCAACCGCTTCCAGCGCGTGGTGCGCGACGTGGCCCGCGACCTGGGCAAGGACATCCGTCTGGTCATCAACGGCGCCGAAACCGAGCTCGACAAGACCATGGTCGAGAAGATCGGCGACCCCCTGATGCACCTGGTCCGCAACGCCATGGACCACGGCATCGAGGCCGCCGAGCTACGCGTGGCCCGCGGCAAGCCGGCTCAGGGCACGATCCGCCTCGACGCCCGCCACGACTCCGGCGGCGTGCTGATCGAAGTCAGCGACGACGGCAACGGCCTCAACCGCGAGCGCATCCTGAAGAAGGCCGTCGAAAAAGGCCTCGTCAGCCCCCAGCAGAACCTCGCCGACGAAGACGTCTACAAGCTGATCTTCGCCCCCGGCTTCTCCACCGCCGAGCAGCTCAGCAACATCTCCGGGCGCGGCGTCGGCATGGACGTGGTCAAGAAGAACATCGAGGCTCTGCACGGCAGCATCGAGATCGACAGCATCGAAGGCCAGGGCAGCACGATGCGCATCCGCCTGCCGCTGACCCTCGCCATCATCGACGGCTTCCTGGTCGGCGTCGGCGACGCCTCCTTCGTGATTCCACTGGATCAGGTGGTCGAGTGCATCGAACTGCCTGCCGGCGAGCGCCAGTCCGGCCAACGCCGCGACTACCTCAACCAGCGCGGTCAGATCCTGCCTTACGCCCGCCTGCGCGACGCCCTAGATCTGCCGGCCGGCAAGGACGGGCGCAACACCGACCGCAACCTGGTGGTCGTGCAGTACGGCGGCAAACGCGCCGGGCTGGTGGTGGACAGCCTGCACGGCGAGATCCAGACCGTCATCAAGCCCCTCGGCCGCGTCTTCAGCCGCGTCCAGGGCATCAGCGGGTCGACCATCCTGGGCAGCGGCGCGGTCGCCCTGATCCTCGACGTTCCGCGCCTCATGCAGCAAGTCACCGACCGCGCCGCCGCCTGACCCCTCATTTCCTGAATTCCCAGCCGGAGAACATCCATGTTCAGCAATCTGAAAATCAGCCAACGCCTGGCCTTCGGGTTCGGGCTCGTCCTGGTCCTGCTCGTCGCCATCGTCTACACGGGCACCACCCGCATGATGACCATCAACGACAGCGTGCAGCAGATCACCGCCGTTTACAACGAAAAGACCCGCGTCACCAACGCCATGGTCGATAACCTGCGTGACTCGGCGATCGCCCTGCGCAACCTGCTGCTGAGCCAGGACGATAGCGTCACCAAGACCGAGACGGCCCGCCTCGAAGCCCGCAAGAACAGCTACATGGAAGGCGAAGCCGAGCTGGACAAGCTGCTCGCCGCCAACGCCAGCGACGAGGAGCGCGCCCTCGCCGCCAAGATCAAGGGCCTCGCCCAGACCGTGCTGCGCCTGCAGGTCCAGGTGCTCGACACCGCCCGCCAGGGCCGCATGGCGGAAGCCACCGCGCTCCTGTTCAAGGAAGTCCGCCCGGCCCAGCGGGAGTGGCTGGACAGCCTGGCCAAGTTCGTCGACGAGGAGACCAAGGCTACGCAGATCGCCGCCAAGAAGGCCAGCGAAACCTATGATGCAGCCCTCACCAGCATGCTGGTGCTGAGTGCCATCGCGATTGCAATCGGGATTGCACTGGCGGTCACCGTAACCCGCTCGATCACCGGCCCGCTGGCCCAGGCGGTGGGGATCGCCCGTGCCCTCGCCAACGGCGACCTGACCACCCGCATCGAGGTAAACCGCAAGGACGAAGCAGGCCAGCTGCTGCAGGCCCTGCACGACATGGTCGACAAGCTGTCCGACATCATCGGCCAGGTACGCAGCACCGCCGACAGCCTCGGCAGTGCCTCCGAAGAGGTCTCGGCCACCGCCCAGAGCCTCTCCCAGGCCACCAGCGAGCAGGCCGCCAGCGTCGAGGAAGTCTCCGCCACCGTCGAGCAGGCCTCCGCCTCCATCAACCAGAACAGCGACAACGCCAAGCTCACCGACAGCATGGCCTCCAAGGCCGCCGAGGAAGCCGCTTCCGGCGGCGACGCGGTGTCCCAGACCGTTGCCGCGATGAAGGAGATCGCCGACAAGATCGGCATCATCGACGACATCGCCTACCAGACCAACCTGCTGGCCCTCAACGCCGCCATCGAAGCGGCCCGCGCCGGCGAGCATGGCAAGGGCTTCGCCGTCGTCGCCGCCGAGGTGCGCAAGCTGGCCGAACGCTCCCAGGAAGCCGCCCAGGAAATCGGCGAAGTCGCCGGCAGCTCCGTGCGCCTCGCCGACCAGGCCGGCCACCTGCTGCAGGCCATGGTCCCGGCGATCCGCAAGACCTCCGAGCTGGTCCAGGAAATCGCCGCCGCCTCCGAGGAACAATCCGGCGGCGTCGGCCAGATCAGCACCGCCATGCACCAGCTCAACCAGGTCACCCAGCAGAACGCCTCCGCCTCCGAGGAACTGGCCGCCACCGCAGAAGAAATGAGCGCCCAGGCCGAGCAGCTGCAACAGCTGATCCAGTTCTTCAAGACTACCGGCGCAGCGCCGAGCCTGCGTCAGCAACCCCGCGGCGAGAAAAACAAGAAGCGCGTGCTCGCGAAGTCCGACAACCTTCAAGCCGACCTGGCCGTTGCCGGTGCCGGCCTGTCCCCGCAGGACTTCGTCCGCTTCTGAGCGGCATACCCCGCCCCCCCAACGGAGACACCGCATGCAACCCAGACACGATAACGCCGGCGCCCCCGCGCACGCCGCCGAACGGGAGCAGTACCTCACCTTCAACCTGAGCGGCGAACTGTTCGCGATCGGCATCCTGTCGATCCGCGAAATCATCGAGTACGCCCAGCTCACCCAGGTCCCGATGATGCCGCGCTACATCCGTGGGGTCATCAACCTGCGCGGCTCGGTGGTGCCGGTGGTGGACCTGCTGGCCCGCTTTGGCCAAGGCCTCACCGAACCCAAGCGGCGCACCTGCGTGGTGATCGTCGAGGTGGACACCGAGGATGGCATCCAGCAGCTCGGCGTGCTGGTGGACGCCGTCAACGAGGTGCTGGAGATCCCCGCCACCGACGTGGAGCCGCCGCCTTCCTTCGGCGTGCATATCCGCAACGAGTTCATCCGTGGCATGGGCAAGATCGGGGAGCGCTTCGTGATCCTGCTTGACGTGGCCCGCACCTTCTCGGTGGAAGAGCTGGCCGGCCTCGCCTCGGTGGCTGCCAGCGAACCCGAAACCCTGGCCGCCTGAAGCGCGGCCCCCGACGCCCACAAGGAACGACCGTCATGCAACTCAAGTCCTGGAAGGACATGGCAATCGGCAGCCGCCTGATCGCGGTACAAAGCGCGCTGTCCCTGCTCATGGTGCTACTCCTCGCGGGCGTCATCGGCCACTACGCCGAACGCTATCTCGAGGATCGCGGCATTGCCGAGATGCAGCGCACCACCCAGCGCCTGCTCGACATGATCGCCACTGCCGACGACAGCCTGCGCCTCGGCATGGAACGCAATCTGGCCCTCTACCGCGCGCCCTACAACGGCCCGATGAGCGTCGATGCCAGCCATCTGATCCCGTCCGGCAGCCAGCAGCTTCCGCAGCTGAAGAGCGGCAGCCTGGTCCTCAACAACGACAACGAGGCCGCCGACCGCTTCAGCGCCCTCACCGGCCTCGTCGCCACCATCTCGGTGCGCCAGGGCGACGACTTTTTCTTCGTCGCCAGCTCGGGCAAGGACGCCAGCGGCGTGCGCAACACCGGCGCCCGCCTCGACCGCAAGCACCCGGCCTACGAGCGCCTGCTGCGCGGCGAAACCTATGCCGGCCCATCCAAGCGCGACGGCATGTTCAACTACGCCTACTATCAGCCGATCAAGGATGCCCGCGGCGCCATCATCGGCGCCTACGCCATCGGGATGAACATGACCGACGGCATGAAGAGCCTGCGCGAGAAGTTCCTGAGCATGAAGATCGGCGACACCGGCTACGCCGCCGTGCTCGACAACAGCTTCGATCCGGGCATGGTCTATATCCACCCCGCCGCCGAGGGCAAGAACATCCTCAGCGCCAAGGACTCCAGCGGCCGCGAGTTCATCCGCGAAGTCCTCGCCAGGAAAAAGGGCACCACCTTCTATCCCTGGCTCAACAAGGAACTCGGCGAGACCGAGGCCCGCGAGAAGGTTGCCGTGCATGATGTGTACGCCCCGTGGGGCTGGGAGATCATGGTCACCACCTACCGCGACGAATTCACCCGCGAATCCCGCGAGTTGGCGGCGGTGATCCTCGGTGGCACCGCGCTGCTGGTGCTGGCCCTCAATGTCGTGCTCTACGGCATGATCCGCCGCCTGGTGCGCCGCCCGCTGCAGCAGGCCGTGAGCACAGCCCAGGTCATCGCCCGCGGCGACTTCACGACCCGCATCGAAGTCCATGGTCAGGACGAAGCCGGCCAACTGCTGGCCGCCCTGCGCGACATGAGCGAGAAACTGTCCGACATCATCGGCCAGGTACGCAGCACCGCCGACAGCCTCGGCAGTGCCTCCGAAGAGGTCTCGGCCACCGCCCAGAGCCTCTCCCAGGCCACCAGCGAGCAGGCCGCCAGCGTCGAGGAAGTCTCCGCCACCGTCGAGCAGGCCTCCGCCTCCATCAACCAGAACAGCGACAACGCCAAGCTCACCGACAGCATGGCCTCCAAGGCCGCCGAGGAAGCCGCTTCCGGCGGCGACGCGGTGTCCCAGACCGTTGCCGCGATGAAGGAGATCGCCGACAAGATCGGCATCATCGACGACATCGCCTACCAGACCAACCTGCTGGCCCTCAACGCCGCCATCGAAGCGGCCCGCGCCGGCGAGCATGGCAAGGGCTTCGCCGTCGTCGCCGCCGAGGTGCGCAAGCTGGCCGAACGCTCCCAGGAAGCCGCCCAGGAAATCGGCGAAGTCGCCGGCAGCTCCGTGCGCCTCGCCGACCAGGCCGGCCACCTGCTGCAGGCCATGGTCCCGGCGATCCGCAAGACCTCCGAGCTGGTCCAGGAAATCGCCGCCGCCTCCGAGGAACAATCCGGCGGCGTCGGCCAGATCAGCACCGCCATGCACCAGCTCAACCAGGTCACCCAGCAGAACGCGGCGGCCTCCGAAGAGCTGGCCGCCACCGCGGAAGAAATGAGCGCCCAGGCCGAGCAGCTGCAACAGCTGGTGGCCTACTTCCGCACCGCGCCGCCCGCCGGCCACTCCCAATAAGATATCAATGGAACCTGTCCCTCCCCCCGCACACGCCGGCGGACGTCCCCTCCAACTGGTCGTCGAGATCAGCGCCGGCATCCGCCAGGTCACGGCTCTGTCCCGCCAGGTGAACCTGGTGGCCCTCAACGCCATGCTGGCCGCCAAGCAGGCTGGCAGCCAGGCCCGCGGCTTCGGCATCGTCTCCGGCGAACTGCGCCAGTTCAGCGGCCAGCTCGACCGGCAGATGCACGAGCTAGGCGACTTCATCGGTGACCTGGTGCATTCGGTCGCCGAATCCACCCGCATCAAGCTGCACGTAGCCCACCTCGACCAGGTCCCGCCCGACATCCAGCCGCGTCTGGCCGGCGCCGCGACCCGCATCGAAGCCCGCCAGGCGCGCATCGACAGCGATGGCAGCGAACGCTGGTTCGGCCTCGGCAACCGGCTCGACCATGCGCTGCGCCTGTGCAACACCGGCATCGCCCTGTCCCGGGCGGCCAAGATCGAGGCCGTCTATGGTCAGGCCCTGGCCGCCAGCCTGCGCCAGGTCGCCGACGAGATCGAAGACGCCATCCTCGCCATCCTGGGGACCATCAAGCAGTTGCGCCGGGCCCTTACCCAGCACGCCGGCTAGGCCATCCCCACACAGACAGGAACAACAATGAAAAAAACCACCCCCATCTTCCAGGATGGCGACCACCAGTGGATCGTTGTCGCCCGCGACCCGGCGCGCCCCGATTACCTGATCGACACCAACGAATACCTGATCGTCGACGGCCAGCGCGCACTGCTCACCGACCCGGGCGGCTCGGAGATCTTCTCGGCGGTCTTCTCGGCCCTCACCGCCGCCGTCGATCCGCGCCACATCGAAACCCTGTTCGCCTCCCATCAGGACCCGGACATCATCTCGTCGCTGGCCCTGTGGCTGGAGTTCAACCCGGACCTCAAATGCCACCTGAGCTGGCTGTGGTCCGAGTTCGTCCCCCATTTCGGCGGCAAGGGCGACACTTTCATCCACATCCCCGACGAGGGCTGTACGATCCGCCTCGGCCGCCTCAACCTGGAAGCCGTACCGGCCCACTATCTGCACTCGTCGGGCAACTTCCACCTGTACGACCGCAAAGCCCGCATCCTCTTCAGCGGCGACGTGGGTGCCGCCCGCCTGTCCGGCGACTACCCGTTGTTCGTGGAGGACTTCGATCGCCACATCCGCCAGGCCGAAGGCTTCCACCGCCGCTGGATGGGCTCCACCGAAGCCAAGCGCGACTGGTGCCAACGGGTCAGCCAGTTGCCGATCGACATGCTCTGTCCGCAACACGGCGCCATCTACCAGGGCGCCGACGTGATGCGCTTCATCAACTGGTTCGACGAGCTGCCGGTGGGGGGCGGCCTGCGCCGTGGGGTCAGCCACACGCAAGCCCAGGCGTGAGAAGATCGCCGACAATTCAAATCCGTACCTGCTCTGAGTAGGCAAGCCGATGCCCAAGGAGAACACCGTGCTGCAGATTCTGCTGGTCGAAGACTCGGACGACGATGCCGAGCTGTTGCGCCTGGCCTTGCTCGACAGCGCGATTTCGGCCCGCCTCACCCGCGTCGGCAACCGCGCCGGCCTGAGTGCCGCACTGCGCGAGGGGGGCTGGGACCTGGTCGTCTGCGACCACCACCTGCCCGATCTGGATGCCCTCATCGCCCTCGACATGATCGGTGAGGCCGGCGGCGGCGAACCCGCCATGCCGGTGATCGTCATGTCGGGCACGATGGAAACCGCCGAGGCCGTGGAGGCCATGCACCGGGGTGCCCGCGACTGCATGGCCAAACACGACCTGCCCAAGCTGCTGCCGGTGCTCGAACGGGAGATCGCCCACGCCCGGGCCCAGGCCGAGCTGCGCACGGCGCGGGCCACCCTGCAACAGCGCGCAGAACAGAATCCATTCACCGGCCTACCCAACCGGGCCCGCCTGGAACTGCACCTGCAAGCGCTGTTGAGCGGTCCCAGCAGCGTGGCCCTGCTGCTCATCGAAGCGGGGCGCCGCAGCCATGCGATCCGTGCGCTGCTGCCCGACGCCGGCCACAAATTGCAGCAGGAAATGGCCCGGCGCCTGGCCATGCAGGTCGGTCCGGAAGATTTCCTGGCCCACCTGGACGACGGCAGCTTTGCGCTGGCCCTGCCCCACTGCGACGGGGAGGCGGCGCTGGCCGCCATCGCCGAGCGCCTGAACCGCGCCCTGGAAGCCCCCTTCGAACTCGGCGACTACCGCATTGCGATCAGCAGCCGGATCGGGGCCTGTCCGCGCAGCACCGGCGAAGACGACGCCGAACACATGCTGCTCGCCGCCACCGCCGCCCTGCTGCAGGTCGAGGCACGCCGCGGCGGCACCTACCGGCTGTACACCCCGGACATGCACCAGGTCGGCAAACGCCGGCTGATCCTGGAAAGCGCGCTGCACCAGGCCCTGGCCCGCCAGGAGTTCGAACTCCATTACCAGCCCAAGGCCTCCATTTCGGACGGGCATATCGTCGGCGCCGAGGCACTGCTGCGCTGGCGGCACCCCACGCTGGGCCCGATCTCACCGCTGGAATTCGTCCCCATTCTGGAGGACACCGGCCTCATCGTAGACGTCGGGCGCTGGGTGATCGAGCAGGCCTGCCGGCAAATCTGCCGCTGGCGGGAGGATGGGCTGCCGCAGATCAACATCGCGGTAAACCTGTCCGCCAACCAGTTCCACGAGCGCGGTCTCACCGACATGATCCGGGACATCCTGGCCCAGACCGGGCTGCCGCCCGAACGCCTCGTGCTCGAAATCACCGAGCGGGTCGCCGTCAATGGGGAGATCGAGACGATCGCCGTGATGGACGCGCTGCGCCACCTGGGTGTGCGCATCGCCCTCGACGACTTCGGCGCCGACTATTCCTCCCTCGGCTACCTCAAACGTTTCCCGATCGACACCCTGAAGATCGACCGGATGTTCATCACCGATCTGGACGCCAGCGAGGCCGATCGCAACATCGTGCGCGCCATCGTCGCGATGGGCCACAGCCTGGGCCTGCGAGTCATTGCCGAAGGCATCGAAACGGAAGCACAGCGGTGCTTCCTGGCCGCCTGCGAATGCGACGTGATGCAGGGCTATCTGTACAGCCGCCCGCTGACGGCCGACGATTTCGCACGTTTTCTCGCCAGAGCCGAGTTGCAGCAGGCCTGAACAGTCGCCACAACCCGCTCGGCCGATGGCCGATGAGATCCGGCAGGCCCTAACACCCCGCCTCGACACGCCGGGAGATGCACAGCTGCAGGGGCTGAGCCGGCCGCAGGGACACGTTGAAGCGGGGCTGCGGCGCAGCCATGCCGTCGG
This sequence comes from Zoogloea sp. LCSB751, assembly GCF_002028455.1. Classification (GTDB taxonomy): domain Bacteria; phylum Pseudomonadota; class Gammaproteobacteria; order Burkholderiales; family Rhodocyclaceae; genus Zoogloea. The sequence goes on along the minus strand of NZ_MWUM01000021.1, from coordinate 8,969 downwards.
GCACCGACAGCGCAAAACGCTGCAGGATCATCGCAGTCATCACCTTCATTTCGGTCAGCGCCAGATGCTGACCAAGGCACACCCGCGGGCCGGCGCCGAAGGGCAGATACGCCCCGCGGGGAAAATCCGCCGCAGCGGGGCCGAAGCGCTCCGGCTGGAAACGCAGCGGCTCCGGAAACCAGCGCGCATCGCGGTGCATCAGCAGCACCGGCAGCATGAACATCGTCCCCGCCGGGAAACGCCAGTCCCCCAGCGCAAGCGGCCGGGTCGAGCGCCGGCTGTTGAGCATCGGCGCCGTCGGGTAGAGGCGCAGCGTCTCCTGCACCGTCTGGGCCAGATAGGGCAGCTGCGGCAGATCGGCGGCGGATGGCGGCCGATCACCGAGGCCGAGCCGGACTTCCGCCGCAGCCTTCGTCTGGGCCTCCGGATGGGCCGCCATGCACCAGGCCCACCAGCTCAGCGTTGCGGCGGCGGTTTCATGTCCTGCAAGAAAAGTCGTCATGCACTCGTCGCGCACGGCTTGCAAGGGCCAGGCTTGTCCATCCTCCCGGTGCAAGCGCAGCAGACGCGCCAGCAGGTCGTCCGGCCAGGCATCTTCCGGCTGCGTCAAACGGGCGTGCACATGGCGCCCGATCAAACCGTTCAATGCCGCCAGCGCCTGCCGTTTGTCACGCTTCCAGGGCATCCAGTCGGGCCAGCTGGCCGGCCAGTAGAATTCGGCATTGGCCGCCGCGCTGACCGTGCGCACCGCCTGCTCGGCAATCCGCGCCTCGTCGCCGATCTCGCTGGAGAACAACATGCGCAGGATCACGTCCATCGTCAGCGATGTCAGCGCGCTCTCGATCGGCCACGCCCCAGCCGCCGGCCAGCGCTCCAGTGCCGCCGCCGTTGCGGCCGCAATGGTCGGCACGAAGGCCTCCACGGCCTTGCCCGAGAAGGCCGGCTGCAGCGCGTGGCGCTTGTCCTGCCAGGCCTGGCCCTCGGCGATGAACACGCTGTGCCCGTGGAGCTGGGCGAACACGCGCATGCCGCGCTCCCAGCGGATCAGCGCATCGTGGTGGGTCACCAGCAGTTCGCGCGTCAGCTGGGGATCGGTCACGACGATCTGATGCTCCGGCCAGATGCGCAGATGCATCACGTCGCCGAACTGTGCCTGCCAGGCGGACAGGTTGCCCAACAGATCGCGCGACATGCGCCGCAGCAGGCTCCACCCGGTGAGGCCAGTGGCGGGTCCGGGTGGCCAGGATCCCGGCGCGCCGGACAGCGGCGCCGGGGACGGAGAGCCCGCATGGAGCGGGCAACGGGAAGAGGTCGGTGTAGTCATGGCGGCCATTGTTGGCTCGGCCGTATGGCGCGTCTTGAACGCAAACGACATGTCCGCAGCGCCGCGGCTGCCTATACTGTGCGCCCATGTCATTGCCGCCGCCCCACTCCGCCAGCCCCCACCCGCTGACCCGCGCACCTCGGCTGCCTGTCGACGGCAAGGCACCGCGGTCCCGGCTGTATCCCGCCCCGCCGACCCTGCAGACGGCGGTCGTGGCGGTGCTGTGCCGCGACACCCGCGGCGTGGCGCTGAGCGATGCGCAGCGCCTGTCCCATTTCCCGGCCTCGCCATTGATCTCCCTGTCCTGGTTCCAGGAGATGGATGTCGGACTCGTCGAGCCGGATTCAGGCGGCGGCCGCTGGAAGCCCTTCGGCGCCGCGGTGGTCATCTCGGGCAGCCAGTCGCGTCCCTTGGTGAGCTGGGCGCCGAGCTGCGGGCGTGGCGGTCTGGTGTGCTTCACCCCCGATGTGGCGCAGGCCCTGTTCAGCCTGGACCTGGCCGCCGTCCATGATCGCTTCGTCCCCGCCGACGCGGTGCTGGACGCCTGCTGGCGCCCCTTCATCGACGCGCTGGCCCGGGCTCCGGACGATGCTGCCACGCTGGCCGTGCTGGAACGGCATCTGGCGCCGCGCTGGCAGGCCCTGCAGGGGCGCAGCTCAACTGCACCGTCACTGCGCCAGCTCGGCCGCCACTGGGTCGAGCGCCTCGCGCTGCAGGCCCGTGAATGGCGGCAAACCCACAGCCCACGCCAGGTCGAACGACGCATCAAGGCCTTCAGCGGACGCTCCCTGCGCGAATGGCAGGCCCTGGTGCGTACCGAGGGCATTTTCTTCGCGGCGCGGGAACGTTACGAAAGCGGGCGCCCCTTTGAATGGGCCGCCCTCGCCCAGGACGAAGGCTTTGCCGACCAAGCCCACATGAGCCGCGAATCGCGGCGCATCACCGGCTTCGCCCCCACCGAATTTGCCCGCCGCTTCATCGAGGACGAATCGTTCTGGATGTATCGCCTGTGGGTGTGACCCACCGGACCGCCGGCACGACCCGCAATTCCGCGTAATAGGCCGGACGCAAGCCGACGATTCGGACCGGGCCAATAAAGCCCCCAGGCTGGCGGGCAACAACGCAATTCAAATGGCCAGATAAGCCGGCCTTTATCAATAAAGGCCACCACCCACATTCAATATAAATTCATATCCATACGACAATCCCACGACTCCATATAGGTTCTTGAAAAACAAATAAACTCAAATCAAAAAATAACATCCGAGGGACATGTTGAATTTGAGATAGAGCCGATCTAATTTGTTTGATTCCGGGCAGAAACATTTGCTCCCAAATAAGCAAACAACCCATCCATTTTCATCCCAGCCCGCTTTCCGCCCGAAAAAAGCCATATTCGACACGGGGAAATAGCACCGGCATGCGTTTTGCCTATGGCCTTGCCTCATTCAACGCAAGCCAACAAGGGAGCACGTCCATGCATCGACCCCATCCTTTCGTTCCACACGACGCCATACGATTGCCGGCCGGGCGCCACATCCTTCCGTCTCCTGCACGGGCTGCGTTGCTGGCCGCGCTGGCGGCGTGGCCGGTGCTGCAAGCAGTGGCCGCGGATAGTCCGTCGGTCAGCGCCCTGCAGGCAGAAATCGCCCAGTTGCGTGCCGAGAACGCCACACTGAAGCAGAAGCTCGACGGCACCGCACCGGTGGCCGCCCCCACCACCGCAGCACCGGTGGCAGCAGAGCAACCCGAAGCGGCCCCCGCCGCAACGGGCCAGACCCTGGGCTCGGTGGTGATCTCATCCCGTCGCAAGACCCCGCTCGCTGAATTGCAGGACACGCCGAAATCGATCTCCGTCGTGTCCGGCGACGAACTGGAGAAGCAGCAGGTCAATAACTACCGGGACATCCTGAAGCGCATCGGCAACGTGAAATGGGGCGGCTCCAGCACCAACCCGACCACCACCGCGCTGAGCCTGCGCGGCCTGGGCTACCTCGGCACCGGCGGTGCGCTGAGCTTCGATGCCAGCGTGAACACCACCGTCGACGACGTGCCCTACATCCTGTCGAACATGGCCGTCTTCAACAGCTACTACGACCTGGAAACGGTAGACGTGGCACGCGGACCGCAGGGCACCACCGGTGGCTACAGCGCCAGCCTGGGCAAGATCACCTTCACCAGCAAGGCGCCGCGCTTCGTGCCCGAAGCCGAGGCTTCCATCACCTACGGCCAGCGCAGCACGCTGATCACCAAGGGCGTGCTCGGCGGCCCGATCGTCGACGACCTGCTGGCCTGGCGCGCCACCCTGTACCGGGAGCAATCCAACGGCACCGTCGATAACCTGTATTACAGCGCCCGCAACGGCGGCGGCAACGAAGTCAGCTACGGCAACATCGACCGCACTTTCGGCAAGCTGCAGTTCCTGCTCACCCCCAGCCGCGACTTCAGCGCCCGCCTGAGCGTAGACGTGACACCCAACAGCAAGGAATACGGCATCTCCTCCAATGGCGGCATCTACCCACGCGCCGTCCCGGCCTTCTACGACACCCTCGACGCCAGCGGCAAGCCGATCGCCGTCAATCAGGACCTCCAGGACACAGGCCGCCTGAGCCGGCGCTGGTTCACCCAGAGCAGCAGCTGGAACTACGCCAACAACTACCTCAACGAATCCAATCGCGCCGAGCATTACCCGATCGCCAACGACACCAAGGGCGCCTCGGCCGTGCTCAAGTGGAAGCTCAACGACTACACGCTGACCTCGATCACCGCCTGGCGCGACTACCACTTCGACTTCGGCAGCCCCAACTTCAGTAACCCGACGCCCTTCGACGTCCTGCGCGGCCCCTCCTCGGGCCTCGGCTACTTCCGCCAGAAGACCCAGGAGCTGCGCATCAACTCGCCGGTCGGCGGCCTGTTCGACTACCAGGCCGGGATCTTCCTCGCCGACGTCATCAAGTCGAGCGGTGGCGAAGGCCGCGGCACCAAGTTCGGCTCCGACGCCGGCGCCTACTACGCCAACGTAACCCAGTACCGGCGCCTTGATGCCGACGGTGCCGGCCGCTACCTGCTGGTCAACTCCCTCGACCGGCTGGGCTACAACTCCTACGCCGAGAAACACGACACCACCGCCGCACTGTACGGCAGCCTGAATTTCCACCCCACCGAACAGCTGACCATCAACACCGGCCTGCGCGCCTCCGCCGAGAAGCGCCGCAATGAGGTGAACTACAGCCAGATCTACGAGCAGGGCTTCGCCGCCGAGCTCAATCCGGTATCGGTCAGCAACCTGGCCCTCGGCGGCTTCAGCAGCAACGCCACCGGCGCCCTCAACAGCAACAACAATGCCGCCCAGCTGGCGCTGGCCAACTACGCGGCACAGAAGTATTTCGGCGCGGCCAGCTACGACGCGCTGAACCCCACCCAGCGCCAGCAGATCGCCGACGCCAAGGCCATCCGCGCCGCGCAGCTGACCGGCCTGTACGGCCAGACCGCGGCGGAGTCCGTCAGCAAAGTGCTGTACGCCGCCAACATCAGCCCGATCGTCAAGCTCAGCGACACCCAGACCGCCTATTTCTCGTGGCAGCACGGAGAAAAGGCCGGCATCTCGCAGATCGTCGGCACCACCGCCAGCGGCGGCACCTCGGTGCCGGTCAAGCCCGAACGCACCGACTCCTTCGAAGTCGGCCTGCGCTCGGCCCTGCTCGACCGCAGCCTGACCATCAACACCACGCTGTTCTACCAGAACACCCGCGACTACATCAGCAACCTTTACTTCTACGACGACGCCCGCACCCGCGCCAACAACGACGGCACCCTGTACTACACCAGCGGCGTCGGCAACGTGCCCAAGGTGCGCACCAAGGGCATCGAGGTGGACGTGGCCTACGCCGTGCGCGACACCAGCGTGCGCCTGTCCGGCGCCTACAACGACGCCCGCTACGTGGACTTCAAGTTCGCCGCCAAACCGCTGGAACTGGGCGGCACCAGCGTGCCCTACTACGACGTCAGCGGGCGGCGGGTCGCCGGCGTAGGCCCCTTCAGCTTCAACCTGTTCGCCGAGCACATCTGGCACGTGTTCGGTGACAAGCGCCTGTTCGCCAACTTCAACTACAACCGCACCAGCAGCTACCTCACCGACCCCTCCCTGTCGCGCTACAGCAAGGTGGACGGTTACGGCCTCACCGATGCGGCCGTTGGCATCCGCACGGCGGACAACAAGTTCGAGGTCAGCCTGCTGGCCAAGAACCTGTTCAACGTCGATTACGGCTACCAGCCAGTGTGGAACCTGTACATCCCGGGCACCGACCGCTGGCTTGGCGTCACCGTCAGCGGCAAGCTCTGATCCGCACCGGCACCAGCCTCCACAGAGCGGGATTGCCCGACGAAGAGCGGGTCGGGCAATCCCGCGAAAATACAAATAATGGCAAACGTGAAAAAAGCACGCACCCGCGCGCGAGCAGACCCAGGCCGCGTGAATTAGTCGACGGTGGCCCCCGAAAGCATCGGTCAGAATGGCTACAAGTAAGGCAACACAACGATGTCAGCCCGCAGCCGATGACCAGTTCATATCTTCAACATCTTTGACCGAAGACATGAACCGGACTGTTTCAAGCGCTGCAGATTGACGCACACCGTTCGACAAGCTGCTTAAATCGGGAAATTCAGAAAAATGAAGAAACTCACGCTGGCCCTCGCCACCATCGGTCTGTTCGCTGCCACCGCCGCCCAGGCCTCCATTGCAGATCTGAGCACCTGGACCACCAATGGCAATGCGTCGGCCACCGCCAACCAGGCCAACCTGACCGCCTACGGCGCCATCTCGAACAACGTATCGAACGTGACCTCGTTTGACTGGTTCTTCCAGGCCAACGACTACCTGCCCTTCAACGATTACAGCTGGTACCAGCTGGACGGCGGCGCCATCAATGTGCTGTCGGACATCAGCACCGTTGGCAACTACGGCAACTCCGGCTGGCACACCTTCAACTTCGGCACCGCCTTCACCGGCAACCTGACCTTTGGCGTCAATAACGGCCTGGACAACGGCTTGTCCAGCCAGCTGTACGTCAAGAACGTCACATCCACGTCGAAGGTGCCGGAGCCCGTCTCCCTGTCCCTCGTCGCCATGGGCCTCGCCGGCCTCGGCCTCAGCCGCCGCAAGGCCAAGCACGCCGCCTGATCCGGTTCGCCCGGCTCAAGACAGAGACCCGCTACGGCGGGTCTTGCCGTTTACCCCGGCCGATTCATCCAAGTGCCTATTCGACCGACAGCGCCGCAAGGCGCTGTTTCTCCGTCAGCGCCCTTGCCACTGAGATCGATCCGGTGCTCGGGCAAGCTGCCACCGATGGGCAATACGACGAAACCGAGGTAGTTCCACAGCCCTTGCATACCGGAATGCCCCCCAGAGCGCCTGAAGAATAACCAGCCCCGAACTTGCCAGACCATCTACTGCCGGCATGCCTTGGCCCCTCAGGAATCGATTATCCTTACACCATATTCGCCATTTAAATATGAATATCAAATATTCATATTTTCCCATCAGAATAAAGTCAATAGCATATTGACGTAGCTCTATTTCACGATGATGCCTCCAGGGCATTTTTCGTTGATAGCATCTATTGGGGTAGCAGTCTCGGTTTCCCTTTTGGTATTTTGAGCAACGAATACGATGATGGGGCGGCAATGGGTGGCACCCTAGGATCTTTAGCTGGCGCGTCTTGCGGAATGGATTGATCCATGGAAACCTATCTGAAAGATAACTGCCTGAACACTACGTGCGATAGCTGCTGGCAACTTGGGGCTGGAGAGCACAAATTAGACGGCCATTGCATTCGGTTCTGAAATCCTGAGCCGCGCAATAGGAATCACGGCAACACTTGGCATGCAAGCCTGGGAGAAAGAAATGAGCAAGAAGCAACTTTCTGCGTGGCGCGCGTCATGCATAGCGTTCTTTCTAACGGTGTGCATTATGTTTTACGAATCTGACGGAATGAGAAAAGGTGCGGACTTTACTGCAGAAACCGCCTTGATGGTGTTTCTCCTGACAGCGCTAATATCCCCAATTCTTTGGGTATTTATCAAAAACAACGCCTATTTTGATAAATAAAATGGCCTTGCTTGTTGGGTCAGCAGGTTGATGCAAAAAAACGGCACTCAGGATTAGGAGAAAACCCACTCTCCGGCCCATTCGGCTTTCGTTTTCCCATGAATCGGATGCATAGGGTTTGGTTCCCACGCATCCGACCCACCTTTCAAGTGCCTACCCGACCGACAGCGGCGGAAGGCGTTGCCGGCATCGCTATGGGTCACCGCCAACATCGCATGCAACTGCGCAAGGCGGGCCATGAACTGATCGGTGACGGCCAACGTCATTCGCACTGCCGGTCGATTCGTGCAGCGTGTCGGGCCAATCCACCATTGATCATGAAATCAGGGCGCTCCAAGAGCATGGCGAACAAGAGCGGCCGCAATGCGGCCGGTATCCTCCTGGATTCGTCGGGCTTCCAAACCCGGTTGCCACTGTTCAGGCGACGGCGGGATGCGGGGACGGCGTGGAAAGGGGGAAACTCTAAGGCAAGTTTAGCCCATGCGGGCATTGCGACGCATACCCAGAACGCTCAATCCCACTAACGACAATATAAGTGTGGCGGGCTCCGGGACCGCCGAGACTGCATTCGGGTACGCAGCACCAGAAGCCGCATCGATTAGGAAGCCATTTGTGGTTGAGATGCCAAAATGAGCGGAGTGCGCATAATCGAGGGTTTGGTCCGTATCGGCACCAACCGACAATATGCTCGCAATGTACCAAGTCTCACCTGCCGCGATAGAAAAAGAGCCGGTAAAGAGCAAGTCGTAATTTCCTGGCGAATCGAGATTCGCGAATCCGAGCAATGCAGCGCCGGGGCCCAACAAACGCAAATTACTGGCATTGGCTGGTACTTCGATCCAAGACAACAATGTTGAAACGCTGTTGTACGACTGATAACGGATCAGATCGTATTCACCCCCACCCAAGCCCCCCGCCCCCGTCCCTCGAAGGTTGTTACCGGTCAGAACAACGCTGTAATTTACGTTAACCGTGGGGCCCGCGCTGCCATTATACGAAAAGCTGTCATACCAAACGGAATTGGCTCCGACTGCCCCAGGACCCGCGGCTTGTGCGTAAGCACGATTGACGCCAAAGCCAGTTGAAGCATACGAATTCAATGAGCCACTGGTGTATGACACGGTTGAACTATCAGAGACTGAACTCTGTACACCAGAACCTGTCACAACATTCGAATAAAGCTCTGACATTGGTATTGCCACCGCATAACCGATGGTTGGCGCGGCTACAAGTCCAGTCGCAACCGAAGTACAGTTAATCAGTAAACGCATCAAACTGGGCTTCATCAAATTTCTCCTGTTGTATAACGACTACCCCTCGTTACTTCCTGCAAAAGGTGCGCGAGTACAACGTACGAATTTTCTCGTGAAGTTCCTGCGGCGGTACCCCCTGCGCCAGAATAGTTGCCGCCTCGATAGAATCCTAAAGAACTCGGGGGCGATGATGAGAGAACGACGTGGCGCGATACGGACAGGAATTCAAGGATAGAGCGGTGGCGCGATTGCTGCCGCCGGAGAGCGCGACGGTGGAGGCCGTCGC
>NZ_MWUM01000217.1 GCF_002028455.1 Zoogloea sp. LCSB751 | reverse complement strand
AATTGACCGCCTCCGCGCTGCGGTGTACGGATCCCAGGAAGCCGCCGACATAGTGACCGAGACCATAGTTGTGGCCCACCTCGTGGCTGAATTCGTTGCCAAGGGAGCTGTCGAGCGTGACGATCCCGCCCCCGCCCGAGCCGCCGTGCACCTGGATGCCGTTGGCGTACTTGCCACGGCTGTTATGGGCCGCCAGCTGGGCGACCACATAGGGATGGCTGCTTTCCCCCTCGCCGGCGGTGCTGTTGATGCCGTAGTTCGCGTTGTCT
>NZ_MWUM01000216.1 GCF_002028455.1 Zoogloea sp. LCSB751 | reverse complement strand
AGGGACGAATAGAGAAAACAGTTTTGGGTGATGTGCGTATGATGATATTCACATACATGAAGAAGCTGACAATTCGTTTTAGATCGCGGCAGTGATTGAGGAGAGTTGGACGAATGCGAATGCTTACATTGAGATACACATTGATATGGATGCTGTGCGACGACTACAAGTAAGGATCTTTTAAAAGGATGTCCTGTCTGTTGGAAGGTGCTAAATGTTCCTATAGCTCGAAATTTCATTAGAATCTATCAAATGGCCATTGGTTAGGG
>NZ_MWUM01000215.1 GCF_002028455.1 Zoogloea sp. LCSB751 | reverse complement strand
CCAATAAGACGCCATCGATTGAGCGTCTTATTGGTTTTTAAAATGGCCACATCCTATTGCGCGCCCTTTTCTTTCCCCCAATTCAGCTACCAATTGCTATAAAAATGCCCCTAAAACATCAACACACCCTAATATACCCAAGTTAATAAAGACTTAACTCTACTCCGCCCATATAGAGTAAAAACACTATTTTTAACATAAAGATAGTAGCAATCTTTGGATAGAATTATTTGGCGATAAAGATTGACCTTATAGGTTGAATCCTTCTA
>NZ_MWUM01000214.1 GCF_002028455.1 Zoogloea sp. LCSB751 | reverse complement strand
CCGCGAGCTGGCGCTGCACCTGCGCTATTTTCTGCTCAACCTGGGGGCAGCCATAGGCCCCCTGCTCGGGGTCAGCTACGGCCTGAGCGCCCGCCAGGAGACCTTCCTGCTGCTCAGTGTCAGCTATCTGCTGCTGGGCTTCATCTTCTTCATCGGTTTTAGGCTGGCCGCCTGTCAGGCGAGCCATGCCGCCGGCCCCGGCATGCGCGCCGTGTTGCGGGTGCTTTGGCAGGACAGGGGCTTCCTGCTGCTGACGATGGCCAACATGC
>NZ_MWUM01000213.1 GCF_002028455.1 Zoogloea sp. LCSB751 | reverse complement strand
ATCGACGAAGCGCTGCTGGACCAGTACGCGAAAAGCCTCGGTCTGGGCATCAGCGATGAGCAGGTTAAAAAAGCCATCTTCTCAACGCAGGCTTTCCAGTCTAATGGGAAGTTCGACAACGCGCGTTACAACAGCATTGTTAACCAGATGGGGATGACGGCTGACCAGTACGCACAGGCGCTGCGTAACCAGTTGACCACGCAACAGCTGATCAACGCGGTGGTGGGCACCGATTTCATGCTGAAAGGCGAAACTGAAGCGCTGGCGGC
>NZ_MWUM01000212.1 GCF_002028455.1 Zoogloea sp. LCSB751 | reverse complement strand
GTATTGTTTGAGGTAGTTGCTCACGCCGCGGCGGAACACCAGATCACCAAGTAAATGGCGTAGCTGCTTGAGCGTCGAGGCGCCTTTTTGATAGGTAATAGCATCGATATTGTCGAAGGCATTTTGGGTGGTCGCTACAGGCACTTCAATCGGATGGGTAGTGACTAAGCTGTCTTGCTCATAGGCGCGCTGTTTGCCTTGAGCATAAAAACTGCGCCAAGCATTCGTAAATTCTGTGGCTTCTTGGGTCGCGAGTGTACCCATAAAAGA
>NZ_MWUM01000211.1 GCF_002028455.1 Zoogloea sp. LCSB751 | reverse complement strand
GAAAGCGTAACGCATATTTTGCAGCGTTCCCGCCGGGGAAAGGAGTTCCGGTTTAAACATGTTTGTTCTCGTTCTGATGACAGGTCAGATCCGCGTGCACCAGGTGCAGCGGTAAGGGGAGATCACCCACTTTAAGGGCGGGCATTGTAGCGCTGCGGGGCGGGGAGGTAAAGTTCTTGTGCCGGGTGACGGCTTCGCCTTACCCGGCCTACATTGTCCCGCAACTGACTAGGCAATCCTGCACGCATCCGCTTCCCAGCGATACCCCAC
>NZ_MWUM01000210.1 GCF_002028455.1 Zoogloea sp. LCSB751 | reverse complement strand
TAAACCCAACACCCCCGTAAAAGAAGGTGGCGAGGAAATGAGGGGGTTTAGTTATTATTCAAAGCAGACACTGCGGCATGATGTGGATGTCGAAATGCACGGCGAAGTACGGGATAAAATCGGTGCAATGGAACTGACCCGCAAGGGGGAAACGGGGCAACTTATGTTCACCACGCTGCACACATCATCGGCATTAGGTATTGCACACACGCTCACAGATCAAATGCACGTCCCTCCCGCCGTGATTGCCGCCCCTGCTTTAATGCGGCT
>NZ_MWUM01000209.1 GCF_002028455.1 Zoogloea sp. LCSB751 | reverse complement strand
AAGCAGGTCGTGGTTTCGCCGTGGTTGCGGATGAAGTACAGCGTCTTGCAGAGCGTTCAGCTTCAGCAACCAAGCAGATTGAAACACTGGTAAAAACCATTCAGACCTACACCAACGAAGCTGTAATTTCGATGGAACAAACCACGTCTGAGGTTGTACGCGGTGCGAACTTATCTAAGGATGCGGGTGTTGCACTGGATGAGATTCAAAACGTATCGGGTAATTTGGCGAAATTGATTGCAAACATTTCGGATGCAGCAAAGCTGCAGT
>NZ_MWUM01000208.1 GCF_002028455.1 Zoogloea sp. LCSB751 | reverse complement strand
ACACTTATACTAAGTCTCTGGGAATCAACTCTATCTTTTCTTTCAAAAGAGAGACGCTTACCCGTTTACCATAGCGGCCAAAAGTGATCCCTGTTTTACTATGTCCCGCCAACTCAGCCACAATATGCTCAGCAACGTCCGCCTGCTGTAACTCATCGATGAAGCTATGCCGCAGCCCGTAAAGCGTGGGACGGCCCTGACCTACGATGCCAGCATCATTGAGGTGGCGTTGGAAGCGACAGGTGATGTTATGCGCCCAGTCGTCGTCTT
>NZ_MWUM01000020.1 GCF_002028455.1 Zoogloea sp. LCSB751 | reverse complement strand
ACCAGGATCCACCGCCACGTTGCAAAGCGCCCTGTCACCGCGCGCGGGTAGACCTTCTGGCGGACGGCGTAGAGGGTTTCTTCAGTTTCCGCCCGCGCCTTGGCCTGGGCATCGGGGGGAATGATGGTTCGAGGGTCGGCTTCGCTCATGGCTGCAAGGAACTCGCGTTGAAATGGGTCGGCACCACGGCGGAGACTGCTGCACAAAACCGTGGCGAATCACCCGATCCATAACAACATCCGTGCCATCTGGTCCAGCTGGCGGAAAGCCCCTACGATCAAGGGCTTGAACAGCAGCGCTGCCCGCCGGGCACGCCACGCCGGCAGTCTTCTGACAGAAACGCTGCCACAGCTGGCAGCGTTTCTGTCCGCAACACGTGGCGGCAAGCCCTTGCCACCACCGCGACCGTCATCCGAATCAGTCGCGCAGCCCGCGCACGGCCAGTGCTGCGAGGGACGTCAGCGTCGCCAGGCCGGTGACCGCCAGCCAGCCCCACTGGGCGAACAACAGGCTGCCGGCCACCGCCCCCGCCGCCATGCCGACGAACATGCTGACCACCAGCACCGCGTTCAGGCGGCTGCGCGCACCGGGATCGAGGCCATACACGATGCTCTGGTGGGCGATCAGCGAAGCCTGCACGCCCAGGTCGAAACCCACCGTGGCAATCCCCAGCACCGCCAGCTGGACGGTCGGCGGCAGCTGCGTGCCGAGCCCCATCAGGCCGAAGGACAGCGCCGCGAGGCCGGCCGCCAGGCGGATCACCAGGGCCGGCCCGCGACGGTCCGCCAGGTGGCCGGCCATCGGTGCGGCCAGCGCACCGGCCGCACCGGCCAGCCCGAAAGCACCAGCAACGGCACTCCCCAGATGGAATGGGGCGCCATGCAGCATGATCGCCAATGTGGACCAGAAGGCGCTGAAGCCCACCGATAGCAGCCCCTGGGACAACGCCGCGCGGCGCAGCTCGGCGTGACGGCCCAGCAGCCTCGGCAGCGACGCGAGCAAGGCGCGGTAGGACAACTGCGTGGTCGGCACGAAACGCGGCAGCCAACGCCACGAGGCCAGGCCGATCAGCCCGATGCCGACCGCCGCCGCCGCGAACATCGCCCGCCAGCCCCAGTACTCGGCCACCAGGCCGCTGACCACGCGGGACAGCAGGATGCCCATCAAGAGGCCGGTCATCACCGTACCGACGATGCGTCCGCGGCTCTGCTCCGGCGCGAGGCTGGCGGCGGCCGGTACGAAATCCTGGGCCAGCGTGGCGGTCAGGCCGATGGCCAGGCTGGCCAGCAGGAAGCTGCCGAAGTCTCCAGCCAGCCCGGCCGTCAGCAGGGCCAGCACCAGCAGCACCGACTTGCCGAGGATGATGCGGCGGCGGTCATGGCGGTCGCCCAGCGGCGCCAGCAGCAGGATGCCCAGCGCGTAACCGAGCTGGGTCAGCGTCGGCACGAAGCCAGCCTCCCGCGCCCCCGCGCCGAACTCCGCGGCCAGCACGCCGAGCAGCGGCTGGCTGTAGTACAGGGACGCAACGGACAGGCCGGCGCCTGCGGCCAGCAGGAAGATCAGCGAGCGGGCCGGCCGGCGGACCTCCGCCCGCGCCGGCTCGATCAATTCCGGCTTCGGCGGGACGGCCAGCGGGTCATGCGTCTTACAAATGGAAGTCATGGCAAAACTCCTTTTTCTTGGGTGAGCGGAGCTTGCCTGCCAAACAAAGACGGTGGTAGTAGCCCTGCATGCAGATTTGCTATACGTTTGACGCATGAAGAAGACGCTCATCACTTCCCTCGGCGATCCTCGCGCCCGCGCCGATGTCGCACAGTTCGCGTCCGGAACCGGGGACCGGCTGGAACTCATCCAGACCTTCGTGCGCATCGTCGAGACCGGCAACCTGTCGGCCACCGCCGCCCAACTCGGCATGACCCAGCCGACCATCAGCCGGCGCCTGCAGGCCCTGGAGAAATCCCTCGGCGTGCGCCTGCTGCAACGCTCCACCCACAGCATGCGCCTGACGGTGGACGGCGAACGCTGCTACGAAGGCGCCAAGGCCCTGCTGGCCAACTGGGCAGCCTTCGAGTCCGACCTGAAAGGCGCCCGCGAGGAACCGGAAGGCGTGCTGCGCGTCGTCGCCCCCCACGCCTTCGGCCAGGAACGCCTGGTCGGCCCGCTCGCCGCCTACCTGCAACGCTACCCGCGCATGAAGGTCGAGTGGCTGCTGCATGACGACAGCGCAATCCAGGACTTCATCGCCGCCGGCATCGACTGCGCCATCCAGGTCGGCGAGATCACCGACTCTTCGCTGGTCGCCATCCAACTCGCCGAGGTGCCGCGCATCGTCGTGGCGGCGCCGTCGGTGCTCGCCGCCGGCCCGCTACCCCGCGAGCCGGAAGACCTCGCCAGCCTGCCGTGGCTGGCCCTGCGCACCTACTACCGGCACGAGATCGCGCTGCGCCACGTGACGACGGGCGAGCACCGTACCGTATCGATCGAACCGCGGCTGAGCACCGACAGCCTGTACGCGCTGAAGAGCGCAGCCCTGATGGGCCTGGGTGCCGGCGTCGGCTCGGCGTGGGTGATGAGCGAGGCGCTGGCCGACGGACGCCTCATACAACTGGCACCGGACTGGCAGGCCGCGCCGTTGCCGGTCAGCCTGGTCTATCCCTACGCCGGCTTCTACCCGGCCCGCCTGCGCTGCTTCATCGACGTGATGCGCGCCGCCCTTCCGCAGGCGATTGCCGGCTGAAGCCGGCGTGGCGGCGGACGACGGTCCCTGCCGCTGTTGAAATCCCCACCCGGCTGCTGCCCAGCCAGCAGCCGATGCGCCGATGAACGCCCGCCAGGCCCGCGGCACCGGCCTTGCCACGGCCGGCACGAAAGCTGCGTAATCGTTTGCCATTTTTCTGGCAAAGGAAGCCTCCCATGACTTTTTCCGCGTTCAAGCTGGCGGGTCTGCTGACCCTGGGTATCGTCGTCATCGGCGGCGGGCAACCGGGCGTCGCGCAGGCCGCCACGGTGGATCCCCGTGCAGTCGAATACCAGTTGCCGAAGGACATCAAGTGGGTGCGCAACGCCGCCGGCACCTCGGAGCAGGCCGTGCTGTTCGGCGACCCGAACAAGCCCGGCCCCTACGTGGTGCGTATCAAGTGGCTGCCCGGCAACAACTTCAGCCGCCCGCATTTCCACAACGGCGACCGCTTCTTTGCGGTGCTGTCCGGCACCTGGTGGGTCGGCACCGGCGACAAGTTCGATCCGGATGCCACCGTGCCGGTACCGGCCGGCAGCTACGTCATCCACCATGGCGGCCAGGTCCATTACGACGGCGCCAAGAACGAGGAAGCCATCATCCAGGTGTGGGGCATCGGCCCGGTCAACACCACCCAGGCCGCCCGCTAAGCCGTTCCGGCGGCGCCGGGACAATGCGAATCTGGTGATTAGTTTTTCCTCACAAGCATCCCAGTATTCCTTGTTTCACCCCGGTGCCGTCCGAATGCATGATGAACGCGTCTCTTGCGGGGCGGCAGCGGATGCCCCGCGACGCCCTTCTTCGATCACTTCCTCCGGAGCCCCCATGACCCAGGCACGCCAAACAGATTACCCGATCGACCCGCTGTTCACGCAGCGCTGGTCGCCCCGCGCCTTCACCGGCGAAGCGATCCCCGAGGAAACCCTGCTCGGCCTGCTGGAAGCCGCGCGCTGGGCGCCGTCGGCCTACAACGCGCAACCGTGGCGCTTCATCTACGCCCGCCGCGACACGCCGAGCTGGCAGCCGGTCTTCGACAATCTCGTGGAGTTCAACCGCGGCTGGGCCCACAAGGCCGCGGCGCTGGTCGTCGTGCTGTCCCACAAGCAGTACACCGCACCGGGCGCCGCCGAGAGCCAGCCCAATGCCTGGCACTCCTTCGACGCCGGCGCCGCGTGGGCCAGCCTGGCCTTCCAGGCCACCCTGTCGGGCTGGCACGCCCATGGCCTCGGCGGCTTCGACGCCGACGGCCTGCGCAAGACCCTGGGCATCCCCGACGACTACGCGGTGGAGGCAGTCATCGCGGTGGGCAAGCTCGGCGACAAGGCCAGCCTGCCCGAAGCGCTGCAGGCACGGGAGACGCCCAACACCCGCCGTCCGCTGGCCGAACTGGTGGCCGACGGCCGTTTCGACTTCGTGGCGTAAAGACGGAAGTGCCCGTCCGGCTTCCCTTTGCGGGTGCCGGACGGGCACTGCATTCCTGCAGACGAGACCCGCTTCAGTTGTCCCGCCGGTTGGGCGGCACGATGTTGAGGCGTGTCAGCTTGCGATAGAAGGTGGCCCGCGACAGACCCAGTTCCTTCGCCGACACCGTGACCTGCCACTGATTGCGGCGCAGGACTTCCAGCATCCGTTCGCGCAGCCGGGCATCCTTCTCCTTCAGGGGTGGGCCGGGCTGCTCCGGCAAGGCCTCGCAGACCGCGTAGTCGTCACGGGGTGCCGGCCGCGACGACACCAGCCGCGGCCCGAAGAACAGGTCCGGCGGAAAATGGGCGGTGTGCAGCAGCGTGCTCTCGCAGATCGCACAGGCGTAGCGCATCGCATGGCGCAGCTGACGGATGTTGCCCGGCCAGGCATGGCGGATCAGCGCGTCGCGGGTTTCCGGCGCCAGACGCAAGGACTCCCGCCCCATCGCCTTGACCTCCTCGGCCAGCACCCGGTCGATCACCGTGCCGATGTCCTCCCGCTCGCGCAGCGGCGGCAGCACGAACACCGCGCCGTTGAGACGGTAGTACAGATCCTCGCGGAAGCGCCCCTCCTCCACCAGCCGGGGCAGGTTCTGGTGAGTCGCACAGATGATGTGCAACTTCACCGGGATCGGCTGCTCGGCCCCCAGCGGCAGCACCTCGCCCTCCGCCAGCACGCGCAGCAGGCGGCTCTGCAGCACCAGCGGCATGTCGCCGATCTCGTCGAGGAACAGCGTGCCGCCGTCCGACTGCACGATCTTGCCGCGGGCACCCTTGGCCCGCGCGCCGGTGAAGGCACCGTCCCGGTAACCGAAGAGTTCGCTCTCGATCAGGCTTTCGGGAATCGCCGCGCAATTGAGGGCGATGAAGGGCTGCCGGTGGCGGCTGCTGCAATCGTGGATGGCCTTGGCGAAGGCTTCCTTGCCGGTGCCGGTCTCGCCCAGCAGCATCACCGGGATGTCCCGGTTGGCCACCTTCAGCGCACGGCTCACGTTGGTACGCACCCGCGAATCGTCAGTCGCCAGATGGCCGAACCCCCGTACCTCGTTGCAGCCGTCGTCGTTGATCGAGCCGCTGTCCACGGCGGTCGGGGCACGGCGCCGCGCATCCGGCACCCGTAGCAGCGCAAAGAAACGTTCGCCGCTGTCCAGCACGCGCAGCGGAATCGCCTGCCCCGGCTGGGCATGGGCCGCCGCCAGCAGATCCGAAGCCGAACATTCGAACAGATCGGACACGCACTGCACCACGCGGCCCGGCCGGGCCAGCAGCTCCTTGCGCGCCCGACGGTTGCCACCGACGATCATGCCGGTGTCGTCGAAAGCGAGCAGGTAGTCGGTCTGCACATGGAGCAGCTCGGGACTGCGCCCGAACTGCAATATCCAGTACTGGCGCAGGCTGTGGAACGCGAAGGCATCCTCGATGAGGCGCGCCTTCTCGACCACCATCTGGAACACCAGCAACTGGCTGTCCCGGTTCTCCGGCGAATACAACGCCGAGGCGTCCAGCACCGCCAGCGGCTGATCGTCGATGCCGAGGATCGGCGCCGAACTACAGGTGAAGCCGATGTTGTGGGAGCGGAAATGCTCGCCCCGGTGCACGAGGATGGGCTGGCCATCCACCAGACAGGTGCCCACGCCGCAGGTGCCCTCGTCCATTTCGGACCAGCGCGTGCCATTGCGGAAACCCTGGGCGCGGAATTCCTTGTCCAGTTCCGGCACGGTGCGGAAATCGACGGTGACGCCGGTCGCGTCGGTCAGCAGCACGCAATAGCTCGACGGCCGCAATTGTTCATGCAGGCGATCCATGCCTTCCCGCGCAATGCGCATGAAGGCATCCAGGCGGTCGCGGTGCTCGCGCAATTCCTGCGCGGTCACCACCTGGGGCGTCGTCGCCAGCCCCGGATCGACCTGGTATTTGCTCAGAGAGCGTTGCCACGAGCGCGTCAGCCGGTCCTGCGCCGGATGCCTGGGCAGCCGCGCGCCCCTCTCCACCACCTCGACCACGCGTTCCACGTGGCGGGCGATATCACCTTGTCCCCGCATCATTTTATTTCCCCCATATATATCGGGAGTGTTTTAGGAAAAACGTCCTTTGGTAACGGCAGAGCGTATTCCGCTACGGAAATTAAAGCAATGCTGACGTTTGTCTCCGCAAATTGAGACACCTGTCTCAGTTTCTCGTCTCTGTGCCTCACATTTCGCCCCTCAATTCCTGTATCGCAATTTTCCGCACAGCAGCACAAAAAATAAAACCCAATTAATTACCCATAAAATTCATTGCACTAAACAGGATGCAATGCACAAAACCGGCATTCATATTGTAATTGGCACGCCCCATGCAGAAAGGAACGCAATTCGCCAACCAATTGAAGCCCAATTGTGAAACACGACTCCCAAATTCCTCCGATCGGCATCCTGGCCAATCCCGCTTCCGGGCGGGACATCCGCCGGCTGACCAGCAAGGCGCTGGTTTTTCCGACGGTGGAAAAGGTCAACATGATCGAGCGCCTGCTCGGCGCCTTTGGCGCGGTGGGCGTGCAAAAGGTCGTGATGATGCCGGACGTGGTGGGCATCACCGCCGGCCTGACCCGCGCCATCGACGGCCACCGGGCCGACCGCGGCCAGCCCTGGCCGCAGGTGGAATTTCTGCCGATGCCGCTGCGCCACGACGCCAGCGACACCGCCGAGGCGATCCGCCGCATGCGGGCGGCCGGCGTGGCGGTCATCGTCGTGCTCGGCGGCGACGGCACCCACCGCGTCGTGGCGTCCGAATGCGGCGACATCCCGCTGGCGACGCTGTCCTCGGGCACCAACAACGCTTTTCCCGAACTGCGCGAAGCGACGCTCACCGGCCTCGCCGCCGGCCTGCTGGCGATCGGCGCGGTCAGCATCGACGAGGCCGCGGTGCCCAACAAGCAGCTGCGCGTACGCATCGGCGAGCGGGAAGAAATTGCGCTGGTGGATGTCTGCGTGACCCATCTCGACCACCTGGGCGCCCGCGCCGTGTGGGATCCGTCGAGCATCGCCGAGCTGTTCGTGAGCTTCGCCGAACCGGACGCCATTGGCCTCTCCAGCATCGCCGCGATGCTCGCCCCCGTGGGCCGCAACGACTGGCAGGGCGCGTGGGTGCAGTGCGACGGCGCTACCTCGTTGGTACTGGCCCCCATCGCGCCGGGACTGGTCGTGCCGGTGCCGGTGGCCGCCCACGGACTGCTGCTGCCCGGTGAGCCCCGCGCGCTGCGTTGCCTGCGCGGCAGCCTGGCCCTCGACGGCGAGCGGGAAATCGAACTCAACGGCCGCGAGCCGGCCAGCGTGACCCTCGAACTGGACGGCCCGCGCACGCTGGACGTGCCGGCCACCCTCGCCGCCGCGGTGCGCCACGGCGCGCTGCGGCGCCCGCTGGCCGCGGAGACGCCGGCATGAACCACCACCTTCTTCCCGCCTGCGGCCCGCCCGCAGCCCTCAACCCCGGACGGCGCCCCCCCCGGCGCCGACCGCCACCGACCCCGGCGCGGGCAGCCCGCTCCGCACCGGAAGCACCACCCAAAAATCCACAATCTGGAGACAACCGTGACCAAGAAACTGACTCGCGATGACCTGCTGACGGCCTACCGCACCATGCGCACCATCCGCGAATTCGAAGAGCGCCTGCACACCGACTTCGCCACCGGCGAGATCCCGGGCTTTGTCCACCTCTATGCGGGCGAAGAGGCGTCCGCTACCGGCGTGTGCATGAACCTCACCAAGGACGACCACATCGCCAGTACCCACCGCGGTCACGGCCACTGCATCGCCAAGGGCGTCGATCCGGTCGGCATGATGGCCGAGATCTGGGGCCGCAAGACCGGCACCTGCAAGGGCAAGGGCGGCTCCATGCACATCGCCGACCTGTCGGTGGGCATGCTCGGCGCCAACGGCATCGTCGGCGGCGGCGGCCCGCTGGTGTGCGGCACTGCGCTGGCGGCCAAGCTGCGCGGCACCCGCAACGTCAGCGTGTGCTTCTTCGGCGACGGCGCCTCCAACCAGGGCACCATCTTCGAAGCCATGAACCTGGCCTCGGTGTGGAACCTGCCGGTGATCTTCCTGGCCGAGAACAACGGCTACGCGGAAGCCACCTCCTACAACTACTCGGTGGCCTGCGACACCATCGCCGACCGAGCCTCGGCCTTCGGTATGCCCGGCATCACGGTGGACGGTTTCGACTTCTTCGCCGTCCATGAAGCCGCCGGCGAGGCCATCGAGCGCGCCCGCAACGGCGGCGGCCCGTCCCTGGTGGAAGTGAAGCTGTCCCGCTACTACGGCCACTTCGAAGGCGACCAGCAGACCTACCGCGCCCCCGGCGAAGTGCAGAACATCCGCGACACCAAGGACTGCCTGCTGCAGTTCTCACGCCGCGTGACCGCCAGCGGCGAGCTCACCCAGGCCGAGCTGGACGCCATCGACGCCGAAGTGAAGGCCCTCATCGACGGCTCCGTGGTCAAGGCCAAGTCCGACCCGAAACCCACCGAAGCCGACCTGCTCACCGATGTGTACGTGAGCTACTGATCACGCCCGCCCAAAGAATCCAGGAGACATAAAAATGGCACGAAAGATTACCTACCAACAGGCCATCAACGAGGCTCTCGACCAGGAAATGAGCCGCGACCAGAACGTCATCGTGATGGGCGAAGACGTGGCCGGCGGCTCCGGCGCACCGGGCGAGCAGGACGCCTGGGGCGGCGTGCTCGGCGTGACCCGCGGGCTGTATGCCAAGCATCCGGGCCGCGTCATCGACACCCCGATCTCCGAATCCGGCTACGTCGGTGCCGCCATCGGCGCCGCCTGCTGCGGCATGCGCCCGGTGGCCGAGCTGATGTTCGTGGATTTCCTCGGCGTGTGTTTCGACCAGATCTTCAACCAGGCCGCCAAGTTCCGCTACATGTTCGGCGGCAAGGCCGAAACCCCGGTGGTGATCCGCGCCATGTACGGCGCCGGCTTCCGCGCCGCGGCCCAGCACTCCCAGTGCTTGTACAACATCTTCACCCACATCCCGGGCCTGAAGGTGGTGGTGCCGTCCAACCCCTACGACGCCAAGGGCCTGCTGATCCAGTCGATCCGCGACAACGACCCGGTGATCTTCCTCGAGCACAAGGCCCTCTACACGATGGAAGGCGAAGTGCCGGAAGAGCTCTACACCGTGCCCTTCGGCGAAGCCGCCGTGGTCCGCGAAGGCCACGACGTGACCATCGTGGCCATCGGCCGCATGGTGCTGAAGGCCCAGGAAGCCGCCGCCGACCTGCAGAAGCAGGGCATCCACTGCGAGATCATCGACCCGCGCACCACCTCGCCGCTGGACACCGACACCATCCTCGAAAGCGTCGAGAAGACCGGCCGCCTGGTGGTCGTCGATGAATCCCACCCCCGTTGCAGCATGGCCTCCGACATCGCCGGCCTGGTCGCCGAAAAGGCTTTCGACAGCCTCAAGGCGCCAATCCGTCAGGTCACCGGCTTCCACTCTCCGGTGCCGTTCAGCGACGCACTGGAAGAGCTTTACATCCCCAGCGCGGCGAAGATCGTCGCCGCCGTCAAGAGCGTCAAGGAGTACAAGTAATGTCTGCCATCCAAACCATCACCATGCCGAAGTGGGGCCTTTCCATGCAGGAGGGAAAGGTCAACGGCTGGCTCAAGCAGATCGGTGATGCCGTCGAGCAGGGCCAGGAAATCGTCGAAGTCGAGAGCGAGAAGATCGCTGGCGCCGTCGAGGCCGGCGCCACCGGCGTGCTGCGCCGCCAGCTCGCCAATGAAGAAGACGTGCTGCCGGTCGGCGGCCTGCTCGGCGTCATCGCCGACGCCAGCGTGTCCGACGCCGACATCGACGCCTTCGTCGCCGACTTCCTGTCCAACTTCAAGCCCGCCGAGGGCGCGGAGGAAGACCAGGGCCCGACCACCCAGAAGATCGAGGTCAATGGCCACAAGCTGCGCTACCTCAAGCGCGGCGATAGTGGCAAAAGCGGCGAACCGATGCTGCTGATCCACGGCTTCGGCGGCGATCTCAACAACTGGCTGTTCAACCACGAAGCCCTGGCCGCCGACCGTGAGGTATATGCCCTCGACCTGCCCGGCCACGGCGAATCCACCAAGGACGTCGGCGAAGGCAGCCTGGCCGCGCTGGCCGACACCGTGGCGGCCTTCCTCGACGCGGTCGGCGTCGCCTCGGCCCACCTGGTCGGCCACTCGATGGGCGGCGCGGTGTCCCTCACCGTGGCCCTGCGCCACCCGGAAAAGGTCCGCTCCCTCAGCCTGATCGGTAGCGCCGGTCTGGGCAACGAGATCAACACCGGCTACATCCAGGGCTTCGTCTCCGCCGCCAACCGCAACGCGCTCAAGCCGCTGCTGGCCGACCTGTTCGCCGACAGCAGCCTGGTGACCCGCCAGCTGGTGGACGATCTGCTCAAGTACAAGCGCCTGGAAGGCGTCGGCGAGGCCCTCTCCACCCTGTCCGGCAACCTGTTCGCCGACGGCCGCCAGAACAGCGTGATGGCCGACCAGCTGGCCGCACTGGGCAAGCCGGTGCTGGTGATCTGGGGCGAGGAAGACCGCATCATCCCGGTCGCCCACGCCCACGCGGTGTCCGGCAAGGTGCAGGTGGAAGTGCTCGGCAACCGCGGCCACATGGTTCAGATGGAAGCCGCCAACGACGTCAATCGGGCCATTGCCCGCTTCGTCGGCTGACCGGCTCCGCCGGCGGGCGGAACGCCGACCCACGGGTATCCCCCCTCCCCGTGGGTTGGTGTCCGCCCTGCCACGCGGGCCGCCGCAGACCTGAAAACATCTGAGTCCGGACCGGACCGCAAGCCCCCACCCCAAGGAGACATCATGCCCACCGCCCACGCCACGCCCGTCAGCCTGCGCGGCGCCGACAAGCTGGCCCGCATCCCCGTGAAGGTGGACAGCCAACGCGCCTCGCCCCCCAAGCCACCCTGGCTGCGTGCCCGCGATCCGGGCACCGCCTCCGTGCGCGAGCTGCAGAAGCTGCTGCGTGAGCAGGAACTGCACACCGTCTGCGAGGAGGCCGACTGCCCCAACATCGGCGAGTGCTTCGCCCGCGGCACCGCCACCTTCATGATCATGGGCAGCATCTGCACCCGCCGCTGCCCCTACTGCGACGTGGCCCACGGCCGCCCGGCCCCGCTCGACGCCGACGAGCCGGCGCGCCTGGCGCGCACCGTGGCGGCGATGGCGCTGCGCTACGTGGTCATCACCTCGGTGGACCGGGACGACCTGCGCGACGGCGGCGCTGCCCACTTCGCGGCCTGCATCGCGGCGATCCGCAACACCGCGCCGCGGGTGCAGATCGAGATCCTGACCCCCGACTTCCGCGGCCGCGAGGCGCTGGCCCTGGAAACCCTGGTCGACGCGCTGCCCGACGTCTTCAACCACAATCTGGAAACCGTGTCGCGCCTGTACCGCGCGGTGCGCCCTGGCGCCGACTACGCCGCGTCCCTGCGCCTGATCGCCAACATGAAGGCCCGCCATCCGGCCCTGCCCACCAAGTCCGGGCTGATGCTCGGTCTCGGCGAGACCGACGAGGAAGTCCTCGCCGCGATGCGCGACCTGCGCGCCCACCACTGCGACATCCTGACCCTCGGCCAGTACCTGCGCCCATCCGCGTCCCACCTGCCGGTGGAACGCTACGTGCCGCCGGAAGAGTTCGAGCGCTGGCGGCACATCGCGCTGGAGCTGGGCTTCGTCGAAGTCGCCGCCGGGCCGCTGGTGCGCTCGTCCTACCGGGCCGACCAGCTGGCCGCCGGCAGCGGGCTGATCGCGGAGGCCGCAGCATGAGCATCCCGATCCGTCTCAACGGCCAGCCCCGCGAGATTCCCGCCCCGTGGCGCGTCGCCGACCTGGTCATCGACCTGGGCTACGCCGGCAAGCGGGTAGCCGTCGAAGTGAACGGGCAGATCGTGCCCAAGAGCCATTACGCCCACACCCCGCTGGTCGGGCAGGACCGGGTGGAAATCGTCGTCGCAGTCGGAGGAGGCTGACATGGGAAAACCCGAAGCACATCACGTCGCAACACCGCTGGACACGCCTTTCATGATGGGCGGCCAGACCTTTCGCTCGCGCCTGCTGGTGGGCACCGGCAAGTACCGGGACTTCGCCCAGACCCGCGACGCGGTGGAGGCCAGCGGCGCGCAGATCGTCACCGTGGC
Source organism: Zoogloea sp. LCSB751 (assembly GCF_002028455.1). GTDB lineage: Bacteria > Pseudomonadota > Gammaproteobacteria > Burkholderiales > Rhodocyclaceae > Zoogloea. The sequence continues at coordinate 93,192 of NZ_MWUM01000020.1, read as the reverse complement.
GATCCGCCGCACCAACATCGGTCAGGACCCGGCCCAGCCCAGCCTGCTCGATGTGCTCGACCCGCACCGTTACACGCTGCTGCCCAACACCGCCGGCTGCTACAGCGCGATGGAGGCGGTGCGCACGTTGCGCCTCGCCCGCGAGCTGCTGGACGGCCACGACCTGGTCAAGCTGGAAGTGCTCGGCAGCCCGGAAACCCTCTACCCCAACATGCCGGAAACGCTGAAGGCCGCCGAAGTGCTGGTGCGCGACGGCTTCCGGGTGATGGTGTATTGCTCCGACGACCCGGTGCAGGCGCGCATGCTGGAGGACATCGGCTGCGTGGCGATCATGCCGCTGGCCAGCCTGATCGGCTCCGGCATGGGCATCCTCAACCCGTGGAACCTCAACCTCATCATCGACGCCGCGCGGGTGCCGGTGATCGTCGATGCCGGCGTCGGCACCGCATCGGACGCCGCCATCGCGATGGAGCTGGGCTGCGACGGCGTGCTGATGAACACCGCCATCGCCGCCGCTGGCGACCCGGTACGGATGGCCACCGCCATGCGCTTCGGCGTGGAAGCAGGCCGCCACGCCTTCCTGGCCGGCCGCATGCCGCGCCGCCTGTACCACGCCAGCGCCAGCTCGCCGCTGGAAGGCGTCATCGGGCGCTAAAGCGTCCCGCTGCCGGCGCGACCGGCGGCGGGACGCCAGGGTGGTGAATCGCGCATTGGGGAACGCGCAGCCCCCGCCGCGACTCGAAGGGACTTTCCCTGATTGGCGAAGCCGGTAGCGGCCGCCCACAATGCGCAGCATGAAAGCCCTGAACCAGATTCCCCTGTCCATGCTCGACCTCGTCGCCGTCCGTGAAGGCGGCAGCGTGGCCGACGCCCTTGCCATCTCCCTGCGCACCGCGCGCCACGTGGAGTCCCTCGGCTTCACCCGCTACTGGCTGGCCGAACACCACAACATGGCCGGCATCGCCAGCTCGGCCACCGCCGTGCTGGTCGGCCACATCGCCGGCGGCACCTCGCACATCCGCGTCGGCTCCGGCGGCGTGATGCTGCCCAACCACGCCCCGCTGGTGGTCGCCGAGGCCTTCGGCACGCTGGCCGAACTCTACCCTGGGCGCATCGACCTGGGCCTCGGCCGCGCCCCCGGCACCGACGGCCTGACCATGCGCGCGCTGCGCCGCGACCGTATCGAACGCGAGGAAGACTTCCCCCGCGACGTAGCCGAACTGCAACACCTGCTCGCCGCCCCCCAGCCCGGCCAGAAGCTCATCGCCATGCCCGGCGCCGGCACCAACGTGCCGATCTGGCTGCTCGGCTCCAGCCTGTTCTCGGCGCGCCTCGCCGCCGAGCGCGGCCTGCCCTACGCCTTCGCCTCCCACTTCGCGCCGCGCCTGCTGCTGCAGGCTCTCGACGTATATCGCGCCAACTTCCGCCCGTCGGAACAACTCACCAAGCCCTACGCCATCGTCGGCGTGCCGCTGATCGCGGCCCCCACCGACGAAGAGGCCGACTTCCTGGCCAGCAGCACCTACCGCCGCGTGCTCGGCATCCTGCGCGGCGACCGGCGCCGCCTGCAGCCGCCGGAAGAGAACTTCATGGCCAGCCTGCATCCCGAAGAGCGCGCCGCCATCGGCGACTTCCTCGGTGCCGCAGTCATCGGCAGCCCGGACAGCGTACGCGCCGGCCTCACCCGCCTCGCCGAGGCCACCGACGCCGACGAGTTCATGCTGGTCAGCGACGTCTTCGACGCGGACCTGCGCCTGCGCGCCCTCGACATTGCCGCCCAGGTCTGCAAGGCTTGAGGCCTTCCCAGCAACCCCGCTCCTCACACCCCATGTCCGACTCCGTCTTTGCCGGCCTCCAGCCGGCCGCCGTGTGGTCCCATTTCGCCACCCTGTGCCGCACGCCCCGTCAATCCAAGGCCGAGGATGCGCTGCGCGACCACCTGCTCGACTGGGCCCTGAGCCGCGGCCTCGCCGCCCAGGTGGATGACGCCGGCAACCTGATCGTCCGCAAACCTGCCAGCCCCGGCCATGAGTCAGCCCCCGGCGTGGTGCTGCAAGGCCACCTGGACATGGTCTGCCAGGCCAATGCCGACACGCCCCACGACTTCTCCCGCGACGCGATCCGCCCGCGCCGCGACGGCGGCTGGCTGGTCGCCGACGGCACCACCCTCGGCGCCGACAACGGCATCGGCGTGGCGCTGATCCTCGCCGCACTGGAAGACAAAACCCTCGTCCACGGCCCCCTCGAAGCCCTGTTCACGGTGGACGAGGAAGCCGGCATGGGCGGCGCCCAGGGTCTGGCCCCCGGCGTGCTGCAGGGCCGGCTGATGCTCAACCTGGATACCGAGGACTGGGGCGAGTTCTACCTGGGCTGCACCGGCGGCGCCGACGTGAACGTCCAGCGTCCGGGCCACCCGGCTCGGCTGCCCACCGGCTTCGTCTGTCGGCAGATCCGCCTCGGCGGCCTGCGCGGCGGCCATTCCGGCGTCAATATCCACGAGGAACGGGGCAACGCCATCAAGCTGCTGGTGCGCGTGCTGCGCAGCCTGGAGGCAGACTTCCCGCTGCGCATGGCCAGCCTGCAGGGCGGTACCGCCCGCAACGCGCTGCCCCGCGAGGCACAGGCCGTGGTGGCCCTGTCGACGACACTGGTCGCCGAGCTGGAGGAAGCCCTCGCCGGCTGGCAAGCCCTGCTGCGCGAAGAGCTGGCCGGCGTGGATGAAGGCGTCAGCCTGCACGCGAGCCCGGCCAGCGCCGAGCTGCTGCTGGCCGAAACCGAACAAGCGGTGTGGCTGGCCTCCCTGCACGCGGCACCCCACGGCGTGCGGCGCTGGAGCCTGGCCGTGCCGGGCGTCGTCGAAACGTCCAACAACCTGGGCGTGGTGTCCGTCGGCCCCACCGAAGGCAGCGCCAACTTCATGGTGCGCTCCCTGCGCGACAGCGGCAGCACCGCGCTGGCCGAGGAGATCGTCAGCCTGTTCGCACTGTCCGCCACGCCCGCCGAGATCTCCGGCCACTATCCGGGCTGGACGCCCAATCCCGCCTCGCCCTTGCTGGCCCTGTGCCAGGCGGCCTACACGCGGGAGTTCGGCGGCGAGTCGCAGGTGAAGGTGATCCACGCCGGGCTGGAGTGCGGCATCATCGGCGCCAAGTATCCGGGGCTGGACACCGTCTCCTTCGGGCCGACCATCCGCGGCGCCCACGCCCCCGGCGAGCGCGTCGACATCGACTCCGTCGGCCGCGCCTGGCAGTTGTTCACCGCCATCCTCGCCGACATCGCCCGCAGCCCGCGATGAACCCGGACGACCTGCAGGCGCTGGTCGAGTATGTGATGCCCTTCGGCAAGTACAAAGGACGCGTGCTGGCCGACCTGCCCGGCAACTACCTGGCCTGGTTCGCCCGCCAGGGCTTTCCGCCCGGCCGCCTCGGCCAGCTGCTGGCGCTGATGCTCGAACTCGACCACAACGGGCTCAAACCGCTGCTCACACCACTGCGCAAACCCCGGAGCTGATCGGGGCAGCACCTGCTGTGGGATGCTGCTGTGGGGGCGAATTCATTCGCCCGCGGTGATTGCTCAACCGCCTGAGGGCGAATGAATTCGCCCCCACAAGCAGCCCAACGGGGAGAGCCTTGGAAGGCTCCCCAAGCCCCGCTGGCTCAGTCGCCGCCCGGCTCGATCTGCGACTGCAGGTAGTTGGGCAGGGTCACATCCTCGATCAGCGACAGCTGGGTTTCCAGCCAGTCGATGGCCTCTTCACAGGCTTCCAGCAGCTCCTGCAGCAGGTCGCGGCTGACGTAGTCGCCCAGCGTCTCGCTGAGGGCCACCGCTTCGACCAGCAGCGGGTGCTGCACGTCGCGCTCGTACTTGAGGTCGCCCTCCAGGCATTCCTTGACGTTCTCGCCGATCAGCAGCTTGCCCAGGTTCTGCAGGTTGGGCAGGCCTTCCAGGAACAGGATGCGCTCGATGATCTCGTCCGCTTCCTTCATCACCCGGATCGACTGCTTGTAATTGTAGTCGTTGAGCTTCTCGAAGCCCCAGTTGCGGAACATCCGGGCGTGCAGGAAGTACTGGTTGATGGAGGTCAGCTCGTTGGTGAGCGCCTTGTTGAGAATGTCGATGACCTTCTTTTCGCCTTTCATCGCGGGCCTTCCTTAAGCGTTGGGGTGGCCAGGCTTCATCTGGCTTTGCAGGTAGTTCGGCAGGCCCACCGCGTCGAGCAGGCGGAGCTGCTTTTCCAGGTAGTAGGCGTGGTCCATCTCGGTGTCCTCGAGCTGCACCAGCAGCATGTCGCGGGTCACGTAGTCCTGGGCCTTCTCACAGGCCGCGATGGCCTTCTTGAGTTCGCCGACCACGTGGTATTCCAGCGCCAGATCGGCCTCCAGCATGTCCTTCACGCCCTTGCCTACCTTGATCGGGCTGCGCTTGTCCACGTAGGCCGTGCCTTCCAGGAACTGGATGCGCTGGATCAGCGCGCGGGCGTGCTGGCGCTCGTGGTCGGACTCGTGCAGGGCCTTTTCGGACAGATGCACATAGCCCATGTCCGAATACATCTCACCGTGAATCAAATACTGATCAACGGCTGCCAGCTCTCCCGCCAGCAGGTCGTTGAGAATGCCGATGATTTTTTTGTCGCCTTTCATGGGAGGACTCCTTTTATTCCAGCTTTTCAGGCTGGCATGGAAACGGCTTGGAATCAAGCCGTTCCAGGGAGTAGCGCGACATATCAGAACTTCAGCGTCAGCCCCGCGTACAGCGAACGCCCCATGCCCGGCACGCCAATGCCATACGGTGCGCCGGCACCGTTGAGGGCCATCGTGGTGCCCTGGCCGATGTAGGCGCCGCCGAGCGGCAGGGTGTATTGCTTGTTGAAGGCGTTGTCGAGGCCCACATCGACGCGGTAATGCTTCCGGTCGTAGCTGCTGCGCAGGTTCAGCAAGCCGTAGCCGGCCGTGCGGATCTCGTTGCGGACCTGGGACACATCATCCTTGGCCTTCACGAAAACCCCTTCGACGGTATTGATCCACGCGTTCACGCGGTGCTCGACAGTGAGCCGGGCGTTGAGCGGCATGATGTTGTACAGATGGTCGTCCGTCCGCGCGTCCTTGCCGCGCACATAGCCGACAACCGCCTTGCCGGTGACGCTGCCGAAGCCCGCCCCCTCGGCCAGCAGTGCCTGGCCGGACAGATCGATGCCGGCGATGCGCGCGTCGGTATTGACCAGCTTCAGGTAATTGAAACGCTGCGCCGTACACGTCGTGAGGCAGCGCGCATCGATATAGTTGTCGACATAGGAGTAATACGGCGTGATCTTCAGCGCCCAGCGCTGGCTCTCCGCATCACGGAAGTCGGCACTCACACTCACCGTATGCGCAACCTCCGGTTTCAGCTCAACATCGCCCACGTAACCGTTGCCATCGTTGAGCCAGTTGTTCATGGTCATCGCCATGCCGTTGGTGGACCACGTATAACGCTCGTAGAGGCTCGGCGAGCGGGTCTTGCGCGAATAGCCGCCCTCGAAGACGCGCCCTGCGGCAGGGGTGAAGCGCAGCATCAGCGTCGCATCCACGTTGTCGTCGGTCTTGCGGCGGTCGGCAGCGTTGAAGCGCGCCGCATCGGCGCCGTACATCATCGCCATCGTGTTGTAGCCCTGCACCGTGCCGGCATTCATGCGCAGCGTGCTGCTGCGCACACCGGCCAGCGAGGTCCACCGCGGCGTCCACTGCGCCTCCCATTCGCCATACAGGTCGAAACGGTCACGCTGACCATCGTTGATGTTCGAGAAGGTGTTCGGCGACATCATCATCGAATTGGCCACCGGCAACCACCAGTCGTCCAGGCGATAGCGCTGGTATTCCGTACCGATGCGCAGCGTGTCGCGCTCATTGAGATTGATCTCGGCCTTCAGCTGCGCGCCGATGTTGTTGCCCTTGGTGTCCATCGGCATGCCGGCCACGTTCTTCGCCGCGCCATACCAGTACAGCTTGTCCTTGCCGAAATCCATCTGGTGGCGGGTCTGCTCCTGGTAGATCCGCCCCTGCAGGCTGCCCCACTCGAAAGTCCCGCTGTAATTGAAGGCGAAGCGGGCGCTCTTGTTGTCGGTCATGTCCATGTGCTGGTTCGGGAATCCCTGGTAGGGAATGTGCTGCACCCCGGCCTTCACTTCAAACAGATGATTGCCATTGCGCAGCGCCACATCCAGCGCCTGGTTGATCGACTTGTAGGCCGACGAGGCGACCTCATCGCCAGCGATCCAGTGATCGCCCACCCACGTACTGAGCGCCGTCGTCCCGCTCTTGAACGCCTTGGCCGAACGGTAATTGCGCGACTCCGCCTCCGAGCCCGCATACGTGACGCTGAGGTTCTCACTGGCCCAGGTCGCCGTCGCATTGAAGCCGTGCGCATCGCCATTGGAACGGTAGAACGCGCCAAGCTCGCCAGTCACAAGATTGCCCTCGCCCGCCGCCGCAAAACGCGGCGCACGGGAATCGACGACCACCGTTGCACCGATGCTGTCGCCGCCCAGGCTCACCGGACGCACGCCGGAATAAACCTGGATCTCGCCGATGCGCGTGGGATCGATATAGGACAGCGGCGGATTCATGTGATTGCCGCAGGCCGAAATCAGATCCATCCCATCCACCTGGATACGATTGCGGTCGTCCGCCAGCCCCTGGATGACCGGCAAGCTCGACACCCCACCCGCCGTCGACATCGCCGCTCCCGGCACACCCAACAGCAGTGCCGCCGAATCGCTGGTCGCCGCGCGCTGACGCGCGATCCACGACCGCTCCACGCCCTGCCCACCGCGCAAGGGCTCGACACGCGACGCCGACACCGCCACCTCCGACAACTCCGCCGGCCCATCCGCCGCCTGAGCGGCCGGAACAGAAACCAGGGGGAACAACGAGGCAATCATCAGGGCAAGCCGGGAGGGCACGGGGGCGACACGTCGCATGGGGACTTCCTTATCCACTCAATTTGGTCAGGCCCGGATTCTCTTACCTCGCGAAATGATTGCCGATGCGACAAGATGCCGCAGTGTGACGGCGGCATGAGGCTTCAATGACGGTGCATGAAAGCATGTTTACTGGCGCCAATGTCATGTGGACGGCGGCGCATCGAATGTTGACGTGGCTACGAACATGAAGCGCACGGCAACATGCCATGTTGAGCGGTCAACATCGTATGAGACGCCGACAGCATGCTATGCGGAGGCATCAACTTGACGTGCTCAATACTCGATATAAACGTCAGCTCATCGCAATGTCGACCATTGCTGCATCGACATAAAACATTGCGCAGTGAACATTCGATACGGCCGGCGAATTATTCAATCTGGACAAAGCAACATTCGATATGCGATTTGCAACATAGTCTATTCACGTCGCAAGTTGCCTGCGGCGCGGCGTAACATGCTTAGTACACCGCCCGCGGCTCTGTCTGCCAACAGCGTATCGACATCGCGGCCACCGTACGGACGATAAGCCCTTCGCGACAACGCTACACGCCGGCTAGAGACTTCACATCGCCCGCCTCGCTCGCAATGCCTCGAACAGATCCTGCATCTCCCTGGCCAGCATCGAGCACGCCCACAGGTAATTGTCCTGCAGTGCTGGACTCAGGCGACGGAAGGCATCGCCCGCATCCCCGTAGGTCATCGCCAGCAAGGACAGCAATTGCACCTGCCGGGCGGAAAACTGATCAACGAGGGCCAGCGCGTCGGCGTCTTCCGCCAACAGATAGAGCGTACCGATAGTTGCGGGGAAATTGAGCTGCGTACTCATTGCGCGCCCCTCCCCTCACGGCCTGGGTTTCGTTGAGGTGGCGAAGCCATTACAACGACATGGTAAATGGACGCGTGCGAACCGACGCACGCCAGGGCGGAAATTGCCATGATGCGGACTCCTTGTTGGTGGACCGATCCGCCACCCGCTGCTAAACGGGGGGCGGGCCAAAGCAGGGTTAGCAGACCGGCAACAAGGAACCGGCAGGGCCGAAGCCCTCCCCACCCGGCCCGCCATTGATCGTGCGCGCACCAAGGGTGTACGGACAAAAAAATAGCCGCGGAGCGGCTGTTGTCCGCCTTGCTGAACAGGCTGCTAAACCCGGTCACTGTTGTCTCAGCGACGAGCAGGAGTATCAGCCGGGTATTGCGTGGGCGTCAAGGGAAGTGGCGACCAAAACCAACGCCGAAATCGCCAAACGCTCGCGCTGCCAGTCAGATCTGAAAATTGTGATCTGCTCCGCTGCGAGGATATTCCTCCATGGCCAACAATGGATGGCAGTTCACAGAGTAGCTATGGAGAACGCAACCCGCACACTGTACCTTGCCGTAGGAGAACAGTAAGGCCGCCAATGCCTGACGATGCGTGGATGCCGAAACCTTGCGCTTGTTCGCCAGCTAGGACAGAAATGCCTCGACTTCGCTGCTGCCCAAGGCTGCAGGGTGACACAAACCGTAGAAACGGATGAGGGCACGAACCCAGTGGACATAAGCCTGTTCGGTTCGTAAGCTGTAATGCAGGTAGCGTATGCGCTCACGCAACTGGTCGAGAACCTTGACCGAGCGCAGCGGCGGTAACGGTGCTGTGCTGGTTTTCATGGCTTGTTATGACTGTTATTTGTACCGTCTATACCTCGTGCATTCAGGCGGCAAGCGCATTACGACGCAGGTCGGTGTTCGATGTTACGGAGCAGCACCGATGTTACACAGCAGGGCAGTCGCCCTAAGAAAGAGTTAGGCAACCAAAGTAAATTTATTGGCGATATGAAATACACAATTCATTACGAATGCACTACCGATATCGGAATATTCAAAGCGGAAGTTGATGTCGAATGCAAAAACTCGCCTACCTCCACAGACGGGTACATTATTGATGCGGTTCTTCAAGATTCCATAAGGTTCCAAAAGTCCGGCCAAGGCTCGACACGAATTATCGACATCAAAAAAACACCAAGTCATTAGCGCAAAAATGAAACAAACCATACTTATTAGCATCATCACTGCCCTTGCTGTGGGCTTGGCTGCATCAGTTTTTACATCATTCGAAAAAGCAAAGGAAATCGAACAGCACAAAGAGAAAATTACCGAGGTAAGCACGGAGCTTCAAAAGTATAAAACCGAAAACAAAAAACTTCGAGCAGTAGCAAGCATTCTTGACGGCGCTACAAACGGGATTCATAAAACACAGCCAGAAATAATAAAAAATGTCAACAAGGTGGTGGCATATATATTGAACCTTAAAGACGCGCCAGAAGAAAAATTCAAGGAGTGTTGGGACAGAAGATTGAATACCACCAGCTGGGGAAGTGATGGCCCTTATGGTCTGCTAGATGAATGTATTGACAGTATAAAGAGCTCCAGCAGTGCAATTCTTATTCGAGAAATAGACAATGCCACCAATGCTGCCCGGAGCAGATGCTCGGAAGGCAACGACCGATACGAAATGGCGAAAAACTGCTGGGCAGATCGAAATTTCCGTCTAATGAGCAGCGCCAATCAAGTTATTTTTTTGGCAATAACAACACAAAATTGGCTTGACACCCAAGACATCTCAATAAATGAAAGATAACATCTCAAGGCCTAATAATCAGCTCTAGCCAACCGTCAAAAAAACCACACTTTTTGCCTATGACTGAGCTAGCACGTTAGGCTGCAATAAAAACTTTTCGCCAAAAATTCCAGACTGGAGATATTCAATTTTTACAAATAGAGACTTATTTATCGAAGTAACGGTTTTCGCCCTTACAGGCTGCTCCTCGACCGGGGTAATACAAAGCGGCAGCGATCGGTATATGGTTTCAAAGACAAGCCTTCAGGTTGGTTTTGGTGCACCAACGGCTGTTCATGGTGAAATTTCTCAAGAGGCAAATGATTTTTGTGCCAAGAAAAGCAAAAAAGTAGAAATAGTCAATACGACAATCGCACATCCAGCGCTGGGGCAGCCGGGGGCAGCCACTTTGGAATTCCGCTGCATCACCGAAGAAAAGCCAAATCATTCCTAACAGCGTAACTAAATGCCTAACAGATCATTCCAGCGGACCGCCAAAAGCTACGCTTTTGACGTCCGCTGAATTCAGACATTGAACGACACCTTTCCTCAAAGCTCAACGGCAACATTGGGTCGAAACGTGCCCCGCAACAGTCCAGGCTCGGCGCCTTGGCAGAGCGCGGCAGCAGTATGGGTACAGGTCCCCGTTACGGAGCAGCCGTGATGTTACACAGCCGAGCCATCGCCCTGGATCAAAGTCAGCCCCTCATATCGTGACACCGGCAATTCACATCAATCCCGATGATTACCTCGAAACCGAGGGTGGTCGCGTCTTCACTGCCGAGCGGAACGCGCTGGCCTGGGAGCGTGCGTTTGCCGATCTATCGCTAGCCTTGCGTGGTGGTTCAAACCCCAAAAGCCTTTACGTCGTGATGGGTGTTCAAGGCGCGGGCAAGACAACATGGGTGCAATCGAACCAGGAGCTTCTCACCAATGCCGTCGTGTTCGATGCCGCATTGCCTGCAAAGTCTCATCGAGCCAAGGTGCTTGCTATCGCCTCCGCGCTGGGCGTGCCGGCAATCGCTGTATGGGTCAACGCCCCGCTGGAGGTGGCCCTGATCCGTAACCAACTGCGCGCTCCAGATAAACGAGTTCCAGAAGCTGCTGTTCGCAGCGTGTTTTCCATGCTGGAGCCCCCTTCCATTGAAGAGGGGTTCGTTCAAGTCATCGAGATTTCCGCCGACGCCAACACCGGCCATGGCTTCGCCCACTTTCATTGATCTTTTGTTAACGCCATAAACATGCAAGTCATCATCGTTGGAGCCGGCAAGCTGGCGAAGGAATTGCTCGGCTCGCTGGAGCTGGACACGCGGTATCAGGTTGTTTCGTGGGATGAGCGGGCTGCGGACGATGGGCAGGCCATCGTGGTTCATGCGGGTTCGGGGCGGGAGTTGGCGGCGGTCAGCACGTTTTGTGTAGAGACGAGGTCGCCACTCATCGAACTCTCCACCGGGTCGGCCGTCGAGGATGGCGAGTTCGCTTTTCCGGTGGTGCTGTGCCCTAACACGAACATCCTGATGCTCAAGTTCATGGCGATGCTGGAGGCGTCCGGGCCGCTGTTCCGGGGCTACAAGATCGAATTGGTGGAATCCCATCAGGCGTCGAAGACCTCGGTGCCGGGCACGGCGGTGAGCATGGCCCATTCGCTCGGGCTGGCGCCGGAGGCGATCCAGTCCGTCCGCAAGCCGTCGGTGCAGCACGACACGCTGCACATCCCCGAGAACCAGCTCGCCCGCCATGCCTTCCATCGCATCCGCATCGAGGATGGCGCCTGCAGCGTGCAGATGGAAACGCGCGTCTATGGCGACACGCCCTACGCGAACGGCGTCGCGCGCATCGTCGAGGCGGTGCATGCCCATCCGCTGGAGAGCCGGGTCTATCCTGTAATGGAGTTCATCACCAAGGGCTGGTTGTAACCCCTCCCCTGCCGGCCTGATTTGCGGCTTCCATGCCACTCGTCTGCCACCACCAGCGATGCCCGCGCCGGTGGTCAGCCGAAGAGCTTGCCCTTCAGCAGTTCGATGCCCTGGGCCACCAGGTCATTGCTCTCGGGAATGGCGCCGTTGGGTGTCAACTTGTCCACGACCTGCGGGAGCAATTCGGCGAGCTGTCCGGAAACCTGCTCGCTGTCGAGACCGAACTGGCTGGCGAGGCTTTGCAGGATGCCGCTGCTGCCCAGCACACTCTGGATCTGTTCGGCGGAGATCGGCAGGTTCTGGCCCGTTGACACCCAGGACTTGGCGATGTCACCGAGGCCGCCGTTCTGGAAGGCCTGGACAAGGCCGGCCAGTCCGCCGGTCTGCGGGTCGTTGACGAGTTGCATGATGCCGGCGAGCAAGGGATTGCCGGCACCCTCCGTTGCTTGGCCGGACATGACGGCGCCGACGACTTGATCGAACAGACCCATGATTGTTCCTTTCACTGAGGTGGGGAAATGGTGCGCGGGACATCACGGCCTGTGCGACGCCGGCCGCAACGATGAATGCCACAAAGGCGATCGTCTGAGTGCAGGAGTAGTTTAGCCCGACACGCCTTACGCCTGCCCTGCAAAGTGCTGCGTCACCCATTGCTCGCACACGCTCCACAGCTGCGGCGCCCCTCTCCTGATAACGGGGCCATAGCGCGAGAAGATCTGCTCCAGCGAAACGCCGTTCTCCGTCCAGGTGCCGCCACCGGTGAAGACATTGATCAGCAGCGGCTGAAAACGGTCGAGGGCCTTGGCGAACTTCGCGTCCTCACTCTCCGCGCGTTCGAATTCCTGCCACAGCGCCAGCAGCGCGTCGCCTTGAGACTGCGGCAACAGGCCAAACAGGCGCACCGCAGCGGCGGCTTCCTGTTCGGCCTGCAATTCGGGCGATGTCCCGCCATGGATCGGGAAATCGCCGACGTCGATCTCGACGATGTCATGGATCAGGAGCATGCGCAGGACGCGGTTGGTATCCACCGGTCCGCTGGCGTATTCGCTCAGCAGCAGGGCGTACATCGCCAGGTGCCAGGAATGCTCGGCGGAGTTTTCCTTACGGCTTTTGTCGAGCAGCGGCGATTGCCGGACGACGGACTTCAGGCGGTCGATTTCCCTGAGGAAATTGAGTTGCTGTTCCAGTGCGGTCGCTTGCATGGTGTCCTACATCTCGATGTGGCCGCATAGTTTACCGAACAGCGGGGGCGACAATCTGCTTCGGGTCTACACCACTCGCCTTTCGCCAAAGGCGCGCTCCCGGATCTTCCCCATCACGCCAGCCGCTCCACCATCCGCACCAGATCCGGCAGCCGGGTGACGCCCATCTTCTGCATGATGTTGTGGCGGTGCACCTTGACGGTCATCTCCGATACGCCGAGTTCGGCGGCGGCCTGTTTGTTGAGGGCGCCCTTGACGATGAAGGCGATCACCTCGCGTTCACGGGCGGTGAGGGAGTCATAGCGGCGGCGGATCTCGCCGACTTCGCTTTCGTCCTTGTACGACGCCCGCGCGCGTTCGAGGGCGGCGTGGATGGCGTCGAGGAGGTCGTCGTCGCGGAAGGGCTTGGAGAGGAATTCGACGGCGCCCTTCTTCATCGCCAGCACCGCCATCGGAATGTCGCCGTGGCCGGTGATGAAGATGATCGGGATCGACAGTCCGTCCTGCGCCAGCCGCGTCTGCAGTTCCAGCCCGTTGAGGCCGGGCATGCGGATGTCGAGGATCAGGCAGGCCACGCCGGGCGGACGCTGCGCCGCCAGAAAGTCCTCGGCCGAGGAAAAAGTTTCGACGGGCAAGCCGACCGAGCGGATCAGGCTGCTCAGCGCCTCCCGCACCGACAGGTCGTCATCGACCACATATACCCGTTCGGGGCTGTCCACCATGTTGTCTCCGTGCGTTTTCAATTGTCGGGGATCGTGAAGCGGAAGCAGGCGCCCGGCCCGGCGCCACGTTCCAGCCACAGGCGGCCGCCATGGTTCTCGACAATGCCGCGGCTGATCGCCAGCCCCATGCCGAGGCCGTCCTGCTTGGTGGTGTAGAAGGCGTCGAAGAGCCTGGCCTCCGCGCCTTCGGGCACGCCCGGGCCGCAGTCCTGCACCGAGAATTGCAGCCCGCCTGCTTGCGCCGGCTCGACGCGGATCTGCAGCAGGCGCTCGCGGCCGGGCAGGTCGCGCATGGCATCCGCCGCGTTGACGATCAGGTTGAGGATCACCTGCTGCAGCTGCACCGCGTCGGCGATCAGGCACGGCGTGGGCACCGGCAGGTCGACGCGCACCTGCACGCCGGCGTCGGCGAGCATGGCGTGCAGCATCTGCAGGAGTTCGTCGAGCATGCGCGCCACGTCCACCGGCTCGCGGCGGATCTCGCCGGCACGCAGGAAGCCACGGATGCGCGAGATCACCGAGCCGGCCAGGCTGGCGTCCCGATTGACCCGCTGCAGCGCGGCCTCCACTTCGCCGAGGTCGGGCGCCGGCCGGGCCAGCCAGCGCAGCGCGGCCTGGCTGTTGGTGATCACCGCCGACAGGGGCTGGTTGATCTCGTGGGCGATGGAGGCCACCAGCTCGCCCATCGCGGTGAAGCGCGCCACGCGGGTCAGCTCGCCGCGGGTCGCCGCCAGCGAACGCTCCGCCTCCATGCGCAGGGTGATGTCCTCGACGATCACCGCCAGCATCGGCCCGTCCTGGGCCATGGCCGGGATGCGCGACGCGCACACGTTGGCCCACAGGTAGCCACCGTCCTTCTTCTCGTAGCGCTTCTGGGTCTTGTAGCCGGGCAGCTCGCCGTCGAACAGGCCATATACGTTGCGCTGGGCGGTGGCCCGCTCGGACGGCTCGGTGATCTCGATCAGCGACACGCCGACGATCTCGTCGGCGCCGTAGCCGAGCATGCGCTGCAACGCCGGGTTGGCGGACAGGATGCGCCCCTCCCGGTCGGCCAGCGCGATGCCCACCGCGGTGTTCTCGTAGAGGCCGAGCCAGCGCCGGTCGGACACCTGCAGCGCGGTGAAGCTGCGTTGCAGGGTCTTGCGGCTCTCCACCAGCCCCGACGTGAGTTCGAGGATGTCCGAGGCCTGGGAGTTGAGCTCCCGCTGCAGGATGTCCACCGTGCGCTTCACCGTCACCAGGTTGCGGGCGCGGGCGCACAGTTCCTGGGCCGAGAAAGGCTTGATGAGGTAATCCTGCACCAGGTTTTCGAGGAGGTTGGAGCGCAGCGCGTCGTCGGCCCGCGCCGACAGCACCAGCACCGGCACGTTCGGGTAGTCCGGCAGCTCGGCCAGCGCGCGCACGAAGCGTTCGCCGTCCCAGCGCGGCATCATCAGGTCGGTAACGATCAGGTCCGGCGGATCGGCCACCGCCGCCTCAAAGGCCGCCTCGCCGTCTTCGCACAGAATCACGTTGTATTCGTCGGACAGCACGTCGTGCAGGAAGAGGCGCAGGTCCGGATTGTCCTCGGCCACCAGCACCTTCGGCTTGCCGGGCTGGAAAGCGCCCGGATGGAAAGCCTCCGCGCCGGGCAGGCTCAAGTCCGCCGCCAGCGGTAGCGCGCTCTCCGGCGTGAGCTGCACCTCGCGCCCCGCCGCCGTCCGCACAAAGGCGCCATCCGGCGCGCGGGCCGGGACCTCCACCTGGAAGCACGCGCCGCCGCCCGGCGCATCGACCACCACCACCGTGCCCCGGTGCAGCTCGACGAACTCCTTGACGATGTTGAGACCCAGCCCGCTGCCGCCCGTGTCGAGGCCTTCGCGGCCCTGGGTGAAGCGGTCGAAGATGTGCGGCTTCATCTCGTCCGGCACACCGGGGCCGGTGTCCTGCACGCTGATCAGCACTCGCCCACCGGGCAGGTGCTCGAAGCCGCAGGCAATGCGCCCGCCCGGCGGCGTGAACTTGAAGGCGTTGGACAGCAGGTTCTCCACCACGCGGGCGAACTTGGCCCGGTCCACGTCGGCGTAAAGCTCATCCTCTCCGCGCAGGCTGAAGGTGATGTGGCGGTCCTCCACCACCGCGTCGAAGCCGGCGGCGATCTCGCGTACCAGGGCCACCAGATTGGCCTGCACATAGGCCATTGGCATCCGGTCCGCGTCGATGCGGGCCAGGTCGAGCAGGTTGTTCACTTGTTGCAGCAAGGAGCGCGCATTGCGCTGGATCGCCGCCAGCCGGAAGCGTTCCCGCTCGCCGAGGGCGGCACTTTCCTGGATGAGCTGCTCCACCGGGCCAAGGATCAGGGCCAGCGGCGTGCGCAGCTCGTGGCTCACGTTGGCGAAGAAGCGGGTCTTGTAGCCGTCCAGTTCCTTCAGGCGTTCCAGCGCCGCCTGCAGCTCGCCGTTCTTGCGCGACAACTCGGCGCTGCTGGCGATCTTCTCGGTGATGTTGCGCCCTTCCGGCAGCAGAAAGGCCACCTGCCCCGCGTCGTCGAGGATGGGGGTCAGCGAGAAATCGATGACGATGGTGCGGCTGCCGTGCAGGTCGCCGAACACCTCGAAATCGCAGCGCGCAAAGCGCCCGTTGCGGGCCTCCTCGATCATCTCGCGGACCCGCTGGCGCACCTCTTCCGACACCTCCCACCAGCGCGCCTGCCAGAAGGGCTTGCCGATCACGTCCTCCAGCGCCAGGCCGGCCCCGTCCAGCGCCGCCTGGTTGATTTCCAGCACATTGCCGTCCAGGTCCAGCAGGCCCAGAAACTGGTACATGGAATCGAGGATGATCCGCGCCATCTTCTGTCGGCGCACGTCCCGCGCGTCGCCCGCTCCGATCACGACCCCGCGCACCGAGGTCGGCCTGGCCACCCTGCAAATCTTGTCGTCGGGATTCATCCCGTCTTCTCCCAATGCGGACAGGCCGCGGGGACAAGATCTGTCCCCGCGGCCGCCCTTTTTGCTGCCAAGGATGCGCGTTCAGAAGCGATAGGTATAGGCCAGCGTTGCGTTGTCCTGGGCGTGGCTCACCCGGATCGGTGCCGAGGTGTTCGGCAGGCTGACGTTATCCATATTCTCCTGGAAGGCGTGGGACCACGCGAAGTCCACGCTGGAGCTGGGCGACACCGCATAGCCGAAACCCGCCGACAAATGCTTGCGCGGAATCGCCGGGATCACCGCGAACAGCGTCGAGCCGGGCAGCGCCTGCTGCGCAAAACGGAAGCCGCCGCGCACCGTCCAGCGGGAATCCGCCTGCCAGGCGCCGCCCAGGGCCAGGATGGTCTGGTCCTTGTAGTTCTGCGGCAGCAGGATGTTGAGGTCGCCCCCGCCATCGGCGGCAAAGCCCACCTTGATGTCCTTCATCACGCTGGACCAATACACCCGCGACAGATCAGCCGCCAGCGTGAGGCGCTCGTTCACCCGCTGGCTCACGCCGAGGTTGAAGACCGCCGGCATCTGGAAATCGCGGATGCTGATGCGGCCCGGCAGCGGCACCTGCCCCGCCACCCCATCGACGGCCGTCAGCGTTGCCCGGCCTTCCATGTCCGACACATGACTGCGGCCGGTGTAGGCGGCGCCGACGCGGGTCGCCTCGGAGAACGCGTAGGTCATGCCGACCCGCGGCGTGTAGCCCCACGCACCGATGCCGCTCGCCACCGGCGAATTGCGGGTCAGGCTGAAGTGCGCGCCACGCAGGTCCGGCAGGCCGCCGAGCACCGGCAGCAGCGAGCCGGACACGCGCCCGGCGCCGATCAGGCTGCCCACCTGGTCGGCGCCCAGCAGCAGGTTGAGGTTCATGCCCTGCCAGGTGGCGTCGATGCCGGCGCCGACGGTCAGCGCTTCCGACACGCGGAAGCTGGCCGCGAACGGAATGTTCAGCACCAGCAGGCGGCTCGAATTCTCCAGCCCGGTATCCAGCCCACCCGTCGCGCGGGACAGGAAGCTGCTCCGCCCGAACTCGGTACCCAGCCCGCCCTGCGCAAAGGCACCGACGCCAAAGGTCCACTCACCCACGCGACGGCTGTAGGCCACCTGCGGCGCGTAGTAAGGGCCACGGTTGGCGCTGTGGTTGCTGGAGTTCACACTCTCGCCGCTGCTCTGGTTGCGCACATCGATGTCGGTGGTCACCAGGTCGACGCCGAGCAGGAAGGCGTTGTCGGTCTGCATCAGCGACAGGGTCGCCGGGTTGGTCATCATGCCGGCGGGGCCGGTGTCGTAGGCGGTCGCCGTGCCGCCCATGCCGCGGGAGATCGCCCCGAAGCCCTCCAGGCGGAACACATCGGTGGCACAGGCGCTGCCACTGGCCGCAGCCAGGGCCAGCGCCAGCGCGCTGACGGCCACACCGCGGCGCTGCGCGCCCTGCCCCTTCGAATACCGTCTTCTCATTGTTATCTCCGCATCGGTTCCAGCCGGAACCTCAAAAGAATCGATCGAAATGGATCTGCTCGAAGGGCACCCGGTGATCGACCATCAGCATTTCCTGCAGGGCCTGGGTCATTGGCGGTGGGCCGGCAAAGTAGAACTCATAGTTGGAGAGGGCGGCCGGCAGGGCCTGGGGAAGGCGGGTGTGCACGAAGCCCGTGGCACCCGCCCAGCCCTCTACGCCCGGGGAGGAGACCACCAGACAGTAGACGATGTGCTCACCGAAGCCGTCGAGCGCGGCGAGCATCGACTCACCGCACACGTCACGAGGCTCCCGTGCGCCGTAAAAGAAATAGAGTTTGCGCGGGCCGAGCAGGCCGGCCTCCACCGCCCCGCGGGCGATGGAGATCATCGGCGCGAGGCCGGAACCGCCCGCCACGCAGACCAGATCGCGCGGCGCCTCGGTGCGCAGGTAGGCCACGCCGTAGGGGCCGTCGAGCCCGATCTCCATGCCTGGACGCAGCAGGTTGAACAGCGCGTAGGAGCCCTTGCCCTGCCCCACCCGGCGGATCTGGAAATGCCACTCGCCCGTCTTGTTGGGCGTGTTCGACAGGGAATAGGCGCGGGACGTCCCGACCCCCGGCAGATCGAGCATCGCGAACTGGCCGGGCAGAAAATCCGCCGGGCCGTCGCTGTGGAAGCGAAACTCCCGAATGTCGTGGGTGATGTCGGTGATGCCGGTCAAGACCGCCCGGCGCCGCTTCGGCGGAATGGCCGGCACGTATTCCTTGCCGGTCGGCGCCTTGATGGTCACATCGCCCAGTGCCCGGCACTGGCAGGCCAGATGGCGCCCGCGGCGGCGGTCGCGCTCGCCGAGGCCCGGCGCGTCGGGCCACAGGTCTTCGACCTCGCCGCTCAGCAGCTCGAACTTGCAGCCGCCGCAACCGCCGGAGTTGCATTCGTAGGAGAGGCCGACGCCGCCCCGCAGCGCGGCGCGGAGGATGGTATCCCCCGGCGCCTGCTCGAAGCAGCTGCCGTCCCGCTCATTCAGGATCAATGGCGCGTTCATGGCGATTCGGCGCGGTCAGAGGCCCAGGCCGCGGCGAAAGTCGCGGGTGGCGGCCTTGGCGGCTTCGGCTGCGCCCGGCACATCGGGCAGCGCCGCACAGTAGGCGTCGATGGCGCGGTCGGCCAGCGGCTCCCACTTGGCGATCCAGCCCTGCATCAGTTCCTTGTTGCCCGGCGTTTCCTGGGCCATGGCGGCAAAAGCCGTCGCCCAGCGGCGGTGGCGGGCCACGTCGGTCAGCTGCGCATCGGTGATGAGGCCCAGCAGCGTGTCGCCGTTGTGGCGGGCGGATTCGCCGAGGCGGCGCAGCACGGTCTCCTCGACCGCCGGCTTGACCACCAGGTTCAACACCACCACGGCCTCGCCCCAGTCCCACACGGTCAGCGCCTTTTCCATCAGCTCGCGGAAGCCCTGCCAGGCGGAATCCTCTTCCCAGTAGCGCCGCTCGTCCTCGCCAAAGCCCTTGTCGGCAAAGGTCTGGGACAGCTCCTTGGTGCGGTAGGCGGTGTGGCTCAGCCAGCGCAGGCTGTCGGCCATCTGGAAGTAATTGCAGTTGGTCAGCGTGCTGGCCGGCGACACCTGGCCGACGTAGGCCGATGCCATCTGCAGCGTATGGAACAGGTAGCGGGCCGGGGTGTACAGGCGGGCCAGCGTGCCGGCCCAGCGCGGGTCGAGAGCCTTGTCGTGCTCGCGCTCGTTGAACTGGTCGAACAGACCGAAGACGTAGGTCTCCTGGCCGTCCTGCATCAGGTTGTAGGTGCGGTAGACCACCTCGTCCGGATCGCGGAAGGCGTTCCAGTCGGCATGCTTCAGCGCGGTACCGAAGGTGTGCTTCTTGTACCACTGGTTCATGAACATGTCGGGGGACAGTTCATACGGCGAATCGGGGCGCTTGTCGTTGTAGTGCAGGTTGGTGCTGACGATCTCGTATTCGCTCGGCTTGCGGCGGCGGGCGGCCAGGTGGCTCCAGGTCTTCTGGGGCTTCAGGACTTGAATCTCGGACATGCGGTGTCTCCTCGCGTCTTTCTTGTCTGGGGTGGCGGTCTGCGGCCGCTCAGAGCGTCTTGTTGAAATAGAAGCGGATCTGGTCGTCGCGGCTCTCGATCTGGCCGGCGAAAGAGCTCAGGTCCACCTCCAGGTCGTTCATGCGGAACGGGCGCCCCAGCTCCTCTTCGATGGTGGCCTGGCGCAGGATCATTTCCTGATCGGCGTGGATGCGGATGTAGGCGCGCTTGTCATCCACGAAGATTTCCTTGCCCGGGTTGTCCACCTTGGCGGCCTCGATGACCGCCTGGGCCAGATCGCCGGCGCGCATCACCGGGCCGACCAGGTTGTTGTGATAGGCCTGCGCCGAATTTGCAGTGCTCATGCTCATGTCCTTCTGAATAGGGGTGGCCTGCAGCGGCGCTCAGCTGTGGGCAAACAGGGGCTCGACGCCCTCGGTGCTGACGAACACCTCGTCGCCATCGACCTTCACCGGATAGCTCGCCAGCGCGCAGTCGTCCGGGTTGATGCCCTTGCCGGTGCCGGCGTCGAACTGCCACAGGTGGGCGCGGCAGATCAGCTTCTTGCCGTCGAACTTGCCCTCCGACAGGGCGATGTCCTGGTGCGGGCAGATCGCCTGGAAGGCCTTGATCTCGCCGCCGTCGGCACAGACCAGCAGCACCTCGTGGCCATTGACGGTGTAGGGCGCCATCTCCCCTTCCCACACGTCATCGACCGTACATACCTTGGTGAAACTCATGCTCTTGCTCCTCGATCCGGTGGGCGCCTCAGGCGGCCTGCCAGACGATGTCCACCGTCTCGGTGGGCTTGAACCCCGCCTCGGCAACCTTCAGGTTGCGCGGCAGCAACTCGGTGCTGCCGTGGCGGCGCACCCGCAGGATGTGGCCCGGCCGGTCACGCACGCGGCGGCCAACCGAATGCACGGCGGCAGCCGCCGCCACCTCGTCCATGGTGTGCTCCGTATCCACGGGCACCAGCTGCAGGACGAAATCCCCCTCGAAATTGGAGGTCAATGGAAAAAGGGCCATGGTGTAAATCTCCTCGTGTGGCACACGGCGCACCGGCAGCAGGTCTGCCGGGCGCGCCGGATCAGGGGGTCAATGGGGAAAAATCAACCCGCCTTACGGGTCTCGCGCAGGGCGCGGTAAACCTCGGCCCAGGCATAGTTGTGGGCGTCGTCGCCGATCTCGCCCGGGGCCAGGCCCATGTACTGCAGGGCACCGCCCAGATCCATCGGCTGGATCATCCCGGCCAGGAAGCGATCGACGATGGACAGGTGGCCGGCGTAGCGCTCGGGCTCCTGCTCGAACACCCAGCGATCCACTTCGGAGCCGAAGTGGTACAGGCGGCCGTTGTATTCGAGGGGATAGTCCTTCACGTCCCAACCCTTGCCTGGTACGCCGAGGATGGGCAGCTGGCACATGTTGCAGACGTAGGGCAGCGTTTCCGGATAGGTCATGGCCATGTTGCCGTCGACCACGTTGTCGATGAACACGTCCCAGCACTGGCCCCAGGTGTCGTTCCAGCCGGGGTACTTCTCCTCCAGCCAGGCGCGCTCGTCCGGGGTCACGCCGGCGGCGGGGTTCCACCACAGGGTCGGACGCCAGAAGTAGGAGCCCAGGTGCATGCCGTGGTGGGTCTGGCCGATGTCCTTCAGGAAGATGTCCCAGTACCAGGGCAGATCCAGGCCCATGTCGGTGAGGGCGCGCTCGAACTGGGCGACGATCCACTCCTCCATGAACTCCTTGAAGGACTGCTTGCGGTGCTCCAGCGGGGTGTAATAGTCCATGATCGGACCGGTCAGCACCGAGAACAGCTTCCAGGCGCCCCACACCGCAATATCCACGCGCTTCTGGGCTTCTTCCTTCTTGCCGTTCTCGATCAGCACCTTCAGGGCCGGGCCGCCGATCTGCGCGTGGCGCGACTCATCCGTCTGGATGCTGGAGATCAGGTTGGCGAAGGTGTGGTCGCCCGCCTCCGCCGCATCCGCCGCGAGCCCCAGGAACTGCATGTTGGTGAAGCCGGTCTCGAAGCTGAAGGTCAGCATGATGGAAACGCTGATCGCGTCCCGCGTCATCATGATGTCGTCGAAGAAATGGCGGGCCGCGATCATCGCCCACTCATTGGTGTCGTAGGCCTTGAAGGCCCAGTCCATCTGGCGGTCCTTCGACACATGCTCGTGGGGGAAGTAGAGCTGCATCTGGCCGTGGCGGATCTCGTCCATACAGCCCAGCGTGGACATGTTGCGCATGCCCGGCGCCTTGGAGAACCGCATCATCCGCGCCTCGGCGCTGGCCGCCGCGTATTCGCCGCGGGCAATCGCGCCGTAGTGCGCCTTCATCACCGACTTCCAGCCCGGATCGGCGTTCTCGAAGATCCGGCTGCGCTCCAGCGCCGCCTTCACCGAATAGGCGCCGGCATCCTTCTCGCGCTGGACCTTCACGTATTCCGGATAAGTCTGCTTGTAGGGCTCGTCGTAGTTTTCCCAGGCGCTTAGCGGCAGACCGAATTCGCCCGACAGCTTGGGCGGAAACAGTTCGTCCTCCGTAACGTACTTGGGTGTCCAGTTGGTGGAACGGGCCAGGTCATACCAGTCCATCCGATTGAGTACGGCCATTCATGTCTCCTTCATAACGGGATGCAGGAGCCCTGCAGCTCCCCCTCGTATCCGGTCGATCTGCGCCGACCGGAGCGACCAGCCGAACCGACGCTGCGTTTCGACCGTGTGGAGGAAAGTTATAAGGAAACAAAAACGCGGGGTATTAGACGATGGTTTAGGTGCTGTGCAGCATGGGGGGAGACCAAACAAACCCAAAATGGATAAATTGGCGACAACAGAATGTATCGTCCAATCAATAATGGAGCGGCAACACGTCCAACCTTGCGAAGCACATACCCATCACTTTGAGCATTGAAAACCATACCCGTATCGGGCATAGTTTGGAAAACCAGATGACGCACATCCTCAAGCGGAAGGATTTCGCACGGTGGCAGGTGGGCGAGAAATTGCCCGACGCCGCCTTGTGCAAGGCAGTCAAGGAAATGGAAGACGGTCTGATCGATGCAGACCTGGGCGGCAACCTCTACAAAAAGCGGGTGGCCCGCCCCGGCGGCGGAAAGAGTGGCGGCTACCGTACGCTGCTGTCGGCCCGAATCGATAACCGCTACGTGTTCCTGCACGGGTTTCCCAAGAGCGACAGAGCGAACATCACGCAGAACGAAAAGAAGGCGCTGCAATTCGCCGGCAAAGTGTTCCTGGAACTGTCCGCCGAAGACTTGTCGAAAGCATTGCAGTTAGGTGTTTTACTGGAGGTGCATTGTGAGCAAGATCATTGAATCCCTGCGCGACGACCTGGCTACGCTCAACGAAGCGGGCGCCATCAGCAAGGTGACGATGCGCGAGTTCGACGCGATCTGTCCGCCGCCGGTGCGGGAGTTCAACGCTGCCGACATCAAACGCCTGCGTGAAAAGCTGCAGTTCAGCCAACCGGTATTCGCGCTACACCTGCACACCACCGCTTCGACCGTGCGCAAGTGGGAGCAAGGCGAAACCCATCCTACGGGACCGGCGCTCAAGCTACTCAATATCATCGCCGACAAGGGCCTGCAGGCCATCATCTGATGCCCGCTAGAGACGGGCATTCGCGATGCGAATAGGCCCGCGCCCGGAACGCATCCGGGCACCGGCCAATCAGGACGTCCTTTCAGCCGCCCGCAGCGCCTCGAACAAATCCCCCACCTCCTGGGCCAGCATCGAGCAGGCCCACAGGTAATTGTCTTGCAGCGTTGGATTCATGCGCCGGAAGACATCCCCCGCATCGCCATAGGTCATGGCGAGCAAGGACAGCAATTGCACCTGACGGGCGGAAAGCTGATCGACGATGGCCAGCGCATTGGCCTCCTCGGCCAGCCGGTAGAACGGCCCCGCCGGCGCGGGGAAACTGAACGGCGTATTCATCGCAACGCCCTCCCCCCGCTCCGCGCCCAGCGCGGAAGAGGCGGAACAATTACGACGGCATGAGCAATGGACGCGTGCGAACCAACGCACGCCAGGGCGGAAACAACCATGGTGCGGACTCCTTGTTTGGGACTCTTTCCGCTCCCCGTCGCCAAACGGGGGGCGGGCCAAAGCAGGGTTGGCGAACCGGAAACAAGGAACCGGCAGGGCCGAAGCCCTCCCCACCCGGCCCGCCATTGATCATGGACGCACCAAGTGTGCACGGACAAAAAAAGCCGCAACGCGGCTCACTATCCGCCTTGTTTTCAGCAGGTCGCCAAACCTGATCGCTGATGTTTCAGCGACGGGCGGAGTATCGGCTGAGTGTTGCGGGGGCGTCAAGGGAGGGGGCTGACGGGAACGAATGGGGATGTCGTCAAAGGATTTGCGAGTCTATGAAATTTGAAAAATGTGAAGTGGTTCGCTGAAAAAGTGCCGGGCTTCATGGGATACCCCTACCTAATTAAAGCATGCATCCGCTGATAAGTAACCGGCTAGATGGCAAGGACGCGAACTGACATAAGTAATCGGCATCAAGATGCAGATAACAATAGGAGACAAGACATTGGCACTTCTCTAGGGGCCTATCAATCATGCACTCTGGATTCAGGCGGGCAGATCAAAAGGGAGCGTTAGCAATCGAGTAGAAATTTGAGAATGTGGGCGATAAGTCTGCTCATTGGCCTAAACAACCGCTTGGATGTGCTCTAAGCTACGTCAGTAATAGCCCGTCGCACCACGACGGCACTGGGCGACTAAAGCGCAGGCTGCATCCAGCACGGATACTCTTGTGCATGAAAAACAATACAACATGGGTTCGGCTTTGGCTCGGGAGTGTGACGAGTGACGAGGCCGTAAGACAACTGAGGCTTGGTCCTACCGGTCAATGTCGACAGTGACCATCAACGCCAACCCACCTACGATATATAGGCATCACGAGATGGATGACAAGCAAGGCATTCGCAAGGAGCACTCTACGCTACGATTATCGAACACGGTCGGATTCCGTGGCTGTAAAGCCACAACCTACCCACAGAATTTGGCAATCTCAATTAACTGATTACAAAAAAGGATTTTCTTATCTACACCGGCTTTCCGGACCGTTTCGCCGCGGCACTTTTGACAATCGCAATCTCCAACATCTTAATTTAAAAAATATGGAAAACAGCCTTCTCAGCCAACCCGCACCAATATTTAATAAATTCACCCTAAATGGCCTCCATGGCTATAAAAACGTTAGCCTATCTTGTCACTCACCAATCAAAATAGTTAGCGCCGACAACGGGTCTGGAAAAACATCATTATTGAATGCGATATACGCTGTATTTGAGGGCCGCCCAACATTACTTTACTCGCTGGATTTTGAGTCCATCGAGATCGTATGGTCAGACGACTCTATTTCATCTTATCAAAAAGACGAACTATTTAGCGCATTCAAGCCTGACGACTTAGATTCAATTGCAGAAAGTGACATATTCTCCATCTGGGACATTGAAAAAGACAGCGCAATTGATTTGCTCACCAAGTACATATTAGGTGATTTAGATGAGGCATCCCAAACCAGAGCATTTAAGGACATATATCGCGGCTCCCCATACGACAAAGACGAGATATTCGAACAGCTATCTTCACTATGTGCCCCATTCCTAAAGTCCAGACGTTTCTCCGACCTGTATGCAAAAGCAAAGGCACAACTTAACGGATGCTCGGTTCTTTATCTGCCGACATACCGAAGAATTGAAGCTGACATCCCTGAGTTCCGCAGCACCCCTCAGCAACCGAATCGCCTCACAAACAGGGGTAGAGCAGCAAAAGACGCGTGGAGCTCAACGCGACTAATATTCTTTGGAATGGGAGATATTGAAGCGAGACTTAATTCAATTTTTTCTCAAATAAGAAAGGAAACACTCGAAGCATCGACTCGCAGCAATGGACAAACATTAGAGCAGCTGATAGGCGCGGACCCAGACACTGATGTGACTCTTCAAGAGACGTTCGATCTAGCATCGATCGAAGCAGTACTCGCTCGCGTAGGGAAAAACACTTCTGAATTGCGCGCAGGACTTTCCGCACTAATTGAAAGCCGTGAAATATACAAAGAAAATCGAGGTGAGCTAAGGAGATTTCTAAGTCAGTTACTAAAAGTCTACGCACAGCGACGAGAAGACGAAGAGGCAATCGAGCAGTTTACAAATATTGTAAATCGCTACATTTATCCCGAAGGTGATGACCCTAACTCACCTATCAAAAGTGAGAAGCGACTCATGTTTGATAAGGTGAAGCTAGAGCTAGAAGTAAGAAACACAATAATAGACAAAGAGATAAAGTTCGAAAATCTTTCATCTGGAGAAAAACAGGTAATCAGCATCTTTGCTCGATTAATGCTAGACCCCCGAAAGAATTACTTGATATTGGTGGACGAACCAGAACTTTCTTTGTCCCTAGAATGGCAACAGATGTTACTTCCAGACATATCCTCGTCCCCAAATTTTCGGCAACTCGTCGCAATAACCCATTCGCCATTTATTTTTGACAACAATCTTGCTTTGGCAGCCGGCAGCCTTGAGACCACATATAAGAATGGCGCAGAAACTCAGCAATGAACAATACGCCAGAAAATATATCGAAGAAAAAGAATTCTTTGGCAGTAACTATCATGCGATACAACAAGCTCAAAGGAAAGCTGCCAGACAAGAAAATCCTTGTCGTCGAAGGAGACGACGACCTCATATTTTATGGTGCAATATTTAATCGCCTACAGAAGACAAACATCGGATTTTTCTTTCCAGCAAACGGGAAGGACAATGTACTCGGACTAAGGGATCACATATTCCGAAGCAAGGAAATTTTAAAGGGTGGCGGCACACTATATTTCATCGATAAGGATTTCGATGATCTTAAAGGCCGGTCAGCTGGAAGCGATATATACGTCACCTCAACTTATTCCATAGAAAATATTTTGGTGTGCAGAACAGCACTACGCAATATTCTTCTCACTCAATTCAAACTGTCGGACGCAGAAACCTTCGATGATGTAGATCGCATTCTTTCTCTTTTTGACAATCTGCTTCAGCAGCATAAGAACGCACTATACGAGGCAAATCGCCTAATTCACTTTGTTCGAAAGAAATCACTCGAAGGAGAAAAACTCACCTCTGGCTCTATCAGCGAGGCCCCCTCAAAATCCGTCGAGGTTAAGCACAAAGATGCATCAGTTCAGCAGACCGCAAGTGGCCAAGAGCTCCTCAAGCTTATATCCATCTCAACTCCCATTGATCCGAAAGACTTCGATGGTCTAAAAAGCGACTTTGACTCACTGGACTCCACCCGAGAGTGGAGAGGAAAGTTCTTGTTTTATACCTTTCAGAGATTTATATCTATATTGATTGAAGATAGAAATTCGAAGGCCCCGAATTTTTTTTCAAAAGGGGGCGGAAAAATATCAATTGACACAAAATCAAGCTCCCTCTTAGCAATGCTTTCGGCATCATGCGAAATACCAGACTGCCTAAGAAAATTTACCTTAAATATCGAGAGCGAAATAAACTAAAAACCACGACATCTAACACTCCACTCTTACGAGCAGAGATTCGATCTTCACACCTGAAGCATATGGCTCCTTTGGTGATCCGCACCAATTAAAATTACTCGCGATATGGAATTGCCCTTGATTTTTAATTAACCCAAAAAAACGACACTCAGATGATAAATTCAAACCACTAATCGCCATTCAATCCTTAATGGGTTGAATGGCGGGACGAGGCTGAATTTTGAGTTCAAAAAAACCGGCAGTTCAGTATAAACGGCCATTGAAGGGCACTTTTCCGATGTATGGCTATCAAACTCGGCAAGCTACTTGGACCGTAACGTAGGGAGTGTCAGAATTTCTGTGTGTAAGGCTTGAAGAGACCTCTCTACCGAGCTGCCGTCAGGCGACTCGGTAGAGAAGTCGGTAGTGATTCTATTCGCGTACCACTTCAACGCGTTCGGCGTAAAGAATGGCAAATTGGGTCATTGCCTCTTTCCAGTCCCTGGCCGCCCGTCCCCAGTCAGCAGTGATACTACGCGGGGCCAGCCAGATCAGTTTGGTCGCAACCTCGTCGCTCGGGAAATGCCCCCGCGTCTTGATGATCTTGCGCAACCGGGCGTTGATGCTCTCGATGGCATTGGTGGTACGGATTACCTGGCGGATCGGGGGGTGGAAAAGCAAAGAAGGGAATCACCCGATCCCATGCCCGACGCCAGGCGGTGACCACTGACGGAAACTTCTCGCCCCAGGGGCCTTGGGCGAAGGCGTCGAGTTCGGCTTGCGCGGCTTCGGCGCGGATCGAGAAGCGGTCCTTCTCCACGCACTCCCAGCGCCGGACCCGATGTCGTTGGGCCAAGCAGCACTTACCGACCAAAACACGGCGCCCACTGACCTCAACGCCCAGCCATCGGGGCTCTTCACGCAGTGCAGCTCACTCCACGCTGAGCCCACTTCCCTCCCAGCCGCGTTCACTTCCCTCTGAGCCCCGCCTTTGATGCTCCGATTTGAACTTGCTCAGCTCCGAGCTGAACAAGTTCAAATCAACGTTAAGCCGACTTCCCTCAGACTTAAGTTGGCCTCCCTCAGACTTGAGCCCGCTTCCCTCTGAGCATCGATAGCTCATCTCCGAGGATCTCGAGCTCAGCTCGCCGCATCAAAAGTTCCAGTCCGGGGATCTCGAGTTCAAGTCTGAGCTGAACCCGTTCAAGTCCAAGCTTCGATAGTTCAAATCGGAGGGTCGAGCACTTCGCTCCGGGCTCGGACGTGTCAGCAATTTTTTGCTCAGGCCTCCTGCAGCGCCATCGGTTGATAGCGCACCCCGTTCCGGGCCTGCACTTCTGCGGTCGGGGCGAAGCCGAAGGCCGCGTACGTGGGCACGGCGTATAGGGATGAGTTCACCGTGAAGTGGGTGGTGTCGCCGGCGCCGGCCTTGAGGCGCTGCCACAGGCCGCGGGCAATGCCTTGCCCGTGCAGGTCGGCGCGGACGAACAGGTGGTGGACGTGGGTCTGGCCCCGTAGCGCGGCGACGCCGACCAGTTCGGTTCCGACGCAGGCCACCACGTAATCGATGGCCGGGTCGGCGATGCAGCGGGCGACCGCGTCGACGGAGAAGTTCTCCAGGAAGGGCCCCGCCTCGGCGGCGGCGGGGTCGGCGAGGAAGTAATGGGCGAGGCCGCCGATCAGGTGGGCCACGGCCGGTGCGTCGGATGGCTGGGCGCTGCGGAGGGTGAGTTCAAGGGGCATGGGAAGGACAGGATGGGGTGCAGCTGTGCGTTTGTCTGCCCGATAGGCCAGGAGCAGGAGTTTATACAGCAGCGAGGCGGTAATCCCGACGATGCCGATCGTGATGACGATGGCGTCCAGCATACAGGCATCTCCTTGTGTGCCGGCACGATGCGGTGTGCCGGCAGATAAAGAACATGCCGATGATATGAATTTTGCGGAGGGCGGGGGGCGAGAATTACAGATGCATTGGTTCTCGAATAGAGAAGGATGTTTCCGGCTGGCCGCGCCGGCCAAATGAAAATCCTGCAGCAGTCGTGCAAAGGGATGCCGACAGGTCGTGGCCAGGGCATTCGCGTCGATTCTCCTGCACGTGGGGATTCAATCACGTCAATCGATCACTGGAAATTCTGAAAGCGCGCCCCGCACGGTAAAATCGCGCCAACACGCAGGCATTCGCTGTACTAACTTCATGTTCGCCCTATGCTTTTGCATTCTCTTCTAACGGAACGCTTCGACAGCGAACACAGCAGCGAGGAATTGCTGCAGATCCTGGTGTCGGTGCTGAACGCGTTTCCCGTTGCCTGCTTCCTGATCAATAGCGAACACCGCGTGATTCATTGGAATATGGCGTGTGAGGTTCTAACCGGCGTGTCTGCGCGGGCCATCGTAGGCACCAAGGATCAAGGAAAGGCGTTCTACGCCTGCGACCGAATGGTCATGGCCGATCTGGTCCTTGATGGTGCTGCGAACAATCAGGTCGATGCGCTCTACCACGGCAAGTTCCGGCCTTCTTCAACAGTCCCCGGCACCTATGAGGCCGAGGACTTCTTTCCCCACTTTGGCAAAGAGGGGCGCTGGCTGTATTTCACGGCCGCCCGCATCTGCGACGCACATGGCACGCCCATCGGCGCGATTGAAACCTTGCAGGATGTGACGGCGCGCCGGCAGGCCGAGGCGGCCCTGCACTTGAGCAATGAGCGCTTCAAGGCGCTCAGCTGGGTCGACGATCTGACGCAACTCTACAATTCGCGCCGGTTTCATGAGGTGCTCGACCATGAGATCTCGCGGGCCGCGCGCTATGCCCATCCGCTGTCGCTGATGGTCTTTGACATCGATTACTTCAAGCAGATCAACGATACCCACGGGCATCAGGAAGGCGACCGCGTCCTGCGGCTGATTGCCGAGCATCTGCGCCAATGGCAGCGCGAGGCCGACCATCTGTTTCGTTTTGGCGGTGATGAGTTTGCCGTCATCCTGCCGGAGACCAGTACGGCCGCAGCGCACACCGCCGCCACGCGACTGGTTGAGGAATGGCGGCAATTCAAAGGCAACGGAGCCGGAGCAGCAACCCATGGCAGTACGCTCAGCGTTGGCGTTACCCAGTTGAAAGCGGATGACACGGCGGAGACGTTCGTCCGGCGGGCCGATCAAGCGGCCTATGAGGCCAAGCGCCTCGGGCGGGATCGCGTTATTGGCGCGTAGAGCCCGCTCGATCGTGGCCGCAGCGCATCGGCAGGCTGGGCGCGGCGAAGGGGGGACGGAAGAGACATGGGAAGGACACCAGGGATGATGTTATTTTCAGATTTAGTTTGCTATGTCTCCCGATAGTGCGTATCGTGAAACGCAGCGATTTCTAGTTGTGTCGTGATTTTGTTGGTCTAGTATCCGCAGTCCTGCGGCAGCATTCCCCCATTTTTACCTCGCTTTCATGATCTCGCCCCCCCCAGGGGCTATGCCCCGTCATTTTTCGGAGATTCAAGATATGGCAGCAGGTACTGTTAAGTGGTTTAACGACTCCAAAGGTTTTGGTTTCATTACGCCCGACGAAGGCGGTGAAGATCTCTTCGCCCACTTTTCCGCGATTCAATCCGCGGGCTTCAAGAGCCTGACCGAAGGCCAGCGCGTCAGTTTCGACGTGACGAACGGCCCGAAGGGTAAGCAGGCTAGCAACATCCAGATCGCCTGATTTTCCTGGCGTCTGTCTCAAAGGCGGCTGAATCCTCTCAGCCGCTTGCAAGCTCTTGTGCCGACTTGATTGTCGGCACAGGCATGGAACCGGATCGTTCTGATTTCCATGCAGCCTCTGCAAAAGAATCAATCACTTCAGCGCAATACAGCGCCAAGGCTCAAGCGCCCTGCTCCATTGCGAGCATTGCCGCCCTGCCCTGCGAAAATGCCTGGTTGTGCCCGATGCCTCAATCGGGTCGTCGCGAATTGGCCGGTCTGTCTCATGCCGACCTTCATCGCTATCCAGCCCCCTGCGATGAGACTCAAACGGCGAGCGCGCTGCATTCAAAGCACGCCGTTTCAACGACATGGAGTACAGCATGACCAATGCCATTCAGCGAACCGAGCTGAAGACTTTCTACTACACCCCGGTCCATTGCCCGTTTTGCGGCACGCGGGTGATGGGTGCAGATCCGGTGGACGAGACCCTCATTACCGCCTGCCCGCATACCTTGTTCATTGCCCACGATACGGCTTTCGAATACCGCTCGGAGCGATTCGACAAGAACCTCGATCTGCATGGTTTGAGCGACAAAGAGGTCGAAGAGCGATGGCTCAGCGAGGTGGGCGGGGTCGATGGCCTCACCGACCAGGTCACGCTGGCGGACGCGATCAAGGTTGCAGCCTACGCACCTGACCCGTCGCCCTACGGTTCTTACTACGGCTTTGCGCCGACCGAATAAGCATTACCCCTGAGCCCCGTTTCTTTCGGGCTTGACCACATTTACCCCTGGAGAAACGACTTATGGCCAAGGAAGACCTGCTTGAAATGCAAGGTGTTGTGATGGAAGTGCTGCCGGATTCGCGCTTTCGCGTCACCCTCGACAACGGACACATGCTGGTAGCCTACAGCGGCGGCAAGATGCGCAAAAACCATATCCGCGTGCTGGCCGGGGACAAGGTTTCCCTCGAAATGTCCCCTTACGATCTGAGCAAGGGCCGGATCACCTTCCGCCACATCGAAGGCCGCACGCCACACGCTCCGCGCGCACAACGCCGTTAAAACGTATCGGACACGCCCGTCTTTCCGCACGGAACCTCGTTGTCCATTCAGCCCAGTGGGCCCTCAGGAGGAGCCATCATGGCTAAGCCAAACTACCAGTTCGAGAAACGCCAGCGAGATCTGGCCAAGAAGCAGAAGCAGGAAGAGAAGCGTCGCGAGAAGCTTGCGAACAAAGCGGCTAACGCCAACGCTCCGCAGACGGACGTGCCGGAAGAGGGTGTGTCGCAGGGCGTGAACGGTCAGGATTACGGGACCGCATTGAATTAACAATACGGCGTCGTCGTAGTCCCTAGCGTCTGGCAATTCCATCGGGAGCGCCAGACGTTTTGCGTTCAAGCTGCCCTCACGCGCACACGCAGTTCCGCCCGTTGCGCTTGGCCCGGTAGAGTTTTTCGTCGGCGCGCTCGATCATGGCGACGTGGTCCCCGGTAACGTCCGGCACCATGGTGCACAGGCCAACGCTGATGGTGACGCTTCCGTTGGGGGACATGGCGTGGGGGAGTTGCAGGTCGGCGATGAGCTGGCGGCACTTTTCGGCGATCTGCAAGGCGGCGTCGGCCGGGGTTTCGGGCAGGACCAGGGCGAACTCCTCGCCGCCGTAACGGGCGAACAGATCGCTCGAACGCACGGGCATGGCGCTGATCGCCTCGGTGATGCGCTGCAGGCAGTCGTCGCCCCTCACGTGCCCATAGTGGTCGTTGTAGTTCTTGAAATAATCCACATCGAACATCAGCAGCGACAGCTGTTGCCCACTGCGCCGGGCGCGCGCCCATTCGGCCACCATCGTCTGTTCGAACAGGCGGCGATTGGCGATGCCGGTCAGTTCGTCCTGCTTGGCCAGGGCTTCGAGCTTGCGGTTGAGCTGGAGAACCTTGTCTTCCATCTCCTTGCGTTCGGTGATGTCGAACATGAAGCCGATCAGGTCGGTGGTGACACCGTTCCCGTCGCGGATCACATGCACCACGTCGCGTATCCACACGTAGCTGCCGTCGGCCTTCAGGGCGCGGTAGTCGGCCTCGTGATCGACGCCCTGCTCCGACTGGCGGATGCAGAAGTTGGCGGTGCGCTCCCGGTCTTCCTCATGGATGCGCTCGATCCAGTCCATCGCCCCCAGCCAGCTGTCCCGCGGCCAGCCGAGCAGGCGCTCGATCTGCGGGCCGATGTAGTCGAACTGCTTGGTCTGCCAGTCGATCTTCCACGGAATCGCCTTGGTCGATTCGAGCAGGGTCTTGTACACGCCCCAGTCGTCGCTGCGTTCCAGCCTGTCGATACCATTGAAAGTCTGTGCGTCTGTCATCGTCTTGTCTCGTGCGGGGGTCTCTCCGGCCAGCCACGGCCGGCCGGAGAGATTAGCGCGGAAATTTTGCACGGAACGACGGCTCGGGGCGGGAGTGAGGTACTTGTGCACACTCTAGGGAAAGTGTCATAAAGCGCTTGAGAGCGCTTGGCACGGATGGGTGCCCTGGCACCTTACAACCTGAACCGCGCCACCGATTCGCGCAGCTCGCTGGCCAGGGTTTCCAGCCGCTTCACGTCTTCGTCCGCCGCCCGTACCGATGCGGCGGATTCTTCGGCCATGCGGGCGATGCGTTCGACGTGCTGGGCGACGCAGGTGCCGGCCTGGCTTTGTTCGGCGGTGGCACTGGCCACGTCGCGCACCTTGGCGACGGTGGCTTCGGCGCCGGCGCTGATTTCGCGCAGGGACGCAGCGGCGGCGAGGATCAGCACGGTGCGCAGTTCGTCGAGCATGGTGGCGCGCAGTGTGATCAGCGCCACGCCGGCCACCACGATCAGCCCCAGGATCGCACTGCCGACGATGAGGCCGAGGCGTCGGGATAGTTTCATGGTTGGGTTCCTTCCTGCTGTCTTGCGGCCCAATTGAAAACGGCCACCGGAACCGTGTCCGGTGGCCGTTTTTCGGCCTTGCCTGGGTGATTCGCGCGCGGCTCAGTGCTTCATGGAGAACGCGGAAAGCCAGGAGGTCTTGCGGGCTTCGGCGAAGGCCTTCTCGCGCAGCGCGTTGTACTCGTCGTGCGGCACCGGGCTGGCGTCGCGGTTGCCCAGGTCGTGCATGCGCACCCGGGAGGTTTCGCGGGCAGTCCACACGGCAATGGCGGCGATGACGGTGACACCGAGGGTGATGGAGCCGACGGTCACCGGGATGTTGCTGGAGCCCGGGGGCGCCACTGTGGCGAACACGGCGGGCAGCATGGCGGTAACCATGGTGCCGAGGTTCTGGGAGATGGCCATCGCCGAGACGCGGGTGCGGGTCGGGAACATTTCCGGGTAGAAGCTCGGGAAGATCGCGTTGTAGCCTTGATAGACTAGGCCCCACATCAGCAGCGACATGACGATGGCGAGCGGCACGCTGTGAATGCTGATGGCGTACAGGTAGCCGAAGGACAGGAGGCCGGCGCCGAGGGAGCCGCCGATGATCAGCGGACGGCGGCCGATCTTGTCGGACAGGTTGCCGACGATGGGGATGACCAGCACGGCCAGGCAGTTGCCGAGCACCGGGATCCACAGATAGACGTCCTTGCTGAAGCCGATGCCGTAGCCGGGCTGCACCGCGTAAGCGGCACCGAAGATGGTGGCGACAACCGGGATGACGTTCATCAGGGAGGCGCACATCACGCGCAGCATGTCGCGCCAGTTCTCGCGGATGGCCTGGATGACCGGCGCCTTCGGAATCTCGCCCTTCTTGGTTTCCTGGGCGAAGGCCGGGGTCTCGTCCACTTCGCGGCGGATGATGTAGCCGGCGATGATGACGACGAAGCTCATCAGGAAGGGAATGCGCCAGCCCCAGCTGTTGAAGGCTTCGGTCGGCATGAAGTAGGCCAGCGGCAGGAACACGGCGGCGGCGAGGATCTGGCCGGCCTGCACGCCTTGCAGCGTGAAGCTGGCGTAGAAGCCGCGACGGCCGAAGGGCGCGTGTTCGAGGATCATCGAGCTGGCGCCGGAGATCTCACCGGCCACCGCGAAGCCCTGGACCAGGCGCAGGAGCACCAGCAGCGTGGGGGCCAGCAGGCCAACCTGGTCATAGGTCGGTAGCAGGCCGACGGCCATGGTGGAGATACCCATCAGGAACATGCAGATCAGCAGCACCTGCTTGCGGCCGTGGGTGTCGCCCCAGTGGCCGAGGACGAAAGCGCCGATGGGACGGGCCACGTAGCCGACGCCGTAGGTGGCGAGGGAGGCGACGATGGCGATCTGGGGATCGCCCTGGGGGAAGAAGACCTGCGGGAAGATCAGCGACGCGGCGGTCGCATAGATGAAGAAGTCGTAATACTCCAGCACGGAACCGATCCAGCCACTGGCGGTGGCCTTCTTGGTCTGCTGGGTCCCATGTTGCTTGTGTTCGACAGGACTACGCATGGTTGTCTCCGATTTTTTTGTGTGTTGAAGCAATTCGGAACTGAAAAAGTGCCACCGCGGTGGCTTCAGAAGTGGGGCTAGATTAACGATAGCGATGCCCGAATTAACTGCTCGAATACGTGCTATGCGCGATTAGCGCCACAGGTTGTTCGACAATCGCGCACGTTGTGAAGGCTTGGCAAGGCCTCCTCCTCTCCTTGCACCGGCCTTGCAGTGCTGCAATGCAATAAGCCTCAGCCGACCCACTCCAGCATCCGACGGCTGGCAGCCAGGGCCTGCCGCACCCATTCGACCTGCCCGACTGCAGCCATCCGGACCTTGTGCAGAGCCCGTCACTACACACCGTGTGCCCCCTAAGGCCAAGATCCCAAGAGTCCGTTGCTGTTTCCGCGCGCGAAATTCACCGGTATGATGCGGCCCCTTTGATTCTGCGGTAAGTAAGACGCCTCGTCGGCGCGTTGCCGGATACTTAGCTTTTGGACTTGTCGCGATGAACCAGCCTCTCCCCACCGAACGAATGAAATTTGCGGACATTGAGGTCGGCACTCGCTTCTACGACGCGCTGAGCCAGGAGTTCTTTGTGAAATCCTCGGCCACCCAGGCCGTCATGGTGACCTGGCTTGCCGATGGAAAAACTCCGGATGATTTCGAACCCGATGACCCTGTACGCGTGTAAGCGCAGCTGAGGGGCCGGGCTGCCCCTCTTGTGACTACGCAGCGGGGGAACGCCGGCTGCACTCCGGGGGCTGGAGGAAGGATCACTTGTCCGGCGTACGTCAGGTGGCGCCCGCATCACG
Organism: Zoogloea sp. LCSB751; assembly: GCF_002028455.1. Taxonomy (GTDB): domain Bacteria; phylum Pseudomonadota; class Gammaproteobacteria; order Burkholderiales; family Rhodocyclaceae; genus Zoogloea. The sequence continues at coordinate 56,906 of NZ_MWUM01000020.1, read as the reverse complement.
CGCCACATCCTGCGCAAACGGATGGATTTTGCATGGGCACGAGGCGGGCACGTTTTGCGCCCAATGCGGACACCCCCGCGTTTTCTTCCCTGCAAAGCAAAAAGGCCCAACCACCTGAGTGATTGGGCCTTGACGCTTGAAACTGGTTGCGGGGGCAGGATTTGAACCTGCGACCTTCGGGTTATGAGCCCGACGAGCTGCCAGACTGCTCCACCCCGCGTCTGGAGAGGGCGAATAATAGACAAGTTATCGCGGTACGTCAAATTTTATTTTGCGGTGCGCAAAAAAACGCCCCCGCGAAGCGGCCAGTTGGGCCGATTCCGCGGGGGCGATCCGGGGACTTTCGCGGCTTACTTGCCGCCGGTCGCCACTTCCTCGAGCTTGCTGAGGGAGACGTCGTTCTCCTTCACGCCCTTCGGGTTGGCCTTCATGTTGGAAGACCAGGTTGTGGAGTGGTTGCGCTTCACGTCGATGACGTGGCCAACCACCGGCATCACCGCCTTGTAGCCGTCGTCGCCAATGTCCGGGCGATTCTGGAAGATCATGAACTTCCAGAACTCGCCCTTCTGGTCATACATCTCGCCCAGATAGGGGCGCGGGAAGTTCACCTCCATGTAGACCACCTTCTTGCTGTAGGGATGCTCCGGCGGCGGTGTGCCTTCCACCACGTACACCTCACGGGGCTCCCACTCGATGTGCTTGGCCGGGAAGTAGTACGGTGCCTCGGTCAGACCGACGGACGGAAACTCCTCCGGCGTGTCGCGCTTCTTGGCGTCCACGCTGACCAGCGGGCTGTGGGCGACGGCCAGCACCCAGCGCTTGTCGACCAGCTTGTTGGCGCGGTACTTGGTCGGGAAGGCATCCCAGATGTCCCAGTCGTCGTAGAGTTGGTCAGTGCCGCCGATCGGGTCCATCCACGCCCCGCCGGACAGGCGACGGGTACGCCGCACTGACTTCAGGTAGGCCCAGGTGTCGTCGGGCTTAGCGGAGGTCGGGTCGTTGTAGCGGATCGAGAAGGTACCGAGGCCGCGGATGTCCTGCGGGCTGGTGGCGAACAGGTAGGTCTTCTGGGCGATGCTGCCATCGCCCTCGCTCACCGGTCCGCCGTCCAGGCGGCCTTCCATGTAGTAGCGGCGGGACTGCCAGCGCTGCACGCGCTCGACGCCGGTGGCGCCGCTGATGAACACGAAAGAGATGTCGCGCAGGTCCATCGTTGCGCCGTAGGTGGCGGCACGCAGGTTCCAGATCACCTTGTCGCCAGCGGTCGGATCGTCGAGCTTGATGGTTTCCGGCGGGAAGGGCATGCCCGACTTCCAGCCGCTCATGGTGCGGGTGGCCGGGTCGAACTTGACGTTCTTCACGTTGTCCTTGGTGGCGCTGACGTACTTCGGGTCCATCTCGATCTTCTTCGAGTTGGCCAGCTTGATGGTCAGGCCATGCTTCTTGATCATCGTTTCGAGCTTGTCCGGCACCATGCTGGCGATGGTCTTGCCTTCGAAGGTGTCGTTCTTGATCTTGTCGTAATTGTCCTTGGTGATGACGAAGCCAGCCTGCAGCTCGCCGGCCTGGGCAAGGCCGACGAAGCTGGCGCCGAGGCCGATGGCCAGGGCCTGACAGGCGAACTTGCGGCGGGCCGGATTCACTTTTGTTGTTGCGTTCATCGTTTTGTCTCCTCTGTGGAACTTAGAACTGACGGGTCAAACGGAAGGTGAGCTGGCTGTTGTTGGCGAAGTAGCCGAACAGCTGTACGCCGGGATTGGGGTCGAACAAGGCCTTGCTGGTGTGGCCGGACGTCCAGAAGATGTCGGCCTCGGCCTTGGCACGCCATTTGTCGCCGAGGACCAGATCGATGCTGGGAATCACGAAGCCGCCGCCGTGACTGACGTCCACACCGACCGCGATGCCCGGGTTGATGGTGTCGCCCTTGTAGTTGAGCACCGTGAACGCCGTCAGGATGGTGTTGTGCTCGGTGAGCGGCGCGCCATAGGCAAACAGACGGACCAGATCTTCCGAGGACTTGTGGTCGCGGATCCAGGTATCGAAGATCTGCACCGACGAGAAGGACGGCCGGTTGGTGCCGAGCAGATCCTCGAAGTGCAGGTTCTTGTCGGCCCGCAGCATCGTCGTCACCGTGTCCTTCAGCTTGATGCCGCCAAAGCCGAGGCCGGCCGCCGCGCCGAGGGTCGGATTGGTGAGCCCGCCGGTCCCGACGTTATAAGGCTGGTCCTTGGTGTAGGCGATTTCTGCGCTGAAGACGGTGTCGAAGGTGGCGGAATAGCCGCTGACGGTGGCGCCGAAGACGTCGATCTTGGGATGGATCAGATCGAACAGCGGGCCGGCCGCCACTTTCTTCCACGGCGCATACACCGAGTTGGCCACCGGGTCGGCGGCAAAGGTCTTCACGTAGGCCAGCGAGTAGTTGAGGGAACCCGCCTCGCCCGACCAGCGGATGCCGCCAGTCCAGTCATCCTTGTTGCCTTCCGGGTGCTTGCAGTCGTTGGTGGTCACCGCCGACAGGTCGAAGCCCCGGTAGGGCTGGAAGAACCAGCGTCCGCCGCGGATATCGTAGGTGTTGCCGATGTCCTTGCAGCGATCCAGGCCCGGCCGCACATAGGCGTGGATCTGGCCGGCAGCCTCCGGCACGTCGAGCTTCACGCTCGCCAGCCACAGGGGCTTGCGCCACTCCTCGTTCTCCCCTTCGAAGAACAGGCGCCAGCTCAGGTCGTAGCCATGGACCACATCCATCGCGTGGAAGAAGTCCGACTCGCCCCACACGATCTGCTGCTTGCCGATGCGGAAGGTGGCCCGGTCACCGGCCTTGAACTCGCCCCAGAACTCGCGCAGGTCGCCGGTGTTGTAATTGTCGAGGATGCTCGAATGGTCGCCACCGGTGGTCCCGGTGATCTTGCGCAGATCCTCCAGGTCGCGCAGGTAGGGCGTCATCGCCTCCCGGTCCACGCGGGCCACGGCCTTCCACTTGATCGGCCCGGTGGCGGCATCCGCATCGAGCAATATCGAGCCACGCAGCATCGACAGCTTGCCCTTGTCGTTGCCCCGGGTTTCGGGGATGTCCTGCAGGTTGAACGCCGCCCAGCCGCGCACATAGCCGCCGATATGGAAATAGTTGCCGTCCTGATCGGCCGCCGCGTCCTCGGCATGGGCCGGCAGATACGCCGCGCTCAGGCCGAGGGCCGCGCTGACGGCGAGCGCCAGCCTTCTGTTTGCCTTCATGTGTCACCTCCGCTTCTGTTGTTGTGGACAAGACTTGCCCCGCCCCCTGGCGCGGCTGCGCCGGGGGATGGAGACGGGTACGACAGGAAAATCAGGTGGCCTGGATCGGCTCGGCCGCGACGGCCTGCTCGATGGGATGGCGCTTGGAGCCGACGATGAACTCCGGCCGGAAGACATAGACCATCGCCGGCATCAGGAACAGCGCCGAGGCCGCCGAGATGAACAGCCAGATGGCGATCAGCACGCCCATGTCGGCCTGCAGGCGCAGGGACGAGAAACTCCACAGCACGACGCTGGTGACCAGGGTCAGCGCGGTGATCAGCACGCCCTTGCCGGAGGTGGAGATGGATTTGACGATGGCGCGGCCCACATCCTTGTGGTGGTGCAATTCCTCGCGGATGCCATCGACGATGTAGAAGCTGTAATCGACGCCGAGGCCGATGCCCAGCGCCACCACCGGCAGGGTGTTGATGTTCATGCCGATGCCCTTCCAGGCCATGTAGCTGAAGGTCAGCGTGTTGGACAGCAGCACCGGCACCATGAAGAACATGCCGGCCACCGTGGAGCGATAGGTGAACATGCAGCACGCCACCAGCACCAGCAGGGCAAAAGCGATGGATTCGATCTGCCCGGCGAGGATCACCTCATTGACCGCCGCCAGCACCCCGACCAGGCCGCCGGCGAGCAGGAACTCCGCATCCTCCAGCTTGTGGGCCGCCACATATTCCTTCACGCGGGCAATCGCCGTGCGGATCGTCTCGCCCTGGTGGTCGCGGAAGAACAGGGTCACCGCGCCGTTCTTGGCCTGCGGGTCGGCAAAGCGGTCCATGTCGCCGGGGTCGGCACCGGAGACGAACATGTACACCAGCTCGCCGTTCTCGTCGGCGCTGCCGCCGAGCTCCTGGTAGCGGGCATTGCCCTCGCGCACCACCCGCTTCACCGCCGGCAGGATGTCGGCCAGCGAGATGCTGCCGCCGACCTCGGGCTGGGCCTCCATGTATTTCTGGAAGCGCTCCATACCTTCCAGCACACTCGGCTCCTTCAGCGCGCCCTCCTTCTTGCCCTGCACCACCACGAACATGCGGTCGGAACCCTGGAATTTCTGGTTGATCGCCGTCGCATCCTTGTTGTAGGTGGAATCCGGCCACAGGATCGGCGAGCCCGGATTGGCATCGCCGACCTTCAGCTTGAAGGCGTACAGGCCGGACACCGCGAAGGCCACTGTCGCGCCGATCACCACCGCGAAACGCAGCTTCGAGGTCACCACGGCCGCGCACAGGCCGAGGATCCTCTGCAGCAGCGGATAGACGTTGACCGGATGGGCGTAGCGCTTGCGCACGCCGCACCAGGACAGCAGCACCGGCGTCAGCACCATCGCGCTGAGCATGATCGACAGGATCCACACCGTGCCGATGTAGGAGATCTTCTCCAGCATCGGGATCGGCGTCAGCGCCACCACCAGCACGCAGCCGGCGTCGGCGACGATGGCCAGCATGCCGGGCTTGAACAGGTTGAGCAGCGCCGCCCGCGCTGCCGCACCCGCCGAGGTGGCACCGGCCGCGACTTCATCGTCGAAGCGCGACACCAGCTGCACCGAGTTGGAGATGGCCTGGGCGGTGATCAGGAAGGCCACCACGATGACCAGCGGATCCAGGTGGAAGTGCATCAGCTTGGCCGCCCCCAGGGCCCAGATCGCGCTGACCAGGCCGGTGATCAGCGGCAGCAGGGTGCCGTGCCAGGTGCGCGTGATGAGCAGCAGTAGCACCACCAGCGCGCCGACCGTGACCATGAAGATCTGCAGCGTCTCGCCCAGGTAGTGATTGACGAGGCCGTACAAGATCGGCTCGCCGACCACCCGCACCAGCACCCCGTCGCCGCGCGCCGCGTCGGCGATCTCCTCGATCTGCTTGTAGGCCTTCACGTAGTCCACCGCGCCGTCGATGAAATCGGCAGTGATTAGCGTGGCGCGCATGTCGATGGACACGTAGGGCCCGTACACCAGCGGGTTGTTGAGCACCGCCTCGCGCAGCGTGGCGATCTCCCCGGCGTCCTTCGGCAGGCCGGGCCACATCAGCGGCCGCGACTCGATGCCCTCGGTGGAGGCGCGGACCTCCTTCATCTTCTTCGAAGCGAGGGAGGCGATCTGGTAGGTATCGACGCCCTCCACTTTCTGCAGCGCCTGGGTGATCTGCTGAACCTTCTTCAGCACCGTCATGTTGAACACATCACCCTGCTCCACCTCCAGCATGATGCTGACCATGTTGGAGCCGCCGAAGGTCTGCTTGAAGCGGTTGTTCACCTCCACGTAGGGATGGTTGCGGGGCAGCAGGTCGCTGAAGACCGTCTTCACCTCGATCTGCGCGGCCAGATAACCCATCACGCAAGTGAAGCCGACGATGGCCGACACCACCATCACCCGGTACTGCAGGACCAGATCGATCAGGCGCGCCAGCGCCCTGAACGTCGCGTTTTTCATTCCTGTTTCCTTGTCTGAAATTGGAGGGCACTCAAGAAAACGCCGGGCCACCCCAAGTTTTCTTGTCCCCCTCGGGGGGCAGGCTGGGCAAAGCCCGGCCGTGGGGGCACCTGTCAGTCGCGGCCGAGGATGCGCAGCCCGTCCTGGTGCAGCAGCGCCAGGTTGGCGCCGGCCAGCACGTAGTCGTCGGCGGTCTTGACGATCTGGGTGTGCCAGGACAGATCCTGGTCGGAGATGCGGCTGGCCTTCCAGGTGTCGGCCTCGGGGCCGGCACTCACGCGGATACCCTTGTCGCCGACGGCAACCCAGCCGGCGCCGTCCCAGATCACGCAGTTGAGGTGCTCGCGGGTCGGCGGCGGCACATCCTTCCAGCTCGCACCGCCGTCGCTCGTGACCAGTACCGTGCCGGCCAGCCCCACCGCCACACCGTGCAAGGCGTCGCGGAAGCTCACCGACATCAGGCTGGTCTTGACCGGGCTCGGCACCGCCGCCCAGCTTTGCCCGCCATCGGTGCTGCGCAGGATCTGGCCGAACTCGCCGACCAGCCAGCCCGCCTGGCCGACGAAGGCGATGTCGTTCCAGGCCTGGTCCTTCTCGTCCAGCGCGCGGGTCCAGGTGGCGCCGTAATCGGCGCTCTTCAGCACCGCCCCCAGCTCGCCGACCGCCCACGCCACACCGTCGGCATAGGTGTGCACCTGCAGCAGCTTGTTGGCGACTTCCGAGTGGGGCACCTTGACCTCCTTCCAGGTCTTGCCGCCGTCCTCCGTCACCACCACCAGGCCGCGGTTGCCGACCGCCACCGCACGCTGCGCATCCCACGCGGAGATCGACTGCAGGTGGGTCGCCACCGGGCTGTCCTGCACGCCCCAGGTCTGGCCGCCGTCCTCGCTGCGCACGATCTTGCCGTTGGAACCGGCCGCCCACAGGGTCGCCCCGCCGGGGGCCACCACCCCGTAGAAGGCATCGCGACGCTCCAGCGGGCGGGCCTTCAATTCACCCGCGCTCGGTTCGGCCTTCACGAAAAAGGCCGCGTAAAGCAACCCGCCGATGATCGCCACCGGCAGCGACGAGGTTCCCACCGAGGTGATCGCCCGTGCGCCTTTGCCGAGTTTATTGATCGCCTTAAGCATGTCCGCCCCCCAATGCTGATTGCCCGCAGGCCGGACGACAGGAAAGATGTGTCTCCATGGCTTCTCCATTCCCATTTATTGGATTTGTGGATTTCGATTCGGAGGACGCCCGCTTCCTGCCAGGGGCGCGCTTATATTTGTCTCAATAGACTCTTGCTGCTCAATGCAAGCACCGTCTTATATCCGTCCGCCCGCCGGCCGATATGCGCCAAACGCTCGAACGCCTCCTTGACGGAGAAATAGCAACTTGAGTGCCAATCGAGCCAACAACAAACAATCCATAAAAATCAAAATCTTAAGAAATACGACACCCCGCCATCGGACTTGCGGCGTAGCAGCAAAGCGATTGACAGCGTCCGAGAATGCTTCGGCCAATCGAACGACTGTCGGACGAATCGGCGACGACGGGTTTTATTTCCAGACGACGCTGGCCGATTCACACCGCCCCCCGGAATTCAAGCCAGTCGAGCCGAGCGAATCAATTGCCATAACGCTGTTGAGAACAATGCACAGTGACCAGACACTGCTTCTTTATCGCCACAATCCGGCAGGCACGCACCACTTATCCATTTCAGTTCTTAAGAACGGACAAACGAGGTGCCACAAAAACACCAAAAACAATAAACAAACCCCCGATTGCAGTACGGAACCCGACTTATCTTTCCCCTCAACAAGATCAAGCCAAAATCATGAATGAACCCCTCTTTGGCATGCCCCGTGCAAAGCCCCCTCCCATTTCTCATGTATCCAAAGACGAAGGGGACTTCATGGCAGCACACGTTTCAAACTCGCCACACCAGGCCAGGAACCGGACACCAGCGAGCTATCGGGCACTCTCCCCGCTGACACTCGGGATTCTGACCAGCCTGTCCGCACTGAACGCCCCGCTGGCCCTCGCCGCAGACTCCCAGGCGTCGCCGACCGCCCTGCAGGCCGAAAACGCTCAATTGCGCGCGGAGATCGAAGCCCTGAAGAAACGGCTCAACGAGAAGGAGCAACAGCCGGCCAATCCGCCACCGACAGCGCAGAGCGTGACAGTCCCCCCGCCAGGTGGCCGGAACAGCCCGGAAGCAGCCGAAACCTCCGGCCAGCCGCTGGAGAACGTCGTCGTTTCCTCGCGCCGCAAGACACCACTGGCCACGCTCAAGGAAACACCGAAGTCCATCTCCGTCGTCTCGGGAGAGGAACTCAGCAGACTCGAGACCAACAGCTTCCGCAACATCCTCACGCGGATCGGCAATGTCGGCGCCACTTACACCAACCCTCAGGCCGGCAGCCTGATGATTCGCGGCGTCGGCTGGGCCAGTGGCGCAGGGCCTCTGGACCCCAGCGTGGGCGTGACCGTCGATGGGGTAAGTTACGGCATCAGCGGCCTGGGCTCCGCGTTCAACCATATCGACGTGGATACGGTCAGCGTGGCCCGCGGCCCTCAAGGCACCCTGGGGGGCAAGAATGCGAGCATGGGCGAGATCGTCATCAGGAACAATGTGCCGAGCTTTACGCCTGAAGCCAGCGCCTCGATCACCTATGGCCAGCTCAATACGCTAAGCACCAAGGCCACGGTCGGCGGCCCCCTCATCGACGGACTGCTGGCCTGGCGCGGGAGTTTCTCCCGCGAGCAGGCCGACGGCCTGTACAAGAACCTCAACGACCCCAACTACAGCTACAAGAATACGGACCGCACCTACGCCCGCGCGCAGTTTCTGCTGACGCCCTCCACGGATTTCTCGGCCCTGCTGAACCTCGACTTTTCGCCCGTGAGCAAGGAGTTCTCGGACAACTACGTCAATTTCCCCCGTGCCACGCCGGCCTATTACGATTCCCGCAATGCAAGCGGCGAGCTCATCGCCGTAGACCAGCGCAATGAGCCAATCGGCAGGCTGTCACGCCCGTGGTTCGCCCGCGAAGCACGCTACACGACCGCCGATTACACATCCAATCAGATCAACCGCCTCAGCCAGAACCCGAACAACTATGGCTCCAAGGGGGTCTCGACCACCTTGAACTGGAACCTCGGCGGCTTCAATCTGAGCTCGATCAGCGCTTATCGTGATTTCTATTTCGACTCGGGCGGCGGCCCGATCTCGGTCTTCGACATCGACCGCTCACCGTCCACCGGCCATGTCGAATACCAGCAGATCAGCCAGGAATTGCGCCTGAGCTCTCCCAAGGGCGGCGCGGTGGATTACCAGACCGGCCTGTACTTCTTCAACAGCAAGATGCCGGAGCGCTGGACCACCGCGCGCCACGGTTCGGATGCCGGGGCCTACTACGCCAGCGCTCCGCAATATGCACGTCTGGATGCGGACAACACGGGCCGGGTATTGATGCAGGATTCGATCAACCGCCTGTTCACCAAGACCCGCGATCAGATCGACAACACCAGCTTCGCCCTCTACGGAAACGCCGACTGGCACCTCAGCGAAGCGCTCAAGCTCAACGCCGGCCTGCGCCTGACGCAGGAGGATCGCCGCACCACCTCCACCCGCCTGGTGGAAGACCAGGGCTACGGATCGGATCTGAATCCGCTGAGCATCAACAATGTGCGCCTGGCGGCGGCTGGCGTCACTCAGACGCAGCTGGACGACACGCTGGCCCGCAAGTACTTCGGCGCGGCCTCCTACAGCGCGCTGAATGCAGCTCAAAAGCAACAGATCACAGATGCCCGCGCGATCCGTCGCGCCCGTCTGGGCAGCCTTTATGGGGAGACGGAAGCCGAAACCTTCGAAGAGTTGCTGCCCACATTCACCATCAGCCCCAGCTACAAATTCAGCGATCGGCACACCGGCTACCTATCGTGGCAACACGGGGAAAAAGCCGGCATTTCGCAGATTGTGGGGGCCTCCGCTACCGGGGGACGGTCTGCGCCGGTGAAGGCAGAAAAGAGCAATGCCTACGAGCTGGGATTGAAATCCAGCCTGCCGCAACAGGATCTGGTCGTTGGTGCTGCGCTATTTCTGCAGGACATCAAGAACTACATTCAACCCATGTACTTCTATGACGAGGTCCAGACCGTCCTCAACAATGACGGCAATCTGGCTTACACGGCAGGCCTGGGGAATGTACCCAAGGTTCAGACCAAGGGCCTGGAACTCGACGTCAGCTATTCGGGACTGCGCTATACGACGATCCGCTTTGCCGGTGCCTACACCGACGCGCGCTACAAGAAGTTTCCGACCCTGGCCAAACCCGCGGAGCTCGGTGGCACAACGACGCCCTATTACGACGCCTCCGGCATGACGCTGCCGGGCTCGGCCAAATACACCTTCAACCTGTCCGCCGATTACGTTCGTCCCGTGCTGGATGACAAGATATTCCACTCGACGGTGAACTATCGCTATACGAGCAGTTTCAACAACGATCCTTCCCTGTCGCGCTACTCCGAGGTCGACGCCTTCGGAGTGACCGATCTGGCCGTTGGCCTGGGCCGTCGGGATCGCCTGGTGGACGTGAACCTCATCGTGAAGAACATGTTCAACACGAACTCCGGCTTTCTCGGCACCTGGAACAACTACTTTCCCAGCCAGCCCCGCTGGATAGGGGTCACCGTCAGCACCCGCCTGCAGTGAACTGAGCCAGGGCGTGGTCGCGGGGTTTGCCCCCCCACGACCACGCCCTGCTCACAGGAAACCGGCCTGCTCGACCAGATAATGGGCGCCGCCAATCGACAGAACGCCGGCGGCGATCAGCACGCTCTGCTCGACGGTGGCACCGAGGCGGGTGCGCCGGTGCAGTCCGGGCATCAGGCCCGCTGCGGCCACGTAGAGCATGCTGGCGCAGGCCAGCGCGAGGAGCACCGGCACCGCAGCGCGCAGGGACGGCAGGGCCAGATGGGCCAGCAGCGCGCCGGCCGCCATGGCCAGGCTGGACAACAGGTTGAAGGCCAGCGCCCGGCGTCGGCTGTAGCCGGCGTTCAGCAGCACGACGAAATCGCCCAGTTCCTGGGGAATCTCGTGGGCGATGATGGCCGCCGCAGTGATCAGGCCGAGCGGCACGCTCTCGGCGAAAGCCGCGGCGATCACCAGGCCATCGACGAAATTGTGGAAACTGTCACCGAGCATCACCAGCATGCCGCTGCGCCGATGCCCGTCGTCGGAATGCCCGTCCTCCGCATGCCCATGGATGGCGTGGGGCCCGTGATGCCACAACACCAGTTTTTCAAGCAGGAAGAACAGCAGCACGCCCCCCAGCACCAGCGCGCTGGTCTGCCCGGCATCGCCGGAAGCCTCCAGCGCGTGGGGCAGGATTTCCAGGAAGGCCGCCCCCAACAGGGCACCGACCGCATAGCTGATCAGGCGGGACAGCAGCAGCGGGCCGAAGTGCACCGCGACGATCGCCGCCGCCCCCACGGACAACAGGCCACCGGCCAGGCAGGTCAGCATGCACAGGGTGAAGGGCGTCATGCAGGCAGCTTTCGGGTTTCTAAATGGGGAACAGCGGGAGAGGGCCCGTGGGGGCGAATTCATTCGCCCGCGGAGATCGATCACCGTATGGAGGGCGAATGAATTCGCCCCTACAAGGGGGAGGATCAGGAAAATCCGCGAGAAACAAAAAGCGGGGGATGGGCCGCCGGACGGTCCATCCCCCGTCAAGGCTAGGCCCGGAGGCGGGCCAAGCTTTCCAGGACAAACTCGGGTCGCTGGGTCTCAGGGATCTCGACGAAGTAGAACTGCCCCGCCGCCAGGGCCGGCAGCGCAGCCCCCTCCCACAGGGGCTTGCTGACATCCACGCCGGTGGACACCGGCACGGCGGCCTGGAAGGCCGACGACAGCACCGCGTCGAACTCCGCCAGCACCGGCGATTCGGCCACCGCCGTCCCATGCGGACGCAAAGCCAGCGACCAGCGGTAGTGGTGGGCCACGTTGATCAGCGGACGGTAGCGCTCCAGGTCCGTCTCGCCCAGCGTCGCGTCATCCGGGTGCTCTTCCAGCAGCACCCCGCCCACCGGGCTGGCCGACACGGCGCGCAACAGGTCCGCCATGTACATCGCGGCGTCCTCGATGCCGTCCGGGTCCAGCTCCACGTCGCTGCGCCCAGCCAGCTGGTTGGCATGCAGCAGCCAGTGCTTGGGCGACGGCATGGCCAGCACCAGCGGGGTCTGGCCGCGCAGATTGGCGATCACCGCCTCCACCACTTCGGCCAGGAGCTGACGCGGCGCGTCCTGTTCCAGCAGCTTGCGCAGCGGATAGGACAGGCGCCGCTTCGACCCCAGCTCGGCGCGCACCTCGGGGTGGTGCGCCAGCCAGGCATCGAAGAGCTCGCCGACTTCCACCACGGCCACGTCGGGACGCAACAGGCCCTGGGCCTGGGAAAAATAGGCCAGGAACTGGGCGGCACCCTGCCACGGGTCGCCCCCTTCCCCCAGCAGCAGCCGGCGGGTATAGGCCGAAGCCTTCAACCACACCTTGAGGCCACTGCCACCCTTGCCGGGCAGGCTGTCGGCGAGGCTCTGGCTCATTGCTTTTCACCTCCCATGGCGCCCAGGGCGACGAGACGGCTTTCCAGTTCGGCGATGCGCACGTCCTTCGGATGGGGCATGTAGTTGGGACGCGGGCTGTCGGCGTCGCGGAACTTGTCGGGGCTGCCCATGTAGAGCTTGCTCACGTCGTCACCCCAGCAGCCGAAGTAGGCCAGGTGGGACGGCGGGGTCGGCTTGCTCCAGGTCTTGATGAACTCGGCGTACGGCACGCCACGGGCGATCCGCGCCTTGCGCTCGGCGTCGCGGGCGGCGGCGGTGGCCTCGTGGTTGATGGCCAGCGTCGTCGGGTCGAACTTGACCTTGTAGAGCCGCTCGGCGACGCCCGGGGACATCAGGCCTTCCTCGATGTCGCGGATCACGCCGGCCGGGTCGCGCTCCAGCAGGTCGCCGTAACCGGCGCCCGCGCCCTGGGAGATCATGAACAGCTCGCCGCGCTTGGAGATCTCGAAGCCCATGCCCATGTGGTGGGTGGTGTAGCTGGCGCCCTCGAAGGGCTGCTCGTTCATGATCTCCTCGATGGAGTGCTTGAACTTCTCCGGCTCGTTCATCAGCACGTCGTACACATCCACGCCCTTGACCTTGCACAGCGGGTAGGAGCCGCAGGCGTAGCCGCCGAACAGGCCCTGCAGCGGCGGGAACTTGGCGCCCTGGCAGACCGTCATGAAGCCCCACTGCTCGCTGTCCTTGGTGGCCACCATCATGGTGTAGCCCTGGCCGCCGCGGTACTTGCCCGGGGCGATGGCGTCGCGGGTCATCTTCTTGGAGACGAGCTGCAGGAAGGGCACTTCCTCCTCGTTGAGCTCCTGCTCGCCGATGTCTGCCATGGTCGCGAAGATCGGCGCCAGCGCGTGCTCGCCGTCCCGATCCACGGTGGCGCCGGCGCCCATGCCGTTCAAGTCGGCACACAGGTTGCCGAGCGTCTCGCCGTGCTGGCTGACCCCACCCCAGATGAAGGTGTTGATCATGTTGAAGGTCGGCGCGTGGACCTTGGTGTACTTCTCCGGGCAGCTGTACAGGAACTTGGCGACCGCGTGCTGGCCGGCGGTGAAGCCGGTGAAGATCGACATCAGGCTCTGGGAGTTCGGCGCGTCGTAGGAGCAATTGACGATCGAGTGCGGGTCGGTGATCACTTCGATCGGCGCGAAGGCCGCCTGGCCGCGCGGCAGATCGGGCCACACGTAGCACAGGAAAACCTGCGCCAGCATGCCCTTGAGGCCGGCCACGATGGTGTTGGTGGCGCGGTTGGTGAATTCCGGGCTGGAGCCGCGGAAGTCGAAGATCAGCCGGTCGCCGGTCTTGGTGAGCTGGCAGTTGATCTTCACCACGCAGTTCTCGCGCAGCGTCGAGTCCTGGATGATGTAGGTCCGCACGGTCATGTCGGGCCATTCGCTGACGCGGCGCTTCACCTCGGCACGCACGTTTTCCATGGTGGTGCGCAGCGTCGAGATCAGCGCCTCGGGGCCGTCGGTGTTCAGCGTCTCCTCGATGCGCTGCTTGATGCGCAGGCAGGCGAACAGCTTGACCTTCATGTCCTCGTACTGCAGCTTGGGCTCGCGCACCGAGTTCTGCAGGAAGGTCAGAATGTCGCGCTTGATCTGGTAGTTCTCGACCACCTTGAACGGACACATCTTGAGGCCTTCGTCGCAGGGGCTCTCGGCCATCGACGGCATGCCGCCCGGCTCGATGGCGCCGTTCTCGCCCTCATGCACAGTGGAGGCGACCCAGCACACCAACTTCCCGTCGTGGAAGATCGGCAGGATCATCGACTGGTCGGTGTTGTGCACGTTGCCGTAGCGGGAGTCGTTGTGGATGAAGCCGTCGCCTTCCTTCACGCCCACCGTCGGGTCGTTCACCCAGTTCTTGATGATGAACTTGATCGGGTGGTGCACCAGCGCCGAGAAGATCAGCACCCCGCCGGCACTGGCGATGGCCAGGTCGCCCGAGGCGGAATACACCCCGGTGATCACGTCGCCCCACTTGGCGCCGGGGGCGGCGCCCATCTGCTCGACCATCTCGTAGCCTTCGTCGCAACCAGCCTGGATGCGGTCGCGGATCTTGGCGATGGTGTGGGCGTCGCCCACCTTGCGCATGCATTCGTCCTCGACCTCGCTGCGCGGCATCAGGTCGTGGTTCTGCATGATCTCCGGGTCGGGGCCCAGGAACAGGGTGGTGTCGTTGAGGAACTTCTTGATCAGCGCCACTTCCTCGGGGCTGGGCACCTTGGCCGCAACCGGCGTATTCATTTCGCTCATTTTCAATCCTGTCGTCTAGTTAGCTTGGATCGGATCCGCGCGGCGCTCAGGCACGCAGGAACCAGGAGGCGCCCTGCTTTGCGGCGACGAAGTTCCAGCCCGGATTCACCAGGAAGGTGGTCACTTCCGAGGCGATGATCGCGGGGCCGGGGATCTGTACGCCCGGCTCGATGGCGGCACGGCTCCACACCGGGGTCTCGAAGGAACCTTCGTGGCCGACGAAGTAGCACTTGCGCGTGCCGCTCGGGGCCGGCGGATTCCGGCGCTGCTCGGCGGGCACCGGCTTGATGTCCTCGAACTGGACGGTCTCGTGGCGCACGTAGGCGGCCACGCGGATGGTGTTGATGCGGATGCCCGCCTCCGGCGCCTGGGAGCCTTCGCCGAAGCGCTTGCCGTAGTCGTTGGAGAACTGGGAGATCATCGCCAGCACATCGCCGGGGCCATGCAGCTCGTGCTTCGGGATCACCGCGGTGGTCTGCACCAACTGGTTGCCGTAGCGCATGTCCAGCTCAAGGTTGTGGCAGATGTCTTCCTTGGCGATGCCCTGGCGCAGCAGATCCTGGGTGCCCTGCTCCTTCAACTCGGCGACGATGCGGTTGAAGCGGGTGTAGTCGTCGAAGATGTGCCGGGTGTTGGAGTCGTACAGCACCATGTACAGCGACTGCTCGTGGATGTGCAGCTGGTGCATGTTGCCGGCGCCGACCGCCGAGAACACCGAGCTGAGCGGGGGTGCCAGGATCTTGTCGATGGCCAGGTTCTGGGCGATGCCGCAGCAGTGCAGCGGGCCGTTGCCGCCGTAGGCCAGCATCGTAAAGTCCTTGGGGTCGTAGCCACGGGCCCGCAGTTCGGTGAACAAGCCGTTGGCCATGTTGTCGTCCACCTTCTCGCGGATCAGCAGCGCGGCCTCGACCACCGAGCAGTCCAGGTCGTCGCACAGGGCGTCCTCTATGGCCGCCGATGCACGCCGGGGATTGAGCGGGATCGAGCCGCCGGCGTAGTTCTTGGCGTCCAGGTAGCCGAGGATCAGGTCGGCGTCGGTCACCGTCGGCTTCATGCCGCCGCGGTCGTAGCAGGCCGGGCCGGGGTCGGAGCCGGCGGATTCGGGACCGCACTTCACCGTGTCGTACATGCGGTCGTAACTGGCCACCGAGCCGCCGCCGGCGCCCAGCGTGACCAGGTGCACCATCGGCACGGAGACCAGCCAGCGGTCGATCACCGGGTTGAAGTCGTAGTGCTTGATGCCGCCTTCCACGACGATACCGATGTCGTAGCTGGTGCCGCCCATATCGGTGGCCACCACGTTGCCGAGGCCGGCCTGCATGGCCAGGTGCTCGGAGGCGCCGATGCCGGACACCGGACCCGAGTGGATGGTCTGCAGCGCGTCGGTGGAGTTGAGCTGGGCCATCCCGCCGGAGTTGTGGATGACCAGCATCGGCTTCTCGTAGCGGTGGGCGCGCAGGTTCTGCTCCAGCGCCGACAGGGCGTGGTACATCGTGGAGTGCAGGTAGCCGTCGACGATGGCCGAGGTAGCCCGCACGTACTCGCCCTTCCGCCCCGCCACTTGGTGGGACAGGATCACCGGGATCGCGCCGAGCAGGTGGGACGGGTATTCCTCGAGCAGGATCTCCTCGATGCGCTGCTCGTGGTCGGGATTGACCACCGCGTTGACCAGCGCCACGACGATGATCTCGGCGCCCTTGTCCACCAGGGTACGGATCTGGGTGCGCACGTCGTCCTCGTCCAGCGGCATCACCAGCTTGCCCTGGAAATCGACGCGCTCACGCACGCCGCAGATCATGTGCGGCAGCACCAGCGGGTCGGGACGCTGGGCGTTGGGCATGTCCTGCTGGCCCAGGTTGTCCAGACCTTCGCCGTAGCCACGGGCGCGGCTCAGCGGCACGGTGGCCTCGAAGCCGGCGGTGACCAGCATGCCGATCTTCGGCCCCTTGTGCTCGATCAGCGCATTGGTGCCGAGGGTGGTGGCGTAGCGCACCGAGTCCACCACCGACAGGATGCGCTCCAGGTCCAGATCCAGGACGTGGCAGGCCTTGCCGAGGGCCTCGTTGAAGCCGAGCGCCAGGTTGTGATGGGTGGTCAGGGCCTTGGCTTCGATGTACTTGCCATCCCAGACCACGAAACAATCGGTGAAGGTGCCACCGATATCGACTGATACGCGCCTCATGCTATCTCCTCAATTTTGTCGTACTGGCGCCCAGGGCCTCGCTGCTCATGCAGGGGTGGACGCCGGCAAATTCCCAGGGTGTTCGGCTCAGTGCCCGTGGCCCTTGTCGGCAGTGACGGCGGGGCCGACCACGGCGTCCTTCAGCTCCTCGCGCTTGGCCCACTGGGCGCGCAGCGCCGGCAGGTCGGGCTGCATGTCGTGGAGGGGCGGATGGCCGGGCACGGCGTATTCGGTTTCCACCTGAGTGCCGCAATGCGGGCAGTAGTACTCGAGGATGCGCACCCAGTCCGGATCGGGGCTGAAGGTGAAGCGGTACTTCTCCGGGTCGATGATGGGCGGGTGGATCTCGCGCGGGTCGCGGTTATGCACCAGCATCCCTTCCTTGTAGCTCTTGCTCGCCGTGCCGATCACGTGATCGCAGACGCGGCATTCCCACTGCTCGGCATCCAGGTCGAGGCGCAGGTATTCGGTCATCGGTACTTTCATTTTTCTCAGCCCTTTCTGTTGAGCAGGATGTCGCCCGCGTCGCTGATGACGAAGCTCCAGCCATCGAGCACCCGGCAGGTGAAGTAGTCTTCTTCGAGGATCGCCGGACCCGCGGCGTGGTCGCCCGGCTTGAGCTGGGAGAGGCGGTACACCGGCACGTCGATGCGGCCCTGGCCGCGGGTCAGCACGTTGCGGGTGCCGTCGGCCCGGGCCGGTTCGCCTTCGACGAAGCGGGCGGTCTTGCCGGCCTCGCTGCGCAGCGACTTGACGGCACGCAGCTCCAGCTCGACGGACCTGGCCTTGGCCAGCTCAGCCGGGAAGGCATTGCCCGCGCCCAGCGGCACGATCACATCGGCAGCACCATCGACCTCGCCCACCAGCCAGGCTTCCACGTCGTATTCACCGACGCCGAATCCCTCGGCGAACATGTCGCGGGAGGCCTTCACTTCGAGGCTCTGCCGGGCTGCCGCGATGGCCTGCTCGCTACGCTCGTCGAGCGCTACCGCATAGCGCTGGGAGATGTCGCAGGAACCGATGCCGAAGGCGCTGAACACCGCCGCCAGCTTGGGCACCGCAACCCGGTCGATGCCGGCCTTCTCGGCCACGCCACACGCGTTGAGCGGGCCGGCGCCGCCGAAGGCGAGCATCACGGTGTCCTTGGAGATCTTGGTGAAGCGATGCAGTTCGACCGCAATCTTGTCCTCGTAGGCGTGCTCCATCTGCAGCAGCGCATCGTCGAGGGCGATGCCCAGCGGCTGGGCAATGGACAGGCTGACCGCCGTCGCCGCACGGTCCAGGTCGAGCCCCATGCCGCCACCGAAGTAGGACTTCGGATCGAAGATGCCGGACAGCAGGCTGGCGTCGGTGATCGTCGCCTCCTTGCCACCGCGGCCGAAGCAGGCCGGGCCAGGCACTGCGCCGACGCTCTCGGGACCGATCACGATGCGCTGGTTCACCACCTTGAAGATGGAGCTGCCACCGGCGCCGGCGCTCATGATTTCGCACAGCGGGAAGGACACGCTGATCCCTTCCACGTGGCCGCGCTGCACCTCGGCGACCTTGCCTTCAAGGCACTGGCCGATGTCGGTGGTGGTGCCGCCCACATCGATGGCCACCACATCGGGCATGTTGTACAGGCGGGCAAAAGTCTTCATGCCCTCCATACCGCCGCGCGGGCCGGAGCTGTAGGTCTTGATCGCCACCGTCTTGGCCACGCGGGAGGCGTCGCCATCGTTGCGGAAGATCAGCAGCGGGTTCTTGGTGCGGAAGTCGCGCAGGCGGTTTTCCGCGTTGAACAGGAAGGCCTCCATCGCCGGGTGCAGGAAGGAGTTGATCAGCGCCGTCCAGCTGCGGCGGACCACGTCCCGGTCGGTGGTCAGGTCGCTGCCGTACAGCACCGGCACGGCACCCAGCAGGTGGCGCGGATACTTGCGCAGCACGACCTTCTTGAAGCGGGTCTCCAGGTCCAGGAAGTCGTCGCCGCCGAAGCTCACCACCAGGCGGTTGGCACCGGCCGCGGTAAGCTGATTGATCGCCTTGACGACCTCGATATCGGCCTCCGCGCCGGTCACCGCCGCAGTGTCGAGGAAGACCACCCGGTCGCCGACCAGGGCTTCATAGACTTCCGGATCGTGCTCGGCCAGGCGCACCGGCAGGTCGCGGGCCTTGGCGTCGATGATCAGGCCCAGGCGCGGCCCCTTCCGCTCACAGATGGCGTTGGTGCCCTGGGTGGTGGAATAGCGGATCAGGTCCACTTCTTCCAGCAGGCGCGCCACGTTCTGCTCGCCGTAGATCACCGCCGACGGTTTCTGCAGCCCTTCGAAGAAGCATTTGCTCAGGTCGTAGGGGGTGGTCAACACCTTCGTCTTCTTGACGGTGTCGTCCATCATGATGCAGATATCGGTGAGCGTCCCACCGTTATCGATATTGATTTGCAATGCCATACCGCATTACCTCCTGCCATCCTTTTGTGGATTGAAACCGTTCCCTATCGAGGAAAAGGAAACCGTGGTCGTGTGAACCCCAGGCATTTATCTATCGCGCCACCGGAGCGTCTTCTTCTTTTCCGGTAACGAACCTGGACTTTCCACAAACAGATATGGCAAGGGCCGTGCCAAGGCACAAAGAAAATCAAACCATTGATTTTAAATAGAAAACAAAAACACCATCGCCAGAACGGAATTAACCCCGTTTTCTTTGCGGATGACCCGTCCGTTTTCCGGTTGAATTAATGCAACGCAACATCGAACGAGCGGACCGTCCGGATGGCGAACACCTTGAAAAATTAAAAAGGCCCGGAGGCCCGCGACAGAAAGCGGGGCTCCGGGCCAGGCTGCGCCTGCGCGCAGGGACGGCTATGGGGGATTACATCACTGCATGCTGATGGCCTCGTCGACCTTTGCCTTGGAGTCGCGCAGGAATACCGGCGCCAGCAGCGTGATGAGGAACAGGGACAGGCAGCCACTGATCGACAGCGCCAGGGCAACCAGAGCCCCCAGATGGACGATGGGGGTGAATTCCGACAGCAACAGCGTCAGGAATCCGAGGGAGAACACCAATACGTTGAAGATGATGGAGCGCCCCGAGTGGCGAATCGCGTGCAGCAGCGCCGTATCGAGATCCATCCCCTGGGCCCGTGCCGACTGGATGCGATGCAGGTAGTGCACCGAATAATCCACGATCCCGACCACCAGGAAGGAAATGATGGCGGTGCCGATGTTCAGATCGATCCCCAGCGCGGTCATCAAACCGTAGTAGCACACCATGGTCGTGGCCAGCGGCAGTGCGGCAAGGACTCCCTGGCTGAACGAGCGAAGCCACAGAACCAGGACCAGCGTGACGGCGGACAGCGCCAGCAGGAAGCTGGTCAGCTGCCCCTTGACGATCTCCTGCAGAACACCGGTCCAGATCACCGGACT
This sequence comes from Zoogloea sp. LCSB751, assembly GCF_002028455.1. GTDB lineage: Bacteria > Pseudomonadota > Gammaproteobacteria > Burkholderiales > Rhodocyclaceae > Zoogloea. The sequence continues at coordinate 36,752 of NZ_MWUM01000020.1, read as the reverse complement.
GCCACCGATCCGGACCTCCACACCAGCCGGCGTATTGCTTGCCAGCCACGTGTCGAGGGCCTTGAGCAGTTGCTGATATTCGGAGGCTCGTGTGGTGTTCATGGTGAACATCGAGATAGCCTTCGAAAAGTCGCTGTTCAACACGTTGGTCAGGTCCGAACCGCCGCCGTTCTCGTACATGAGGACGGATTGGGCCACCAACTCGTCACCGCTCACCTTATCGACCACGACCTTTCCGGTATCCGGATCGGTGCTGCGGATGTTCTCCCATTCGTTCGGCAGGCGATCGTAGGTCGGGTCCATGTCGTTCAGCACCAGGTTCATCCGCTTCACGTACTTGGGCAGGGAGTAGGTATAAGTGACGTTGGGCTGGCTCTCCAGGAAATCGTCGAGCGCCTCGATGAAGCGTACGGTTTCGAGCTTGAGCACCCCGCCGGGACGCCCTGTGGACACGGAGACCCAGCCCGGGCTGGTACCTGCCACATGGGTATTCACGAAATCATCGGCCTGACGGAAAGGGTTGCTCGGCGCAAAATAGCTGGAACCAGCATCCTCCACGTGGATCTGGCTGGCGGAATGAGCTGCCAGGACCAGGATCAATGCAAAGACACCGCCAAACCGCACACGGTGGGCAATGACCTTGCGGAAGACTGCAACGAGGCCGTTGCCAAGCCACTCGTGGTGAACGGTCTCCGGTCGCCCCGCGTCCTGTGCGCCCTTGCGCCGACCTTCGCCGAAGAGATTGATCCAGGCCGGCACCAGCAGCAGCGCAATCAACTGGGCGAAGACGAGCCCGATGGCCATGTAGATGCCGAAGGACTGGATGCTGGAGATGTTGGTCGCAGTCGAGAACAGGAAGCCCGCCATGGTGGTCAAGGTGGTGAGGATCACCGGCGACACCATCTCGCGCATTGCCCGCCGTACTGCCTCCTTCACCGGATGCCCCTCGCCACGCTGGGTGTAGTACTCGTTCATCATGTGGATGGCGTCAGCCCCGCAGATGGTGACGAGGAACACCGGCAAGGCGCTGGTGATGAGGTCCAGTGGCGCGCGGTTGATGGCCATCAGCCCGAGAGTCCAGACGGCGGCCAACACCACGTTGGCGAGCGGCAGGAATACACCCATCGTGCGCCGGAAGAACAGGACGAGAATCACCAGAACCACCAGGATCACGACGGGGAAAAGGGTTTCCATGTCCCGGTCGATGAGTTTCTTCTGCTCCGCGATGAAAATCGGCACCCCGGCGATATAGGTCTGGTTGGCCTTGGTGTAAGTGGGATGTGCCTTTTCATAGTCGGCAACGATGCTCCGGAAAGCCTCGTAGGCGCGCAACTGCCCTTCCGCGTCCTCCTGCTTCAGGTACAGCTCGACGGCAATCAGCGCGACGCTCTCGTCACCAGACACGACCCCTTTCACCATCATGCGGTTGCCCATGACCTCCCGCCGGATGATCTCCGGATCGGTCCGTTTGTCCGGAATGGCGTTACGCACCACCAGCACACCGTCGCGGGCAACGATGTTCTCGGTGGCGGCCATGCCGGCCAGCTCCTTCACCGGATTGAGGCGGCTCGGCAGGAAAGCGATGAAGTCACGCTCCGCCTGGGACAGCGGCAGGGATTCGGCCAGGGAGACGAGCTTTTCGGCTCCGGCATAGTCGTTCTGGGTCAGCCCGTCGGCCAACACCTCCTCCACGGCCCGTGCCCAAACCTCCGACTGCTTGCCGAAACGCGCCCGGAGTTCCTCGAGGCGCTGGCGATCGTCCTCCGTCGCCAGGATGATGCGACGCGCCGCGGCCGTCATGTCATAGACCGCGTCCAGGGTATCCCGGTTGAAGACCCCCGCCGGATTGTGAATCCCGATCAGCGCCGCGTCGAAGGTCCCGGTGAATTCCTTGCGCATGTCGAGGATGGTCTTGCGCGCAGGATGGCTCTCGGGCAACAGGTAGGGATTGCTGTCGGCGGTCAGCTCCGGCAAGTGACTGGCGAAGAATAGGGTGATTCCCAACAACCCCAGAAGGATGGGGAGCGCAAAGCGTTCAACGAAGCGCAGGTAGATCTGCATTGCTCACTCCTGTCTTCATGATGGCCTGGCGGAACAGCTTGTCCGCCAGACTCACGTTGTAGCGCACGTTGCTGAAAATGAGGCTGGAAGCCTTGCGGCTCACCTGATCCTGCATGTGGCTCTCCATCACCGTCCACACGTCCTGGATCTTCTCCAGCTTTCTGGCCGTCATGACCTTGAACTGGACGCCCTTGGCGTCGTAGTACGTCTGCTTGAGAACCACGTCGTGGGCCTTGTCCACCCACACCACCGTCTTGTGGTAACCGGTACGGTTGATCACTTCCTCACTCACCGGGAGGCGTTCGATCACCCAGCAAGGCTGGCCCAGGACGACCTCTTCACCGACCAACCTCTGCTTGTAGTCCCCCACGCGCAGTTTCTCCATGTCGATGTAGGCATATTCGCTGCCCATGAAACTGCCCCGCTTGTCTGCAGAGGCAATGCGCCGGATCTGTCGGAAGGCAGGCAGGTAGATCCATTGGTCGTCGTCCTTCCCGAGCTTCTCGTCGTAGGTCACGCTCTGGAACGCCACCCCCTTCACATCGGAAGGCTCGGTGAAATAAAGCGTCAGCTTTTCATCCTTGCCATAGTCGCGCTGCAGATAAAGCAACTCGCGAACACGGGTGCCGCCCTTTTCATCGATCAGGACGAGTTTCAGGTCCGAGTACACGTCGTCACCGTCGTTGCGATCGCGCACCCGCGAAAGGATGCTCTCCGCATCCACAGAGGCCCCCGTTGCTGGCGCTGCGGCCACCAGGCAAGGCATCAATACGGCGCTCAGCAACAATCTCGCCAGCTTCATGCGTTCTCCTTCGTTGAATTGGAAATTGCGGTATTCAGAACAGGCGGCGCAGCCCGAGCAGAAGGCGGTCCCGCTCGCGGAACTGGCCGAAATAGCCGTTCGGCCCACCATCGAGCAGATCGAGCTCGGCCTCTGCCACCCACAGATCGGTCAGCTTGTAGCTCCCGCGCAGCTGAACCCAGCTGCCATCACCGTTCTGAGGCATCCATGACAGCGCAAAACGGGTGGACAGGCGGCCCGAGAGGCTCGTCCCGGTGGCCGAGAGGGTCGCGATGGACGCCCGGCGGGGGGTCGTGAAGTCAGCCTGCCATCCTGCGACGCTGCGGTCCGAAAGCTGGGTCGTGAACATCCAGTCACGCCAGCTGTAATCGAGCCCCAGCAAACCGGTGAAGGTCCCTGCGCGGGTCGTGCCATCGCCAAGCTGACGGCTGTAGGGTGCATCCGGCGACCAGGTAGCCTCGCCGCGCAGGACCCAGCCACCATCCAGCGCCAAGGCTGCGCTGCCGCCGAAGATATGCTGGCGACGAAACACGGGGCGCACCGCGAGCGCGCCGCTGGCGGTGCTGTCCCAGCGATACACCGGGTCGTCGTTCCAGGTCGAGAAAGCCAGCAGACTCAGATCCAGTGCACCACGGGTGATAGACAGCAGGGCTCCCAGCTCGCCGTTGCCGGGCGACGATGCCGGCCGGCGCCCGGCCAGCGTGTCGATGCCGGCGGCAGCGAAGCGCTGCTGGATACCCAGATCGAAAGGCGAGCCGGCGGCTGCGTAACGGTTCGCTCTGAAACCGGGCAGGTAGAGCGCCTCAAGAGTCCACTCCCCCAGCGGCCCCAACGCGCGCAGCATGGGAACGGCGATGCGATAGTCATTCAGATCGGGCAGGACGTAGTCGCGCAGATCCAGTGGATTGACCAGATCGAAAACCCTCAGCGCATCCGCCCTTCCCCATACCACCTGCTGGAGGCCGGCGGAGATCTGCCAGTCGCCGGCTCTCCGGGCGACGTAGAGTTCGCGCCAGTCGAAATTCTCCCGGTAGGCGTCACAGCTGTCGGGCTGCAGGCGACCGGAACAGGCCGCCTCGTTACGGCGCAACCGCCCTTCCGCCTTGATGGTGAAGGCATCGTCAAACTCGACACTGTGGCGCAATTGCAATTGCAGGCCCCGCTCGAAGTCGGGCCCCTGCGACAGCCCTCTCCCCCAGATGGCCGCCACGGAACCGTCGAGGGCCTGGACAACGCCGGGGCTGCCACCCAGAAACGCGGTCAGCAGCACGGCGCTGGCTACATGCCGCACGTGTAGCCTCCGTCCACCACGATACCCTGGGCAGTGATGCCGGCGGCGACAGGGCTCGCCAGGTAGTGGACCAGATTGGCCACCTCCTCCACCTGGACGAACCGTTTCAGCGGGATCTGGCGACGGGCGTTGCGCAACACCTGAGCAACGGGGGCGCCGACAGCGGCGGCCTGGGCACCGAGTTCCCGCTGCAACATCGGGGTATCCACCCATCCCGGCAGGATCGCATTGACGGTGATGCTCCGCAGCGCCAGATCAAGCGCCAGTGCCTTGGTGTACCCCATCAGACCGTGCTTTGAGGCGCAATAGGCGGTGTTGCGGATCTTTCCGGCCCGGGCCAGGACGGAAGCGATATTGACGATCCGGCTGCCGTCCGGAAGGTAGGGCAGACAGATGGCGCCCAGACGAAAGGGTGCATCGAGATTGATGGCCAGCACGCGCTGCCACGCGGCAACATCGTCAGGATCGTTCTCGTCTGCAACGCCAGCGTTATTGACCAGCAAATCCAGATGTCCGAGCGTATCGAGCGCAGCCTTCAACGGGGGAATCCACTGCTCGCCCGGGCCCAGTTCGGCGTACAGGGTCGTGGCAGTGGCGCCACGACTCCGGCATTCGTCAGCCAGTGCCTCCAGGGCTTCACCGTTGCGATCGAGAAGAAGCAGGACCCAGCCATCGTCCGCCAGGCGCCGTGCGACGGCCGCGCCAATCCCCAGAGCCGCGCCGGTGATCAGCGCATGGCGTGTCTCAGTCGGCATATGCTTCAAGCCATCTTCAAGCCACCGTCGAGATGCAGGACCTCGCCAGTGACATAACGGTTGCGCGGACTGACCAGGTAGAGCACCGCGTCGGCAACTTCGAGGGGGGTGGCATAGCGCTTGAGCAGCAGGCGGGAAAGGATCTCCCCTTCCCCCAGGGCCCGGATCTGCGCCGACATCTCGGTTTCGATCACGCCCGGCGCGACCGCATTCACCAGAATGCCCTTCGGTGCCAACTCCACAGCCATGGCTTTGGTAAAGGCCTCCAACCCGCCCTTGGCCGCCGCATAGTTCGATTGCCCGCGCCCCGGCTTGCTCGCGGCCGACGACGAGATATTGACGATACGACCGTAGCGCTGACGCAGCATGATGCCGGCAAACTCACGCAGCATCCGCATCGGGGCCAACAGGTTGGTGGCGATGACCTGTTGCAGGTCCTCGTCGTCCATCATCAGGAGCAACTTGTCACGGGTGATGCCGGCGTTGTTGACCAGGATGTGCAGTTGCTCGAAGTCACGGCCGAAAGCTTCTGCCAGCGCATCCACACCCTCCGGTGCCGCCAGGTCGGCCTGGTAAGGCGTGGCCTGGCCTCCCTGTGCCCGGATTTCGGCAGCCAGGGCTTCAGCCAGCGCCGGATCAGTGCGGTAATGGAGCACCACATGGGCGCCCTCGGCGGCCAGCCGCAGGGCAATGGCCCGGCCGATGCCGCGACTGGCACCGGTCACCAGGGCGACCTGGCCGGCAAGCTGCCGGCGGGGAGTCAGGTCGTCCAGGACATTGTTAGAGACTTGAATGCCGGAAACGGGCATGGCGAAACGTCCTCGTCGTACGGTGGTGTTCAAAGGGAGCTGCCGCGTTTCAAGTCGGCGAGGCGGAAACCGTGGAGCCGGGCGAGCGCGGCGATCTCCCTGACCTGCTGCGGGCTGACAGGACCGTGGGAATAATGGCCACTGTGCCCGGCGAGTCCGAGCACGGCCGTCTCGGCCATGCAGGCAAAGAGCTGGCCTTCGCCGAGGAAGGCCCGTGCTCCCGGATGCAAGCTCGTGCCGTCTGGCGTGGCAACGATGCCGCCCTGCAAGTAGGTAATGTCTGGCCGCTCACGCAGCACCGAAGGCAGGACGTTATGGGGCACGGCCACGTCGCACACCAACGCGTTACGGGTCAGGTGCTCGCTGCCGACGAATGGCTCCGGCGCATTGGCGGCGCACAGCACGATGCGCGAGTCCCGGGCCGCCTCCAGGCTGGAATGGAGGTGCAGGAAAGGATCATGGCCATACCGTTCGAGAAGCGCCTGGTGGATCTGCTTTCCCCGCGCCTGGGCTGGAGCACCATCACGCAACCACTGCGCGATGAACGGCTCTTCCGCAAGGCGGGCATGGATACCATGTTGGCCATACTGGCCGTTCTTCAATGCCTGCCAGGCCGCGTCATAGATGCTGTACACGGTCTGCAACAAGCGGGCCTGCGCCCCATCCCGGCCGCTGCCGACGAGCAGCAAACCCGGAGCATGCTCCGCCAACATGGCTGCATACGTGGAGGCAATATTGCCGGCGGCCCCGATGACGGCTGGCAAGGCGTTCCGCCATGCCAGGCCTTGCTGCTCCATGCCACATTGGATGGCCTCCAGGGACATGGCGATGGTCAGGGCGTTGCCGGTCGTGAGGCCGATTTCCGGGACGGACAGCGCAGTGCCATTGTTGGTGACGATGGAGGTGTACATGCCGAGGCCCGCGATCTCACAGCCATCTTCACGCGCGGTACGTACACGCTCGTCGACGTCCTTGCGAATTTCGTCGAGCTGCCCTGTCTGCAGCCAGCGGCCCATCTGCTCGGAATCCACGCACAGGGGATAAAGGATGAAATCCACGGCCCGCCCCAGCGTCGAGACAATGCGCACCGGCGGATACGGTGCACTCTTGCGACTGGCGGACATCTTCTGCACGAAGCGACGCAACTCGCCATCGCTCAGCTCGGCCAACGAGGGGTCCACCTGCCTCAACCAGCCGGGGCTGATCAGATGGTTGATGAACGCAACCTTGCGGACGGCATGGGGCGGCGAATTGGCCGGACGGGATTGCGCGACGACCAGGCGATGGTCACGGATATCGTCCCGCGGGACGGGACGGGTCGCATCCGTGACGGGAAAAACCAGGTGCAATGCATCCTGTCGCTGGAGGATCAGGCAAACACGTTCCAGCGCCCCCCGCAGCCGCTCGATGGATTCATCCTGGATGTACAAGGACGGTTCCAGACGCAACACATCCGGGGCACTGCCGGTGGGCGCCAGGCGAATACCCTCGACCCGCAGCAGATAGCCTGCAAGGAAATAGCCGAGGGAGTCGGCATGGGCGGTGGAGCGCAGGATCTGAGAGTCCGCCCTCCCCTGCCCATGGAACTCCAGACCGAGCAGCAGGCCCTGTCCGCGGACCTCGCGAATCACATCGGGATAACGCCGCCGCAGGTCCTCCAGCATTTCCCGCAGACGTGCCCCTCGTTCGGCCGCCTGGCGGTAAAGCGCACCATCGTTCGCCTCGAGCAGCTCGAGAACCGCCAGCGCAATACCCGACGAGAAATCATCCTCGGCAAACGTAGAGCTGTGGATCAGACCAAAAACGTCCTGATAACGGTCCCGCCGGATCAGTGTTGCCGCGATCTTCGCGAGACCACCGCCCAGGGACTTGGAAAGGGTGTAGTAATCGCCGCGCAGATTGATGTGGCTGCCGGCGAAGAAGCGGCCACTGCGTCCCATGCCGCTCTGGATCTCGTCAAGGATCAACGGGCAGTCCTGCTGGTTGCAGAAGCGGCGGACAGCACGGCCGAAATCCTGGCTGACGGGTCGGATACCGCCTTCTCCCTGGATGGGCTCCAGCAGGAAGGCCGTAAAGATCGGCAGCGGCTGACGAACCAGCTTGACCTGCCCTTCATCAATGCACAGGTCGAACAACTCCAGGTACTCGTCCCGTGCGATCCGCTCGAGGGCATCCACATCATCCATGCCGATGAAACGCACCTTGAGCCCGAAATACTGGAAGGCACGACGGAAGTTCTTGTTGTAGGTGAGCTGGACCGTGCCGGCCAATTTGCCATGGAAGGACTTTTCCAGCGCGAGGAAGACCGGCCGCTTGCCCAGCTGGATGCTGTTGTGATTGATCAGGGCAACGATCAGATCGTCGAAGTTGCGCACATCGAAGACCTGCTCACGTATGTCGGTGAACTCGTAGAGATCCGGATCCAGCCGGATCTCACCACGGCGCAAGGCGTCACGGACAGTCTCGATGTTGAGGGTGATCCTGTCCAGCAGGGCTTCCAGCTTCAGCATGCGCTCGAGTTCGGCGTGCTTGATGGCCAGTTCCACCGCTTCAGCGCCACTGTTGGCGAAGGTGGTGATAAACCCCGTATCGTCCCCGGTTTCACGCTGCGCGATATGGTCGAGCCGGCGGGCCAGCTCGCCACTTCGTCCTCGCAGGGAAAACTGCGCATGCACCGGGACCTGGCGTTCCAGCATATCCCTAGCTGCAGCCACGATGACAGGATGGTTGTGCCCCAACAGCAGGGCGCCATAGCCACCCAGCAAGTCGAGGACTCGCCGCTCCCGACCATCGGCATCGTGATGGTAAAGCCAGTCGCCCTCGGCACGGGTGTAATGCAGGTCGAGGCCAACGGCCTCCAGGACACCGGCGAGCCGGGGTTTGACGAAACGGCCATAGCTGTCGTGCATGGAGGAAGACATCCTGAAGTTAAGCCTGATCGGAGACGAGGACGGCCGAATGAAAGCCGGAAAATCCCTGCTGGAGGCAGAGCACCTGCTCGAAGTTCGCCAGGCGTGGCTCTCCGACAACCCAGTCGAGCCGGGGCGCCAACGGGGCGCTCAGCCCGGCAACGGACGGCAGGCTGCCTGTTGCCAGGACCCGCGCGGCCAGGGCCACATCGAGCAAGGCTCCGGCGGCGGGGATCGTGCCGAACAGCGGGCGTGGCGAGGAAATGGGTACACCATCGGGTAAAGCCGCCGCCAATTGGCGGCACTCCAAGGCATCGAGAACAGGGACACCCCGCCCATCGGCCAGGACAACCAACTCCGGTGCATTCCCGGGTATGCCGCCAAGCCTGTCCAGCGCCTGTCGGTAGCCTTCTTCAAAGCCGCCGTCAGCCAGGCTTTCCAGGCAATTCCGAGGAGCGGCAAAGCCGCCTGGGGCGTGAACCACGGCCCCGGACCTGACACCCCGGGCTTCCGCACTGGCAGGGCGCTCGAGCAGGAGGGCCACCGCACCTTCGGCAAGGATGGTGCCCGCCGCCTCACGGTCGAAACTCGCCACCCTCCGCCCCGCGCCATGCTCCAGCAGAAGACCGCGCCGCCACAGCTCGGCGAGGGTGAAAGGTTCCATGTAGCTGCCACAGGCAACCACGAGAGCCACGTCGCACTGGCCTGCGTGCAACGCGAACAAGGCCTGTTGCAGGGCTCCGATGCCGGCACTTTCATTCTGCACGAATGCAGCACCCGGACCACGGAAGCGGTGAGTGAGGCTGATCAAGGCCAGCGCATTGTTGGCCAAGCCCTTGATCGACATGAAGGGATCGGCACCGCGGCGGTAAAGCGCCTCTGCCGTCAGGCTCGACAAGTCGATCTCATCTCCTTGGTCGATCGCGGTCAGTGCCCGCTGCAGAGACATGATGTTCGGACTGGTGTAATCCCCCTGCCCCGTGAACAACCCTCGTCGCGTCTCCGGAACGCCGGCCCAGTCGATTCCGCTGGCCGCCATGGCCTGCTCGGCGGCATGCACCGCCCAATAGCTCGGCTCGGTCCCGTAGCGCCGCAACTTGTAGGGCACCGCGTCCCTGCTCGCCTGCCGTGCCTCCTGCGGCACGGCGCCATAACCTGCGATCAGGTACGAGTCGATCCAATCACTGACAAACGCCCCCAGCGTGCTGCGGCCGGACTGCCAGCAATTCCAGGCTGCATCCAGCCCCAGGCCGCTGGGGAGCACCGCGCCGACACCCGTGAGTAGTGCAGAGGAAAGAGAGCTAGTCATAGGCCTTGACTGCAATAACGGCATTGAGCCCCCCGAAGCCGAAGGAGTTGGACAGGGCGGCACGCAGGGCCTGCCTCCGCGCGCTTCCGGGAACGTAGTCCAGGTAGCAAGAAGGGTCCGGGTTCTCCAGATTCAGGGTGGGAGGGACGATGCCATCAGCAACGCTGAGCACCGTGGCAATGCATTCGGGGGCTCCGGCCGCCGCAATCAGGTGACCCAGCATGGACTTGTTGGCCGTCACGCTCAGCCGCCGATAGTGATCCCCGTTCGCAAAGGTGGTGCTGATCGCCAGCGTTTCGGCAGGATCGTTGAGTGGCGTCGAGGTTCCGTGCGCATTGATATGACCGACATCGGCCGGGTCCAGCCTCGCATCACGCAAGGCCCGCTGCATCGCAAGTCGCGCCCCCAGACCTTCGGGGTGAGGGGCTGAGATGCGATAGGCATCCATCCCGCTGCCGAAGCCGGCTATCTCGGCGTAAATCTGTGCGCCACGGCGCTGAGCATGGGCTTCGCGCTCGAGGATCAGCACCCCTGCGCCTTCTGCGGCGACAAAACCGCTGCGATCCCGGTCGAACGGACGGCACAGGCGATCACCGAAACGCTCGGCCGTGGACGGTGCCCCCAGCAAGTGAAGACCTATCATGGTCGGCAGGTTGAGGACCGAGTCCGCGCCGCCCACGATCATCAGGTCGCACTCGCCCCGGCGAATCATGCGCATGCCATGCCCGATGGCGTGTGTAGCCCCGGCGCATGCGGTCGAAAAATTAAGGTTCGGACCGTTGATGCCCAGGACTTGCGCCAGACTCATGCTCAGATGGTCGTTGCTGTTCAACAAGCCGCTATTCGGATTCAATTCGGCTGCACGCTGGTGCAGCAGGCGCCAATCAGGACCATTCGGCCCAAGAGCCAGGTGCATGTCTGCCGGATCCCGCTCGGGCACCCCCGAACCCATGGCGATACCGCTCCGCAAGGGGAGTTCAGCCGGCACCAGGCCCGCATCGGCAAGAGCCTCAAGCGCGGCAGCCAATCCGAAACGCGTGCGTTTCTCCATGGGGGCCTCCCACCACGCAGCTTGCCCATAACGCTGGGCCAAATCCGCCATGTCTACCGGGGCCGCGTACTTCACCGGAAAATCGTCCACCCCATCCGGTCGCCAGGGGCGAATTGCCGAATGCCCATTGCAGAGACCGCTCCACAGGGATTTCCAGCCCATTCCCAGGCCCGTGACTGCACCGAGCCCGGTGACGACGACTCGCTCCCTGTTCTTCACGACCTATCCCTTCCTATGAGCGCGACTGCGATCTGCCCCATCGGGCTGTACATGACGAGCAGCGCGCAGGACGCATCCATGGGGAGCGCTTCCCAGCGCGCCCCATGTGTCAGCCAGCGACGCTGCCGGCGCATCCCCTCCAGCACGAGCCCCACCGCAAGGGTGGCTGCTGCCGGACCGACGTAGCCAAAGCGGGCCTCGATGGGGAGATGCAGAGGAGCAAAGGCAAAGAGCGCACGATGCAGACTTTCCTTGTGAGCAGCCTGCCACGGCTGATTGCTCAGGACCCAGCCTACGTCTGTAGGAGTGCAACGCCCCATCTCGAGAGTCTGCGCAATCAAATCCACCAGCATGTCCCCATGGTCGTCGCGCAGGGGATGGCAGCCCCGTGCATAGCCCAGCAGCACCGGGTCGTTCCGGCCCGCATCGGCAGAGGCCAGAAGAAAGGCCGAGGCCTCCCCCGGCACGCGCAGCCCTCCGGCCCGCCCTTCCCAGTGGGCGTGCTGGAGCGGCAGGAGTGGATCGAGCTTGGTACTGACGGCTCCAATCACCGCGTGGGAGCACTCCGCCTCGGCGACCGCGTGGACACCATCGATCACGGCGGAAAGCCCTGCATCGGCAAAGGGGGAGTACGCCGCCATGGGACCGTTCAACCCGAACGTAGCCGCGATATGGGCGCAGGCCGAGCTGTTCAGCAAGCTCAGGCCCGAGAACGGCTGGGTCTCACGCATCAGCGTGGTATTCCAATCGTCACGCCCTCCGGCGGCATGCCACGACTCCAGCACTGCAAGACTCGGCAACGGCTCGTCGATGGTGGGCAGGCCCATGAACAGGCCCGTTTCAGGCCTGTCCGCAAGATGGTCGGGGCGCCAGGCTTCCAGCAAGCGTCCTGCACCGACCAGCGCCATGCGTGCCTGTTTCTCCATGGTGCGGACCAACTTGCGATCCACGCCATAAGGAGCCAGTTCCGGCTCCCGGGCCACGTGCGCTGAAGCTGCGGCCAGTTCGTCCGGCCAGGGCGCAGGTCCCGGAACCGCAGGACTGCCGAGTGCAGCCCAGACATTTTCCCAGTCGTCCCCCATTGCACAATGTAGCTGGGGAAGATGCAGCTTGACGGTACGGAATCCGCTCATGCAGCCTCCAGTACGAGGCAAGCGTTGGCACCGCCAAAACCGAAAGAACTGCTGAGTACGTTCTTGATTGGGGCACTACGGGTGGACGTGACGATATCGAGGCCCGCGCACGGACTGCAGGCGCGCTCATAGTTCAGAGTGGGCAAGAGCATTTGTCTATGCAAGCTGAGTGTCGCCAAGACCGCCTCGACCGCACCGCTGTTGGCAAGGGAGTGGCCGAGCGCGGATTTGTTGGCCGTGATGGGAATCTCCGCGATACGGTCGCCGAAGACCTGCTTCACGGCCAGGGCCTCACATGCGTCGTTGGTGGGCGTCGAAGTCCCATGGGCATTGATATGATCGATCGCATCAGGCGCAAGCCCTGCATCCTGCAACGCCTCGACCATGCATCTGGCATACTCACTGCCATCATCGGCGCTCGCGGTGATGCGACAGGCTTCCAGCAGACCTGCGAAACCGCGTACCCTGGCCAGGGGCTGGGCACCCCGTCGTGCAGCATGGCTGGCAGACTCAAGGACCAAGAAGGCACTGCCTTCTCCCATCACGAAGCCACAACGTGCTTCATCGAAGGGACGACTGATCGCCCCGCCTTTCAGGTGCTCTCCGTCGGCCAATGCCCCCACGACGGAAAACGCCACCAAGGGCATGAAATTGCACATGGTCTCGGCTGCGCCAGCCAGCGCGACGTCGACAAGCCCGGCGCGGATGAACTGCATGGCGGCCCCGATGGCCATGGCACCGGCGGCGCAGGCCTCACCATGTGCCCCATGGCTGGCCTGCAAGCCGAATCGATGAGCCAGAGCCAGGGCGGCCTGATCCTGCTGCTTGTGGAAATACGCCTCCGGACGGGTCACGCCGGAGCGCAGAAAATCATCCAGCTGCAGACGTTCCCGCTCCCAGTTCATGTGCGGGGCAAGTGAACGCAGCTGAACCTCATCGAACGTGTGCTTGTTGCTCGCCAAGAACACGCCGCCCCGTTCGACGCGGTGTTCGCCCAAACCGGCGCGCTGCCACGCTTCGGTAGCCGCACACAACGCCAGGCGCGTTTGCGGGCCCCATTCCGGCTCCAGCGGGCCCAGGCTTGCATCCACCGCCTGCCAAGTCTCGTTGTCGATGAACACACAGCTCGGATTACCGAAACCGAGCGCCGAAAGTTTGGACCAGGAACGAATCAGCGATCGTCCCTCAGCCAGCGTCCAGAACAGGCTGTCCGCACCCACCGTACCGGCCGAGACAGCGCCCACCCCCGTGATGACGACCTCTTCCATGGCCTTGATCACGCAGCGACGCGGGTCTCCGACCAGCGGGAAACAATCCCGGGAATCGAGGCCGCCAACGCATCGTCACCCGTACGGGCCTTCAGGGGCGAGCTGCATGCAGCGCAGATCGGCCTGCCCGACGGAGAGACCTCCGCCTTGTCGTGACCGCAGTCAGGACAACGCTCGGGAAGCCCGTCCAGGATGCCCTTGCACAGATTGGCCCAGTTGCGCACTGTCGCGCAGCCCATCACCTCATAGGGCTGCATGCCGGCGGCGACCTGATCGACACGATAAGCGAAGAAGCTCTCGCGCAAGGCATAGGCAGCCAGTTCGGTCAGCCGCCCTTTGTCATAGACCTGCGACTCGTCCCCGAGCACAGCCACCAAATGATCGAGCACGCTCTTTTGAGGCAGGACGATGCCCAGTTGCTTCTCAAGATTGAAGCGCAGCTCCACGAAATCCAGCGAATCGGCGTCCAGCTCATTCGCAATCGCCACGTCAGCGGCCACATCGCCGGGGGTGCACCCAAGGACGCTGACCAGGGTACGTTGTACGACGGCAATCAAGTCGCTTTCTGAAAAAGGGTTGCTCACGGTCGGCTCCTGAAGATTGATATCCCAAATATCATATGCATACGTGCACACCAATGCACACATAGTATAGAATCGAGCCGATCACGACAATTAATTTGTCATAAAGAAACTGTGCCTTGTTCTACAAATGGCCTCGAAAGCCGTTTATCCCTCATTCATAAATTGAGGGAAAACAGGGCGCACTCGTCAACATGAAATCAACATAGTCCGATGATCTATGCGGCTCGGGGCGGAATACTGTTCAGCCAGTTCAGTTGGCGGCACTTTCAGCCTCGAAGGCCCGCATCGCCTCCGGATAGCAGAAACGCATGAGGACCCGCATTTGCTCAAGAATCCGCTGGAGACGACGCATGATCTCGAAGCCATCCAGCTCGTAATATGAAAAGCGCCCGTCCTTCAAGTGAGTAACGATTCCCTGCTCGCGCAGATGCTTCAAGTGGCGCGACACGACCGAGCGGTCCTGGGGGCAATGAACCGTGATGTCGGCAATACTGAGTCGCCCATACTGCACGAGGATGGACACGATGCGCAGGCGGGTGGGATCGGACAACGCCTTGAACAAACCCGCGTCCAGATCATCCTGCAAGGACGCAATAGCTTCAAAAAGACGCTCATCCTTGCACGGGAGCGAATCGGTTTCTTCTTCTCGTTGAGCCACTGGCTGTTCCATTCAATGCGTGCGACGGTGACATCCTCCAGCCGCGGGCACCGGGAAGCGTACCCGAACATGGCCGGAGTTTGGCCGCACTGAGTATCAGCCAGCTATTTGAACATCGACAAGGCACTATTGCGCGGAAGAAAACACTTGTCCGGCGCGCTACCGCAACCGGACATCCAGGGCTGCATTCAGCCGCGCTCAGGCGCGGTAATTGCGTAAATCGTCCACCAGGCTCTCCAGCCCGAAACGCTTCAGCTTCACATACACGGTGCTCTTGGCGATGCCGAGCTCCCGCGCCACCGCGGTCATGTTGCCGCGACAGCCCTTGATGGCCCGCAGAATTGCGTCGCGCTCGGCGTTCTCCAGACAGGTCAGGTCGCGGCCGTCTCCACCGGACAACTCCACGCCAGCCGCAGGCGTACCGCCGAGAGAAGCGCGGATGTCCGGCGGCAGATCCGCCTCAGTGAGCACCGCCTCCTGGGAGGTCAGCAGCATGCTCTCCATCACGTTACGGAACTCTCGGATGTTGCCCGGCCAGGCATAGTGCTGGAGTTGCTCCACGGCGCCCCGCGACAGGTGGCGCGGGGCCAGGCCGTGCTGGCGTGCCAGCCGTTCGAGGTAGTGCTCGCCAAGCAAGGGAATGTCGGCGGCCCGCTCGCGCAGGGACGGGATGTTGATGCTGGTCACCGCCACCCGGTAGAACAGGTCCATGCGGAAACGCCCGGCCTGGATCTCCTTGCGCAGATCCCGGTTGGTCGCCGCGATCAGGCGGAAATTAACCTTGCGCGGTTTGTTCTCGCCGAGGCGATAGACCTCGCCCTCCTCCAGCACGCGCAGGAAATGCGGCTGCAGGTCGATCGGCATTTCGCCGATCTCGTCGAGGAACAGGGTGCCGCCGTCGGCCGCCTCGATCTTGCCGATCATGCCGCCGCGGCGGGCGCCGGTGAAGGAGCCTTCGGTGTAGCCGAACAGCTCGCTGGTCAGCAGCTCGCGGGAGAAGCCGCCGCAGTTGAGGGCCACGAAGGGGGCGTCCTTGGTGGCACCGAACTCATGGATGCAGCGCGCGAAAACGTCCTTGCCGACACCGGTCTCGCCCAGCAGCAGCACCGGCACCCGCGACTTGGCCAGTTGCTGGGCCCGTCCGACGGCCTGCATCAGCGCCGACGACTCGCCGACCACCCGCTCGAAGGAGCCTTCCTTTTCGGACGACAACTCGCCCGCTATCACCGGCATCACGATCCGTCCGCCCGCCGGACTGCTCACGCGGCGACTCGGCAAGGTCAACACCGCGCCGATCTGCTCGCCATCCTGGATCACCGGCTCCAGCCACTCGCGGTGCATCCAGTCGGGCATCTCATCGGGCAGGCGCCGGCCCTTCTTCCAGGCCAGCGACAGGGAGGCCAGCCCGTCCGGCGCCACCGCCGCCTCGCCGATCCCCATGTCGGCCATCACCACCGACGCGCGGCCATTGGCCTTGATGGCGCGGCCGCGGCGGTCGAAGACGATGATGCCGTCCGCCGACATGCCCGACAGACGCTCGACGCACTGCTCCAGCAGACGGTAGCGGATACCAAGCTCGATCTTGGCCAGGCGGTTCTCGATGCGCCCGGCAGTGGCGACCACCAGGGCCAGACTGTGCCGGCTGTAGGAGGCGCTGAGCCCGGAGACGTCCACCACGCCGAGGATCGTGCCGTCGTAGGGGTCGCGGATCACCGTGGCCGAACAGGACCAGCGCTTGATGCCCGCACAGTAGTGCTCGGCCGAATGGATCTGTACCGGCTGACCGACCTCCAGCGCCGTGCCGATGGCGTTGGTACCGCAGGCCAGCTCGCTCCAGTTGGCGCCGGACAGCAGGTGTACGTTCTCCGCCGCGCCGCGCGTGGACATGTCGCCTTCGAGATTGAGGATCGTGCCGCACTGATCGGTGAGGACCATCACGGTGCCGGTCTCCGACAGGAAATCCCGCGCCGAAGCCATCACCGGCGCGCTGGCGGTAAGCAGTTCGCCGCACTCGTCACGCAGGGAATGCAGGGAATGCTCGGCCAGCGGCTCCGGCGCCTGATGTCGCTCGGGATCGACACTGGCGCCGTAGCAGCGCCGCCAGGAATCGTCGATCAGGCGACGGAGTGCGTCGGATCCCGTTTCGTCACCGCTGAGGAAACGCTCCCAGGACGTCATGATGTGGCCGTCGTTTTCCGGAATGGAAAACATCTGGCCCGATGAAACTGTGGCAGCCATGCCCACCCTCCTTTATGTGTGTCCGACCGTGTCGCCGACGGAGTCCATCCTGGCGCACGATTCTGTGTATCGCTCTCCGGCGCCGCGGCTCACCGTCCGCTTGTCGTCCCCCGAAGAAGCCTGCTTTGTCGGCCGGCCTTGCTGCCAGCCGGCGGCGCGTGTCCCTGCGCGTCGCCACGGCGCTCCGCTCGCGCCGCCCAACCATGATTGTATTGTGGACCATGGAGAGACACAGCGCGGCGACGCAACCGATATCCGGACATAGCAGTCTTTGTGCCACCACCTGCAGCTCGCCACATTGCCCGGATCGGGTACTTTCCGGTACATGAAAGCGTCCGCTTTCCGGACACCTCGACCGTCCGGAAAACGGACGTACGTCTGGAAATGTCCACGGGCGAATGAATTCGCCCCCACAGGATTGTGCTGCATATTTCCGGACGAATTCGATCGCCACGAAATGAGCACCCGTAGGGGCGAATTCATTCGCCCATCACATGAAAGAAAAAAACGGGGGCTTCCAGACAAAGAGGATTCCGAGGAGAGGGAGAGAGAGAAGGATTCCTCGCTGGATACCGCCTTGCCCCCAAAAAGCCCGGTGCCCGCCATAGCGGGCTTGCCGGTTACTGCAACGCCACCAGAAAATCTGCGTCGGTATTGGCCCGCACGTCGTCCACCGTCGTGTCGGGCGCCAGATCCACCAGGGTCAGGCCGTCGGGGCCGACCTCGAACACGCACAGATCGGTCACGATCATGTTCACCACACCGGTGCCGGTCAGCGGCAGCGAACATTCGCGGACGACCTTCGTTTCGCCCTTGGCGGTGTGTTCCATGATCACCACCACGCGGCCGACGCCGGCCACCAGGTCCATCGCCCCGCCGATGCCCTTGATCATCTTGCCGGGCACCGCCCAGTTGGCGAGGTCGCCCTTCTCCGACACCTGCAGCGCTCCGAGCATCGACAGCTGGATGTGGCCACCGCGGATCATCCCGAAGGACGCCGCGCTGTCGAAGAAGCTGGTCGTCGGCAGCGTCGTGATGGTCTGCTTGCCGGCGTTGATGAGGTCGGCATCCTCCTCCCCTTCCCACGGGAAGGGGCCCATGCCGAGCATGCCGTTCTCGCTCTGCAGCTGGATCGACATGCCCGGCGGCACATGGTTGGCCACCAGGGTCGGAATGCCGATGCCGAGGTTCACGTAATAGCCGTCACGCAGCTCGCGGGCGGCCCGTGCCGCCATTTGGTCCCGAGTCCAGGGCATGGCTTATTCCTCCACCACCGCGGCGCGACGGCGCACCGTACGCTGCTCGATCTGCTTGTCCACGTTGTCCAGCAGCACGATGCGATCCACGAAGATGCCCGGCGTGACGATGTGGTCCGGATCGATCTCACCGGGCTCCCGCAACTGCTCCACCTCGGCCACCGTCAGCGCGGCGGCGCTGGCCATCATCGGGTTGAAGTTGCGGGCGGTCATGCGATAGACCAAGTTGCCCTCGGTGTCGGCCTGCCACGCATGGACCAGCGCCAGGTCGGCCTTCAGGCCGCGCTCCTGCACGTACAGCTTGCCGTCGAACTCGGCCAGCGGCTTGCCCTCGGCGATCACCGTGCCGACCCCGGTCCGCGTGTAGAAGGCCGGGATGCCCGCTCCGCCGGCGCGGATGCGCTCGGCCAGCGTGCCCTGCGGATTGAACTCCACCTCCACCTCGCCGGCCATGTACTGGCGCGCGAACTCGGCGTTCTCGCCGGCGTAGGAACAGACCAGCTTGCGTACCTGACGAGTCTTGAACAGCTTGCCGAGGCCCATGCTTTCGGTGCCCGGGTTGTTGGAGATGATCGTCAGCCCGCGCGCGCCGGACTCCAGCACCGCGTCTATCAGCACCGCCGGAATACCGCACAGCCCGAAACCGCCGGACATGATGGTCATGTCGTCGCGCAATGCGTCGGCCAATGCCGCGCTGGCCGACGAATGGATTTTTCTCACAGACACCTTGCATCCTCTCTATTCAAGAATTGCCTTGTCCCATTAAGTGGTCGCGCCCGGCATCAGCAGCAAACGACCACTCGCACCGGCATTCATAAGGCAAGAGAGGTGCCAAACACACCAACCCGATGATTAATAAGAAGAACCCATTTCAGATCGCCATTTCATTCTCAATTACCGTCTAAATAGCGGTCGGCCCCGAGCTGTATTTCGTTCGGATTTCGGGCGGCAATTCGTCCGCCCGTTCACCCGCCAGGTACCCGTCAGCTCCGGGGCTTCAGCGTTGCGGCCAGCGCGCGCCCAAGGCCGCGCACGCCGCGCTCCATCGCCTCAGGCGTCAGGTTGCCAAATCCCAGCCGCAGACCTGACACGGCCCGTCCATCGAGGGCAAAAGAGCGGCTGGAAGCAATGACGACGCCTTCCTCACGGGCCTTGCGCACCAGCAGGTCTTCGTCGAGCAGCGGGTCCAATTGCAGCCACAGCGCCAGGCCACCGTCCGGCAGACAGAAATCCGCCCACGGTTTGAATCCGGATACGTACTCCGCAAACAGCCGTCGTCGTTCCTGATAGACCCTCAGTGCTCGACGAATATGCCGACGCAGTTCGCCGCTCTGCATCAGATCCGTGACAGCAAGCTCGGTCACGGCATTCCCCTGGCGATCAATCCACTGGATCTCGTTGGCACAACGGTCCACCACCTCCCGCGAGCCGACCACGTAACCCACCCGCAAACCGGGCGCCAGCACTTTGGACAGGGAGCCGACATAGATGACCCGCCCGGTGCGATCACCACTGGCCATCGGGAACATCGGGCGCCGCGCGAAATGGAACTCGTGATCGTAATCGTCCTCGACGACCGCAAAACCAAACTGCTCGGCCAGGGCCAGGATATGCATGCGCCGCTCGGCCGGCATTAGCACCGTGGTGGGAAACTGGTGATGAGGGGTGACGTAAATGGCCCGGAGGCGATGCTGCCGGCACAGGCGCTCGAGGGCCTCCGGCCGCATCCCGAAAGCATCCATCTCCACCCCGTGAACCTGCGCTCCCGCCGCCCGGAAGGCCTCCCGTGCCGGCGGGTAACTCAAGGCATCCACGGCCACGTGGTCACCGCTGCGGGCCAGCAGGCGCGCGACCAGATAGATCCCCATCTGGCTGCCGCGGACGACACAGATGTTGTCCAGGCCGACCCGCAATCCCCGCTCGGCGCTCAGCATCGCCGCCAGCTCCTGTCGCAAGGCGGGTTCTCCGCGGGGATCACCATAGGCCAGACGATTGGCACGCGCCGTTGCAATCAAGGCCCGCCGGTAGGCGCGGCCGAGGACTTCGAAGGGGATCAGCCGGGTATCCGGTACGCCGTCCGAAAACGCCACGCAACCGTTCTCCAGCGGCGGGCTTTCGTATCGCGCCCCATACAGCGGGTAGTCGGGCACCGGCATCTCGTCGGCCTGGAGCGGTGAATCCGCAGCGGACGTACGCGGCAGCTCCAGCGCCACGAAGGTCGCCTGGCGCCCCTCGGAGCGCAGCCAGCCCTGTGCAATCAGCTCTTCGTAGGCCGACACCGCCGTCTTGCGGTTGATGCCGAGTTCCTCGGCCAACGCCCGGCTGCCGGGCAAGGGCGTACCCGGCGGAAGCCTTCCCCGGCAGATCTCGTCGATGAAGTACTGGGCGATCTGCAAGTGCACGGGCAGGCCGTCTCGCCGGCGGACCGCCAGGTTCAGCTTCCAGGGACGCAACATGATTGCCAGGCGGGCTTTGGAGTGACGACAGGGAGGGCAGGAACTGGACCAGTAGAATTCACAAGACTGGATGTTTTTAAGGGGCCAGGGCAAGCCTAGCATGCTTCACATCTTCTGATGCGGAGCCTCAGCAATGACTGTCATCCCTCCCGCCGGCGAGCAGCTCTTCCGCCTGGCTGAAATCCATCCACTCTCGGACGAGGTACGGCGCGTCGTGCTGAGCAGCGTCGACGGCACGCCGTTTCCCTACCAGGAAGGGCAGTTCGTCTGCCTCCGCCTGCCCGACGGCGTGCAGCGCAGCTATTCCCCAGCCAGCCCATGCAGAAACGACGGCCGTATCGAACTGCACATTCGTCTCTTGCACGGCGGGCACTTCTCGGGCTGGCTCACCGGTGACGACCGCACCGGCTCCGTAGTGTCCGTCAGCGGCCCCTACGGCGAGTGCGTCTGGCGAGCCTGCGGCACACCGCATTCACCGGTCCTCATGCTGGGCACGGGGACCGGCATCGCCCCTCTCAAGGCACTGCTGGAGCAAGCCCTGTCGGCAGATGAGCGCCGGCCAATCACCCTGTATTGGGGGGGCCGCCAGGAGAGCGACCTGTACCTCCGGGATCATTTCGATGCCCTGGCCCGGCGGCACGCCCACTTCCGCTTCGTTCCCGTGCTCGCCGAACCGACGGATAGCTGGCATGGCCAGCGCGGATTCGTGCAGGACAGCATCGTCGGGGAGCGTCCGCCGCTTGCGGATGCAACGGTCTACGCCTGCGGCTCACCGCTGATGGTGGCAAGCGCCCGCGCGCAACTGGTCGACACGCTCGGGCTGGCGCCAGACCGCTTCCTGGCCGATGCCTTCGTCCCGGCCGTCGCCGCGACGGCGGAAAGCTCCGGGCATTCCGCGCTGACAGTCAATGCACACGCCAATGGACAGACCCACGCGCTGAAAGCGGCAGCAGGAAGCCCGCTGATGCCGGTGCTGGCAAAGGCCGGCCTGCTTGCCGGCGTCTGCGGAGGCCAGGCCGCCTGCGGAACATGTCGCGTTCTCGTGCCCCCGCCCTGGAGCGAGCGGCTTCCGCGCCCCGACCGCCAGGAAGCCCGCCTGCTGCTCGCCCTCGACAGCCTGCCCGGCCATCGCCTCGCCTGCCGGATCAGCATGGCTGCAGATCTCGACGGCCTGCAACTGGCCTGCGGCTGACCCTCTTTCTCCACCCATCCTTACGAAAGGAATCCCATGAAAACCCAAGACCAATCCCGCCTTGAAGGCGTTGGCGCCGCCTATGACCCGGAACGCCTGCTGGCCGTGCGGGACAAGACCCGGGATGCCATCCGGACAATCGCCGCCGCCGTGCAGCCCGGCATGCAGGAAGAAGATGCCGTCGAGATGGCGCGCGACATGCTGGCCGCGGCAGGCATGGTGCGTGGCTGGCATGACGTGTACGTCCGTTTCGGCAGCAACACCACCAAGACCTTCGGCGCCCCCTCCGATCCGGGCATCGTGCTGGGCAGCGACGACATATTCTTCATCGATATCGGTCCGGTCTGGAAGGACTGGGAAGGCGACGGCGGCGACAGCTTCGTCACCGGAACCGACCCCGACAAGCAGCGCTGCGCCGACGACGCCCGGGCAATCTTCCATGCCGTACGCCGCAAGTGGCTGGATGAGGGCGCCACCGGCCGGGACCTCTACGCCTACGCCGTGGCGTGCGCAGAGGCCCGGGGGTGGGTCTTGAACATGGATCTGTCGGGACACCGCCTGGCCGACTTCCCCCACGCGGCAGTCCATGACGGTCCGCTGGCCGAGGTGGACTTCACCCCCTCCAGACTGCTGTGGGTACTGGAAATCCACATCCGTCACCCGACCGGGACATACGGCGCCTTCTTCGAAGACCTGCTGCTCGAAGACGCCTACTTCGCCTGATCCGGGATACAACCGGCCTGCGCCTCAAGCAACAAGCGGCGCAGGCTGGTCTTCAGCACCTTGCCGTAGTTGTTCTTCGGCAGGGCATCGACGAAGCGGTATTCCTTCGGACGCTTGAAGCGGGCCATGCGGTCGAGGCAGTGGCGATCCAGCTCGTCGGCCCCAACCCCCCGGGAACCCTCCTCCAGAACCACGAAGGCCACCACCGATTCGCCCCAGTCCTCATCCCGGCGGCCGATCACCGACACCTCGCGTACCGCCGGATGGGCGATCAGCACCTCCTCCACCTCCCGCGGGTAGATGTTGGAACCGCCGGAGATGATCAGGTCCTTGGAGCGGTCCTTGAGGGTCACGAAGCCATGGGAATCCATGCTCCCCATGTCGCCGGTCCACAGCCAGCCGTCGCGCAGCGTCGCCGCGCTGGCAGCCGGGTTGCGCCAGTAGCCGGACATCACCGCATCGCCGCGCACCACCACCTCGCCGACCTCGTCGCTGGCCAGGCTGCGCCCTTCGACATCCACGATGCGCACTTCGGCCAGGGCCTGGGCGACGCCCACCGAGGCGACCCGCGAGGCCCAGTCCGGATCCGCTCTGTTGGCCAGCACCTCCCGCGACAAGGCGGTGATCGTCATCGGCGATTCGCCCTGGCCGTAGATCTGCACGAAGCGCGGCCCCATCGCGTGGAGGGCGATGCGGATGTCGTCGGCGTACATCGGGCCGCCGCCATAGACGATGGTCTGGAAGCCGGACGGATCGGCGCCGCTGCGCTGCACCCGGTCCACCAGGCGGCGCACCATGGTCGGCGCGGCGAACAGGCACAGGCGGCCGACGGAGCGGGACAGCGCGATCAGCTCGTCCGGCTCGAAGCCGCCGGACTCCGGGATCACGTGGCGGCAACCGCGCAGCATGTAGGGAAAGCTGTACAGCCCGGCCCCGTGGGACAGGGGCGCCGCATAGACCGCAGCGTCGTCGCGGGCCACCGGATCCACGTCGGTGAAGAAACAGGCGGTCATCGTCTGCAGGTTGCGGTGGCTCAGCATCACCCCCTTCGGCTGGCCGGTGGTACCTGAGGTGTAGAACAGCCAGGCCAGCGCGTCCGGCGTCCGCTCCTGCACCGGGATCGCCAGCGCCGTCACGGCGCGCAGGTAATGTCCATCGCCGGGCACCAGCAGCGGCACCACGCCCCCCTCGTCGTGCAGCACGGGCGCCAGTTCGCCGGCCAGGTCCGCCGACACGCAGACCAGCCGCGCGCCGGCATTGCCGACGATCCACGCCGCCTCGCGGGGATGCAGCTTGGCGTTGATCGGCACCACCACCAGGCCAGCCCACAGGATGCCGTAGAGACACTCCAGGTATTCGGCGCAATTGCTCATGTAGATCGCCACCCGCTCGCCGGCTTCCAGCCCGAGGTTCTGGCGCAGGTAGCCGGCCAGCCGTGCCGAACGGGCCGCCAGCGCCGCGTAGGTATGCAGCTGACGGTCGCCGACGAGGAGCGCCGGGCGCTCGGGGAAGGTCCGCGCCGAGCGCGCGAGGATATGGGCCAGGTTCATTTGTGCCGCTCCAGGATGCTCACGTAGTTGGCGACCGCCGCGCCGCCCATGTTGAAGACGCCGCCGAGGCGTGCCCCTTCCACCTGCATGTCGCCGGCCTCGCCGGCCAGCTGCATGGCCGCCAGCACGTGCATCGACACGCCGGTAGCGCCGATCGGGTGGCCTTTGGCCTTGAGGCCGCCGGACGCATTGACCGGCAACGCACCGCCCGGATAGACCGTGCCGTCGGCCAGCCGGTCGGCGCCGCGGCCCGGCCGCGCCAGGCCCATCGCCTCGTAACTCAGCAACTCGGCGATGGTGAAGCAGTCATGCACCTCGGCGAAGGACAGGTCGGTGACCCGGCAGCCGGCGCCGGTCAGCGCCGTACCCCAGGCCCGCCGCGGCCCTTCGAAGCTCAGCACGTCGCGGCGGGAGATCGGCAGGAAATCGTTCACCTGCGCCCGGGCCCGGAAACGGATGGCCCGCCGGGCGTCGGCGAGCAGGGCATCGTCGGCCAGCACCAGCGCCGCCGCGCCGTCGGACACCAATGAACAATCGGTCTTGCGCAGCGGCCCGGCGATTCGCGGGTTGCGCTCCGACACGCTGTTGCAGAACTCGAAGCCGAGATCCTTGCGCATCTGCGCCCACGGGTTGCGCACCCCGTTGGCGTGGTTCTTGGCGGCGATCCGTGCCAGCGTCGCCGCGTGGTCGCCGTAGCACTGGAAATAGGCCGTGGCCAGCTCGCCGAACAGGCCGGGGAAAGTCATGCCGTGGGCGGCCTCCTCGCGCACATAGGACGCCGAGCCGAGGATGCGCGTGACCTCCGGGCCGGACACGGCGGTCATTTTCTCCGCACCGACCACCAGCGCGAAGCCGGCGCGCCCGGATTCGATCGCGTCGCAGGCCGCGAACACCGCCGCCGCCCCCGATGCACAGGCGTTCTCCACGCGGGTCGCCGGGCACCAGCGCAGGCGCGGATCGGCCTGCAGGACCAGCGACGAACAGAAGATGTCCGGCACGAAGCCGCCGTTGAGGTGCCCGAGCCAGATGCCGTCCACGTCCGCCGGATCGACCCCGGCATGCGCCAGCGCGTCGCGGCTGACACCGCCGATCAGGGCTTCCAGGTCCGTGCCGTCCAGCCGTCCAAAGGGCGAATGTGCCCAGCCGATGATGCAAACCCCCATGTCGTCTCCTTTATTTTCTACGGTGTGGATGGGGCGACGCCCTGCGCCGCCGCCACGACGAAATGGCAAGGGCCATGCCCGTCCGGGCATTTCCGTCCCTCGCCGCCAAACCCTTGAATCGGCGGGCGCAAATCACCGCCGCCAGCAGCTCGCCACCGCCGCGGCAGGACGACACGACCGGAATTCGGACGCATCTCCAGTTTTTTGCGGCTGCTTCCCGGACGTCCCGGACTCGCTCATCCCCCACCCATGCCTTGCCAGCCGCGCTCCTGCGCCACGCAGTCTCCGTGGCACAGCCCTTGCCACACACCACCCCGTGGAGGCGAATTCATTCGCCCGCAGAGCCTGCGCAACCGACCGAGGGCGAATGAATTCGCCCCTACAGAAGGCAGGCTCGTGTTCTCGACACCCCACAAAACACAACAACAGGAGACATTCCATGACGACCGCCCCCGTCGACCGCATCCCGGTCAGCCTGCTCACCGGCTTCCTCGGTGCCGGCAAGACGACCCTCCTCAACGCCCTCATGCAGAACCCGGCGATGGCCGGCACGGCGCTGCTGATCAACGAATTCGGCGAAGTGGGCGTGGATCACCACCTGGTGGACAAGATCGACGACAGCACCGTGCTGCTCGACTCCGGCTGTCTGTGCTGCAGCGTGCAGGGCGACCTGGTGCAGGCCCTCAAGACGCTCCATCAGCGCAGCTCCCGGCGGGAAATTCCGCCGGTCTCGCGGGTCGTCATCGAAACCACCGGCCTCGCCGATCCGGTGCCGGTGGTCTACACGCTGATGGAAGAGCGCTTCGTTGCCGCCCGCTATGTCTGCGACAGCGTGCTGACGGTGGTGGATGCCACCCACGCCCTGGACCAGCTCGACACCCACCCGGAAGCCGTACGCCAGGTGACGATGGCCGACCGCCTGCTGATCACCAAGGGCGACCTCGCCGACTCCGACGGCCGCGCGCAACTGAACGCCCGCCTCGCCGAGCTCAACCCCGGCGCCCCGCGCATCGAGGTCCGCCACGGCCAGATCGAGCCGGAGCGGCTGTTCGGCGCCGGCGTCTATGCGCCGGGTGACAAGCTGCCCGACGTGGCCGCCTGGCTCGGCGCCGAGCGCACCCGCGATGCCGAGGCCCGCCATGCCCCGCCGGCCATCAGCTGGACCCGCGCCGGCCACAGCCATGCCACCGTGCCCCCGGCCCATGCCGCGCGCCACGACGGTAGCGTGTCGAGCTTCGTGCTGCGCTTCGAGGCGCCGGTGCCATGGTTCGGTTTTGCGCTGACGCTGGGGCGCGTCCTGCAGCAGCACGGCCCGCAACTGCTGCGCGTGAAGGGGTTGATCAACGTGGCCGGCGAGTCCCGGCCGCGGGTCGTCCAGTGCGTGCAGAACGTCGCCTACCCACCCGTCACGCTGCCGGCCTGGCCGGACGAAGGCGCCTTCGAGGATCGGCGCGGCCGCCTGGTGTTCATCACCCGCCAGCTCCCGGCAGAGGCGGCCGACGCCATCCGGGCCGCCCTCGCCCAGTTGCCCGGCGATTCGGCGGCCATCCGCGCCACCGCCGCCACGCCCCTGCTACCGACCCGTTGCTGGTTCTCGGAACGGGTCGCACTGACCGCCCCCGGCAGCCTGCAGCTCGAGGGCTGGGTCGTCCAGCCGCGGCGTTTCACACGCAGGACGGCCAGCGTCTGATCGTCGGACGGCGGGCGTCCGGAGATCGGTCGCCGGTCCGCCGCCCGCCACCGCCCCGGCGCAGGAAATTTCTTTCAAAACAAGATGCTTCCCACCGACGGCGGCCGCGCCTTGCGGATGGCATGCCCCCTGCTGTAAAGCCCCACCCCGGGGCCACCCGGCAGCGGGGGTACGGCAATCCATAAACACAATCGGAGAAAAACCCATGAAGGCCCTCGTCTACGGCGGTCCCGGCAAGAAATCCCTGGAAGAACGTCCCAAGCCCGTGCTGAAGGATGCCAGCGACGCCATCGTGCGCGTCACCAAGACCACCATCTGCGGCACCGACCTGCACATCCTGAAAGGCGACGTACCCACCGTCACCCCCGGCACCGTTCTCGGCCACGAAGGGGTTGGCGTGGTCGAAGCGGTCGGCGCCGGCGTCACCACCTTCAAGCCCGGCGACCGGGTGCTGATCTCCTGCATCACCAGCTGCGGCAAGTGCGAGTTCTGCCGCAAGGGCATGTACTCCCACTGCACCACCGGCGGCTGGCAGCTCGGCCACCTGATCGACGGCACCCAGGCCGAGTACGTGCGGGTGCCCCACGCCGATACCAGTCTCTACCCGATCCCCGCCGATGCCGACGAGGAAGCCCTGGTGATGCTCAGCGACATCCTGCCCACCGGCTTCGAGTGCGGCGTGCTCAACGGCAAGGTGCAGCCCGGCAGCACGGTGGCCATCGTCGGCGCCGGCCCGGTCGGCCTGGCGGCGCTGCTGACCGCCCAGTTCTACTCGCCGGCCCGCATCGTCGTGGTGGACCTGGACGACAACCGGCTCGAGGTAGCCAAACGCTTCGGCGCCACCGACGTAGTGAATAGCGGCGACGGCAAGGCCGCCGAGGCGGTCAAGGCCCTCACCGGCGGACGCGGCGTGGATACCGCCATCGAGGCGGTGGGCATCCCGGCTACCTTCGGCATCTGCGAGAACATCGTCGCCGCCGGCGGAGTGATCGCCAACGTGGGCGTGCACGGCACCAAGGTGGACCTGCACCTGGAAACCCTGTGGGCCCACAACATCTCCATCACCACCCGCCTGGTGGACACCGCCACCACCGGCATGCTGCTGAAGACGGTGGAATCGAAGAAGCTCGATCCGTCCCTGCTGATCACCCACCGCTTCACGCTGGACCAGGCCCTCGACGCCTACGAGACCTTCGCCGGCGCCGCCCGGAGCAAGGCCCTGAAGGTCGTCATTTCGGCCTGACGGCATCTGCCCGCAGCACGTCCCGCCGGGGCCGCCCATCACCGGGCGGCCCCGGCGCGCGCCCTCTTTCAGTCCCTTTCTCCACGGAGACCGACCAACGTGTTTGCCAACCGCCAGTGGCTCGCCCACCTGGAGCACTTCGCCGACGCCCTTGTCGGCGGAACCCCGCTGCTCACCCCGTTCCGGGGCTCCCGACGCCTCGCCCAGCTCGACACCCGCCTGCAGGAAGCCCACCAGGGCGCACTCAACCGCGCGGCCGAAACCCGCCGTCGCGCGGACGCCCTTGAAGAGGACGCCCTCCGCCTCGACGAAGCCCTCGCCGAAGCCCGCCGCGAGGCCGCCGAACTGGCCGAGCGCTTCGACCTGATCAGCAGCGCCAGCGGCGAGGGGCTGTGGGACATTCACCTGGCCGCCGGCGACCCGGCCCATCCGGACAGCGTGGTGTGGTGGTCGCCCCAGCTGCGGCGCCTGCTCGGCTTCGAGGACGAACGGGACTTCCCCGACCGGCTGGAGAGCTGGAGCCAGCGCCTGCATGCGGACGACGCCCGCCGGGTGAGTGCGGCCTTCGGCGCCCACCTGAGCGACCGCAGCGGCCGCACGCCCTACGACATCCAGTACCGGCTGGCCCGCAAGGACGGCGGCTACCGCTGGTTCCGGGCCATCGGCACGACCCTGCGCGATCCGTCCGGCACACCGCTGCGGGTGGCCGGCTCGTTGGTGGACATCCACGACACGCTGGAGCAGGACGCCCTGCTCAAGCGCAGCCTGGAACGCTTCGAGCTGGTCCGCGAACTGCTCAGCGACGGCCTGTGGGACATCGAGATCGTCGGCGGCGACGCCCTTCACCCGTCAAACACCGTGTGGTGGTCGCAGCAGCTGCGGCGCATGCTCGGTTTCAGCGACGAGAACGATTTTCCGAATACGCTCGAAGCCTGGTCCTCGCGCCTCCATCCGGAAGACCGGGAGCGCGTGCTGAAGGCCTTCCTCAACCACCTGGCCGACCGCAGTGGCCGCACGCCCTACGACGAGGCCCACCGCCTGGCCCTGAAGAATGGCGAGTACCGCTGGTTCCGCGCCTCGGCGCAGACGCGCCGCGCCGCCGACGGCACACCGCTGCGGGCGGTCGGCGCCCTGACCGACATCGACACCCGGCTGCGCGAGAACGAACAGCGGGAGATTCGCGAGAAGCAGCAAGCCAAGCTGGAAGCCACCCTGCACCGCATCGGCGAACTGGTCGGCACGATCAAGGAAATCGCGGATCAGACCAACTTGCTGGCCCTCAACGCAGCCATCGAAGCCGCCCGCGCCGGCGAGAGCGGCCGCGGTTTCGCGGTGGTCGCCGACGAAGTGCGCAAGCTCGCCGAGCGCACCCGCGAAACCACCGCGCGCATCGGCAAGATGGCCACCGAGGAGCCCTGAACGGTCCGCCCGGCTCCACCTGGGAGCCGGGCGCACTAACGGCTGGTCAGAAGCTGTAGCTCAGCCCCAGGTCGAAACCGGTGGTGCCGTAGCCGCCCACCGGCGAGCCGACGCCGCCCGAGTCCACCGCCGTGCGGGCCGGGTTGGGCTGGATCGAGCAGATGCCGTTGGCGCTGTTCTGAATCTTGGCCACGTCGGCATACAGGTAGGCGCTGCGCTCGAACAGGTAGAACACGCCGCCGATGCCCCACTTGCGGCAACTCGCGTCGAGGGAGGTCTTGTCATCGAGGACCACGTAGGACGCCCGCACCCGGGCCTGCTCGCCCCACACCGGCGCCGAAGCGCCGACCATCCAGCTGCGGTGATTCAGGAGCGCGCTATAGGTGGCGAAGCTGCCATCGAAGACGTCCTTGTAGTTGTCGGTCTTGATGCTCTCCCAATAGCCGTGCAGCTTGAACGGGCCGAAGTCGTAGGAGGCGCCGCCGACCAGGATGTTGGTCTTGTGCTCCTCGCTGCCCTTGGGCGCCAGCTGCTCGAAATCCAGGGTCAGGTTGAGCGGGCCCTTCGAGTAGGACGGGATGAAGGCCCACAGGCGGCCGTCGTTCCGGTTGCCCGGGTTCTCCTGGCCCACCAGGCTGGTGGTGTAGGCAGCCAGGAAGGACAGGCCGTTCCAGGCCGGCGAGATGTAGGCCACCGCGTTGTCGGCGCGGGTGCCATGCACCTGCACCGACGCCATGTTGGCCACCGTGCCGTTGGCAAACGGATCGTACTTGCCGGCCACGCTGTAGCGGCCGCCGTCGATGCGCCCCAGAACCACCGTGCCGTAGCCGCCACTGAGGCCGACGAAGGACTTGCGGCGGAACAGGCTGTGGCCCTGGGCATCGCTGAGGGTGGATTTGCCGTCGTCGATGGAGATCCCCGCCTCGAGCTGGAACAGCGCGGTGATGCCGTTGCGCAGGTCGCGGCTGCCCTTGAAGCCGAGGCGGCTCTCCGATTCGATGCCGCTGGTCAGCTCCGACTTGTGGCCGGCGAAGCTGCTGCCGGCCTGGGCCGCGTAGGCGCCGTTGCTGCCGCTGCGGCTGAGCAGGCCGCCGTCGAGGGTGCCGTAGATCGTCAGCCGGCCCTTGTCGCCGTCGAGCAGGGTGAAACCTTCGTCGGCTACGGCGACGGCCGGCCCGAAAAGGGCGCACAGGGCCGCCCCTGCGCAGAGCTGCGCATGGAATTTTGCGTTCATGTCGTATTCCTGTTGCTGGATTCACCGGGCTGCGCTCAGCCCGGAAGAGAGGCGTGGCGATTCAGTCGAAGTGGATGACCGGCTTGATGATGCCGTCGGCCTTGGTGGTCATCAGGTGGAGGGCCGTCTCGATTTCCGAGAACTTGAAGTGATGCGTGGTGAGGCGGGTCGGATCGACGCGCCCGCTCTCGATCAGGCGCAGCAGGCGCCCCATGCGCTCGCGGCCACCCGGACAGAGCAGCGTGGTGATGGTCTTTTCGCCCATGCCGACGCCCCACTCGGCGCGGGGAATCTTGATGTAGTCGCCGTGGCCGAAATAGCCGATGTTGGAGATCACCCCGCCGGCCCGGGTCGCCTTCACGCAGTTCTCGAAGGTCGGCTGGGAGCCCAGTGCATCCATCGCCGCATCGGCACCGTGGCCACCGGTGAGGCGCAGGATCTCGGCGATCGGGTCCTGCTCCTTGAAGTTGATCGTCACGTCGGCGCCGTAGTAACGGGCCAGCTCCAGCCGCGACGGCACGCAATCCACGGCGATCACCAGGCCGGCGCCGAGCAGGCGCGTGCCGGCCACCGCCATCAGGCCGACCGGCCCCATGCCGAACACCACGCCCGAGCCGCCGAGCGGAATGCGGGCGTTCTCGGCGCCCTTGAAGCCGGTGGACATCATGTCGGTGGTGTAGCACGCGGCCTCGTCCGACACCCCATCGGGGATCGGCGCCAGGTTGGCCTCCGCGTCATTGACGTGGAAGTACTCGGCCATGTTGCCGTCCTTCTGGGCGGTGAACTTGTAGCCGCCGAGCATCACCTGGCATTGGGAGGTGAAGCCGCGCTGGCAGTTCTCGCACTTGTAGCAGGGGGTGATCGCATTCACCGCGACCCGCTGGCCGACCTGGAAGCCGCGCACCGCGCTGCCCAGCGCGTGGATGACGCCCACCGCCTCGTGGCCGAGGACCCGGTCCTGCAGTTCGCCGAGGCCGCCCTCGATGGTGTGGCAGTCGGACGTGCACACCATCGCCACCGTGGTTCTGACGATCGCATCGTTCGGCCCGGCCTCAGGAATAGGCCGCTCCAGCACCGCCACGTCGTGCAGACCCCGCATGACCAGGGCCTTCATCGTATTTGCCATTTCTGCTCCTCCAGATTTATTTGCCGCTCGCGGCTGTCGTTTTCGGAATGGCTTTTCCATTTCGGAAAAGCCGCGCCGAATCAGCAAGCGATGTGCCAGACAAATAAACGGATGGATTAGAGTGACGTGGGGCCTTTATTTCCGCGGCACGCGAATCGATTCACGGGCAATTCGTGGACAATTCGCGGCGCCCTTCTGCAACCGCATTTACAACGCCACCGTCCGATGCCGTCCGCATTCAGGACGACACCGGACGGTGAGTCGGGTATGTCGATTCCGGTGGCCGGAGCCTCGTCGGCAGCCCGCTGGGTGCCTCCGCGCCGCCGTATCGAACCCGCCCTGCTCAGACCGCCGGAGCTGCGGCCCGGGATGCCACGCGGCTCGCCGCCTGGGCGCGATTCACACCGCTGACGAGCGCCTTGATCGACGCGGTGACGATGTTGGCGTCGATGCCGACCCCGTAGCAGTCGCTGCGGGTCTCGCCGGCCATTTCCATGAAGGCGCAGGCCTGGGCGTTGCCGTCATCGCCGATCGGCACCATCGAGCGTTCCTCGTAGCTGCGTACCTGGACGCGGATGCCGGCGCTCTGGAGGGCATGCACGGCGGCGTTGATCGGGCCGTTGCCTTCGCCATTGAGGATGCGCGGCTGGCCGTCGATCTCCACACTCAAGCGGATGCCCTGCACCGCACCGTTCTCGACGAGGTGGTGGCTGCAGTAGCGCACCGGGGCGGCGGTGTCGAGGTAGGTCTCGGAGAACAAGCGCCAGATGCCGTCGGCGCTCACCTCGCCGCCATGGGCATCGGTGTAGCGCTGCACGACGCCGGAGAACTCCACCTGCAAGCGGCGCGGCATCACCACGCCGTATTCGTTCTCCATCAAGTAGGCGATGCCCCCCTTGCCGGATTGGCTATTCACCCGGATCACCGAATCGTAGCTGCGACCGACGTCGGCGGGATCGATGGGCAAATAGGGCACGTTCCACGGCGCATCCGCCTTTTGAGCGGAAAAACCCTTCTTGATGGCGTCCTGGTGGGAGCCGGAGAAGGCCGTGAAGACGAGATCACCCACGTACGGATGGCGCGGATGAACAGGCAACTGGGTGCAGTGCTCGTAGGTACGGGCAACAGCGTTGATGTCCGAGAAGTCGAGCTGCGGATCGACGCCCTGGGTGTGCATGTTGAGGGCGAGGGTGACGAGATCGACGTTGCCGGTGCGCTCGCCGTTGCCGAAGAGGCAGCCCTCGACGCGGTCGGCGCCGGCCATGAGTCCGAGCTCGGCGGCGGCCACGGCGGTGCCGCGGTCGTTGTGCGGGTGGAGGCTGATGATCACGCTGTCGCGGCGGGCGAGGTTCTTGTGCATCCACTCGATCTGGTCGGCATAGACGTTGGGCGTGGCGATCTCGACGGTGGTCGGGAGGTTGAGGATCACCTTGCGCTCGGGCGTGGCGCCCCAGGTCTCGGTGACCGCGTCGCAGACTTCCTTGGCGAAGTCGAGCTCGGTGGCGGTGAAGAGCTCCGGGCTGTATTCGAGGGTGATCGCGGTTTCCGGCATCTCGTCGGCAAGGGTGCGGATGAGGCGCACCGCATCGACAGCCATCGCCACCACCTCGGCCTTGCTCATGCCGAAGACGTTGTCGCGGAAGGTCTTGCAGGTGGCGTTATAGACATGAACGATGGCCTTCTTCGCCCCCTTGAGGGACTCGAAGGTGCGGCGGATGAGGTGCTCGCGGGCCTGGGTGAGCACCTCGATGCTCACGTCGGCGGGGATGTGGCCGCCGTCGATCAAGCCGCGCACGAAGTCGAACTCGGTCTGCGAGGC
Source organism: Zoogloea sp. LCSB751 (assembly GCF_002028455.1). Classification (GTDB taxonomy): domain Bacteria; phylum Pseudomonadota; class Gammaproteobacteria; order Burkholderiales; family Rhodocyclaceae; genus Zoogloea. Next base: position 2,794 of record NZ_MWUM01000020.1, on the reverse strand, counting down.
GGACGGGAAGGCGATCTCGATTTCCTTGAAGCCGATCGCGCAGAGGGTCTTGAACATCTGCATCTTCTTGTCGGCGTTCATCGGCTCGAAAAGGGCCTGGTTGCCGTCGCGGAGGTCGGTGCTCATCCAGATCGGCGCCTTGTCGATGACGCGGCTAGGCCACTGGCGGTCGGTGAGTTGTACGGGCGGGAAGGCGCTGTACTTGGCGGGAATCTGCTGCGGCATTTTGGTGCTCCGGAAGATTGAATTCGATGGGTGAATCTTACGGAAAGCGGCGTGGCAGGTGCTTGCGTTTTACGTGCAAGATCGCCTTAAAATAGACACAAAATTTCAACCGCAAACAAATTTACGCAATTAAATGGAACTCGACCGCTACGACCGGCAAATTCTCGCCATCCTCCAGCAGGACGGGCGGATCAGCAACCAGGATCTGGCCGAGCGCATCGGCCTGTCGCCTTCCCCTTGCCTGCGCCGGGTCCGGGCGCTGGAGGAGTCCGGCCTGATCACCGGCTACCGGGCTCTGCTCGACGCAAAAAAACTCGGCCTCAGCCTGATGGCGCTGATCGGCATCTCCATGGACCAGCACACACCGGAGCGCTTCGCCAGCCTGGAGGCCACCATCAGCGACATTCCGGAAGTGCTCGAATGCCTGCTGATCACCGGCCAGCAGTCGGACTACCAGCTCAAGGTGGTGATCCGCGACATGGACGCCTACCAGGACCTGCTGCTCAACCGCATCACCCGCATCCAGGGCGTCACCGGCGTGCACACCAGCTTCGTGCTGCGCCGGGTGGTGGATCGTACCGAGCTGCCGGTGGGGCTGGACGGTCGCTAGGCGCAGACGGAGTAGCGGCGCGGGCTTGAAGCAAATAGTGTTATTTTGTACAGTCAATACATCATTTGCTTGAAGCGTCCGCATGACGCGCTGCCCATGAACGCCCAGATGAGTTTCGATTTCCCCCTCGACGCGGCGCCGCTGCCGCCTGCCCTGGCCCCACGCCGGCGGCTGTCCCGTGCCGCACTGACCGCCGAACACGCGCCCACCCAGCTGGCCTTCGTCAACGCCAGCGGCGGCCTGGTGGCGCCCTCCGCCCCCGTGGCAGCACGGCGCCCCTTCCCGGCGCCCCTGCCCAAGCTCGTCGAAGCCCCCACCGACAAGGGCGACGCAATCCGTGAGAGCCGCCTGTGGCAGGAGAACGGCTGGACCGCGCGGGTGCTGCGCAACGACGGCGAATGGAGCGTCGAACTGCTCCGGGACGGCGACAGCGAACCCGCGCTGCTGGCCCCGTGGGACCTGGACCGGGACCTGCGCAACCCCAAGCCCCTCAACTACGGCGAGTTCCTCACCCTGGTCAAATCTGCCGAGGAGGCCATGCAGCGCCAGCGCCTGCAGTTGCAGGCCCGCCTGCACAAGCGCCTGACCGTCTTCGCCCAGGACGCCGAGTGGCACGTGACGCTGGACATCGTGCCCGACGAATACGAACCCCATGCCCTGCTCAACGCCTTCGGCTCCGACGGCGAGCTGGTCGCCCAGCAGCGGGTGACGCCGGACTTCAAGCTCAGCCCGGCCACGGCTCAGGCCTGGATCGACAACGACTTCCGCCATGCCGGCGGGGACGGCTTCTGAAACACCCTAGCCCATTCACTGAAGGCTTCCTGCCACCACATAAGCATAAACTCCCCGACCTGAACATGCCCCGACAAAGGAACACCGTGCCCACCCTCAAACGCCTTCTGCTGCCCCTCGTCCTGGCCTGCCAGCTGATCGCCCCCGCCCACGCGGACAACGCCCTCCAGCACTGGATCGACGGCCCCCAGCGCAGCGAGAAGAACCGCCAGCGCGACCCCGCCCGCCAGCCGGCGGCGACCCTCGAATTCTTCGATATCAAGCCCGGCCAGACGGTCGTCGAGATCTGGCCCAGCGTCGGCGCCTGGTGGTTCGAGATCCTCGCCCCCTACCTGCGCGACCACGGCCATTACATCGCCGCCCTGCACGCCGGCGACCACAACCCCGCCGCCGCCCGCGCCGAGCACGACGCCATCGGCGGCCTGATCGCCAGCCAGGCGACGCTGTACGGCAAGGTCGAACTGGCCCTCAGCCCCGGCCTGACGACGACGCTCAAGCCAGACTCCGTCGACCTGCTGCTGACCTTCATGAACCTGCACAACTGGGTCACCGACGGCAACGCCGACGCGGTGCTCCGCGAATTCCACGCGGTGCTCAAGCCCGGCGGCGTGCTCGGCGTGGTAGACCACCGCGCCCGCACGGACCGCCCGTCCGCCGAGCAGCTGCAGGCCGGCTACCTGCGGGAGGACGAAGTCATCGCCCGCATCGAGAAGGCCGGCTTCAAGCTCGTCGCCCGCTCCGAAGTCGCCGCCAACCCGCTGGACACCAAGGACCACCCCGCCGGGGTATGGACGCTGCCGCCCACGCTACGCCTCAAGGACCAGGACCGGGCGCGCTACCTGGCCATCGGCGAGAGCGACAAGTTCACGCTCAAGTTCATCAAGGCCGGGAACAGGTAGGCGTCGGCCGGGGCACCCTGTGGGGGCGAGTTCATTCGCCAGCGGACTGTGCTCAACCGGCTGAGGGCGAATGAATTCGCCCCAACAAGCTCGAGCCCCTGCAGGGTCAGGCGGTTTCCCAGCCTGGCCCCGCAGGGCCGCGCTGGTTTTAGAACACGTGGTTCACACCCAGCATGTAGCCGTTCGGGTCATAGCCCGGCTTGGCGACGGTGCCGACCAGGTTGCCGCCGTCGGTCAGGCTGTAGGTGCCGTTGGCCTTGTTGAGCAC
>NZ_MWUM01000207.1 GCF_002028455.1 Zoogloea sp. LCSB751 | reverse complement strand
AGTGGCAACTTATATCGCGGTCAAGTGACCGCGCCTTTAGACGTACCGACTTGGTTAGAATGGTATTGGAACTGGAATGGGGTGTCTCCAACCAGCTTATCCGATCCCCGTGCGAGTGCATTTTTTGGGCGTTACCGAGGTCATGACAGAATCATCTATTGGCGAGAAGTTAATTAGTGGGGTAGATCGATTTTGCTGAATTGGAATTAGTCCGTAGTGATTTATCGTTATGCGATGCGTTTTGTTGCATGAACTCAAAGCATCATGCTA
>NZ_MWUM01000206.1 GCF_002028455.1 Zoogloea sp. LCSB751 | reverse complement strand
TAGGTGGCAGGTTTTAAGGGGGCTATGGGGGAACAGGGATGCCATGAAACGGGCCACACTCGAAGGAGTCATGAACTGACCGAACTCGGATTTATGTTTCTGTGTAGTTTGTGGTGCTATGGTGCGGCGAACGTTATCTGCTATTTCCAATCGCTGGAGCAACTTTAAGCCTCATGTATTTGCGAGTGTTAACCGGTGCGGGATAAGTTGTTTGATGCTGTAAGTTTGCGGTAACTTATGGCCCAGAAAAGACAAACCCCGAATCTCTAA
>NZ_MWUM01000205.1 GCF_002028455.1 Zoogloea sp. LCSB751 | reverse complement strand
CTCGGCCTACGGCCACATCGCCCTGGAAGCGGACGACATCTACGCCACCTGCGACGCCCTGCGCGCCGCCGGCGCCAAGATCACCCGCGAGCCGGGCCCGGTCAAGGGTGGCACCACCGTCATCGCCTTCGTGGAAGACCCGGACGGTTACAAGATTGAGCTGATCGCCAAGAAAGACACAGGAACCGGCCTCGGCGTCTGAGCCAGACCGGCACCATGGTGGTGACATAGCAAACGGGGCCCTGGGGCCCCGTTTTTGTTGGTACTCTG
>NZ_MWUM01000204.1 GCF_002028455.1 Zoogloea sp. LCSB751 | reverse complement strand
ACTTATTGGCAAAATAGCATAGGATTAACCTTGGAAGCTATTGCGCTATGGTCGTAGAAATGAATAATTCTACGTTTAAAACACAATGAGTTAGTGCCTTATACCTGTGAGCGGCACTCACGCTAAACGATGGGATTGAACATGGCTGATGATGTTGGCGCTGAGCTGCAGTTAATTTATCTGTTTGTGCATTTGGTGAATGCGGGCAGTTTTTCTCAAGCCGCGAAAGTGCTCGATATGCCTATCGCCACCGTGAGCCGTAAGCTGGCC
>NZ_MWUM01000203.1 GCF_002028455.1 Zoogloea sp. LCSB751 | reverse complement strand
AGTTGTCGAGATTCATAGATATTCCTCAAAGGAAATTCACTTTGGAAATTATACCATTTCTGTTCATACCTTGAGTTATTTAAACTACCGCCCACTGAAATACCTTTTACTGTTAAACCGAGATACATGTTATGCGGCGCAATCTGTTACCTATTTTGATGTCTTTGGTGCTACTCAGCCCATTGGCAATTGATATTTACTTACCTTCTATGCCCACCATGGCGGCAGAGTTCGCCGTGTCTGCCAGCGAAGTACAGTCCACATTAGTACT
>NZ_MWUM01000202.1 GCF_002028455.1 Zoogloea sp. LCSB751 | reverse complement strand
GAGTGTTGTTTCCCTTTTAATTTAATCGGGCCCAGATTAGTCAAACGATACTCACTGTTAGGATTATCGAGTCGTCCCGCTAAGGCGCCAGAGATCAACATACGCTGTCCTAAGGGATTACATTGATCCTGCAGTCTCGCTAACGTATTTAGCACATCACTAAAGAAGCTAATTTCTTGTTTTTGAACACCAACAACTGCAGCAACGACTTGCCCACAGTGAGCCGCCGCTTTAAATTTCGGCACAAAACCATAGTGTTCTTCAAAGTAAC
>NZ_MWUM01000201.1 GCF_002028455.1 Zoogloea sp. LCSB751 | reverse complement strand
CATCACCAATGCTGTTACGGTATTGAACAACTTTGTCACCGCGACCAACGCCGTTTACTGCACCGTCGTCTTTGTTAAAAGTGTAAACACCTGCCGCGTTACCATCCCATACAAAACCGTAGTTGGTGTTGTAAACCACGTCATACCAAGCACCCCATTGCTTACCAATAGTGATAGTGCCGTACTCATCGTGGCTAATGCCCGCGTAACCTAAGCGGTTGTAGAAAAACTCATCTTGTACAGATTCGAAGCGGTTGTTATAGACAATATC
>NZ_MWUM01000200.1 GCF_002028455.1 Zoogloea sp. LCSB751 | reverse complement strand
GAGCACCTCTTGCGGATTGGTGGCGCTGGCCAGCACCTGAGCCAATACCGCATCAGGGTAAAGGGCTATGGGCGCAAGCAGGGTCTCGAGCGCCTCCGGGGTATATTTCGATGTTTGTGTGCCAATAGGTTGCGCTTGTGGTGCGACCGCAGCACTGGTTGTGCTGGAGGCTGCGCTGGGCTGGACACTTTGCGTGACGGGGGGCGGCTCCTCCTTGCAGGCAGCCAATACCGTGCCGAGGGCAATCACGGCCGCCAACACGCTACGGCGA
>NZ_MWUM01000199.1 GCF_002028455.1 Zoogloea sp. LCSB751 | reverse complement strand
TCCAGCCGCTGGGCCGGTGCCGGGGGCGGCGTCTCGCTCGCCACCGACAGGGTCGGCTCCAGGATCACCTTGCCTTGCAGCGGCACCTTCTGTGTTGTCTGATCGTTCATCTTGTTGTCTGCTCCTTGGTGCGGCGCCGGTTATTCGAGGTGATCCCCGAGCAAGAACTCCAGTGCCGCGTCCAGCCGGATATGGGGCAGCGCCTGATGGGTGCTCATGGGCAGCGGGCGAAATGCCTGAAAATCGAAGCTCTGGGTGCTCCACCACTGAG
>NZ_MWUM01000001.1 GCF_002028455.1 Zoogloea sp. LCSB751 | reverse complement strand
ACCAGGATCCACCGCCACGTTGCAAAGCGCCCTGTCACCGCGCGCGGGTAGACCTTCTGGCGGACGGCGTAGAGGGTGTCTTCTGCTTCGCTTGCCTGTGCAGTCGAGGGGCTGGCTTTCTTTGCAGCTTGGGTGTCTGGCTGACTCATAATTGCAAAATTATTATATTCTAATATTTCAAATCAAAAACTCCCCGGGACCAGCCCGGGGGGTTCTTGTTCTCGAGCAATTTCGCTTCTCGACGAAAACTTACTTCTTTTCTTCCACCGGAGCCGCAGCGTTCTTGGAGACGCTCAGCACATAGCCCGCCAGCAGATGTACCTTGTCCTCACCCAGGAATTCTTTCCAGGCCGGCATCCGGTTGGTACGCCCATGGGTCACGGTTTCGATGATCGTGGCCTCGGACGACCCGTACAGCCAGGTCTTGTCGGTCAGGTTCGGCGCGCCGAGAGCCGGGGTACCCTTGGCTTCGGGACCATGACATGCCACGCAGTTCTGGGTAAAGATTTCCTTGCCGCGCTGGGCGCGCAGGGAGTCGTTGGCCAGACCGGACAGGGAACGCACGTAGTTGGCCACATCCTTGACACCATCCGCACCAAGAGCCGGTCCGAACGGGGGCATCATGCCTTGACGGCCTTCTAGAATGGTCGTGCGAATGACCTCAGGATCGCCACCATACAGCCAGTCGCTGTCGGTCAGGTTCGGGAAACCCTTGGCACCCTTGGCATCAGCACCGTGACACTGCGCGCAATAAGTCAGGAACATGCGATGCCCCATCTCATTGGCTTCCTTGTCGCCGGCGACCGCGTTGAGGTCCATGCTGCGGTACTTGGCGAAGATCGGACCGTACTTTTCGGCCGCAGCCTTCTGCTCCGCTTCCCACTGACCGGCGGCAGACCAGCCCAGCTTGCCCTGATTGTTGCCAAAGCCGGGATACAGCGTCAGATAGGTAATCGCGAAAATGATCGTGATCCAGAACATGTACATCCACCAGCGCGGCAGCGGGTTGTTGTACTCCTGCAAAGTTTCGTCCCACACGTGATCGTGCAGACCGACCGGGCCCGGGGTCCGCTTGGTCGTGTTGGAAACCAGCACGAACACGCAGAACGCGATGCTCAGGAACACCAGCACCATCACCCAGGCGTTCCAGAAACCGCTAACGAAGTCAGCCATTTTTATTTCCTTCCTTGGTTTGCCGCCCCGAATCGGAGAGCGGCAAGTCGTCCTCGCCGAACGGCAAGAGCGCAGCTTCGTCGAAACCCTTCCGCGCACGGCCGCTGTACGCCCACAGGCTGATACCGATGAAACAGACAAAGCCCAAGACTGTCACGACCGTACGTGCGTCATTGATATCCACGATGCGCTCCTTCGTTCTCCGAATGGATTACTGTTTTTCCGGAGCCGCAGCGGCCGGAGCCGGTGCGGCAGCCTCTGCCGGGGCAGGAGCTGCAGCGGCGGCCACCGCCGGAGCGGCCGGCTTGCCGGCATTCAGCGCAGTGCCGAGACCCTGCAGGTAGGCAATCACGGCCTCAAGCTCGGTCTTGCCTTCCAGCGCCTTGCGGGCTCCCTGGATTTCCTCATCGGAGTAAGGAACGCCAACCTTTCGGAGCGCGGTCATCTTGGCCTCGATGTCATCGATCTTTGCCGGGCGATCAAGCCACGGGAAGGCCGGCATGTTGGACTCGGGGACAACGTCACGCGGGTTCAGCAAGTGAATGCGGTGCCATTGGTCGGAATAACGGCCACCAACGCGGTGCAGATCGGGACCGGTACGCTTGGAGCCCCACTGGAAGGGGTGGTCATACACGTACTCACCGGCAACCGAGTAATGGCCATAACGCTCGGTCTCGGCACGGAACGGACGAATCATCTGGGAATGGCAGTTGTAGCAGCCTTCACGGATGTAAATATCGCGGCCGACGAGGCGAACGGGGTCGTAGGGCTTGAGACCTTCCACCGGCGTGGTGGTGGACTTCATATGGAACAGAGGAACGATTTCCACCAGACCACCGACGCTGACAGTCATCAGCGTAAAGACGATCAGCCAGCCAACCTTGCGTTCAATAAAGTCGTGATTCGATTGAGCCATGATTATTCTTTCCTCCCGATCAGGCGTGAGCGCCAGCAGGTGCCAGCACCGGAGCTTCATAGGCCTTCTGACCGGCAATGGTCTTCACCATGTTGTAGAACATGATCAGCATGCCGGTGAGGAACAACACCCCGCCTACGACACGGATAGCCCAGAACGGATAGCTGGCCTTCACGGCTTCAACGAAGGAATAAGTCAGGGTGCCATCCGGGTTGGTGGCACGCCACATCAGGCCCTGCATCACACCGGAGATCCACATGGAAGCGATGTAAAGCACGATACCGACGGTCGCCACCCAGAAGTGGGCGGTGATCAGCTTGGTGGAATACATCTCGGTCTTGCCGTACATGCGCGGGAGCAGATAGTACATCGCGCCGATGGACACCATTGCCACCCAACCCAGGGCACCGGAGTGCACGTGACCAACGGTCCAGTCGGTGTAGTGGGACAACGCATTGACCGTCTTGATCGACATCATCGGACCTTCGAAGGTGGACATACCGTAGAAGGACAGCGAGGTGATCAGGAACTTCAGGATCGGGTCGGTGCGCAGCTTATGCCAGGCGCCAGACAGGGTCATGATGCCGTTGATCATGCCACCCCAGGACGGAGCCAGCAGGATCAGGGAGAAAACCATGCCGACAGACTGAGTCCAGTCGGGCAGCGCGGTGAAGTGCAGATGGTGCGGACCCGCCCACATGTAGGTGAAGATCAGCGCCCAGAAGTGCACCACCGACAGACGGTAGGAGTACACAGGACGACCGGCCTGCTTCGGCACGAAGTAGTACATCATGCCCAGGAAGCCCGCGGTCAGGAAGAAGCCCACCGCGTTGTGACCGTACCACCACTGGATCATCGCATCCTGAACACCCGCGTAGGCGGAGTAGGACTTGGTCAGGCTAACCGGCACTTCAGCGCTGTTGACCAGGTGCAGCAAGGCAACGGTCAGGATGAAGGCGCCGTAGAACCAGTTCGCCACGTAGATGTGCGTGGTCTTGCGGGTGGCGATGGTGCCGAAGAACACGACGGCGTAGGAAACCCACACCACGGTGATCAGGATATCGATCGGCCACTCCAGTTCGGCGTATTCCTTGCCGGAAGTGAAACCCAGCGGGAGCGAAATCGCAGCCAGCAGGATGACCAGTTGCCAGCCCCAGAAAGTAAAGGCAGCAAGGCCCGGGGCAAACAAACGAGTGTGACAGGTACGCTGCACACAGTAGTACGACGTGGCAAAAAGAGCACAACCACCAAACGCAAAGATCACCGCGTTGGTGTGGAGCGGGCGAAGCCGTCCAAAGTGCAGCCATTCGGCAACGTTCAATTCGGGCCACACGAGCTGTGCTGCGACGATAACGCCGACCAGCATGCCCACGATGCCCCATACCACCGTCATGATGGCGAACTGCCGCACGACTTTATAGTTGTAAGTCTGCGATTGCATGTGAGTCACCTCATCAAAAGAAAACAAAACCCCCCTGACTGCACACCGGACAGACCGGCGGCAGGCTTCGCGGAAGGATACGCCGCGATAAGGGCGACATTTTGACACAGATCAACTTTATTGCGCCGCAAGAAGGCCGGCCGGGCGCGGCCGAGAGGCGCGCGGCCTGATTCATTCCGGCCCCTCGAGCGGGACTTATGCAGCAATAAAGGAAGCCTGTGCATTCCACTGCAGGGCAGCCTCTTTCATTTCGGACACGCTTGTCGGATTTCCGACAATTGTAGGACTTCGCAGACTCACACCCCACCACTGCAATCAGAACGTCTTTGATTTCTATAAAAAAACTCCACCCCGCAATGTGGCACAAGACCTGCTGTTGCATTCGCAATCTGGTCAAGTGACGTTGCTGCAATCCTTTCGACCCCTTTGTGGCATCCGATTGACACTGCGCGCTTCAAATAAATAGTCGAGCCCTGGTCAGCTCTGCTTGCGGGGAAATCAAAAACCCGCAATCGACAGCCCAGCCCCGGGAGCCGAGCACACAAGGAGTTCTGAACCATGCAGGTTGGCGTTGCTTATTCCGAACCGTCCCAACAGGTCTGGCTGACCATCGAAGTGCCGGACGGCTCCTCCGCCCGCGAAGCCATCGAGGCATCCGGGATACTGAAGCAGTTTCCCCACATCGATCTGGCCAGCCAGAAGGTCGGGGTCTTCGGAAAGCTGGTCAAGCTGGAAGCCCCGCTCAAACCGGGCGACCGCGTGGAAATCTACCGCGGGATCATCTGCGACCCCCAGACGGTGCCGCGTCGCCAGTTGGACGATGACGACGACGATTGATTCTTCGCATCACCGCATGCGATGGCGCGGCACCCTGGGCTCCACGCGGATTCCTGCGTCCCGCACCGCCACTTGCCGGGCAGTAGACCTGCCCGGCTCTTTGTCGCGCCCCCAGAAGATCCGTCACCTCACGCACGCTCCTTCCGCCGCGCCCGGCCCGGCCCGGCTTGCAGACAGCAGGCCGCGACCTCGACTGCGAGCCTCATTCAAATTTCCTCATGTCACAGCCAAAAATAGAAGGAGCACGCCCATGAATGCGAACCCGAGCTGGACCGAGCGCACCAAGGCACTCGAAGCATCCGTTGTCGAAGTCTGCACCCTTGCCCCGGTTTCGGCCGGTCCGGGAATCCTGGCCAAGGAACTGGCCCGCCACCTGCCGGAACTCCATTTCCGTCGCACCCTGTGCCGTGGCGGCTGGTACCGTCTGGGAGGTGTGCTGGCGGCGGATGGATCCCGGGTCTCCGACGACCTGGAAAGCTGGGCAGAGATGACCCTGGCCGCCTGTGACGGGGACTTCGACGCCCTGCGCGAGGAATACGCGGGGAAAGGTCTGATAGCTACCCGCCGCGTGGGACGCACCCATTACTTCGTGGCCGCCACCGGGGAGAAATCCACCGATTTCCTGCAACTCGAAATCGAAGACCTGCAGGAAACCCAGGCCCATACGCTATTTGCCCAAACCCCGGCGCCGGGCGCGATCGATGAACTCATCGACCCGGATCTCGGGCACCACAATGGACAGCCCGTCGGGCTCCCTTACTACACCTTCCGACGTCTGACCCATATCGGCGACCTGCTGGCACGTCTGCGGCAGCAAACCCCTGAGGCACAACCCATCCAGCGCTTCACGGACGACTGGAGCGAATCCAGCGCCGGGCATGCCACCGCCTTCAGCAACCAGTGGGTCATTGCCGTGCGCGAACATCTCGACCGCTTCCAGCAGAACGTCATCCGCGCCCAGCCGGTGCCGGCCATCGACGGCGAGCCGCCCGTCTTCGGCGCACGGGAAGGCACCCGCGAACTGGCCCTGCATGATGCACTGGTGTCCTTCGACCGCGCCGCCGGCTACCCCTTCGCCTGGTATTTCCACATGCTGACCACCAAGGCGGTGCCTCACTGGGTCGCGCGTGTCGTCATGGAAGATGCCAATGCAGGTTTCGCCTACCTACCGCGCCGCGACGAGGAGATCGTACGCCGCTGGCTGCACGCGCCTTACGCACTGTAAGAGGGCGACAGGCCGGTTTCGGGATGGGCCGGATAAGCGATGCACCAGCATGGGGCAGAAGCCCAAAGTGAGACCGAACAGATCACCGGACATCGCCCCGAAGCCAGCCTCACCACCAATCACACGCCCTTGATTCACAAAAAGAAACAAACCAGAAACAACCTCAAACACAGCCGACGCGCTGAATCGGGCTCACTCTTTGCTTAAAAGGCTTATCACCCACCATCGGTCCCCGCCGATCGGGACCACAGTCAAATCCGCCCCACATGGGGCTCTGTTCAGAGTACGAGGTTTCGCCATGTCAGAGGTCACCAACGGCCGCCCCCGTTCGGACGGGGATGCAAGCGGTCAGCCGCCGACTGCCGTGCGTGTGGAAGCACTCCGGGCGGCCCTCGCCAAGGCCCTCGAGAATGCGTCGAGCGATGACGACTTCGTGAATGAGATTGCCGCCGCCCAGGCCTTTCCAAGTCGCATCTGGCTGTTCCTGGAAGCGGTTGAGCAGGCCCCGATCGCCATCTCGATCACCGACCCACAGGCGCGCATCCTGTATGCCAACCCGGCTTTCGAAGGCGTCACCGGCTATGCACCGAACGAGGTGCTAGGCCTCAACGAATCGATCCTGTCCTACAAGACCACTCCGCGCTCCGTCTACGAGACCCTCTGGAAATCCCTGCACGAAAAGAAAACCTGGAACGGAACCCTCGTCAATCGGCGCAAGGATGGCTCCCGCTACATCGCGGAGCTGACCATCACCCCCATCCTGGACGCCAGGGGCGAAACGGCCTACTGCCTCGGCATGCACCGGGATGTCACCGCCCTGCACGCCCTCAAGCAAAAGGTTCAAAACCAGAAAGCGCTGATCGAATCCGTCATCGACGTGGCACCGATCGCCATCGCCCTGCTGGACGACCAGCAGCAGGTCGTGCTGGAGAACCACGAATACAAGAAGCTGACCGATGATCTGGGCGTAACCGAACCCGCCCTGCAGGTCCTTGCCGAGCTGCGCAATACCATTGGTCTGGCCTTCGAGCCACCCAAACTCGGCGGTCGCAATTTCGTCGACGAGGAGATCTGCGTACACCCTGCCTCCGGCAAGGCCGTGCGCTGGTTCTCGTGCTCCGGCTCATGGTTCGAACAACAGGATGCCAAGGCCGATTCCTTCTTCGATCCCCAGGCCCGCGCCTACCTGATGCTTCTCATCAAGGACATCACCGCCGCCAAGCGCCAACGCGAACTCGAACGCATCGGCGCCATCCGCGCCACGATGGCCGAGGCCGAACTGGTGCAGAGCCTGCGCGAAACCCTGTCCGGCGCGGTTTACCAGTTGCGCGGACCGCTCAACATGATCCGCGCGGCGGCCAACATGCTCGATCGCCGCGGCACCCAGATCGACACGGCGATGCTGAAGAACGCCCTGAAGGAAGCCCTGACCGCCGGCGAGGCCGCGCTGGGCACCTTCGAGGCATCGATGCCGGAAGCGCCGCAGGAGGCCACCGCGCCAGTCAACCTCAACGACATCCTGCGCGATGTCCTGATGCTCCTGACCGAACGCCTGCTCGCCGCCGGCATCACCGTCGCCTGGCAACCCACCTCACGCCTCAGCCACTTCCACGGTCGCGCCAACATGCTGCGCAGCATGTTCAAGGAAATCGTCGAAAACGCCATCGAAGCGATGAACGAACGGGGCCGCAATGTTCGCGAACTCAAGGTACGCACCGAGGAAAGAGACGGACGCATCGTCGCCGTCATCGAAGACACCGGCCCGGGCATCTCTCAGGAGTTGCGCCACAAGGTCTACGAACCCTTCTTCACCACCAAGCGCCCGCTTTCCCATTCTGTCGGAATGGGCCTGGCGATCGCCCAGGATGTGGTCACGCGCCACGAAGGCACGATTGACATCGACCCGGACTACACCGGCGGATGCCGTTTCATCATCGGCTTCTCCCCATCGGGAAGCTAAGCCAATGCACGCCATTGAATGGACCCGACGCCCGTGAGCGAAAATCTGATCCAGGCCCCTGGCGCCCTTCTTGAAGCAGAGCTGGATACGCTGTTCAGCGTCAGCCAGATCCTGTCCCGCTCCCTCGACTTGCAGGACACCCTCAAGGAAGTGCTCCAGGTCATCGGCGAAGGCTGCGGCTTGCGCCTGGGCCTCGTCGCCCTCCTCAGCGACGAAACCGGTAACGAACTCTTCATCAGCGCGGCCCACGGACTCGACGTGGAAGCGGCCGGCCACATCCGCTACTCCCGTGGCGAGGGCGTGCTCGGTCTGGTGCTGGAGCGCGGCCGCAGCGTGATTCTCGACGAGGTCGCCCGCGAACGGCGCTTCCTCGACCGCCTCGGCGCCTACGCCCCCGACAAGCCCTTCATCGCCGTGCCGATCCGCATCGGCTCCGAGCTGGTCGGCGTGCTGGCCAGCCAGCCCGACACCTCCGACGACGGCCTGCTCGATGATCGGGCTCATTTCCAGGAGATGGTCGCCAACCTGATCGGCCAGAGCGTGCGCCTGGCCCGCCAGGTCGCCAAGGAAAAGCGCGATCTGGTCGACGAGCGTGACGACCTGCGCCGGGCGGTACGCGGCCAGTACGGCTTCTCCTCAATCGTCGGACGCTCCGAGCCGATGAAACGGGTCTTCGACCAGCTCCGGCAGGTCGCCAAGTGGAACACCACGGTACTGATCCGCGGCGAGACCGGCACCGGCAAGGAGCTGATCGCCAGCGCCATCCACTACAACTCCCCGCGCTCGGCCAGCCCCTTCGTCAAGCTCAACTGCGCGGCACTGCCCGAAAACCTGCTCGAATCCGAACTTTTCGGCCACGAGAAAGGCGCCTTTACAGGTGCAGTTTCCCAGCGCAAGGGGCGTTTCGAGCAGGCCGACGGCGGCACCCTCTTCCTCGACGAGATCGGCGAAGTCTCCTCCGCCTTCCAGGCCAAGCTGCTGCGCATCCTGCAGGAAGGTGAACTCGAACGGGTCGGTGGCAGCCGCACGCTGAAGGTGGACGTGCGCGTCATCGCCGCCACCCACCGCGACCTGGAAATGGCAGTCGAGGAAGGCAAGTTTCGCGAAGACTTGTACTACCGCCTCAACGTGATGCCGATCTACGTACCGCCGCTGCGCGACCGCATCGAGGACATCCCGGAAATCGCCAATTTCCTGGTCGCCAAGATCGCCAAGCTGCAAGGCCGCGAGCTGGGCATCACCGACAGCGCGCTACGCCTGCTGACCCAGCACATGTGGCCGGGTAACGTGCGCGAGCTGGAAAACTGTCTGGAGCGGGCGGCGGTGATGTGCGAAGGCAGCCACATCGACCGCGACCTCGTTCTGCTGTCCGGTATCGAGGAGCGTCTGCAGCCGCCCCGCCCCCGTACGGCCAGTGCCGCCACCGCTCCCGTCAGCAACGTGGATCTGGGCGACGAGAACATGGATGAGCGGGAGCGCGTGATCGCCGCACTGGAGCAGGCCGGCTGGGTGCAGGCCAAGGCCGCGCGCCTGCTCGGCATGACCCCACGGCAGATCGCCTACCGCATCCAGACCCTCAACATCACGGTCAGGCAGATCTGACCGCCACGCCGCTCAGTTGACGACCCGGGTCGACGGCGCCAACGGCTCGGGCCCGGGCTGGCTGAGCACGGTCAACGCTTCCCAGTTGCTCACCAGCTGGGCGGCGCATCCCCTGAGGATGCCATCCAGACGTTCATCCGCGCTGACCACCCGCAGGTGCGTGACGATCGACTGGGCCACCGCCGCGCTGCGACGGGCGGGGAAACTGCTCATCAAGGTGAGCAAGGCCACCAACGCCAGATCGGGAGACGTCTCGTAACCGGGCAGGCCGTCCTCCTCCTCGCCGCCTCGGCAGTAGCACGGGATACTCATATCCGCACCGCGTAGTATTCGACCACATGCTGGACCGCCACCGGGAAAGGCACCTCGCTGGCCTCCGGCAGACGGGTCACCACGGCCTGAAAACCCTTGCCGTCGCTGTTCAGCCACTCCGGGTGGGTCAGGGCTGGCTGCTCGACGCACTCCAGCACCATCGGCATGCGCCGCGCCTTATCGGTGAGGACGATGGCGTCACCCGGTTTGATCCGGATCGACGGGATATTCACCGGCTGGCCGTTGAGCAGCACATGCTTGTGGCGCACCAGCTGGCGGGCAGCTACCAGCGTCGGCGCAAAGCCGGCACGGAACACGAAGTTGTCCAGCCGCCGCTCCAGCAGTTCGAGCAGCTTGCTGCCGGTGGGCGCCTTGGCGCGCTTGGCCTCACGGAAGAGCCGCTGCAACTGGGCTTCGGTCAGCCCGTAATTCATGCGCAGCTTCTGCTTCTCAATCAGCTTGAGACCGTAATCCGACTTGCGCCGCGGACGCGCACCGTGCTGCCCGGGCGGATAGTCCCGCTCACCGACAGACTTTCGGGACAGGCCGGGCAACTCGCACCCGAGGGCGCGCATGACCTTCAAACGGGGACCGGTATAACGAGACATCGACAGAGATTCCTTGGAAGAAAACGGGGGCGGCGCAGGCGTCGAAGATCACACCGGCCCTGCCGCCAAGACCCCCGACAACAGCAGCGCCAGTAAACAGACGTTGAACAGCATCGATCGCATTTCCTGACTCCTGTAACGGGGAACCGGAATTCATCTTAGATGGGAGATGAATAAATGTAAACGATAATGATTTGCATTTATTCATCAATCCGGGTAGATTTCCTCCTCCGGCAGCCTGCTGCCCCCTTCATCCCCACCTGCGTCAAGCCAGCCAGCCCGGGTCTTCCGCACGCCAGCTAGCCAGATGTTTTCGATATCTGGAGATCCGTCGTGCCCGGTACCCGCCCCGCCTCCTGCTTCAGGAAATCCCCTCTCGCCCTCCTCATCGGCGCAGCGCTTGCCGGAAACGCCTGCCTTGCCGCCGCCGACGAAACCACCACGCTGGGCGCAGTGATCGTCTCGGCCACCCGCTCCGAAACCACGGTCGACAGCGTACCCACCACCGTCACCGCGATCAGTGCGGAGAACATCGCCCGGCGCCTTCCCCACGACGAAGCCGCGCTGTTCGAGGACGAGCCGGACGTCGTCGTCGCCCGCGACCTGCGGCGCTTCGGCGCGAGCTCGGTCAACATCCGCGGTATCGAAGGCAACCGGGTCCTGCAGCAGGTAGACGGCGTTCGCCTGCCCGACTACTACAACGGCGGCGGTCCCTCCAACGCAACGACGTCCAGCTCCGACAGCCCGGAGTTCGATTTCCTCAAGCGCGTGGAAGTCCTGCGCGGCCCGGCCTCCAGCCTGTATGGCTCCGACGCCCTCGGCGGCGTGGTCAGCTACCTGACCCTCGACCCCCGCGACATCCTCGGCGAGCGCGACGTCGCCGTCCGCTACAAGGGCACCTGGCGTGGTGCCGACGACAGCCTGCAGAACACCGCCTACTTCGCTGGCGCCAACGACACCGTCGAAGCCCTGCTGGCCCTCACCCGGCGCACCGGCAGCGAACTGGACAACCGGGGCGAGACCGGCGGCAGCAGCGCCGGCCGCGAACAGCCCAATCCCCAGGACAACCGCTCCCGCGGCACCCTCGCCCGGCTCGTCGTCAAGCCGGCCACCGGCCACCGCTTGCGCTTCACCTACGAGGACCGCCACCAGCACAGCGACAGCGAACTGCTGCGCCTGTCCACCTCCCTGCCCCGCGTCAGCGCCGCGGATGGCAGCGAGGATGCGCGCCGGGAGCGCGTCTCCGTCGATTGGGAATGGAAGCCCACGGCCGGCCTGGTGGACCGCCTGCTCCTCTCGGCCTATCACCAAAACGCCACCAACCAGACCTACACGCTGCAGAAACGCAGCGCCACCACCAGCGGCTGCTCCGGCACGAGCAGCGGCAGCAACACCTGCCTGGTGGACATGAATTTCGACTTCCGCCAGCAAACGACCGGCGTGGGCCTGCAACTGGAAAAGGGGCTGAATAGCGGCGCCCTCGACCACTTCATCGTCGTCGGTGCCGACTGGCGCCACCACCAACTGGCCGAGATCCGCGACTACACGATCACCAACCAGACCACCGGCAGCGTCGGCAAGACGCTGGCCGGCGACACCTATCCCCTGCGCGATTTCGCCCCCGGCGAATCCGACAGCCTGGGCCTGTTCGCACAGGACGAGATCAGCATCGGCCGCCTGAGCCTGACCCCCGGCCTGCGCCTCGACAGCGTCAAGCTCCGCCCCGACGCCATCAGCAAGACCATCGGCACGCAGACTTTCTCGGCCAGCAGCCAGGATCACTCCGCCGCCTCACCCAAACTGGCCGCCGTGTGGCGCCACAGCCCGGCGACGTCGTTCTACGGGCAAGTGATGCGTGGCTTCCGGGCACCCAACTACGAAGAAGTGAATGGCCTGTTCTACAACGCCGCCCAGAACTACGCGAGCCTGCCCAACCCGAACCTGAAACCGGAAACCAGCACCGGCATGGAAGTGGGCACCCGCTTCAAGCTGGCGGGCGGCGACGTACAACTGGCCCTGTACAACAACAAGTACAGCAACTTCATCAGCAACGAACTGGTCTGCTCCACCCCGAGCGGGGCCAGCGCACCGGCCTGCCTGGGCAACGCGGTGCGCTCCGTGTACCAGTCAATCAACCTGGCCAACGTCCGCATCCGCGGCGCAGAACTGCGCGGCCAGTGGGCTCTGCCCCATGGCTTCCGCAGCGCCGGCGCCATCGCCTGGGCCGACGGGGACGTGACCTCGGCCGGCCAGCCGCTCAACACCGTCGATCCCGCCCGTCTCTACCTCAACCTCGGCTGGGACGGCCAGGCCGCCAGCCGCCCCCTGGCCGTGGATGCGCGTCTGCGCGCCGCCCGCAAGAAGGATCAGGTGGACCGCGGTGACGTCGATTACTTCCGGACACCCGGCTACGCGGTACTCGACCTCTCCGCCAGCCTGCAAGTCCATCGCAACGCGAAACTGAACGTCGCCCTCAACAACCTGTTCGACAAGAAATACTGGTTGTGGAGCGATATCCGCCAGGTCGGCCTGAGCAGCACCGAAGCCGGGTCGGCCTTCTTCACCCAGCCCGGCCGCAACCTGAGCGCCTCCCTCCAGGTGGATTTCTGAACATGCGCACCGCCCACCGGCTGTTCATCCGGCTCGGCCGCCTGCTCGCGCCCGTGCTCTGCCTGATCCTGCTCAGTGGCAGCGGTGAAGCGCTCGCCGGCCGGATCCTCGTCATCAGCACCTCTCCGGTCCAGCCGGGCAAGTTCCTCAAGCTGGCCGAAACGGCTAAGGCACATGGCCTGCAACTGGAAGCCCGCTTCGCCGAGAGGCTGCCCGCCGACAGCGGGCCGGCGCTGTTCCGGGGTTACGACCTGGTGCTGTTCGACACGCCGCGGGAGCATCTGCAGGCCTTCGTCGAGACCCGCCTGGCCGGCGCCCTGCCGGGCCTCAAGCAGCCCTTCCTGTGGCTGCACGAAGGCAATCCCCGCTGGCAGGGCCTGCCGGACGGGTTGGCCCGGCGCCTGCATACCTACTATGTAAACGGCGGTGCCCTCAACTTCGACGCCTTCCTGGCCACCCTCGCCGCGCACCTGGATGGCAAGCCGGCGGGCGGCATCCGCGAGCCCGTCGTCTTCCCCAAGAGCGGCGTCTATCACCCGGACCATCCCGGCCTGGTCTTCACCGAGCCCGCCGCCTACCTGCGCTGGAAGACCGGCAGCCCCACGCCCACCGCGCCAGTCATCGCCATCGCGCTGCACCAGCAGTACATCGCCGCCGAGCAGACCGCCTTCATCGACGATCTGATCCGCCGCATAGAGCAGAGCGGCGCCGTACCCCTGCCCTTCTACAGCCCGGTCATGGACCCGGATGCCGTGCGGCGCATGCTGCGCGTCGACGGACGCACCCTTGCCAACGCGCTGATCAACACCCAGATCATGCTCAACCCGGACGGGCGACGCACCGAGTTCGCCGACCTGGGCATCCCCGTCGTACAGGCCATGCCCTACCGCAAGGGCGACGAAGCCGCGTGGGCCGCCGACCCGCAAGGCGTGGCGCTGATGGACGTGCCCTTCTACCTGGCCCAGGCCGAATACGCCGGCGTCACCGACATCCAGATCGCCGCCGCCACCCGCAAGTCCGACGACCAGATCGCCCCCATCGCCGGACAGGCCGCAGCCGTCGTCGCCAAGGCCGTGCGGCTGGCCCGCCTGCAACGCACCGCCAACACCGACAAGCGTGTCACGATCTTCCTCTGGAACTACCCGCCGGGCGAAAAGAACCTCTCAGCCTCGTTCATGAACCTGCCGCGCAGCCTGGTCGGCACGCTGGCCGCCCTGCGGACGCGGGGCTACGACACCGAGACACCGGGCGAAACCGAGCTCACCCTGTCGCTGCAACGCCTGCTCGCCCCCTACTACCAGCCCGCCGGCGATCAGCGGGAACTGGAATCCCTGCTGCGCGACGGCCTCGCCGAACGCCTGCCGCTAACGACCTATCGGCACTGGCTGGCCAGCCTGCCCGAAGCCGTGCAGAAACAGATGAAAGAACGCTGGGGCGAGCCCGAACGCTCGTCGATGGTCGTCCACCAGGACGGCCAGGCCTGGTTCGTCATCCCCCGCCTGAAGCTCGGCCACGTCAGCCTGCTGCCCCAGCCACCCCGCGGCGAACGCGGGGAGGACAAGGAAAAGGCGCTCTACCATTCGTCCAGCGCCGCCCCGTCCCACTTCTACATGGCCGCCTACCTGTGGGCGCGGGAACAGGCCAAGAGCGACGCCTTCATCCACTACGGCACCCACGGCAGCCAGGAGTGGTTGCCCGGCAAGGAGCGCGGGCTGGCCGTCAGCGATTTTCCGATGCTCGCCGTCGGCGACGTGCCGGTGCTGTACCCCTACATCGTGG
Source organism: Zoogloea sp. LCSB751 (assembly GCF_002028455.1). Taxonomy (GTDB): domain Bacteria; phylum Pseudomonadota; class Gammaproteobacteria; order Burkholderiales; family Rhodocyclaceae; genus Zoogloea. The sequence continues at coordinate 608,739 of NZ_MWUM01000001.1, read as the reverse complement.
ACAACATCGGCGAAGCCACCCAGGCCAAGCGGCGGGGCCGCGCCACCATCGTCAGCCACCAGACGCCGCCCTTCGCCCCCGCCGGCCTGCACGCCGCGCTGACCCGCATCCACGACCTGCTCCACAGCTGGCTGGCCCAGGACGACGGCGCCGTGAAGGACAAGCTGCGCGCCGAGTTCCTGGCCGGGGTGCGCAAGGAACACATCGAGCGCGACCTGGGCTGGTCCGAGGCTCGCATCGAGGCGCAGTTTCCGGCCTTTCTCAGCGAGGTGCACGACCATCTCCACGAACTGGCCCGCACGGCCCAACCCCTCGGCCTGCACACCTTCGGCCAGGGGGCCGGCGAAGACGCACGGCTGGCCACGGTGCTGATGATGGTCGGCAAGGACTTCTGGGAAGGCGTCGCCGGCCCCGGCGAAGAGGCCGACGAAATGCTGGTCGGCGACTATGCGCGCCTCAGGGAATCGACACCCTACCGGCGGCTGAAGGCCATCGTCACCGGCCAGGCCGACCTCGCGTCCCTCCCCGCCAAGGCCCGTACCGCGGCCGAACGGGCCCGCCAATGGTATGCCGCGCTGGACGCGGCCCCTGAGCTGACAGCCCTGCTCGCCGGCCTGGAAGGCCGCTACATCCCGACCAGCTACGGCGGCGACCCGATCAAGAACCCCGACGCCCTGCCCACCGGACGTAACCTGTACGGCTTCGACCCCTCCCGGGTGCCGACGCAGGCCGCCTGGGAAGCCGGTCGGGAAGCGCTCGAACAGCTCCTCGCCACCCACAAGGCCAAGAACGGCAAGCTTCCGCAGAAGCTCACCTTCACCCTGTGGTCGGTGGAGACCATGCGCCACTTCGGCCTGCTCGAAGCCCAGGCCCTGTGGGCCATGGGCGTGGAGCCGGTCTGGGACGCCGGCGGACGGGTCGAAGACGTCAGGCTCATTCCGCGACAAATCCTCGGCCGCCCACGGGTGGACGTGGTGCTATCCGCCACTGGGCTTTATCGCGATCATTTTCCCAACGTGATGCGCCTGCTCGCCAAGGCCGCCAAACTCGCCGCCGAAGCCGACGAGGCCGACAACCCGGTGGCCGCCAACACCCGCCGCATCCAGACTGAGCTGCGCGCCCGCGGCTGGGGCGAAACCCAGGCCCTCAACGCTGCGCAGACACGCATCTTCTCCTCCGAGTCCGGCCGCTACGGCACCGGCCTGGACGACGCCGCGCTGGCCACCGACACCTGGAAGGGCAAGGCCGAAGGCGACCGCAAGCTGGCCCGCCTGTACCTGTCGCGCATGCAGTTCGCCTACGGCCCGGACGAAGCGAGCTGGGGCCAGCCCGGCGCTGGCGGCGAGAACCTCTACGCCGCCCATCTGAAGGGCACCGAGGGCGCGGTGCTGTCGCGCAGCTCCAATCTGTACGGCATGCTCACCACCGACGACCCCTTCCAGTACCTGGGCGGCATCGCCCTCGCCGTCCGCCATCTGGATGGCAAGGCGCCAGAACTCTATGTTTCCAACCTGCGCGGCCAGGGCGGCGGCAAGGTGGAAGGCGCCGCTGGCTTCCTCGCCAAGGAATTGGCCACCCGCAACTTCCATCCCGGCTACATCCAAGGCCTGATGAAGGAAGGCTACGCCGGCACCCTCCAGGTGCTCGACGGTATCAACAACTTCTCAGGCTGGCAGGCCGTGGCGCGGGAGATCGTGCGCGACGACCAGTGGCAGGAATTCGTGGACGTCTACGTCCGCGACAAGCACCGCCTCGGCCTGCGCGACTGGTTCGAACGCCACAACCCCCACGCCCTCGCCCAGAGCATCGAGCGCATGCTGGAGGCCGCCCGCCAGGGCTACTGGCAGGCCGACAAGGCCACCGTCGACGAGCTCAAGACCCGCTACCGGGAGCTGGCCGAACGGCACCAGGTCCGCAGCGACAACGCTGCCCTGCGCAGCTTCGTCGGCTTCGGCCTGGCCCAGGCCCGCCCTGCGGCCATGCCAACGTCCGGCGCCACGCGCGCCGCGCCGGCCGCTGCCACGCCGAACGTACCGCCGGCACCGGCCGCACCGCCACCCGTCCAGGGCCTGCGTCTCGACAAGGTCGCCCCGCCGACACCACCAACGCCCAGCCGGGCCGCCGCGGGCCTGCTCCTCGTCACGCTGGCCACGCTGGGTGGTGCCCTGCGGGGCCGCCTCGCGCCCTCTTCCTGACCTCCGACACACCGATACCACTGACCATGAATCATCAACTCGAAAACACCATGTACGACGTGGCCCAGTTCTTCCTGCTGCCCACGCTGATCCTGATCGCCCTGCTCTTCCTGTTCGCCTTCTGGTCCCTCGGGGAATTCGCCCGACTGGCCTGGCAACGAAAGAGCGACGGCGGCCGCCCGCTGCTCAATGCCTTCCGCAGTAACCCGTCTCTTACCGAGGACGAACTCGACCTGCTTGCCCACACCCTGCTCGAAGCCCCGCGAATCGCCAGCCGCGTGACGCCCATGCTGGGGCTGGTCGCCACCATGATTCCCATGGGGCCGGCCCTCAAATCCCTGTCCGACGGTGATCTGGCCCAGGTCTCCCACAACCTGACGGTGGCCTTCTCCGCGGTCATCCTGGCCCTCATTGCCGCCTCCATCACCTTCTGGGTCACCAACGTGCGCCGCCGCTGGCTGGCCGAGGAGATCGTCCACATCGCGCGCTTGCGGCAGGAGGCCTGACCATGGGCCTCAAGCTCTTGCACGAACCCGAAACCGAAGATCCCATCCTGTCGGTGGTCAACCTCATCGACATTTTCCTGGTGGTCATCGCCGCATTGCTCATCACCATCGCCAAGAACCCGCTGATGAACCCGTTCAGCCGGCAGGAGGTGACGGTGATCAGCGATCCCGGCAAGCCGACCATGGAAGTCACCATCAAGAAAGGCGAAAAAGTGGAGCGCTACAAGGCCAGCGGGGCCATCGGCAGCGGCGACGGCGAGAAAGCCGGGGTGGCCTATCGCATGAAGGATGGCTCCATCGTCTATGTTCCGGAAGGCAGCGACGCCCCGGCGCCACGCTGAGCAAGAATGCAAGCCCCCACGAAGTACCGCGAACTCCCGGCCACCCGCCAGGGTCCACAGGCATCCTGCGGACCTTGACGGCCCAACCGAGCCCCCGAACCATGAAACTACGCCTGACAGCCCTCTTCGCCGGCCTCATTCTTCATGCCACCGCCCAGGCCAACGCGCCCACCGGCGAACGCATCGTCGACACCCGGAGCGGACAAAGCCTCAGCCAGCCCGAACTGCTCGCCCGGCTGCGCCAAGCGGACTTCCTGCTCCTCGGCGAGATCCACGACAGCCCCCTCCACCACCGTATTCGAGCCGAACTCATCACCGCCCTCGGCACACGGGCGGTGCTTGCCGAACACCTGGACCGGGGCCGACGTTTCCACGCCGACAACTCCGAGCGTATCCAGGCCGGGCTGGAAAGCGCCGGCTTCGATACCAAAGCCTGGCAATGGCCGGTACATGAGCCCCTGTTCGGTGGGCTGGCGCGGGCCGGCATCGATGTCATCGGCGCCAACCTTCCCCGGGACCAGGCCCGCGACGTCGTGCGCAGCGGCAGCAGCGCCCTGCCCGCCGACGTCGCCGCCACGCTGGCCGCCGGACCGCTATCCGACACCGCCACCCAGGCCCTCGACGCCGACCTGCTCGACAGCCACTGCGGGCAGTTGCCCGCCAACCGGGTGCCCGCCATGCATCTCGCCCAGCGTGCCCGCGACGGCGCGATGGCCGCCGAACTGATGCACCTTGCCGAACGTCCGGCGATCCTGGTCGCCGGCAATGGCCACGTGCGCAGCGACTATGGCGTTCCACAGTTGCTGGCCCGCCTCAAGCCCGAAGCGCGCGTCGTCAGCGTTGCCTTTGAAGAGACTGCCGACGGGACGGACACCGGCCCTTCGGCCCGCCCGTATTCCTACATCTGGTACACCGCTCCCACGCCGCGCACCGATCCCTGCGCCGACTTCGGCGGCAAACGCTGATGCAGACAGCCACCCACGCTTGAAGCGATCAGGATTCATTCAGTTTTTTTCGAAGCTTTACTACAAACAATTCTGATTTTATTTAACTCCCGCAACCGCTATCCTTCAGCGGTCGCTACCCCCAATCACAGGAGACACGAATGAAATCCTTTGCCCTGATGGGCGCCGCACTGGCGCTGGGCCTGACCCTCGTAACCGGTGATGCCGACGCCGCCAAGCGCTTTGGCGGCGGCAAGTCCTCGGGCATGCAGCGCCAGGAGCTCAGCCAGCCCAAGTCCCCCAATGCCACGCCGGCCACCCCGGCCCAGGCACCGGGTGCCGCCGCCGCGCCCCACACCCAGCAGGCCGCCGGCGCCGCTGCCGCCGCCGCAACCCCCAAGCGCTCGTGGATGGGCCCGCTGGCTGGTCTGGCCGCAGGTATCGGCCTGGCCGCCCTGGCGTCCCACTTCGGTTTCGGTGAGGAACTCGCCTCGATGATGACGATGGCCCTGATCGCCTTCGCCGCCATCGCGCTGATCGGCTTCTTCATGCGCCGTCGCGCGGCCTCCCAGCAGCCTGCGCTGGCCGGCGCGGGCGCGAGCCCGATGCAGTATTCCGGCGCGCCCCAGTCCTACGGCAGCAACAGCAGCAACGCGACGCCGGCTTTCGGTGGCGGCAGCGCAGCCCCGGCAGCCGCCCCGGTCGCCGCGACGCCGGCCCGTAACATCCCGGCCGATTTCGACGCCGAAGGCTTCGTGCGCCACGCCAAGGTGAATTTCATCCGCCTGCAGGCCGCCAACGATGCACGCAACCTGGACGACGTGCGGGAATACACCACGCCGGAGATGTTTGCGGAAATCAAGATGGGCTGGATGGACGAGCCGGCCTCCGCCCAGAAGACCGACGTGATCTCCCTTAACGCGGAAGTCATCGACGTCGCCGAAGAAGCCGAACGCTACATCGTCAGCGTGCGCTTCACCGGCCTGCTGCGCGAGGATCCCAACGCCGCGCCGGAAGGCATCGACGAACTGTGGCACCTCACCAAGCCGCGCAGCGGCAACGGCGGCTGGCTGCTTGCCGGCATCCAGCAGAACGGCTGATTCGTCTTTCAGTACCAGTAGTACCAACCGGCCACTACCCTCGCCCTGCCCGCGGCCTTCCGGCCCGAGCAGGGTTTTTTTTCAGCCCGGCTCGGCCTGGGTCACCACGCCGCCGCTGCCCATCGCCTCCAGCCCGGCCTTGGCCGCATCCGAGATGGCCAGTACGCAGGGGTGGGTCAGGCGCCGTTCGACCGAGATCGCGTAGTACTCGATCCGCACCTCCTCCGCCCGCCCCAGCACCAGCAGATCGCCTGTGCCGAGGATCTCCTGCTCGATCGCGGTCGGCACCACGAAAGCCCCGACGCCAGCACGACCGAAAGCCGTCATCAAGGCCGTGTCGTCGAACTCGCCGACGATGCGCGGCCGCAAGCGCTTGCGATCCAGCCAATCCTCGAATTTGCGACGGATCGCCGAATCCTCGCCGGGCAGCAGGGTCGGCAGACTGCCCATGCAGGCCGGGAACTCGGCAAGCTGTTCCCCCAGCAATGAACGCGCAGCGATGAAACTCAGGCCCGACTCCCCCAGGCGGTGGTTGTAGGCCCGCACATCGACACTAGGCGGGATCGGCGAATCGGCGATTACCAGATCGAGCTTGTGCACCGCCAGTTCGGTCAGCAGGCGGTCCAGCCGCCATTCCCGGCAGATGATGCGCACCGGATCGGCCGGATCCACTGCCGGCCTCAGCAGACGGTAGGCGATCGATTTCGGCACCGCGTCCGACACGCCGACTCGGAACTCCACCGGCCGCCCTTTCGGATAGTGGCGCAGGGCCTGCTCCAGTTCGGCACTCAGCGAGAACATCTCGTCGGCGTACTCCATCGCCATGCGCCCGGCCGGAGTCAGCTCCAGGCTGCGCCCGTCGCGGGTGAACAACTGGGTATCCAGGCTCTCTTCCAGCAGGCGGATCTGCCCACTGATGGTCTGAGGCGTGACGTGCAGGGCGTCCCCGGCCTTGACCACGCCGCCACTGCGCGCCGTCTTCCAGAAATAGAACAGATGCTTGAGATTCACGGGCTCACCAAGGCATTTGTAAAACTTCGAATATATCGAAACAAAGCTTCAGTTAATACGTCTTTACCTGATTCATTTACATCAATACAGTAGACCTTCCAAAACGCAAAGGAGATAAGAATGGAAGTCCAGATCAAGGCCAAGGGCCTGCCTGCTGCCAAGACCCTGCGTACCCACGCCGCACGGCGCATCCAGGGCGCCCTCGGCCGCTTCGGCCACGTCGTCCAGTCCGTCAGCGTGCGCCTGTCCGACATCAACGGTCCCCGTGGCGGCGCGGACAAGCTGTGCCGCATCGTCATCCAGATGAAGAACCGCTCCCTCGTGATGGAAGAGCTCGGCGACGACATGCGCCGCGTCATCGACCGCATCGCCGAGCGCGTGCAATACAACGTCAGCCGCCAGATAGAGAAGCTCGCCGCCATCAACCGCCAGCTGCTGCCGGAACCCGCCCTGGTGCCGGTACGCACATGATGTCGATACGCGCCTGATATCGCGAGCAACCGCGGCCTTCCGGCCGCGGTTTTGCGTGTAGCTGTCGCATTCCTCACGCTGTGGGCCGCTGCCCCTGTGACATTCACTACAGGCTCACCGCACAAAAACACCACATTCTTTAAATTTCAATAACTTAAACAAACCATCCGACCTGGTACGCGGCTTGCAATTCCATTCCCACAAACGAACCGAGTGGGGACCAACCATGGAACTGCCAGTGATCAGCAATACCGCCGAATCCGGCGGCGGCGGGTGTAGTTCGCATTCCTGCGGCTCGACCGCGGACCAGCTCAATCAGATCCCGGACGAAATCCTGCAGAAGGTGTTCAACCACCCCTGCTATTCGGAAGACGCCCATCACCACTTCGCGCGGATGCACGTGGCCGTCGCCCCGGCCTGCAACATCCAGTGCAATTACTGCAACCGCAAGTACGACTGCGCCAACGAATCCCGTCCCGGCGTGGTGTCGGAACTGCTCACGCCCGACCAGGCCGCCAAGAAGACCTTGGTCGTCGCCTCGGAGATCCCGCAGATGAGCGTTCTGGGCATCGCGGGGCCGGGAGACCCCTTGGCCAACCCCGAGCGTACCTTCGCGACCTTCCAGATGCTCAGCGAACACGCTCCGGACATCAAGCTGTGCGTATCGACCAATGGTCTGATGCTGCCCCAGTCGGTGGACGAGATCGCCAAACACAACATCGACCACGTGACGATCACCATCAACTGCGTCGATCCCGACGTGGGCGCCAAGATCTATCCGTGGATTTTCTGGAACAACAAGCGCATCAAGGGCCGTGAAGGCGCCGCGATCCTCATCGAGCAGCAGCAGAAGGGCCTCGAGGCGTGCATCGCCAAGGGCGTTCTGGTCAAGGTGAACTCGGTGATGATCCCCGGTGTGAATGACGAGCACCTGAAGGAAGTCAGCCGCGTCGTGAAGTCCAAGGGCGCCTTCCTGCACAACGTGATGCCGCTGATCGCCGAGGCCGAACACGGCACCTACTACGGCCTGACCGGTCAGCGTGGCCCCACTCAGGACGAACTGCAGGCCCTGCAGGACGCCTGCGCCGGCGACATGAACATGATGCGCCACTGCCGCCAGTGCCGTGCCGACGCCGTCGGCCTGCTCGGTGAGGACCGCGGTGCCGAGTTCACGCTCGACAAGATCGCCGAGTACGAACTCGACCTGGAGGGTGCAGCTGCCCGCCGCGCCGAAGTCCGCGACCGCATCGCCGCCGAACTGGAAGAGAAGCGCAACGCCAAGGCTGCCGCACCGGCACCGAAGTTGGTCGCCCTCGACATGAGCGGCCTCGCCACCAAGGAGGCCCTGCGGCCGGTCAAGATGGCCGTGGCCACCAGCGGCGGCGGCGTGATCAACCAGCACTTCGGTCACGCCAAGGAGTTCCTGGTCTACGAGGCATCCGAGAAGGGCGTGCGCTTCCTCGGCCACCGCAAGACCGACCTCTACTGCAGCGGCGGCGACACCTGCGGCGACGCGGATACCACCCTGCAGCAGACCGTCAAGACGCTGGAAGGCTGCGAAGTGGTGCTGTGCTCGAAGATCGGCTACGAGCCCTGGGGAATGCTGGAAGAAGCCGGCATCGCACCAAACGGCGAGCACGCCATGGAAGGCATCGAGGACGCGGTGATGGCCGTGTATGCCGAGATGGCCGCCGCCGGTAAGCTGGTCGCCCCGGTCGAAGCCCCCGCCCAGTCTGCCGCCTGAGTCTCCAGCCCTGACCCAGGCATGCAGACCGCTCCCGGAGCGCCGTCCGCCATAGCGACGCCCCGGGAGCCCCACCCAAGCCCACATAACAAGGAGCGCTGCGATGGCACTCGAAATCAACGACCTGTGCGTGAACTGCTGGGCCTGCGAGCCCCTTTGCCCCAACAAGGCGATCTACTCGGCCTCCCCGCACTTCGAAATCGACCCGGACAAGTGCACCGAATGCGCCGGCGACTACGCCGACGCCCAGTGTGCGGCGATCTGTCCCATTGAAGGGGCCATCGTGGATGAACTGGGTGATGCCCTCAATCCGCCGGGCTCACTCACCGGTATCCCGCTGCAACTGCTGATGGAGGCCGCCGGTGCGCTGGAAGGCACCGCCGCCAAGGTGAGCAGCAGCTGACGGGAGCTTGCCATGACGACCATCGAGTTCTTCGAAAAGCCCGGCTGTTCGACGAACACGAAGCAGGTGGCCAGCTTGCGGGCTGCGGGGTGCGATGTCGCCACCCGCAGCCTGCTCACTCAGCCGTGGACCGCCGACAGCCTGCTCGCCTTTCTCGCCCCGCATCCGTCGCCGGCTTGGTTCAACCGGGCCGCGCCCAGGGTCAAGTCGGGCGAGATCGACCCCGAAGCCTTGTCCCGTGAAGAAGCCCTTGCCGTGCTGCTGGCCGAACCGCTGCTGATCCGGCGTCCGCTGATCCGCATCGGCGACACCCACCTGCTCGGTTTCGATCCGACCGCCATCGCCGCCGGCCTGGGCCGTACACCGGAGGGCTTTCTCGGCACACCGCCCGGCGAAGGCTGCAGCCACAAGCCGGACACCCCGCCCTGCGGCAGCGGAGGCCCCGAATGATCTCCGCCCCGGTTCGCCTGCGCCGGCCCGGCGGCGATTTCGACGCCGTTCCGGTGGCGGAGGACGTGCACTGGATCGGCGCCCTCGACCCGACCCTGCGCAGCTTCGACATCATCCTCAAGACCGCCAACGGCACCACCTACAACAGCTACTGCGTCCGCGGCAGCGAGGGCGTGGCGGTCATCGACACGGTGAAGGCGGAGTTTGCCGACGAGTTCTTCTCCCGGCTCGAACAGGTGGCCCGTTACGACGAGATCACCACCATCGTCCTCAACCACCTGGAACCCGACCACACCGGCGCTCTGCCCGAACTACTGCGACGGGCGCCCCAGGCGCGCCTGTACATCTCCCACCGGGCGCCGCTGATGTTGAAGGGCCTGCTCAAGCACGACGGCGAATCCCTGGATTTCACCACCGTCACCCAGGGCGACAGCATATCCCTCGGCGACCGCAGCCTGCGCTTCCTGCACACGCCCTTCCTGCACTGGCCGGACACCCAATGCACCTACCTCGTCGAGGACGGCATCCTGTTCTCCGGCGACATCTTCGGCTGCCATTTCTGCGACCCGCGCCTGTTCAACGACAAGGTCGGCGACTTCCGCTTCTCCTTCGAGTATTACTACCAGCACATCATGCGGCCCTTCCGGGAGCACGTGCTGGCCGCCCTGCCCCTCGTCGAGGCGCTGGAGCTCAATCTCATCTGCCCCGCCCACGGCCCCATCCACCGGGACGCCCCGCGCGGCTACGTAAAGCGCTACCGCCAGCTCGCCGAAAGCCAGCTCGCCAACGAAGCCCGCCAGCGCGACAAGACCCTGGTGATCTTTTATATCTCGGCCTACGGCAACACCGCGGTGATGGCCCAGGCCATCAAGGACGGGGCCGAGTCCGTGGACGGCGTGCGCGTATCCGTCTACGACCTGCAAGGCGGCGAAGTCACCCCCTTCGTGGACCTCATCGAGGAGGCCGACGGCCTTGCCATCGGCTCACCGACGATCAACGGCGATGCCGTCAAACCGGTCTGGGACCTGCTCTCCTGCCTCACCCAGGTGCCCCTCAAGGGCAAGCTCGGCGCCGCCTTCGGCTCCTACGGCTGGAGCGGCGAGGCGGTCGGCATGCTCGAAGATCGCCTGCGCGGGCTCAAGCTGCGGGTGCCCTGCCCCGGCATCAAGCTCAAGCTCATCCCCACCGGCGAGGAGCTCGCCGACTGCCACGCCTTCGGCCGCAACCTGGCCCTCCAGCTCACCGGTCAGGCGGCCTTCCGGGTCGTGGACATCGCCGAACTCGCCTGACCCCCATCGATTCCGAAACCACCCATTTCCTGGAGGACATCCCCATGCCCAAGGCACAAGTACTGTTTGAAGACATCGGCGTCGCCGTCACCGTGCCCGCCGGCACCCGCCTCATCGAAGTTTCCGAAAAGGTCGGCGCCGGCATCACCTACGGCTGCCGCGAGGGCGAGTGCGGCACCTGCATGATGAAGATCGTCAAGGGCATGGAAAACCTCGCCAACCCGTCGATGCTCGAGACCAAGGTCCTGCAGGAACAGATGGCCGGCCGCCAGAACCGCCTGGCCTGTCAGGCCCAGGTCCTGCAGGGCGAGGTCGTCGTCCGCCCGGGCTGAGCCGCCTGAAAGAGCACCACCATCAGCGACAGAGAGAATCGTTGTGGAACCCGCGGTTCCGCCATTCCGGCGGTCGGCCGCATCACTCAAGTAGGAGGAAAACCATGGCACTCATCACCTTCACCAGCCCGATGCACAAGGACAAGACCGTCTATGCAGTGGCTGGCAGCCACAAGAAGACCGTGCTCGAACTGGCCAAGGAGAACCACGTCCCGATCGACTTCGGCTGTCAGAACGGGGAATGCGGCACCTGCCTGTGCAAGGTCACCAACATCACCAAGGGCGGCGCCGAGCATGCCGGCCCATTGACCAACAGCGAGCGCAAGACCCTGAAGGAACTCGGCAAGCTGTCCGCCGAAGAAGAAGCCAAGATGGACGTGGATGACTTCCCCACCCCGTGGCGTCTGGCCTGCCAGATGATCGTCCGCGACGAGGACATCACCATCGAGTATCCCAGCGCCTGAGCACCGGCGGCCGGCGATTCACCGCCCCATGCCTGACACGCATGCCACCGTGGAACGGCCGGCCAACGCCGTCGCCGCCCGGGCCGAGGCCGCCTATCTGGGCCTCGCCCTGGGCGACGCGCTGGGTGCCACCGTGGAATTCATGACACCGCGGGAGATCCAGGCCCAGCACGGTTGCCACCGCACGATCCGCGGCGGCGGCTGGCTCAAGCTCAAACCCGGCGCGGTCACCGACGACACCACCATGGCGCTGGCCCTCGGCAACGCCATCCTGGCCGCCGGCGACATCGACGCCCACGCCATCGGCGAGGCCTTTGACGCCTGGATGCGCGCCAAGCCGGTGGACATCGGCAACACCGTGCGGCGCGGCATCATCGAATTCCGCCGCACCGGCCGGCTCGCAGCCCCGCCCAGCGAGCACGACGCCGGCAACGGCGCCTGCATGCGCGTGCTGCCGGTCGCCCTGGCCACCCTCGGCCAGCCCGAAGACGCGGTGCGCACCGCCTGCCGCGTGCAAGCACACCTGACCCACCACAATCCCCTCTCCGACGCCGGCACCGAAACCATCGCGCTGATGATCCAGGACGCGCTGCAGGGAGCCGACCTCGACGCGCTGGTCCACCAGCGCCTGCTCCCGCTGATCGACGCCTTCCCGATCTTCGATCCCGATGGCAAACGCGAGGAGAACCCGTCCGGCTTCATCAAGGACACCCTGCGCGCCGTCTTCCAGGCCCTGCTCGACACTGACAGCTTCGAGACCTGCCTGATCGACGTGGTCAACCGCGGCGGCGATGCCGACACCACCGGCGCCATCGCCGGCATGCTCGCAGGCGCCCTGTACGGCCCCGCCAGCCTGCCCGAGCCCTGGCTGGCCTCCCTCGACCACGGCACCCGCCGGGCCTGCGCAATCCAGTCCCAGGCACTGCTCGCACAGGCTTGCGGCAACACCACCCCTACGCTGTAAAATCGCGGCCCGAAAAGCCATCTGCGGGACCAACTACCCCGCCATGACCGCCATGCTGCGACTCTCCGAACTCCGCCTCCCCCTCGACCATCCGGAAGAGGCCCTGCCCGCCGCCATCCTCCAGCGCCTGGGCATCTCCGCCGATCAGCTCGTCAGCTTCAAGGTCTTCAAGCGCAGCTACGACGCGCGCAAGAACGTGCGCCTGTGCTTCATCTACATCCTCGACCTGGAGGTGAAGAACGAGGCGGCGCTGCTGAAGAAGTTCGCCGACGACATCCACGTCAAGCCGACGCCGGACACCGAGTACCACTTCATCGGCAAGGCCCCGCCCAACTTCACGCACCGCCCGATCGTCATCGGCTTCGGCCCCTGCGGCATCTTCGCGGCGCTGATCCTGGCCCAGATGGGCTTCAAGCCGATCGTGCTGGAGCGCGGCAAGGCGGTGCGCGAGCGCACCCAGGACACCTGGGGCCTGTGGCGCAAGAACACCCTCAACCCCGAGTCGAACGTGCAGTTCGGCGAGGGCGGCGCCGGCACCTTCTCGGACGGCAAGCTGTACAGCCAGATCAAGGACCCCAAGCACTACGGCCGCAAGGTGCTGACCGAGTTCGTCAAGGCCGGTGCGCCGGAAGAGATCCTCTACGTTTCCAAGCCCCACATCGGCACTTTCCGGCTGGTCGGCATGGTCGAAACGATGCGCGCCGAGATCACCGAACTGGGCGGAGAGATCCGCTTCCAGCAGCGCGTTACCGACCTCATCGTCGAGGACGGCCAGGTGCGCGGCGTGCGCACCTCCACCGGTGACGAGCTGCGCAGCGACCACGTGGTGCTGGCCCTCGGCCACAGCGCCCGCGACACCTTCGAGATGCTCCACGACAAGGGCGTCTTCATGGAGGCCAAGCCCTTCTCGGTGGGCTTCCGCATCGAGCACCCGCAGTCGTTGATCGACAAGGCCCGCCTCGGCCCCCACGCCGGCCATCCGCTGCTCGGCGCCGCCGACTACAAGCTGGTGCATCACGCCTCCAACGGCCGCGCGGTGTACAGCTTCTGCATGTGTCCGGGCGGCACCGTGGTGGCCGCCACGTCGGAGCCGAACCGCGTCGTCACCAACGGCATGAGCCAGTATTCGCGCAACGAGCGCAATGCCAACGCCGGCATCGTGGTGAGCATCGACCCGAAGGACTACCCCGGCGGCCCGCTGGCTGGCATCGAATTTCAGCGCAAGCTGGAGAGCCACGCCTTCGTGCTCGGCGGCGGCACCTACGAGGCCCCGGCCCAGCTGGTCGGCGACTTCCTGCGCGGCAAGGCGTCCACCGCACTGGGCGGCGTGGAGCCGTCCTACAAGCCCGGCGTGCTGCTCGGCGACCTGGCCAGCGCACTGCCCGACTACGCGATCACCGCGATGCGCGAGGCGATTCCGGCCTTCGACCGGCAAATCCGCGGCTTCAACATGTACGACGCGGTGCTCACCGGTGTCGAGACGCGCACCTCGTCCCCGCTGCGCATCACCCGCGGCGAGGACTTGCAGAGCATCAACACCAAGGGGCTGTACCCGGCCGGCGAAGGCGCCGGCTACGCGGGCGGCATCCTGTCGGCCGGCGTCGATGGTGTCAAAATTGCGGAAGCTGTCGCCGCCAGCCTGCTCGCAGAAGCGGAGCAGGAACGGCGTCCGTGAATACGGTACGTCAGCGCACCAAATAGCTGCGGAAGCGGTGTGCTTGCCCGAGGACGAGCCGGCCGAACTCGTCCAGCAACTCGGAGCCAACAGCGTCCGCCGGCAGACGACAGGAGGCGAAGCCGAAACGCTCGAGATTGCGCGACTCCACGATGACCTCGCGGTTTTCGAAGTCAGCCCGCCATACCACCTGCACGCAGATTTCGTCGGTCACCGTGAAGGTGCCCGACTCCAGCTCACGCAGACGGTTGCGCCGCTCCACGCATTCGAAACGCAGCCCCAGATCGAACAGCATCTGGCGCAGGCGTTCGACCCCATGGCCCGCTCGCTCGATGGTACGCACCCCGCCGCCCTTCAACGTGTAACCGAGGGTCACCCGCTCGATGCGGCCGCCGTCGCTCTCCGCCTGCGTGCGGAAATCGGCAAACCCCTCCAGCCAGGCCAGGTTGCAGAACGGATCTCCGGCATCCATGAAGATGTAGTTCCGCGCCACCTTGGGCTTGAGATAGTTGAGCTGGGTCGTCAGGTCGTGGAAATATTCGAAGGCGGCGCGCAGACGCCGGTCGAGACTGGTCCTGGCCACGTCGACGCGCTCGGATGCATCGTCCGCCGCCTTTTGACGGATGGCCACCTCGCCCCGCAGCTGGTCCAGCAGGCCGCCCGTCCGTAGTGTCGGTACGGGCTCCTCGTCTTTTTGCACGGCAGCGGCCCGTCCGCCCAGACGCACCGTCGGGAAATCGTTGCCCGGAACTTCATGGTAGGTTTCGGTCGAGCGCTTGAGCCCCAGGTAACGGGAATCGATCTCCTGGACACGCTTGCGCGCCGCCTCAAGATCGAAGGAGTTGATGTCGGCGAGGAGGGCCGCAGCCTCCGCATCCAGCGTATTGGCCTTGGTTTCCTCGCGTCGCCCTTCGTCCTTGTCCGGACAGGAGTCCGGAAGGGAAGGCGAGGCCATACCGCGGCCGGGAGGGGAAAAGGAATCAGGTTGCACGGGAATCAGGGCGCCACGCGATATTGATCCGCCTAAGCGGATCCGGGTTATTACAGATGCAAGTATTCCGCTGCCCGCAGGCCCGGTCAATCCCATAACGGTGCGGGATTACCCTCCAATCGATGTGACAAATTCCCGGAATGGCCAAGTCGCTCCCCGAAACGGGTGGCGATTTTCCGGCGCGGATCCGGAACGCTTGCACGCTTCAAGGACATACGGTTAGACTCCGCGCCGTTACGGGTGCCAACCCTGCGTCTGCAGGGAAGGTGAAACGGGAAGTCCGGTGACGTCGGTGAGCATGCTCTCTCCGACCATTCCGGCGCAGCCCCCGCTGCTGTAAGCCTGACGAATCTGCCTCACGCCACTGGGTTTTTCCCGGGAAGGTTGGCAGACGAGAGTGAAGGCGAGCCAGAAGACCGGCCTGTGACGATTTGGTGTGGTACAGGCCCCGGGGTGTGGGCAGATCCGACCGATGGGCTTGCCCAGACCCGTTGCCGTCCCGTTCCTCCTGCCTTTTTCCGGAGCCGTCGCCGCCACAGGTCCGCACCCGCCTGGTCCGTATTCATTTGTTCTGCACATCCCCGTTGCCCCGCCGCACTTCGTTCAATCGACACGAAGGAAAGCAAACATGCATATCGAGCCGGGGTACGTCGCCAGTGCCAAGATCGTCGCCGCCAACGCCGCCGCCGTGGTACTGCTCGGCAGCCAGTCCGTCCAACTCCTCAAGCAGCCGCAGCTGATCGTCCGCACGCTGATCGCCGGCGTCCTGTTCACGCTGTTCATGCAGGCCTTCCACCTCAAGGTCGGCCCGTCCGAACTGCATTTCCTAGGCGCCATGCCGATCTACCTGTCCCTCGGCTTCGTGCCGGCCCTGTTCGGCTTCGCCATCGGCCTGCTGGCCCAGGGCCTGCTGTTCGAGCCGACCGACCTGGTGCATCTGGGCGTCAACACCCTGTCCCTCGCCGTGCCGCTGATGCTGGTGCATGCCACCTTCGGCCAGCGTCTCGCCAAGCTGGATGTGCGCAGCATCCTCAAGCTCGATGCCGCCTACTACAGCGGCGTGACGCTGATGGTCGGCTTCTGGCTCGCCATCGGCGAGGTCGCCACGCCCTTCTCCGCCTGGCTCGCCTTCGCATCGTCCTACGCCGCCATCGTGATGGTCGAGCCGATCTTCACGCTGCTCGCCCTGCAGGCCATTGGTCGCCGCCAGGACAATGCGGCAGTGCGCTTCTGCTTCGCACCGCAGGCTGCCTGATGGCCGGCAAGGTCTGGTTCGTGGGCGCCGGTCCGGGCGACCCGGAGCTGCTCACCGTAAAGGGCCGCCGCCTGCTCGAAGAAGCCGGCGCGATCCTCTTCGCCGGCTCGCTGGTGGATCAGGCGGCGACGCTGTTCGCGCCGCCCGGCTGCGAGATCCGCGACTCCAAGGACATGACGCTGGAAGAGATGAGCGCCTGGCTCCTCGACCAGACCGCCCGCCACGCCACCGTGGTGCGCCTGCAGACCGGCGACCCCGGCCTGTACGGCGCACTGGTGGAGATGACCCGCCCGCTCACCGCCGCCGGCATCGAATGGGCGGTGGTGCCGGGCGTCTCGTCGGCCTTCGCCTCGGCGGCGGCGGCCGGCGAAACCCTGACGCTGCCGGAAGTCACGCAGACGGTGATCCTGACCCGCGTCGCCGGGCGCACCCCGATGCCGGCGGGCGAGGAGCTGGAAGCCCTGGCCGCCCACAAGACGACCCTGTGCATCTTCCTGTCCATCACCCTGCTGCACGAGGTGCAGCGCGCGCTGCGCGCCGCCGGCTGGGCCGAGGACGCGCCGATCGTGGTGGTGCAGAAGGCCAGCTGGCCGGGCGAGGAGAAGATCGTCCGCGGCACCCTCGCCGACATCAAGAAACGCTGCCAGGCCGAGAAGATCGGCAGCCAGGCAATGATCATCGCCAGCCCCGCGCTGGGCGCCGCCGACTGGCCGACCCTGGCCCGCTCCAAGCTCTACGACCCGGCCTTCGGCCACCGCTTCCGCAAGGCTTCGGCCGCTTCTGAAGAGACTTCCGCATGAACGACACCACCCTGCTCCTTGTCGGCCACGGCTCCCGCAACCGGGACGGCAACAAGGAAATCCTGCACTTCGCCGCCCAGTGGCGCGAACGTCACCCGGCCTGGCGCATCGAAGTGTGCTTCATCGAGCACGCCGACGTGCTGCTCGCCGAAGGCCTCGACCGCGCCGCCACGGGCAGCCGCAGCGTGGTCGTGCTGCCCTTCATCCTCAACGCCGCCGGCCACGTGAAGATGGAGCTGCCGGCCGCCATCGAGGACGCCCGCGCCCGCCACCCCGGCGTGGACTTCGGCTGCACCCGCCACCTGGGCATGGGCCGCGAGATCCTCGCCGTGCTGCAGGCCCAGCTCGACCGCCTGATGAAATCCCTGGCGATGCCCGACCCCCAGACCACCGGCGTGGTCCTCCTCGGCCGCGGCTCGTCGGACGCCGGCGCCAACGGCGAACTGGCCCGCATGGCGCGCTGGCTCTTCGAGGACAACGACCATGAGCTGGTGGACCTGGCCTTCACCGGCGTCACCTGGCCGCGCCTCGAAACCGTCGTCCAGCGCCAGGTACGCCTGGGCATGACGCAGATCTGCGTGGTGCCGGTGTACCTGTTCACCGGCGTGCTGATCGAACGCATCAAGGCCCAGCTGGAGCGCCTGCGCCAGCAGTACCCGCAGGTCGCCTTCGCGCTGGGCACTCACTTCGGTTTCGACAAGGGCATCTTCGACCTGCTCGACGCCCGCGTGGCCGGCGCCGAATTGCCGGAGGGCGGCCTGCTCGAATGCGACGGCTGCAAGTACCGCCAGGCCGCCGAAGCCGAGCACCTGCACGACCACAGCCACACCCACACCGGCCATGCCGGCTGCGGCCACGGCCACGAGCACGGCCATGGTCACGAACACCCCCATGAACACGCCCACGCCTGAGCCCGCTATGAGCGCCAACACCGTCACCGAACAGCTCACCGCCGCCGGCCGCGCCATCGAGCACGACTCCTTCGCGATCATCGACCGGGAGGCCGGCCCCCACGCCTACAGCGCCGAGCAATGGCCGCTGGTGCGGCGGATGATCCACGCCAACGCCGACTTCGAGTTCAACGGCCTCACTGCCTTCCACCCGCAGGCCATGCAGGCCGGGCTGGAACGCATCCTGGCCGGCAACACGCCGGTCGTCGCCGACGTGGAGATGATCTGCGTCGGCCTGTCGAAGCCACGCCTGGCGCACTTCGGCATGACGCCCCACCAGTTCATCTCCGACCCGGACGTGATCGCCGCCGCCCAGGCCGAAGACACCACCCGCGCCGTGCAGGCCATGCGCAAGGCGCACCGGCTCGGCCTTCTCGACGGGGCCATCGTCGGCATCGGCAATGCCCCCACGGCGCTGATCGAGGTCGTTCGCTTGATCCGCGAGGAAAGTGTCCGCCCGGCCCTGGTCGTCGGCATGCCGGTCGGCTTCGTGTCGGCAGCCGAATCCAAGGACCTGCTGATGGAGCTCAGCGACATTCCGTGGGTCGCCATCAGCGGCCGCAAGGGCGGCTCGACGCTGGTCGTCGCGGCCATCCACGCCATCCTGGGCCTGGCCGAAGAACGCCAGCGCCAGGCCGCCTGAGGCCACCGATGGCAGCTGGTCACGTCCTCCCCGAGAAGGTCCGCAAGGGCGATCCCAAGCGGGATCGCGGCAACCGCACGGGCTTCTCCACCGGCGCCAACTCCGCCGCCGCCGCCGCCGCCGCCACCCTCGGGCTGGTCCAAGGGCGAGTGCCGGAGGCGATCGAATGCGTGCTGCCCAACACCCAGCGGGTGCGCTTTTCCATCACCGACGGGTGGACCGACGGCCTGCACGCCCGCGCGGTCAGCATCAAGGACGCCGGTGACGACCCGGACGCCACCAACGGCGCCCACCTCACCGCCGAGGTCGAGCGCCTGCCCGGCGCCGCCGGCCAGATCGTGCTGCGCGGCGGCCCCGGCGTCGGCACCGTCACCAAGCCCGGCCTCGGTCTCGACGTGGGCGGCCCGGCGATCAACCCGGTGCCGCGCCGCAACATCACCGACAACGTACGCGCCGCCGGCGCTCCCATCCTCGAAGCCGGCGACGGCATCGCGGTGACCATCTCAGTGCCCGGCGGCGAGGAGATGGCCAAGAAGACCCTCAACGCCCGCCTTGGCATCCTAGGCGGCATCTCCATCCTCGGCACCACCGGCATCGTGCGCCCCTACTCCACCGCGGCCTTCCGGGCCAGCGTGGTGCAGGCCGTCGACGTGGCCGCCAACCAGGGACAGACCAGCGTGGTGTTCACCACCGGCGGGCGCACCGAGAAATGCGCGATGCGCTGCTTCCCGGAGCTGGATGAAGCCTGCTTCGTGCAGATGGGTGACTTCGTCAAGGCGGCCTTCCAGACCGCCGTCAAGCAGGGCATGACACACATCATCGTCGGCGCCATGGTCGGCAAGCTCACCAAGATCGCCCAGGGCCTGTCCGTCACCCACGCCTGGCGAGAAGAGGTGGACCGGGAGCTGATCGCCTCGGCCGCCGCCGAAGTCGGCGCTCCGCCCGATCTGGTGGAGGAGATCCGCGCCGCCGAAACAGCCCGCTTCGCCGCCGAGCGGCTGGCCGAGCTGGACCTCACCGTCGCCTTCCACCGGGCCCTCGCCGAGCGCGCCATCCGCAGCCTGCGCGAGCGCTACCCCGGCCCGCATCGTCTCACCGTGCTCGCCTGCAATTTCGAAGGCGTGCCCATCGTCACCGTGGAAGAACATGAACTCGCCTGAACTGTGCCGCATCGTCGGCATCCTCGATGACGGCTGGTTCGGTCTGGGCGACCCGACCCGCACCGTCCTCATCGAATCCGATCTCCTCATCGGCGCCCGCCGCACGCTGGACCTCGTGGCCCCCTACCTCCCTCCCAGGGTGGAACTACGAGAGATGGACGGCCAGCTCGGCCGTGTCCCGGAATGGGTCCGTGCGGCGCGCGGCGCCGGCCATACCAGCACGGTGCTGGCCACCGGCGATCCCCTGTGCCACGGCATCGCCAGCTTCCTGGCCGGCAAGCTCGGCAACGATGCCATTACCGTGCATCCCGCCGTGTCCACGCTGCAACTGGCCTTCGCCCGCTTCAGGAAATGCTGGCAGGCCGCCGCCATCGCCTCGGTGCACAGCCGCGACGCCGGCGAATGGCTGGTCGGTGCGACGCCCGAGCACGGCCTTTACCCCCTCATCCGCGCCGCCTCCCGGCATACGCTGATCGGCGCCTTCACCGGCCCGGACAACAACCCGGCGCGCATCGCCCGGGCGCTGATCGCCGCCGGCCACCAGGACGATTTCCGCCTGTCGGTCGCCGCCCGCCTGTGCCTGCCGGACGAGGCCCTGTTTGCCGACCTGCCGCTGGGCGACGCTGCCGGCATGGATTTCCCCGATCCGAACATCGTCGTACTGGAGCGCATCACGCCGCCCGACAGCCGCGCGACCTTCGGCTTCGACGATGCCGACTTCGTGCAGCGCGCCCCCGAGAAAGGCCTCATCACCAAGCAGGAAGCTCGCGCCCTGTCCCTCGCCAAGCTGGGCCTGCGCCCCGACAGCCGGGTGTGGGACATCGGCGCCGGCTCCGGCTCGGTGGGCCTCGAAGCCGCCCGCCTGGCTTACGAAGGCCACGTGTGGGCCATCGAGAAGAACCCCGGCGACGCCGACAACGCCCGCGAGAACGCCCGCCGCCTGAAGGCCAGCAACTACACACTGGTGGAAGGCAAGGCACCGGCCGGGCTGGACCAATGGCCGGATCCGGACGCCGTCTTCATCGGCGGCTCCGGCGGCGAACTGGCCGAGCTGATCCGCCTGATCCTCGCCCGCCTGCGCCCGCAGGGACGCCTGGTGATGAACTTCGTGACGCTGGAGAACCTTGCCGCCGCTACCGCCGCACTCACCGAAGCTGGCGCAACGTGGGATGTCGTCCAGCTGCAGGCCGCGCGCAGCCAGCCCATTCTCGACATGCACCGCCTCGCCGCGCAGAACCCGGTGTGGATCGTCTCGGCCACCCCGGCCGCGCCCCAACAGCAAGGAAACCCGCAATGACCGCTCCCCGCCTCGGGCGCCTGATCGGCGCCTCCCTCGGCCCCGGCGATCCCGAACTCATCACCCGCCGCGCCTGGGCTGCGCTGCAGTCCAGCGCGCGCTGGCTGTACCCGGTGAAGAAGGCCGAGGAGTCCTCCTACGCCCTCGGCATCGTCGAACGCGGCGGCCTGGCCGTGCCGGAAGATGCCGAAGCGCTGGTCTTCCCGATGACCCGCGATCCGGTCGCCCTCGCCAAGGCCTGGTCCCGTGCGGCGAGCCGCACCGTCGAGCTGCTTCGCGAGGGGCGCGACCTGGTCTTCCTCGTCGAAGGCGACGCCTCCACCTTCGCCACCTTCGGCCACCTGGCCCGCGTAGTGCGCGAGCTGGCGCCGGAGGTCGAGGTCGAAACCATCCCCGGCGTCAGCTCCTTCGCCGCCGCCGCAGCCGGCACCGGCCTGTCCCTCGCCGAAGAGGACGAGACCTTCGCGGTGATCCCCGCCGCCTACGGCGTGCCGGTGGTCGAGCGCCTGCTCGACGAGTTCGACACGCTGGTGCTGCTGAAGGTCAAGCCGCTGCTCGACGAGATCCTCGATCTGCTGACCCGCCGCGGCCTGCTCGCCACCAGCTGCTTCATCGAGAAGGTCGGCTCGCCGGAAGAGCGCATCGTCCGCGACGTGGCCAGCCTGGCCGGGCAGAAGGTCAATTACCTGTCCCTCATGCTGGTGCAGAACCCCAAGCGGGTCCGCGGCGAGCTACGCCGTGGCTGCCGCAAGCACGCCGCCACCGCCCCTGCCTGAGCGGGCGGTGTAGCCAAACAACAAATCAACCAGAAGAACGCCCAACGGAACCCCGAGCATGTCCCAGCACCTGCCCTTCCCCACCAGCCGCATTGCGGTCGTTTCCATCACCCGCCACGGCATTGCGCTGGCTGGCCGTGTGGTCGCTGCGCTGCCCGGTGCGCGCCTGTTCGCCCCCGAGAAATTCGCCGCCGAGGCCGAAGCTGCCGCACCGGGCGCCGCGGCCTGCTACGCCGGCAAGACCGGCGAGCAGATCCCGATCCTGTTCTCCAACTTCGACGGCATCGTCGCGATCGTATCCCTCGGCGCGATGGTGCGGCTGGTCGCGCCCTACCTGGTCAAGAAGGAATCCGACCCCGGCGTGGTGGTCATCGACGAGGCCGGACGCTTCGTGATCCCGATGCTGTCCGGCCACCTGGGTGGCGCCAATGCACTGGCCGGCACCATCGCCAGCGCGCTCGATGCCACGCCGGTGCTCACCACCGCCTCCGACGCGCGCCAGACCCTGGCCGTCGATCTGCTCGGCCGCGAGCTGGGGTGGGCCTTCGAAGCCAGCCACGACGAGGTCGTGCGGGCCAGCGCCGCGGTGGTGAACGACGAGCTGGTGGCCGTCGTGCAGGAAGCCGGCAGCCCCGACTGGTGGCGCAAGCACGCCAACGGCCGCAGCGGCCCGCTGCCCGGCAATCTGGTGCCCTTCGCGCGCCTGGAAGACGTGGAGCCGGAACGCTTCGGCGCCGTGCTGTGGATCAGCCACCGGGACGAGCCAGCCGAGCTGGCTCCCCGCCTGGCCGGCAAGCGCGTCATCTACCGCCCGCCGGTAACCCAATGAGCCCGCGCCAGCCCGTCGCCCTCGGCATCGGCTGCGACCGCGGCACGCCGGCGGCCAGCCTGGCCTGGGTCGTCGTCGAGGCGCTGGCCCTGTGCGGCGCCAGCCTGCAGGACGTGGTCGCCGTCGCCAGCATCGACCTGAAGGCCGACGAACCGGGCCTGCAGGAGTTCGCCCACTGGCAGGGCTGGCAGATCACCTTCTATCCGGCCGCCGCGCTGGCCGGCATCGAAGTCCCCAACCCCTCGGAAACCGTCCGCAAATACACCGGCACGCCGTCCGTCTCGGAGGCCGCCGCGCTGCTGGCGGCCGGCACCGACATGAGCCAGCTGCTCGTCGAAAAACACAAATACCGCGGCCCCGACGGCCGTAACGCCACCGTCTCCATCGCGAGGATTCCCCAATGAACGACATCGCCTCCGCCGCCCCGCGCGGCAAGATCATGCTGGTCGGCCTCGGCCCGGGCAGCCACGAGCACCTCACCGCCCGCGCCCGCGCCGCCATCGCCGAAGCCGACACGGTGATCGGCTACGTGACCTACATCCGCCTGGTGGCCGAGCTGCTGGAGGGCAAGGAAGTCATCAAGAAGTCGATGACCGAGGAGCTCGACCGGGCCATCGAATCCCTCGACCGCGCCCGCCAGGGCAAGAAGGTGGCGCTGATCTCGTCCGGCGATGCCGGCGTATATGGCATGGCCGGGCCGACCTTCGAGGTGCTGTTCCAGGCCGGGTGGACGCCGGATTCGGATATCGAGGTCGAGATCATTCCCGGCGCGTCGGCCCTCAACACCTGCGCGGCGCTGGTCGGCGCACCGCTGACCCACGACTTCTGCGCGATCTCCCTGTCCGACCTGCTGACCCCGTGGCCGACCATCGCCCGCCGCCTGGATGCGGTGGCCGCCTCCGACTTCGTGGTGGCACTCTACAATCCCAAGAGCGGACGCCGCACCCGCCAGATCGTCGAAGCCCGCCGCCTGTTCCTGCGCCACCGCCGGCCGGATACACCGGTGGCCATCGTCAAGTCGGCCTACCGCCCCAAACAACGCATCGAATTCACCACCCTCGAGACCATGACCGACTGCGACATCGGCATGCTGTCCACCGTGCTGATCGGCAACTCCAACACCTTCGTCAAGCATGGCCTGATGGTCACACCGCGGGGCTACGCCAACAAATACGACGTGGACAGCGGCAGCACCCGCGACGGCGAGAAGGCCGGCCGCTCCCTGTCCACCGGCCTCGATGGCTGGCTGGCCGCCATCCATGGCAGCGCGCGGTCCGCCGCCGAACTGGCGCAGGAATACCGCCTGCCCGAGGACTACATCGCCGAGTTGCTGGCCGAACCCTTCGAGGACGACAGCGCAGCCCCTACCGAGGAGGCCGAGGCGTGAGCGAGCCCATCAAGCCGAAGATCGGTGGCTACCGCCGCCACCTGCTGGTCTGCACCGGCCCGCGCTGCACCGCCGACGGCCAGTCGCAGGCCCTGTTCGACAGCCTCGGCGCCAAGTTCAAGGCGGCCGGGCTGGACGGCGGCGAGCTGCGCGTCAAGCGCACCCGCGCGGCCTGCTTCGCCGCCTGCAAGGGCGGCCCGATCCTGTGCGTGCAGCCGGACGGCACCTGGTACTACGGCGTCACCGACGCGGTGATGGACCGCATCGTCGACGAGCATCTGGTCGGTGGCGAGCCGGTGGCCGAGCACGTCTTCCACCAGGCCGGCGAGCCGGACTGAACGCCACCCGACGATGTCCGCACGCCTCTCCCGCCTCCTGCATCGTTTCCACCGCTGGCTCGGCATCAGTGCCGGCCTGCTGGTGCTGGGCTGGTTCGTCTCCGGCCTGGTGATGCTGTATTCGCCCTTTCCGCGCCTGACGGCGGAAGAGCGGGTACAGCACCTGGAAGTCCTGCACGGCGAGGCAGTGCGCATCAGCCCCGCCGAGGCGGCCGCCCAATGCCCCGGCACACCGCGCGGCGTGAGCCTGGCCATGCTCGCCGGGCGTCCGGTCTATCATTTCAGTGGCGGCAAACCGGCCTGCAGCGTGTGGGCCGATGACGGCCGCTGGGTCGGCCCGGTGTCCGCCGAGATGGCCAGCGAGGCGGCCCGGCGCTTTCTGCCCGGCGTGGCGCTGGCGGAGCCGGACCGCATCGAGCGTGACCAGTGGAGCGTCTATAGCAGCTACAACGCCCACCGCCCGCTGTACCGCATCGCGGCTGACGACGCGGCCGGCACGGTGCTCTACGTGTCGTCGAAGAGTGGCGAGGTGCTGGCCGACACCAACCGCCGCGAGCGCCTGCTCGGCTGGCTGGGCAGCGTGCCTCACTGGATCTACTTCACCCCGCTGCGCGGCGACGACCAGGGCACCTGGCGCGTGCTGGTGCTGTGGCTGCCGCCCATCGCGCTGCTGACCGCCGTCGCCGGCCTGGCGCTGGGCATCCAGCGCGTGCGTGTGCGGCGACGCTACCCGCGCGGCCAGATCACGCCCTACCACGGCTGGAAGCGCTGGCACCATCTGGCCGGGCTGGCCGTCGGCGGCTTCGCCGTCACCTGGCTGCTTTCCGGCTGGCTGTCCAACCATCCCTTCGGCCTGCTGGAGATGAGCAGCCCGCCGCCCGGCAGCGCCCAGCGCCTGGCCGGCGGCCCCTTCCGCCCGGCTGCCGACGTCGACCTGCTGCGTCGCCAGCTGGCCCAGGTGCCCGATGCCCGCGAAGCCGAGTGGTATCGCTTCGGCGGCCGGGACTACCTTGAAGTACGCACACCGACCGGCCCCCGCCGGCTGGACGACCAGGCCCACGCCGCCGCGCCCATCGACGTGGCCACCCTCGCCGCCGCCGTCGAAGCCATCGAGCACCGGCCAGTGGCCCAGGCCGAACTGATCGACCACGAAGACCTCTACCACTACGGCCGCAACAGCCCGGCGGTGCTGCCGGCGGTGCGCATCCGCCTGACCGACGCCCAGGACACCACCTGGTATCTGGACCCGGCCACCGGCCGCATCCTGCAGCGCATCGACGATGCCAACCGCTGGCACCGCTGGGTCTTCAATGCCCTGCACCGCCTCGACTTCCCGCCCCTCGCCAGCCTGCCCGGGCTGCGGGAGGGACTGATCACCCTGCTCTGCCTGCTCGGCGCCAGCCTGGCCGGCAGCGGCTGTGTCATCGGCTGGCGCCGGCTGTTCCGCCGACGTCGGCCCCCCGCCTAGCCGCCTCGAGCAAAGCGCCACGAAGAAGCGTTTCGCGCGCTGCGAATTGACCTCCGTGGCGACAGAACATCGTCCGCGACACCGCGAATCGAATTCGCGAACGCCAGAGAAGACTTCGACCGATGCCGAATCGCATCCAGAGCAAGGCGAATTCGAATCGGGGACTCCCGAATTCAATCTTGCCGGGTGCACATTCGATTCGCACCCCGCAAGATGAGCCTGTCGGAATTTTTGTGTTTGAGGCATAACAGCATCCAGAAAGGATGAAGGCATGCCCAAGAAGAAAGAGAAGCAGCCGTTGCCACCGGTTGCCGCGCTGCCGGAAGGCGCGCAGCAGTGGCTGGATCAGGTGGTGACGGGGCCGATGACGGCCGGTGCGGTTGAAGAGGTGATGCGCGGGATCAAGAAGGCGTTGATCGAGCGGGCGCTACAGGCAGAGCTGAGCCATCACCTGGGCTACGCCGAGGGCGAAGCGAAGCCCGAGGCGAGCGCCAATCAGCGTAACGGCACGAGCGGCAAGACCGTGCTCACCGACGACGGGCCGCTACGCATCGACGTGCCGCGGGATCGGGCCGGGCAGTTCGAGCCGCAGCTGATCGGCAAGCACGAACGGCGCTTCACGGGCTTCGACGACAGGATCATCGCGATGTACGCCCGAGGGATGAGCGTGCGGGAGATCCAGGCGTTTCTGCTGCAGATGTACAACACGGAGGTGTCGCCGGACTTCATCAGCCAGGTCACCGACGCGGTGATGGACGAAGTACTGCAGTGGCAGAGCCGGCCGCTCGAAGCAGTGTATCCGGTGGTGTTCTTCGATGCGCTGCGGGTCAAGATCCGGGAAGATGCGGTCGTGCGCAACAAGGCTGTGTATCTGGCGCTGGGCGTACGGGCCGACGGCAGTCGGGACGTCCTCGGACTGTGGATTGAGCAGACCGAAGGGGCCAAGTTCTGGCTGAAGGTCTTCAATGATCTGAAGGTGCGCGGCTGCAACGACATCCTGATCGCCGTCACCGACGGCTTGAAAGGGATGGCCGAGGCGCTGGCGGTGGCCTATCCCCAAAGCACGCTGCAGACCTGCATCGTGCATCTGCTGCGCAACAGCTTGAGCTATGCGGGCTTTCGTGAGCGCAAAGCACTGGCTGACGCGCTAAAGCCGATCTACCAGGCGGTCAGTGCCGAGGCGGCTGAGGCCGCGCTGGAGGGCTTTGCAGAAGGCGAATGGGGCCAACGTTTCCCAACCGTGGTGGCCGCTTGGCGCCGAGCGTGGGCGGAGGTCATCCCCTTCTTTGCGTTTCCACCGGAAGTCCGCCGGGTGATCTACACCACCAATGCCATCGAAAGCCTCAATGCCCGTGTGCGCAAGATCATCAAGACCCGGGGCCACTTCCCGACGGACGAAGCGGCCACCAAGTTGATCTGGCTGGCGCTACGCAATATCACAGCCGAATGGAAGAGCGCGATCACGTACTGGAAAGCCGCGATGAACCAGTTCGCCATTCTGTACGGCGAGCGTTTCATCCCGGCCGTGACAAAATGAAAACCACCGAGTGATCCCGGCCATGGCCGGGATCACTCGAAACTCGCCTCGAACACAAAATTCCTGACACTCCCCGCAAGATTGAATTCTCACCCCCGCGATGCCGATAAAACAGGCATGCACAAGCATGTTGCCGCCCCGACATCGTCCGCGGCCGTCATCGCCCCCTGTTCGTGACGCAGCAGGCTTGAACGCCGCAAGGCGATGGAGGATCCTCCATCCGCAGCCTGCCAAATGGCGCGCATATAACAACAACAGCACACCCCCACTTTCGAGGAGCCGCGATGGGCACAGCCCTGGAGACGCTTCTCCACCACTTAGTACGCTTCATCCTGGCCTGCCTGCTCGCGCTGGACTTTGCCGGCCTGGCCCACAGCGAGGACGCACAGCAGGTCTTCCGCGTCGGCATCACCTCCTTCCGCGACAAATCGGTGACGCTGCGGGAATGGAGCCCGACCATGGACTACCTGGCGGGAAAGATCCCCGGCAGCCGCTTCGTGGCTGTGCCGATGAACCTGCATGAGTTCGAAGCAGCCATCAGCCAGCACGAGATCGACTTCGTCATCACCAATCCCGAGCACTACATCCTGCTCGAAACCGTCCACGGGGTGTCCCGCGTCGCCACCCTGGTCAAGCGCGAGAACGGGGTCCTCGTCAATCAGTTCGGCGGCGTGATCTTCACGCGCGCCGACCGTCACGACATCCGCGATCTGGCCGACGTGAAGGGCAAGCGGATCGCCTCGGTGGACCGCAGCTCCTTCGCCGCCTTCCTGCTGCAATACGACCTGCTCAAGAAACACGATGTGGACGTGGATCGTGACTGCCAGGTGAACTTCCTCGGTTTCCCGCAGGATCTCAGCGTCCGCGCCGTGCTCGACGGCCATGCCGACGTGGGCTTCGTGCGCAGCAGCGTGCTCGAAGCCATGGCCCGCGAAGGCAAGATCGCCCTGGCTCAGATCCAGGTCCTGCATCCCACCCGCGCCGGCGATTTCCCCTTCCTGATCTCCACCGGCCTGTTCCCGGAATGGCCCTTCGCCGCCGCACCGCGGGTGCCCATCGACATCCGCAACCAGGTGGCCGCCGCGCTGCTGCTGATGCCGCCGGACACCCCCGCAGCGCACAGTGCCCGCTACTACCGCTGGTCGACGCCGGTGGAATACCTGAGCGTGCAGAATCTGATGCGGCGGCACCACATCTACCCCTACGACAAGGTCGAAGCGATCACCCTGCGTGAGCTCTTCCAGCACCATGCAGTGCACATCGTGGCCGCTGCGCTGGCGCTCATCCTCGTCATGGCGTCCCTGTACCTGCGTGCCCGCCGACTCAACGCGGCACTGACCCGCTCCCGCCAGCAACTCGACCACCAGGCCCATTACGACGCCCTGACCGGCCTGCCCAACCGCAACCTGCTCGACTACGATCTCGAAAGAGCCCTGAGCCAGGCACGACGCACCGGGCAGGAGTTCGCGCTGTGCCTGATGGACCTGGACGGTTTCAAGCCGATCAACGACCGCTGGGGCCACAAGGTCGGCGATGAGGTGTTGCGGGAGGTCGCCCAGCGTCTGCAGGACAGCCTGCGCGCCGGCGACCGGGTCGCCCGCTGGGGCGGCGATGAGTTCGTGCTGCTGCTGGGCGGGGTCGCCACCCACCCGCAGCTGGCCGAGATCATCGAGCGCATTCTGCACGTGGTGGCCATGCCGCTCGACAGCTGCAGTGGCGCCCACGTTTGCGCCAGCATCGGCGTCAGCCTGTACCCACGGACGGCGGAGGACGCGGAAGGCCTGCTGAAATCTGCCGACGAGGCCATGTACAAGGCCAAGCACGCCGGCGGCAACCGCTTCGTCGCCCAGGCTTAAACGGTGGCAGACCCGCGCTCGTGGGGCCGCGTCCGTGACGCTCAGACGCTGAACTGCTCGACCGACGCCTTGAGCTGCTGGGCCAGACGGGCCAGATCCCCGGCCGACGTCGATACGTCCCGCACGATGCCGGAGGTCTCCTCGGACATTTCCACGATGCGCTGGACGTTGCCCGCAATCAGATTGCTCGTCGCACTCTGCTCGTGCAGCGCCGTCGAGATTTCCCCCACGGATGCCAGCACCTGTTCGATGCTGCCCTGGATCTGTGCCATCGCCGTATCGGCCTGCCCCGCCATCTGGACGCCTTCCTCGACGCAGGCCAAACCGCCGTTCATGCCTTCGACGGCGGCGTTGGTGTCGCTCCAGATGCGCTCTATCATCCCGGCGATTTCCTGGGTGGACAACGCCGTCCGCTCGGACAGCTTGCGCACCTCGTCGGCCACCACTGCAAAGCCGCGCCCGTGCTCCCCGGCGCGGGCCGCCTCGATGGCAGCATTCAGCGCGAGCAGATTGGTCTGATCGGCAATGTCCTTGATGACGCTGACGATGCGCGAAATCTGGTAGGAGCTTTCGCCGAGGGACATCACGCGCTCCGACGAGTGCGTCACCGCCCCGGAGATCTTCTGCATCTCGCCGACCATCTCCTGCACGGCCCGGGTCCCGCTGCGGGCCAGCGCGCCCGTCTCGGACGCATGGCGGTCCACCTCCGACGCATTGTCGGCAATGTTGCCGATGCAGGCGGTCAGTTGCTCGACCGATGCCGCCGACGCGGCGGACGAGTCGTTCTGGCGCTCCGTCGCCTGCAGCATCGCACTCGACGAAGCCGACAGCCGCTGGGCCGAGATGGCGAGTTCGGCGGCACTGCGGACGATGCGCCCGACGATCTCCCGCAGCCCGGCCTGCATCTGGCGGGTCGCGAAGAGCAGGCTGGAATCGTCCCCCGGCCGCGTGACGATCTCCTCCGACAGCTTGCCCTGGGCGATATGCCGCACAACGTCGATGACGTAGCGCGGTTCGCCGCCCAGTTGACTGAGCAGGCGGCTGACGATCAGCCCGATGAGCAGGAACAGCACGAGTTGCAGCAGCCCCTGGCCGATCCACAGGCCGCGATTGAGCGCCCGCAGGGCCGCCATGTCGCCTTCGATATCGATGGTCACACTGGCCCCCCCCAGCACGAAGCCCTCTTCCACGCCATGACACTTGAGGCATTCGATGCTGCGGAAATTCTTCATCGCCACATAGGGCACGACGACCCGCAGCTGGCTGCCGCCCGACGGCGGGTGGGAGAAACGGATTTCCTCCTTGCCGGATTGCAGGATCCGCTGGTCCAGCTCGTCCACCGGCAACTCCTGCGGCAGCGCCGGCGGAAACTCCTCGTCCAGTTGCTTGGCACGGAAGACCCGCAGTTCGCGGATGAATTCGGACTTGCCGATCTTCTCGATATACAGCGCGCGGCTCTTCTGATCGCTGATCACCTCACCGTCACCTGCCTTGGTGATCATCAGCGTGTTGAGACCGTTGATGGCGCCATCGGCGACCATCCGGGCCCGGTCAGTAGCGGCGCTCAAGGTCTGCCGCTCGAGATGCTGCGTGAGCCACAACTGCATCAACACGAAAACCACGACCAGCGCGCCCTGGATCAGAAATTGCAGCCTGGCCCGGAGCCCAAACCCCTGCCACCACGATGAAAGCCAGCCCAAAACGTCCCCCTGCAAGGCATTGCCCATGATGTCGGTGAGGGCATTAGATCATATGACCTCTGTCACAGCCATTTCCAGCCCCACATCCCCAGGACGGAGAAAAGCAAAAACGCCCCAAAAGGGGCGTCTTTACTAGGGTCTTGGCGGAGGCGGTGAGATTCGAACTCACGAACGGTTTCCCGTTGCCGGTTTTCAAGACCGGTGCAATCAACCACTCTGCCACACCTCCGATGCATTGCCGCTGCGCATATGCAGGGCGCGCATTCTAACATGGGTGCCCGTTTCGCCAAGCCGCGTGAAATCGAACCACGGTTGAAACTTCCAGGGGTCTTCGCTACTCTCAGTCGGTGCAGGCCATCCTGCTCATGTCATCTGGAGGATTTACATGCAACTCGACACTTACGGTCAGCAAACGCGGGTTTTGTCGCAAGGCGCCAACCGCGTGCTGCGCAACACCTATCTGCTGCTCGCACTTTCCATGGTGCCGACCGTTGCCGGTGCGCTGATCGGCGTACAAATGCAGTTCTCGTTCCTGGCGGGCAGCCCGCTGGTGAGCTTCCTGCTCTTCATGGGCATCTCCTTCGCCTTTTTCTATGGGATCGAGAAAAACAAGAACAGCGGCGTTGGCGTAGCCCTGCTGCTGGCCTTCACCTTCTTCATGGGCCTGATGCTGTCGCGCATCCTGCAGGTGGCGCTCGGTTTCTCCAACGGCGGCTCGATGATCGCACTGGCCGGTGGCGGCACCGCGGCCATCTTCGCGACCATGGCGGGCATCGCCAGCGTCTCCAAGCGCGATTTCAGCAACATGGGCAAGTTCCTGACCGTCGGCCTGGTGGTCGTGCTGATCGCCATGGTGGCCAACATCTTCCTGCAGATGCCGGTGCTGCAGCTGGTCATCTCGGCGGTCGTGGTGCTGCTGTTCTCGGGCTACATCCTGTACGACATCAGCAACATCGTGCAGGGCGGCGAGACCAACTACGTGACCGCCACGCTGGCGGTGTACCTGGACATCTACAACGTGTTCGTCAGCCTGCTGCACCTGATCATGTCCTTCACCGGCGAACGCGACTGAGCGTCGTCGGCATCGTGAGGATCAGCAAAAACCCCCGGCATGCCGGGGGTTTTTGCTTGTACCTTCGTCCGGAATGCTCAGTCCCGCTCGAACAGCGCGATGGACTCCACATGGGAAGTCTGCGGGAACATGTTGGCGATGCCCGCGCCCTTCAGCCGATAGCCCTTCTCCTTGATCAGCACCGCGGTATCGCGGGCCAGCGTGGCCGGGTTGCAGGACACATAGACGATGCGCTTCGGTGCCTGTTCGCCAAGTGCCTTGACCACCGCGATGGCACCCTCCCGCGGCGGGTCGATGAGCATCTTGTCCAGATGGCCGAGGGCGGCCAGGCTGTCCTCGGTGGCCTCGAAGAGATTGGCGGCGTAGAACTGGCAACGCTCGGCGAGGCCATTCGCAGCCGCATTCTCACCAGCGCGGCGGACCAGCGTCTCACTGCCTTCAACGCCGACCACGTGGGCACCCAGCGCGGCGATCGGCAAGCTGAAGTTGCCGAGGCCGCAGAACAGGTCAGCAATGCGCTCACCGGGCCGTGGATCGAGCAACTGCATCGAGCGCCGCATCAGCACACGGTTGATCCACATATTGACCTGCGTGAAGTCGGTCGGCCGGAAGGCCATCGACACACCGAACTCCGGCAAGGTATAGGCCAGCCCGGGCGCCTCGGCGGGATGCAGGCGATGGGCCGAGTCCGGCCCGCTCGGCTGCAGCCACACCTGCACCTGCTCGGCCTCGGCGAAGGCCTTCAGGCGCGCCGTATCGGCCTTGCTGAGCGGCACGATGTGCCGGAACACCAAGACCGTGATCCCCTCGCCAACGGCAATCTCGATCTGCGGCAGCCGGTCGGGCACGGACAGGCCGGCCACCAGCTCGCGCAGGCGCGGCACCATGTCCGACACATGCGGGGGCAGGATCGCGCAGCTCTCCATCGGCGCCACGTAGCTGCTGCGGCGCTCGTGGAAACCGATCAGGACGCCGCCCTTGCTCGGCACCAGGCGCACGGTAAGGCGCGCCCGATAACGGTAGCCCCAGGCCGGCCCGACGATGGGCGGATAAAGCACGTCGGGCTTCGCACGGCCGATGTGCCACAGGGCGTTTTCCAGCACACGCTGCTTCGCGGCCACCTGGGCGCCCGACTCCAGGTGCTGCATGCTGCAGCCACCGCAGACGCCGAAATGCTTGCAGAGCGGCACGACGCGCTGAGAGCTGGATTTCAGGACACGGTCCGCATCCGCCAGTTCGTAGTTCGGCTTGACCTTGTGGGACGTGAAGGTCACCCGCTCGCCCGGCAAGGCACCTTCGATGAAGATCGTCTTTCCGTCGAGGTGGGTAACGCCGCGCCCCTCGTGGTCGAGGGATTCGATGACCGCTTCGCGCATGGCCGGGAGTCCAGAAATGAAGGGCGCCATTTTAGCGGCGGGACCGGCCTTTGCAAGGCGAACGGCTATAATCTCGCGATGATCTCTACACTTCTGGGCGGCCTGACGGCGGAGGAATTCCTCGCCGAATACTGGCAAAAGAAACCGCTGCTGATCCGCCAGGCAGTTCCCGGCTTCACCGGCGTCGTGACCAAGGACGAGCTCTTCGAACTGGCCCGCGATGCCGACGTGGAGTCCCGCTACGTCACCCACGACAACCGCTCCTGGGAAGTCATCCACGGCCCACAGAAAGCGTCCGACCTGCGCCGCAAGAAGCAGCCATGGACAGTGCTGGTGCAAGGCCTCAACCTGTTCTGCCCGGATGGCGACGATCTGCTGCACCGTTTCGACTTCATCCCCCAGGCACGCCTCGATGACCTGATGGTCAGCTACGCCATCGACGGCGGCGGCGTCGGCCCGCACTTCGACAACTACGACGTGTTCCTGCTGCAGGGCATCGGCCAGCGCCGCTGGCTGATCAGCAACCAGGACGACCGCAGCCTCGTCGAGGATGCACCGCTGAAGATCCTGCAGAACTTCCAGCCCGTTTACGACTGGGTGCTGGAATCCGGCGACATGCTCTACCTGCCGCCGCACTGGGCTCACAACGGCATCGCCATCGGCGAATGCACCACCTACTCGATCGGTTTTCGCTCGCCGACGTCCCAGGAACTCGCCCAGCAGTTCATGGGCTACCTGCAGGAGACGATCCAGCTGGACGGCATCTATGCCGATCCGGACCTGCAGCGCCAGCCCCATTCAGCCGAAATCGGCGACGCGATGATCGACCGGGTGGTCGACACCCTCAAGCGCATCACCTGGAACCGTGAGGACGTACGTGACTTCCTTGGCGGCTATCTCACCGAGCCCAAGCCCCACGTGTTTTTCGACTGCCCCGACGAGCCCCTGGAGCACGAGGAATTCGTCGCCGCCTGTCTGGCCGACGGCTACCGGCTCGATGCACGCAGCCTGCTCCTGTTTTCCGGTGGGCGCTTCTTCCTGAACGGCGAGCCGGTTCCGGTCGACGAGGAAGACCATGCAATCCTGCAAAGCCTGGCAGATCAGCGCCGGCTCGATTCCGTCGTCGGCCTGTCCGAAGAAGGCCTGGCCCTGCTGTATGACTGGTACTGCTGCGGCTTTGCACATCCATCAAAATCGCTGATGGAATAAGGCAGAAGTTTGATTTAATGGCTTGACAAGTGCTTATCCCTGTTGCGGCAACGCAACAATGTCTTTATTCAAGCACTTCGTCCGTGATAGCATTCGAACCAGATCGGGTCCCCCACCTGATTGCTCCTACATTTAGGTTGTTGTACTTCATTTATCGATAAGGGAAATCAACAATGAAACAATCTCTCCTGGTTGCTGCTCTCGTTGCACTCGCTGTTTCCGCTTGCGGCAAGAAGGAAGAGCCGAAGCCCGTTGAAGCTCCGGCTCCCGCTGCAGCTCCTGCCGCCGCTCCGGCTCCCGCTGAAGCTCCCGCCGCTGCTCCGGCTGCTGACGCTGCCAAGCCCGCTGACGCTGCTGCTCCGGCTGCTGACGCTGCCAAGCCGGCTGACGCTGCTGCTGCTCCCGCTGAAAAGAAGTAATCAAGCTTTCTCGGGAAGCAAGAAAAGCCAACCTGCGGGTTGGCTTTTTTGTTGCCTTTTTGGGCTTTCCCATCAAAGGCCTCTGCAGTTGATA
Source organism: Zoogloea sp. LCSB751 (assembly GCF_002028455.1). Classification (GTDB taxonomy): domain Bacteria; phylum Pseudomonadota; class Gammaproteobacteria; order Burkholderiales; family Rhodocyclaceae; genus Zoogloea. The sequence continues at coordinate 573,693 of NZ_MWUM01000001.1, read as the reverse complement.
CAGGCAGGGCAAAAAAATGCCGGGGCAGTCCCGGCATTTTTGTAACAGCACGCAACAACAAGATTTACTTGAGCTGCTCGAACAACAGCCCGAGGATCTTGCGAGCGGAATCGGACGTGTCCGTACCGCCTTCGCGGGTCAGCACCTGGACCGACGAACCTGCATCGCTGCCCTTCACGTAGATGCGGTACTGGTTGCCTGTCTGGATCGACGGCTTGGTCTCGCTACGCCAGAAAGCCAGCTTGGCCAGCAGGCCCTCGTCGCCCTTCTTCTTGGCGTCGGCCTCCGGATCCACGTAGCGCACGTAGTAGATGCCCTGGGAACGATCCCGGTCTTCCACCGTGAAGCCGACCCGATCGAGGGCCAGACCCACTCGCCGCCACGCACGATCGAAACCTTCCTGCACCTGCAGCACCGAGGCGCCACCGGACGCACTTTGCAGCTTCGCCTTGTCGGCGACTGGCGCCGCAGCGATCTGCGCCTTGGCGCGCGTTTCGTCGGCACCAAGACGAATCATCAGGCGCTGCAGGAATTCTGCCTCCAGTTCGGGATCCGCCGGACGCGCTTGCCAGATCGTGCGGTCCTTGGCCTCGTTCGGATAGATCTCCACCATCCCGCGGTGGCTGATGTAGATCTCGACCGAACCAGACTCGCTGCCCGTTTCCAGGCGGGTACGGAATTTGTCGCGTTCGGGGGTCGAATAGAGGCCGTCGAGCACCTTTCCAAGCGTACGGCGAATGATGTCACTATCGATCTTGGCACGATTCTCGGCCCAGTCGGTTTCCATCACACCGATCTCCGGGCGATCGACATTCAGCAGGAAACCGTTTTCCTGCCAGAACTCACGGACCTGCGGCCACAGCTTGTCAGCCGTACCCGGCACAACCAGCCAACGCTGGCTACCGGAGCGCTCGATGCGCATCTTGTCGATCGACTGGGGGGCGACCACCGTTGCAGCAGGCTTGGCACCCGCCGTAGCTCCGGCTTGTCCGCCGCGCTCCGCGTTGTAGGCTGAGAACGTGGCGGAACCCTTGGGATTCAGGTCCGGAACGGCATAGCGATCGTCCGCGGCGGGCGTGGTGAGATCGGGCGGAACCTCCAGCGAAGGCAGCGTGGCGGCAGATGCCGCACTCTTGTAATCGATCTTCTTCGATTCCAGCAAGGAACCGGAGCAACCGGCCAGCGCAATCGTCGTGACGACGATTGCCGAACCGGAAGCCAGCTTTCTGCTATGCATGCGTAACCCTCGGGATGGGAAAGACAAACTCAAACTTCGAGGCCGGCCTGACGCATCGCGTCACGCACGCGCTCGTGACAGGCCTCGGTAAGGCGAGTCAGCGGCAGGCGGATACCGGAATCGATGAGACCCATCTGTTCGACCGCCCACTTGACGGGGATCGGATTGGCTTCACAAAACAGGTGGCGATGCAGACCAACCAATTTGGCGTTGATCTCGCGGGCGCGCACACCATCGCCGGCAGCAGCCGCGACGCACAGTTCGTGCATCAGGCGCGGCGCCACGTTGGCGGTGACGGAGATCGTGCCGTGACCACCCAGCAGGATGAAGGCCAGGGCCGTCATGTCGTCGCCGGTATACAGCGCGAAATCCTTCGGAGCACGGGCGATCAGGTCACAGGCGCGGTCGATGTTACCGGTGGCGTCCTTGATGCCGATGATGTTCGGAATCTCGGCCAGGCGCAGTGCGGTGTCGTTGGACATGTCCGCCACGGTACGCCCCGGCACGTTGTAGAGGATCATCGGCAACGGGCTCGCCTCGGCGATGGCGCGGAAGTGCCGGTACAGGCCTTCCTGGGTCGGGCGGTTGTAATAAGGCACGACCGACAGGCTGGCGATCGCGCCGGCCTCACGCGCGAATTCGCTCAGCTCGATGGCTTCGCGGGTGGAATTCGCACCCGTCCCGGCGATGATGGGAATGCGTCCAGCGGCATGCTCGACGGCAACACGGATGAGCTCGCAGTGCTCTTCGACGTCCACCGTAGGCGATTCGCCGGTGGTGCCGACGACGACGATGCCATCGGTGCCTTCCTTGACGTGGAAGTCGATGAGGCTGCGGAAACGGGAAATATCCAGGCTGCCATCTTCGAGCATCGGGGTAACGATGGCGACAATCGAACCGGTAATCATGAGCTAGTGCTGGAGAGGGAAAGTTGAGTATTGTACCCAATCACTTCGCGAAGAATAGACGGGTGCAACCAGTGGTTACCAAAAGGCAGGCACGACCGTGACGAAGTCCGCCGGCCGCCAAAAGGAAACCCCGCCGCAGCGGGGCCTTACCGATAGCCCGCCGGACTACAGATCCGCCAGCGTCTTGACGTGGGCCACCACGCTGCGGGCCAGCGATGACAGCGAATAACCGCCTTCCAGCAGGGACACGATGCGGCGCCCCGCGCATTCGGCAGCCACCGTCTTGAGCTGTTCGGTGGCCCAGATGTAGTCGGCCTCGACCAGCCCGAGGGAGCCCATGTCGTCTTCGTAGTGTGCATCGAACCCCGCCGAGATGAAGATCATCTCGGGCGCGTGATTACGCAGGGCCGGCATCCAGATATTGGTGACGACCTCGCGGAACACGTCTCCCCGGCTGCCTGCCTTCATCGGCACATTGACCATGTTCGGAGCCGGATTGTCGGCACCGCTGTACGGATAGAACGGGTGCTGGAAGATACTGACCATCAGCACGCGGGGGTCGTCCTTGAAGATGTCCTCGGTCCCGTTGCCGTGATGCACGTCAAAATCGATCACCGCGACCCGCTTCAGGCCATGCTCCTCGAGCGCATGCCGGGCGGCCACCGCAACATTGTTGAAGAAACAGAAGCCCATCGCCTTACCGGCCTCGGCGTGATGTCCGGGCGGGCGGATCGCGCAGAACGCGTTCTCGGCCTGACCGGACAGCACCAGATCGGTGGCATAGATCCCGGCCCCAGCAGACCGCAGCGCCGCCTTCATGGTGTTGGGGCACAAGGCCGTATCCGGATCCAGGTGGCGGATGCCATGTTCCGGCACGCTGGCCAGCAGTTCCTCGACATGCTCGCGAGGATGCGCGCGGGAAAGCTGTTCGATGGTGGCTTGCGGCGCATCATGGAACGCCAGGTACATATCGAGCCCCGCGGCGATCAGCCGGTCGTTGATCGCGCCGAGACGCTCCGGGGATTCCGGGTGATGCTCACCCATGTTATGCAACCAGCAGTCCCGGTGCGTGATGAATGCGGTACTCGTCATAGACTCTCCCCTGCCTCTCGCAGTGTTTTGTTATACGTCGTGAATGCTGGCACTCTCCGGCGCACGCCTTGTCCGGCGCGAACTCCACGACTTGACGCCGGTCTGTGGAGCACGGCGCCAAGAGCGCTGTTATGGAATCATTATCCCCTGAACTTCAGCCTGAAAAAAGCCCGCGCCATGCCGCAGCAAATTGCCAATCGACTCGCCAAAGCCACATGCCGGATCATTCTCGGCAAGGAACATGCTGTCCGTCTCGCCCTTGCCTGCGTGCTGGCCCGCGGCCACCTGCTGATCGAGGACATCCCCGGGGTCGGCAAGACGACCCTCGCCCACGTCCTGGCCCGGGTACTGGGTCTGCAGTTCCAGCGCATCCAGTTCACCAGCGACATGCTGCCCGCCGACATTGTCGGCGTGTCGGTGTTCGACCCGCGTGAGGCCGCCTTCCGCTTCCACCCCGGTCCCGTGTTCTCCCAGCTGGTGCTTGCCGATGAGATCAACCGCGCGACGCCCAAGGCCCAGAGCGCACTGCTCGAAGCCATGGAAGAACGCCAGATCAGCGCGGAAGGACACACCTGGCCGTTGCCCGATCCCTTTTTTGTCATCGCGACCCAGAATCCGACCGAGCAGATCGGCACCTTTCCCTTGCCGGAGAGCCAGCTGGACCGCTTTCTGATGCGCATATCGATGGGCTATCCGGACCCGGCCGCAGAACGCGCGCTGCTCGCTGGCGAGGACAGACGTGAGATGCTGGCGCGCCTGCAACCCGAACTGCAGGCCGGCGAACTGACCAGCCTGTTCGCCGCAGTGCGCCAGATTCACGCTGGCCCCCGACTGCTCGACTACCTGCAGGCCCTCCTCACCCACAGCCGCCAGGGCGCCGGCTTCGCGCTTGGACTGTCGCCACGGGGCGGCCTGGCCCTGCTGGCAGCAGCCAGGGCCTGGGCCCTGCTGGCCGGTCGCGACCACGTGCAGCCCGAGGATGTGCAGGCCGTGCTGCCGGCTGTCGCCGGCCACCGGCTGCGCGCAGCCGACGACGCCGCGCAGACAGCCGAGCAACTGACACGTCGTCTGATCGAAGCGGTACCCCTGCCCGGATGAAGCCCGCCTCACTGCACACGGCCCTCCAACGTTGGCTGTTCCGCGTCAGCGGCCCCGAAGCAGCCCCAATCACGCTAGGCCAGCGACGCATCTTCGTGCTGCCCACACGCTTCGGACTCGCCCTTGGCGCCACCCTCGCGGTGATGCTGCTGGCGTCCATCAACTATTCGTTGAGCCTGGGCTATGCCCTGACCTTCCTGCTCGGCGGCGTCGCCTGGATGAGCATTCATCACGCCTTCCGCAACGTGGTGGACCTGAGCATCGCTCCAGGCCGCGTCGAGCCGGTCTTCAGCGGCACCCCCGCACGCTTCGGCATCGTGCTGGGCAATCCGGGAACACGTCCCCGCACGGGACTCCAGCTGAGGCCAACCCACTCCCCCCCTACAACAGCAACAGAGAGCTTCGACCTGCCCGCAGCGGGTCAGACCCGGCAGCACGTCGCGATCGCCACCACCGGGCGCGGCTGGCTCCAGCTGCCTCGCCTGACCCTCGAAACCTACTACCCCCTCGGTCTGATCCGCGCCTGGAGCCTCATCCAACCCGACATGCGCGGGCTGGTCTACCCGGCACCGGACGCCCATGCACCAGCCCTTCCCTACGGCATGGACGAGCAGCCCGGCGACGGAGCCCATGGCAGGGGACATGACGACTTCGCCGGGCTGCGCCACCACCAGCCGGCCGACTCACCGCGCCATGTGGCCTGGAAAGCGGTGGCCCGGGGTGGCACCTGGCGTACCAAGACTTTCGATGGAGGCGGACGCAGCACCATCTGGCTCGACTGGCAGACCTTGCCGTCCACTCTGGACACCGAGGCCCGCCTGTCCCGCCTGACACGCTGGATCATCGAGGCGGACCAGGAAGGCCTCGAATACGGCCTGCGCATCCCCGGCACGACGCTCGGCCCCGCCCGTGGCGCGCCCCATCGGCACGCCTGCTTCACCGCCCTCGCGCTGTTCGGCCATCCCCAATGACCGAAGCCCGTCTACGCCCCGATCAGGCCGGCTGGCTGATCGGCAGTGCCGCCATCAGCCTGGCACCCCATACCCTGCACCTGCCGCCGGCCATCACTGCGATCTGCGCGTTGCTGCTGACCTGGCGTACATTCATCAGTCTCGGCAAGGGCACGCTGCCCCACCGGGCCTTGCTCGTCGGCCTGGCGGCAGCAGTGGTGGGTCTGGTTCTGCTGGAGTACCGCCAGTTCTTCGGCAAGGATCCGGGGATCGCCCTGCTCGCCGGACTACTGAGCCTCAAGCTGCTCGAGACGAACAGCCGTCGTGACGGACGCGCCGTACTGCTGTTGTGCTTCTTCATGCAGACCGGCCAGTTCCTGTACCAGCAGAGCATGCTCGTCGCAGCCCTCGCCCTGCTCGGCACGACGACGGCCATCGGCAGCCTGCTGGCCCTGGAAGGTCATCCCGTCGCACCGCAGCTCCGCATCGCCACGGCCGCAAGGTTGGTGCTGCAAGGCATGCCCCTGATGCTGGTGCTGTTCGTCCTCTTTCCCCGCGTGCAGGGCCCCTTATGGGGATTGCCGGCCGACGCCTACAGCCGGGTCAGCGGACTTTCGGACAGCATGACGCCGGGCGATATGGCACGCCTGAGCGAATCCAGCGACATCGCCTTCAGGGCCGCCTTCGCCGGCGCATTGCCACAGCCTTCGGAACGCTACTGGCGCGGCCCCGTCCTCAGCCGCTTCGATGGACGCAGCTGGCGCGCCGGACTCAGCAGCACAGAAGCACGTCCGGGCTACACTCCCCAGGGGATCGCCTACCCTTACACGCTGACCCTTGAGGCCCACAACCAACGCTGGCTGCTGGCCCTCGACTTCCCCGGTGAAGCCCCCGGGCTGCACTACGGCACCGACTTCCAGCTGATGTCAGCCGAACCGGTACGCAACCGGGTGCGCCTGTCGCTGGTGTCCTATCCCCAGACGCCCGTCGGCCTCAGCGCCCCGCCCCGCGCGCTGCGCGAAGCCCTGGCCCTTCCCGCCGGCAGCAACCCACGGACCCAGGCGCTCGGCACCCACATTAAAGAGACTGCCCGGGACGCCGAGGATATCCTCGAGCAGGTCATCGCGGATTTCCGCCAGCGCCACCTGAGCTACACCCTGAACCCGCAGCCCCTGGGCCGCGACGATGCGGACAGCTTTCTGTTCGACACCAGGCAGGGCTTCTGCGAGCACTTCGCCTCCGCCTTCGTCATCGCCATGCGCGCGGCGGGCGTCCCGGCGCGGGTCGTCACCGGTTACCAGGGCGGCGAACTCAACCCGGTGGACGGCACGCTGGTGATCCGCCAATCGGACGCCCACGCCTGGGCTGAGGTCTGGCTCGCCGGAAAGGGCTGGAGACGGATTGACCCGACTGCCGCCAGTGCCCCCCGCCGCATCGACGGCGGCCTCGCCGCAGCCCTGCCCGGCAGCGACCGTCTCCCCCTGCTGGCACGCGGTGATCTCGCCTGGCTGCGGGAACTGCGCAATCAACTGGACGCCCTCGACAACCGCTGGAACCAGTGGGTTCTCGGGTACAATCCGGCCCGCCAGAAAGCACTGCTCGCCGAGTTCGGCGTAGCCAACGCCGACTGGCAGACGATCACCGCCCTGATGGGTGGCGCCTGCACCATCGTCATGGCCCTGCTGACGGCGTGGGCGCTGCGGCGCCGCACGGCAGCAGACGCCCTGGACCGCAGCTGGTCGCTGTTCTGCAAACGCCTTGCCTCAGCGGGACACCCACGGGCCGCCTGGGAAGGCCCTCAGGACTACGCCGACCGGGTTTCCCGGGTACGCCCTGAACTGGCCGACACCGTGAACCGCATCGCCACCGAATACGCCCATCTGCGCTATGGCCGCGCCGGCATCGCCCCCGCCGCCCTCCAACGCCTGAAGCACTCCATCAAGAATTTCCACCCCCGATGAAAAACGCCCCCCTCCGTCGGCACCTGATTCTGTCTCTTCTGGCCGGCCTCCTCGCTTCAGTCACGGCCCACGCCGCCGAACGCTACGCCGACCGGCCTGAAGCCCAGCAGTTCATCGCCGAGATGCAGCAGCGTCACGGCTTCGACAAGGACGCGCTGACCTACATCTTCCGCCGCGCCCAGTACCTGCCATCGGTCATCAAGGCCATATCACCGCCGAAGGACCCAGGCGTACGCTCCTGGCAGCGTTATCGCGGCCGTTTCATCGAGCCCGTGCGCATCAAGGCCGGCGTGGCCTTCTGGGAGCGCTACCAGGACGCCATCAAGGCAGCGAGCGAGAAATACGGGGTGCCGGAAGAAATCATCGTCGGCATCATCGGCGTGGAAACCATCTACGGCCGCAACACCGGCAGCTACCAGGCGGTATCGGCCCTGTCCACGCTGGCCTTCGACTATCCCCGGCGGGCCGAACTGTTCCGTGGCGAGCTGGAGAACCTGCTGCTGATGGCACGGGAACAGCACCGTGATCCGCTCGACTATCAGGGCTCCTACGCTGGCGCGCTGGGCCTGCCCCAATTCCTGCCAAGCAGCGTGCGCAACTACGCGGTGGACTTCGACGGCGATGGCCAGATCGACCTGCTCAACAGCCCCAAGGACGCCATCGGCAGCGTTGCCCGCTACATGCAGATGCACGGCTGGGAGAACGGCGCGCCGATTGCCATTCGTGCATCTGTGGCACAGGGGGCCGACCTCGCACCGCTGATCGCCAACGACATAGAACCCGCCTTCGATCCGGCCGCATTGACCCGCCGCGGCGTCACGGCTGCCAGCGGTGACATGCCCGCCAACAAGGCGGCCCTGGTCGAACTGGTCACCCCCGGCGACGACAGCGAATACTGGCTCGGCTATCAGAACTTCTACGTGATTACCCGCTACAACCGCAGCAGCTTCTACGCCATGTCGGTGTTCCAGCTGGGCGAAGCGGTCAAGGCAGCCCGGCAGACCGCCCTCGCGAACAAGCGCTGACGCCCGAACCTAGAGCAACGCCAGCACCTTCTCCGGCGGGCGGCCGACCACGGCCCGTTCGCCACGCACGACGATCGGCCGTTCGATGAGGATGGGATGCGCAGCCAGTGCGTCCAGCCACTCGTCCTCGCTGAGCGTGCGCCCCTTGTAATCGGACTTGTAGATGTCCTCGCCGGTACGCACGATGCTCTCGGCCGGAACGCCCAGTTTCCGGACAAGCTCGGCCAATTCGGCGCGGCTCGGCGGTGTCTTGAGGTATTCGACGATCTCCAGCGCAACGCCCTTTTCTTGCAGCAACGCGCAGGCAGAACGACTCTTGGAACAACGGGCGTTGTGATAAACGCGAACGGTGTCGCTCATGGTTTTCGATCCTGACGGAAAATAGGTAAGCGACTAGAGAAGCACGTCCTTCGAGACGCCGCGCCGCTTGATGATGCGGCGCAACTGGCCGAGGGCCTCGAGCTGGATCTGGCGCACCCGTTCACGGGTCAGTTCCAGGCTGTCGGCCAGTTCTTCCAGCGTCTGCACCTCGCACTCATCGATGCCATAACGGTGGCGGATCACCATGCGCTGCTTTTCGCTGAGCTGACCGATCCATTCCCGTACCAGGGTTTCGACCTCCAGATCCTGGATCTGCACGTCCGGCGTTTCAGCGTCATCGTCTGCCAGGGACTCGCCGATCGACAGGGTCGGATCGATGTCGAGCGGTGCGTCAAGAGATGCCGTGTGCTCGTTGAGGGCCAGGATCGCCCGCACATCGTCCACCGGACGCCCGAGCTGGCGGGCCACGTCCTCGATGGTGGTGTCGCCGTTGCTGGCGGCTTCCAGCTGACGCTGGCAGCGCAGCACCTGGTTCAACTCCTTCACCACGTGCACCGGCAGGCGGATGGTGCGCGACTGGTTCATGATCGCCCGCTCGATGTTCTGGCGGATCCACCAGGTGGCGTAGGTGGAGAAGCGGAAGCCCCGCTCGGGATCGAATTTCTCTAGGGCGTGGATGAGCCCCAGATTGCCTTCCTCCACCAGGTCGAGCAACGGTATGCCCCGGTTGAGGTAATGCTTGGCGATATTGACGACCAGACGCAGGTTGCGCTCGATCATCGTCTGCCGGGCGAGGAAATCGCCTTGGCGGACCCGCCGCGACAGGGACAGCTCCTCGTCCGCCGTCAGCAGCGGATTGGCGCCGATTTCGTTGAGATACAGCTGGGTGACGTCACCCAGGAATTCGGTGTCGGGGGACTGCGCCGGGACTTCGAGGAAGGCCTCGACCTCCGGGGGCAGGTCCTGCTCGGGACTGTCGAGTTCCTCAGGAACGGCCGGTTCGTACATGGAGTCCTCTCTGAACCGTGGGGAGACACTCAGGGAGACAACATTTCATGCAGCGCCTCCTGCCAGTGCTCACCCAAAGTTCGGCAAGGGTGATGCCCGGCGACTATAGTCATTCATATCAGCGCACCGCTCAACCCTGCCCAGCACCTTCGGGTGCTCAGCGAGACGGCAGGAATTTGCCCGGATCGACCGGCTTGCCCTGCCTCCGGATCTCGAAGTGCAGTTTCGGGCGATCGCTGTCGGTATCACCCAGTTCGGCAATTTTCTGTCCCTTGCTCACCGCCTGCCCTTCCTTGACCAGCAGGTTCTGATTGTGGGCGTATGCGCTCAGGAAGTTATTGTCATGCTTAACGATAACCAGTTTGCCATAACCACGCAAACCTGTACCGGCATAAACGACGCGACCGCTGGCAGCCGCCAGCACGGGATCTCCCGTCTTGCCGGCCAGATCGACGCCCTTGCTCGAGGTTTCGTTGAAGCCGGCAATGATCTTGCCGGACGCGGGCCAGGCCCAGTCTATCTTGCCGTCATCGCCGGCAGCAGACGCCGCGGGCTTGGCTGGCTCGGGCTTCTTCTCTTCCTTGGGGTCTGGCTTGGGTTCCGGCTTGGCCACTTCCGGCTTCGCGGCTTCCGGCTTGGGGTCGATCCTGGCGACGACCAGCGGCGCTTCGGGCTTCTGGGCCTGGGCCCAGGCCTGCTCGGAATACGGCACCTTGCCACCCTTCGGCTCCCGACGGACGCCGTCGCTGCTCACCGCAGCGGCAGGTGTAGCCACCCCGCTGGGAGCGACCGGACGCGCCTCGACACCGGATGTCGTCACCGGACGCGTCACCACGCCGGACTCCGGCGGACGCACACGCAGCTCCTGCCCCACCTCGATGAGGTTGGGGTTTTCGAGCCCGCTCCAGGCTGCGATGTCCCGGTAATTCTGGCCCTGATCGAGGGCGATGCGGATCAGGGTGTCGCCGGGTTTGACGATGTAGTAACCCGGTCGCGCCACCTTGGGTTGCGGCGCCGACGTCGGTGCCTCACTCCTTTCCGGCACAGAACTCGCCGGGCGGGTGGTACGTTCTGCCACCGGCGCAGGCGACTTGGTGGCGCACCCTGCCAGCAGCAGGGCGCTCAGAAGACTACTCGTACAGACGCGGGACAACATCATTCGTTAAGCATCAATCATTCTGTGCCGGGCAGCAGGGGTACGAAGCGCACCGCGCTGAGGCGTGTTTCTCGGATACCGCGAGCGGTTCGCTCGATCAGCACCAGGATCTGCTCCGCTGCGCCGACCGGGAGAATCAGCCGGCCACCGTCGGCCAGCTGCTCCACGAGTGCCGGCGGCACCTTGGGCGCAGCCGCTGCGACGATGATCGTATCGTAGGGCGCAGCTTCCTTCAGTCCCACGCTACCATCGGCATGTTTCAGACGCAGGTTGGGGCGGCGCAGGTGGCGCAGGTTGTTGCGCGCCCGGTCGAGCAGCGGCCGCAGACGTTCCACCGAATAGACTTCCGTTGCCAGTTGCGACAGCACCGCGGCCTGGTAGCCACACCCCGTTCCGACCTCCAGGGTCTTGCCGAGTTCGCGGCCGGCCATCAATAGTTCGATCATCCGCGCCACGACGAAGGGCTGCGAGATCGTCTGCTGCAGGCCGAGGGGCAGCGCCGTATCCTCGTAAGCCCGGGAGGCCAGCGCTTCCTCGACGAAGAGATGACGCGGCACCGCCATCATGGCGGCCAGCACGCGCTCGTCACGGACGCCCTGCTCGCGCAGCCGCTCGACCATGCGCGTCCGCGCCCGCAGGGCAGTCTGCAACGCAGCCCGCAGCACCTCGCTGCTCATTTGCCCAGCCAGTCGCGCACGGTGGAGATCTGGCCCTGGTGGGTCAGATCGATCTGCAGCGGCGTAACCGACACGAAGCCATTGGCCACTGCATGGAAATCGGTCCCCTCCCCGGCGTCCTGTGCCGCACCGACCGCACCGACCCAATACACGGTCTCGTTGCGCGGCGTGACGGACTTGACGGTCGGTTCGGCCTTGTGACGTTTGCCGAGGCGCGTCACCTGAACACCCTTGATCTGCGCGTAAGGCAGATCGGGCACATTGACGTTGAGCAGCGTCGGCACGCCAACCGGCTCCCGCTGAAAACGCTCGACCAGTTCGCGGGCCACCCGCGCCGCGCCGGAAAAGTCCGACGCCCCCTTGGCAACCAGGGAAATGGCAATCGACGGGACGCCCAGCAGGAAGCCCTCGGTCGCCGCCGCCACGGTGCCGGAATAGATGGTGTCGTCGCCCATGTTGGCGCCGTGGTTGATGCCCGACACGACCATGTCGGGCAACTCGTCGAGCATGCCGGTCACGGCCAGGTGCACACAGTCGGTGGGCGTGCCATTCACGTAATGAAAGCCACTGGCCGCCTTGCGCAGGGACAGGGGGCGATCGAGGGTCAGGGAATTGCTGGCACCGCTGCGATCCCTTTCGGGGGCGACTACGGTGACCTTCCCGACTTCGGACAGGGCAGCCGCAAGGGCTTGCAGGCCGGGAGCAAAATAACCGTCGTCGTTGCTCAGCAGGATGCGCATTGGAATCCGGGATCAGGCGTTCAGAAATGGGATGGAGGGCTTGCCGAACGCCGTCCCGAGGGGCTGACGCCCGGCCAGGCGGCTGCATGCAAGAACCTTGAACAGGCGGCGAGTTTAGCAGAGTCGGCTTCGCCGCTGCTAGGCGCAAACGGCGCAGTGGCCGACCACGACACCCATGCCGGGCAAAGATCAATTTGTTTTTGCACCCATGGAATAAAGTGTCCGCGGGCGCTGTTTAGACAGTACCCAGCCACACACCAAGGAGACACGATCATGAAAAAACTATTGCTCGCCGCAAGCCTTTCCGCCCTCCTCGGCGCCTGTGCAAGCATGCACGACGCCCCACCGGCCCAGAGCCACTATGGCATGCTCACCGACGCCCAGGGCATGACGCTCTATGTCTTCGACAAGGATGCCACCGGCAGCGGCAAGAGCGTCTGCAACGGCCCCTGCGCCACCAACTGGCCACCGCTGCTCGCCGGTGAAAAAGACCAGGCCAGGGGTGACTGGAGCATCGTTGGCCGCGACGACGGACGCCGTCAGTGGGCCTACAAGGGCCGGCCACTGTACACCTGGAGCAAGGACCAGAAGCCCGGCGACACCACCGGTGACGGCTTCCTCAACAACCAGTGGCACACGGCCCGTCCGTAGGCACACACATCCCCCGGCCATGCCCGCCGAGCACGCCATCCTGGCCGAGATCCCGCGCTTGCGCCGCTATGCGCGGGCGCTGACCGGCAACGATACGGACGCCGACGACCTGCTCCAGGACACCCTGGAGCGGGCCTTGGGCAAATGGCTGCTGTGGCGGCCGGGCAATCTGCGGGCCTGGCTGCTGACCATGATGCACCATGTCTTCCTCAACCAGCTGCGCAGCCGGCCGGCGCTCGTCCCCCTGGACGACGACGCGCCCGCGATCCCGGTGCGCCCCCAACAGCAGGATGAACTTGAGGTACGCGATCTGGACCGCGCGCTGGCCTGTCTGCTCCCGGATCAACGGGAGGTCTTGCTGCTGGTTGGACTGGAGGAACTCAGCTACGCCGACACCGCCCGCATCCTTGGTATTCCGCAGGGAACCGTCATGTCGCGCCTGTCCCGCGCCCGCGAGAAGCTGCGCGCCATCCTGGCCGGCGAGGACCGGCCCGTGCATTTGAAAGTCGTGAAATGAGCAAGGAGCGCATCAGCAAGGATCAACTGCACGCCTACGTGGACGGGCAACTGTCCGCCGCGGACTCAATGCGCGTCGCCGCCCATCTGGTCGCAGACACGGACGACCAGGCCACCGTCGACGCCTGGCGTGGTCAGAAGGCCCTGCTGCATGCGGCCTACGCGCGCCAGCTCGACGCGCCGATCCCCCATGCCATCGCGGCCCGGCTGAAGGCGCAGCACCACACGCCCTTCCGTCGGGCAGCCATCGCTGCGGCCTGGATTGCGTTGGGCATCGGGATCGGCATCATCTCCGACCGCCAGCTTGCCCCGCCCCCCTCCGACACGACGCTCGCGCTGTCCAGTCTGCCTCAACGGGCCGCCGTCGCCCACGCGGTATTCACGCCGGAAGTGCGCCACCCGGTAGAGGTCGGCGCCGACCAGGAGGCCCACCTGACGGCCTGGCTGTCGAAGCGCCTGGGCCATGCGCTACGTGTCCCGCAACTGGCAGCCGAAGGCTTCCATCTCGTCGGCGGACGCCTGATCGCCGCCGAGAACGGCCCCGGCGCACTGCTGATGTACGAAGACGGCGGCGGCCGGCGCCTGACCCTCTATGTTTGCGCGGACAAGCAGGACAGCGGCGCCACCGCTTTCCGCTTCGCCCACCAGGACGGGGTGTCCACCTTCTACTGGATAGACGGTCGCCAGGCCTACGCCCTGTCCGGCAAGCTGCCGCGGGACGCGTTGCTGCCGATTGCCAGCACGGTTTATCGGCAACTCAACGGGGACGGCTAGGTCCAAGGCGTGGCTGGCGGTATCGGGCGACTGAATTCGCCCCCACGCGGGTCCGTCGGGAGCACGTCACCTCGTTCGCTCATCCCTGTAATTTTCGATGCCCTTCTCCGTCTACCTCACCACGAACAGTCACAATGGACACGCTGCCATGCTGATCCGCCGCCCCACAGACATCCTGCCGTCCGAAATCACGTCCCCCGAGCTGTACCGCGACCGGCGCCGTTTCCTGGCCCAGTCCACCGCCCTCGCCCTGGCAGCGGCGCTGCCGGCCGGCCTGGCCCGCGCCGCCGGCCAGAGCCTCGGCCCGCTGGCCAAAAGCCCCTACAGCATCGGCGAGACGCCGACGCCCTACAAGGCCGTCACCACCTACAACAACTTTTACGAGCTGGGCACCGACAAGGCCGATCCGGCCGAGAACACCCACCGCCTCAAGCCGGCACCGTGGACGCTGCGCGTCGAGGGCCTGGTGAACAAGCCGCGCACCTTCAGCATCGAGGAACTGCTCAAGCTCGCCCCGCTGGAGGAGCGCATCTACCGCATGCGCTGCGTGGAGGGCTGGTCGATGGTCATCCCGTGGGTCGGCTTTCCGCTGGCCAGCCTGCTCAAGCTGGTAGAGCCCCAGGGCAGCGCCAAGTACGTGGAGTTCGTCTCCCACTACGACCGCAGCACCATGACCCGCGGCGTGCTCGAGTGGCCCTACAACGAAGGGCTGCGCCTCGACGAAGCCCGCCATCCGCTCACGCTGCTGGCGGTCGGCCTGTACGGAGAGGTGCTGCCGGTCCAGAATGGCGCGCCGATCCGACTGGTGGTGCCGTGGAAGTACGGCTTCAAGGGCGCGAAATCCCTGGTGACCCTGCGCCTCACCGAGAAACAACCGATCACCGCCTGGATGAAGGCCGGACCGAGCGAGTACGGCTTCTATTCCAACGTGAATCCGGAAGTGGACCACCCGCGCTGGAGCCAGGCCACAGAAAGGCGTATCGGCGAGTTTTCCAAGCGCAAGACGCTGATGTTCAACGGCTACGCCGACCAGGTCGCGTCGATGTACACCGGCATGGACCTGCGCCGCTTCTTCTGAACACAACAAGAAACAACCACCATGACCCCGACCACCCCCCAACTCGGCGCCATCAAGACCGCCCTGTTCGCTCTGTGCCTGGTGCCCGCCTTCCTGCTGTGGCGGGGACTGGAGATGGACACGCTGGGCGCCAACCCGATCGAGGCGCTGACCCGCGCCACCGGCGAATGGACACTGCGCTTCCTGCTGATCACCCTGACGGTGACACCGCTGCGCAAGTACAGCGGCTGGCACTGGCTGGTGCGCCTGCGCCGCATGCTCGGGCTGTTCGCCTTCGCCTACGGCGTGACCCACCTGCTCACCTACGTGTGGCTGGACCAGTTCTTCGACTGGCACGCCATCGTCAAGGACATCCTCAAGCGCCCCTTCATCACCGTCGGCTTCGCCGCGCTGGTGCTGATGACACCGCTGGCCGCCACATCCTTCAACGCCGCCATCCGCAAGCTCGGCGGACGCCGCTGGCAGGCCCTGCACCGGGCCATCTACCCGATCGCGGTGATGGGCTGCGTGCACTTCTGGTGGCTGGTCAAAAAAGACATTACCGAGCCGCTGATCTACGCGCTGATCACCGCCGCCCTCCTCGGCCTGCGCGCCTGGTGGCGCGAACAAGAACGCCGCAAGCAGCTGGCCGGCGGCTACCTGCCGCAGCCGCGCTTCGAAAGCAAGGTAATCAAGATCTTCGAGTAGGGGCGAATTCATTCGCCCGCAGACTCCATTCAAGCGACCGAGGGCGAATGAATTCGCCCCTACGGCTTAACCCGGTCAGCGTGGGGGGCCGCCGCGTCGCTCAAGCCTTCGGGCGGATCGCCGACTTGGGACGGAAGGCTTTGACGATGGCCTCGTCGGTCTCGATGTACGGGCCGCCGATCAGGTCGATGCAGTAAGGCACCGCGGCGAAGATGCCATGCACCTTCTGCTGCCCATCGCCATCCTTGAGGCCTTCGAGGGTCTCGGCGATGGCCTTCGGCTGGCCCGGCAGGTTGATGATCAGGCTCTGGCCACGGATCACCGCCACCTGGCGCGACAGGATCGCCGTCGGCACGAAGGCCAGGCTGACCTGGCGCATCTGCTCGCCGAAGCCCGGCATCACCTTGTGGGCCACCGCCAGCGTGGCTTCCGGCGTCACGTCGCGCAGCGCCGGGCCGGTACCGCCGGTGGTCAGCACCAGCGAGCAGCCCACCTCGTCGCACAGTTCGATCAGGGTCTGCTCGATGGACGGCTGATCGTCCGGGATCAGGCGGGTCACCGCTTCCCACGGCGTGGTCAGAGCCTTGCCCAGCCAGTCCTGCAGCGCCGGGATGCCCTTGTCTTCATAGACGCCGCCCGAGGCACGGTCGCTGATGGAGACCAAGCCGATCTTCACACCTTCGCTCATTCCTCGTCTCCCGCCTCGTCATGCTCGTGCTCGTCGGCCTCCCCGGCCGTGCCGTCCTCCAGCTCGCGCAGGATCCGGAACAGTTCCCGGTAGGCGCGCGGCGGCTTGTTCTGCTCCTTCTCCTTGATCGCATTGCGGCGCAGCACGCGGAGCTGCTGCAGGTCGGCGCCCGGATGCGCAACGGCGATGTCGTGGAGAGTCTTCTCGTCCTCGATCAGCTTGGTGCGCAGGTTTTCGAGACGATGCATCTTGGCCGTCTCGACCGCCGAAACACCCTTGAAGGCGTCCAGCGCGGCACGGATCGGCGCCGGGTCCACATTGCGCATCAGCCTGCCGATGTACTGCAGCTGGCGCCGTTTGGCTTCATGGGACGGGAAGCGCTGGTAGTCCTTCACCGCGTCGCGCAGGTCCTCGTCCATCGGCACCTTGGCCAGGCGCTCCTTGCCAAGGGCGACCAGTTCCTGGCCGAGGTCCTGCAAGGCATGACTGGCGCGCTTGAGTTCCGACTTGCTGGGGCCGGTGTCTTCTTCGTCTTGATGATATTTGTAGTGGGCCATCTGGGGGCAGGAAGTGCTCGGGAAGGGTAAGATTATAGCCTTTAGCCCCTTCCCCCATCCGGATCGCCATGGCCGACAACCGTTTCAGCTTCACCCAGGACAACCTCAAGACCATCGCCGAAGACATCCTCAAGTTCGCCCGCAAGCGTGGCGCGACGGCGTGCGAGGTGGATGTCTCGGAGGGCTTCGGCCAGTCCGTCACGGTCCGCCGCGACGAGGTGGACACCATCGAGTACAACCGCGACAAGGGTGTCGGCGTCACCATTTATGACGGTCAGAAGCGCGGCTACGCCAGCACCTCCGACTTCTCGAAGGAGGCCCTCAAGTCCACCGTGGACGCCGCCGTGTCGATCGCCCGCTTCACGGCCCCCGATCCGGCCGCCGGCCTGCCCGACGAAGCCCTGCTGGCCAGGGAATTCCCTGACTTCGACCTCTACCACCCGTGGAAGCTGTCCACCGAAGAGGCCATTGAACTGGCCCGCCAGTGCGAGCGCGCCGCCTTCGCGGTGAGCCCGGAAATCCGCAATTCCGACGGTGCCAGCGTGTCGATGCAGGAAGCCCACTTCATCTCCGCCAACAGCCTCGGCTTCCTCGGTGGCTACGCCAGCTCCCGCCACTACCTGTCCTGCTCGGTGATCGCCGGCGAGGGCGACGACATGCAGCGGGACGACTGGTATTCCACCAAGCGCGACCCGTCCGAACTGGCCGATGCCGACGAGATCGGCACTTTCGCCGCCCGCCGTGCGCTGGCCCGCCTCGGCGCCCGCCAGATCCCGACTTGCGAGGTGCCGGTGCTGTTCGAAGCCCCGCTGGCTGCTGGCCTGATCGGCGCCTTTGTGCACGCGGTGAGCGGCGGCGCACTGTACCGCAAGTCGTCCTTCCTGCTGGACAGCCTCGGCAAGCAGGTCTTCCCGTCCCACATCCAGATCTCCGAACGCCCGCACCTGGCCAAGGCCTTCGCCAGCAGCCCCTTCGACGACGACGGCGTCGCCACCCGGGATCGCGAGGTCATCATCGATGGCGTGCTGCAGGGCTACTTCCTCAGCACCTACTCGGCACGCAAGCTCGACATGCAGACCACCGGCAACGCCGGCGGCAGCCACAACCTGCTGGTCAAGCCCGGCCAGTACGACCTGGACGGCCTCATCAAGCAGATGGACCGCGGCCTGCTCGTCACCGAACTGCTCGGCCACGGCGTCAATTACGTGACCGGCGACTACTCCCGCGGCGCAGCCGGCTTCTGGGTCGAGAACGGCAAGATCCAGTACCCGGTGCATGAGATCACCATCGCCGGCAACCTCAAGGACATGCTGATGGGCATCCGCGAGATCGGTTCGGACGTGCTGGTGCGCGGCTCCAAGCACTGCGGTTCGATCCTGGTGGAACGCATGACCGTCGCCGGCGCCTGATCCACCAAACAGTCCCGAGCAAGGAGAGCGAGCATGGAGAGACGTTCCTTCCTGAAGCACGCCGGTGCCGGCATGGCCGGCGCTGCCGTGGCCGCCCCGGCTACCGCCGCCGAGCTACCGACCATCAAGTGGCGGCTGGCGTCCAGCTTTCCCAAGACCCTCGACACCATCTTCGGCGCCACCGAATCGGTAGCCAAGCATGTCGCGGCAGCCACCGGCGGCAAGTTCCAGATCCAGCTCTTCGCCGCCAACGAGATCGTGCCCGGCCCCGGCGTACTCGATGCAGTGAAGGACGGCACCGTCGAGATCGGCCACACGGCGTCCTATTACTACGTCGGCAAGGATCCCACCTTCGCCTTCGATACCTGCCTGCCCTTCGGCCTCAACAGCCGCCAGCAAACCGCATGGATGCTCAGTGGCGGCGGCCTGGAGCTGATGCGCGAGTTCTTCCGCGACTACAACATCCACCTGATCCCCTGCGGCAACACCGGCACCCAGATGGGCGGCTGGTTCCGCAAGGAGATCAAGTCCCTCGACGACCTCAAGGGCCTCAAGTTCCGCATCAGCGGCATCACCGGCCAGGTACTAGCCAAGCTGGGCGTGGTGCCGCAGCAGATCCCCGGCGGCGACATCTACCCGGCGCTGGAAAAAGGCACCATCGACGCCGCCGAGTGGGTTGGCCCCTACGACGACCTCAAGCTCGGCTTCAACCGGGTCGCCAAGTATTACTACTACCCGGGCTGGTGGGAGGGCGGACCGCAGCTCTCCATCTACGTGAACATGAAGCACTGGGCGTCGCTGCCCAAGGAATACCAGGCCATCCTTGAAGACGCTTGCCTGCGCGCCCACTCGGAGATGCAGGCCAGCTACGACGCCAAGAGCCCGGCAGCTCTCAAGCAACTGGTTGGCTCAGGCACCCAGTTGCGGCCCTTCCCCAACGAGGTGATGGCGGCCGCCTTCAAGACGGCGCTCGACCTCTACGATGAAATCGCCGCCAAGAACGCCAAATTCCGCCGGATCTACGAGGCCTGGAAGAAATTCCGTGATGACCAGCTGCAGTGGTTCGCGGTGGCGGAAAACCGCTACGACAACTTCATGCAGGCAACCCGCGTCGCGACCCGGGCCCGCAACAGCAAGTAAATAAACGATGCACCTATCCCGTGGGGGAAAAACTGTGGGGGCGAATGAATTCGCCCCCACAGAAGCAGCCCCTACAGCGGCAACCTCCGCAGCGGCGGTCTCCATCGCGACCGCCCTCGCCGGATCTGCACCCGTTCCGCGCAGCCCTTCAGCTCATCACAAGATGCACCTTGTATCCTTGAAGCCATCCCTTCGCTTGCCCGGAGGCCTCCACCCATGATCGCCGCCTTTGCCCTTCTGCTGACTTTTCAACTTGCCGGCGAAGCCCTGCGCGTTGCCTTGCACCTGCCGGTTCCTGGCCCGGTGATCGGCATGGGGCTGCTGCTGGTCTACCTGATCGCCCGCCGCGGCCCGTCCGAATCCCTGCGGACGACCTCCGGCAATCTGCTGCAGAACCTGTCGCTGATGTTCATCCCCGCCGGCACCGGGGTCATGCTCCACGGCGCCCGCCTCTTCGACGAAGCAGGCCCGATTCTCGTTGCGCTGGTTGCCAGCACCGTACTGGGCCTGGCCGCCACCGGACTGACGCTGCACTTCCTGACCCGCAAGGGCAAACAGGAGGGCTCCCGATGACCCCGGAAAGCATGACCGAGATCTGGGTCTACCTGTCCGCCCAGCCGCTGTTGTGGCTGACCCTGACGCTGGCCGTGTATCTGCTGGCGCTAGCGCTGCACCGCAAGGCCAAGGGGCACCCGGTGATCAATCCGGTGCTGGTGTCGGTGAGCATACTGGTCATCCTGCTGCTGGTCACCGGCACGCCCTACCAGCGCTACTTCGACGGCGCCCAGTTCGTGCATTTCCTGCTCGGCCCGACCACCGTCGCGCTGGCGGTACCCCTTCACGCCCAGCTCAAGCGCCTGCTCGCCATGGGCGGGCCGCTGCTGATCGCACTGGTGGTCGGCTCGCTGACCGCCGCGCTGTCGGCCTACGCCATCGGTGCCCTGCTGGGCGCCAGCACGCCGACCGTGATCTCCCTGGCGCCCAAATCCGTCACCACCCCAATCGCCATGGGCGTCGCCGAGCGCCTCGGCGGACTGGCCTCGCTGACCGCGGTGTTCGTTATCCTGACCGGCATCTTCGGGGCGATCTTCGCCGACGGCATCCTGCGCCGCCTCGGCGTGAAGGACGACGCCAGCATCGGCTTCGCCCTCGGCCTGGCATCCCACGGCATCGGCACCGCGCGGGCCTTCCAGCTCAGCGAGCAGACGGGTGCCTTCGCCGCGCTGGCGATGGGCCTCAACGGCCTGTTCACCGCCATCGCCCTGCCCTGGCTGCTGCCGCTACTGGCACCGCTGCTCAGGTAGCGCGGCGTGAACTAGGGTTGCCCTCAAGTTGCCCACGGCGTATGCGGCCCCGATAATCGGGGCCGTTGCCATTTTTGCTGCACCGCATCCATGGACCTGCTTATCGATGTGATCCTGCGCGCCGGCCGTTCTGCGGTCGAGCTGTCGTTCTTCGTGCTGCTGCCGGTGATGATCGTCATGCTGTCCCTGATGCGCCTGCTGGAGGCCAGGGGCGTGCTCGACTGGGTCGTCGCCCGGCTGGCCCCGCTGCTGCGCCCCGTCGGCCTGACCGGCCTCGGCGTGTTCGCGGCGCTGCAGATCAACTTCGTCAGCTTCGCCGCCCCCGTCGCCACGCTGACCATGATGGACCAGCGCGGCGCCTCCAGCCGCCACCTGGCCGCGACGCTGGCGATGGTGATGGCGATGGCCCAGGCCAACGTGTCGATGCCGATGGCCGCGATGGGCCTGCATTTCGGCATCGTGCTCGGCTGGTCGCTGGTTGGCGGGCTGGCCGCCGCAGCGGCCACCTATTACGGCTTCGGACGCGGGCTCAGCAGCACCGAACACACCGTCGATGAAACCCTGCACCATCCAGTCGCCGAAAGCGCCAAGGGCATCCTCGACGTGATCAACCGGGCCGGCGCGGAGGCCTTCAAGATCGCCGTCGGCTCGATCCCGATGCTGGTGCTGTCCCTCACCGTGGTCCTCGCCCTGCGGCGCCTTGGCGCGCTGGACGCTCTCACCGGCCTGCTGTCGCCGCTGCTGCTGGCGGTCGGTGCCGATCCGGCGCTGATCCTGCCAACGCTCACCAAATACCTGGCCGGCGGCACCGCGATGATGGGCGTCATGGACGAGATGCTGCGCGCCGGCACGGCCAACCCCGCCACCCTCAACGGGGCCAGCGCCGGCCTGCTGATCCACCCGCTCGACGTCCCGGGCGTGGCGGTGCTGATCTCCGCCGGGCGACGCGTGGCCGACGTCTGGAAGCCCGCCACCCTCGGCGCGCTGGTCGGCATCCTGGTGCGCGTAGCCGGGCACATGGTGGCCGGCTGACCCCGTTGCCGCCGGGGTGCTGCAATGCCACACTGGCAGGCGCCAACCGAGGCCCCACAATGACGAAAGCGGGCCCGGCCATTCCCCCCGGAGCCCGCCATGTCGACATCGTCACATCTGCATTCACCCACCCAGCGCCAGTACAAGTACTACGAGTTCGTGATGGCGGCCTTTGTGGCCGTTTACCTGTGCTCAAACCTGATCGGCCCGGCCAAGGCGGCACAAGTCGTCATCCCCGGCCTGGGTCCGGTGACCTTCGGTGCCGGCGTACTGTTCTTCCCGGTCTCCTACATCTTCGGCGACGTGCTCACCGAGGTGTATGGCTACGCCCGCGCCCGCCGCGTGATCTGGGCCGGCTTCGGCGCCATGGTCTTCGCCTCGGTGATGGCCGCGGTGGTGGTCGCCCTGCCACCGGCCCCAACCTGGACCAACCAACCCGCCTACGAGATCGCCTTCGGCTCCACCTGGCGCATCGTCGCCGCATCGCTGACGGCCTTCTTCTGCGGCGAATTCGTCAATTCCTACGTGCTCGCCCGCATGAAGATCCGCAGCAACGGCCGTCACCTGTGGCAACGCACCATCGGTTCGACGATCTTCGGCGAGGGCGTCGACTCCCTGTTGTTCTACCCGCTCGCCTTCTGGAACTCCGGCCTCATTCCCAATGAACTGCTGCCGGGCATCATGCTCGCCCAGTTCATCACCAAGGTCGGTGTTGAAACGCTGTTCACACCGCTCACCTACAAGATCGTCGCGTTTCTGAAGGAGGCCGAGCGGGAGGATCACTACGACGTGGACACCAACTTCACGCCCTTCTCCATCAAGGTATGACGGGCTTTGTGGCAGCGCGGCATTTCACTAGGCGAAATCAACGCTCCTGAGATACCATTCCGCGTCCCTGATTCACAGGCAGGAAATCCGTTGTCCACGCCAGAAACCGCGAAAAGTCCCATCCAGGTCATCGAGCGCATGATGAAGCTGCTCGACGTCCTTGCCGAACACCCCGATCCGGTGGCCCTCAAACAGCTTGCTATTGAAACCGGGCTCCATCCGTCCACTGCCCACCGCATCCTCGGCGCGATGAGCAGTAGCGGCTTCGTCGAACGCAGCGACGGCGGCGCCTACCGCCTGGGCATCAGGCTGCTCGAACTGGGCAGCCTGGTGAAGTCACGCATCTCCCTGCGGGAAACGGCGATGGCTGCCATGGTCAAGCTCCATGCCACCACCGGCGAGAGCGTCAACCTCGGTATCCGCGCCGGCGACGAGATCGTCTACGTGGAACGGACGTCCAGCGGCAAGTCCGCCGTGCGTGTCGTCCACATCGTTGGCGCCCGCGCACCTCTGCACACCACCGCCACCGGCAAGCTGTTTCTCGTCGAAGACGGCCCCCAGAAGGTCAAGGAATACGCCCGCCGCACCGGCCTGCCCTCATCGACGCCGACCTCCATCACCACCTTGCAGGGCCTTGAGAAGGAACTCGACAAGGTGCGCCGCCACGGCGTCGCGTATGACCTGGACGAAGTCGAAAACGGCGTGCGTTGCATTGCCGCCGGCATCCGCGACGACAACGGCGATCTGGTCGCCGGCCTGTCCCTATCCACCCCGTCCGAGCGTTTCAATCCGGACTGGGCCCCGCTGATCCGCCAGACTGCCGACGAGATCTCCAGTGCCCTCGGCTACGTGGCCCCTGCCACGCGCCAGACCTAGGTCACAGTTCTCCGTGAGTCGTCGGAGTGAATTCATTCGCCCCGACAGGAATGGCCCCCGCAGGGCCAACCCGCACTGACGATACAAGAAAGGCGCCTCGCGGCGCCTTTCTCATTCCAGCCCCCCGTCAGGTTGCCGGACCATGACGGCCGGCGGCGGCGAGCTTCTGCTGCACCGCAGCGCTCTCCAGCCAACGCTTGACCCGCTGGGCATCGGCAACGCGGGTGAAGCGCCCGAAGGAGTCCAGCAGCACGATGATCATCGGCTTGTTGAGCATCCAGGCCTGCATCACCAGGCATTTGCCGGACTCGTTGATGTAACCGGTCTTCGACACACCGATCTGCCAGTTCGGGCTGCCGACCAGAGAGTTGGTGTTGTTGAACTGACGCTGGCGGCCGTTGAGCGAAACCACGTAGTTGGCGGTGGTGGTGAATTCGCGGATCAGCGGGTAGCGGGATGCAGCC
Organism: Zoogloea sp. LCSB751; assembly: GCF_002028455.1. Classification (GTDB taxonomy): domain Bacteria; phylum Pseudomonadota; class Gammaproteobacteria; order Burkholderiales; family Rhodocyclaceae; genus Zoogloea. The sequence goes on along the minus strand of NZ_MWUM01000001.1, from coordinate 549,516 downwards.
GACACCATCTTGACCAGGTCACGGGCACTCGACACATTGGCCGAATTGAGGCCGGTGCTGTCGGAGAAGCGGGTGTCGTGCAGCCCCAGGGAGGCCGCCTTGCGGTTCATCGCCACCACGAAAGCCGGCAGGCCGCCCGGGTAGTTGCGCCCCAGGGCTGCCGCAGCCCGGTTCTCGGAGGACATCAGCGCCAGGCGCAGCATATCGTCCCGCTGCAGTTCGGTGCCCACCGGCACATGGGAACTGCTGCCCCGCAGGGTATCCACGTCGTCCTGGGTGATCGTCAGCGCCTCATTGAGAGACAGACGGGCATCCAGCACGACCATCGCCGTCATCAGCTTGGTGATGGACGCTATTGGCACCACGGAATCGGAGTTCTTTTCCAGCAACACGTTGCCGGTGGCCTGATCGGCCACCATGAAGGCCGCCGATTGCAGCTGCGGATTGCCCTCATGGTCCATGTCATGGCTGACGGCCGCGACGGCGTGGCGGGCATGGCGCGGCGTATGGGCCGCTACCCTGCGGCTGGACGCCTTCTCTTCGACCGCCTTGGCGACCTTGCTGCCCTTAGCCTTGCCCGACTTCGACGACTTGGCCACCTTCTCGGCCTTTTCAGCCTTCGGGGTGGCCTTGGCGGCTTGGGATTTCTTCGATGCCGCATGGTGCGCTACAGCATGTGCATCGCCGGGCATGGCGGTATTGAGTGCAAAGACCCCCAGCAGGGTCAGTACGGTAGTACGGATTTTCATCGTCTTCAAAACTGGTTCATGAACGGGAAGAAGCACTCTTCCGCAATGAAAAATCTTCGCGACAGGCAGACCTCGCGGGCGAAATTCGGCTCACTCCGGCAGATGCGCTTTGAATGAATGCCACACCATGGCCGGACGGCACAAACGCGAACAACATACTTCTTATTCAAAATAAGGGGTTATTTTAAATTTTTGAAGTTTTTTGTGAATGACTTTTTTGCACATCGGCCCCCTCCACCCCACAACGATGTGCATCACTGACCATCGATCCGCAAAAACCGCGCAAGTTCTGCACGCCGGCTCATCGCATCCCGGTAGCCGAGCTCCATCAGCGAACGGGTGTAGCCCTGCTCGAAAAGCAGATAGGAAAGCAGCACCGAACCATTTTTCCGCATGGCACCAATGCTGCGCAGAACCGTGCTCAAGGCCCGCGGCAAGGCCTGGCGGTGCCGTGCAGCAAGATAGTCAAGACGCTGGGATGGCGCAATCACCAGGGTCTCGATGGGACGCAGAGCGATGCCGGCCGCAGCCCGCTGCTCGGGCGTCAGTACCGAAAGGGTGGCGTTGATGCGCTCCATGCGCTCCAGGTCCATCGCCAAGCCATCGAGGAAGATGCTCGACATGGCATGGCCGGCCACCTGGGCCGGCGAGGGATAGCTGTCCGTGCGCTGCCGCGCCTCTTCGGACCGCCGCCCGCCGGCAATCACGAGGACGCGCTCGGCACCGAGGTGGATGGCCGGGCTGATGGGCGCCAGCTGACGCATCGAGCCGTCGCCGAAATACTCCCGATTGATGCGCATGGCTGGAAAGACGAAGGGAATCGCGCTGGATGCCAGCAGGTGATCCACCTTCAACTCGGTTCGCATGCCGATACGCTTCTCCCGGCGCCACGGCTGCAGCTCATCGCAGGCCTGAAAAAAGGCCAGATTGTCGCCCGAGGTATAGCCCGACGCACTGATGGAGATCGCCCGCAGATGGCCCGCGTCGATCGCCCGGCCGATGGCGGAGAAGTCCAGCTGTGCCTCCAGCAGTTCGCGTAACGGCGTGTTGTCGAGCAGGGAGCGTGGCGACTGGCGTACCAGCGCACCAAACAGGATTGCCGAGGCCCAGCGCATCACCGACTGGGTGATTGCTGCCGTATCGGCCCGGTAAACGTGATGGACACGCAAGTTTCGCCAGATGTAGGCGAGCTTGCGCACAGCTTCATCGAAGTTGGCGGAGAACACCGCCAGTGCCGCCGCATTGACGGCACCGGCGGACGTTCCACACAGGATCGGAAACGGATTTTCGGGGCGCCGGCCCCACACGTCGCGAACGGCGAGCAGCGCGCCGACCTGGTAGGCCGCCCGCGCCCCGCCACCGGTAAGAACCAGCGCCGCCTTGCCCTCCTCCGCCATCCCGCCCTCCGTGATCTGAGTCACGGATTCTAACGGCCGCAGACGGCGGAGACATTAGGACAACATCAACGACCGGCTTCGACCACCGTCAGTGCGGTCATGTTGACGATCCGGCGCACCGTCGCGGTCGGGGTCAGGATGTGCACCGGCTTGGCCGAACCGAGCAGGATCGGGCCGATGGTCATGCCTTCGCCGGCAGCGGTCTTGAGCAGGTTGAAGGCGATGTTGGCCGCATCCAGCGTCGGGAAAATCAGCAGGTTGGCGTCCTCGCCCATCTTGGCGTTGGGGAAGACCTGCTTGCGGATGTCCGCGTCCAGCGCCGCGTCACCGTGCATCTCGCCTTCCACCTCCAGGTCGGGATGTTCGTTGTGCAGCAGCACCAAGGCCTTGCGCATCTTCTCGGCGGTCGGCGAGTTGTCGGTGCCGAAGCTGGAGTGGGACAGCAACGCGACCCGCGGCTGGATACCGAAACGACGCACCTCGTCGGCAGCCAGACGGGTCATCTCGACGACCTGCTCGGGGGTCGGATCGTAGTTGACGTAGGTGTCGCACAGGAACACGGTCCGGTCCGGCAGCGCCAGCAGGTTCATCGTGTAGAAGTTGCGCACGCCCTTCTGGCGGCCCAGCACCGTCTCGATGAACTTGAGGTGCAGGTGATGCATGCCGTAGGTGCCGCAGATCATCCCGTCAGCGTAGCCGAAGTGCAGCAGCAGCGCGCCGATCAGCGTGGTGCGGCGGCGCACTTCCCGCTTGGCGTAATCCACCGACACGCCCTTGCGCTCCATCAGCGAGTGGTAGTGGGACCATAGCTGGTTGAAACGCGGATCGGAGTCCGGGTTCACCATCTCGAAGTCCAGCTCCGGGCGCAGGCGCAGACCGAAGCGCTCGATGTTGTGCAGCACCACTTCCGGCCTGCCGATCAGCACCGGCCGGCACATGCCTTCATCCACCGCGGTCTGCACCGCGCGCAACACGCGCTCGGCCTCGCCTTCCGCAAAGATGATGCGCTTGGGCGCCTGCTTGGCGGCCTGGAACACCGGCTTCATCACCAGGCCGGACTGCCATACGAAGTTGTTGAGCTGCTGGCGATAGGCTTCGAAATCGGTGATCGGGCGCGTCGCCACGCCAGACTCCATTGCCGCGCGGGCGACTTCGGGCGCGATCTTGACGATCAGGCGCGGGTCGAAGGGCCTCGGAATGATGTACTCGGGACCGAAGCCGGACACCTTCTCGCCGTAGGCCGCCGCCACGATGTCGGATGCCTCGGCGCGGGCCAGCTCGGCAATGGCGCGCACGGCGGCCAGCTTCATCTCATCGGTGATGGTGGTGGCCCCCACATCCAGCGCACCGCGGAAGATGAAGGGGAAGCACAACACGTTATTCACCTGATTCGGATAGTCCGAACGACCGGTGGCGATCAACGCATCGTCACGCACCTTCTTGACCTCTTCCGGCAGGATTTCCGGCGTCGGGTTGGCCAGCGCCATGACCAGCGGCCGGGAAGCCATCTTGGCCACCATCTCGGGCTTCAGCACGCCACCGGCGGACAGCCCGAGGAACACATCGGCGCCCTCGATCACCTCGCCCAGCTTGCGGGCGTCGGTCTTCTTCGCATAGCGCGCCTTGATCGGGTCCATCAGCGTCGTACGGCCTTCGTACACCACGCCTTCGATGTCGGTCACCCAGATGTTCTCGACGGGCACACCGAGCATCACCAGCAGGTCCAGGCAGGCCAGCGCAGCCGCACCGGCACCGGAGGTGACCAGCTTGATCTTCGACAGATCCTTGCCGAGCAGGTGCATGCCGTTGAGCAGCGCCGCACCGACGACGATGGCGGTGCCGTGCTGGTCGTCATGGAAAACCGGGATCTTCATTCGCTCGCGCAGCTTGCTCTCGATGTAGAAGCACTCCGGCGCCTTGATATCCTCGAGGTTGATGCCGCCGAAGGTCGGCTCGAGGGCCGCGATCATGTCGATCAGCTTGTCCGCGTCGGGTTCGTCGATCTCCAGGTCGAAGACGTCGATGCCGGCGAACTTCTTGAACAGCACCGCCTTGCCCTCCATCACCGGCTTGGCCGCCAGCGGACCGATGTTGCCCAGGCCGAGCACCGCAGTGCCGTTGGTAACGACGCCGATCAGGTTGCTGCGGGACGTCAGCGACGCGGCCTCGGCGGGATCTTCGACGATCGCATCGCAGGCTGCCGCCACACCGGGCGAATAGGCCAGCGACAAATCCTGCTGGTTGGTCAGCGCCTTGGTCGGCGCAATGGCGATCTTCCCCGGCTTGGGCAGACGGTGGTATTCGAGTGCGGCCAGGCGAATTTGCTCATCCATTCAGGTATCCCTCTCCATTGTGATGTGTGTTTGTGTACTGCCATCATCCGACCAAATTGCCGTTACGACAATTCGTGACTTCCACAGCACAAAATGCCATCCGAGTAGATTTCTCTATGCGCGGAACCATGGCATAATGTAAGGCTAAGTCAGTCGGGTTAATCCTGATTGACACCAATAATACGCGCCGAGCCCTGGTGGCCCAAAAAAGACGCGATTGCCCAGCCGGAAGCCTCCCCAAACCGGCACTTGAAACAACGCATCCGTAACGTCCTGGAGAATCGTGAGATGTCTCAAAGCATTGCCGAAGCCGCCATCGCCGCCGCACCCGATTACGTCAAACACCAGAAACTGAAGGAGTGGGTTGCCGAGATCGCCACCCTCACCGAACCCGACCGCGTGGTCTGGTGCGACGGTTCCGAAGAAGAATACGACCGCCTGTGTGCCGAGATGGTCGAAGCCGGGATGCTGATCAAGCTGAACCCGGAAAAGCGCAAGAACTCCTACCTGGCCTGGTCCGACCCCTCCGACGTGGCCCGCGTCGAAGACCGCACCTACATCTGTTCCGCCAACAAGGACGACGCCGGCCCCACCAACAACTGGGAAGACCCGGCCAAGATGCGCAAGACCCTGAACGAACTGTTCAAGGGCAGCATGCACGGTCGCACCCTGTACGTGATCCCGTTCTCCATGGGCCCGCTCGGCTCCCCCATCGCCCACATCGGCGTGGAGATCTCCGACAGCCCCTACGTCGTCACCAACATGCGCACCATGACCCGCATGGGCAAGGCCGTCTTCGACGTGCTTGGCGCCGATGGCGAGTTCGTGCCCTGCGTGCACACGGTTGGCGCTCCGCTGGCCCACGGCGAGAAGGACTCCCGCTGGCCGTGCAACCCGACCACCAAGTACATCGTTCATTACCCCGAGACCCGCGAGATCTGGTCCTACGGCTCCGGCTACGGCGGCAACGCCCTGCTCGGCAAGAAGTGCTTCGCGCTGCGCATCGCCTCCACCATGGCCCGCGACGAGGGCTGGCTGGCCGAACACATGCTGATCCTCGGCGTGGAAAGCCCCGAAGGTGAGAAGACCTACGTCGCCGCCGCCTTCCCGTCCGCCTGTGGCAAGACCAACTTCGCGATGCTGATCCCGCCCAAGTCCTTCGACGGCTGGAAGATCTCCACCGTCGGCGACGACATCGCCTGGATCAAGCCGCGCAAGGAAGCCGACGGCAGCACCCGCTTCTACGCAATCAACCCCGAAGCCGGCTTCTTCGGCGTTGCCCCCGGCACCTCCGAAAAGACCAACTACAACGCGCTGGCCACCCTGCGCGAGAACATCATCTTCACCAACGTCGCACTGACCGACGACGGTGACGTGTGGTGGGAAGGCCTGAGCAAGGAAGCCCCGGCGCACCTGGTCGACTGGCAAGGCAAGGACTGGACCCCGGAGATCGCCAAGGAAACCGGCCGCAAGGCTGCGCACCCGAACTCCCGCTTCACCGCCCCGGCCAGCCAGTGCCCGTCCATCGACCCGAAGTGGGAAGACCCGGCCGGCGTACCCATCTCCGCCTTCATCTTCGGCGGCCGCCGCGCCACCACCGTACCGCTGGTGTACCAGGCCTTCAACTGGAACTTCGGCGTCTACATGGCTGCCACCCTCGGCTCCGAAACCACCGCCGCGGCCTTCGGCGCCCAAGGCGTGGTGCGTCGCGATCCGTTCGCGATGCTGCCCTTCTGCGGCTACCACATGGGCGACTACTTCAACCACTGGCTGAAGATGGGTCACACCGTGGATCAGGCGCCGGGCATATTCTGCGTCAACTGGTTCCGCATGAACGAGAAGGGTGAGTTCATGTGGCCCGGCTTCGGCGAGAACATGCGCGTCCTGAAGTGGATCGTCGACCGCGTCCGCGGCCGCGTGCACGCCACCGAAAACGCCCTCGGCTGGATGCCCCAGTACGAAGACATCGACTGGACCGGCTCCGACGTGACCAAGGCCGAATTCGAAGCCCTGGTCAAGATCGACGCCGACACCTGGAAGACCGAGCTGGCCGGCCACCAGGAATGGTTCGACAAGCTGCAGGACCGCCTGCCCAAGCAGTTCACGCTGAAGCGCGAACTGTTCGAACTAGCCCTGTCGGTGTAAGTTCGCAGCAGCCAGCCGGCTGCTCAGGTACTGCAAGAAAGCGTCGAGCAATCGGCGCTTTTTTGTTTTCCTCGTGCTACTGCCGATCCCCACTCTTCAGGAACCCATCCATGATTCGCAGCGCCCGCCGCATGGCCGACATCCAGCCCTTCCACGTAATGGAGATCCTCAAGCGCGCCCATGAACTCGCCGCCAGCGGGCGCGACATCATCCACCTGGAAGTCGGTGAACCGGATTTCCCCAGCCCCCAGCCCATCGTCGAAGCGGCCCAACGCTTCCTGACCGGCGGCCACGTGCATTACACGCCGGCCCTTGGGCTCACCGCCCTGCGCGAAGCCATCGCCCGCTTTTACCACGACCGCTTCGGCGCCAGCATCGCACCTGAGCGCATCATCGTCACCCCCGGCGCCTCCGGCGCCCTGATGCTGGCCCTCGCGACACTGACCGACCCTGGCGACGAATGGCTGCTGCCCGACCCCGGCTACCCGTCGAACCGCCACCTCGTACGCAGCTTCGAAGGCCACCCCCGCGCCCTGCCGGTGGACGCCAGCACCCGCTTCCAGCCCACGCCGGCCCAGGTCGAAGCCGCCTGGACGCCCCAGACCCGCGGCCTGATGGTCGCCAGCCCGGCCAATCCCACCGGCACCCTGCTCACGCTCGACGAAATCGTCGCCCTGCAGAAAACCGTAAGCCGGCACCAAGGCGTACTGATCGTCGACGAGATCTACCAGGGCCTCAACTACGGCGTGGACGCCTGTACCGCCCTCAGCCGGCTCGACGATGTCTTCGTGGTGAACAGCTTCTCGAAGTACTTCGGCATGACCGGCTGGCGCCTTGGCTGGCTGGTCGCCCCAGAAGCCTACGTGCGCGACATCGAGAAGCTGGCCCAGCACTTCTTCATCTCGCCCTCCACGCCGGCCCAGCACGCCGCGCTGGCAGCGTTTGAACCGTCCACCATCTCGATTCTGGAAGAGCGCCGGCACGAGTTCGCCGAACGTCGCAACGCGCTCCTCCCCGCCTTGCGTGACATTGGCTTCCGCTTCGCTACCGAACCCCAGGGCGCCTTCTACCTATACGCCGACATCTCCGGCATCGCCCAGGACAGCCAGTCACTGGCACGCCTGCTCATCGAGGAAGCCGGCGTCGCCACGACACCGGGCATCGACTTCGGCGACAACGCACCGGAACGCCATCTGCGCATCGCCTACACGACAGGAAGCGCGAGACTGCTCGAAGCCGCCGAACGCATCGCCCAAGTCCTGTAGGGGCGAATTCATTCGCCCTCTGCAGCCCGGATCTTCGACATGCCCTGCTCGACGTCCGTGGGCGAATGAATTCGCCCCCACAAGCAAATAGCACCCCCAGCCTAAAAATGAAAAAACCCGCCTCTCGGCGGGTTCCTCTTCCCCAGGCTCGGGCGCAGGTCAGGCGCCGACGAGCCTTCCTCCGCTACGGGCCACCTGGCTCAGCATGGCCTTCACGGCCATCACCTTGCTGGCGTACGGGGCGGACGGGTCGCCGACACCGCCGTACTGCTGCAGGGCCCGCTCGACGGAACCGGTGCTCTTGATGTACTCCTTGAGCACCAGCGCGCCAACACGGATATTGGTTTCAGGGTCGAACATGGCACTCTTGTCCGACTTCACATCCACCTTGTCGGGATGGAACTTTGGAATCACCTGCATCAAACCCTGCGCGCCCATCGGGCTCTCGGCAAAGGGATTGAAGCGGGACTCGATGGCCATCACAGCCACCAGCAGCAACGGGTCGACACCCAGGCTGCGCCCGGTCTGCTGAGCCGAGGCCAGCAGCGGCTCAAGCGCCACCGCAGACACCTGGTAGCGCTTGGCCACATAGGCCTTGACACGCTGCAGGTCGGGACTGAGCTGGATCGACGCGCTGTCGTCCGACACCTGGACGACTTCAGGCTCGGGTTCGGCCACAGCCATTGCGGCAGGAACCTGGGCTTTGTCAGTGAAACTATCGAGGGACAAGCCCTGCACGCCGTGGTTGGCGATTCGCGATGCGATGAAAAGGGTAACGATAAGGCCAGCGACGAGAAGACCGCCGTGGGCGAAGTGAAGCATGAGTGAAGCCGCGTGACGTGCGAACTTCGCGATACGAGTTGCGAACATGGGCTCTCCTTTCTGTGGCCACGGCCCACCGAACGCGCACGCAGAACCGCCCCAAAACAGCAGGGACAGCACATCCGTTTGTATCACCCGACGGCCCTCGAAAAGCAGGGCCGGGTTCAACTCGTCAGCCAACGAAACCGGCTGACGACGCTCAATAGACTAGGTCGCCAGGGGTTGATCCAAACACGCTGACGCAACCAGACAGCGTGCCAAAAAAAGCGCCAAGCCAGACCTCGGGAGGGTCAGTAACCGGGGGGAAGAAGGCCGGTCATGCAGCGGCTCAGGCGCCAACTTGTAACAAAAAACAAGTGAGCAAAAATGCACACAGCCCGCATTCTATTGATTCGACTGGGTTTTGTCAATCCACCCCGAGTCCACAGCCTCACCAATGATGCAAAAGGCATCACCCAGGCGCCATGCAGATGGTTGCCCCCTACCCGTCACTGCCCCACAGGGCGCACTGCGTAAAGGCTTTCGTCAAAGACAGCTTGGCGTTCAGTCGGGCCGCCCCGAGACAGGAAAAGGCCAAGTCATCAAAGACGCTTCCAGTTCTTCCGGCGCCCCCTTGGGCTCGATCAACGCAGCGATCTGTGGGCAACCCAGCGCTTCCAGACAACGCCGCAGGCGCCCCCACGCGAAGTACGGCCCCGGGTCGGTTTTGCGCCCCGGCGCAACATCCGAATGCCCGGTGATGCCCTCGATCGGAAAGCGTTCGCAGAGATCGGCCAGCAGATCGGCCAGCAACTCGTACTGCACGGCCTCGAAGGGAAGCGTATCGCAGCCTTCCAGTTCGATACCGATGGAGAAATCATTGCAACGCTCACGCCCACGCCAGGACGACGCGCCGGCATGCCAGGCACGCATCTGGGGATCGACGAACTGGATCACCTCGCCGGTACGGCGGATGAAGAAGTGAGCGGAAACCCTCAGCTGATGGATGCCCGCGTAGTAGGGGTGCTCCTGCGGGTCGAGGGTGTTGGTGAAGAGCTGGGTGACACCGGGACCGCCGAAGCGGTTGGGAGGGAGGCTGATGGCGTGGATGACGATCAGGCCCACATCAACATCCGGAGAGCGAGCATCGATATTGGGCGATGCCAGAAAGTCTATAGAAATCATAAATCTAGTTTTCTCACATAGCCACCACACATTAAGGACCTCAAAAGGGGAGCTGTGATTCTCCCAGGTAAACGCAAAATCCCCGCCTTTTGAGTTGCGGGGATTTGGACCTCATGTGGAGCGAGAAACGTCAGAAACCCCTGACTCTCTGGCTCCAGCGTACGCTTAGTTAGCCTTACACCAACCCTTTGCAACGCAGCCGCCATCATTCGTCCAACGGATAACGCCGTCAGCGCCCGGTGCAGTCGGCGTCAGGTTTGTCGTGGTACTGTCAGAATTAGCAGCAGAAACACCGTTAATCACGCCGGCCGTCACCGTCAGCGTCGTGGTGTTGGTCGTTGGCGCAGCAAGGTTAGCGGAAATGCCATTCGATCCACCATTACAGTTAGCAAAAGAGCCCTCCTGGGAGTAACACAACGCCACTTCACTCTTGCGCTGTTCAGCCAGCCCCTGAACTTCAGAGAAGCGGCCTTTCTTGACGTAATCCTGATAACTGGGGATGGCCACAGCCGCCAGAATGCCGATAATCGCCACGACGATCATCAGTTCGATCAGCGTAAAACCGCCTTGCTTTTTCATGATGTGATCTCCACTCGTTGAAATTTGGTTGGTGCGGGCTATTGCCTCGTACCTGCAGAGATACGCAATCAGCGTGCCAAACGTCATGGGTTTCAATTTTTTCATTCTTAAACAGATCGTTACCAGTCACCAAGCCACCGGGCCAGCGTCTGCCCATCCCAGCAACCCATCTTTCATGTGACGTTTTTCGTCACATGCTGACAAGATTTGTCAGCGGGGACATCGTGTAAGCTCCGAACACGCCCTTTGCGGCGAATTCCTCCGCCCCCAGACGGTCGAATCGACGGTGAGCGGTTGAATTCTCCCCCACATGCCAGCAAAGGAGAGACGCCATGGACGCCCCCAACGACAAGTCCCAGCCGGCCCGCATCCTGTGGCTGCAGCGCTGGAGTCCCCGGCTGCTGTCCTTCCGGCTCAGCCGGGACGCGGGGTTCCGCTTCGTGCCAGGGCAGTTCGCCCGTCTCGGGCTGCACCAGGCCAATGGCGCGCCGGTGTGGCGGGCCTATTCGATGGCGTCGGCAACGTGGGACGACTACCTGGAGTTCTACTCGATCATCGTGCCGGACGGCGCCTTCACGTCCCGTCTCGAACAGTTGCAGGTCGGCGACGCGCTGATGATGGAGCGCCAGCCCTTCGGCTTCTTCACCACCCACCGCTTTGCCGATGGGCGCGATTTGTGGATGCTGGGTACCGGAACCGGGCTGGCGCCTTACCTGGCAATCTTGCAGGACGAGAGTACCTGGACACGCTTCGAGCGCCTGATTCTGGTGCATTGCGCGCGCAATGCCGAGGACCTGGCCTATCAGACCGAAATCGCCGCGCTGCGGGATCATCCGCTGTGGGCCGAACACGGGCACAAGCTGATCTACCAACCTGTCGCGACCCGCGACAATAGCCTTCCCGGTGCGCTCCATACCCGCATTCCTGCTCTGCTGCAGAGCGGTGAGCTGGAAGCCCACCTGGACATCCCACTCACCCTTGCCGATTCCCGCATCATGCTCTGCGGCAGCCCGAGCATGGTGCATGACACCCACAAGGCATTGCTGGGGCGGGGCTTCCGCCTCAGCCGGCTGGCGGCACCGGCACAGATTGCAGTGGAGAACGCCTGGTGAGCACGCGCGGCAGAAGCAGATAGCACCAAAACGATGAGGAATTTCCCACGCACGATCGACCGGAGTCCTGAATCGTCGCGACAGCGCATTAATTTGGTGCATAAAGCATCGATCTGCACGATCATGGTGCCATCAACCCACTTACCCTGATGGCAAGCCCTTAATTCATCAGGCCTTTTCACCAAAATCGAGCTGGCACAGCACCTGCTTGGTGCCTCGCTTCATTTTCGGAGCCCAAAATGGAGCAAATCAGTAACACCAGCAACGTTGTCTTCGTATTGCTAGGCGCCATCATGGTGCTTGCAATGCACGCGGGCTTCGCCTTCCTGGAAGTCGGCACCGTACGCAAGAAGAATCAGGTCAATGCGCTGGTCAAGATCCTCACCGACTTCGGCGTGTCGGCCATCGCCTACTTCTTCATCGGCTACACGGTGGCCTACGGGGTCAACTTCTTCTCCAGCGCCGAAGTGCTGGCCCAGAAGAGCGGTTACGAGATGGTCAAGTTCTTCTTCCTGCTGACCTTCGCCGCCGCCATCCCGGCCATCATCTCCGGCGGTATCGCCGAGCGCGCCAAATTTCACCCGCAGAGCATCGCCACCTTTCTGCTGGTCGGCTTCGTCTATCCCTTCTTCGAGGGCATCGCCTGGAACGACAACCTCGGCATCCAGCCGTGGCTGGAAGCGGCCTTCGGCGCCAAGTTCCATGACTTCGCCGGTTCGGTGGTGGTGCATGCGGTCGGCGGCTGGATCGCCCTGCCCGCCGTGCTGCTGCTCGGCGCCCGCCGCGGCCGCTACACCAAGGACGGCAACGTGGCCGCCCACCCGCCTTCAAATATCCCCTTCCTGGCTCTCGGCGCGTGGATCCTCACCGTCGGCTGGTTCGGCTTCAACGTGATGTCGGCCCAGACCCTCGACAAGGTCAGCGGCCTGGTCGCCCTCAACTCGCTGATGGCGATGGTCGGCGGCACGCTGGCGGCGATGGTCCTCGGCAAGAACGACCCGGGCTTCATCCACAACGGCCCGCTGGCCGGCCTGGTCGCCGTGTGTGCCGGCTCCGACCTGATGCACCCGATCGGTGCGCTGGCCACCGGCCTGATCGCCGGCGTGCTGTTCGTGCAGCTGTTCACCATCACTCAGAACCGCTGGAAGATCGACGACGTGCTCGGCGTGTGGCCGCTGCACGGCCTGTGCGGCGCCTGGGGCGGCATCGCGGCGGGCATCTTCGGAGCCAAGGCGCTGGGCGGCATCGGCGGCATCAGTCTCGTATCGCAGCTGATCGGCACTGCCGGTGGCATCGTCGTCGCCGCAGCGGGCGGCACCATCGTCTATGGCGCACTGAAATCCATCGTCGGCATCCGCCTGGATGCCGAGGAAGAATTCGACGGCGCCGACCTGACGATCCACAAGATCACCGCGACGCCGGACCGGGAGACCCACTGGTAAGCAGCGCAGTAGTGAGCATCACGAAAAGCCGGCCCTGCCGGCTTTTCTTTTTCATGGCCCGCCACCTTGCCTAGCCCCGCCCCTGCACCTTAACCTCTGCCTGCCATCGACCCCCTTGCCGGAGGCCCGGCCCAGGCGCCATGCAGACACTTTCCCGCATCGACCGCTCCCTGCGGGCCGCCCGACGCGTTGCGCTGAGCCATTACGTGGCCAGCGGCCTGGTGGCGGCGCTCGGCATGTTGCTGATTTCCGGCGGCATGCATTTCTACTTCGGCGCCTTCGCTGCGGCGGCGGCATCGGTGGGCGTGGCCATCGTGATTCCGCCGGACCAGCCTGCCCCCCAGCGCGGCAAGTTCTGGCAGCTGCTGCCGGCCGCGCTGATCGGCCTGCCGCTGTTCCTTGCCGTCCAGGCCCTGCACAACTCGCCGGTGTTACTCGGCCTGCTGCTGGTGCCGGCCAGCTTCATCGCCTTCCTGGCCGGCGCGTGGGGCAAGCGCGGGCTGCCGATCTCGATCTCGATCATGTTCGCGCTGGTGCTGTCGATGGCCGTGCCGGTGCAGCAGGGCCCCGGCAGCATCGCAACGACCGGCCTGTACTTCGCCATCGGCAGCGCGGGCTACCTGGTGTTCGCCAGCCTGGCCAACTCGGCGCTCAATGCACGCTACCGGGTCCAGATGCTGGCCGACGTGCTGTTTGCGCTGGCCGGGCTGATGCGCTGCCAGGCACGGCAGTTCGGCGCCCTGAGCCTGCCGTCCGACGCGACCCCACTGATCGGCGAGCTGCTGCGACGCCAGGCTGCGCTGGCCGATCAGCTTCAAGCGGCCCGCAACATCCTGCTGGAATCCCCGCGCACGCCGCGCCGCCAGCGCTTGGCCGGCATGCTGCTGCAGGTGCTGGAGATACGCGACCACCTGCTGGCCAGCGAGCTGGACGTGGACGCCCTGCGTGCCCACCCCGGCCACCCGCCGCTACTCAATGCCCTCGGTGAAATCCTCGGCGCCCTGGCCGACGAGTTGGACGGCCTCGCCGACGCCCTGCTCACCGGCCGCCAGCCCGAGCCCTTCGCCAGCCACCGCCCCCAGCTCGCCCGCCTGGAACTGCCCGCTGAAGAAAACCGCGATACCGACGGCGGCACCCCGTCGACGGCGATGCTGGCCCGCGGCCTCGCCAACCGCCTCGGCCACATCAACGACGAAACCCTGCGCCTGATCGCCCTGGCCCGCGGCGAGGCACAGCCCGACCTGAGCCTGGTACGCACCGCCTGGCAGGCCTTCGTCAGCCCCACGGCCTGGTCCTGGCAACCGCTCGCCGAGCTGTGGCACTGGAACGCCCCGCCGCTGCGCCACGCCATCCGCGCCGCCCTCGCCATCGGCAGCGCCTACGCGCTGTCCCTCGCCGTACCCTGGGGCACCCACGACTACTGGATCCTGCTGACCATCGTCGTCGTACTGCGCGGCAGCCTGGCCCAGACCGTCGAACGGCGCAACCACCGGGTGCTAGGCACCCTGCTCGGCTGCGTGCTGACGGGCGCACTGCTGGCCCCCCATCCGCCGGCGGTGTTCCTGCTGCTGGTCGTCATGCTGGCGCAGGGCGTCGCCCACGCCTTCGCCGTGCGGAGCTACATCGTCGCGGCAGTCGCCGCGACGGTCATGGGCCTGGTGCAAAGCCATATGCTGAACGCCGGCAGCGCCACCTTCGAAGTCATCGAACGCCTGGCCGACACGCTGGCCGGCGTCGCCATCGCATGGGCCTTTGCCTACGTGCTGCCGAGCTGGGAACGTGGCCGCATCCCGGCCCTCGTCGCCCGCAGCCTCGCCGCCCAGGCCCACCACGCCCGTATCGCGCTGGGCCTGGGGCAGTTGCAGGCGGTGGACAACGAACCCGAACTGGCCTGGCGGCTGGCCCGCCGCGAAGCCTACGACAGCCTGTCGGCGCTGGTGCAGGCCACCCAGCAATCCCTCGCCGAGCCCCGCGCGGTACGCCCGCCGCTGGCAGCCCTGGGGCGCCTGCTGACCCATAACTACCAGCTCCTCGCCCAGCTCACCGCGGTGAAGACGATGCTGATGCAGCGGCGCGGGCGACTCGACGCGGCGCGCATCCAGCTTCCGCTACAACACGCCACCGAAGCCATCGACCAAGCGCTGACGGCGCCCGGCGTACAGCCGACAGCACCGACGCAAGCAACAGATAGCGCCGCCCTGCCCAACCCCTTCGAGCAGGACCTCAGCCCGTGGCTGCTGCGCCGCCTCGGCCTGGCCAGCGAACTCGCGGCGCAGGTAAGGGAGGATGCGGAGCAGGTGTTGCGCCCGACGCCAGCCGTGCCTGGCAGTGAAATACAGGAAGGCTCCGGGCCAGCGGCTGTGGGCGAGTGATCTCGCCTCCACGGGCGGTCAGCCAGTACCTTCCTGCCCTTTACAGGTCTTTTCCCAAGCCCACGCACGCAAAAAAATCCCGCCAAAACGCAATGCCCGGCGGGATGCTCAAGACCCGCGGGTAGTTTGGGAGGAGAGGTGCCCGCCGGGTGGGAAAAGTCGGTACAGATTCAGTGCCGCAGGTCGCTCTCCAGCCGCCCGCGATGGGAAAACAGAAAACCGAGGCAGACGAACAGCAGCACACCCTCGATCCACAAGGCCACCTGCACGCCCCACCAGGCCGCCAGCAGACCGGCCGCCAGCCCGCCGATGGCATCGAAACCGAAGCGCGTCGCCATGAAGAAGGACACCACGCGGCCGCGCATGGTCTCCGGCGTGCTCGACTGCAGCAGCATGTTGATGCCGGCATTGCAGACGGTGATGCCGAAGCCCAGCAGCACCAGCCCGGCGAAGGCCAGCGCCGGCAGATGGCTGGCGCCGATACCGACCAGCGCCACCGCACTGATCGCCACCGCGGCAACCACGCCCTGGCTCAAGCGTGCCAGCGAACGCACGCGGGTCAGCACAACGGTACCGAGGAAGGCGCCACCGCCCGCCCCGCCCCACAGCCAGCCGAGGGTCTTCGCATCGCCGAGGAAGACGTCCTTGGCCAGGATCGGCAGCAGCGTCGCGTAGCTCGACGCGGTCAGGTTCACGCCGATGACCACCCCGATCAGCACCCGCACATACCAGGTATCCCACACATAGCGCGCACCTTCCTTGAAGACCCGCCCGACCGGGCCGCGCACCGGCTCCGGCATGCGCCCATCGGCACGCAGCACCGCGAAGATCAGCGCCATGAAGGACAGCGCATTGAGCCCAAAACACACCGCCTCCGAACTCAGCCCCAGCAGCAGCCCCGCCACCGGCGGCCCGAAGAAACGGCCGCCATTGACCAGCATCGAGTTGAGCGCCAGCGCATTGGGCAGGTCCTCGCGGCTTTCCACGAAGGCGTTGATCAGCGAATGACGCAGCGGCGCGTCGAAACTGCTCAGCACGCCGAGCAGCAGGGACATCGCGACGATCAGTGTCGGCCCGATCCAGCCCAGCGCCGCCAGCACGGCCAGCGTCAGCGCCTGGGTGGCGAGCAGGGACTGCACGACGATCAGGCAGCGCCGCTTGTCCTGCTTGTCGATCCACGCGCCGGCCAGCGGCCCGATCAGCAGTTGCGGGGCCAGCGACGCAAAGGTGGTCACGCCCAGCAGCGCTGCCGACCCGGTGAGCCGGTACACCAGCCACACCAGCGCCACCTGCTGGATCCACGAGCCGAGCAGCGACACCGCCTGGCCAAAGAAGTACAGCCTGAAATTAGCCGACCGCAACGCCCGAATCGACTCGGGAACCCTTCTCTCACTCACCCCTGCACACTCCGCAAACCGTCTGGCCCTCAGCTTCTCCTCGCCTGGGCCGACATGCGGACCGGCGCGTTGGAAGCCCCGAAGCCGGCATAGCCGTCACGGCGCTGGACGATCTCGAAGAAAAAGCGGTCCACGAACATCTGGGTATAGAAGTGGAAGAATTCCCCCTCCTCGTTGCGGTCGTAGAGGACCCCGAGGCGGCGCATGCGTTCGAGCAGCGCGTCGTCCAGCTCGAAACGGGCCGGCAGGTCTTCATAATAATTGTCGGGCACGTCGAGCAGGGCGATGCCGTGCCGGGTCAGATACTCTGCGGTCTCAAAGATGTCATCGCTGGCCAGCGCGATGTGATGCACCCCGCCGCCCTGCAGCGCCTCCATGCTGCGCCCGGTCACCGTCGCACGGCTGTGGGACACGTTCAGTGCGATGCGCAAGGAGTGGTCCGCATCGACCATCGCGCAGCTGCGCACCAGCCCGTTGGGGTCGGCCAGCTCCATGCTCTCCTGCGGATGCAGGCCCAGCACCACGCGATTGAACAGCACACCGGTATCGAACTGCTCGAAGGGGAAGCCTTCGGCCAGGTGATCCACCTTGCGGATGCCGGCCTTGCAACGCCCTTGCCTGGCCGGGTCGACGACGAAGTCGGTCTCCAGGAAGCCCTTGTCCTCCAGCGCCTGGGACACGAAGTAGATGATGCTGTCGTCCACCGCGCGCAGCGCCGGGATCAGCGCTTCGTTGGGGCCTACGCGGCCGGCGTGGCTGGGCACGTGGAAGGCCACGCCGCGGTTCACTGCCCGCTGGCCGTCGTCGGTGGCCAGGCCCAGCGCGCAGATCGACGGCCCGCGGCGCTGGAAGTAGTCGCTGGCGAAGGAGCCCGGCTCGTTGTTGAGCACCAGACGCACGTCGCCCTGCTGGTAGAGCTCGACGTTCTTGGTGCGGTGGGTGCCGGAGTGATCGAAGCCCAAGCCCTGCAGCGCCTTGCCGAGCGCCTTGCCGGACGCATCATCCACCGCGAACTCGATGAAGGACAGGCCGCGCAGCTTGGGCGGCGCCGGCGGATTGAACAGCTCGATGCGCTCGGTCAGCGCTCGGGTGGCCGGATCGCTGACAGCTTGAGCCTCCAGGCGCGCGCGGATCTGCTCCTCGAGGTAGAGCAGCGACGAGAAGGCGTCGAGGGTCGTGCGGCGGTTCGGCGCGGCGCGGAACACGTCGTTGAAGATCTCCAGCGACAGCGGGCCCGGATAGCCGGCCTTCAGCACATGTTCCATGAAGCCGACCAGGTCGAAGGTGCCCTGGCCTGGGAAGCAGCGGTAATGGCGGCTCCACTGCAACACGTCCATCACCATGCGCGGCGCGTCGGCCAGTTGCAGGAAGAACAGCTTGTCGGCCGGAATCTGCTCGATGCCGGCCGGGTCGTCGCCGCGCGACAGGATGTGGAAGCTGTCCAGGCACAGGCCCAGATGCGGGTGATCGGCCTTTTTGACGATATCCCAGGAATGGCCGTAGCGATTGACGTGGTGGCCCCAGGCCAGCGCCTCGTAGGCAATGCGCAGCCCGCGCTCGGCGGCCTTCTCGGCCATCGCGTGGAGTTGCGAGGCCATCAGCTCGTCGTCGCAGATGGTGTTCGGCTGCACGTTGGAGCACACCAGCAGCATCGGCGCACCGAGCTCGACCATCAGATCGAACTTGCGCTGGGCGCGATCGAGGTTGCGCTTGAAGCGGACGTCGTCCACGCCATCCATGTCGCGGAAGGGCTGGTACAGGTCGATGCCCAGGCCCAGGTCGGCACAGCGCTGGCGGATCTCGCGCGGCGACAGGCGGCTGTAGATGAGGTCGTTCTCGAAGATCTCCACCGCGTCGAAACGCGCGCGGGCGATGGATTCCAGCTTCTCTTCGAGGGTTCCACTGATACACACAGTGGCTATCGATCGGCGCATCAAGGGTCTCCGCCTGTTGTGCTTGTTTATGGACTGCATGTTAGGCACGCCGCTTCGGGCGGACCATTGCCCGGCGGGGCTTGTTGCGCGACAATCGCGCAACCCATGCCAACAATCGCGCGCTTTGCGCCGACTACACTACCTGGCAGGCCCCCTGGGACGGAGACACGGAAATGGCCGAAGAAGAACTGGAACTCGACCGGCGCGACTGGATTGCCGGGCTTGAAAAGGGCTTGCGCATCATCGAGGCGTTCAGCGACGCCCACCCGCGCCTGACCCCGTCGACGGCCGCACGGCGCACCGGCATCACCCGCACCGCGGCACGGCGCTATCTGCTGACGCTGCAGCACCTGGGCTATGTGGATAGCGACGGCACCCATTTCTGGCTGACGCCGCGCATCCTGCGCCTGGGCTGGTCCTACTTCGATTCGGCCAAGGTGCCGCGCGCCGTGCAGCCCTTCCTGCAGCGGATCAGCCTTGAACTAGGCGGCTCGGCCTTCTTCGCGGTACTCGACGAGGACGAAGTGGTCTTCGTGGCCCGCAACGGCATCGGCCGCGTGCAGAGCCTGGGCTTTGTGCTCGGAGCCCGCATCGCCGCCAACCTGGCATCGGCGGGCATCGTGCTGCTGGCCTGCAAGCCACCCGAAGAAGTGGACCGCTGGCTGACCGGGCGCAAGTTCATCCCCTACACGCCACACAGCTACACCAATGTGGAAGATGTCCGCAGCGTCATCGAGAAGGCACGGACATTCGGCTACAGCATTCTGGAACAACAGTTGGAGCAGGACCGCCGCGGCATCGCGGTGCCGGTGCGGACCCGCGCCGGCGTGGTGGTCGGCGCGATCAGCGTGAGCCTGCCGATAGGCAACGAAACCACGCAGCAGGCCCTGACCCGCGCCCTGCCCGTGCTGCGCGAAGCAGAGCATGCCCTGCTGGCGCTGCTGTAACAGGACGGCGCTCTACGCAGTGAGTCGGGCCTTTGTGGGGGCGAATTCATTCGCCCGCGGACTTCGCCTCAGCGGAGCGCCGACACCGCCGCGCGCAGGGCCAGCAGGTAGCTATCCACACCGAAACCACAGATCTGTCCCTTCACGACGTCGGCAAACACCGACACGTGGCGGAAAGGCTCACGGGCGTGGATGTTGGACATGTGCAGTTCGACGACCGGACAGCTCAGGATTGCCAGCGCGTCGCGGATACCGTAGCTGTAGTGGGTCCACGCGCCTGCATTGATCAGCACCGCATCCACCCCGTCGGTGAAGGCCTGGTGGATGCGCAGGCACATGTCGCCTTCCTGGTTGGTCTGGTAGCTATCCACCTCGACGCCCAGTTCGCGGCCCAGCGCCTGCAATTGTCCGTCGATCTCCTCCAGCGTGACGGTGCCGTACTGCACCGGGTCGCGCTTGCCGAACATGTTGTGGTTGATGCCATGCAGCATCAGGATCTTCTTCATCGCGCGCGCCTCCTCAGTACTTGATCTGCGCGACGGCGCGCAGCTCGTCCGGCGTGGCGGTGCCAAAGCCGAAGAACTCCAGGTAGGCCGGAATCATCTCGAACAGCATGTCGGTGCCGACCTGGATCGGGCAGCCCTTGGCCTGGGCGGCGGCGAGCAGCGGCGTGATGGCCTGCTTCATCACCACTTCGCCGACGAAGGTGGTCGGCGCCACGCGGTCCATGTCGAAGGGCAGCGGATCGTCCGCCTTCATGCCCAGCGGCGTGGCATTGACGATCAGGTCGAAGCCGGCCGGATCGTTGGAGCCGGTGCTGACCTTGAGCTCCGGGTAGTGGGCAACCAAGCGCTCGGCGAGGCGCTTCGACGAGGCCTCGAAGTTGTCGAACAAGGCCATCTCGGCGACGCCGGCAGCGGCCAGCGACGCAGCGATGGCGCAGCCCACGCCGCCGTTGCCGGACACCAGCACGCGCTTGCCCTTCAGCGCGAAACCCTTGCGCAGCACACCGCGCACGAAGCCGGCGCCATCGAACTGGTCGCCGAGCAGGGTGCCGTCCGGGCGCAGCAGGATCGCGTTACAGGCGCCGGCGACGCTCGCGGTCGGCGTCACCTCATCTACCAGCGACATGGTCGTGACCTTGTGCGGCATGGTCACCAGCGCACCGCGCAGGTTGGTCATCTTGCGCAGGGACTGGATCGCCGCCGGGTAGTCCTCCGGCTTGACGCCCATCGGCATCACCACCGCGTCGATGCCCTTCGACTCGAACCACGGGTTGTAGATCATCGGTGCCTTGAAGGCCTCGGTCGGGTAGCCGAGGTGGGCGATGACGGTCGTTTTGCCACTGATCATGAGTGCCTCCTTTTTATCCGGGGGAAGGCGACGACGTCCGTTGGCCCTCTCCGGGCGGAAAGCTGGCTGTGCATCGCGCCGTTGCGGCCAAGCCCGGGGTATCCCGGGTGACGCAACATGGAGCGCAGCTTAGCGAGGCGGACACAGCGGCAAAATCCGCTAAACACCAGTCTTGGGCGATTAACGCACAGCACTGCGCGACAATCGCCCAGCTTGAATACCGCGTCGCAGCAATTTTTCGACCCAACAGCCCCACTCCCGAAGCTGCGCGCCAATCGCTCCAATCAGCGCGACAATCGCGCAAAGCCTGCCAGAAGCACGGTTTTTCGCAGGAGCCTCCTCTGTAAGCTCCGCCCCGTGCTGACCTCTCAAGGTCTGCAACTCCACACAAGCCGGATCCCACGAATCGGCCCAAGACAGAGGAGACATCCATGATTCGACAAAAGACCCTGCCCGCCCTGCTGCTGCTCGCCGGCATCACCACCCTCGCCGGCCCCCGTGTCGCGCTCGCCGGTGAGTTGGAAGAGCTCAAGGCCCAGTTGCAGGCCCTGCAGTCCCGTATCGAGAAGATGGAAGACAACCAGAAGCAGGCGGTGACCGTGAAAGCCGTCGTCCCGGCGGGTGCGTCGGCGGCCTCCGGCGTCACCGTCGGCACCGCACAAAGCCCCCTGAGCCTCAACGTGGGCGGCGGCACCGTCACCCTGTACGGCAACCTCGACGCCTACCTGAACTACATGAAGAGCAGTTCGGGCGCCACCATCGCCTCCGCCCAGGACGGCGCTGCCCTGCGCAGCCGCATCGGCTTCAAGGGCGAGCGGGCAATCAGCCCCGACTACCTGGCCAAGTTCCAGCTCGAGCAGGGCTTCAACCTGACCAACGGCAGCGCCGCCGATACCGCCAACGCCAGTACCGCCGGCCTGACCACCAGCGGCCGCCTGTTCGACCGCCAGGCCTGGGCCGGCGTGCAGACGCCCTACGGCGATTTCCGCCTCGGCCGCCAGAACACCGCCATCTTCGCCCGCGGCGATTTCTTCGATCTCACGTCCCGCACCATGGGTTCGGTGGTCAACCTGTTCGGCGTGCCGTCCCGCTACGACGGCGACCTGTCGTGGATCTCGCCGCGCTGGAACGGCCTGCTCGCCGAGGCGCACTACGCCTTCGCCGGCGCCAATCCGGTGGCCGGCACAGCCACCACCACCAGCAACGTCAGCCCCAGCAACATGGCGGTCTATCAGCTCGCCCTCGACTACCTGAACGGCCCGTTCCGCATCGGCTACGCCGGCATCGAGGGCCGCCCCGACTACAAGGGCACGGTGAAGAAGAACGCCGAGTACCACAGCTTCTATGCCAACTACGACTATGGCCGCGGCAAGATCTACGCCGCCTTCGTGCGCTCCAACAACGGTGGCGCCAACGCCAACGGCAGCGGCGCGCTGAGCAACGTCGGCGGCAACATCGTCGGCAACAATCCGACCGGCAGCACCAGCGGCTCCCTCAACGCGGGCCTGGCCGGCACCGGCCTGGACATCTTCTACGAGATCTACCAGCTCTCCGCCGACTACCGCATCACGCCCCAGTGGCGCGTCGGCGGCCTGTGGGGCACCATCAAGGACACCACCGGCCAGTCCAAGGGCTCCAAGGGCTGGGCCCTGGCCAGCTACTACGACCTCAACAGCAACGTGATGCTCTACGCGCTGCTCGACACCATCGACAACCAGCAGAACGGCAATTGGGGCCCGGCTGGCTCCGCCGGCCTGACCAAGACCTTCTCCGGCACCGACCGCACCGGCCAGCGCATTGACGGCATCCAGACCGGTTTCGTGTTCAAGTTCTGAGCGTCATCGCGGGCGATTTCGTTCTCCTCATATTGATCGGGCACCCTCGCGGTGCCCGTTTTTTTGGAGAACCGGGCTTACGCCCGCTTCAGCAGCCGCTCGGCTGGGCGTGATGAACCAGCTCGAACTGGGTACCGCCGACCAGGGTGCGGGTCAGCGCACCCAGCTCCCGGTTGCCCAGCAGGGATGCGTCGACAAAATGAATACCGCGGGCTTCCAGTTCCGCCACCGCCTTCGCCACGTCGGGCACGCCGAGGCCAATGCGGTTGAAGCCTTCCTGCCAGTGGGCGTCCTCGGCACCGGCCGGCGGCTCGATGAACTGCAGGAAGAAACAGCCACAGGCGCTGCGCATGATCGTGCCGCGCGGCAGCACGCCGAAGCGCATGCCTTCGGGCAGCGGCGTGAAGCCCAGCACCCGCTCGTAGAAGTTGCACCAGCGTGCGGTGTCGCCGGCCAGGATGTACTGCACGATGCCGAAGAAGTGCAGGCCGGCCAGCGCCGGCACGTCGAAGCGGGCCTCAGGCAGCGGCAGGAAATCAACCTCATAGAAGGACACGCCGGCGCGCCGGTCGAGCAGGAACAGCACCGCGCCGCCCGGCCCATGCACGCCGGGGATATTGAGCTCCATCGGCCCGGCCTGGCTGCTCACCGGCTGGGCGCCACAGGCCAGTGCGTGGCGGTAGGCCACGCCGGCATCCGGCACACGGATCGCCAGCGCTTTCAGCACCACCTCGGCCTCCGCATCGGCCTCGCCTTCCAGCGCCCGCTCGTCGGCATTGACGATCACGTTCACATCGCCCTGCCGGTACAGCAGCACATCGCGCGAACGATGCTTCGCCACCGGCTGGAAACCCATCGCCAGCAGCGCCGCGCCGAACTCCTTCGGCCGGCTGGTGGCGTACTCGACGAACTCGATACCTTCGATTTCCGGTTCGCCGCCCAGTGCTTCAAATCCCATGCTCGTTCCTCTCTGTCGGGCCCATGCCCAGGGACTAGACTGCCTTCAATTCTGACACGAAAGCTGGCCCCGTCTGCGCGCGGGCTCGCCTTTCTCCAAGCACGAAAGGCGTCCGCGGCCCCTTTCGGAAACCGCGGACGCCTGCGTGCCTTCCTGCATGCCGCAGCCCCTCACCGGGACGGCGGCCATCCGTCACGCCACGTTCTCGAACAGCATCAGGCCGGCGGCCGTGTTGGAGATGGGAATGTGATAGTTGGAGTGCAGCTTGTTCACCTGCTCCACACTGCCCATGGCGGCGCGGGCGGCGATCCACATCAAGAGTTCGATGCCCTGCGTGCCGGTGAAATCCACCAGGTCTTCCACCGAGTACTGGGTCGCCCAGGCCGGATCGGTGACCAGGCTGTCCATGAACTTCAGGTCGAAGTCCTTGTTGATGAAGCCGGCCCGCTCGCCATCCAGCTGGTGCGAAAGACCGCCGGTACCGATGATCACCACGCGGGCGTCGTCGTCCCAGCTACGCACCGCCCCGCCGATGGCCTGGCCGAGCTTGAAGCAGCGCCTGGCGCTGGGCAGCGGGTGCTGCACGGTGTTGATGCACACCGGCACGGTACGCACCGGCCAGGCCTCGCCGGCGTTCGGCCACAGCAGCTTCATCGGCAGCGTGAAGGCGTGGTCCACCCGCATTTCCTGGCAGGTGGTGATATCGAACTCCTTGTCCACCAGCGACTCGATCAGGTGCCAGGACAGGTCGAGGTTGCCGGGGAAAGCCGGCAGCGTCGGGATGCCCCAGCCTTCGTCGGCGTTGCTGTAGCTCTCGGCGGCGCCCACCGAGAAGGTCGGCATCTTGTCGAGGAAGAAGTTGAGGCCGTGATCGTTGTAGATCACCACCGCCACGTCGGGCTTCACTTCGTCGAGCCACTTCTGCACCGGTGGGAAACCATCGAAGAAGGGCTTCCAGTAAGCGTCCTCCTGCAGACCACCGGCAATCGCGCGGCCGATCGCCGGAACGTGGGAGGTCACAATGCCGCCAACAATCTTTGCCATGTCTTATTTCCCCGCTTCCAGCAGTTTCGCCTTGAAGGCTTCCTTGGTCATCCCGGTCTGTTGCGCACCGATGTCCTGCATGTCCAGCCCGAAGATGCCGGCGAACTTGGCCAAGTAGTAGGCGTTACCGCCGGCCGCGATGAGGTCCAGCACATTGCGCCTGGCGATGGCCGCCGACTGCTCGGCGTTCAGGCCATACTTGCGGCAGTAGGCGTCCTCGTCCTTCACGAACTCCGCGCGGTTGGCCGCCGAGTTGAAGGAGAAGCACATCTTGTTGAGGGCATACCCCTTGCGGGCGGCATCGCCGTCGAAAATCGGGGTGCCGGGAATCACCCGGCGCTGCTTCACATCAGCCATGCGTGTCTCCGTTGTAGGAATGTTGGGAATGCGATGACGTGACGAATTTTGACCCTGCTCGCCCCATGGATAAACGCAGTCCAACCGAATCGTCCCATGAGTAATTTCGATCATTTGAACCTCGATGGCCGCCTGCTGCAGTTGCTGGTGGCAGTCATCGACGAAGGCTCCATCACCCGCGCCGCCGAGCACCTCGGCGTCACCCAGTCGGCGGTCAGCCATCTCCTCGACAAGCTGCGCGGCATCGTCGGCGACCCGCTGTTCGTCAAGTCGGGGCGCGGCATCGTCGCCACCGCGCGGGCCGAGGAACTGGCCGTGCACGCCCGCGTGCTGCTCGACGAGCTGCGCCGCTTCGCCACCGCCGCCGAGTTCGACCCAACCCAGCTCGCCACCACCTTCACCATCGCCGCCAACGACTTCCAGCGCGACCTGCTGCTGCCGCTGCTGCTCGACCGCCTGCGCGCGGCGGCACCGGGCGTCACCCTGCGGGTGATCCCCTCCGACGTGCCGACGCCGGAGATGCTGCGCGACGCGCACTGCCAGCTGGCCATCTCGCCGCGCCCGCCGGAGGCCGGCGACATCCTGCAGAAGCGCCTCTTCGAGGACAGCTATCGGGTCTTCTACGACGCCGCCTGCCGCACCGCGCCGGACGGCCTGGACGACTACCTGGCCGCCGAGCACGTCACCGTGCTGTACGAACCGCGACGCAGCCTGGACATCGACAATCTGCTCGCCGCCCAGGGCATCCAGCGCCGCTTCGTCGCCAGCGTACCGGGCTTCGCCGGCATCCCGTCCTTCCTGCGCGGCAGCCGGCGCCTCGCCACCCTGCCGGGCCTCCTCGGCGGCGGTCTGCTGCACGGCCTGGCCAGCGTCGCCCCGCCACTGCCCTGCCCACCGATGCCGATGTACATGATCTGGCACCTGCGCCACCGCCACGACCCGGCCCACAGCTGGCTGCGCGCCGAACTGGAAGCCATCGTCCCCACCGCGCTGGCCAGGGCCGCTGATTAGCCGCTCCTCGTGGGGGCCTGCTTCGCTGCCAGCACACCCGGTGTGCGCCGTGGACAGATCTGCGCAGCCTGCCGCCCGGAGCCTTGCTACAGCATCAGCCGAATGAACATAAACCTATGATTTAAAAATAAAAAGCAGTACAACACCGACCGGCATGAAGCATGCATCGGGAACGCTTCCCGAATCCCCCCTACACCAGTCCTGGAGACAGCCATGCTTCGACAACTCATGCTGCTGCTTGCCCTCGCGACCACCCCCTCCCTGGTCAGCGCCGGCCTGATCGGCGAGCCGGTGGGCTCACGTACCACCGTCAGCCCGGCCCGGGCGCAGACCTGGGCCGGCCAGCCGGCGCTGAAACTCGCCGGACTCACGACGAAAACCGCCGACAGTCGCTACACCACCTCCACGCACACCACCGGCCGTCCGCAGGCACCGCTGGCCCCGGCCAGCCTCGACACCAACCCGGCCGCCTGGAACGGCTATGTCCCGTCCGGCCCCGACAGCGCCGGCTGGTGGTCCAGCTACTAGGCCCGGCGGCTCTCCGGAGCCGGCTCATCATCCGGGCCGACAACGCCCAAATCCCCCTGGACAGCGACCTACGGAACAGCGCCGTCGAGCCAATTCCACCGGCGCGCACGGCACGACCACCACACTCATGAGGGCGCGGCAGGCATTGACGGGTACCATCTGGCCTTGACCATCCTAGACAAGCCGATACCGCATGCCCATTGAAGCCAAAGAAAAGCCCCGCTACGCCGTCGTCGCAGCCGTCCAGCTCCCCCAGGTGAATGACGTCGAGTTCGAGGCCTCCCTCAACGAATTACGCGAGCTGGCAAAAACCCTTGGCTTCACGGTCGTCCATACCTTCATCCAGAAACGCGCCGGCTTCGATCCGATGGCCTACCTGGGGGTCGGCAAGCGCCAGGAGATCCACGACTACGTCAACGGCAACCCCGCCCCCGACGGCGGAGACGCGCCCATCGACGCCATCCTGGTAGACCACGAGATCTCCCCGTCGCAGGCCCGCAACCTCGAACTCGAAGTCGGCTGCGAGGTGATGGACCGCACCATGGTCATCCTCGAGATCTTCCACCGCAACGCGCGCTCCCGCGCTGCCCGTGCCCAGGTGGAAATCGCCCGCCTCGGCTACATGGCCCCGCGCCTGCGCGAACTGGCCAAGCTGGCCGGGCCGCAGGGCCGTCAACGCAGCGGCGTCGGCGGCCGCGGCGCTGGCGAATCCGCCACCGAGCTGGACCGCCGCAAGATCCGCGACCGCATCGCCGAACTGCAGCAGGAAATCATCGCCATGGACGCCGAGCGCAAGACCCAGCGCGCCCGCCGCCAGGAGCGCCAGGGCCTGGCCGGCGTCGCCCTCGTCGGCTACACCAACGCCGGCAAGTCCACGCTGATGCGGGCCCTCACCGGCAGCGAGGTGCTGGTCGCCAACAAGCTCTTCGCCACGCTCGACACCACCGTGCGCGTGCTCCACCCGGAGAGCGTGCCGCGCGTGCTGGTCAGCGACACCGTCGGCTTCATCAAGAACCTGCCCCACGGCCTCGTTGCCTCGTTCAAGTCCACCCTCGACGAAGCGCTCGACGCCTCCCTGCTGCTGCACGTCATCGACGCCAGCGACCCGGGCTTCCAGCGCCAGCTCGAAGTCACCGACGAGGTGCTTGCCGAGATCGGTGCCGAAGAAGTGCCGCGCATCCGCGTCTTCAACAAGATCGACCACGTCGGCGACGCCGAGGCCCAGGCCGAGTGCGAAGCCGCGCTGCACGCCCAGTACCCCGGCTGCATCGTGATGAGCGCCCGGCGCCCCGCCGACGTCTCGCGCCTGCGCGACGACATCGTCGCCTTCTTCCAGAAGGATCTGGTCGAGGCCGAACTCTTCCTGCCCTGGTCGGCCCAACAACTGCGCGGCGAGATCTACGCGCGCTGCCAGGTCCTGGGCGAACGCGCCGACGAAGAAGGCGCCTTCTTCCACGTGCGCGGCGAAGCCGACACCCTGACGGCCCTCAGCGAGCAGCTCGCCCAGGTGCGCTGAAAGCGGACGCGCGGGCCAAGGACACTCACGACCTCCAGGAGAAGCCATGAAACTCGGCTACACCATCATCTACGTGCCCGACGTCGCGGCGTCGATCGCCTTCTTCGAAAAGGCCTTCGGCGTAGCACGCCGCTTCGTGCACGAATCCGGCACCTATGGTGAACTCGACACCGGCGAGACCACCCTCGCCTTCGCCGCCCTCGAACTGGGCCACACGCACTTCCCCGCCGGCTTCGTCGCCGCCAGCGAATCGCCCAAGCCCCTCGGCTTCGAGGTCGCCTTCGTCACCCCGTCCGTAGCGGAAGGCCACGCCCGCGCGCTGGCCGCCGGCGCCACCGAACTGCTCGCCCCGGAAGCCAAACCCTGGGGCCAGACCGTCTCTTATGTACGCTGCCCGGACGGCACGCTGGTCGAGCTGTGCACGCCGGTGGGCGCGTGAACACCGGCGCACTGCCGCAGCTACCGTCCCCCCTCGAGATCGATACGCCACGCCTGCGCATGCGGCAGTGGCGGGCCGCCGACCGGGCGCCGTTTGCCGCCCTCAACGCCGACCCGCGGGTCATGGAGCACTTTCCAAGCACCCTTGATCGTGCAGCCAGCGACGCGATCGCCGAGCGCTGCGAAACCCTCATCGCCGAGCGCGGTTGGGGTTTCTGGGCGGTGGAACGGCGGGATTCGGGAGACTTCATCGGCTTCGTCGGCCTCAACGTGCCGACCGCCGCGCTGCCGTTCGCACCCTGCGTGGAAATCGGCTGGCGCCTTGTCCACGCGGCCTGGGGTCAGGGTCTGGCCAGCGAGGCGGCCAGGGCTGCGCTGACGACCGGCTTCGAGACGCTGGGGCTGGCGGAAATCGTGTCCTTCACCGCACTGTCCAACCGTCGCTCCCAGGCCGTCATGGAGAGATTGGGCATGCGGAGGACGTCCGAAGACTTCGACCACCCGGTGCTGCCGGAAGAGCATCCGCTACGCCGCCACTGCCTCTACCGGCTAAACGCCGACGCCTGGCGCGCCGCCACGCTCAGGGAGTAAGACCGAAGCCAGGCACGTGGCGCAGCAGCCAGATCGCCGCCGCGATGGTCACGAAGGACGCCACGGTGGCCACCAGCAAGGTGGCCGCGCAGAAGCCCTCGCGGCCGTGCTTCTGGCCGAAGATCGGGTAGATGCTGAGCATCGGCGCGCTGGCCAGTAGCACCGCACCAGCACCGAGCAGCGGGTCCACCGGCCCGAACAGGTAGAGCCCGAGGGCCACCGCCAGCGGATGCAGGATCAGCTTGGCGAAGCTGACCACGCCGACATCCACCAGCACGTCCTTCAGCGGCAGGCCGACCAGGCTGCCGCCGATGAAGAACAGGGCCACCGGCGCCGACGCGGCGGCCACCATCTCCACCGCCTTGGCGAGCTGCGGCGGCTGGCTGATGCCGAAGAAGGAAAACGCGAAGGCGACGAAGATCATCACCACCAGCGGACTCTTGCGCAGGCCCAGCAAGGCCCGCCCGAAGACACGCAGGAAAGGCTCGTGACGGGCCTTGCCGGCATCGCCGAGGGCCAGGCACAGGGGCAGCATCAGCATGTTCTCGACGATCATCGACAGGGCCAGGGCCATCGACGCGGTGGGGCCGATCACCTGCAGCGCGATCGGGTAACCCACGTAGGCGCTATTGGCGCAGCCCATGCCCATGCCGATCAGGCTGGCGTGCTCCAGATTCTGCCCGCGCCCCAGCCGCGCCCAGGCAATGCCGATGCCCACCATCGCCACCGACCCGAACAGGTAGGCAGCCAGGTAGGGCAGGTTCAGCACCTCGGCGAAGGAGCGCTGGGAGATCGACTTGAAGACCAGCATCGGCAGCGCGATGCGGATCACGAACGCGCCCAGCGCGGTCAGCCCTGCCTTCGGAAAGATCTCGGTCCGCACGGCCAGGTAGCCCATGCCGATGAGCACGAAGATCGGGGTGGTAATGGCGAGGATGGCCAGCATGAGGAGCGATGTTTCTGGTTGGGATCCAGGGCGGCCTGTCGTGAAACCGACCTGTGGAGGGCGCCCCTTCGCAGGATCCGATATCTGATCTGTGGGGGCGAATTCATTCGCCCAAGGACTTCATTCAACTGGCTGAGGGCAAATGAATTCGCCCCTACGGGAATGCAATGTCAGGCCGCCGGGAATTCCTCGGTATCGATCTCGGCCTGAGTGGCCGCATTGTAGCGGGAGCCAACGACCGTTCCTTGATTGATCAAAGCATCCAGGCGGGCGATCAGGTCGGGCTTCAGCGTGACCTGCGCCGCGGCGAGGTCTTCCTGCAGGTGGGCCACCGACGTGGTGCCGGGGATCGGCACGATGTCCTCGCCCTTGGCCAGCAGCCAGGCCAGCGCGAGCTGGGCCGGCGTGCAGCCGGCTTCCTGCGCCAGCGCCGCGTAGGCTTCGTGGAGGCGCAGATTGGCGGCGTAGTTGTCGGGGGCGAAGCGCGGCATGGCGCGGCGGATGTCCTTGGCGTCGAAGGCTGCCACGTCCAGCGGGCCGCCCAGAAAACCGCGGGCCAGCGGACTGAAGGCCACGAAGGCGACGCCCAGCTCGCGGCAGGCGTCGAGCACGGCGATCTCCGGGTTGCGCGTCCACAGGGAATACTCAGTCTGCAGCGCGGCGATGGGATGCACCGCGTGGGCCTTGCGCAGCGTCTCCGCCGACACCTCGGACAGGCCCAGCGCACGCACCTTGCCGGCCTTGACCAGCTCGGCCATCGCGCCGACGCTGTCCTCGATGGGCACGGCCTTGTCCCAGCGGTGCAGGTAGAGCAGATCGATCACGTCCGTCTGCAGGCGGTCGAGGCTGGCCTCGACGCTGGCGCGGATCGTCTCCGGACGGCCGTCGATGACGCGCTTGCCGTCCACGCCGTGCATGCCGCACTTGCTGGCCAGCACGAAGCGCGACCGATGCGGCGCCAGCACGCGGCCGAGCAGCCGCTCGTTGGCGCCGAAGCCGTACAGCGCGGCGGTATCGAAGAAATCGACGCCGGCATCGAGGGCCTTCAGCAGCACCTCCGCCCCCTGCTCCGGCCCCGGCGGCACGCCGTAGGCGTGGCTGAGGTTCATGCAGCCGAGGCCGATGGGGGAAACCTGGAGGGGACCGATGCGGTGTTGCTTCATGGGCTGCTTTCCTTTCAAGCGTTGAGTTGCTGTTCCAACTGGTGCAGCACCTTGTAGCACGGCAGCACGCTGGCCACGCTAGCGTTGGGTTCGCGGCCTTCGCGGATGGCGGCGAAGAACTCGCGGTCCTGCAGCTCGATGCCGTTCATCGACACATCCACCTGCGACACGTCGATCTTCTCTTCCTTGCCGTTCACCAGGTCGTCGTAGCGGGCGATGTAGGTGGCAGTGTCGCCGATGTAGCGGAAGAAGGTGCCGAGCGGGCCGTCGTTGTTGAAGGACAGACTCAGCGTGCAAATGGCGCCGTTGGCGGCCTTGAGCTGGATGGACATGTCCATCGCGATGCCGAGGGTCGGGTGGATCGGGCCCTGGATGGCGTTGGCCTGCACGATGGGGCTGCCGGCCTGGTAGGCGAACAGGTCCACCGTGTGGGCAGCGTGGTGCCACAGCAGGTGGTCGGTCCAGCTGCGCGGCTGGCCGAGGGCGTTCATGTTGGTACGGCGGAAGAAGTAGGTCTGCACATCCATCTGCTGGATGTTGAACTCGCCGCCCTCGATCTTCTTGTGCACGTACTGGTGGCTGGGGTTGAAGCGGCGGGTGTGGCCGCACATGGCGACGAGGCCCTTCTCCTTCTGCAGGTACACCACCTCTTCGGCGTCCTTCCAGCTGTCGGCCAGCGGAATCTCGACCTGCACGTGCTTGCCGGCCTTCAGGCAGGCGATGGCCTGGGAGGCGTGCAGCTGGGTCGGGGTGCACAGGATCACCGCATCCACTTCGGGCAGGGCCAGGGCTTCGTCCAGCTCGGTGGTGACGTGGGGGATGCCGTACTTCTCGGCGACCGCCTTGGTGGCGTCCAGGTCACGGCTGATCAGCGACACGACTTCCACGCCGTCGATGTTCTTGATGCCGTCCAGGTGCTTGATGCCGAAGGCGCCGGCGCCGGCCAGCGCGACCTTGATCGTCTTGTTCATTTATTGGTTCTCCAGAATCAGATGGCCCACGCCGGTGTTGGAGGCGGGGACGTGATAGAAACGGTGGGCGACCTTGGGCGCCGGGCCGCCGGCCACGTCGTCCATGGCGCCGCGGGCGATCAGCCACATGACCAGCTCGATGCCTTCGGAGCCGGCTTCGCGCACGTAGTCGATGTGCGGCACGGCGGCAGCGGCCTCCGGATCGGCGATCAGCTTGTCGAGCCAGGCGTTGTCCCACTCGCGGTTGATGAGGCCGGCACGCGGCCCCTGCAGCTGGTGGCTCATGCCGCCGGTGCCCCAGATCTGCACCTTCAGCGGCTTGTCGAAGGACGCGATGGCCTTGCGGATGGCCTTGCCCAGGTTGTAGCAGCGGTGGCCGGACGGCACCGGGTACTGGACCACGTTGACCGCGAAGGGGATCACCGGACACGGCCACTCCTGCGGGCTGCCGCACAGCAGGTTGAGGGGCACGGTGAGGCCATGATCCACGTCCATCTTGTTGACGATGGTCAGGTCGAAGTCGTCCTGGATCACGCTCTGGGCGATGTGCGAGGCCAGCTCGGGGTGGCCGATGACCTTGGGCACGGGACGCGGGCCGTAGCCTTCGTCGGCGGGTTGGAACTCGGCAGCACAGCCGATCGCGAAGGTCGGGATCATCTCCAGGCTGAAGGCCGTGGCGTGGTCGTTGTAGACCAGGAAGATGACGTCCGGCTTGTTGGCCTCCATCCATTCCTTCGACGGCTGGTAGCCCTTGAAGAGCGGCACCCAGTACGGGTCGGTGGTCTTGCCCAGGTCGATGGCGGCGCCGATGGCCGGCACGTGGGAGGTATAAACGGATGCGGTGATCTTGGCCATGGTCAGTCCTTCTTGCGGCCAGCCTGGCCTTGCGGTTGATGCTGGGCCTGGGCGTCGCCGTCCTCGCCGATGTAGCGGTTGCCCTCTGCGGAGCGGCCGCCCTTGATCATCATGTCGCGGTATTCCTCCTCGCTCATGCCGGTCATGCTGCCGGCCATCTGCTGGAAGCTCTTGCCGTCGGTGGCGCCGATTTTGGCGAGGAAGTAGATGTTGCCGCCGAGCGCGATGCAGCGATTCAGGTCGCGGGCCAGCACGGCCTGCTTCTGGTCTTCGGTCATCGGCCACTCATCCAGGTAGGCCCGCTCGTCGGCCTTGAAGCGCTCGCGGTTGGCGGCCTTCATCAGCGACATGCAGAATTGGTTGAGGTGGTAGCCGAGACGGGACTGCTCGGCGTCGAAGATCGTCGTGCCGGGGATGTCCTTGTAGGGCTTGTCGAGTGCCATGTGTTGTCTCCTCTGCGGGGCCGGGGGTGCCTTGTCTGTGGGGGCGAATGAATTCGCCCCTACGGGGCAGGTCCGGCCGTTAGCTCACTATGCTTCTTCGGGCCAGTAAAGTCGCTTGGGGTTATCCACCAGCAGCTTCTGCTGCAGATCAAAGGTCGGGGCGATGTGGGGGATGAAATCCACCAGCAGGCCGTCGTCGGGCATGTGGTCCTTGAGGTTGGGGTGCGGCCAGTCGGTGCCCCACAGCACACGCTCGGGGAACGCCTCGACGACGCGGCGGGCGAAGGGCACCACGTCCCGGTAGGCAGCCTGCTCGCCGTCCAGGGCCTTGGGGCCGCTGACGGACAGGCGCTCGGGGCAGCTGACCTTGGACCACACGTTCTGGTGCTCGCGCATGAACTTCAGGAACAGCTCGAACTCCGGGCCGTCGATGGGCTTGGTCACGTCCGGGCGGCCCATGTGGTCGACAACCACGGTGGTCGGCAGCGCGGTGAAGAAGTCCCACAGCTCGGGCAGGTCCACCGCCTCGAAGTAGATCACCACATGCCAGCCCAGCGGGGCGATGCGGGCGGCGATCTCCATCAGCTCGTCCTTCGGCGTGAAATCCACCAGCCGCTTGACGAAGTTGAAGCGCACGCCGCGCACGCCGGCGGCGTGGAGGTCCTGCAGTTCCTGGTCGGTGATGCTGCGCTTCACGGTGGCGACGCCGCGGGCCTTGCCGTCCGAATGGACCAGCGCATCCACCAGTGCCCGGTTGTCGGCACCGTGGCAGGTGGCCTGGACGATGACGTTGCGCTCGAAGCCCAGGTGGTCGCGCAGCGCGAAGAGCTGGGCCTTGGACGCATCGCACGGGGTGTACTTGCGCTCGGGAGCGTAGGGAAACTCAGCCCCCGGCCCGAACACGTGGCAGTGGGCATCCACGCTGCCGGCCGGCAGCTGGAAGCGGGGCTTGGACGGACCGGCATACCAGTCGAACCAGCCGGGAGTCTTTTCAAATTCCATACTTTTCTACCTCTGTGATGAAGGTACGAAGAAATCGTAGCGAGCAGGCCCGAGGTTGCGACGACTCAGTTGGCAGAATCGGGAGCTGTACTGGAGTACAGCGAGTACCGGAATCGCAAGATCGGGACGCGCAGTAGATTTATTCGTGCCTTCTAGTCGATGTACTTCAGGCCGGCTTTAGCGAGCGGTTCGCGCAGGCTGTACATGTCCAGGCCCAGCTCGCCGGCGGCGAAGCGGGCGCGCTTGGCGGTCTCGTTGTTCTCGCGGGCTTCGGCGGCGTCGGCCACCTGCTGGGCGATGGCGGCGGGTACCACCACCACGCCGTCGTCGTCGGCGATCACCACGTCCCCCGGGTTGACCACCGCGCCGGCGCACACCACCGGCACATTCACCGAGCCGAGGGTCGCGCGGGTGCAGCCCTTGGCGTGGACGGCGCGGCTGAAGACCGGGAAGTTCATCTCGGTGAGGTCCTTCACGTCGCGCACGCCGCCGTCGATGATCAGGCCCTTGGCGCCCTGGGCCTTGTAGGAGGTGGCTAGCAGGTCGCCGAAGAAGCCGTCGGTGCTGTCGGCGGTGCAGCCGGCAACGACCACGTCGCCCGGCTTGATCTGCTCGGCGGCCACGTGGAGCATCCAGTTGTCGCCCGGCTGCAGCAGCACGGTGACGGCGGTGCCGCACAGGCGGGCGCCGACGAAGATCGGGCGGATGGTCGGCTTCATCAGGCCGACGCGGCCCATCGCTTCATGGATGGTGGCGACGCCGAAACGGGACAGCTTGTCGACGGCGGCCGGATCGGCGCGGTCGATGTTGCGCTTGACGATGCCGAGGGTGTTCATGGGAAGGGTCATCTCAATGTCTCCAGGTTTCTCGTAGGGGATCGCAGGCTTCAGGCCGGCCGCGCGCGGCCGCTCCAAAGCGGTCGGCCTGCCCCCGCGCCGCAGGCGCTTCGGGGGGCGTGTTTCATTACCGGCCCTTGGCCTTCAGCGCGGCATCGAGGCGCGGATAAACGCGGCGGGCGTTGCCTTCGTAGACCTTGTAGCGGTCCTCGGCGGACAGGTTCAGGGTGCCCTCGATGTAGCGCTTGGTGTCGTCGTAGTAGTGGCCGGTCTCCGGGTCGATGCCGCGCACGGCGCCGATCATTTCGGAGGCGAACAGGATGTTGTCCACCGGGATCACCTTGGTCAGCAGGTCGATGCCCGGCTGGTGATAGACGCAGGTGTCGAAGAAGATGTTGTTGAGCAGGTGGTCTTTCAGCAACGGCTTCTTCAGCTCCTGGGCCAGGCCACGGAAACGGCCCCAGTGGTACGGCACCGCGCCGCCGCCGTGGGGGATCACGAACTTCAGGGTCGGGAAGTCCTTGAACAGGTCGGAGGTCAGGCACTGCATGAAGGCCGTGGTATCGGCGTTCAGGTAATGGGCGCCGGTGGTATGGAAGGCGCAGTTGCAGCTGGTGGACACGTGGACCATCGCCGGGATGTCGTACTCGACCATCTTTTCGTAGATGGGGTACCAGTGACGGTCATGCAGCGGGGGGCTGGTCCAGTGACCGCCGGACGGGTCCGGGTTGAGGTTGATGCCGACGTTGCCGTACTGCTCGACGCACTTCACCAGTTCGGGGATGCAGGTGGCCGGATCGACGCCCGGGCTTTGCGGCAGCATGGCGGCACCGATGAAGTTGTCGGGGAACAGCTGGCTGACGCGGTAGCACAGCTCGTTACAGATGGCCGCCCAGGTGGCGCTGACGTTGAAGTCGCCGATGTGGTGGGCCATGAAGCTGGCCCGCGGTGAGAAGATCGTCAGGTCGGAACCGCGCTCCTTCATCAGGCGCAGCTGGTTGGTCTCGATGGTCTCGCGCAGTTCGTCGTCGCTGATCTTCAGCTCGGACACCTTGGGCATCGCGGACGGATCCTTGATGCCGGCGATCTGGCGGTTGCGCCACGCTTCGAGAGCCTTCGGGGCAGTGGTGTAGTGACCGTGGATGTCGATGATCATGGTGTGTTCCTTATGGGTTCCTGCTTGTATGGCTGCATTGTTCCAAGGCTGAAGACCGCGCATAAGCGGTCTACCGCTCTAGCAGCTATAGCAATTTGCGATATCTTTTAGTGCCCCGCCGCCTCGGCCATTTTGGGCTTGGCGCCGGCGGCCTCCGGATGCACGAACTCCTTGACCAGCAGGGCCGCACCGGCAATCAGGCCAGGCACCGCGACCACCGCGAAGATGCTGCCGAAATCCAGCTGGCGGGCGCTCAGCTCGGCCACCAGGAAGGAACCGGCGATGCCACCAAAGCGCCCGATGCCGAGCATCCAGGCCACGCCGGTAGCCCGGCCGCGGGTTGGGTAGAAGGCCGCCGCGAGGGCCGGCATGGACGACTGGGCGGTGTTCATGATGGCGCCGGCGCCGAACACCACCGCCACC
This sequence comes from Zoogloea sp. LCSB751, assembly GCF_002028455.1. Classification (GTDB taxonomy): domain Bacteria; phylum Pseudomonadota; class Gammaproteobacteria; order Burkholderiales; family Rhodocyclaceae; genus Zoogloea. The sequence continues at coordinate 512,432 of NZ_MWUM01000001.1, read as the reverse complement.
AGCAGGCCGATGCTGCCGGCCGCATGGCCGATGGCGTAGATCGCCGCGGCGGTCAGGAAGTAGCCCACCGCAATGACCCGGTTGGCATTGAAGCGGTCCATCAGCCAGCCGAACAAAATCGCACCGACGCCGCCGAGGGGGAACAGCGCCGAGATCAGCGTCGCGGTCTTGGGGTCGAGACCGCCGTCCTTGAACAGCACCGGCATCCAGTTGATCAGCGCATAGAAGATCACCAGGCCCATGAAATACGCGACCCACAGGGCCGCCGAGCCGACCACGTAGCTGCGCGACAGCACCACGCCGATGCCGCTGCCTTCGGTCGGCGCGTGGACCTTCTCAGTCATCACGAAAGCGATGGCCTTGTCGGCGGCGCTGGAGATGCGGCACAGCACGCCACGGATGCGCTCGACGGAGAAGCCCTTGGCGACCATGTAACGCACCGACTCGGGCAGGAACACCAGCAGCAGCACGACCAGCACCAGCGGCGCCAGGCCGCCGAGGCCCAGCACGCTGCGCCAGCCCCACTGGGGGATCATCCACGCGGCGAGGAAGCCGCCGAGGGAGGCGCCCAGCGGAAAGCCGCAGAACATCGCGTTGGTGAGGGTCGCCCGGCGCGCGTCGGGACAGTATTCGCTCATCAGCGTCACCGCGTTGGGCATCGCCGCGCCGAGGCCGAGGCCGGGGACAAAGCGCAGCACCGACAGCTCGGTGAGGCTGCCAGCGAAGGACGAGGCCAGGCAGGCCACGCCGAAGATCAGCACCGACACCACCAGCAGGCGCTTGCGGCCGAAGCGGTCGGCCAGCGGCCCGGCAGAGAGGGCCCCGGCCGCCAGCCCGAACAGCGCCGCGCTGAGCACCGGCGCCAGCGCCGGCTTGGTGACGCCCCACTCCTGGATCAGCGACGGGGCGATGTAGCCGATGGCGGCGGTGTCGAAACCGTCCAGCAGCACGATGCAGAAACACAGGCCGAAGACCAGCCACTGGAAACCGGAAAACGGGTGCTCGTTGAGGAACGTCTGCACATTGACGTTCGGGGTCTGGCTCATTTCGACTTCTCCTCCAGGTGCCGCCGGTGGCGGCTATTTTGGTTTATTGGAACTCTTGTGTTTTCTGCTGCGGCCGGGCCCGCACGCCGATGACGCTCCTGTAGGGGCGAATTCATTCGCCCGCAGCCCGTTACCGAAGTCCGCGGGCGAATGAATTCGCCCCCACAGAAGATTGACCCCTACCTGTTTGCCCCTGCCGGCTCGCCCCTGCAGAGCGGCCCCGACGGATCGGGAAGAGCCGGATCAGCCCTGCGCGCCGCCCCACACGGCAGCAGGCACCATCACCTCGCCGCGCATGATCAGGCGCGCGGTGCGCAGCAGCGCGGCGCGGGTGACGTTCTGCGGGTTGGCCGGATCGAGTTCCAGCTCCACCGAGAACTCACCGGTCGGGTGTTCCACCGACACCGCCTTGACGTTGCCCTCCGGCACCTGGGCGATGCCCGCGGTGACGGAACCCTCCAGCACGCAGGCGGTGGCCACGGTGACCGCCGCCAGCACGCCGATGGCGTCGTGGCAGACGTGGGGGATGAAGCTGCGGGTGGTCAGGCTGCCGCCGTCGCGGGCCGGCGCCACCAGGGTCATCTTGGGATAGTTTTTGGCGCTCACGTCGCCGAGGCCCATGGCGTGGCCGCAGGCGATGCGCAGGCGCTCGATGCGGTCCTTCAGCTCGGTGTCGGCGTTCATCTCGGCGACGCTCTCATAGCCGGTCCGGCCCACGTCGGCGGCGCGGAAGATCACCAGCGGCATGCCGTTGTCGATGCAGGTCACCTCGATGCCGTCGATCACGTCCTTCACCTGGCCGGTGGGCAGCAGGCCGGAACACACCGAACCGGCGGTATCCAGGAAGTTGATGGTGATCGGCGCCGAGCTGCCCGGCACGCCGTCGATGCGCGCGTCGCCGGCGTATTCCACCTGGCCGCCCGGCGTGGGCACGGTGATGTCGCACTGCATGTCGGTGTTGAGGGTCAGCACGCGGAAGGTGCTGGTCTCGCCCTGCGCCTGCACCATGCCGGCTTCCAGCGCGAAGGGCACCACCGCGGCGAGCATGTTGCCGCAGTTGGGGGTGGTATCCACGGTGTCCTTGTCGGGCTGGAGCTGGGCGAACAGAAAGTCCAGATCCACTCCCGGCGTCGCGCTCTTCGAGACGATCCCCACCTTGCTGGTCAGCGGGTGGGCGCCGCCGAGGCCGTCGATCTGGCGGCGGTCGGGGGAACCCATCACTGCGAGCAGCACCCGGTCGCGGGTGGCGATGTCGGCGGGAAGGTCCGCAGCGTTGAAGAACGGCCCCCGGGAGGTGCCGCCGCGCATGAAACAGGTTTTGATTGGCGTTTGCATGCGAAGCATTCTTCGCCTGTGCCAGCCCCTGCAATAGCGGTCTGATGCTCTAGCAGCTATAACAGTTCGTGATACCTTTCAGCCCTACCGCCGCCGCCCCGAAAGCCCCGTCCATGGACCTGAAACAGCTCGAATACTTCGTGCGGGTTGCCGAACTCGGCAGCTTCACGCGCGCCTCCATCGTGCTCGACATCGCCCAGCCGGCCCTCAGCCGGCAGATCCGCCTGCTGGAGGTGGAGCTGCGCCAGAACATGCTGGTGCGCAACGGCCGCGGCGTGACGCTGACCGAGGCCGGCAAGGTCCTGCTCGAACACGCCCGCGGCATCCTCCACCAGGTGGAGCGGGCGCGGGAAGAACTCGGCCGCGTGCGCGGCGCCCTCACCGGCCGCGTCGCCGTGGGCCTGCCGCCGAGCCTCGCACGCGTGCTGACGGTGCCGCTGACCCGCGCTTTTCGCGAACGCTTGCCGGAAGCCTCGCTGTGCATCCGCGAAGGCCTGTCGGTGACCATGCAGGAATCCCTGATCTCCGGCCGCCTGGACGTCGCGCTGGTCTACAGCACGATGCCGTCCACCGACATCGAGACGCGGCCGCTGCTCGACGAGGAGCTGTTCCTGATCCGCCCCAACAAGGGCCAGCCGCCGCGCCCGGTGACGCTGGAAGAAGTCGCCCAGATGCCGCTGATCATCCCCAGCCGCCCCAACGCGATCCGCATGCTCATCGAGGCCGCGCTGGCCGACGCCGGGCTACGTCCCAACATCGCCATCGAGATCGACGGCGTCAGCGCCCTCCTCGATCTGGTGGCCGACGACGCTGGCGTGGCAGTCCTGTCGAAGACCGCGCTGCAAACCTCCGGCAAGGCCGACCAGCTCCTGCCCCACCCGATCACCCCGCCGCTGCACAGCCGCCTCTCCCTGGCCGTCAGCGCCCTGCGCCCAGCCACGCTGACCCAGCAGGCAATGGTCGAACTGATCCGCGAGACGGTGGGCAAGACCCTCCGCACCTAGGCATCCGACCTGGCCGCCTGCCGCGGCGGCAACGCACACAGCACGGCGCCCGCCGACACCACCAGGATGCCGACGATCACCCGCAGCCCGATGGCTTCGTCGAGCAGCAGCCAGGCGCCCACCGCCGAGACGCCGGGCACCAGGGCCAGCATCATCGAGGCCTGGCAGGCGCCGATCTTGTGGTTGGCGTAGCTGTACATGCTGCCCGCCAGCAGCGCCGCGACGACGCCCTGGTAGACGCACTGCAGCGCGATCTCCCCGGCCGGCGCCAGCAGCACCGCCTTCGGCAGCCACAGCAGGTACACCGGCAGGTAGGCCACGCACGAAAAGCTCGCCACGCCGGTGATCGCCAGCCACGGGCGGACCTGCCAGCGACGCATCAGCAGGCCGAAGATGGCCCAGGTCAGCGCAGCGGCGAAGAACAGCAGGTCGCCGATCCACTGGGCGCCGCCGCGGCCGGCCACCACGCTGTCGTAGCCGATCAGTACCAGCCCGAAGGACGACAGCAGCAGCGCCAGCGCAATGTGGCGGGCAAGCCGGAAGCCGCCCAGCACGGCGACAATGACGATGGTCCAGAACGGGATGCCGCCGTTCACGAAGACGCCTGCGTGGGCAGTCGGCGCAAACGCAAAGCCGGAGTACACCAGCAGCCCGTAGCCGAGGCCGCCGAACAGGGCCAGCGCCATGTAGCGCGGCCAGTCGGCCCGCTTCACGCGGGCCAGGAAGAAAGGCAGCGCGATCAGCCCGGACACACCGAAGCGCATCGCCGCGATGTCGAAGGGCGTCAGCACCCCCTTGCTGCCGAGGCGGGAGACGATGTTGAAGCCCGACCAGCACAGCACCACCACGCATGCGGCGAGCAGACCCTTGGTATGGTCGGACAGGCCATGGCGGTCGGAAACGACATGATCGGCAGAATTCATCGGCAGGCCTTCGGCAGTTCGGCCGGAGCGACGCCCCGGCTCAGTGTTCACTCAACACGCTCATTGTGGCTCAAGCCCCGGCCTTACCCACGTCCGCCGAGCGGCGCCCAGGAATAATCCGCGAAGGCCGCCCGTGCCTCCTCCACCGCCTGATCGGCGCGCAGCGCGAAGGCGTCGAAGCCACAGCGATGCAGGAAGTACAGCTGATCCCGCAGCACATCGCCAACCGCCCGCAGCTCGCCGCGATAGCCGTGGCGGTTACGCAGCAAGCGGGCCAGGGAGTAGCCGCGCCCGTCGGTGAACACCGGAAAGTGGATCGCAATCAGCGGGATGTCGTCCAGCCACGGCAGCACCGCGTCGAGCCCGTCCTCCGCCACCAGCAGCACACCGGCCCGCTGCGGTTCGAGCTCCGCCCGGTGCGCCAGCCACAGCGGCAAGGGCAGCAGCAGCGGCCCGCCCGCGGCGATGGCGTCGGCGATGTGCGCCGCACTGGCGTCGGCGGCGATGGGCTGCCAGCGGTCGGCGACGATCTCGCCGTGCTTGAGGATCGCGGCGCTCATGCTCCACCTCCATACACGCGGGTCTTGAAGGGTTCCAGGCCGAGACGCTCGACCGCGTCGATGAAGAGTTCCCCCTCATGCCGCAGGGCCAGGTACACCTCCAGCAGGCGCTGGATCACGTAGGGAATCTGCTGCGCCGCGAAGGCCGGGCCGATCACCTTGCCGATGGCCGCCCGCGTGCCCTCCCGGCCGCCAATCGTCACTTGGTAATACTCCTCGTTGTTCTTGTCCACGCCGAGGATGCCGATGTGCCCGATGTGGTGGTGGCCGCAGGCATTCACGCAGCCGGACATGTTGAGCTCCAGCGGCCCGATGTCGAACTGATAGTCCAGATCCTCGAAGCGCTGCTGGACCGCCGCCGCCACCGGGATCGAACGCGCATTGGCGAGGGAACAGAAGTCCCCACCCGGGCAGCACACCACGTCGGTCAGCAGGCCGATGTTGGGCGTCGCCAGGCCCAGCGCCCGTGCGCCTTCCCACAGGGCCGGCAGGTCGCGGCGAGCGACGTGGGGCAGCACCAGGTTCTGTTCATGGCTGACGCGGATCTCGCCGGCGCCGAAGCGCTCGGCCAGCTCGGCGACGCCGTCCATCTGCTCGGCGGTGGCGTCCCCCGGCGGCGAGCCGGCTTTCTTCAGGGACAGGGTGACGATGGCGCGGCCGGGGTCGCGATGCGCCGCCACGTTGCGCTCGACCCAGCGGGCGAAGGCGCGGCTGCCCGCCAGCGCCGCCGCATAGACCGGGTCGGCCGCGTCAGCGGGCGGCAGGTCGGCACGGGCGAAGAAGGCGGCCATGTCGTCGAAGGTCTGCTCGGCGATCACCCCGGGGCCACCGCGGCTCCACGCCCACTCGTCCTCCACTTCCCGGCCGAAGCCCTCCAGCGTCAGATCCTTGACGAGGATTTTGATGCGCGCCTTGTACTTGTTGTCGCGGCGACCGTAGCGGTTATAGACCCGCAGGATGGCCTCGAAGTAGTTGAGCAGCTCCTCCCGCGGCAGGAAATCCTTGAGGCACTGGCCGACCATCGGCGTGCGGCCGAGGCCGCCGCCGACGAAGACCTGGAAGCCGATCCGCCCGTCCTCGGCCACCCGCGCACGGGCGCCGATGTCGTGGAAGCGCACCGCCGCCCGGTCCTCCTCGCCGCCGGCAATGGCGATCTTGAACTTGCGCGGCAGGAACAGGAATTCCGGCGCCAGCGTGGACCACTGGCGGACGATCTCGCAGTAGGGGCGCGGGTCAAACAGTTCGTCGGCGGCCACGCCGGCGAACTGGTCGGTGGTGATGTTGCGGATGCAGTTGCCGGACGTCTGGATCGCGTGCATCTGTACGGCAGCCAGTTCGGCCAGGATGTCCGGCGTCTCCTCCAGGCGCACCCAGTTGAACTGGATGTTGCTGCGCGTCGTGAAGTGGCCATAGCCCCGGTCGTAGCGGCGCGCGATGTCGGCCAGCTTGCGCAGCTGGTAGGCCGCCAAGGTGCCGTAGGGGATGGCGACCCGCAGCATCGGCGCGTGGCGCTGGATGTAGAGGCCGTTCTGCAAGCGCAGCGGGCGGAACTCGTCCTCCGCCAGGCGCCCGTCGAGGAAGCGCGCCATCTGGTCGCGGAACTGGACGACCCGGTCGTCCACCAGGCGCTGGTCGGTTTCGTTGTAGCGGTACATGGTCTGTTCTCGGGCGGTGGCTCAGGGCAGCACGAAGGTGCTCTTCTCGCTGACCTGGATGTCGGGGTCCTGGCGGGCCTTGATCAGGAAGGCGATCGGGCTGGCGCCGGATTTGGCGGCGTCGGGCGGCGCGGCAACGGTCACATGGACTTCGCGGATGCCGCCGGCCTCGCCGCTGAAGTGGGTCGCGCCGACCAGCTGGATGCCGGGCAGGCCGCTCACCGCCACGTCGAAGTCGCGATCCTCTTCGGCCAGGTTCATCAGCTTGAGGGTGTAGGCGTTCTCGATGAGCCCTTCGGCGGTCTCCCGCGACAGGCTGCCCCGGTCGCGCAGCACGTCCACCAGCAGCAGCGAACGCTCGCTGAGGGTCCACGCGCCGAGGGCCACGAAGACCCCGATCAACCCGCCATACACCGCCAGCCGCGGCCGCCCGCTGCGGGTTGGCTGGCCGGCCAGCTCCTGTTCCGACGCGAAGCGGATCAGACCGACGGGCTTGGCGACCTTGGCCATCACGTCATCGCAGGCATCCACGCACAGGCCGCAGTTGATGCACTGGTATTGCAGGCCGTCACGGATGTCGATGCCGGTCGGGCAGACCTGCACGCAGATGCCGCAGTCGATGCAGTCGCCCTTGCCTTGCGTTACGCCTTGCCCGGCGCCCTGCCCCGCCGCCTTCAACGCGGCCGCGCCCTTGCGCGGCTCGCCGCGGGCCACGTCGTAGCTGACGGTGCGGGTGGTGCTGTCGAACATCACGCCCTGGAAGCGGGAGTACGGGCACATGTGCTGGCACACCGCTTCACGGGCGAAACCGGCCTGCACGTAGGTGAACAAACCGTAGAAGATCAGCCAGAAGCCTTCCCACGGGCCGACGTTCCAGCCCACCAGCGCCGGCAGCAGCTCGCGGATCGGCGTGAAGTAGCCGACGAAGCTGATCGCCGTCCACGCCGCCACCAGCCCCCACAGCGCGTACTTGGTACCGCGCCGGGCCAGCTTGCCGAGGCTCGGCGGGGCCTGGTCGAGTTTCAGGCGGGCCAGGTGGTCGCCTTCCACCTTCGCCTCGATCCACATGAAGATTTCCGTATAGACCGTCTGCGGACAGGCGAAGCCGCAGAACAGCCGCCCGGCCAGCGCGGTGACGAGGAACAGGCCGGTAGCGGCGAGGATCAGCATGATGGCCAGGAGCAGCGCATCCTGCGGCCACAGCACCAGGCCGAAGAGGTAGAACTTCTCGTGGGGAATGTCGAACAGCACGGCCTGGCGGCCGCCCCACTGGAGCCAGCAGGCCCCGTAGAAGACCAGCTGGGTGAACCACACCATCGCCCAGCGGATCGTGTTGAATCGGCCGCGCACCTCGCGGGCGTGGATCTTTCCCTTCTTGCGGTACAACTCCAGTTTGGCTTCGCGGACCTTGCTGACAGGCTTGTTCATCTGGGTATTCCTCCTGGACCGGGAGTAAATCACCCGGGGCCGGATGGAAACAGATTCAGCCTGTCGTGTTTTCTATAGGCACAGAACTTGAGGTGCTACAGGAGCGCCCCCAGCGTGGCGACCGCAGCCCGCCCGCGCTCTCCGAGGGGATGGCCGAAGTTGAGACGGATGCAGTGGCCGAACTCGCGCTTGGCCGAGAAGATCGGCCCCGGCGCGATGCTGATGCCCTGCTCCAGCGCCCGGCGGTGCAGCGCGAGGGCATCGGTGCCGCGCGGCAATTCGAGCCACAGGAAGTAGCCGCCCTGGGGCCGCGCCAAGCGCGTATCCGCAGGAAAGTGGGTTTCGATGGCGGCCACCAGCGCCGCCTCCTGGGCCGCCAGCGTGCCGCGCAACTGGCGCAGGTGCTTCTCGTAGCCGCCGTGCTTCAGGTAGTCGGCCAGCGCGATCTGCACCGGCACCGTCGTCGCCAGGCTCAGGGACAGCTTCTGGCGCTGGATCGCCGCCGCGTAGCGCCCCGCCGCCACCCAGCCGATGCGGTAGCCCGGCGCCAGGCACTTGGAGAAGGACGACACGTGCATGACGCGCCCGTTCGGATCCACCGCCTTGGTGCACAGCGGCGCCGCGGCGCCGAAGTGCAGCTCGGCATACACGTCGTCCTCGATCAGCGGCACATCGTGGCGGTCGAGCAGCTCCACCAGCGCCTGCCGCCGCTCGTCCGGCACCCGCGCGCCAGTGGGGTTGGCGTAGTTGAGCATGAACAGGCAGGCCTTCACCGGATGATGGCGCAGCGCGTCCTCCAGCGCCGGCAGGCTGACGCCCTCGCGCGGGTGGCTGGGGATCTCGATGACCTTCAGGCCCAGCCGCTCGGCGGCCTGCAGGCCGGCGTAGAAGGTCGGCGACTCGATGGCGATCAGGTCGCCCGGCCGCGTCACCGCCTGCAGGCACAGGTTCAGCCCTTCCATCGCGCCGGAGGTGATGACGATCTCCTGCGGCGCCACCGACGCGCCGTGGGCCAGGTAGCGCAGGGCCAGCTGGCGGCGCAGCTCGTCGTTGCCCGGCGGCAGGTCGGTGACGGTGGCCAGCGGGTCCAGGTGACGCGCAGCAGCAGCCAGGCAGCGCCCCAGCTTGTCGAGGGGAAAGAGGTAGGGGCTGGGGAAACTGGAGCCGAGGGGCACCACCGCCGGGTCCTTGACGCTGTCGAGGATCTGGAAGATGAAGTCGCTGACCTCCAGCGCCGTCGAGTGGCCGACCGGGTGAGTCATCTCCGGCTCGGCCAGGCGCTGGCCCAGGCGCGCCCGCACGAAATAGCCCGACTTGGGGCGCGCCTCGACGAGGCCGCGGCTCTCCAGCAGCGCGTAGGCCTGGGTCACCGTCACCGGCGCGATGCCGTTGCTTTTGCAGGCCTGGCGCACCGACGGCAGGCGGTCGCCGGGACGCAGCACGCCGTCGGCGATCAGGCGGGCGGTCTGTTCGGCGAGATTCTGGTAGAGGCTCATGGGTGGATGGTAGCAGGCCCGGGCAGGCCCCCTCCCCTTTCCCCAGCGCTTGCGGCCCTTACCAAGCTGTATACAATTACAGCCAAAGCGAGACCACCATGCCCTTGCACCACATCCCTTCCCCGTACCACAACGCCCTCCCTTCGTCAGCCACTGCCGCCGCCCGTAGATCGGCCGCAGGGAGCGCCCCCCGATGAGCGGCGTGACCGACACCGCCATCCCCGCCTACCTGTCAAAGCTCAATGAGGTGCAGCGTCAGGCCGCCACCCACGGCGTCGGCACGCCCGACGGCGACGGCCCGCTGCTGGTCATCGCCGGTGCCGGATCGGGCAAGACCAACACCCTGGCCCACCGGGTCGCCCATCTGCTGGCCCACGGCGCCGACCCCAGCCGCATCCTGCTGCTCACGTTTTCCCGCCGCGCCGCCGACGAGCTGGCCCGGCGCGTGCAGCGCATCGCCGCACAGGTGTCGCCGCGCCACGCCCAGCTGGCCGCCACGGGTTTCCCCTGGGCCGGCACCTTCCACAGCGTCGGCGCGCGGCTGCTGCGCGAATACGCCGGCGCCATCGGCCTCGACGCGGCGTTCACGATCCACGACCGGGAGGACTCGGCCGACTTAATGAACCTGGTCCGCCACGAGCTGGGGCTGTCGACCAAGGGCAAGCGCTTCCCGCTGAAAGGCACCTGCCTGTCCATCTACTCGGCGGTGGTGAATACCCGCGCGCCGCTGACCGACGTGCTGTTGTCCTCCTTCCCTTGGTGCGCCGAGTGGGCGACTGAACTGAAGGCCCTGTTCCGCGCCTACGTGGCCGCCAAGCAGGCCCAGCAGGTGCTCGACTACGACGACCTGCTGCTCTACTGGGCCCAGATGGTCGGCGTGCCGGAACTGGCCGCCGACGTCGGCGGGCGCTTCAGCCACGTGCTGGTGGACGAATACCAGGACACCAACCGCCTGCAGGCCGAGATCCTGCTCGCCCTCAAGCCCGACGGCCGCGGCCTCACGGTGGTCGGCGACGACGCCCAGTCCATCTACAGCTTCCGCGGCGCGACGATCCGCAACATCCTCGATTTCCCTGGCCACTTCGATCCGCCGGCCCGCCAGCTCACGCTGGACCGCAACTACCGTTCGACGCAGCCCATCCTGGCCGCCGCCAACGGCGTCATCGGCCAGGCCAAAGAGCGCTTCTGCAAGGACCTGTGGAGCGAGCGCCCCTCCGCCGAGAAGCCGCGCCTGATCAGCGTCCGCGACGAGGCCGACCAGGCCGCTGGCGTCGTCGAGCGCATCCTCGCCCGCCGGGAAGGCGGCCTCCGGCTCAAGGCCCAGGCGGTGCTGTTCCGCGCCGCCCACCACAGCGTGCGCCTGGAGATCGAGCTGACCCGCCGCAACATCCCCTTCGTGAAGTTCGGCGGGCTCAAATTCCTCGAAGCCGCCCACGTCAAGGACGTGCTGGCCATCCTGCGCTGGGCGCAGAACCCCCGCGACCGGGTGTCCGGCTTCCGTGCCATCCAGCTGCTGCCCGGCCTCGGACCGAAATCCGCCGGGCGCATCCTCGACAACCTGCAGGCCGCCCCGCCGGGCTGCCTGCTGCTCGGCGAGCAACCGGTGCCCGACGGCGCCCGCCAGCACTGGCAGGCGTTCGCCACGCTGGTGGAAGGACTGGGCGAAGCTGGCACCTGGCCGCTCCCCGTCGAGAAGCTGGCCCTGTGGTACGAAGGCCAGATGGAGCGCCTGTTCGAGGACGCCGCCGTGCGCCAGGCCGACATCCAGCAACTGGCGCGCATCGCCGCCACCTACCCGAGCCAGGAACGCTTCCTCACCGAGCTGACCCTCGACCCGCCGGACGCCACCAGCGACGAATCCGGCAAGCCGCTGCTCGACGAGGACTACCTGATCTTGTCTACCATCCACTCGGCGAAGGGCCGCGAATGGCCGGCGGTGTCCCTGCTCAACGCGGTGGACGGCTGCCTGCCGTCCGACCTGGCCACCGGCAGCGAGCGGGAGATCGAGGAGGAGATGCGCCTGCTCTACGTGGCAATGACCCGCGCCAAGGACCATCTCGACCTCTACGTGCCGCAGCGTTTCTACGTCAGCGGCCAGTCCGCCACCGGCGACCGCCACGTGTACGCCAGCCGCACGCGCTTCATCCCCAACCGCCTGCTCGACCGCTTCGAGAACTGCACCTGGCCCGAGGCCACGCCGGATACGCCAGCCAGGGCCGAAACCCGCCAAGCGGCGGTGGACCTGGCGGCGCGGATGCGCGCGATGTGGGATTGAGCCACACGAGCTCGACCGGCAGCATTGACCGAAACACCGCGCCCGCCTAGTCTCGAAGGGCCTCCCGATGCCTTTCGACGATGACCGCCACCGCCCGCAAGACCCTGCTGCTCGTCTATCACTCGTGGACCGGCGCCACCGAGCAGATGATCCACGCCGTCGCCCGCGGCGCCAGCTGCGAGCCGGACGTGGCGGTGCGCCTGCTGCACGCCCCCGAGGCCGGCCCCGACGACCTGCTGGGCGCCGACGGCTACGTCTTCGCCACGCCGGAGAATCTGGCCGCCATTGCCGGGTTGATGAAGGACTTCTTCGACCGCAGCTACTATGGCGCCCTCGACCGCATCAACGGCCGCCCCTACGCCGCGGTAATATGCGCGGGTAGCGACGGCAGCAACGCTGCCCGCCAGATCGCCCGCATCGCCACCGGCTGGCGCCTGCGCGACATCGCCCCACCGCTGATCGTGTGTACCCACGCCCAGACGCCGGAAGACATCCTGGCGCCCAAGCACGTTCCCGCCGAAGAACTCGCCAAAGGCGAGGAACTCGGAGCCGCCTTCGCCACCGCACTGGCAATCGGCGCGTTCTGACACGCTGCAGCAATAAGTTTTTCGAATCATCGAACTGCACTGCCGGTGCAGCGTCGAATCCTTAACATGCCCTTTGATCGCGCCCCGCCCGGCGCCCCGACCCCCGACGATTGCCGATGCCTCACAACGTTTCCCTGATCGCCCTCATCGCAGCCGGCCTCGGCCTGGCGATGGTCCTCGGCCTGGTGGCCACCCGCCTGCGCATGCCGCCGCTGGTTGGCTACCTGCTCGCCGGCGTGGCCATCGGCCCCGGCACGCCCGGCTTCGTCGCCGACCTTCCACTGGCCGGCCAGCTGGCCGAAATCGGCGTGATGCTGCTGATGTTCGGCGTCGGCCTGCATTTCTCCATCGACGACCTGCTGGCAGTGCGCAAGATCGCGGTACCCGGTGCAGTGGTGCAGATCGCCGTGGCCACCGGCCTCGGTGCGGCGATGGCCCTGTTGTGGGGCTGGCCGGTGGGCGAATCGGTGGTGTTCGGGCTGGCCCTGTCGGTGGCCAGCACGGTGGTGCTGCTGCGGGCGCTGGAAGCCAAGGGCATTCTCGATTCCACCAACGGACGCATCGCGGTCGGCTGGCTGGTGGTCGAGGATCTGGCCATGGTGCTGGTATTGGTGCTGCTGCCGGCGCTGGCCCCGCTGCTCGGCGCCAAGGGGGCCGCTCCGGCGGCCGATTTCTCGGCGCTGGCGCTGACCGTCGGTGTGACGCTGGCCAAGGTGTCGGCCTTCATCGCGCTGATGCTGGTGGTCGGCGCACGGGCCTTTCCGCGACTGTTGTGGCTGGTGGCACGCACCGGCTCGCGGGAGCTGTTCACCCTCTGTGTGATCGCCGCGGCGGTGGGCGTGGCCTACGCGTCGGCGATCCTGTTCGACGTGTCCTTCGCGCTGGGCGCCTTCTTCGCCGGCATGATGATGCGCAAGTCCGAGTTCAGCCACCGGGCCGCAGAGGACTCCCTGCCGCTGCGCGACGCCTTCTCGGTGCTGTTCTTCGTATCGGTGGGCATGCTCTTCGATCCGCAGGTGCTGATCGACGCCCCCTTCAAGGTACTCGGCGTGGTGTCCATCGTCCTGTTCGGCAAGACGCTGGCGGCAATCGCGCTGGTGCTGGGCTTCCGCTATCCCCTCAACACGGCATTGACGGTGGGTGCCAGCCTGGCCCAGATCGGCGAGTTCTCGTTCATCCTCGCCGGCCTCGGGCTGAGCCTCGGCCTGCTGACGATGGAGGGGCAGAACCTGATCCTCGCCGGGGCGCTGATCTCCATCGCCCTCAACTCGGTGCTCTTTGCCGCCATCGAGCCGGCCCAGGCCTGGGCACGGGCCCGCTCGGCATGGGCGCGCAAGCTCGACCTGCGCGACGATCCGCTGGCCGCGCTACCGATGACCACCGACCGCAAGCTACTCTCCAACCAGGTGGTGTTGGTCGGCTACGGGCGGGTCGGCCGCCACATCGCCGCCGACCTGGACAAACGGCGCATTCCCTACGTGGTGGCGGACAGCAACCGGGAAGTGGTGGAGGCCCTGCGCAAATCCGGCAAGGCGGCAGTCAGCGGCGATGCGTCCGACCCCATCGTGCTGGTCCAGTCCCACATCACCCGCGCAGCGATGCTGGTGGTGGCCATCCCGGACCCGCTGGCCTGCAGGAAGATGGTGGATATCGCCCGCAAGTTGAACCCGGACATCATCGCCGTGCTGCGCGCCGACAGCGAGGATGGCGCCAGCCTGCTGCGCCGGGAAAAGCTCGGCGAGGTTTTCGTCAGCGAACGGGAGCTGGCCATCGGCATGTCCCGCTACGTGATGTCCCGCCTGTCTTCCGACCACCACCACGGCTGACCCCGGATGCCGGCCCGGCCGCTCAGGGCACGGGCAACGCGGCGTCCACCGCCGGGCTGCCGGATGGCAGCGGCGGGAAGGCCGGCCGGGCGATCTTCATGGCCTGCTCGACGTCGGCCAGCAGCACACCGGTCACCCTGGCATCCACCCGCCCCTGCTCGGCCAGCTGGCGGATGAAGGCCGCCACCTCGTCCGCCGCCAGGCCCTGGCGGTAGGGACGGTGCTGCACCATCGCCTGGAAGATGTCGGCCACGCGCAGGATGCGCGCCTCCAGGGACAGGGTAGTGCCCTTCAGGTGGAAGGGATAGCCGGAGCCATCCGGCTCCTCGTGGTGGTAGGCCGCCCAGCGGGCGATGTCCTCGAAACCCTCGATGTTGCGCAGGATCTGGAAGGTCTCGAAGCTGTGGGTGTTGATGATGCGGCGCTCGCGGCTGTCGAGGCGGCCCGGCTTGTCGAGGATCTCGTCGGGCACCCGCAGCTTGCCCAGATCGTGCAGCAGGCCGGCGATCTCCAGCTTGTCGCAGTTCGCCGCCGGCACATCCATGCGCTCGGCCAGGAAGCGGGCCAGCCGCGCCACGCCCAGGGAGTGTTCGGCGGTGAAGGGGCTCTTGGCATCGACGATGCGCGCAAAGATGCAGGCCAGGCGGCGCAGATCGTCCATCGCCGCCGGAAAGGGCTCGCCCCGCGCCAGCTGGTCCACCAGGCAGGCCTGGATCGAGCGGGGCTCCAGCATCAGCCAGAAGGCCTCGGTACGCGAGGCCGTCATGAACACCTCCACCAGATCCGGCGCGAAATAACTGCCCGCGTGCTCGGCGATACGGGTGCGGATGACCTCGGTATTCAGCAGCAGGCTGTTGTCCGCATAGTACGGCGCGGCCAGCGAATCGACCCGGTCCACCAGATAGATCCGGTTGGCCTGGCGCACCACCTCGGGCGGCAGGCCGGCGGGCAGCGCATCCCAACGGGTATGGTGATAGCGCACTGGCAGGGCCATCGGCGCCAGCGGTGCAAAGCTGCCAAGCAGCGCGGAGCCCACCTCGCAATGGACCTGGGAGCCTTCCCAGTCGAACTCCGCCACCAGGTGGCTGTGGGTATTGGTGGACGACACGCCGATGTCGTGCAGCATGCCGAGGTCGAACAGAAAGGCGGCCTCGCCTTCCGTCAGGCCTTCGCAGCGGGCGCACTCGGCAGCCATGATGCCGACCCGCTTGCCGTGGGCCACGTCGTCCACGCCGACCAGGTCGAGGGCGTCGGAGAGGGCGTAGATCACATGGTGGAGATCTGCATTGATGGTCATGAAATCACCTCGTTGGCAGTGAAGGGGCGCGCCCGCAGCCCCCGGTATTCCGTCGGACTGCAGCCCATCTCCTGGCGGAACATGTAGGTAAAAGCCGATGGAGAACTGTAGCCCAGTTCCAGCGCGATGTCGGTTACGCCTCTCCCTGCGCCCAGCCATTCGACGGCACGGAACAGACGCAGGCGATGCCGCCATTCGCGCAACCCCAGGCCCAGTTCCTTCTCGAAACGCCGCGCCAGGGTACGCGTCGACGCCCCCAGCGCGGCCCCCCAGTCCTCGGCACCGCGCGGATCGGCGGGATTCGCATAAAGGGCCTCGCAGAGCTTGCGCAACATCGGGCTGGTCGGCCACGGCAGCTGGAAATCCTGGACCGGCAGGCGGCGCAGCTGGTCGAGGATCAGCCCATGCACGCGGGCGATGTAGCCGGCGCTCTCGCTGCGCCCACCGATCTCCGCCAATTCGACGATCAGCGCCCTCAGTAGAGGAGACACCGCCAGCACTGAACATGTTCCCGGCATGCCGAGGTCGGGCGCGTCGGCGACATAAAGGTTGCGGAACTCTGCGCCGTGCAGGGCACCGGTGGTGTGCCGCACGCCGGTGGGCACCCAGATCGCCTGCTCCGGCGTGATCACGTAGCGGGATTTTTCGACCATCACCACCAGCGTGCCGGCAGTGGCGTAGACGAACTGGTTCCAGCGGTGCACGTGGGGCGGAAAGATGTGGCGCGCCGGCAGGGTCTCGAAGCGCTGGAAGACCGGCCCCAGGAGTTCGTCCATGTCCGGCACCTCAACCAGCGTCCAGTCTTCTTCCAGGTCCATGCGTGCTCCATCCAATGCAAGGGATCAGCCTCGTGTCAGTTCATCGACAACGAAAGTCATCCTATCGAAAGTCTGACATTCCTGCACGTCCTAAGATCAAGGCCATAACAACCCGTAAAAGAGAGAACAGCATGCACGCCGCAACAACCGCCCTTCCCGCCAGCAGCGCGGCCGATCGCTATCGGGTGATCTTCGCCGGCATCTGCGCCCTGATCCTCACCGTCGGCCTGGCCCGCTTCGCCTACACCCCGCTCTTGCCGATCATGCGCGGCGAGGCCGGCCTCAGCGCCATGGACGGCGGCTGGCTGGCGACCTTCAACTACGTCGGCTATATCACCGGCGCACTGGTGGCGGCGACGATCAGCGACCTCGGCCGCAAGTTCAGGCTGTACCGCATCGGCCTGGTGGTGGCGGTGGTCAGCACCGCCGCGATGGGCGTCACCCAGGACGTGACGTTGTGGGTCGCGCTACGCTTCGTGGCCGGCCTGTCGAGCACCGCCGGCCTGCTGATCGCCTCCGGCCTGGTGCTCAACTGGCTGATCCGCCACGGCCACCGACCGGAGCTGGGCCTGCACTTCGCCGGCATCGGGCTGGGCATCATCGTGTCCGGGCTGGCGGTCGCCGGCATGGTCGGCCACCTGGCGTGGGACGGCCAGTGGCTGGGCCTCGGCCTGCTCGGCGTGCTGTTCTTCGTGCCGGCCTGGTTCTGGCTGCCTGCCCCCGCGCCGGTCAGCGCCCAGGCCACCGCCCAGTTGCCGGCGGCACCGTCGCGGCGCTGGATGGGGCTCTTCATCGCCTCCTACTTCTGTGCCGGCTTCGGCTACGTGATCAGCGCCACCTTCATCATCGCCATCGTCGAGAAGCTGCCGCTACTGGCCGGCAAGGGCGGCTGGGTGTGGGTCATCGTCGGCCTGGCGGCGGCGCCCTCCTGTTTCCTGTGGGACCGCATCGCCACCGCCTGCGGGCAGATCCCGGCGCTGCTGCTCGCCTACGCCCTGCAGATCGTGTCCATCCTGCTGCCGGCCTTCAGTGACGGCACCGCCGCCAACCTGGCCAGCGCCATGCTTTACGGCGGCACCTTCGTCGGCATCGTCAGCCTGACCCTGTCGATCATCGGCCGCTGCTTCCCGGCCAACCCAGCCAAGGCGATGGCGCGCCTGACCCTCAGCTACGGCGTCGCCCAGGTGGTCGCCCCGGCGATGGCCGGCTACATCGCCACGGTAACCGGCAGCTACAAGGGCGCGCTGATCGTCGCCGCCTGGGTGATGGCTGCCGGCATGGCGCTGCTGGTGGCCCTGATGCGCCAGCAACGGATCGAGCGCAACGCCCAGCGTACGGCGTAAACGCAAGAAGGGCTTGCCTCGGCAAGCCCTTCCCACTTTCACATCGACCGGACCGGCCCCCCACCGGGCCGGCCGACGCAAATCACTTCAAGGTCGCCAGATAGGCCAGCAGCTCGGCTCTTTCGGCCGCGCTCGCCAGTCCGTCGTATTTCATCTTGCCGCCGGGCACGAGCTTCTTCGGCGCCGTCACGTAAGCGTCGATCTTGTCCGGCGTCCACGTGATGCCGCTGGCCTTGAGGGCGTCGGAATAGCTGGCTTCGGCCACCGTGGCAGCCTTGCGGCCGACCACGCCGAACAGGCTTGGGCCCTTCTTGTTCTTGCCTTCGCGCGCGCTGTGGCACTCGGCGCACTCGGTGGCAAATACGTCCTTGCCCTTGTCCACGTCAGCTGCAGCGCGTGCCTGGAAACTGAGGGAACTGGCGGCAGCCGCCAGCAGCAATGGCAGGACGGCGCGAGAAATCATTTTCATCACGTCACTCCGTCAGAACGAGGTCCACGCGAACAGGAACAGCGTGTTGTTGTCCTTCGCGTCGCGGCCGTTGCCATCGTAGTTGGTCTTGGCACCGTTGTACTTGTTGTACATGGTGTATTGGGCGCCGAGGCGGACATTGGCCCACGGAGCGCCCCATGAGTTCTCCTTGCCCCACGGCGTCCAGTCGGCCTGCAGGATGTAGCCGGAGGTGTTCGGCGAACCGTTGGCGAAGCCGTCGCTGTACAACGTGGCGTCAGCGGTGCCGTGGGTCACGAAGCGGCCAACCGTCGCGCCCCAGGTCTGCATGTAGTGGTAGGACGCGTTCAGCTTGAACTCGTTGAGGCGTCCCTTCAGGTTGTCGGCGCCCTCGGTGGCGACGAGCTGGTTGCGGGTCTGGCGCTCACGGATGTAGCTGGTATTGACGGTCGCCACGTGCTCGCGGGTACCGAGGAACTGGTAGGACGCATCGACGCCCAGGTCGTTGAACTTGTTGGAACCCGGCGTGCTGCGGTCAGGCTGCAGCGAGGTGTTGAGGCCGAAGATGCCGGCGTTGAAGGCCTGCTTCTTCAGGTCCTGGAACACCGCCAGGCGCCAGTAGGCGGTGTTGCCGCCGAGCCGGCCCATGTCCTCGCCCTTGCCGAGACCCAGGCGGCTCTGCATGGTCGGGGTCAGCGAACGGTAGGTGCCCAGCTCGGCATACACCATGTTGTTCCAGAAGGTGTAGGCGGACACGCCGGTGACACGCTGCTCGAGGCCACCGTTGATCAGCGTACCGGCACCGCCCTGGCCGAAGCCCACGGCGGACGCGGTGTAGGGGAAGCTCCACACCGGCATGCTGTTGAACGGATCCTGCACGCCGGGGTTGTTGTTTACCGACAGGCCGAAGACGGTTTCCTTGCCGGCCACCTCGGTGGTGTGCGCAAAGCGCACGTCGGCCTGGTCGATGGACGTGCGCTGGCCGATACCGTCGTAGGTGGCCTGCACGAAGGCGCCGATCTTGTCGCTCAGACGGCCAGCCAGGAACACCGAAGCCTCATCGAAGGAATGGTTGTTGTTGGGGCCGGACTTGTCCGGCGCCGGGTCCTGGTTCTTGGCGGTGCGCGTGAAGGATGCCACCACCATGCCGGACAGCGGCACCTTGCCGCCCTTGCCGTCGGCGTCGGTATAGCCACCGATCTTGAACTTCACACCGTAAGGCGTCAGTTGCGGGCCATAGGCGCCGATGTGGCAGGCCGCGCATTCCTGCCCGGTCTGGCGGGCGAAGCTCGGCACCGCGTGGGCGGCCGGCGCGGCGGCCAGGAAACCGGCCGCGGCCAGCAGGAGGCTGGCTGTATGCCGGATCGTGGACAGACGGGTTTTCCCCCCGGAAAGAATCGGATGCATGTTTGTCCTTGTACTTGTGGTGAATAAAAAAGCGGGGTAGCCCATGAAGACGGGCGCGTACGCCGCCATGGGAAGAATCAATGCAGGCTCAGGACTGGCGAACCGGCAACATCGCGCGCAGCACGTTGTCGCGGCGCACGAAGTGGTGATAAAGCGCGGCGGCGGCATGCACGCCGACCAAGGCCATGAGCAGCCAGGCAGCGTTCTCGTGGTATTCGGCCAGATCGTCGGCAAGGTCTTCGTCCTCCTCGACGATCGTCGGCAGGGTAACCAGCCCAAAGTAGGACACCGGCTTGCCATGGGCGCAGGACAGCGCCCAGCCGATCAGCGGCAGTGCCATCAGCAGCATGTAGAGCGCGAGATGAGCCAATTCGGCCACCAAGCGGGCCAGCGGCGACATGTCGGCGGTCGGCGGCAGCGGCCGGTGGGCCAGGCGCACCACGATACGAGCCATTGCCAGTAGCGCCACAGTGAGGCCGATGCTGCGATGGATGTTCATGAGGGTTGCGCGCAGGGCCTTTTCCTCGATCCCATCACGCACGAAGGCGATGCCGATCACCAGCGCGATCAGCAGCGCCGTCGCCCAGTGCAGGAAGACCAGGGAACGCGGCCGGCGCAGGCCGTTGGAAGAATCGATGACGGGGGATTGGGAGGTGCTGGGCATGACCATCGGGTCCACTTTGGATGACCCGGCGGACCATAGCGGCCGGCAGCCTTCAATTGCCTGACAATCCGTGGGGGAATTGTCAGGCAGCCTGCCGCCCCACAGACCTACGCAGTGGGCGGAGTGGCGGCGGGTGCCTGCGGAAAGACGACCCGCACGCACGTCCCGGTACCCTGGCTACCGCTATTGATGAGCACCTCGGCAGCATGGCGGTCGGCCACTTCCTTGACGATGGCGAGCCCCAGCCCCGTGCCGGGCACACCTTCCGAGCCGCCCCGATAGAAACGCTCGAAGACCCGGCTCCGCTCACTTTCCGGAATGCCCGGCCCATCGTCCTCCACCTCGACGAAGACGCCCTCCTCCTCACGATGACCGCAGCGCACTGTCACCCGCCCACCGGCCGGGGTGTAGGCGATGGCGTTGTCGATGAGATTGGCGAGCACCTCCCGCAGCATCCAGCGGGAGCCCAGCACCCAGGCCGGTGCCGTCTCGAAGCCCAGGTCGATGTGCTTGGCCAGGGCATCGTCGAGCAGGTCGGACGCAGCATCCTCGAGCAGCGCGGCCAGATCCACCGGGCGGTAGTCGCTGATCAGCGCGCCTTCCGACGAAGAACGGGCCAGGGCCAGCATCTGGTTGGTGAAATGCACCAGGCGGCCGGTGGACTCGCGTAGGCGCTCGATGCGCGGCCGGGCCTCGGCGGGGAGGACTTCGACGGCCAGTTCCAGCTGAGTCTGCAGGCCGGCCAGCGGCGTTCGCAATTGATGGGCGGCGTTCGACAGGAAAGCCTGTTGGGCCCGCCCTGCTCGCCCCAGATGCTGCAGCAGGCGGTTGATGGCGCGCACCAACGGCCCGGCCTCGGCAGGTACGCCCGTCTCCTCGATCGGGCTGAAATCGCTCGGTCCCCGTGCTGCGATGTGCCGCCCGAGGACGTCCAGCGGCTTCAGTGCGTAACGCACTCCGAAATACACCAGCAGCAGTGCCGCGGCGATCAGCAGCAGGTTCGGCCAGAAGATCGTCGCCAGGATGCGGTTGGCGGCACGCCGGCGCTTGAGGGTGGTTTCGGCGACGATGACCGTCGCTGTCATGCGAGGACTTTCATAGCGGTAACTGGCGGTCCGCACGGCACGTTTTCCCACCGTTGCGTCCTGCAGGATGCTGCGGTTCGCCACCTCCGGCCGCGGCAGCTGCAGCAGTTCGGCATCGCCGGCAATGACCTTCTCGCGGTTATCGAACACCACGTACTGGACCTTGTCGAGGGCATCGGAACGCAGGATCTCGTCAGCCGCCGGCGGAATGTCCACCTCGATGTCCTTGTCGTCGTCGTCGCGCTCCAGGCGCGTGACCAGGGCCACCACCGTTCCTGTGAGCGCGTTGTCGTAGGCCTCGTCGGCAATACTGAGCGCCGCGCGGTAATCGGCCACCATGCTGGCCGCCAGCAGGATCAGCAGCGGCCAGGAAATGACCATCAGCAGCCGGTTGCGCAGCGCGCGGGCCTCACCTAGGCGCGGCATCGCCCTCTCCCGCCTCACCCGCTTCGATGCGGTAGCCGATACCGCGCACGGTGCGGATGCCAACCCCGCTGCTAGCCAGCTTGCTGCGCAGGCGCGACACGTAGATCT
The DNA here is from genome assembly GCF_002028455.1 of Zoogloea sp. LCSB751. Lineage (GTDB taxonomy): Bacteria > Pseudomonadota > Gammaproteobacteria > Burkholderiales > Rhodocyclaceae > Zoogloea. Next base: position 490,701 of record NZ_MWUM01000001.1, on the reverse strand, counting down.
CCACCGCATTGGGGGTGATCTCCTTGTCCCACTGGCTGAGACTGTCGGTCAGCTTCTGCTTGGCGACCACCTTGGGCGCCGCCAGGGCCAGCTGCTCGAGCACATCCCACTCCCGCCCGGTCAGCTCCAGCCCGGCACCGGCCAGCGTCGCGCTGCGCCGCTGCACGTCGAGCGCCAGCGGGCCGACGCTCAGCATCATGCTGGCCGCCGCCCGGCTGCGCCGGATCAGCGCCCGGATGCGCGCCAGCAGCTCGGGCAGCAGGAAGGGCTTGACCAGGTAATCGTCGCCGCCCACGTCCAGGCCGACCACCCGGTCGTCCAGGCCATCGCGGGCGGTCAGGATCAGGATGGGGGTCAACACGTTGCGGCGGCGCACCCGGCGGATCAGTTCCAGCCCGTCCATCCCCGGCAGACCGATATCCACGATCGCCAGATCGTAGGCGGTATGCTGCAACACCGCCTCGGCCGGCTCGGCGGCCTCCAGCCGGTCCACCATGAAACCCTCCCGTTCCAGGCCTTCGACGAGGCCGGCAGCCAGGGTCTTGTCGTCTTCAACCACCAGAATGCGCACGCTCGCGACCCTCCGTCAGATTCCGTCGCCCAGGCCGTCGCGCCAGAAACGCTCCATCGCGATGTACGCGTAGGACGCCGACCAGCCGATCAGCAGCAGGCCGTTGAGGGCCTCGGTACCCGCCAGCAAACGCACGGCGCCGCCCGGCACCACGTCGCCGTAGCCGAGGGACGTGAAGGTCTCGGCCGAGAAATACAGGGACACCGCAAACGAAAAGCGGTCCACGTCACCCACCGACCCAAGCTGTGCATAACGCACCAGCGCAAACACCACGAAGGCGTACAGCGTGATCTCGACGAGATGGGCGATGAAGGTGCCGAGGATGACGACGATCAGCTTGGCCCGCGGGCGGATGGCCAGCTCAGGCAGCCACAGACTGAGGCCGCGCAGCACTTCGTAGTGGACCACGGTCGTCAGCACGACCAGCAACAGGGAAACGGAAACGACCAGGGCCATCGGCGCAGCAACTCCTCAACGGGCGGCGGCACCGCCGCCGTGCCCGCATTCTGTCATGCCAACCTGACAACAACGCTCACGCCGGCTCGTCGGCGCCGTAGCCGATGACCGCCTTCACCTCGAGGAACTCCTCCAGCCCGTAGGCGCCCCACTCCCGCCCCAGGCCCGACTGCTTGTAGCCGCCAAAGGGCGCGCTGAGGTCCACCGGCGCGCCGTTGAGGTGCACGTTGCCGGTTCGCAACTGCCGCGCGACAGCCCGTGCCCGCCCCAGATCGGCCGACGACACATAGCCGGACAGGCCGTAGGGCGTATCGTTGGCGATGCGGATGGCGTCCGCCTCGTCCTTGTAACCCAGGATGGACAGCACCGGGCCGAAGATCTCCTCGCGGGCGATGGCCATCTCCGGCGTCACCCGGCTGAACACCGTCGGGCGCACGAAATAGCCGCGCTCGATGCCTTCCGGCCGCCCCGGCCCGCCGGCCACGAGCTTTGCGCCATCGGCGATGCCTTGCGCGATGAAGGCCTGCACGCGCTCGAACTGGGGCCCGTTGGCCAGCGGCCCCATCGTCGTCGTATCGATCAGCGGATCGCCGACCACCACCCGCGCCAGGCTTGCCGCGGCAATCGCCTCCACCTCGTCGAGACGCCCTTCCGGCACCAGCATGCGCGACGGCGCATTGCAGTTCTGGCCGCTGTTGGTCATCAGGCTCAGCACGCCGTGGCGCACGCTCTTCGAAAAGTCCACGTCGTCGAGCAGGATGTTGGCGGACTTGCCGCCGAGTTCGAGGGCTACCTTCTTCACCGTGTCGGCGGCACTCTTCATCACCAGCTTGCCGGCCCGCGTCGAGCCGGTGAAGGAGACCATGTCCACCTCGGGATGGGTGCTCAGCGCGTTGCCGACGCCGGCCCCGTCGCCATTCACCAGGTTGAATACGCCAGCCGGCACGCCGGCCTCATGCAGGATCTCGGCCATCACGATGGCCGAGAACGGCGCCAGCTCGGACGGCTTGAGCACCATCGTGCAGCCCGCCGCCAGTGCCGGCGCGATCTTGCAGGCCATCTGGTTGGCCGGCCAGTTCCACGGGGTGATCAGCGCACAGACACCGATCGGCTCGCGCAGGATGCGCGTCGTGCCCTGGCTCTTCTCGAACGAAAAATCCTGCAGCACCGCCTGGGCGGTCTTGAAATGAGCCAGGCCGGAGCCCGCCTGGGCGCTGCCGGCCAGGGCCTTCAGCGGCGCCCCCATCTCCTCACAGATGGCGCGGGCCATATCGTCATAGCGCTTCTTGTAGGTCGTACAGATGCGCGCCAGCAGATCCAGGCGTTCCGCGCGGGAGGTCGCCGCGAAAGCCGGAAACGCTGCCTTGGCGGCGGCCACGGCGGCCTGCGCGTCGGCGGCGGAGCCGACGGCGATACTACCGGCCACCGCTTCGGTGGCGGGATTGATGACGTCCAGGCGGGCCGTGCCCAGGGCATCGCCCCAACGTCCGCCGAAATAGAACTGATGATGGATGCGCATGTCTCCGTCCTTTTTCTGGTTACTGAGGACGGAAAGTACAGGAAACGGCGGCGGCCCGGGAAGGCGCCGCCCCTGAACAGGCTCAGGCCTGCTCGATGCTGAGATAGACCTGGGTCTGGTTGAGCAGCAGGTAGGCGATCTCGCCGAAGGTCATCGGCCCGACGAGGGAGCCCGAACGCCGACCTTCGAGTCCGCAGTACAGGTAGTTGAGGATGCAGTTGCACGACCATAGCGGCGGATGGTCCGGCTCTGCGCCGATGGCCGCGCCAAAATCGGCCGGCGCGGCAAAGCGGTAGTCCACGTCGTCGAACACCGGCGCGTAAAAATCCACACGCCCGGCCTGGGCATCCACTGCCTTGATCGACACGTTCACCGACGCGCCGCCGTAATCGGCCACCAGCGGCAGGCGGATGTCCGCATGGCGGGTCGCCAGGTAGGCCGCAAAATCGGTCTCGACGCCATTGACCAGGCAGCGGGTGGCCGAGAAGCCGGTTTCCGGAAAGCGCAGGCAGTCGCCGTCGCCCTGCGTCATGCGGTTGAAGATCTCGATGCGGGCGTATTCGCTGTCCGGCAGCGGCACGTGCATCACCACCGCCCGCTCGCCGTCGAACGCGAGCTTCGTGCCATCGACCACCAGCGGCGCGACACGGCCGAAATCGGCCAGGTGGCCGCCGGCGATCCAGCCCACCACCGGCTTGATGAACATGTCCGGGAAACCCGGCGCCTTGCGGGCGTACAGGGAATGGATCGGCGAGAAGGCCGGGATGATGATCAACGTGAAGCCGTTGGCCGGGCCGTCCTCGCAGACGTGTTCGAGGTCGGTGATGTCGTAGAAGCGGATCGTCGGCGCCTCCGCCGTCGCGGGGATCTCGGTGACGAAGATGCGCTCGGACGTTACCAACCCGCCCTCCTCGCCCATGAAATAGGGGATCGTGCCGCCTATCCAGTTGCCTGCCGGCAGGCGCCGCAGCACGGCCTCGTCGCCGGCGATCATCAGGAAGCGGCCGGACGCGATCAGCGTGGCGGCCTCGTCCACCGTCGTCAGACGGTTCGTGGGGGCATTCATCTCGGTTCTCCCTCGGTAGGACAGCTCGCCGGCTCAGGCCGCTTCTTTGCTGAGTTGCTGCAGTTCGTGGGACAGCATGCGTTCGTTCTTGACGAAGTAACGGTGCAGATCGCGCAACTTCATCATGCGTACTTCCTCGTCGGCAATCACCGCCACCTGCGAGCGGATGCGCGACAGCAGCAATTGCAGGCTCAGCACACGCACGTCGATGTTGAGCGTGCCATCCACTAGGCGCAGCCACACCGGGTCGGTCAGACTCGGCACCTGGCTGCCAGGCAGCGGCTTGACGCCGTCCTCGAAGTAGGCGAGCACCGCGCTGAGCGGCCGCGGCGTCCCCGCCTCCTGGGCCGGGACGGCCTCGCCGACGCCATGCTGGCCCTTGTCGAGGGCATAGCGATAACGCCACAGCTCGCCCATCGGCACCTCGAGCAAGGTACACACGCCAGCCATGCCGACGCCTTCGTTGAGCAGGGACAGGATCTGGCGATCCAGCGCCCGCGTGAAGGGCATGCCCGCCTCGCCCGCCCATTGCTGGCGCGGCAGCTCGCTGCCGAGAGGCGGACGCACCCGGACCTGGACCTTCCAGCCACCGAAGCCGATGTGTCGCCACATCACCTCGGGGCCGCTCTCCACCGGCTTGCCGCGACCGAAGCCGAACCAGCTCCGCGGCGCCTCGACGCCGATATAGACATCCATGCAGCGGTTGAACTCGTCGGTGCGGCAATCCAGAACCATCCAGGGCTCCTGGACCTGCAGCAGCTGGCGCCACAACATCAATGCATCTGCCATACCCACCTCGCTGAAAAAGTCGGAGCAGGCAGGATGCACAGGCCAGCCCCGGGGACGGAAGCAAAGTGGAGAAACGCTGGCAAGGGACATGCCAGCAGCGTGTTTTCGCCCACGCGTGCAGCCCTTTGCCGCGCCCGCCGGGCCCTATCGATGCCGGAGCCGCACAGCACCGCCGCATTGCCGCGGCGCACCATGTAACGCATCTGAACACCTGCTCCGCCGGCAGGCGCCAAAGCCTGCTTCAGAGCGAGTCAACCGGCACGGACAGGAAACCCTTTCCCCATTTCCGTGCAAACGATATTACCGCCTGCGCGCATGCTTGGGGCCACCACGAAGGAGGTAGGGCCGCATAGCGCGCTGGCTCCCGACAGAGAGCCAGCGCGCCACCATCAGGCCTTGGCGAAGCCGATGCGGCCGTCGGCGCAGCTCACCCGGATGGTGTCCTTGGCGGCGAACTGGCCTTCGAGGATGCGCTTGGCGAGCGGGTTCTCGATGTGCTCCTGGATCGCCCGCTTGAGCGGCCGCGCGCCGAACACCGGGTCGAAGCCGGCCTTGGCCAGTTCGAGCAGCGCGTCGTCGCTGACGTCCAGATGCATCTCGAGCTTGGCCAGGCGCTTCTCCAGGTAAGCCAGCTGGATCCGTGCGATGGACGCGATGTGCTTCTCGTCCAGGCCATGGAAAACCACCACTTCGTCGATCCGGTTGATGAACTCCGGCCGGAAGTAGGTCTTTACCTCGCCCATCACCGCCAGCTTGATAACCTGGTAGTCGTCGCCGGACATCTGCTGGATCATCTGCGAGCCGAGGTTGCTGGTCATCACGATCACGGTGTTCTTGAAGTCCACCGTGCGGCCCTGGCCATCGGTCATGCGGCCGTCGTCGAGCACCTGCAGCAGCACGTTGAAGACGTCCGGGTGGGCCTTCTCGACCTCGTCGAAGAGGATCACCGAATACGGCTTGCGGCGCACCTGCTCGGTCAGGTAGCCGCCCTCCTCGTAGCCCACGTAACCCGGAGGCGCACCGATCAGGCGGGCCACCGAATGCTTCTCCATGAACTCGCTCATGTCGATGCGGATCAGGTGCTCCTCGCTGTCGAACAGGAACTCGGCCAGCGTCTTGCACAGCTCGGTCTTGCCGACGCCCGTCGGGCCGAGGAACAGGAAGGAACCGTAGGGCCGGTTCTCGTCCGACAGGCCGGCGCGGGAACGACGGATCGCGTCGGCCACCAGGCGCACGGCTTCGTCCTGGCCAACCACCCGCTGGTGCAGGCGCTCTTCCATCTTCAGCAGCTTCTCACGCTCGCCCTGCATCATCTTGGAAACCGGGATGCCAGTGGCGCGGGACACCACCTCGGCGATTTCCTCGGTGCCGACTTCGGTGCGCAGCAGCTTGTTGGCCGGCTTCGCGTCGCCGGTCGCCTCGGCCTTCTTGAGCTGGGCCTCCAGCTGCGGCAGCTTGCCGTACTGCAGTTCGGCCACCTTCTCGAGCTTGCCTTCCCGCTGCAGCTTGGCGATGTCGGCCTTCAGGCGGTCGATCTCTTCCTTGATGTGGGCCGAGCCCTGCACCGCGGCCTTCTCGGATTTCCAGATTTCCTCCAGGTCGGAGTATTCCTTCTTGATGCGGGCGATCTCTTCCTCGATCAAGCCGAGGCGCTTGAGAGAGGCTTCGTCCTTCTCTTTCTGCACCGCCAGTTGCTCGATCTCCAGCTGGATGCGGCGGCGTTCGAGCTTGTCCATCACCTCCGGCTTGGAGTCGATCTCCATCTTGATGCGCGACGCCGCTTCGTCGATCAGGTCGATGGCCTTGTCCGGCAGGAAGCGGTCGGTGATGTAGCGGTGGCTCAGCTCGGCGGCAGCGACGATGGCCGGGTCGGTGATTTCCACGCCGTGGTGCAGCTCGTACTTCTCCTTCAGGCCGCGCAGGATGGCGATCGTCGATTCGACGGAAGGCTCTTCCACCAGCACCTTCTGGAAGCGGCGCTCCAGCGCGGCGTCCTTCTCGATGTACTTGCGATATTCGTCCAGCGTCGTCGCGCCGATGCAGTGCAGTTCGCCGCGGGCCAGCGCCGGCTTGAGCATGTTGCCGGCGTCGATGGCGCCCTCGGCCTTGCCGGCGCCGACCATCGTGTGGATCTCGTCGATGAACAGGATGATCTTGCCTTCATCCTTGGCAATGTCGTTGAGCACCGCCTTCAGGCGTTCCTCGAACTCGCCGCGGTACTTGGCACCGGCCAGCAGCCCGGCCATATCGAGGACCAGCACCTTCTTGCCCTTCAGGGTCTCGGGCACTTCCTCGTTGATGATGCGCTGGGCCAGGCCTTCCACGATGGCGGTCTTGCCGACACCCGGCTCGCCGATCAGCACCGGGTTGTTCTTGGTGCGGCGCTGCAGGATCTGGATCGCCCGGCGGATCTCGTCGTCGCGGCCGATCACCGGGTCGAGCTTGCCCTGGCGGGCGCGCTCGGTGAGGTCCACGCAGAACTTCTTGAGGGCTTCGCGCTGGCTCTCGGCATCGGCGCTACCCACGTTCTGGCCGCCGCGCACGGCGTCGATGGCCTGCTCCAGGGCCTTCTTGGTGAGGCCATTCTCCTTCAGCAGGCGACCGGCCTCGCCCTTGTCGTCAGCCAGCGCGAGCAGGAACATCTCGCTGGCGATGAACTCGTCGCCACGCTGCTGGGCGGCCTTGTCGGTGAGGTTGAGCAGGTTGCTCAGGTCGCGCCCGACGGACACGTCGCCGCCATGGCCCTGCACCTTCGGCAGGCGCTCGAAGGCCTTGATCAACGCCGCCTTCAGGCCGCCCACGTTGACGCCAGCGCGCTGCAGCAGGGACGCGGTACTGCCGTCCTCCTGGGCGAGCAGGGCCAGCAGCAGGTGCTGGGGTTCGATGAACTGCTGGTCGTTGCCGACGGCGAGGCTCTGGGCCTCGGCGAGGGCTTGCTGGAACTTGGTGGTGAGCTTGTCGTAGCGCATAAGGCCTCCGGATTTTGGTCTGAAGCCTAAATGGGGCAGCGGGCGCAAACTTCAAGGCCACCCGACACGCCCCGCTGATCTATATCAAACCGGGCTCAACGCAAGCCGTCGAGAAAAGCCACGATCCGCGCTGCAACCCGCTCCGGTGCTTCCACGTGGGGATAGTGGCCGGCGCCCTCCAGCAACAGGCTCTCGCCGCGCAGCATGGCCGTAATGAGACGGGCCTCGTCGGCCGGATCGGCGAAGTCCGGGTCGTCTGTGCCCATCACCACCAGACTGGGCACGCGAACCTGGTCGAGGATCGCGTCGGTGTCGGCCTTCGACAGGCCGATCATCGTCTCCAGCGCCAGCATTCGACCCGGCTCGTGCAGGCTGCGGGCCAGGCGCTCGCGCTGCTCCGCGTGGTCGGGCGGCGGCGCCAGCGGGAACAGGCTGTCCCAGTATTTCAGCCAGAAAGCCGTCCGCCAGGGGCCGGCGAAACCCAACCACAGGGCCGCCCTCATCCACGGCGACACCGGCAGATCGCGCAGCACCGGCCCCAGCAGCACCGTACCGCGCACCCGCTCCGGCGCATCATGGGCCGCCCACAGGGCCGCGCCGGCAGCGAAGGAGTTGCCGAGCACCACAGCCGACGGCGCGCCAAGATGATCCATCAGCGCCAGCACATCGCCGCCGAGCGCATGGGCCGAGTAGTCCGCCCATCCGACGCTCGACTCGCCCTGCCCACGCACGTCCAGGCTGACGACCCGGTAACCGGCCGCCACCAGCAGCGGGCGCAGAAAACGGTACTGGGCGCGCAGGTCGCCCATGCCAGGCAGCGCAATGAGCAGCGGCCCCGCACCGCCGCTGTCGTCGTAGGCCAGGCGACCGCCATCCCGCTCCAGGAAACGGGTCTCGGGGTGCGGCGCGGGCTGTTCGGCAGCAACCGGGCTCGCCAGGAAGCCGGCCAGCAACAGCAGGGAGGAAAGGAATTTCATCGTCGTGACGTCCAATGCAATGGGAATGACGTCACTGTAGGGATTCGCACTCCATACGAAAATTGCCAAAAACTCTTGATCAGCTATACATTTTCGTATGAGCTCAACACCGTCCGACGAACCCGACTGGGATCTCTACCGCAGCTTCCTGCATGTCTTGCGGGAAGGCAGCCTGTCCGGGGCCGCACGCGCCCTCGGCACCACGCAGCCAACCATCGGACGCCGCCTGGAAGCCCTGGAGGCCGCCCTCGGGTGCACCCTGTTCATCCGCACGCCGACCGGCCTGCAAGCCACGGATGCCGCGCGCCGCCTGGCCGCACCGGCCGAGGCGATGGCGGCACAGGCCGGCGCGCTGCGACGGGCCGCCTCCGCGGGCCAGGACGAGGTTGCCGGCACCGTGCGCCTCACCGCCAGCGAAACCATCGGCGGCGAGGTACTGCCGCCGATCCTCGCCGAGCTGCAGGCCGCCCACCCGGCAATCCGCATCGAACTGGCCCTCACCAAGCGCAACGAAGATCTGCTGCAGCGGGAAGCCGACATCGCGGTGCGCATGGTCCGCCCGAGCCAGGAGGCCCTCGTCGCGCGCCGCCTCGGCACGCTGGCCATCGGCCTGTACGCCCACAGGCGCTACGTGGAACGACGCGGCCTGCCGTCAGTGATCGACGAGCTGGCCGGCCACGCGCTGATCGGCTTCGACCGGGACGCGAGCGCACTGCGCGCCCTGCAACAAAGCGGCCTGGCACTGGCACCCGAGGACTTCGCCTTCCGTTCCGACAGCGAGCACGCCCAGCATGCCGCCCTCCTCGCCAGCCTTGGCATCGGCGCCTGCCAGACCGGCATCGCCGCGCGCCACCCGGACCTGCTGCCGGTACTGCCGGGTCAGGTGCGCTTCGAGCTGGAGATGTGGCTGGCGATGCACGAAGACCTGCGCAACGAACCGCGCATCCGCCGGGTCTTCGATTTCCTCGCTGATGGGCTGGAGCGCTACGCCCGCGGCTAGCGCATCTGGAACAGCTCCTGATGGAAATCGGCGTCGGCCAGGCCGTGGGCGACGAAGTCCTCCCGCAGCGCCTGCCCGAAAGCCGGCGGGCCGCAGAACCACACGCTGGCATCCGCCCACTCCGGCACCGCGGCGCGGATGCGGTCGCCGTCCAGCCGGCCGTCCCGCTTACCCACCAGCAAGTGCAGGCGCACCCCGGCCGCTGCCGCATCGGCCACCAGCTTGTCGATGGCAGCCTGCTCGAAATCCGCGGTCGGATGAAAGAGGTCGATGCGCTGCGTGCCCGCGTCGCGGGCCAACTGCTTCATCCGCGCGACGAAGGGCGTGATGCCGATGCCGGCGCCGATCCAGATCTGCCGCGGCTTCTTGTCCTCGAAATCGAAACAGCCGTAGGGCCCTTCGACGCGCACCGGCATACCCACGCGCAAGCTGTCGCGCAGGCGGCCGGTGTGGTCGCCGAGAGCCTTGGTGATGAAGACGATCCGGCGCTCGGCGGCATCCCACGCAGAGGCGATGGTGTAAGGGTGTGCGCCTTCCTTCGGGTTGGAGGTCACGAAGGCGAACTGCCCCGCCGCGTGCCCGGCCCAACCCGCGTCGAGCCGGATGGCCGTTTCCAGCACGCGCAGCTCCGGGTAGTAAGTCAGCGACTCGATCTGCCCGCCAACCCGCCGCCGGGCCCCGACCCGCCCCGTCAGGGACAGCAGCGCGGCGAGCACGCCGGCGGAAATCAACACCGCCATCATCCAGCCCACCGGCTGCGCCCAGTAGGCGAACTTGATCAGCACCAGCGAGTGATAGGCCAGCACCAGGAACAGCGCTGCCAGCCATTTGTGGGTCTTGGTGAACAGGTGGTAGGGAAAGCGTTTGACGAGGGCTAGCGCAATCAGCACGACCGCCGCGTAAAACGCCCACTCGCCGAGGGACTCCGCCGTTCCGCGCTGCGTGCGCAGCCAGCCCTCGACCAACCCCAGGCTCTCGCCGGACGGCGGCTTGCGCGGCGGCTTTACCAGCCAGCCCCAGCCCACCATCCACTTGGTGCCCTTCGCCCACCACCAGTGCAGCGCCCCGGCAACCAGCGCCGCGATGCCCAGCCACTTGTGCAGGCGGTACATCTTGTCGAGCCCGTCGAGATGCGGCTCCAGCCACTTCGGCCGCACCGCCAGCAGCATGCCGACACTCATCGCCCCGATGGCGATCACGCCGCTCAACTGGACAAAGACCGTCCTGAAGGAGAAATAGGTGAAGGGCTCGGGCGCCAGCGTATCAGCCAGCAGCCACAGCCCGGCAAGCGCCAGCAAGGACGCCCACAAGACGAGTTTGATGCGTTTCATGTTCCATCTCTATTCAAACAAATGGCGCGACACGTCCGTGCCGACGCCCAGCAGCAAGCGCTAACCCACCCGGATGCGCTCCCCGTAGCCGGTCATCTCCAGATAGCCGCGGCCAAGCTCCCGCCCCCCCTCGACGACCCTCACCGCGCCTTCCCAATACACCGAGCCGGTGGAGCGGCGGCTATCCAGCTCCTGGTCGTCCAGCAGGGGCCGCAATTCGAACTCCCGCTCGCCGACGCGCAGCCGCCATTCCACCGGATAGGTGATGGCGGTGCGCGGCGAGCGCCATTCCCGGCCCGGCGTGAAAGCGATTTCCGCCGGACGCATGACCCGCGCGCCACCACCGGCCAGCTGCCAGGTCGCCGCCGCCCACAGCGCGCGGCCGTGCCCGTCGCGCAGGCGGAAAGCCATCAGCGCGCTACCGTCGTCCAGGTTGAGGCCGACCCAGTCCCAGCCCTTGGCGCCTTCCGGCAGGAGTTCGCTGGACCACTCGTGGTCCAGCCATGCCTTCCCGCGCACCGGCTGTTGCTTCCCGTCTAGGGTCACGCTACCACTCACCGCCAGCTGCGGGCGGCTGTAGTAGTAGCTGGCATGGCGCGGATCGGCCGCCTTGGCGCTGAAGCCGCCCTGCCCGTTGAGCAGCGGCGGACCGGCGGGCTGCAGCTCCAACGCGTAGGCGAAATCGTCGGCATGCACCTCGGCACGGTAACGCCCGCCATCCAGTGCAAAACGCCAGTCGCCGACCCACACGCCGGTCTGCCCCAGCGCGAAACCGGCTCGCCCGAAGCCGACCCGCGCCGAGCGCTCCCCGTGGCGCAGCCGCCCCAGGCGCGGATCGGCAATCGCCGCATGGGCGAGGATCAGTTGGCGTGGCGCGAAGGCGCTCGGGCTGTCCTCGCCGACGCCAGTGCGGACGCGGAAGAAGGTCGTCTGGAAGCCCAGCGGGCTACCGTCCGGCAGATTCAGCCAGCCGGTGGCGTACCACCACTCGGTGCGGAAATCCGGGTGGGCGCCGTGGTCGGCCGGAAAGACCAGCCGCCGACCCGGCAACACCGGCGCGAAGTCCACGGCCGCCATGGCGGAACGCCCGGCCGCCCCGAGAGCCAGCGCCAGCAGGAAACGACGTCGCTCCATCACCAATCCTCCCGCACCGCCAGCACCGCGTCCTGGCGCATCGCCTGGCGCCCGGCGAGCACCGCGGCCAAGGCCGCCAGCGCCACCAAACCGCCGCCGAACAACAGCAGCGACAGCCACGGCACATGCAGGTCCATGCTCCAGTGGAAGCTTTGCCGATTGACCACCTCGATCAGCACCAGCCCGATCGCCCCGCCCGCCAGCAGGCCGGCCAGCACGCCGACGCCGGCCGCCAGCGCGCCCTCCTGGGCCAGCATCCAGCCGATCTGGCGGCGTGTCAGCCCGAGATGGCGCAGCATGCCGAACTCCTTCCGGCGCGCCGCTGCCAGCGCCGCGAAGCTGGCCGCCACGCCGGCCAGGCCGATGGCCACCGCCACAGCTTCGAGCAGATAGGTCACCGCGAAGGTGCGGTCGAAGATGCGCAGCGTGATCGCGCGGATCTCGCCAGGAAAAGCCACCTCCAGCACACCGGGGCCGGCCAGCGCGGTCAGCGCGTGGGCCGTGCGCAGCGCGTCCGCGCCGGGCGCAAGGTGGATCGCTGCATCGTTGACCAGAGGGTCGCCGGTCAGGCGGCGGTAGCTGTCCAGGTCGATCATCACCGCGCCGGTCTGGCGCGCGTAGTCCCGCCACACTCCAGCCACCGTCAAACGCACCGGCTTGCCGGCCAGCGGCAGCTCGACCTGCCGGCCGGGCTGCCAGCCATACAGATCCTGCATGGCTTCGGAGATCCACACGGCCGGCCCGTCCGCCGCCACAGCCCTGCCGACCAAGGGCAGGCCGTCGCCGTCCGCCGACACTGGCCGCGCCAGCAGAGCCACCGGCGCCTGCCCCGCAGCCAGACGCAGACCGTCGTGACGCGTGAAGGCCACCGTGCCGACACCAGGCGTCGCGGCGATGCGCGCCTGCAAGGCTTCGTCCAGATAGCTGCCCGACTGGGCGCGGCCGGCGCGCAGATAGAGGTCGGCCGGCAGCAACTGGGTCAGCCACTGGTCCACCGAATCCCGAAACGAGGCCACCATGATCGCCATCGCCGCCGCCAGCGCGACGCTGGTCAGCACGCCGGCGGCCGCCACCACCGCATGGCCGGGCGCCGCCGCCAGCCGGGCCACGGCCAGCCGTGCGGACACGGGCCCACCGCCCGGCAACAGGCGGGCCAGCAGCGCCGCAATCGACGGCAACAGCAGCACCGCCCCGGCCAGCACGCAGGCCACCGCCAGATAGCCGCCAAGCGGCAGGCCATCCACTGGCGGGATCGCGCAGGCCACCAGGCCGCCGGCCAGCAGCGCCAGACCGAACAGCGGATGGCCGCGCCCGCCGTGCAGCGCGGCTTCGTCGCCGGCCTTCAGGGCCTGGGCCGGCGCCACCGTAGCGGCTTCCCTGGCCGGCAGCCACGCGCCGGCCACGCCAGCCACAGCACCGAGCAGCACATAGATGGCACTGGCCAGCGGCTGGAACTGCAGACGCGGCGCCAGGCCGGCGAAGTAACCCGCGCCCAGGTCGCCACCGAGCAGCGCCAGCGCCCCCCACGCCAGGCCATGGCCGACCGCCACACCCAGCACGCCGCCAAGCAGGCCGACCGCCGCCCCCTCGCCAACCAGCCAGCCGAACAGGGTCCGCCGGGACAGGCCCACCGCGCGCAGAAAAGCGAATTCTCTACGTCGGCGCACCACCGACAAGGCCTGCGCCGAGAAGACCAGGAAGCCGCCGGTGAGCAGCGCAATCGCCGCCAGCAAAGTCAGGTTCACCCTGTAGGCCCGCGACAGGTTGGCCGCCTGGTCCGCCTCCGCGGCTGGCGTCTCCACCAGCACGCCGTCCGGCAGCTCGGCCTGCAGGCTGTGTCGGGCGGCCCCCGCATCGACACCCTCACGCAGGCGCAGATCGATGCGGGTCAGGCGGCCGAGCTTGCCGAACAGGATCTGCGCAGCGGCAATGTCCATCACTGCAAGGCGGCGGCCGTCGCCCGCCGCGGGCAGATCACCGGCCACTTTCAGCGCAAGCTCCGCGCTGCCAGCCTGTACGTGCAGCAGCGCACCGGTCTTCACGCCGAGCCGGTCGGCCGCCGCATGAGAGAGAAACACGCCATCGCCGGCGAAGATCGCGAAACGGTCGCCGCCGGCGGCGCTGGGCAGCAGTTGCGGCGTGACCCGCGCCAGCACGAAGGCATCGACACCCAGCACCTGCAGGGATTCGTCGCGCCCGACCAGCCGTGCCTCGACCTCCAGGACTGGGCTGGCCTCGGCCACGTCCGGATGGGTTGCCAGCCGCGCGTAGAGCTGTTCGTCGAAGCCACCGCGCGGCCCGACCACCTGCAGGTCCGCCGCGCCCGCCATGTTGCGCAGGCCCCGGTCGAACTCCGACAGGGCCGCCTCGTGCACCGCCTGCACGGCCATGCCCAGCGCCACGCCGAGCACGATGGCAACCAGCGAGAACAGCGTCGCCAGCCGCCGCCGGGCCAGCGAGCCGAGGAACACCGGCGCCAGGCGCCTCCACTCCATCCGCGGCCCGCTCACCCGCGCAGCCCCTCCGCCGTCAGGTGCAAGATGCGATCGGCCGTGGCCGCCGCCTCCAGCGAATGGGTGACCAGGATGCCGATCGCTCCGGCGGCGCGAATCCGCTCGGCCAGCAAGGCCAGCACACGCGTCGCGTTGGCCGGGTCCAGGTTGCCGGTCGGCTCGTCGGCCAGCACCAGGCGCGGCGCATGGACCAGCGCCCGGGCGATCGCGACCCGCTGCATCTCGCCGCCGGACAGCTCCCGCGGCCAACTTTCGGCCCGTGCCCCCAGCCCGACCGCATCGAGCAGCTCGCGGGCCGGGCCGGCGGCGGCGTCCCGCTCGACGCCCTGCAGCCACAGGGGCAGTGCCACGTTCTGGACCACAGTGAGGTGCGGCAGGATGTGGAAAGCCTGGAACACGAAACCCAGCTTGTCCCGGCGCAGGCGGGTCAGCGGATCCTCGTCGTACTGCGCGTAATCCTCGCCGTCGAGGCGCAGCCGGCCACTGTCCGGCCGGTCCAGCCCGGCAATGAGGTTGAGCAGCGTCGATTTGCCAACGCCCGACTCACCGACGACGGCCACGTACTCACCGGGTTCGAGACTCAGGGAAATGTTCTGCAGCACGGTCCGGCCGTTGAAGCGTCGGGACAGGTTTTCGATTTCGAGCATGGATGAGGGCGAAACGGCGCGGCCGGGAACGGGATAGCTGATAGGTGTCGATTGGCAGGGATTGGTTCCCGATCTCAAGCCGGAGATGGGCTGTGGCTGTGGCTGTGGCTGTGGCTGTGGCTGTGGCTGTGGCTGTGGCTGTGGCACCGTAAGGCTCGTCAAACTGTGGGAGCGAATTCATTCTCCCCCACAGCTATCCCCCGACAGTCCCCCACCACACTCTGATCTCTCACAGCCCCGCATCCTCCGCCCAACCGATGGTGCAGCCAAGCGCAAGAATGCCCGTCTGCGCGCCGGGCTTGCGGAATTTCGCCCGCATCCGTGGCATTGCGCCCGCCAGCGGCCAGACGCCGCAGGTATACTCCGCGCGCCCATGCCCGTCGATCATTACGAGAACTTTCCCGTCGCCTCCTTCCTGCTGCCGGCGCGCCTGCGTGAACCGGTGGAGGCCATCTACGCCTTCGCCCGCAGCGCCGACGACATCGCCGACGAAGGTGACGCGACGCCGATCATGCGCCTGGCGCGCCTCAACGACTACAAGCGGGCGCTACTGGCCATCGAGCAATACCGCCCCTTCGACGATCCGACGCTGGAACCGATCTTCAAGCGCCTGAGCCGCAACATCCGCGACTTCGGGCTGCCAATGCAGCTTTTCCGCGACCTGCTCGACGCCTTCAGCCAGGACGTCGGCAAGACCCGCTACACGGACTTCGACGAACTCGGCGACTACTGCCGCCGCTCGGCCAACCCGGTCGGGCGCCTGCTGCTGCATCTCTACGATGAAGCGACGCCGGACAACCTGGCCGCGTCAGACCTGATCTGCACCAGCCTGCAACTGATCAACTTCTGGCAGGACGTGGCGGTAGACTGGCAGAAGCAGCGCATCTACCTGCCGCTGGCCGAGCTCGAACGCTTCGGTGTCACCGAAAACTGCATCGCCGATGGCAAGGTGACGCCGCAGTTCACCGCGCTGATGGATTTCCAGATCCAGCGCGCCCGCTGCATGATGCTGCGCGGCGCCCCCCTCGCCCACCGCCTGCCCGGCCGCATCGGCTGGGAGCTGCGCCTCGTGGTGCAGGGCGGCCTCGCCATACTCGACAAGATCGAGGCGAACGGCTACGACGTGTTCCGCCGCCGTCCGACCCTCGGCAAGACAGACTGGCCGCGCCTCGCCTGGCGCGCCCTCACCCGGTAGCGCCCCATGACCGACCCCCACGCCTATTGCCAGGAGAAGGCCGCCAGCAGCGGCTCCAGCTTCTACTACAGCTTCATGTTCCTGCCCCCCGAGCGGCGCCAGGCGATCACCGCTCTGTACGCCTTCTGCCGGGAGGTGGACGACGTGGTGGACGAATGCCACGACATGCAGATCGCCCAGACCAAGCTCGACTGGTGGCGCCAGCAGGTGGATCAGATTTATACCGGCACGCCGCAGCACCCGGTCGGCCAGGCCCTGCAAGCAGTGAACAAGCAGTTCCCGCTGCCCCGCGAGCAACTGCTCGAGATCATCGACGGCATGCAGATGGACCTGCAGCAGACCCGCTATCTGGACTGGAAGGCGCTGCAGCTGTACTGCTACCGAGTCGCCAGCGTGGTCGGCCTGCTGTCCGCCGAGATCTTCGGCTACAGCAACCGCCAGACCCTCAAGTACGCCCACGATCTGGGCATGGCCTTCCAGCTCACCAACATCATCCGCGACGTGGGCGAGGACGCCCGCCGCGGCCGCATCTACCTGCCCATCGACGAGTTGCAGCGCTTCAACGTGCCGGCCCGGCAGATCCTCGACGGCCAGCACACCGACGGTTTCCGCGAACTGATGGCCTTCCAGACCCAGCGCGCGCGCCAGTTCTACGACCAAGCCTTCGCCCAGTTGCCGGACGAGGACCGCAAGGCCCAGCGCCCCGGGCTGGTGATGGCGGCGATCTACCGCACGCTGCTCGACGAGATCGAAGCCGACGGCTTCCAGGTGCTCGACCGACGCACCTCGCTGACGCCCGTACGCAAGATCTGGATCGCCGGACGGACCTGGCTGCGCGGATGAACACAGGTCCCGACATCGCCGTCGTCGGTGGCGGCTACGCCGGCTTCGCCGCCGCCGTCACCCTGGCCCGCGGCGGCGCGCGGGTGACCCTGTTCGAGTCCTCCCGCGTACTCGGCGGCCGCGCCCGGGTGATCGACAAATATGGCTGCCGGATCGACAACGGCCAGCATATCCTGCTCGGTGCCTACACCGAAACCCTGCGCCTGTTGCGCCTGGTCGGCGTCAAGCCGAGCGTGCTGGAAACGCGCAAGCTGGCCCTGGTCTATCCGGGCGAGTGCACGCTGCGCGCCGCCGCGCTGCCGGCGCCGCTGCACCTGGCCGTCGGCCTGCTGCGTGCCACGGGCCTGGACTGGCAGGACAAGCTGGCCATGGCCCGCCTGATGCGCAGTCTCAAGAGACGCAAGTTCCGTATCGAACCGGATCGCCCGGTGGCCGAACTGCTTGCCGAAACCGCTCAGACCGAGCGTCTCACACGCCTGATCTGGGAGCCCCTGTGCGTGGCCGCCCTCAACACGCCGGTTGTCGACGCGTCGGCCCAGGTCTTCGCCAATGTGCTGCGCGACAGCCTGGCCGCCGGCGCTTCCGCGTCGGACCTGCTGCTTCCGCGGCTGGACCTGTCGGAGCTGTTCCCGGTGCCGGCTTCGCGCTGGCTGGCGATGCGTGGCCATACGGTGCGCATCGCCGAACCGATCAAGGCCATCGAGAGCATCGGCGAGGGCTACCGGCTGGATGGCGACCCGTGGACCACGCTGTTCGAGCACGTGGTGATCGCCACCGCGCCTTACCATGTGGCGCCGCTGGTGGAGACGCTGCCGGCGATGGCGCCAGTAGTGGAAGGCATCGCCGCCCTGCGCTACGAACCCATCGTCACCGCCTGGCTGGCCTTCGACGGGCCGGTAAGTTTTCCGGAGCCGAAGATCGGCCTCAGCGGCGGCTACGGCCAGTGGGCCTTCGACCGCGCCGCGCTGGGCGGCGAGGAAGGCCTGGTCAGCGTGGTCATCAGCGCCCGCGGCGCCCACCAGGAAGTCAGCAAGGAGGCGCTGGAAATCGCGCTGCTGCAGGAGTTGCAGCATGTGCTCGGCCCGCTGCCGACGCTGTCCTGGTCGCAGATCATCACCGAAAAACGTGCAACCTTCTCATGCACGCCCGGCCTCGTCCGCCCCGGCGTCGCGACGCCCCAGCCCGGCCTGTGGCTGGCTGGCGACTACATCGCATCGGACTACCCCGCCACCATCGAATCGGCCATCCGCAGCGGCGTGCAAGCCGGCCGCAGCATCCTCAAACGCTGCGGACTGAAGGAACAGATTCTTTCGTAACGACCGAGCCGGCCGGGGAAAGCCGTTTTAGACAAGCTTCCCGGCAGACAGCCGCAGACTGCGCCCGCAGCGTTCCGCCAGGCTGGTGTCGTGGGTCACCAGCACGAGGGTCGTGCCGGATTCGACGTTGAGGGAGAACATCAGCTCGATGACCGCCTCGCCGGTGGTCACATCCAGGTTACCGGTCGGCTCGTCGGCCAGCACCAGCGCCGGACGCGGCGCGAACGCACGGGCCACCGCGACCCGCTGCTGTTCGCCGCCCGACAGCTGGCGCGGGTAATGCCCCAGCCGGCCACCCAGGCCGACCCGTTGCAGCCAGGTCTCCGCCTCCTGGCGGGCATCCTTCCGCCCGGCCAGCTCCAGCGGCAGCATCACGTTCTCGAGGGCCGTCAGCGCCGGCAGCAGCTGGAAGGACTGGAACACGAAGCCCACGCACTCCCCGCGCAGAGCCGCACGGCCGTCCTCGTCGAGGGCGAACAGGTCCTGGCCGCGGATATGCACGGAACCGCCCGACGGCGAATCCAGGCCGGCCAGCAGGCCCAGCAGCGTGGACTTGCCGGAGCCGGACGCACCGACGATGGCCACCGCCTCGCCGGCGGCGATACTGAAGGAAACATCCTCCAGGATGTGCAGCGCCCCACCGTCGTCGGTGGCGACCGTGCGGCTCAGGTGTTTGACATCGACGACGGGTGCCAATGCGGCTGCCGTGGATGAGGAGTCGGATCGGGTTCGGGTCAGCATGGCTATGTGGAGTGGATTTTCGGCGATAGGTTCAGCGCCAGCGCGCCGGTCGTCGCAATTATCCCGACACACGATGACATTCCGCCACCGGCCGCAGCCCGTCAACGAACAGGGGCAGCCCGCAGGCTGCCCCTGATGCACGTGAACCGGAAAGACTCAATCCACGTGGTAGTTCGGCGCTTCCTTGGTGATCTGCACGTCATGGACGTGGGATTCGCGGATGCCGGCCGAGGTGATCTCGACGAACTCGGCGCGGCTGCGCATTTCGTCGATGGTGGCGCAACCCACGTAGCCCATGGAGGCGCGCAGGCCACCCATCAGCTGGTGAATCACCGCCGTCACCGCGCCCTTGTAGGCGACACGGCCTTCGATGCCTTCCGGCACCAGCTTGTCCACATTGCCTTCGTTGTCCTGAAAGTAGCGGTCCGCGGCGCCCTGCTGCATGGCACCGAGGGAACCCATGCCCCGATAGGACTTGTACGAACGGCCCTGGTACAGCACGGTCTCGCCCGGCGCTTCCTCGGTACCGGCGAACAGGCCACCCAGCATCACGACGTTGGCACCGGCCGCGATGGCCTTGGAAATATCACCGGAATAACGGATGCCACCGTCGGCGATCATCGGTACCCCCGTACCGGCCAGCGCGGTCGCCACGTTGTCGACCGCGGTGATTTGCGGAACGCCGACACCGGCAACGATGCGGGTGGTACAGATGGAACCAGGACCGATGCCGACCTTGACGCCATCGGCGCCAGCCTCGACCAGCGCCCTGGCAGCAGCCGCGGTAGCGATGTTGCCACCGATGACGTCCACCTTCGGGAAGTTCTTCTTGACCCAGTTGACCCGGTCGAGTACCCCCTGGGAATGACCATGGGCGGTATCGACGACGATCACGTCAACGCCGGCTTCGGCCAGCAGCGCTGCACGTTCCTCGGTACCGGCACCGACACCGATGGCCGCACCGACACGCAGGCGGCCGAGGTTGTCCTTGGCGGCGAGCGGGTGCTCGGTGGACTTCATCATGTCCTTGACGGTGATGAGGCCGGCCAGACCGCCTTCTTCGTTCAGCACCAGCACGCGCTCCAGGCGGTGCTTGTGCATCAGCGCCCGCGCCTCGTCGAGGCTGGCGCCTTCCTTGACCGTGACCAGGCGCGACTGGGGCGTCATGATCGCCGAGACGGGCTGGTCGAGATTAGTCTCGAACCGGGTGTCACGGTTGGTGACGATGCCGATCACCTTGCTACCGTCCACCACCGGCAGGCCGGAGAATTTGTGGGTGCGGGTCAGGGTGAGCACCTCGCGGACCGTCATGGTCGGCGGGATGATGATCGGGTCCTTGAGGATGCCCGATTCGAAACGTTTTACCTTGGCTACTTCGGCCGCCTGCTGCTGGGGGGTCAGGTTCTTGTGGACGATCCCGATCCCGCCTTCCTGCGCGAGCGCAATGGCGAGGCGTGCTTCGGTAACGGTATCCATTGCGGCGGACACCAGCGGAATATTCAGGGTAATGTTGCGCGTGAGTTTCGTCTGGAGGCTGACGTCGCGCGGGAGAACGCTCGAATGGGCGGGGATGAGAAGGACGTCATCGAACGTCAGCGCCTTCTGGATCACTCGCATGGCTTTAATCCCTAGAACCAAATCCGTATTATACGCAGCTTGCCGCCCCGCGGCAAAAGCTTTGTCTTACCGGAGTCCCGAATGCCGCGCAAGCTTCTTTTTGTTCTGCTGACCTGCGCCGCCCCGGCAGTCCTCGCCCAGGCCATCTACAGCTGGAAGGATGCCAGCGGCCGTGTCCATTATTCCGACGCCCCGCCACCCGACGCGCCAACCCGTACCGTGCGGCAGGCCCCGCTGGCGCCGCGTCCGGCGGTATCCGAGGCCGCCAGCGGCAACGTTCCCCAGACCTTCGCGGAAAAGGAACTGGCTTTTCGGAAGCGCCGCGCCGCCGCGGCCGAGGCCGAAGAAAAAACCCGCAAGCAGCAAGCCACCGAAGAACAGCAGCAACAGGACTGCACGCGCTTCCGTCAGCAACTGACCGGCCTGGAAAGCGGTCAGCCGACCGTTCGTGTCAACGAGGCCGGGGAACAGGTGTTCATCGGCGATGACGAACGAGCGGGCGACGTGGCACGCATCCGCCAGTATCTGGAACGAAGCTGCCAGTAGGCGGCACCCCAGGCCGTCAAACCCACCTGCCTGCGCTGACTCAGGCCTCAGCCAGGCCACCGCCCTTCTTCATGACCTTGCCCTCCTCGGCACGCTTGCGGCGCACCTCCTTGGGGTCGGCGATCAACGGTCGGTAGATCTCCACCCGGTCCTTGTCCCGCAGTACCGTGTCGGCCTTGACCAGCTTGGCGAACACCCCGAGCTTGTTGGTTTTGGCGAGGTCGATCTCGGGGTGCTTCTGGAGCAACCCGGAGGCGTCCACGGCCCGCTGCACCGTACTGCCCGCGGGCAGCTTGAGGCGCACGACTTCCTGGCGCTCCTTGAGCGCGTAGCAGACTTCGACGGAGATCGAATCGGACATGTCAGCCCTTGCTGTAGATTTGCGAGGCGCGCTTGACGAACGAATCGACAAAAGTGTTCGCAATGTGACTGAACACCGGCCCCACCGCCTTTTCGATCAGGCGACTGGAAAACTCGTAATGCAGGTTGAACTCGACCTTGCAGGCGGCGTCACCCAGCGCAATGAAGTCCCAGCTGCCGTCCAGGTGGGTGAAGGGCCCGTCGGTCAGGCGGATGTGCATGTGCCGCGGGTATTCCTTGTCGTTCTCGGTACTGAAGTGGGACTTGATACCGTGGTAGTTGATGTGGAGGGTGGCCTTGGTGATCTTGTCGTCACGGCCATGCACTTCACTGCCCCCACACCAGGGCAGGAACTTGGGGTAATCCTCGCAGCGGTCCACCAGATCGAACATCTGGGCCGGAGTGAATTCGATCAGGACGATTTTCTTGACGGCTGCCATTGGGGCGCGGGCGAACTACCGAGCTGTTAAAATGCGCGATTTTACGCGTCCGTTCAAGCCTACGCCAATGAGCATCATCGACAACCGCAAGGCCTTCCACGATTATTTCATCGAGGACAAATACGAAGCCGGCCTCGTTCTCGAGGGCTGGGAGGTCAAGGGCATCCGCGCCGGGCGTGCCAACATCAAGGAAAGCTACGTGGTGATCCGTGGCGCCGAGATCTTCATCGTCGGCATGCACATCACCCCGCTGGAGTCCGCGTCCACCCACATTCACCCCGACCCGACCCGCACCCGCAAGCTGCTGTTGCACGCCGAGGAGATCGCCAAGCTGATCGGCAAAGTGGAACGCGCCGGCTATGCGCTGGTGCCCCTCGACCTGCACTACGCCAAGGGCCGGGTGAAGATCAGCGTCGGCCTAGCCAAGGGCAAGAAGCAGTACGACAAGCGGGAAACCGAGAAGGAACGCGACTGGGAGCGCGAAAAAGCCCGTCTGGTCCGCTCCAAGACCTGACGCCCCGCCGCCCGGCCCGACGGGCGCCGTGCCTACTCGGTTTCGCTGAGCGCCCACTCCACGTCCAGGCGCTCCAGCGCATCCACCGGCTGGCAGGCGCCTGCCGCCGCAAACAACTCGTGGGCACGGCCCTGCTGCGCGGAACCGAATGCCAGCAGCGTGGATCGCGCGTACTCGGCCAATACCACTGGCGACTGGGGATTCAGCCGGCGGGCCGTTTCGAAGTGCTCGATGACCGCCTCCTTGCGGGCGCCATAGGTCAGGCCAGCGACCACACCGCCGATCTTGTCGATGACTTCGGCGTTATAGACCCCCAGCGCCACATAGGCATCGGCGTGATCGTTATCCAGTTCGACGACCCGCTGCAGGCAGTCCCGCACCTTGCCGCCCAATCCACGGGCCAGCGCCTTGACCACCGAGATGCTCTGGCTGTAACGCCCGAGCGCCAGACCATGCACGTACCAGGCATTGGCCCAGTTCGGTGCCAGCTCGGTGAGCGCAGCGCAGAATTCGACGGTTTCTTCGAGGATCCGGATCCGCCGCGGCTCGTCCTCCTCCAGATGGGCGGCATAGACCACAGCCGCCCGTGCCGCCACGACCAGCCCCACCGGCCCAGCCGCCAATCCGTGTTCGACGGCGTCGGCAAAATCACCCGCGTGGTAGGCACGCCAGGCCTCCTCGACCAACGGCAATACGACCGCCGGATCCGGCACGTGGGCCAGCAGGGCCGGGTTGGCGTCGAGCAGCGCATGCAGACTGGCCAGGTCCGGATAGGGCGCCCGATCGCCGCGGTGCAGACGCGCCCAGTTGCTCGACAAGGCGGTTCCGCCATAGCGATAGACCCGGTTGCCGTAGGGAAAGCGCTTCCAGCTACGACGGCCGG
This sequence comes from Zoogloea sp. LCSB751, assembly GCF_002028455.1. Classification (GTDB taxonomy): domain Bacteria; phylum Pseudomonadota; class Gammaproteobacteria; order Burkholderiales; family Rhodocyclaceae; genus Zoogloea. The sequence goes on along the minus strand of NZ_MWUM01000001.1, from coordinate 467,274 downwards.
CATCCTGCTCCGAGCGGGCCGCGGCCACACGCTGACGCGAACGGCGCAGGGCGACGGTCCAGTCAAAGGTCAGATGCATAGGCAGTCCTTTCCCGCAAACAAGGCCACCGGAGGCGCCCTCAAAAAATGCCAAAACCATCAGAAACAGTACAGGCAGGCCGCGGAGATTAGCACCCTGACGGCCATTAAGCATGTTGCGCCGCGACAACGCGGCAAGCCGCTCAGGCCGCGATCCGGTCCATGAAACGGGCCAGCTCGATATCCAGTTCGGTCAGGCCAGCGGCATCATGGGTGCTCAGCACCACCTCCACCCGGTTATAGACATTGCTCCATTCCGGATGGTGATCGAGCTTCTCCGCCATCAGCGCGACCCGCGCCATCCAGCCGAAAGCCGCGTTGAAGTCGGCGAAGCGGAACTGCTTGCGGATCGCATCGCGATCGGGCTCCAGCTGCCATCCCACCAAATCAGCCAACGCCGCCTGGCGCTGCGCCTCGTCCAGTTTCTGCGGTCTCATCGGAATCTCCTCCTTCATCAACGCAGGGAAAAATCCACCCGGCTGGCTTTCGCCTTGGCCTTGCCGTCGTCGCCTTCCCGCGGCGCCAGCAGGAAGACCCGGTCGGCCGGCACCTGGCCTTTTTCGAGCAGCCAGTTCTTGGCCGTCTGGGCACGTTGCTGGGCGAGCAGGCGCAGATCCTCGTCGCTGACGGTAGTGTTGGCGAGGATCAGTTTCTCCATCTCGGGCACCGGCAGGTCCTTGGCGAGGCCGATCAGGTTGCGGGGCTTGGGGAACTTCTCGTCCTTGTAGACGCGGGTCAGCAGCGCCGGGTACTCGGCGTCGTCGATGCGCACGCGGCCGTCCTCGCCGAGCGATTCGCCCTTCTTCGCCATGTCCTTGATCTTCAGTGCTTCGACCTTGCCGAGCATGAGCGCGTGCTTGAGGCCCTCCCGGTCGGCCTGTGGATCGACGCGGCCGGCGATGTCGAGCTTGAGGCCGGTCTTCTCGGTCATCGCCTTGGCGATGGCCTTCAGCTTGGCGTCGGCGCCGTCGGACAGGCGCGCGAAGCCCGGCTCATACTCCAGCCAGGCCAGTTCCTCGCTGTTGCCGCCGAACATCGAACCGAGCAAGGCAAAGGGCGAGGTGATCGCCTTGCCGATCAGATTGACGAGAACCTTCCAGACGATGCCGCCGATGCTGAACTGCGGATCGTCCAGCGAACCGCCGATCGGCAGGTCCAGGTCGATCTCGCCGCGGCTGTTCTTCAGCAGCGACACCGCCAGCAGCACCGGCAGCTTGAGGGCGTCCGGGCTGTCCACCTTGTCGCCGAAGGTCAACTGGTCGAGGAAGACCTGGTTGGTGGCGGTCAGCTTGCGGTCCTCGATCTTGTAATTGACGCTGGCCGACAGCTTGCCCTTGTCGATGCCGTAGCCGACATACTTGCCGGCGTAGGTGGACACGCCGGACAACTCGAAATCCTTCACCGAGGCCTTGATGTCCAGCGCCTTGTCCTGCCGGAAGGGATTGAGCTTGCCGACAACCTCCACCGGCGCCGCGTTGTCCACCTTGCCGCGCAACTCCAGCTCGGCAATCGTGCCCGGATCGGACGACAGGCCGACCAGGCGCCCGCCCATGCCGGTCAGGTTGGCGTCGTAATTGGGCCGGATGAAACGGTCGCTGTAGGCGATGTTGCCGCCCTGCAGCGTGATCCGCTTGATCGACACCGGCGGCAGCGGCTCGGTCGACGCGGCAGGTGGCAACTGCGCCGTCGCCACGCCTGGCGTCGGCAGCTTGCCGCCGTTGGCCTTCTTCGCGGCGTCCTGCTCATCCTTCTGCTCCTGGGCCCGCTGGGCGGTGATCTCGCGGATGTTGAGGCCGCCCTGGGCGTCGAGGATCAGGCGGGTGTAGAAGTCGCTCAGCGCGATGTCGTCGATACTCACTGCCAGCGGCGCCAGGCGGACGTCCACACCGCCGAAGTACAGGGACTTCCAGCGCAGGAAGTCGGCCGCGTTGAGCTTGTCCACCGACGCAAAATCGCCCACCGTCAGATTGCCCTTGAAGCCGCCCTTCACGCCGCCAGCCGCCGGCAGCTCGAAGGCCAGCTTACCGCGGGACGTCACGTTGCCGCGGGTGATCGCGATCTTCACCTTCTCGGTGACATAGGGCTGCAGCATCGCCAGGTCGACCGCCTTGAGATCCAGGTCCAGGCTGCCGGCCAGCGGCGCCAGGCCGACCGTTCCGGCTACGCCGATCTTGCCGCGCTTGTTGATCGCCGCCCGCACATCCACCCTGGCCTTGCTGCCCTTGGCGGTGGACAAGCCATCCACCTTGATGGCCAGCGGCTCCGCGTTGAAGACGATGGACGGCGCCAGGGTCTGGTCCTCCAGGCGCGCACCCCAGTCGTCGAGGGCCACGTGCTTGACGCTCACCTGCCAGTCGGGGCCGGCCGGCGCCTTCTTGGCGGGTGCCGCCCCATGCTTGCGCGCCGGCGCGGCCGACGCCTTGGCTGACGGTGCGTCGCCGGTGGCGGCGAACTGCTCGGCATTGAAATGGCCATCCTTGCCGCGCACGACAGACAGGCGCGTTGCCTTACCGAGCACCTCGCCGATCGTCACGCGGTGCGCGGCCGTATCGACCTCGGTATCGCGCAGTTCGAGCAGGCCAACCCGCGCCAGCGGCGTCTTGTCGCCCTTCAGGCGCACGCCCAGGTCCTTCAGCGCAACGCTCTCCGCCTTGACCTGGACCTTGGGCTCGCCGGACTCCTGGGCAAAATCGTAGGTCAGCCGCGCATCCACCTTGCCGGACGCCACCTCGCCCTGTTTCAGGAAAGGCGCGTAATACGGCTTGGGACTGACAAGGTCGAGACCGCTCAGCTCCAGCGTACCGGAGGCCTTGAGGGCCGCCACGTCCACACTGCCCTTGTGCTCGACATGCTCGCCCGCATCGGTGGCGAAGCCCGCCTCCAGCTCCGCCGGTGCACCACCGGCCAGACTGAACTTGCGCAGGGAAACGTGCAGGTCCTGCAGCGTCTTGCGGAAGGGGCCGGCGGGCAGATCGTCACTGAAGGCAATGCGCCCACCGGTGAGCTTGAGTTCGTTAAGCGTCAGCGCGAAGGGCTTGTCCTCGGCGGCTTTCTGCGGCTCGGTCGGCTTTGGCGCTTTGGGCGCATTGGCAGGAGCGGCAGCCGGTTTCGGCAGCAGCGCGAGCAGGCTGATCGCCCCGTCGCGCTTGCGCGCCACAGTAACGTCCGGCCCTTCGATGGAAACCGTGCCGATGACCGCTTCACGTGCCAGCGGCACAAGCTTGTCGATACCGACCTTCAGCGCTGCCAGCTTGATCGCCGGCTGGCCGTCTGCATGCTGCACCTCGACGCCATCCAGCCCGACCGAACCCTTCACGCTCACGCTGGGTGGCTGGCCCGCCGGCTGCGCAAAGCTCAGCTCCAGGTCGGACGACAGCCTGGCACTCGGCAGGCGGAAGGTCTTCTCGACCGGCAGGTAATCCACGTAGCGGGTCAGGTCGAAGCCGTCGAACTTGAGGCCGACCACCGACTCGCGGGTGAGGGAAAACGGCCTGGACTTGCCCTTCACGACGAAAGGCGCCCCATTCACCTTCAGCGCCAGCAGCGGCTCGACGAAGGTCTCCACCTGGGACGGCAGGTTGGACACGAAGGGCACGCCCAGATCGAGGTCGGACACCACCTGCTTCTGCTTCAGCGGCCGGTCGTCGAAATCGATGCGCCCCTTCTCGACGCGGATGTTATGCACCGCGAAATGGGTCTTCGAGCCGTCGTCGGGCTTGTTGAGGATCTCGTCGATCACATCCGACCAGTTGTAGCGCTGGCCTTCCAGGCGCACCACGCTGACCGTCGGCTCGACCAGCTTCACCTCCTCCACCACTACACCACCGCGCAGCAGGGATTCCGCCTCCACGTTCACGTACAGCGACGCGAAGCTCGCCGCCGGACTCTTGCCGTCCGGCTCCAGCATGCGGAAACCGCGCACTTCGGCGGACAGCGCATAGGGGTTGATCGACAGCCCCTCTATCGTCACCTGGCGATGCAGTAGTTCGCCGAGTTGCTTCTCGGCCACCGACTTGACCAGCGGCGGCGCAATCCAGAACCCCGCCACCCCCACCAAGGCCACCGCCGCCAGCCCCCGCAGCGCCCATTTCGCCGGACGTCCGGCGACGCGCAGCTTTTCGATCATGTTCTTGTCCCTTGTTCTCCGCGCGGATGGCGCGGGCGAGCTTTTCGTTCAATATTCATCAAGCCTAGCAGCGTAAGCCATTCAGGCAAATGACGATGTAAGCAGTGTTTGCCCTGACGCAAGCCAGGGTCTATGCTCCCCGCCCTTTCCGGCCCTACCTCCGCTCGCCAAGTCCATGAATCCGCACACCAAACCACCTGCAGCCGGCACCCACTTCGACGTCATCGTGATCGGCGCCGGCGCGGCGGGCATGATGTGCGCGGCCCAGGCCGGCCAGCGCGGCCGACGCGTGCTGATCCTCGACCACGCCGCCAAGCTCGCCGAGAAGATCCGCATCTCCGGCGGCGGCCGCTGCAACTTCACCAACCTGACGGTCGGCATCGCCAACTACCTGTCGCGCAACCCGCAGTTCTGTCGCTCGGCGCTGGCCCGCTTCACACCCGCCGACTTCCTCGACCTGATGGCCCGCTACGGCATCCCCTGGCACGAGCGGGAACACGGCCAGCTGTTCTGCGACGATTCGGCCCAGGACATCATCGACATGCTGCGCACCGAATGTGAAAACGGCGACGTGCGCTGGGCGATGCCGTGCACACTCAACGGCGTGACGGCCGGCAGCACACCCGAAGCGCGCTTCCTGCTCGACACCAGCCACGGCCGCTTCAGCTGCGAAAGCCTGGTGGTCGCCACCGGCGGCCTGTCGATCCCCAAGATCGGCGCCTCGCCGCTGGGCTACCGGATCGCCGAGCAGTTCGGCCTCGCCATCGTGCCGCCCAAACCGGCGCTGGTGCCGCTGACGCTGCCGCCGGAAGAACTGGCCATCTACAAGGAGCTGGCCGGCATGGCCTTCGATGCGGTCGCCGAATGCGGCACCGGGCACTTCCGCGAGAATCTGCTGTTCACCCACCGCGGCCTGTCCGGCCCGGTGATCCTGCAGGTGTCGTCCTACTGGCAGGCGCGGGACTACGGCGATAGCGACGGCAGCCGGCAGGTCGTCGTCAACCTGTTTCCCGCCGAAGACGTCCGCGCCTGGCTCGGCGAACGGGCACGCAGCAAGACCCTGCTCTCCAACCTGCTCGCCGACCGCCTGCCCAAGCGCTTCGCCCACGCTTGGTGCGAACAACGCGGCTGGAACCGCCCGGCCAACCAGTTCAACCCAAAGGAGCTGGACGCCATCGCCGCCGCCCTGGCCGGCTGGACGATCACGCCCAATGGCACCCTCGGCTACGCCAAGGCGGAAGTCACCCTCGGCGGCGTGGACACGCGGGAACTGTCGTCAAAGACGATGGAAGCGCGGAAAGTGCCGGGTCTGTATTTCGTCGGCGAAGTGATGGACGTCACCGGCCACCTGGGTGGCTACAACTTCCAGTGGGCGTGGGCATCGGGCTACGCGGCCGGTCAGGCAGTGTGACGGGCGTCGCGACAAACGAAAGCCCCAAAAAACAAAGGCCCGCATGACGCGGGCCTTTATCCATCAAAGCAGGCAGGCGCTTACTTGGCAGCAGCAGCCAGGCCGTCGAGGATTTCCTTCTTGGCGTCTTCGACGGAGCCCCAGCCGGTCACCTTGACCCACTTGCCCGGCTCGAGATCCTTGTAGTGCTCGAAGAAGTGCACGGTCTGCTTCATCAGCAGCTCGGGCAGATCGTCGATGGTCTGGACCTTGTCGTACAGCGGGGTCAGCTTGGACACCGGCACGGCGACGACCTTGGCATCCACGCCGCCTTCGTCTTCCATCTTCAGCACGCCGACGGGACGGGCACGGATGACCACGCCCGGCTGCAGCGGGAAGGGGGTCACGACCAGCACGTCCACCGGGTCGCCGTCGCCAGCAACGGTGTGCGGCACGTAGCCGTAGTTGATCGGATAGCGCATGGAGGTGCCCATGAAGCGGTCAACGAAGACGGCACCGCTGTCCTTGTCCACTTCGAACTTGATCGGATCGCCTTGAGCGGAGATCTCGATGATCACGTTGATGTCGTTCGGAACGTCCTTACCGGCCTTGACCTGATCGAAACCCATATCACTACCTCCCGTTATTAGATATAAGACAGCTCAGCATTATAAGTGAGCCTTGTGACGCTGGGACAAACCCTTATGACGGAAAGCGCTCAATCCGAGTCGAAGCCGGCGTCCTCGATCACCGTGCGCAGCGCGTTGGCCGACACTTTGGCCGGGTCGTAGCTGACCCGCGCCTCGCCCTGCTCCAGGGAAACCTCCACGCTGACCACACCCGGCGTCGCGGACAGCGCGCCGGTCACGTTCTTCACACAGCCCTGGCAGCTCATGCCGCCCACCTTGATCACCACGTTTTCCATCGTTCGTCCTTTCAGTCGGATTTTCCCGGGCGCCAGCGCCGCAGCAACAGGGAGTTGCTGACCACCGACACCGAACTCATGGCCATCGCCGCACCGGCGATCACCGGATTGAGCAAGCCCAGCGCCGCGGCAGGAATGCCCAGCACGTTGTAGATGAAGGCAAAGAACAGATTCTGGCGGATTTTGCCGAGCGTCGTCCGCGACAGGGAGATCGCGTCGGCCACGCTGTTCAGGTCGTTGCGCACCAGCGTCAGGTCGGCCGCCTCGATGGCCACGTCGGAACCCGCTCCGATCGCGAATGACACATCCGCCGCCGCCAGCGCCGGCGCATCGTTGATGCCATCGCCGACCATCGCCACGCGGCCGCTGCCGCGCAGGGCCTCCACCGCCGCAGCCTTCTCGCCCGGCAGCACCTGGGCGCGGTATTCGCCGATGCCGGCTTCCGCCGCGATGCGCGCCGCCACCGCCGGATGATCGCCGGTCAGCATCACGACCCGCACGCCGAGCGCCTGCAGGCGCGCCACCGCTGCCCGGGAACTGGCGCGTAGCGGATCGGCCAGCCCCAGCGCGCCCCAAGGCTGCCCGTCGACCGCCACGCCAACCGGCGTCAAGGCCGCATCGAGCAGGGGCTGCAGCACCTTGGCCGGCAGCTCTGCCCCCTGCCCGGCCAGGAACTCCGGCGAGCCGATCCACACCTCGCGCCCATCGACACGACCGCTGACGCCCTTGCCGCCGCTCGTTTGTACCGCGTCGGCCAGGCTCCACTGCAGGCCGGCAGCCTGCGCCGCAGCAACGACAGCCTTGGCCAACGGATGGTGGCTGGCCTGCTCGACCGCCGCCGCGACAGCCAGCAAGTCGTTCGCCGCCACGCCCTCCAGCGGGCGAACATCCAGCACTGCCGGGCGTCCCTCGGTCAGCGTGCCGGTCTTGTCCACCGCCAGCACGGCAATCTTCTCGGCCAGTTCCAGCGCCTCGGCGTTGCGCACCAGGATGCCGGCGCGGGCGCCCTGCCCGGTCCCGACCATCACCGCGGTCGGCGTGGCCAGACCCAGCGCACAGGGACAGGCGATCACCAGCACCGCCACCGCATTGACAAGGGCCGGCGCCAGCTCGCCGCCCAGCCACCACCACGCGGCAAAGGTCAGCACGGCGACCGCGACCACCGTCGGCACGAAGATCGCAGCGATGCGGTCCGCCAGTTTCTGCACGGCCGGCTTGCCGCCCTGGGCCTGCTCGACGAGACGCACGATGCCGGCCAGCAGCGTCTCGGTGCCGACCCCGGTGGCCCGGCAGCGCAGCACGCCATCGCCATTGACGGTCGCCGCGAAAACCTTGTCGCCGGTCTTTTTGGGCACCGGCACGCTCTCGCCGGTCAGCATCGCCTCGTCGGCCGACGATTCACCGCTCAACACCTCGCCATCCACCGGCACCGAATCGCCGGCACGCAGCACGAAGACTGTGCCCGCCACGACGCGCTCGACCGGAACCTCCTGCAATGCGCCATCCTGCTCGACCCAGGCGGTGGGCGGCTGCAGACGCAGCAGCGCCTCGATGGCCGCCGAAGTACGCGCCCGTGCCCGCGCTTCCAGCAACTTGCCGAGCAACACCAGCGTGATGATGCTGGCCGAGGCCTCGAAATACACGTGCAGATCGTGGCGATCGAACACCACCACGACCAGGCTGAAGAAGTATGCGACACTGGTGCCCAGCGCCACCAGCACATCCATGTTGGCACCCCCTCCGCGCAGGGACGACCAGGCGCCCTTGTAGAAACGCCGCCCGATCCAGAACTGCACCGGGGTCGCCAGCAGGCTCTGCAGCCAGCGTGGCAGCCACTCCGCGTGGTGGGCAGAGGCGTCCAGCCCGCCGGAGAACATGCCGATCATCTGGACCAGGAAGGGCGCACTGAGCAGCGCCGAGATCCAAAACAGCCGCAACTCGGCGCGGAACTCGGCCTCCTTGCGCTGCTTGTCGGCCTCGCGGTCGCGGGCGATGACGGGGGTCGCAGTGAAGCCGGCCTTGTGGATCGCCGCGATGATCGCCGCCGGCTCGGACAGCCCTGGCACATAGCGGACGCGCGCGGTTTCCGCGGCGAAATTGACACTGCCCTCCACCCCGGGCAGGCGATTGACGACCTTCTCGATACGCGCCGCGCAGGCGGCACAGCTCATGCCGGACAGGCTCAGTTGCAGCGTTTGCGGCGCTACATCGAAACCCGCCTTGTGGATCGCCGCCAGGATGTCCGGTGCACCGGCCCCATCGGGCCCGGCGGCCAGCCGCGCCTTGCCGGTGCCGAAATTGACCTCGGCGCGGATACCGGGCAATCGGTTGAGGACCTTTTCGAGCCGCGTCGCACAGGCCGCGCAGCTCATTCCGGAGACCGGCAGGTCGTAACGCGTACCTGACTCGTGCCCCATCGCAAAGGTCCTTCAGCCCACCAGCAGCACGGGTAGCGTGGCCCGCTGCAGCACCCGTGTCGCGACCGAACCGACGAACAGATCGGCCACCACGCTGCGGCCATGGCGACCGAGGCACAGGTAATCGCACTTGAGCTCGGCCGCTCGATGGAGCACCACATCGGCCGGCTGGCCCACGTGGATATGCGGCGTCACTGGCAACCCCGCCGCCTTGAGGCGGGCCAGCGGCACCTTGAGCACCCCCTCCCCCTCGTCGCGGTAATAGGCATCCAGGGCCTCGCGGGCTACGTGGCGGGTCGCGAACTCGATGGGAATCGGCGGATGCACATACAGCACATGCACTTCCGGCACGCTCTTCAGTTGATCCGCCAGGGTGATCACCTGATCGACGACGCGCTGGGCTACCGGAGAATCATCGACGGCCAGCAGGATTTTCATGACTCACTCCGCCTTCCAGAAAGACTCAGAAATGGCAAACCACGCCATTCCACAGATTGCTGCCGAGGGTCGGTGTCGTCACCAGGCCATACACCCCGAAGGCCAGCACCACCAGGCCGGAGCCCGTACGCACCGCCCGGTTCCGCACCACGTCGCGCAAGCGCTTGAGCAGCATGCCGGCGAGCAGCAGATTGGGTAGCGTGCCAAGGCCGAAAGCCAGCATCAAACCCGCACCGCGCTCCGCCGAACCGGTCACCAGCGCCGTCGCCAGCACACTGTAGACCAGGCCGCAGGGCAGAAAGCCCCACAACAGCCCGAGCGGAAAGGCTTGGCTCACGCTGCGCGCCGGCAGGAAGCGCCGGGTCAGCGGCTGGATGCGTGCCCACAACTTCTGGCCGAGCAGCTCGACACCGGACAGGGCCAGAGTGAAGCCGGTCAGGTAGAGTCCGAGCGCCACCAGCATCAGGTTGGCAAGCACGTACAAGGCCAGCTGGATGGGTAGCAAGTCGTTGAACAGCAGCCCGACAGTGCCGATCGCCCCCATCGCCGCACCGGCCAGCGTGTAGCTGCTGATCCGCCCGACGTTGTAGGCCAGGTGCAAAGGCCAGTCACTGCGCCGCTGGCCGGGCAGCTGCACGGTCAGCGCGCTGACGATGCCGCCGCACATGCCGACACAATGGGTGCCGCCAAGCAGACCGATAAGGAAGACTGCGAAATAGCCGGTTTCGGGCATCAACTTAACCTGCACAGACAAGGGACAAACACATTCACCGCCAGGCGGGATGCGGTCGTGGGACGAGCGAGTCCGCCGCCACAGACGGACGATCGCTGCCAAACAAAAACGCCCCGTGGACAACACGGGGCGCGTTCCAGCACATGGCTCGGCATTCTAGCCCGCCCATCTCGGAGCGGCCAGCCGGCCGGAAGTTCAGATCACCTTCGAGTAGCGGGTGCGCTCCCGGTCGGCGCGCAGATACTTGTCGAAGACCATCGCAATCGCCCGCACCAGCATGCGGCCGGCAGGCAGCACGGTGATCCACTGCCTGTCGATCTTCAACAGGCCGCCCTTCTCCATCTCGCGCAGGTCGGCGAGTTCAGCCGCAAAGTACTTGTTGAAATCGATCAGATGGGCGATTTCGATGGACTCGATAGACAGCTCGAAGTGACACATCAGCGCCTGGATGATGGCTCGCCGCAGCAGGTCGTCGGGCGTCAGCTCGATGCCGCGCAGCACCGGCAGGCGGCCGGTGTCGATGATGTCGTAGTACTCGTCGAGGGTCTTCACGTTCTGCGCGTAGGTCGGGCCGACCTTGCCGATCGCCGACACACCGAAGGCCAGCAGGTCACACTCCGCGTAGGTGGAGTAACCCTGGAAGTTGCGGTGCAGGCGCCCCTGGCGCTGGGCCGTGGTGAGCTCGTCGTCCGGCTTGGCGAAGTGGTCCATGCCGATATACACGTAACCTGCCTCGGTCAGGCGGCGGATCGCCAGTTGCAGGATCTGCAGCTTGGTTTCGCCGGACGGCAGCTGGGCGTCGACGATGCGGCGCTGGGGCTTGAACAGGCTCGGCAGGTGCGCATAGTTGTAAATCGACAAGCGGTCCGGCGACAGCGCCAGGATCTGCTCGAGGGTGCGGTTGAAGCTGATGACGTTCTGCTTGGGCAGACCGTAGATCAGGTCCACGCTGACCGACTTGAAACCATGGGCCCGCGCCGCGTCGATCACCAGCTTGGTTTCCTCCTCGCTCTGGACACGGTTGACCGCCTTCTGCACGTCCGGGTTGAAGTCCTGGATGCCGACGCTCATGCGGTTGAAGCCGAGTTCGGCCAGCAGGGCAACCGTGGGCTCGTCCACCTTGCGCGGATCCACCTCGATGGAATACTCACCGTCCGGCACCAACGTAAAGTGCTTGCGGACGATCCCCATCAGGCGGCGCAATTCGTCGTGGGACAGGAAGGTCGGCGTACCGCCGCCCAGGTGCAGCTGCAGCACTTCCCGCGGCCCGTCGAGCCTGGCCGCCTGCATGTCCACTTCTTTTTCGAGATAATCCAGATACTTGGCCGAGCGTCCATGATCCTTGGTGATGATCTTGTTGCACGCGCAGTAGTAGCAGATCGTATTGCAGAAGGGGATGTGGAAGTATAATGAGAGCGGTTTGCCGATTCCGCCGACGGTACGTCTCCCCAGCCAGTCACTCAGGGCTTCGGAGTTGAATGCCTCGACGAAGCGATCAGCGGTCGGGTACGACGTATACCTCGGGCCATTCACATCAAACTTGCGAATGAGCTCGGGATCGAATATCAGGTCTTTTTGTGTCGTGTTCATGGTGGACTTCTGTGGGTTGCGCGGAACAATCGCAGAATCGATCCAAAACAGTATTGACGTGGATCAAAGGGGCCCAAACGTTGGTAAAACCTTCCAGTTCAGGTGATTGCTCGTGCAGATGAAATCGGTGATTCCGGTAACGGTCGTGGACATCAAGGTCGCGTGTTCCCAGTGCAACCTGCGGGAGCTGTGCCTGCCCTTCGGCCTCGACCCCAACGAGATCGACCAGCTCGACGAGCTCGTCGGCAGCCGCCGCAAGATCAAGCGACAACAGCACCTCTACCGCTCGGGCGAATCCTTCGAGGCGATCTACGCGATCCGTGCCGGCTCCTTCAAGACCGACGTGATCCTCGAGGACGGCCGCGACCAGGTGACGGGTTTCCAGATGACCGGCGAAGTACTGGGCCTCGACGGCATCAGCACCGAGCATCATTCGTGCAACGCCATCGCACTGGAAGACAGCGAAGTCTGCGTGATCCCGTTCAACCGGCTCGAAGAGCTGTCCCGAACGGTGGAAAGCCTGCAGCACCAGTTCCACAAGATCATGAGCCGTGAGATCGTCCGCGACCACGGCGTGATGATGCTGCTCGGCTCGATGCGCGCCGAAGAACGCCTGGCCGCCTTCCTGCTGAACATGTCCCAGCGCTTTACCGCCCGGGGCTTCTCGCCGTCCGAATTCCACCTGCGCATGACCCGCGACGAGATCGGCTCCTACCTGGGCCTCAAGCTCGAGACGGTGTCCCGCGCCTTCTCCCGCTTTCAGGAAGAAGGCCTGGTCGCCGTCCAGCAGAAGCACATCCGCATCCTCGACACGCCGGGCCTGAAGCGTCTGCTCAATCACCACGCTGCCTGACGACGGCCGGCCTCACAACCAGGCCAGCCAACCCAGCGGGCTCTTGCTGACCGCCACCGACACGATCCACGACAGGGTCGCCAGCGCACCGACGAACGCAGCAGCGCGCTGTCCGCGCGGGCGTGTCGCCTTCAACGCAACACTCCCCAACCCGATATAAACAAGCAAGCCCAGCACCTTGGCGGTCAGCCAGGCTTGCACGAAGGGATACTGGTCCGCCATCCAGGCCAGGCCAAGCGCGCTACCCAGCAGGCAGGAATCGACGAGATGGGGCAAGACCCGCGTCAGACGGGCCCGCAACAGCGGCGAGCCGCTCAGGGACCACCAGCCCCGCAACGCGAAGCCACAGCCGCTGAGCACCACGCAGGTGATGTGAAAATGTTTGAGAGCCAGATACACCGCCGCACCTCCATCGTTCCGCGGCGATACTCCGGCTGCCGGCGGGCCCCGCACAAACGGGGCCGCGACACTTTAACTGCGCAGCACGCCGACTTCCAGTGCGGCAAACCAGTTGATGAAGCGCTGCACATCGGCACCCTGGTAGATAGCCCCGTGCTGCGGCACCAGCATGTCGATCTCCAGGCGGGAGACGCGCTCGCACCAGTCACGCTTGGCCCGGTCCGAGCCCATCCAGCGCTTGTGGAAGCCTTCCGCATGGCGGATGTGGCGGGAGAAATCCTGCACGTACAGGTCGTTGTTGTCTGCCGGTAGCAAGGCGGCACCGACATCGCCCGAAAAGAGGATCTTGGCTTTCGGGTCATATAGATGGAAATTACCCGACGAATGCAGGTAATGGGCCGGGATCGCCTGTAGCTCCAGACCATCGAGACGGATCGTCATGCCCGGATCGGGAATCGGCACGAAGGTCGAATCCTGCCCGCCGAAATGGGGCAGAAAGCTCTGCCACAGCCAGCTCGTGTAGCACTTCAGATCGGGCTTGAACTCCAGCCACAAGGCCAGCGACGAAATGATGTCCGGATCCTGGTGGGACGCAAAGATCCCTGCCAGGCGCGTCGGATCGCACTCCGCCGACAGCGCGGAGAACACCGCCGGAAAGATCTCGATACCGCCCGGATCGCACAACAGGGCTTCTTCTCCGTGAACCACCACATATTCGTTGGTATCGATGATGTAACCGGGCTTGCTGGCATCCCGCGCAATCGCCAGCCAGCGGTGCTCCTCATCCTGATAGATGCAATGGGCCTGTTTCATGGGGGTTCCTAATCCTTTACGAGACGTTCTTTGCCGAGAACCTCGAGGGATCGCTTGATCTGAGCGATCACCTCGGCAAAATCCGTCGACACCTGCATCAATGCCGCACTGAAGCTGCCACCGTAGGCCGCTTCGATCTTCGCCGAACGGGCCAGCACGCCGCCCAATTCGACCAGTTGCTGGGTTTCCTCCACCGCCGCGCGCAAGCGCAGATCGAGGGAGCGCAGACGGATCTGCTGCTCGGCCAACCGCGCCGCGCCGCGCCTGCGAGCCTCCCGCGCGCCGGGCACGCCGTCGCCGCTGAGCTTCAACGCAGCCGCCAGAATGGTCGCCATGCGCTGCTGCTGGACAACACCCGTGACGCTCCCGACCGAGCCGGAAGTCATCTCCCGCAGGGAGGCCATGTGGCGGGTCAAGTCCTGGGCGAAGCGCCGCAACTCATTGGACAGCACACCGAAGCCGAGCGCTGCGTTGCCGGCCCGCTTGGCCAGGAAGATCGCGTTGAGCGCCATCAGGTTGATGCGAAACGCGGTTGCCACGATGGCCTTGATCTCCTCATTGACGCGGACGATGCGGGCAAGCTCGCCGGTCCGCGGGGCAATCCCATGAAGATTCGGTTCTGGCGCATTCATACGGACTCTCTGGAGCAGTCAGACTGTAGTGGCTGATTAACGGCGAAGGCGCAATCAGCTTGAGCCGTCCAGTGCGGAAAAGACAGCGCAGGCCCCTTTTCACGCAACTGGGAACCGTAAACGGAAAAACCCGCTGACGAATCAGCGGGTTTTTCTTGTACCTGGGGCGACATACCGGGATCGAACCGGTGACACCTGGAATCACAATCCAGTGCTCTACCAACTGAGCTAATGCCGCCACTGCCGACCACCGATCGAAATCGGCGATCTGAAACCTATTGAGAGCCTGCCCGACAGGAATCGAACCTGTAACCCCCGGCTTAGAAGGCCGGTGCTCTATCCAGTTGAGCTACGGGCAGTTCGCCGTGGGCACTCGGGTCAAGCTTTGGTCGGGGTGGAGAGATTCGAACTCCCGACATCTTGCTCCCAAAGCAAGCGCGCTACCGGACTGCGCTACACCCCGAGAGCGGCGAATAGTACACACCTACCGGAAACTCGTCAAACAAAATTGGCACGAATTTTCATGCCCGACGAAATTCGTGCCCGTCGGACGTATCCGGTCGCAATACCGGCCCCGTCCCGGCCCCTCACCATCTGCACACCCGCACAGGCCCTGATGCATGCTTTTCGGATAAGCGTTGCAGGCGCGCAACAATTTGAATTCACACAATTTGACCTAGATCACAGCTTTCGTTGTGCAATGCAATAAATCAGTAGGTTTACCAATACCAGGATCACCCACGCAAGGTAAAATCCGCCCCGGCCCCAGTCGACCCGAAGCCCCGTGGCAACGGCAGCCCAATAGCCGCACGATTCGCACTCACCCGAGTACCCATCATGAACGAACAGCACTACCTCACGCCCCTCTTCGAGCCCCGCTCGGTAGCCATCATCGGCGCCAGCGAAAGAGAGCTGTCCCTCGGCAACATCCTTGTCCGCAACATGCTGGAGGCTGGCTTCAAGGGCAAGC
Source organism: Zoogloea sp. LCSB751 (assembly GCF_002028455.1). Taxonomy (GTDB): domain Bacteria; phylum Pseudomonadota; class Gammaproteobacteria; order Burkholderiales; family Rhodocyclaceae; genus Zoogloea. The sequence goes on along the minus strand of NZ_MWUM01000001.1, from coordinate 451,910 downwards.
TGTTCACGGTCAATCCCAAGTACGACCAAGTGCTCGGGGTCCCCTGCTACAAGAGTGTCGAGGACATTCCGCAACGCCTCGACCTGGCTGTCATCACCACCAAGGCCGATCGCGTGCCAGCCATCGTCGATGCCTGTGGGCGCGCCGGCTGCAAGTCCGTGGTAGTGCTGCCGTCGGGCTTCTCCGATGCCGGCCCGCGCGGCCGCATGCTCGAGAAGAACACCGTCGAAAACGCCCGCCGTCATCGCATCCGCCTGCTCGGCCCCAACTGTCTGGGCGTACTGCGCCCCGAACTCGGCCTCAATGCCAGCTTCGCCCACGGCGGCGCCATCAAGGGCTCCATCGGGCTGATCTCCCAGTCCGGCGCCCTCTGCTCGGCAATCCTCGACTGGGCGCGGCCGAACAACGTCGGCTTTTCCTCCGTCGTATCCCTCGGCACCTCGGTGGACATCGACTTCGGCGAGGTTCTCGAATTCATGGTCTCGGACTCCCGCACCGAGAGCATCTTCCTGTACGTGGAAGGCATCAAGGACGCCCGCCGCTTCGTCAGTGCCCTGCGCGCCGCTGCCCGCGTCAAGCCGGTGCTGCTGATCAAGGTCGGTCGCCACCCGGCCGGCTCCCACGCCGCGCTGCTGCACTCCGGTGCCACGGTCGGCGAGGACGCGGTGTTCGACGCCGCGCTGCGCCGCGCCGGGGTGATCCGCCTGTACAACATGGGCCAGCTGTTCGCCGCCGCCAATGCGCTGTTCTCCCATTTCCGCCCGCGCGGCAACCGCCTGGCGGTGATCACCAACGGTGGCGGCCCCGGTGTGATGGCTGCCGACCGGGCCGCCGACCTGCGCATTCCGCTGGCCACCCTGTCCGATGGCACAGTCGCCAAGCTCAACGAGATCCTGCCGGCCAACTGGTCCCACTGCAATCCGGTGGACATCATCGGCGACGCCGACCCGGAGCGTTACAGCAAGACCCTCGACATCGTGCTGGCCGACGAAAACGTGGAAGGTGTGCTGACCATCCTGACCCCGCAGGCCATGGCCCGCCCGACCGAAGTCGCCCAGAAGGTCATCGACATCGAACGGGCGGCCGACAAGCCGGTGTTCACCTGTTGGATGGGTGAGGAGCAGGTGCGCGAGGGACGCAAGCTGTTCGAAGCCGCCGGCATTCCCACCTTCCGTACGCCGGAACCGGCGGTCGAACTGTTCGGCCACATTTCCGCCTACTACCGCAACCAGAAACTGCTGGTGCAGACGCCGAGTTCCCTGTCCTCCGACCTCAACCCACCGTCGGTGGAGAGCGCCCGCCTGGTCATCGAGACGGCCCTCTCAGAACGCCGCAAGAACCTCAACGAGATGGAGTCCAAGGCCCTGCTGGCGGCCTTCCGGATTCCCATCGCACAGACTGTCGTCGCCCGCTCCGCCACCGAAGCAATGGTGCTGGCCGAAGAGCTGGGCCTGCCGGTGGCCATGAAGATCGACTCGCCTTCGATCACCCACAAGGCCGACACCGGCGGCGTACGCCTCAACCTCAACGGCCTCGCCGCCGTGCGCTCCGCCTACCAGGAAATCCTGGAGGAAGTGAAGCGCAAGCGTCCGGACGCCATCATCAACGGCGTGGCCATCGAACCGATGGTCATCAAGCCCTATGGCCGCGAGCTGATGGTCGGCTCCTTCCGCGACCCGATCTTCGGGCCGGTAATCACCTTCGGCGAAGGCGGCGCCCATGTGGAGATACAGGCCGACCGCGCGGTAGCACTGCCGCCGCTCAACAACTACCTGGTCAAGGATCTGATCAAGTCCACCCGCATCTCCACGCTGCTCGGCGAATACCGCAACATGCCGCCGATCAACATGGAGTCGCTGGAATTCGTGCTGCTGCGGATCTCCGAAATGGTCTGCGAACTGCCGTGGATCCGCGTGATGGACATCAATCCGCTGATCGTCGACGAACACGGCGCCGTCGCCGTGGATGCACGCATCGTGGTGGACAACATCGCCCCCACCGCCGACCGCTACGACCACATGGCGATCCACCCCTATCCGTCGCATCTGATCACCAAGATCTCGATGCCGGAAGGCGAGATCACCGTGCGGCCGATCAAACCGGAAGACGCCGACCTGGAAATCGAGTTCGTGCGCACGCTGTCACCCGAAACCAAGTATCTGCGCTTCATGAACACCCTGCGCGAGATGCCGCCGGCCATGGTCGCCCGCCTGACCCAGATCGACTACGATCGGGAAATGGCCTTCGTCGCGACCATCGAGAACGACGAAAAGGAAACGGAGATCGGCGTGGCTCGTTACGCGGTCAATCCCGATGGCGAAACCTGTGAATTCGCCATCGTCGTCGCCGAGGACTGGCAGCACCGCGGACTCGCCCGGCGCCTGATGGGGGTGCTGATCGAAACGGCGCGCAACCGCGGCCTGCACGCGATGACGGGCATCTTCCTGTCCAACAACGACCGCATGCTGAAGTTCGTTTCGAGCCTGGGCTTCGTGCTGTCCAACGACCCGGAAGACAACACCGTCAAGCACGGCATCCTGACCCTGCAGGGCTGACGATGCCAGCCATCATCGAGCCCATCCGCTGCGCCTGGTGCGGGGACGACCCCCTGTACAAGGCCTACCACGATCAGGAGTGGGGTGTGCCGCTGCACGACGACCGGGCACTGTTCGAACTCCTGACCCTCGAAGGAGCCCAGGCAGGGCTGTCGTGGATCACCGTGCTGCGCAAGCGCGAGAACTACCGCCAGGCCTTCGCCGGCTTCGATCCGTCCATCGTGGCTCGCTTCACCGAAGCCGACCAGGCCGCCCTGCTCGCCAATCCCGGCATCGTCCGCAACCGCCTGAAGATCGCCTCCACCATCGACAACGCCCGCGCCTTTCTGGAAATCCAGGCCGAGTTCGGCAGCTTCGACACGTGGCTGTGGCGCTTCGTGGACGGCCAGCCGATCCACAACAACCTGCGCAGCCTCGCCGACGCCCAGGCCAGCACGCCGCTGTCCGATCAGCTCAGCAAAGCCCTCAAGAAGCGCGGCTTCCGCTTCGTCGGCACCACCATCTGCTACGCCTTCATGCAGGCCGCCGGCATGGTCAACGATCACACCGTCGACTGCTTCCGCCACCGGGAAGTCGCCGCGTTATCATCGCGCCCTCTGTAACACTGACCCGCCAGCCCTGCGTGGCCGACCCGCGAACATGACCGACCAGATCGAAACCGCCGAATTGCACGGCCAGCCCGTTCTCAAGCTGCAGACGCCCGACGGCGCCGTCGCCCTGATCTCCCTGTTTGGCGCCCACGTGCTGTCGTGGACGCCTCCCGGCGGCGAAGAGCGCCTTTACCTGAGTCCGGACGCCGTCTTCGACGGCAGCACTGCCATCCGTGGCGGCGTGCCGGTGTGCTTCCCCCAGTTCGCCGCCCTCGGCCCCCTGCCCAAGCACGGCTTCGCCCGCAACCGCCGCTGGGAAGTGACCAGCACACGTGCCGGCAAGGACTACGCCGTGGCGACCCTGCGCCTCACGGACGACGAGGCCACCCGCGCCCTGTGGCCACACGCCTTCGCCGCCGAACTGAGCGTATCCATCGGCGGCGACCGCCTCGACATGGAACTGGAAGTGGAGAACACCGGCGATGCGCCGTTCAGCTTCACCGCCGCCCTGCATACCTATCTGAAAGTGCGCGAAGTCGAGGCCGTGAGCATCGAAGGCCTGCGCGGACTGGAATACCGGGACAGCACCGACGGCGACCGGATCAAGAAAGAGACCGGCATCGGTCTCGCCATCGACAACGAAGTCGACCGCGTGTACCACGCAGCACCGCGCACCCTGCTGGTACGGGAAGATCGTCGAGCCATGGGAATCCACGCCGAGAACTTCCCCGACGTGGTGGTCTGGAATCCCTGGGTGGAAAAGTGCGCAGCCCTCGCCGACATGCCCGCCGACGGCTTCCGCCGCATGCTGTGTATCGAGGCCGCCGCGGTGAAGGAGCCTGTTGAACTGGCTGCCGGCGCCAACTGGTGGGGCCGGCAGACCCTCATCGCAATCTAGGCAGCCCCTTCAGTTGGCCGCACGCACCGTGTCGGCCACGTTGCGACCATTCACGCGAACGATGGCAACGGTGTGACCGGAGCCATCCATCTCCACCGGCTCCACGGTCACACTCCCTGCATCCAGAGCCCGTTGCAGGCGCTGGGTGGCATGCTCGGAAGTCATGCCGGGCTCACGCGCATCCAGCCCCTGGACCCGGATCTTGCGCCCTCCTTGATAGAAGGTCGCGCCATCCATCGCATAAGCCCGCGTCGCCCCACGTGCCGGGCGTGACGGCGTCGGCGTGGTCACAGCCAGCGGCGGACTGGCGGGCTGCGCAGACGCACTCGGCGCCGGAGCGAGCGGCACGCCCGCGGGAGCTGACGGCGCAGCCGCCGGACGCGACGCCGGAACTGCTGCGGGTTCAGGAGAGGACGGCGTGTTGACCGCCGCTGCAGCAGCGGCCGCGGCCTCAGCCGCCGACATGCTCGCCGTGGAAATCACCGACGGCACACGCGCGGCGGGGTGGGCTTGTGGTGCTGCCGCCACGTGCGGTGCAGCTGCCGGCACCGACGACGGCACACTGGCAACCGGCGGCGGAATCACCACGGTCTGACGCCCGCCGGACGCAGCGGGCAGCGCCGGGATCGCGGCGCGGCGTTCTGCCGGCGGCAGCGGAGCGGAATTTGGCGTGAAAGCCTCACGCCCCAACGCCTCACGACCGGCCATGGGCGCAAACGCCTCCCGCCCGATCGCACGGCCATGGCTGCGGCTGGGTGGCTTCGGCGGCTCGACGCGGGACTCGACGGTCTTCAGCGCCGCCGCCTTGGCGGCCGCCTTGGCGTCCGGCGACAGCGGAGCAGCAACCTGCGGTATCCGCTCCGGCCTGGACGCCTTGCCGTGATGGCGACGGTCATTACGCTCGACCTTGCCCTTGCCCGCCTTGCCGCCCTTCTCGACCGCAGCGGGCTTATCGTGACGACCCGCCTTGGTGGCTTTGGCAGCCTTGCCCGAGGAGGGCTTGGCCGAAGCGGTCTTCTTGGATGCGCTGGCCTTGGCGTCGGAAGACTTTCCGGCCTTGGCGCTCTTTTTGGCCTCCGGCTTCTTGGAAGCCGGGGCTGCCTTGTGAGCACCGGCCTTGGCCTCGTGATGGGCTGCGGAGGCTTGGCCTCCGACCATCATCAGGCCAAGCGCCAGCGTCAACGCGGCGATTATGGGATTCATGCGGTGTGCTCTCCTGCTGTGCCGGGCCGCCACAAGGGGCGCCCCGACTGGATGTACGCGAAAACGGGGGTCTGCGCGACATGGATAATCGTGAGATTTTACCGGAAACTCCACCGGCTACGGGCTTGCAGGCGCGGCTGCGTTTCTGCACCATGCGCCCTTTTTCTGGCCTTCACCCGTCCATGCTTCTGCCGATCGAACAACGCATTGCCGCCGAATTAGGTGTACAGCCCCGCCAGGTTTCCGCCGCCGTGCAACTTCTCGACGAAGGCGCCACAGTGCCCTTCGTGGCCCGCTACCGCAAGGAAGTGACCGGAGGCCTGGACGACACCCAGCTGCGCAACCTGGAAGAACGCCTCGGCTACCTGCGCGAACTGGAAGACCGCCGCGCCGCGGTGATTGCCAGCATCGACGAACAGGGCAAGCTCGACCCCGCCCTGCGTGAAGCCATCGAAAACGCCGAAACCAAGCAGCGCCTCGAAGACCTCTATCTGCCCTACAAGCAAAAGCGCCGCACCAAGGCCCAGATCGCCCGCGAAGCCGGCATCGAGCCCCTCGCCAATGCGCTGCTGGCCGATCCGACCCTGGTTCCGGAAACCGAAGCCAGCGCCTATTTCAACGCCGAAGCCGGCTTTGCCGACACCAAGTCGGTGCTCGACGGCGCCCGCCAGATCCTGATGGAACGCTTCGCCGAGGACGCCGAGCTGATCGGCAAGCTACGCGAATACCTGCAGGATCACGGCGTCGTCGCGTCGACGGTGATCGCCGACAAGGAGAACGATCCGGCCGCCGCCAAGTTCCGCGACTGGTTCGATTTCCGCGAAGCCATCGGCACCGTGCCGTCGCACCGCGCGCTGGCCCTGTTCCGCGGCCGCAACGAAGGCTTCCTGCGCCTTCAGCTGGCCCTCGACTCCGACCCCACCGACGGCAGCACGCCCGGCCCCAACCCCTGCGAAGGGCGCATCGCCGGCCACTTCGGCATCAAGGACCAGGGCCGTGCCGCCGATGCCTGGCTGCGCGAAACGGTGCGCTGGGCATGGAGCGTCAAGATCTCCCTGCACCTGGAACTCGAACTGCTCGGCCAGCTGCGCGAACAGGCCGAAGAGGAAGCCATCCGCGTCTTCGGCCGCAACCTGAAGGACCTGCTGCTGGCCGCCCCCGCCGGCGCCCGTGCCACCCTGGGCCTCGACCCCGGCCTGCGTACCGGCGTGAAAGTGGCCATCGTCGACCAGACCGGCAAGCTCCTCGACACCGCCACCATCTACCCCCACGAGCCGCGCCGCGACTGGGACGGCAGCCTGCACACGCTGTCCAAGCTGTGCGAAAAGCACAACGTGTCGCTGATCGCCATCGGCAACGGCACCGCCAGCCGCGAAACCGACAAGCTCGCCGCCGATCTGATCAAGCTGCGCCCCGAACTGCACATGACCAAGATCGTCGTGTCGGAAGCCGGCGCCTCGGTGTATTCGGCCTCCGAACTGGCCGCCAAGGAATTCCCCAACCTCGACGTCAGCCTGCGCGGCGCCGTCTCCATCGCCCGCCGCCTGCAGGATCCGCTGGCCGAGCTGGTCAAGATCGATCCCAAGTCCATCGGCGTCGGCCAGTACCAGCACGACGTCAACCAGACCCGCCTGGCCCGCGCACTGGATTCAGTGGTCGAGGACTGCGTGAACGCCGTCGGCGTGGACGTGAACATGGCCTCCGTCGCCCTGCTGACCCGCATCTCCGGCCTCAACGCCACGCTGGCCGCCAACATCGTCGCCCACCGGGACGCCAATGGCCCCTTCGCGAGCCGCGCCGCGCTGCTGGAGGTACCGCGCCTCGGCCCCAAGACCTTCGAACAGGCCGCCGGCTTCCTGCGCATCACCAACGGCAGCAACCCGCTCGACGCCTCGGCGGTGCACCCGGAAGCCTATCCGGTGGTCGAACGCATCCTCGCCGACATCCAGAAAAACGTCCGCGAGCTGATGGGCGACGCCCGCGCCATCGGCCAGCTGAAGGCCGAGCGCTACACCGACGAACGCTTCGGCCTGCCCACCGTGCAGGACATCCTGAAGGAACTCGACAAGCCCGGCCGCGACCCGCGCCCCGAGTTCAAGACCGCCAGCTTCAAGGAAGGCGTCGAGGACCTGAAGGACCTCGCCGTCGGCATGATCCTCGAAGGCGTGGTCACCAACGTCACCAACTTCGGCGCCTTCGTGGACATCGGCGTACACCAGGACGGCCTGGTCCACGTGTCGGCCCTCTCCGACCGCTTCGTCAAGGACCCGCACACCATCGTCAAGGCCGGCCAGGTGGTGAAGGTGAAGGTCACCGAGGTCGACCTGCCGCGCAAGCGCATCGCCCTCACCATGCGCATGGGCGACCAACCGCAGGCCGGCGGCCACAAGCCCGGTGGCGAGCGGCGTGACGCACCTCGCGGCGGCCAGCGTCCGGCCGGCAAGCCGAACCGCGAACCGGCCCTGGCCGGCTCGCTGGCCTCCGCTTTCGCCAAGGCCCTCAAGAAATAAGCCCGCGCCCACTCCGGGACGGCTAAAATCCGTCCCATCTGTTTGATTTTCCAGCGACGCCCTCCGGGGCGTCGCGCTGTTTTCCCCATGACCACGATCTACGGCATAAAAAACTGCGACACCATGAAGAAGGCCTTCGCCTGGCTCGACGAACATGGCGTCGCCTATACCTTCCACGATTACAAGAAAGCCGGCATCGACTCGGGCAAGCTGCACGCCTGGAGCAAGGCCATCGGCTGGAAGAGCCTCGTCAACACCCGCGGCACCACCTGGCGCAAGCTGTCCCCCGAGCAGCAGGCCATCGAGACCCAGAGCGCCGCCGTGCAGCTGATGCAGGAATTTCCCAGCGTGATCCGCCGCCCGGTCATCGAAACCGACAGCGGCCAGCTGCTGGTCGGCCTCGACACCGCCCTGTACACCAGCTTCCTCACCGCGACGGGCACCCCGGAATGAGCAACTCCTACATCCAGCGCTTCCTGCTCGAAGAGCTCGACATCCGCGGCGCCGTCGTCAAGCTCGACGACGTCTGGCAGGGCATCCTCGAGAACCGCGACTACCCGGCCAACGTGCGCGACCTGCTCGGCGCCATGAGCGCCATCGCCAGCGTCATCGGCGGCAACCTCAAGCAGACCGGCCGCCTGACCATCCAGCTGCAGGGCCACGGCCCGGTCAGCCTGCTGGTGGTGGACATCAACGAGGCCCTCAACCTGCGCGGTTACGCCAAGGCCGCCCCGGAAGCCGCCGGCCAGCACGGCATCGCCGACCTGCTCGGCGACGGCCAGCTGCTGCTCAGCCTCGACATGCCCGGCCTGCGCCATCCTTACCAGAGCTATGTGCCGATCGAAGGCGACAGCGTCGCAGAAATCTTCGAGCACTACCTGACCCAGTCCGAGCAGCAGCCTGCCGCGCTGCATACCGCCGCGTCGGAAAAAGCCGCCGCCTGCCTGTTCCTGCAAAAGCTGCCGGACGCCGACAAGAAGGACGCCGACGGCTGGGAGCGGGTCACCCGCCTGGCTTCGACGATCCGCCCCGACGAACTGCTCAACCTGCCCGCCGAAGAGGTGCTGCTGCGCCTGTTCCACCAGGAAACGGTGCGCTTGCTGGATGCCCGCGAAGTCACCCACGAATGGCCGCAGGACTGGGACAAGGTACGCGACATGCTGCGCTCCCTCGGCCGCGCGGAACTCGAGGCCACGCTGGCCGAACACGGGGAGGTCGTGATCCACGACGACCTGTCGAACCACGAATACCGCTTCAACGCCGACGACATTGCCGCGCTGTTCGACGAACCGCGCACCCTGCACTAAATAAAATTACCCATTTCGTGCGCGGACTTGCCCGAAACCCTGCTGAAAAGTAGACTTCCATGGTTTTAGTCCGCACTTACGCAGCGCATCTTCTATGGCCGACGCTTCCCAGGGCAAACTGATCGAGTTCAAAGGCGCCAGCCTGGCGGTGATGACCGCCTACGTCAGGGAGACGGACGCCGTGCGTCTCGCCGACGCCATGCACATGATGATGGGCGGCATGCCCGATTTCTTTGCGGGCGAACCCGTGGTGCTCGACTTCTCCCAACTGGCCAGCGTGCCCGACTGGGTGGACTGGACCGCCATCACCAGCCTGCTGCGACGCTATCAGGTGCAACCGATCGGCGTGCGGCACCTGCCCGAGCACCTGCACGAAGGCGCCCGCCGCGCCAACCTGGCCTCTCTCGGCAAGGAGGGCCCGTCATCCGAACGGCCCATCGCCAAGCCCCAGCCTCCGGCGCCTGCACCTGCGCCGCAGCCAGAACCCGTAGCGGCACCGGCCCCAGCGCCGGAAGCTGCGCCCACCGTGGAGACCCCGTCGGCGGCCAGCGGCACGACGGCACCGACGCTGATCGTCGAGCGCCCGCTGCGCTCCGGCCAGCAGATCTACGCCAAGGGCGGTGACCTGGTGCTACTCGCCGGCATGAGCCCAGGCTCCGAAATCATCGCCGACGGCAGCATTCACGTGTATGGTCCGCTACGCGGACGCGCCCTCGCCGGCGCACGGGGCGACACTTCCGCCCGCATCTTCAGCACCAATTTCGGTCCCGAGCTGGTTTCCATCGCGGGGGTCTATCGGACCTTCGAACGCGGCATCCCGCAGACCGTCGCCGGGCGTACGGCCCAGGTGCGTCTGACCGGCTCGGACAGCCAGCACACTCTAGAAATCATTGCGCTTCAGAACGACTGAGGCGACACCACCATTTAAGGGGATATCGTGACACGCGTCATCGTAATCACGTCCGGCAAGGGCGGCGTCGGCAAGACCACCACCAGCGCGAGCATCTCGTCCGGTCTGGCCCTGCGCGGCTTCAAGACAGCGGTCATCGACTTCGACGTCGGCCTGCGCAACCTCGACCTGATCATGGGTTGCGAACGCCGCGTGGTGTACGACCTGGTCAACGTCATCAATGGCGAAGCCAACCTGAGCCAGGCCCTGATCAAGGACAAGCACTGCGAGAACCTGTTCATCCTGCCCGCCTCGCAAACCCGCGACAAGGACGCGCTGACCGAGGAAGGCGTCGAGAAGGTCCTGAAGGATCTCTCCCACATGGGATTCGAATACGTGGTGTGCGACTCCCCCGCCGGCATCGAGCGCGGCGCCGTGATGGCGCTGACCTTCGCCGACGAGGCCATCGTGGTGTCCAACCCCGAAGTGTCGTCGGTACGCGACTCCGACCGCATCCTGGGCATTCTGCAGAGCAAGAGCCGCCGCGCCATCGAAGGCCGCGAGCCAGTCAAGGAGCACCTGCTGATCACCCGCTACGCGCCCAAGCGCGTGGAAGAAGGCGAGATGCTGTCCTACAAGGACGTACAGGAACTGCTGCGCGTACCGCTGATCGGCGTGATCCCCGAGTCCGACGACGTACTGCAGGCCTCCAACCAGGGCACGCCGGCCATCCACCTGAAGGACAGCGATGTCGCCACCGCCTACCAGGACGTGGTGGCCCGCTTTCTCGACGAAGACCGCCCGCTGCGCTTCGTCAGCTACGAAAAGCCCGGCATCCTGAAGCGACTCTTCGGAGGCAAGTAAGATGTCCCTCCTTTCCTACTTTTTCGGTTCGAAACCCAAGACCGCCTCGGTGGCGAAGGAGCGCCTGTCGCTCATCATCGCCCACGAGCGAACCAGCAACCGCGCGCCGGACTTCCTGCCGGCACTGCAGAAAGAGCTCATCGAGGTCATCTCCAAGTACGTGAATGTCGGCCTCGACGACATCAAGGTCCAGCTCGAAAAGCAGGACAACTGCGAGATCCTCGAAGTGAACATCACGCTGCCCGAGCAGCCGCAGAAATAAGCCGCTCTGCCCGGATGGTGAAATTGGTAAACACAGCGGACTTAAAATCCGCCGCCTCACGGCCTACGGGTTCGATTCCCGTTCCGGGCACCATTATTGCCGGCGCTGGCCGTTTCACGCCATGATCGTCCTCGATCTCAGCTGCGGCCAGGGCCACCGCTTCGAAGCCTGGTTCGCTTCCAGCGAAGCCTTTGAAGAGCAGCTCGCCAGCGGCCTGGTGAGCTGCCCCCATTGCGGCACTCACCAGATCAAGCGCCTGCCCTCGGCACCCTACGTCCAGACTTCGTCCCATGCCCGCCCCGCGGAACCGGATCCCCAGGCCATCGCGGCCAAGCTGATCGAGGCCCTGCGGGCCGCTGCCCGGCAGTCCGAGGACGTTGGCGAACGCTTCGTCGAAGAGGCCCGCCGCATTCACTACGGCAATGCCGAGGAACGGGCGATCCGTGGCCAGGCCAAGCCCAGTGACATGATCGAACTGCTGGAAGAAGGCATCCCCATCCTGCCGCTACCGCCGGACAAGGACGATCTGCACTAGTCGTCGGCCAGCGTCTCCTGCAGGGGCACCTGTGGGGGCGAATGAATTCGCCCCCACAGGAAGTGCTCTGCCCCCCCAGATCAATCTACGCCGGCTGCGGAACGCGCGGCGGCATCAGGAAATCCCGCGGCTGACGACGCAGGCGCTGCCACAAGCGCCGCCGCAGCTCCTTCAGATCCGCCTTCGGCAGGTTGTAGGCACGCACCGCCGTCAGCAGCGACAGCGCGAAGCTGACCCCCAGGTTGAGCACGAACATCACCGCCACCCCGGCGATCGCCAGGGACAGCAGGCCGGTGCTGAGCTCCACGTCCAGCGCCGACGTGGCGAGGCTGAGGATGCCGGAGTTCAAGGTCACGTGGCGCACATCCAGCGGCAAGCCGAAGAAGCGCCCCAGCACCGGGGTCATGCCGAGCATCAGGCCCAGCGAGATGTTGGTGGCCCAGCCGGACATGTTGCGCGACACCACGCCAGCCAGGCGGATCATGCGCAGACGGCCGAAGCGATGGCCGAGGCGGTGCTCGGCAATCGCCTGCGGCAGGCGGTGATAGACCGCCCAGTTATCCACCCAGCCGCCGACGAGCGCTGCCAGGTACAGGATGCAGCCGGTCAGCGCAGCGTAGAACACCGTGCCGCTGTCCACCGGACTCAGCGCGTGAAACACGTAATCCGCCTCGGCCCGGCTCAGGTAGGAATGGCCACTGGCCCACTGCCAGGCCGCGTCGAAGGCATAAGCACCGCAGGCCACCACCACCACGTTGGCGATGGTGGCCGCCAGCTGCGAGCGGCAGATGCAGGCGGCGTAATCGACGATGCGCTCCAGGCGCGCCTCGCCCTTGCTGTCGCGGATGATCGCCGCGAAGGTCGCCGCGGTCATCGCCGGCTGCTTGGTGGCCAGCATCAGGCCGAGCGCCTGCAGCAGCAGGAAACTGAGCGCATAGTTGAGGCCGGACCCCAACCCCTCCAGAAACAGGGCCAGGCCGGCGCCGGCAATCGCCATCTTCATCGCCGCGGTGGCCACGGTGAGCAAACCGCCGCCGGCCGCCGCCACCCAGATGTGGCGGTAGTCCTTCGGCGTCTCGGCGATGTAGTGCTCGCCGGTCTCGCCGGCGCGGTCCACGATGCGCCGCTGCAGGCGGCGCAGGTTGCTGCGCACCACGTGCCACAGGCTGGTGCTCTCGTGGGCGGCAAAGGCCAGTTGCTGCAGCAGCGCCAGCACCGGCGCCGGACTGCTGCGCCCGGCCTGCATCACCGCGACGATGGCCTCCAGGCGGGCCAGGCAGCGCTCCAGCACATCGAGGCCATAGACGATGTCCACGCTGATGCCTTCCGCTTCGAGGCGCGTGGAGATCACGTGCATCTCATCCCGGCAGGCCGCCACGCCGGCCTCCCACGCCTCCAGCAGCGGCGAGGACAGGCGCCCCTGCTCCCACGCGCACAGCAGGTTCTCGCCGCTGTCGGCAAGACGCCGGAACGGCGAGCCGGACACCGGCCCCGGCTGGCTGCGCGTGCGTAGCTTCTGGGACAGGCCCTGGCCCTGGACGCGCGCCAGCAGCAGGCGGAAACCGTCGGCCATGGCCCGCTCGAGCGCCGCCGTCATCGCCGGCTCGTCGGCTGGAAACAGGAGGTCCACCAGCCGCTGGAAGGACGACGGCTGCAGCCCGCGGACCAGCGTGAGATCCCGCGTCCGCGTATAGCTGCGGCTCATCAGATGGCCCAGGTCGTGATCGTCCCGCGGCGACGGAATCAGCCGCGTGGTCAGGCGGTCGCCGAATTCGGACAGGAAACCCCGGTCGCTGGGGATGCCCACTTCGCCGAACAGGTTGGCCCCATCGGTCTCGTTGAGAATCTGGCGAATGGCGCGGCGCAGCTCTGCGGCAAGCTCGGGATGAGCCGCCAGCACGTCCATCAACACCGCGAAACGCTGGGTGGCGGAACCATGAACATCAGTGGAATCGATATAGACGTCGTTCCACAACGAGCCGCCGGCCAGCCAGCCGTTGAGGGCCCGCCAGGCGTCCATGCGGTCGGGCAGGTCTTCGGCGATCAGCAATGCCCGCAGGTGGGTTGCCAGCTTGCGCAGATCGCGCTGGCTCTGACGATGGTCCGGGAGCACTGCATGGACATATGCCAGCAGCGCATCGATGGAGGGGGTTTGAGTATTCTGCATATCGCAGATAGACCCGCCCCGCGATCGTTGGTTCGGAAGGGCCGCCCTCAGGCCGCCCTTCCAGCCCGGATCAGGCGGCGGCCAGGGCCTCGCCGTAGAGGGCCGAAATCGGCGCCTCGATGATCTCGATACCCAGGCGCGCACAGAAGCGGCGCTCCTTGGCAGAGGGCTCCTCGATCAGCGCCCAGGCCGCCGGGCCGGTGGCACAGTCGTAGATGATGTCGCTCATCACCATCCGCTCGGTGTCGCGGTTGAGGCGCAGGCCGAGGAACAGGTAGCGCTTGTTCACGCGGCGGGCCTTCAGGAAGGGCGGAATGGAGAAGCCGCCCATCAGCTCGGTGATGTAATCCACGTAGTCGGCGTCGGAAGCGATGAAATCTGGCTGCGGCCACGGCGTGCCCATCGGCTTGAAGAGCACCGGCAGCGAGCTGTCCACGCCTTCGTTGCTGACTTCGGCGTACTTCTCGCCGTCATGCTGGTACAGCCGGTAGCGGAAGGCCGTGCCGGCCATGCGGGCGATGCCCACCACCAGGATGTGCGGCGTCTTGGACCACAGGCGCTGCAGCTGGGTGTCCCGGTTGATGTCGATCACGTAGTCCGGATTGAAGCCGGCCAGCCAGCCGTGGAAAGCCGAGTCGGTCCACTCGTCCGAACCATAGGTGGCGATCAGGAACTTGTTCACCGCGGCGCGGCCGCGCTTGAGCTCGACGTTCATCGCCGCCCGCGGGAATTCGTACATCAGCCGCGGCGCCATCGGCTGGCCGTTGTTCATGGCCAGGATGAGGCTGTTGCTGTCGGCCGGAATCGGCTTGCCGCTGACCTTGTGAGTGACGTGGGCCAGGGCGCCGGCGCCCAGGTAGGGAACGATGGCGCCGGAAGCAAGCCCGGCATGCAACTGGGCCAGGAGATCGGCAGGAATGGTCTGACTCATGGATGACTCCGTGGGGATGGAGAAAAAGGAAGGTGAACGCAGAAATCGCGGCCGCCGCCGCGCCAGCCGCAGAGAGCGGCCAGCGGGCGGACAGGCCGGCGCAAACGGAGATCAGGCATGCAGGGCCACGGCGGCCGGCGCAAAGGCCGCCAGCGGCAGACCGTCCTCGGGGCCGAAGCAGGTCGGGCGGTCGTTGCACACCGTGCAGCTCGGCGCCCGGCAGGCATGCACCTCGGCGCGGTCACACAACTGCTTGTAGAAGAATTTCTTCCACTTCATGTCCCCGCTGTTGAGGCTGTGCAAGACCGGGAAGTGGGTCTGCAATACCTCGCCGAGCATGTGGCGGGATGGCAGGCCCATGTCCTGCCACAGATGATTGGCCGCCATGCAGGCGGTAGATACTGCACAGGCCAGCCACAGGCTGCGCGTGTCGTCCTCGGCCCGGTGATCCCACAACAGGGCCAGCAGGTCGGAGAACTCGTCGAGGGAATTGGATGGACGCGGCGCCGACTTCTGCTGCACGCGCAGGGCCAAGTGTGTATTCCACTCCAGGTAAGGGAATTCGCTCTCCAGCAGCCAGGCGAACTCCTCCACCCCCAGCCCGGCGATCGGCGCCGAATATTCGGCCGGACGCAGCGTGGCGGCGGCGATCACGCCAGCCAGCGCAATGGTGGTCACGTCGGACGGATCACCGGCTGCAGCGAGGAGTTGCAGGTTCAGGTTGGCAGGGCTCGCCATGATGGCCTCCGAAAAGATTGACCTCGAATGCCAGTCTTTACGCAAAGCCCGTGCCATGCCACCGGGAGCGCCCCCTACCCCGCCAATGCCCCGCCCCGCGCGGCCTGCAGACCATTTGTCGGCTGCAGTACAAAGCGCCTTCACGCAGGCTTCCCGCCAGTTGTCGCATTCACGACAAGCCGTAAAGGGCTGCCCCTGTGGGGATTGCCCTATGGGGGAGAAACACAGGAAAAGACTAGAAGGTGGTGACCTGCACCGCGTAGAGGCCGCCGATCACCGCGAACTCGTCCTCGCCCTTCAACATGCCGGGCAACAGGTGGTTGTAGAAGAAGATCTTGGTCAGCGGGACCTCGGCCTGCAGGATGTAGTCGCCGAACTCGCTGGCCCGCTCGCGGGAAGTGGAGAAGGAATTGAGATTGTTGAGCAGGTAGATGCTGTCGGAGCGCCCGTACCCGGCGATCCGCTCGTGGGCGTCGAGCTTGTTCACGCCGCGGAACAGCGTCAGGTGGGTGCAGTCCGGGTCCGGCCGGTGCAGTTCGTATTGCGTGTAGGCATATAAGAGATCGAGCTGCGCCTCGAGGGCATTGGTGCCATACAGCCCGGCCGAGCGGGCCTCCAGGTAGCGCCAGTAGGCTTCGCTGCCGGTGTCGGCCAGCGATCCCCGGTGGTAGCGCGGCGTCAGCCCGAAGCGCGACTCCACCCAGCCCTTGAGCACCGCCGCCTCCCGGCCATCAGCGTCGAAAGCCCAGCCGCGCACCACGCGCTGGTAATTGCTGTTGCTGCGCGCTGGAGCCCGGTTGCGGCACGGCGCCAACCACCCGAAGTCCGGGTTGAGCCCGGCCTCCTCCAGCGCCTCCAGGCGGAAGCTCACCACCATGTAGTCAACGAAACGCTGGGCCCTCAGGGCTACGTCGGGTAGCCCGTCGAGCATTTCGAACAGGCCGCGGTGCAGTTCCCATACCCCGTCGATGACCAGCGGCGCCGGATTCCGCTGATAGGTCAGTCCACCGATGATCGCCGCCGGCAGGTTGCAGCGGTTGATCGGCAGGCGGGCGCCCCGCGGCAAGGCTGGCACGCCCCCAAGCCCTTTCACTCCGACGACATCCTCCAAGCTGTGAAACTCCCTACAAAGCGTGGGGTCTTGTCGCATCCCACACGCGACAACAGCACCCTACAAAAACAATTTAATCAAACAAATTCAATAACTTAAATAAACAACCAGAACATGGCACAGCGCTTGCGATTAAGTAGTCACACGAGGCATAGGGTCTCGTCGGATTGATAAACCCAAGGAGAATCGAAATGGCACTGCGTCAATGCGCCATCTACGGCAAGGGCGGTATTGGTAAGTCTACTACCACCCAGAACCTGGTAGCGGCCCTGGCCGAAATGGGCAAGAAAGTCATGATCGTCGGCTGCGACCCGAAGGCTGACTCCACCCGCCTGATCCTGCACTCCAAGGCCCAGACCTCCGTCATGGCCCTGGCTGCCGAAGCCGGCTCCGTTGAAGACCTCGAGCTCGAAGACGTCCTGTCCGTCGGTTACGGCGGCGTCAAGTGCGTCGAATCCGGCGGCCCGGAACCCGGCGTCGGCTGCGCTGGCCGCGGCGTTATCACCGCCATCAACTTCCTTGAAGAAGAAGGCGCCTACGACGAAGACCTGGACTTCGTGTTCTACGACGTGCTCGGCGACGTGGTGTGTGGCGGCTTCGCCATGCCCATCCGCGAGAACAAGGCCCAGGAAATCTACATCGTCTGCTCCGGCGAAATGATGGCCATGTACGCAGCCAACAACATCGCCAAGGGCATCGTGAAGTACGCCAACTCCGGTGGCGTGCGTCTGGCCGGCCTGATCTGCAACAGCCGTAACACCGACCGCGAAGACGAACTGATCATCGCCCTGGCCGAGCGCCTGGGCACCCAGATGATCCACTTCGTGCCGCGTGACAACGCTGTGCAGCACGCCGAAATCCGTCGTATGACCGTGATCGAATACGACCCCACCCACAAGCAAGCCGACGAGTACCGCACTCTGGCTCGCAAGGTGTTCGAGAACAAGAAGTTCGTGATCCCGACCCCGATCGAAATGGAAGAGCTCGAGTCCCTGCTGATGGAATTCGGGATCATGGAGCAGGAAGACGAGACCATCGTCGGCAAGACTGCCTCCGAACTGGCCGCCTGATCAGCGCGCTACGCCGTACCCCGGTGCCGGCTGCGCCCGCCGGCACCTTCTTCGCCAACCTGATTTCGTCGCCGCAGATTAGCGGGACGCAAAAGGAGCAACACCATGGCTGCGCTTACGCGTGAAGAAACCGAAGCCCTCATCCAGGAGGTGCTGGAGGTTTACCCCGAAAAGGCTCAAAAGGATCGTGCCAAGCACCTCGCGGTGAACGACCACGAAGCCAATGCCAAGAAGTGCATCACTTCCAACCGCAAGTCCCTGCCCGGCGTGATGACGATCCGCGGCTGTGCCTATGCCGGCTCCAAGGGCGTGGTGTGGGGTCCGATCAAGGACATGATCCACATCTCCCACGGCCCCGTCGGCTGCGGTCAGTACTCCCGTGCCGGTCGTCGCAACTACTACGTCGGCGTGACCGGGGTGAATGCCTTCGGCGAAATGAACTTCACCTCCGACTTCCAGGAACGCGACATCGTTTTCGGTGGCGACAAGAAGCTGGCCAAGCTGATCGACGAGATCGAAGTGCTGTTCCCGCTGAACAAGGGCATCTCCGTGCAGTCCGAGTGCCCGATCGGCCTGATCGGCGACGACATCGAAGCCGTTTCCAAGAAGGCGACCGCCAAGTTCGGCAAGACCGTCGTTCCGGTGCGCTGCGAAGGCTTCCGCGGTGTTTCCCAGTCCCTCGGCCACCACATCGCCAACGACGCGATCCGTGACTGGGTGATCGGCAACCGCGATGCCAAGGAATTCGCCTCCACCCCGTACGACGTGGCCATCATCGGCGACTACAACATCGGTGGTGACGCCTGGTCGTCCCGTATCCTCCTCGAGGAAATGGGCCTGCGCGTGGTCGCCCAGTGGTCCGGCGACGGCACCCTGGCCGAAATGGAGAACACCCCGAAGGTCAAGCTGAACCTCCTCCACTGCTACCGCTCGATGAACTACATCAGCCGTCACATGGAAGAGAAGTACGGGATTCCCTGGGTCGAGTACAACTTCTTCGGCCCGACCAAGGTCGAGGAATCCTTGCGCAAGATCGCCACCTACTTCGATGACACCATCAAGGAAGGCGCCGAGCGCGTGATCGCCAAGTACAAGGCCATGATGGACGCCGTCATCGCCAAGTACCGTCCGCGCCTCGAAGGCAAGCGGGTCATGCTGTACGTGGGCGGCCTGCGTCCCCGTCACGTGATCGGCGCGTATGAAGACCTGGGCATGGAAGTGGTCGGCACCGGCTACGAATTCGCCCACAACGACGACTACGAACGCACCGTCAAGGAAATGGGCAATGCGACCCTGCTCTACGACGACGTGACCGGCTTCGAATTCGAAGAGTTCGTCAAGAAGGTCAAGCCCGACCTCGTCGGCTCCGGCATCAAGGAAAAGTTCATCTTCCAGAAGATGGGCATCCCCTTCCGTCAGATGCACTCCTGGGATTACTCGGGTCCCTACCACGGTTACGACGGTTTCGCGATCTTCGCCCGTGACATGGACATGACCCTGAACAACCCCTGCTGGAAGACGCAGACCCCGCCGTGGAAGAAGAACGACGACGCAGCCCCGCTGGCTGCTGCCGCCTGATTCCGTAGCAAGTCTGCTGCATCGGCCCTGCCCTCGCGGCGGGGCGACGCAAGCCCCATGCGGGTGACGACCTGATCGCCACCCACCTTTCCGACCTGTTGCCTGGGTCCGCAGATTGGCGGCCGGGCTGGGAGACGAGAAATGCAAGAAGTCGACGACATCAAGCCGTGCTATCCCCTGTTCCGCAACGACGAGTACAAGGACGTTCTGAAGCGGAAGAAGGAAGACTACGAAGAAGGCCACGAAACCTCCAAGGTTGACGAAGCCTTCACCTGGAGCACCACCGCCGAGTACCAGGAACTCAACTTCAAGCGCGAAGCCCTGACGGTCAACCCCGCCAAGGCCTGCCAACCCCTCGGCGCCGTGCTGTGCGCGCTGGGCTTCGAAAAGACCATGCCGTACGTCCATGGTTCGCAGGGCTGCGTGGCCTACTTCCGCACCTACTTCAACCGTCATTTCCGCGAGCCGGTTTCCTGCGTGTCCGACTCCATGACGGAAGATGCAGCCGTGTTCGGTGGCCAGAAGAACATGTTCGACGGTCTCGCCAACGCCAAGGCGATCTACAAGCCGACCATGATCGCCGTGTCCACCACCTGCATGGCCGAGGTGATCGGTGACGACCTCAACGCGTTCATCAACAACGCCAAGAAGGAAGGTCACCTGGAGAAGGAATACCCGGTCCCCTTCGCACACACCCCGTCCTTCGTCGGTAGCCACACCACCGGCTGGGACAACATGTTCGAAGGCATCGCCCGCTACTTCACCCTCAACGCCATGGACGACAAGGTTGTCGGCTCCAGCCAGAAGGTGAACTTCGTGCCGGGCTTCGAGACCTACCTCGGCAACTATCGCGTCATCAAGCGCATGATGGGTGAGATGGGTGTCGACGCGACGCTGCTGTCCGACCCCACCGAAGTGCTCGATACCCCGTCCGACGGCAAGTTCCGCATGTATGAAGGCGGCACCACCATCGACGAGGTCAAGACCGCGCCGAACGCCATCACCACGGTCCTGCTCCAGCCGATGCAACTGGAAAAGACCAAGAAGTTCGTCGAGAACACCTGGAAGCACGACGTTCCCAAGCTCAACATCCCGATGGGCCTGGACTGGACCGACGAACTCCTGATGAAGATATCGGAAGTCACCGGCAAGCCGATTCCCGCCAGCCTCGAGCTGGAGCGCGGCCGCCTGGTGGACATGATGGGCGACTCCCACACCTGGCTGCACGGCAAGAAGTTCGCGCTGTATGGCGATCCGGACTTCACCCTGGGCCTGACCAAGTTCCTGATGGAATGCGGTGCCGAGCCGACTCACATCCTGTCCAACAACGGCTCGAAGAAGTGGGCCAAGGCCATCGACAAGCTGCTGGCCAGCTCGCCGTACGGCATCCACGGCAAGGCCTACCCCGGCTGCGACCTGTGGCACATGCGCAGCCTGGTCTTCACCGACAAGCCTGACTTCCTGATCGGCAACTCCTACGCCAAGTACATCCAGCGCGACACCCTGCACAAGGGCAAGGAGTTCGAAGTTCCGGTGATCCGCCTCGGCTTCCCGATCTTCGACCGTCACCACCTGCATCGCATGACCACCCTTGGTTACGAAGGTGCCATGTACATGCTCACCACCCTGGTGAATGCGGTGATGGAACGTCTCGACGAAGAAACCCGCGGCATGGGTACTACCGACTACAACCACGACCTGGTTCGTTAATCGGCATCCCCGCAAGCCCCCGTCCCCGGACGGGGGCTTCGGCACGAACAGAAGGAGTACACCGATATGGCGAACATCATGATCCGGCGCGGCGACAACGGTGCGTTGTCGTTCTACCTGCCCAAGAAAGACTTGGAAGACGACATCGTCTCCCTCGAATTCGATACGCCCGAGCGCTGGGGCGGCGAACTCGTCCTGAAGGACGGCAGCCGCTGGTACTTCGACCCCCTCGAAACCCAGCCGCGCCTGCCGATCACGGTCAAGGCTAAGCGGATGGGCGGCGAGGACGACTGATCTCGCCCGACCGGAACCTCCCAGCACGGACTGCGCAGCCATGGCCATGGAGATCAGACAAGCCCTGTGTGTCTTCTGCGCCGACTGCGAAACCGTCTGCCCGACCCATTCGATCCAGGCGTCGGGCGGCACGGTCCTGATCAACCAGGACAGCTGCACCGAGTGCGAGGGCCATTTCGACGAGCCCCAGTGCGTCTCGGTGTGTCCGACGGACGGCTGCATCGTGCCAACGCCCTGAAGCGACAGCGGCACGAGGACCAGCCCAAGGAGAGAAACCATGAGTGAAACCGCCCCCCTCACCCGCGAGATCGCCCTGCGACTCGCCCTGGCAGTCCGCGAAATCCCCGAACTCGACCTGCGCGGCTTCATTGGCGTGGTCTCCGAACGGCTCGGCCTGCCCCTCACCGCCGACAAGCTCGGCGGCGTCACCGTCGCCGACCTGAACCTGTGGCTGGCCGGCGAAAACGGCAAGACCACCATCGACAAGGAGGCCATCAAGCGCGCCGTCCGCTTCCTGTGGGGCGAAGGCGTCGATGACGGCCTGCCCAAACCGCAGCCCTACGCCGACGGCGACCTGCCCAACAGCCTGCGCGTGGCGATGGCCTCCAACAATGGCGAGCTGACCGACGGCCACTTCGGCTCCTGCCAGCGCTTCCTGATCTATCAAGTCAGCACCACCGACAGCCGCCTGGTGGCCGTCCGCGGCACCGCCGAGGCCGACGCGGAGGAAGACAAAAACGTCGCCCGCTCGGCGCTGATCGCCGACTGCCAGCTGGTCTACGTCCAGTCCATCGGCGGCCCCGCCGCGGCCAAGGTCGTGCGCGCCGGCGTGCATCCGGTCAAATGGCCGGCCGGCGGCCCGGTAACCAATGCCCTCGCCAAGCTGCAGACCGCCATGCTCGCCCCGCCGCCGTGGCTGGCCCGCGTGATGGGGGTGGAACCGGCATCCCTGGCCCGCTTTGCCGAGGATACCGAGGTGGAGGAGGCCGAATCATGAACGCCCCCAACGCCCTGCCCCCACGCCCCCAGATCACCCCCGAGTTGGCCCGCGAGCTGGCCGCGCGGGTCAAGGCCCACAACGGCTCCACCGAAATGCTCGCCGTCATGCGCGTCGAGCATCCCGGCCTGCGCCTGCTGCTCTGCAACGAGGACGACATCCCGGCCCGCATGCCGACCTGGCTCGCGCACGACGGCGTGGCCATGTACCTGCTGGATGCCACCGAGCACTGCGTCTCCCTCACCACCAACGAGGATCGCGCCTGCGGCATCGTGTTCACTCTGCTGTCCGGCGACGATGACTGACAGGGGCGCCCATGGCCTGCGCGTGGTGGCAGCCGACTGTGCCGGCTGCCACCACGCCAACCTCCTCGCCGCCGGCCAATGCACGCCTGGCGACCGCTGCGTGGTGGCGATGAGCGGCCGTCAGATCGACCGCTTCTTCCGCGCCAACCCCGGCGAAGCCGAGGCTTACCTGGGCGACGACTTCTGGGAGCGGCGGGCGATTGCCGCCCGTTACGCCCCGCTGGAAAAGATCGACCACCTGATGCACGACGCCGACGAAGTCGTGCGCCGCGTCGTCGCCGGCCGCATCCCCGACGAGCGCCTGCCCGAACTGATCCGCGATCCGGACCGGGACGTGCGTGCCATCGCCGTGCAACGCCTGCCCGCGGAACAGCTCGAATGGGCACTCAAGGACATCGACTACCTGGTGCGCATGTTCGCCGTCCGCAAGGTCTCCCATGGCCTGCTGCGTCCGTTGATCCACGACCCCGAACGGGAAGTCCGCAAGGCCGTCGCCAGCCGCCTGCCGCCCTTCGCGCTCAACTGTTATGCCGACGACAGCGAGGCGGAGGTCCGCCGCATAGCGGCCGGGCGCATGCTGCCACCGGATGCAGCGAAGATGCTGGCCGATCCCGACTGGTCGGTACGCCTCGCCGCTGTCGCCCAAGCCCCGCTCGATGCCCTCGTCGCGCTGCTCGACATCGAAACCGACGAGGAAGTCCTCCACGCCATCCGCGAACGCCTCGCGCGCGGCGAACAGCAAGTCGGCTGAACAGCCCCGACAACAGGGCCGGCGCATCCGTTAGGGTGAATTCACTCGCCCCAACGGGACTGGCGATTGCCGCCGCAGGGCCTCCATCGGCTACCATCGCCCGATGCTGCCCATCCTCTTCCAGGACGAACACCTCGTCGCCATCCACAAGCCCGCCGGGCTGCTGGTCCACCGTAGCGAACTGGACCGCCACGAAACCCGTTTTGCCGTGCAACTGCTGCGCGACCAGCTCGGTCGCCACGTGTATCCCGCCCACCGCCTCGACCGCGGCACATCCGGCGTGCTGCTGTTCGCGCTGGACAGGGACACGGCCCGCGCCCTCGGCGCCCAATTCGAAGGCCAGCAGGTCCTCAAGACCTACCTGGCCGTTGTGCGCGGCCATCCGCCCGAAGCCGGACACATCGACCACCCGCTGTCACGCCGCCGCGACGACAAGGAATGGGTCGGCGAGAAGAGTTCGGACGAAGCCCAGCCGGCCGTCACCGACTTCCGCCGGCTGGCTGTCTGCGAACTGCCGCACCAGGTGGACCGCTACCCGACCAGCCGCTACGCGCTGCTGGAGCTGACGCCCCACACCGGCCGCCGCCACCAGATCCGCCGCCACCTGAAGCACATCGCCCACCCCATCATCGGCGACTCAACCTTCGGCAAAGGCCGCCACAACCGGCTGTTCCAAGAGCTTTTCGACTGCCACCGCATGCTGCTGGCGTGCGCCCGCCTGCAGCTCACGCACCCTCACACTAGCCAGCCCCTCGACCTGGTCGCGCCCCCCGACGGCGAATTCGCCGCCTTGCTGGACGCGCTCCACTGGTCGGAGGCCCTGCCTGCAGCGCTGGCCGGCCGTGCGCCTTCGGAGAGCCCCCTGCCTTAACCTGTTTGTACCCCGCTACAGCCGGCCCCGGGCGACGACTCTAACTACAACAGCGACGGCTCCAGCCTTCAGATGGCCTCCATCAGCGGCTCCGTGACCAGCGGCCATTCCGCCTCCCTCACCGTCGGCCTATCCGCCTAAACCTTTCCTGCCGCAGGGGGCGATGGACGTGGATCGCACCCCTGCGTCATCGCGGTGCTTTATCCCGTAACAGAGGCCGGCTAAGATTGTCGGTCTTTTGTGCGACGCACCCGATGAACCTGTCCGAACGCTTCGACCTGTCCCGCCTGTCCTGGCCGCGCGCCGCGCGCTTCGCCCCCCCCGTCGCCTGGGGTGTCGCGCTGGCCCTGTCCGCCTGGGTGGCGGCCGACCTGTTCTGGCGTTTCAGCGCCCCGCGCGCGCCGGCCCTGCCCGTTGCCACCGTGGCCGACCCACAGGCCGCCGCTCAGGCCATCGCCAGCCGGCACCTGATGGGCCAGTCCGCCGGCGGCCCTGCCGCCATCGCCGCGCCGGTCGGCCGCTACACGCTGCAGGCGGTGGTGACTGGCAGCGACGGTCGTCCCGGCTGGGCGGTCATCGCCGTCGACGGCGGCGCCCAGCAGGGCTTCGTCGAAGGCCAGGAGATTCAGCCCGGCGTCAGGCTGGCCACGGTCGGCCGCGACAGCATCGAGCTGTCCACGGGCGACGCCCGCCAGACCATCAAACTCGTCGAACGCGGCGGCGCGCCCACGGTTAACGACGCCCAGGCCACACAGTCCGGAGCCGTCGTGCCCCCGCCGGCCGTCTTCCAGATCCCGACGCCGGCCAACGGTGGCGACACGCAGGGCTCCGCAGCCCCCACGCAAACCCCATTCCCCGCCGGCTTCCCGGCGCAACCTGTCAGCAACCAATGAAATCAGCCCGCCGTCGCCCCGGGGTCACCCGGCGCGTTCTCGCCGCCTGCCTCGCCTCCACCGTCGCCACGACCCTGGCCCTGCCGGCTCCGCTGGCCTTCGCGGCCGACAACGGAACTGCCGCCAGCGGCGAACCGGTGTCCCTCAACTTCGTGAATGCCGACATCGGCGCGGTGATCCAGGCCATCTCCAAGATCTCCGGGCGCAATTTCATCGTCGATCCGCGCGTCAAGGGCACCCTCAACATCGTCACCGCCCGCCCGGTGGCCCGCCACCTGACCTACTCGATCCTGCTGTCCGCGCTGCGCCTGCAGGGCTATGCGGCGGTCGAAGGCCAGGGCGTCACCAAGATCGTGCCGGAAGCCGACGCCAAGCTGCATGCGGTGCCGGTCGGCAAAGGCAACGGCGCAGGTGGCGGCGACCGCCTGACCACCCAGGTCTTCAACCTGAAGAACGAATCGGCCGCCCAGCTGGTGCCGGTGATCCGCCCGCTGGTGTCGCCCAACAACACCGTCACCGCCTACCCCGGCAACAACTCGCTGGTGGTCACCGACTACGCCGAGAACATCGGCCGCATCGCGCAGATCATCGAATCCATCGACGTCCCCCAGGGCGACATGCGCGTGATGCCGCTCAAGCATGCCTCGGCCCTCGACCTGGCCCAGACCGTCACCCGCCTGCTCAACGACGGCGCCAGCGGCATCGCCGCCACCGCACCGGGCACCAGCGGCGACGCCAGCCAGCGCGTCACGGTGATCGGCGACCCGCGCACCAACAGCCTGCTGATCCGCTCCGACAACCCCTCAAAGATCAACGCCGTGCGCCAACTGGTGGCCAACCTGGACCAACCCGGCGCCGCCGGCAACATCCACGTGGTTTACCTGCGGAACGCCGAGGCCGTGAAGGTCGCCCAAACCCTCCGCGCGGTGGTGTCCGGCGAAGCCGGCTCCACCACCGGAACGGGCAGCAGCAGCCAGGGCAGCAGCTTTGCCCCGACCGCGAACACCACCGGCACGACTGGCAGCTCCACCACGAGCGGCTCGAGCACCAGCACGATGGGCACGACGCCGTCCTTCAGCAACAGCAGCACGAACAACAGCGGCACCGGCAATGGCTTCATCCAGGCCGACCCGATGACCAACTCCCTGATCATCACCGCGCCGGACGCCATCTACAACAACATCCGCAAGGTCATCGACCAGCTCGACAAGCGCCGCGCCCAGGTTTACGTGGAAGCCCTGATCACCGAGGTCAGCACCGAGAAGGCCGCCGAGATCGGCATCCAGTGGCAGGCCGGCAAGATCGGCTCCACCGGCGTCTACGGCGGCACCAGCTTCAGCTCCAGCGGCAACAACATCCTCAACCTCGCCGCCGGGCTGGCCTCCAGCTCGTCCGCCACGCTGCCGGGCAACGGCCTCAACCTGGTCCTCGGCGGCGGAACGGTCACCGTCGGCGGCAAGGAAATCGCCAACCTCAACATGCTGGCGCGCTTCCTGGAGTCCGACACCAAGGCCAACATCCTGTCCACGCCCAACCTGGTGACCCTCGACAACGAGGAAGCCAAGATCGTCGTCGGCCGCAACGTGCCCTTCGTCACCGGCTCCTACGCCACCACCGGCGGCACCACCACCAACCCGTTCACCACCGTCGAACGCAAGGACGTCGGCCTCACGCTGAAGGTCAAGCCGCAGATCTCCGAAGGCGGCACCGTGCGCCTGCAGATCTACCAGGAAGCCTCGGCGATCATCGACACCACCGCCACCGCCACCAACGGCCCGTCCAC
The DNA here is from genome assembly GCF_002028455.1 of Zoogloea sp. LCSB751. Classification (GTDB taxonomy): domain Bacteria; phylum Pseudomonadota; class Gammaproteobacteria; order Burkholderiales; family Rhodocyclaceae; genus Zoogloea. The sequence continues at coordinate 425,098 of NZ_MWUM01000001.1, read as the reverse complement.
CACCAAGCGCTCCATCGAATCCACCGTACTCGTGGACGATGGTGCCGTGATCGCCCTCGGCGGCCTGGTGGAAGACACCTACAACGGCGGCGTCGAAAAGGTGCCTGTGCTCGGCGACCTGCCTTACGTGGGCGGCCTGTTCCGCTACAACACCCGCAGCCGCGGCAAGACCAACCTGATCGTCTTCCTGCGCCCGGTGATCCTGCGCGACGCGGCCAGCATCCAGAACCTGTCGTCCGACCGCTACAACTACGTCATCGGCCAGCAGCGCGCCATCGACCGCACCGAGGCGCTGATGCGCAACGAGCCGAGCGCCCCCGAGCTGCCGCCGCCGGGCAGCCCGGCGCCCACCGTGCCCTTCTACCGCATCCCCGAACCGGCCGCCGCCGCCCCGACCCAGACCACCACGCCGCCGACCCCATGAGCGCCCCGTCGCTGCCCTATGCCTTCGCCAAGGCCCACGGCATCCTCGTCGCCGCCCACGGCGGCGAGCACGCCGACCTGATCCTGCGCGAAGGCGCCGACCTGGCCGCCCTCGCCGAAGTGCGCCGCAGCCTCGGCGTCCCGCTGCGCATCGAGACCCTGCCCCGCGCCGGCTTCGAGGCCCGCCTCGCCGAAGCGTATTCCGGCACCGACGGCAACGCCGCCGAGGTGGTCGCCGACGTCGGGCAAGAGGTGGACCTGACCCAGCTGATGACCGAGCTGCCGGCCGTCGAAGACCTGCTGGAAACCCAGGACGACGCGCCGATCATCCGCATGATCAATGCCCTGCTGACGCAGGCCGTGCGCCAGGCCGCCAGCGACATCCACATCGAGCCCTACGAGCGCCACTCGGTGGTGCGCTTCCGCCGCGACGGCGTGCTGGTGGACGTGGCCCAGCCCCACCGGGCGCTGCACGCCGCGATGGCCTCGCGCATCAAGATCATGGCCAGCCTCGACATCGCCGAAAAGCGCCTGCCCCAGGACGGCCGCATCGCCCTGCGCCTGGCCGGCCGCCAGGTGGACGTGCGGGTGTCCACGCTACCCACCACCCACGGCGAGCGCATCGTGCTGCGCCTGCTCGACAAGGGCAACGGCCAGCGCAGCCTCGACAGCCTGGGCATGGCCGCCGACACCGTCGCCCCCTTCGCGCGCCTGCTCACCGAACCCCACGGCATCCTGCTCGTCACCGGCCCCACCGGCTCCGGCAAGAGCACCACGCTGTATGCGGCGCTGCAGAGCATGGACGCCACCAGCCTCAACATCGTCACCGTCGAGGACCCGGTCGAATACGACCTGCCCGGCGTCGGCCAGATCCAGGTCAACAGCCGCATCGACCTGTCCTTCGCGCGGGCTCTGCGGGCGATTCTCCGTCAGGATCCGGACGTCATCATGATCGGCGAGATCCGCGACCTGGAGACCGCCCAGATCGCCGTGCAGGCCAGCCTCACCGGCCACCTGGTGCTCGCCACCCTGCACACCAACGACGCTGCCTCGGCGGTCACCCGCCTGGTGGACATGGGCGTCGAGCCCTTCCTGCTGGCGTCCACGCTGCGCGGCGTGCTGGCCCAGCGCCTGGTACGCAAGCTGTGCCCGGCCTGCCGCACGCCGGAAACAACGACCGCCACCGACCGCGAGCTACTCGGCGACAGTGCGCCGGCCCAGCTGTGGCACGCCCCCGGCTGCCCGGAATGCTCGCGTACCGGTTACTCGGGGCGCAGCGGCATCTATGAGCTGATCGTCGTCGACGACGCCTTCCAGCGCCTCATCCACACCGGCGCCGACGAGGCCGCGCTGCGCGCCCACGCCCTCGCCCACGGCACCCGCAGCCTGCGCGACGACGGACTGCGCCTGCTGGCCGACGGCCACACCTCGGCGGAAGAACTGTTCCGCGTGACCCGCGAATGACCGCTTTCCGCTACCGCGCCCTCGACGCCGCCGGCAAGGAATCCGCCGGCGTCCTCGAAGCCGACACCGGCAAGGCTGCCCGCGGCCTACTGCGCGAGCGCGGCCTGTTTCCGCTGGAGGTCGCCTCGGTGGCCCAGGGGAGCGGCGGTGCCAAGGTCGCGCGGCGCAAGCTGAAGGACGCCGACCTCACCCTGCTGACCCGCCAGTGGGCCACGCTGCTGGCCTCCGGCCTCACCGTCGAGCAGGCGCTGGCGGCCCTCATCGAGCAGGCCGAAACCGAGGCCACCCGCCAGTTGCTGGCCGGCGTGCGCTCCGAGATCCTCTCCGGCTACAGCCTGCGCGCCGCGCTGGACCGCTATCCGCAGGCCTTCTCGACGCTGTACCGGGCCTCGGTGGCGGCCGGCGAAAAATCCGGCGAACTGGCCAAGGTGATGACCGAACTGGCCGACTACCTGGACCGCAGCAACGCACTGCGCACCAAGACCCTGCAGGCCCTGCTCTATCCGGCCATCGTCGCCAGCGTGGCGCTGATGGTCATCATCGGCCTGATGACTTACGTGGTCCCGCAGGTGGTGTCCGTCTTCCAGCAAAGCAAGCAGGCGCTGCCGCTCCTCACCCGCAGCCTGATCGTGGTCAGCGCCGTGCTACGCGAATGGGGCTGGCTGATGATCCTGGCCATCATCGGCGCCATCCTGGCCGCCCGCGGCGCGCTGCGCGACACCGCCGTCAAACGCCGCTGGGACGCCTGGCTGCTGCGCCTGCCGGTGCTCGGCCGCCATCTGCGCACCCTCGACGCGACCCGTTTCGCCAGTACCCTGTCCATCCTCGCCGGTAGCGGCGTACCGCTGCTCGCCGCGCTGGACGCCGGCCGCCAGGTGATCAGCCGCCTGCCGCTGGCCGACGCGGTGGGCGTCGCCGCCGAGCGGGTGCGTGAAGGCCAGCCGCTGTCCCGCGCGCTGGGCGCCAGCCACCAGTTTCCGCCGCTGCTGATCCACATGCTGGCCAACGGCGAAGCCACCGGCCGCATCGACGAGCTCCTCGACCGCGCCGCCCGCCTGCAACAGGCCGAACTCGAGAACCGCACCGCCACGCTCACCGCCCTGCTCGAACCGATCCTGCTGCTGATGATGGGCGGCTTCGTGCTGCTCATCGTGATGGCGGTGATGCAGCCGATCATCGAAATCAACACCCTGATGAAATAAGGACGTACCGATGCTCAATCGCCTCCGCCGCAACCGCGGCTTCACCCTCATCGAAGTGATGGTCGTCATCGTCATCCTCGGCGTGCTCGCCGCGCTGGTGGTGCCGAAGGTCATGAGCCGCCCCGACGAAGCCCGCGTCGTCGCGGCCAAACAGGACATCTCGGCGATCATGCAGGCCCTCAAGCTCTACAAGCTCGACAACCGCCGCTACCCCAGTGCCGAGCAAGGCCTGCAGGCCCTCGTCGTCAAGCCGACCTCCGCGCCGGTGCCGGAAAACTGGAAGGCCTACCTCGACAAGCTGCCGATGGACCCCTGGGGCAAGCCCTACCAGTACGTGATCCCCGGCCTGAAGGGCGAGGTGGACGTGATGAGCTTCGGTGCCGACGGCGTGTCCGGCGGCGAAGGCTTCGACGCCGACATCGGCTCCTGGAATCTGTGACGACAGCTCCCGCCACCCTGGTGGCGCCCCCACGGGAGCATCCCCGGAGAGGCCACGCCGGCTTCACCCTCATCGAGGTAATGGTGGTGCTGGTCATCATGGGCGTCATGTCCACCGGCATCAGTCTCGGCCTTGACAGCCTGCGCGGGCGTGACGCCGACCAGGCCCTCAAGCGCCTGCGCCTGGTACTGGAAGCCACCGCCGACCGGGCGGCGGTCCGCGGCCGGCCGATCGTCATCGAGTTCCTGCCGGACGGCTACCGCTTCTCGGCCCTCGACCCGGACGACAACTGGCGCCCTCTCAACGATCCGCCGGTGTTCACCGAAAAGACGCTGCCCGGCGGCCTGTACTGGTCCGGGCTGCGCATCGACGGCCAGCCGGAAGCGGCGACGCCGCGCCTGCAGTTCGGCACCCAGGCGCCCGAATACGAACTGCGCATCGCCACCCCCGGCGGCGAGGCCCGCCTGATCGGCAAGGCCAACGGCGACGTGAGCCTGGCCCTGCCGGGCCGCAGCTCATGATGCGTCGCGGTGCGCGCCAGACGGGCGGTTTCACGCTGCTCGAAACCCTCGTCGCGCTGGCCATCCTGGCTATTGCGCTGACCGCCGCCTTCCGCGCAATGGGCGTCACCGCCCAGTCTTCCGCCGAACTGCGCGAACGCCTCGTCGGCGACTGGATCGCAGAAAACCGCTTGGCCGAACTGCGCGCCACCCAGGCCTGGCCCAACGCCGGCACCAACGAAGGCACCGCCGAGCAGGCCGGGCGCAGCTACCGCTGGCGCGAGGACGTGAAGAACACCGCCAACCCCCTGTTCCGCCGTGTGGACGTCAGCGTCTTCAGCGAGGAATCGGATCAGCACGCCATCGCCCGCCTGAGCGGCTACTTGGCGAGGCCACTGCGATGATCCCCATCTTGCGCAGCCAGCGCGGCCTGACCCTCATCGAGCTGATGGTGGCGCTGGCGATCTTCGCGATCCTCGGCGTGCTGTCCTACCGCGCCCTGTCCGAGGTCGCCACCAGCCGCGACCGGCTGGAGACCAATTTCGAGCGCTGGCGCGCCATCGGCCGTAGCATGCAGCGCATCGATACAGATCTGCTGCAGGCCGTCGCGCCTGGCGATCAGCGCGGCGCAGCCGGCGTGCCGACAGCGGCAACCAGCACCAGCACGCCGGCCATGCTCCTCGGCCGCGCAGCCAACGGCGGCGGCCCGGAATTCCAGTTCCTGCGCCTCGACGACAGCCGCGGCGTACGCCGGGTCGGTTTCCGTCTGGTGGACGGCCGCCTCGAATGGCTGCGCTGGAGCGGCCGCGAGCCCCTTGGAGAACCGGCTGTGGAGCCCCTGCTCGACAACATCCGCGACCTGCGCTGGCGCTTTCTGTACAACAACAACCGCTTGGACGCCTGGCCGCCGGGAGACCGCCGCGCCGCGCTGCCGGATGCAGTGATCCTCGAACTCGATCTGCCTGACGTGGGCACCATCACGCGCATGATCGCCCTCCGCTGATGAGCTGCCGTCCTTCCCCCCCCGTTTTCGGTCCGCCCCGCCGACACGGCACCCAGCGCGGTGCCGCGGTGATCCTCGCGCTGCTCACGGTAGCCCTCGTCGCCGGCATCGCCGCCGCCGCGGTCGGCGACCTGGGCGTCGCCATGGATCAGGTGATGGGCCGCCACGACCAGGCCCAGGCCCGCCTGCTGGCCCGCGGCGCCGTGGACTGGGCGCGCAACGTACTGGCCGAGGACGCGCGCACGAACTCGGTGGACCACCTCGGCGAGAGCTGGGCCGTCAAGGTGCCACCGACGCCAGTGGAGGAAGGCGAGGTCAGCGGCGAACTGCAGGACCTGTCCGGACGCATCAATATCAACAACCTGGTCCAGGTGGATGGCGCCAGCCTGTTCGAAGTCGAGCAATTCCGCCGCCTGCTGGCCATCGTCGGCGTCGGCGAGGGAGACGCCCTCAACCTCACCTCGGCCCTGCTCGACTGGCTCGACGCCGACGACACGCCGCGCCTGCCCGGCGGCGCCGAATCGTCCTGGTACGAAGCCCAGACGCCGATCCGCCGGCCTGCCAACGGACCGCTGCTGGCGGTCAGCGAGCTGGCCCAGGTGCGTGGCTTCACGCCCGACCTGGTGGCCCGCCTGAGCCCCTTCGTCGCGGCACTGCCCGCCGACAGCAAGATCAACGTCAACACCGCACCGGCGGAAGTCCTCGCCGCAGCGATTCCTGGCCTGAGCCTCGACGCCGCCCGCCTGCTGATCGTCCAGCGCAGCCGCGCCTGGTTCAAGGACCTGCCGGACTTCAAGGCCCGCCTGCCGTCCCAGGACCTCAACCCCGACACCAACCGGCTGGCCACCACCAGCCGGCATTTCCTCGCCACTGGCCGCGCGCGCTTCGGCGTCTCCATGGTCCGCATGGAGGTCCTGCTGGACCGCGAGCAGCGCTGGCCCACTATCGTTTGGCAGAAACTGCTATGACCCGTCTCATCCTCGCCATCGACGAGCACTGGCCAATCCGGCCGGACTGCCCCTGGGCGCTCCTCGGCCCGGATGGCCAGCCGCTCTCCGAGGGCCGCTCCGAGCCCCGCCACTGGCCGGCCGCCGACGCATGCGAAGTCATCCTCACCGGCCCCCAGTGCCTGTGGCTCGAAGTGCCCCTGCCGCGGGCGACCCGCCGCGACCTGCCGCGCCTGCTGGCCTACGCGCTGGAAGACCGGCTGCTGAAGGATCCGGACAGCCAGCACCTCACCGTCAGCCATCGCCGTCCGGCCGACGACGGAGAACGCGATCTGGCCGGCGTGCTGGTGGTCGCCCGCGAACGCCTGCGCCTCGTGGTGGCCCAGCTTGCCGCCATTGGCCGGCAGCCGCAACGCGTGCTCGCCGAGCTGCAGGCCGCCCCGGCCGACCACGACAGCTGGCAGCTGAGTCTGTCCGCCGACGGTGCCATCCTGCGCACCGGGCCGAACACCGGCCTGGCCATCGACGGCGACATCCTGGTGCCGCTGCTGGCCCAGCAGGCCGGCACGGCGCGGGCCGCCAACACAGCCCCGTCCCGCATCGACGTCCACGTGGCAGCCGACGCACCGACGCCCGACCTGGCAGGACTGCAGGTCGAAACCGGCATCGAAACAGCGGCCGCAGAGCCCTACCGCTGGTGGCAGGGCGCCGACCGCAAGGCCGCCAACCTGCTGCATGGCGACTTCGCCCCCCACGCCCGCGGCGGCGCCTGGCTCGGCCGGCTGCGTCCCGCGCTGGCCGTCGGCGGCGGCGCACTGGCCCTGTGGCTGGCCGCCAACGTGGGCGAGGTACTGTGGCAGAAGCAGCGTCTCGGCGACATCGAAGGACGCATCGAGCGCGTCTACCGCAGCAGTTTTCCGAACACCCCGGTGGTCGCACCGACGGCCCAGATGCGTCAGCAACTCAACCAGGAACGGGCCCGCCACGGCCTGCTGCGGGACGACGATGCGCTGGCCCTGCTGGCCCAGGCCGCCGAAGCCCTCGGCACCGACGCGGCGGCCGGCATCGTCGCGCTGCGCTACGAGGACGGCCGCCTCGACCTGACCCTCGGCGGCGGCGCGGCCGCCCGCGCCGAAGCGGTAGTGGGCCTGCTCGCCAGCCGCGGCCTGCTCGCCGACCTGCGCCGGGACGGCAACGCCCCTCATCTGCTGCTGCGCCGGGAGAACCTGCAATGAACGCCACCAAGTCCGCCGTCGGCAGCGCCGCGATCGGCCCAATCACCCGCCTCGTCACCGCCTGGCAGGGCATCAGCCCCCGGGAACGCCGCCTGGTGCTGATCGCCGGCGCCGTCGTCGCCGTCGGCCTCACACTGAGCCTGCTCGACTGGACCCGCCACGAACGTGCCCGCCTCGACCGCAGCCTGCCGCGCAGTGCCGCGCAGTTGGAACAGGTCCAGGAATCGGCCACCGAAATCGCCCGACTGCGCACCCAGCCCCCCTTGCAGGCCCCCGCCGGCCCGGCCCTCCTCGAAGCCGCCCAGACTTCAGCCAAGAGCCGCGGCCTGGGCCTGACGCTGCAGGCCGGCGGCGAAGGCCTGCATGTGAAAGGTCAGGCGCCCTTCGACGAACTCGTTACTTGGCTGGCCGCCGTGCAGCGCGACCAGGGCCTGCGCGTGCTGCGCATGGAAATCCAGCAGCAAGGCCCGCAGGCCAGCATCGACGCGGTGCTGGCCGGACCGTCCGCCCCCTGAGCCATGCTGCGCAAAGCCTTCGTCTTCGCACTGTTGACACTGATCCTGCTGATCGCCAAAGCCCCCGCCGGGCTCATCGACCTGCTGGTGGCCCACCTGACCCAGGACGGCCTGCGCCTGCAGCAAGCCGAAGGCAGCCTGTGGCGGGGCCACGGCGTGCTGGCCAGCCGGGATGCAAATGGGCGCAGCCTGAAACCCTGGCTCCCCCTGAGCTGGGACTTCGACGCCAGCGCCCTCGTCCGCGGCGCTGCCGCCTGGTCCCTGGCCAGCAGCAGCGTACCCGTCGGCCACATTGAGGCGGGCCTGCGTGGCCTGGATGTGAGCGGTTTCAGCCTGCACGCCCCCGCCGATGCGGCGCTCGGCCCCATCCCCCACCCCGCCGCCCGCGCCGGCTGGCAAGGCGACCTGACCGTCGAAGCCCCGGCCTGGCACTGTCCGCCCGACGGCCGCTGCTCGGGCGAAGCCCGCCTGCTGTGGCGGGGCGCGCGCAGCGCGCTGTTCCCGGGGCGCCAGTTCGGCGACTACGAGATCCGCCTGAATGCCCAGAACGGCCTGGTCCGCTACACCCTGCAGACCCTCGCCGGCGAGGTCGTCGCCAACGGCAGCGGGGAAGCGGCCCCAGGCCAGATGCCCCGCTTCGACGGCACGCTGAGCGGCGAACCCGAGTTCCTCAACCGCCTGCCCGCCATCGCCGGCGGCGCTGCCCGCCCCACTTCCCAGCCCGGGTATTTCGAGATCCACTGGCCGCCGCGCTGACTTTCATCTGCCACGGGATTCCGCCAGAATGGTGGAATCATTCCGAACCACTGCCACGCCGAAGCCCGCATCCATGAATCCGATTCAAGCCGCCCGTGCCGCCGGCCAGCAAGTCTGGCTGGACAACCTGTCCCGCGCCCTGATCAACGAAGGCCTGCTCGCCCGCCACATCGAAAATGGCGTGGCCGGCGTGACCACCAATCCGGCGATCTTCCACAAGGCCATCGCCGATGGCCACGACTACCGCCCGGCGCTGGATGCGCTGAACGGCGAGAACCTGTCGGCCGAGCAGCGCTACGAGCGCCTGGTGATCGAGGACGTGCAGCGCGCCTGCGACCTGATCCGCCCGGTTTTCGACGCCAGCCAGGGCGATGCCGGCTACGTGAGCCTGGAAGTCTCCCCGGCCCTGGCCGATGACGAGGCCGGCACCGTCGCCGCGGCCCGCCGCCTGCGCGCCGCCGTCGCCCGCGACAACCTGCTGGTCAAGATCCCGGCCACCGCGGCCGGCGTGCGCGCCATCGAAACGCTGACCGGCGAAGGCGTCAGCATCAACGTGACGCTGATGTTCTCGCTGGGCCATGTGGATGCCGTGGCCGGCGCCTACCAGCGCGGCCTCGACAAGCTCGCCGCTGCCGGTGGCGACGTGTCCCGTGTGCGCTCGGTGGCCAGCGTCTTTCTGTCCCGCTGGGACAGCCTGATCGACAAGCAGCTCGAAGAGATCGGCAGCGACGCCGCCCTTGCGCTGCGCGGCCAAGCCGGCGTGGCGCTGGCCCGCCAGGCTTACCAGCGCTACCTGGCGCGCTTCCACGGCGCGGGCTTCGCCGCCCTGACCGCCAAGGGCGCCCGCCCGCAGAGCATGCTGTGGGCCAGCACCGGAACCAAAAACACGGCCTATTCCGACCTGATGTACGTCGAACCGCTGATCGGCGCGGAAACCGTCAACACCCTGCCCGACGCCACGCTGGCCGCCTTCGCCGACCACGGCCAGGTCCGTGCCGGCACCGTCACCGAGGATGTGGACGGCGCCGCCGCCCACATCGCCGCACTGGCCGCCCTCGGCCTCGATCTGGAAGTCCTCGGCGAGCGTCTGCAACAGGACGGCCTGGCCCAGTTCGCCACGGCCTTCGGCAAGCTGCTCGAACTGACGGCCTGAGCCTTCACCCGCTCCAATGACAAAGGGCGCCGCAAGGCGCCCTTGTCGTCTGGCCCTCCGCAACGGAAGCCAGGTTCAGGCTGCGCCGGGCGAATGAATGACCCCATCCCACCACGCCCTGCCTGCCCCCAGACGCTCAGCGCGCCGCCCCCGCCAGCCGGGCCACGCCGTTGATCGTCGTACCGGCACCAATCCCCTTCTGCTTGAACCAGCCCAGGTTCATCTCCAGCGCAAAGCGTGCCGGTCTGGCCGCGCAGTGGTTGTCTTCGGTCTGCGGCTGCATGTCCTCGATGTTGAGGACACGCCCCTGCTCGTCCATGAAGGCCACCGACAGCGGCAGCAGGGTGTTCTTCATCCACATGCAGTGACGCTGGGACTCAGTGAACGCGAAGAGCATGCCGTGGTTCTGGGGCATGCTCCTGCGCTGCATCAGGCCGCGCATGCGGTCTTGCTGGGTGAGGGCGGCTTCGGCCTCGATGCGGTACATGCCGACCGAGAGTTCGGTGAGCGGCATCTCGCCATCGGCGTGGGCGACGAGGGCCGACAGCGCGAGGGACGCTGCGGCGGCGACGGAAGTCAGAGAACAGCGGATCAGGGCCATGGTAGCGACAGAAAGAAAGTTACTGTTGGGGCGAATTCATTCGCCCGTGGCGGTCATTCAAACGACTCAAGGGCGAATGAATCCGCCCCAACAATCAGCTTCAAGCAACGCGGGGCCGGCGGCGCGGTTGACCGGGCTTGCCGGGCCGTGTCGCCGCAGCCGCCGCAAGCGGGAGACGGCTCCGCAGGCTCGCCGGCACCGGCGTCTGCTGCCATTCACCCGGCGCCAGTTCGGCCAGCGACCAGTCGCCGATACGCTGGCGGATCAGGCGCAGGGTCGGGAAGCCAACCTTGGCGGTCATGCGCCGTACCTGGCGGTTCTTGCCCTCGCGCAACACGATCTCGATCCAGCGGGTCGGAATCGCCTTGCGTTCGCGGATCGGCGGATTGCGCGGCCACAGCCAGCCCGGCTCGTCCACCAGGCGTGCCTCGCAGGGCTTGGTGACGAAATCGCCCAGATCCACGCCGGCGCGCAGGCGGGCCAGCGCCGCCTCGTCGGGCACCCCTTCCACCTGCACCAGGTAGGTCTTCGGGAGCTTGTGCTGGGGATCGGCAATGCGCTTCTGCAGCCCACCGTCGTCGGTCAGCACCAGCAGGCCTTCGCTGTCCGCATCGAGGCGGCCCGCCGCATACACGCCGGGCACCGGGATGAATTCAGCCAGGGTCCGCTTGCCCGCTTCACCGGTGAACTGGCACAGCACGCCGAAAGGTTTGTTGAAGAGAATCAGGGTAGACACGGCAGGCTCCAGAAACGACAAACCCGCCTCGCGGGCGGGCTTGCAGAGGTGCGGGGCAAGATCAGACCGCGTAGCGGCGCAGGCGCCGGGAGAACTCTTCCAGCTGCTGGATACCGCTCTGCTCGGCACGGGCGATCCAGTCCTGCAACTGCTGCAGCAGCTGTTCCCGGCTGGCCGTGGAGCGAGCCCACAGGGCCGTCAGTTCCTCACGCATGGTCACCACCGTCTGCAGCCGCGCATTGGCCTGCAGCAGGGACGCCAGGCGCTTGCTCTCGTCGGCGCACAGCTGGCCATGCTCGGCGGTCAGCCAGCGGCGCAGCTCCTTGACCTTCAAGCTGCCGTCGGAGTGGGCCTTGAGCGCTGCGAACTCCTCCTTGGCGATGACTTTCAGGGACTGCACGTAGCGGGTCATCACATCGTAGCGGCAGGTGATGATGGCCTGCAGCGTGTCGAAATCGGGCCGCGCCTTGGCAGCGCCGAAGCGCGGCGTCGGGATGGTCTTCTTCACGCGCGCCAGGCCGAGGATCTCGAGAGTCCGGATATACAGCCAGCCGATGTCGAACTCATACCAGCGCGCCGACAGCTTGGCCGAGGTGGCGAAGCTGTGGTGGTTGTTGTGCAGTTCCTCACCGCCGATCAGGATGCCCCACGGCAGCAGATTGGTGGAAGCATCCGCGCAGTTGTAGTTGCGGTAGCCCCAGAAGTGCCCCAGGCCATTGACGACACCGGCGGCCCAGAACGGGATCCAGATCATCTGCACGCCCCACATCAGCACGCCGGGCCACACGCCGAACAGCGCGATGTCGATGCCCAGCATGATGAAGATGCCAGTCTTCGGGCAGGCCGAGAAGAGCTTGCGCTCGATCCAGTCGTCAGGCGTACCGTGGCCGTAGCGGGCCATGGTTTCCGGGTTGCGGGATTCCTTCACGTACAGGAACACGCCGGTCCACAGCACCTTGTTGATGCCGTGGATCTGCGGGCTGTGCGGGTCTTCGGCGGTCTCGCACTTGGCGTGGTGCTTGCGGTGGATGGCCGCCCACTCCTTGGTCACCATGCCGGTGGTCAGCCACAGCCAGAAGCGGAAGAACAGGGAAGGCAGCGCGTGCAGCTCGAGGGAGCGGTGCGCCTGATGGCGGTGCAGGAAAATCGTCACCGCAGCGATGGTGACGTGGGTCAGTGCCAGGGTGATGGCCACATAGCCCCACCAGGGTAAATCGAACAATCCGGAAAACATCGAGGCCTACGATCCTTCGTTGGGTAGTGCGCCGATTCTAGTCGAGTCCCCCAGGCAAACCAAGGTGAAAGCGTGGCCAAAAGTCAAAAAAGCCCCACCAGGGGCTTTTCAGCAACACTGAAATATGCTTGGCCACACACCCCCGTTGGGGCGAGTGAATTCGCCCCAACGGAGCTTAGACGCTGGCCTGCGGCGCGACGGGGTTGAGCAGCCGCACTTCCCGCTGGGGAAAGGGGATCTCGATCCCCTCCTCGCGAAAACGCCGCCACACCTCCAGGTTGATCGCCGAGCGGATACCCAGGGTGCCCTCGTGGGGGTCCTTGATCCAGAAGCCCAGTTGCAGGTTGATGCCGCTGTCGGCGAAGGACTCCACGAAGGCACCGGGACCGGGATCGTCCATCACCCGCGGCTGGAGCTTGGCGGCCTCGACGAGGATGGCCATCGCCCTTTCCAGGTCGCTGGTGTAACTGACCTGGATCGGCAGCGCGATGCGCACCTTGGGGTCGGTGAAGGTCTCGTTCTGTACCACCGAACCGACCAGGGTCTCGTTCGGCACGATGGACTCGATGCCGGTCATGCCCTTCAGCACCGTGTAGCGGGTGGTGATCTGGCTGACCACGCCGCGCTCGTTGCCGACCGAGATCAGGTTGCCGAGGCGGATCGAGCGGTCCAGCAGCAGGATGAAGCCCGACACGTAGTTGGCGGCGATCTTCTGCATGCCGAAGCCGAGGCCGACACCAAGCGCCCCGCCGAATACCGACAGCGCGGTGAGGTCGATGCCCACCAGCGGCAGGCCGATGGCCACCGCCAGCACGATCAGCGCCGCCTTCACCAGGCGCGCAAAGACCAGCTTGAGATTGGAATCGAGCCCCTCGGTGTTCATCAGCCGCGTCTCGATGACGCCGCCCAGCCACAGGGCCGCCAGCACCGTCAGCAGCACCGTCAGCGCGCCCTGCAGCAGCATCCACAGGTTGAGCCTGGCCTTGCCGATCGTGAAGTCGATCTGCTCCAGCCCGTCGATGACGGTAGGCAGCACGCCGCTGATGTGCAGCGCGACGATGATCCAGGCGGCAAACGCGAAGAATTTTTCGAAGGCGGCCAGCCAGCCTGCCTGCGGAAAGGCCCGCTTGATCGCATGCACGGTCAGGCGGATCGCCGCCATGGCCAGCAACAAGGGCACCGCCAGGCGGAAGAGGTTCACGTGCTGCCAGTTGCTGAGAATGATGCGGGCAAACAGCACCAAGCCCAGCGCGGTGGCCGGAAAGATCACCCGGCGCAGACTTTCCTCACCCGCGCCGCGCCGCAGCTGTGGATTGGCCTTGAGGCGGCGATGCAGGAACACGCGGATCTGCCTCGTGATCAGTCCGGCCAGCGCCAGGCACAGGACCAGCACGCCCACCTGCCAGAACACGGAGGGCTGCTGCAGGTCGTCCCACAGGTCAGTCAGCAGATGCGCGATCTGATTCTCTTCCACTCTCTCTCCTCTTGCGTTCGGGCAGATCGTCCAGGCTATGCACCACCTGGGCCTCGGCGCGCTGGCGCTGCCAATTGTCGGCATACACGCGGACCAGCGCCGGATTACCGCGCAGCACCAGCAGGTTCTCCGCGTTGGACAACCTGGCCGCCCGGGTAAAGTTGTAGGACCCGGTAGCCAGCGCCGCGCGCGGCGAATCCGGGTCGAAGATCATCACCTTGTTGTGGGCGATGTTGTAGCGGGTCTCCACCGCCACCGGAATGCCGGCGGCCAGCAGAGCGGGCAGGACACTCGGCGAGGCCGGCCGGTTCATCTCCGCATCCAGCATCACCTCGACCTTCACGCCGCGCCGTTGGGCGTCGATCAGCGCGTGGGCCAGCGGCTTGCTGGTGAATAGATAGGCCTGGACCAGAATGCGTTCCCTGGCCTCGCTAATCGCTTTCAGCAACACCGCTTCCGGATCGTTCCACGGGGAGAAGGCAATCTCCACCTTGCCCTTGGCGCTCACCGTCGTGGACGGATCCCGCTCGAGGGCGCGGGCCTGAACCGCGCACAGCAGCATCAGGCCCGCCAGCAGCAGGCGGAGCGGCATCAGGCCTTGCGCTCCAGCACCGCGGCGAAGAAGCCGTCGGTGTCGTGGCTTTGCGGAGTCAGGCGCAGTTGCTCGCCACACTCGACGGTAACGCCCTGCTTGGCCAGCACATCCTGCGCGTTCAGCAGCACAAAACCTTCGTTGGCGGCCAGGAAGGCAGCGACGATGGCCTCGTTCTCCTCCGGCAGCAGGCTGCAAGTGGCGTACACCAGGCGGCCGCCCGGCTTCACCAGGCGTGCCGCACTGGCCAGGATGGCGGCCTGCTTGACGGTCAACTCGGCCAGCGCCTCCGGGCTCTGGCGCCACTTCAGGTCGGGGTTGCGGCGCAGCGTGCCGAGGCCGCTGCACGGAGCATCCACCAGCACCCGGTCGATCTTGCCGGCCAGGCGCTTGACGCGCGGATCGTTCTCGCTGGCGATCACCACCGGATGGATGTTGGACAGGCCGGAACGGGCCATGCGCGGCTTGAGCTTCGACAGGCGCTTGTCGGACACGTCGAAGGCGTACAAGCGACCCGTGTTGCGCATCAGCGCGCCGAGCAACAGCGTCTTGCCGCCGGCGCCGGCGCAGAAGTCGACGACCATCTCGCCGCGCTTGGGCTGCAGCAGGAAGCCGAGCAACTGGCTGCCCTCGTCCTGCACCTCGAAGCTGCCGTCGAGGAACAGCGGGTGCTTCTGCAGCGCCGGCTTGCCTTCCAGGCGCACCGCGGTGGGGGAATAACGCCCCGGCGCACAGGCGATGCCGTCGGCCTTGAGGCGCTCGACCAGCGCGTCGCGCTCGATTTTCAGGGTATTGGCGCGCAGGTCCAGCGGCGCCGGACGGTTGAGGCTCTGGGCCAGCGCGACGACCTGCTCGGGGCTCAGGGTGGCGAGCAGGCGCTCGGCCAGCCAGTCGGGCAGATCGGTGGATTCGGCGAGGCTCAGCTCGCCGGCGTCGCGGCCCTTGATCTCGGTGAAGTAGTCGATGTCACGGCCGTGCAGCCCTTCGCCCAGCTGGCGCAAGGTGGTGCCTTCGACGCGGGCCAGCCAGGCCAGGATCAGCTGGCGGGTGGAAGCCTCGGGGCCGCACAGGCGTTCGAGGGTGCGCTTGCGACGCAGCACGCCATAGACCGCCTCGGCGACGAAGGCCCGGTCCCGTGCGCCCAGCTCGCGCAGGTCCTTGAAATAGCGGGACAGCACCGAATCGGCGGGATACTCGAAGCGCAGCACGGTGCGCAAGGCCTGGCTGGCGGACTGGATCTGGGCGGGGGTGATGGTCATGGGAATTCGTTACTCTTGCTTGTGGGGGCGAGCATGCTCGCCCAATGGAGCGGACCGGGGCCGGCGAAGCGGCCCCGAATTATTTATTGGATTTGCCCGCGATTTTACTGCGGGGCGTGTTTGCCGAGGTCGACGCCGGTGGCGACCTGGTCGAGTACGTCACCGTTCTTGTCGGTGATCTTCAGGCGTATCGGCAGATTGGCGTAATCGCGGGCCAGCCAGATGTCGATCTTAAGCTCGCCGCGGTGGCCGGTGCTGCCCAGATGATAGGCGGACACCTTGCCGGCCGGCACGTCGAGCTCCTCGAGGCCGAGGTTCTCGATCACCGAGCGCACCGCGCTCTTGCCGGTCACCACCAGCAGCTCGGCGCGGGTGAAGCCCTCCGGCCGCAGGGCCAGATCGTGCATCAGGGTCAACACGTCCTGGTCGCCCTCGGCCAGCGCAAACTCCCGCCGCCGCTCGCCGGCCGTCAACACCACCTTGCCGGCGGCCCAGTCGAAGTCGGCCTTCTCCTTCAACTGGCCGTCCCGTTCGACGGTGAAGGCGTCCGGCAGCAGGCCGTTGGGGCCGATACGCCCCTCGCTGCGCTGGATCATCTTGAAAGGCCGCAACAAGCCGATGAGGCCGGCGGTCTCGACCACCGTCTCCATCGAATAGTGGTCCTTGTCATGCGTCCACGCGTGGGTGGTGCGGCCGATGATGAAGTTGCGCTCGCCGCGGATCACGTTGTACTGGACCCGACCGGACCTGGCCCAGCCAGCACCGTAGCCCGGTGCCGACAGCTTGCCGCCGGCGCCCTCCCCCGACGCCTTATCGGGCGTCGGCGCTTCCGGTGCCCCGGCGACAGGCGGTGTTTCCGGTCTGGCCTCCACCGCCGGCCCCGGGGACGTTTCCGGAACCGGCACCGCCTCGATGGCCGCCGTTGGATCGGCGACGGGCCGCGGCGGCGCAGCCGGTCGTCGGGGGGCAGGCTTGCTTGCGGCGGCAGGCTGCTTGTCCTCCCGCAGCGTCGGCTTCGGCAAGGGCGTCAGGCGCGCATCCAGCGGCGGCAGCACGCTCACCTGCTCGGAGGGCAGCCGCCAGGACGGGCCGACCAGTGCGATCCCGTGGGCCAGCAGCGATACCGCGATCGCGACGGCGAGGGTCGAACCAGCCCGGCGGAATAAGGCCATCGACGGTTCAGGCCTCGACCGGCGGCACCGTCCAGCCGGCGGGGCCGACCAGCTCGTCACGGACGCGGACGCGCTCTTCGGCATCGAAGCTCAGGCGCCCGTCGACGAACCAACGCACCGCCTGCGGGTAGATGCGGTGCTCCTGCACCAGCACGCGGGCGGCCAGCGTCGCTTCGTCATCACCAGGCAATACCGGCACCACGGCCTGGACCACGATGGGGCCGCAGTCAAGGGTCGGCGTCACGAAATGGACGGTGGTGCCGTGCACGCGCACGCCGGCCTCCAGTGCCCGCCGATGGGTGTGCAGGCCCGGGAAGGACGGCAGCAGGCTCGGATGGATGTTGAGCAGGCGGCCGGCGTAGCGGCTCACGAAACCGTCGGTAAGCACGCGCATGAAGCCCGCCAGCACCACCAGGTCGGGGGCCAGCGCGTCGATGGCTGCGGCCAGTGCGGCATCGAAGGCTTCGCGGTCCGGGTAGGCCTTGTGATCCACCACCCGCGTCGGGATGCCACGCTCGGCGGCAAAGTTCAGGCCGGCCGCATCGGGCCGGTTGGAAATGACACCGGCGATGCGGGCGCCGGGAATCGCAGCGGCAACGATGGCCTCCATGTTGCTGCCGCGACCGGAGATCAGGATGACGATGTTTTTCTGCATGAAGAGTCCTCAGCTCGCCGCCCGCGCCGTGGAGCGGCCGCGCAGCCAGCCGATGAAGACCGGCAGCAGCGAGATGGCGATGATGCCGAGGATCACCGCCGACAGGTTGTTCTTGACCGCCGGCAGGTTGCCGAAGCCGTAACCGAGCAGGCTCAGGGAGAAGATCCAGATCGCGCCGCCGAGGAAGTCGAGAGCCACGAAGCGCGGGTAGGTCATGCGCGCCACGCCGGCCACGAAGGGCGCAAAGGTGCGCAGCAGCGGCAGGAAGCGGGCGATGATGATGGTCTTGCCGCCGTGGGATTCGAAGTAGGCGTGGGTCTTGTCGAAGGCCTGGCGGTTGAACAGGCGGGAATTCTCCCAGCGGAACACCTTGGGCCCGATGGTGTGGCCGATCCAGTAGTTGGTGTTGTCGCCCAGTACCGCGGCGGCCAGCAGTACACCGCACAGCACGCCGATATCCATACCCCCGGTGGCGGCCAGCGCACCGGCAACGAAGAGCAGCGAATCACCGGGCAGGAAAGGGAAGATCACCAGTCCGGTCTCGCAGAAGATGATCAGGAACAGGATCGCGTAGATCCACGTGCCATAGTTGGTCGCCAGGTCTGCCAGATGGACATCCAGGTGCAGGACGATATCGATGAAGGTAGTCAGGAGTTCCATTGCCGCGCCGCAAAAAGAAGGTGCGATATGATACCGGAGCGCGCCGGGGCCCGCTCACGGGTGCATAATTCGAAGTGTCTGTGCGGCACCGCAACACGCGTGCCGAACCACCGCATCCGGAGCCTTGCCATGTCCGTCGACCGCAATTCCGTCTCCCCTTCCGAGTCCGCCGATGCCGGCCAGCTGGCCGGAGCCCTCGCCGATACCCTCGAAGCCATCGAGTGGCTCGAACGTTTCGAGCGCCCCTACCTGCTGGCCCGCTACCAGGCCAGCCTCGGCGAACTGGAAGTCCGCCTGCTCGGCCTCAAGGTCGAGCACCGGGCCTACCGCAGCCGTGTCGAGCTCGGCCACGCCCGCCTGCGCCGCGGCGAGCCCCTGAGCAGCCTGGCGCTGGCCGCCATCGAACGCGCCGTGGCCTCCGAAGTGCTGGCCTGGCAGGCCCTGGAAGCCGACCATACCCGTGTGCTGGCCGAGAGCCAGCGCCACCCCGGCGGCCGTCCGCCCCTCGATCCGGCCCGGGTCACCCGCTGCCGTTCCGCCTGGCGCCGTCTGGCGCGCCACCTGCATCCGGAGATCCGCCCCGACGAAGCACTGGCCGAGCGTTACTGGAGCAAGGTGGACGACGCCTATCGGGACATGGACGCCGGTCTGCTCGACGCGCTGGCGCCCTTCATCGAGCGGGAAGTCGCCACCGCGCAACGCCCCTTCCCGGCCGGTGCCGCCGCGCGCCTGGGCAATCTCCTCGACATCCGCCGCAAGCGCCTGTCACGCATGAGCAGCCAGGCCCCGTTCTGCTGGGCCGACGACCTGGAAGACCCGGAATGGGTCGCCGAAAAGCAGGCCGCGCTGGCCACCGAGATCGAAACCGAATCCGACGCCCTCGCCGCCCTGGTGCTGGAATTCGCCAGCATGTCGGCGACGACCATCAAGTAGAACGCCGCCGGCGCACCTCGACCTCTACGGTGGCATCGACCCGTAGGGACGAATTCATTCGCCCACGGACTTCTATCAATCGACTGAGGGCGAATGAACTCGCCCCCCCTGCGAGCCGCCACGCGGGCGGCAAGCCCCGCCCGGGAACGTCAGGCCAGCGCCTTGCCGACGATCTCCGCCACATCGGGCGACAGCCCCTCGTCCTTCGCCAGCGTCTCGAAGACCGCGCGGATGCGTGCCTGAATCTCCGGCGTGAACTTGCGCCAGCCTTCCAGCGCCCGCGCCATGCGTGATGCAACCTGCGGATTGCTCTTGTTAAGGGCACGCACCTGCTCGACCCAGAAGGCGTAGCCGGCGCCATCGGGCCGGTGGAACTCCGCCGCGTTGCCGCGGAAGTAGCCGCCCAGCAGCGAATACACCTTGTTCGGGTTGGACAGGCTGAAGGCGGGGTTGTCCATCAGCGCGCGCACCTGCTCGAGGGTCGCCGGCGCCGCCTCAGACCAGCGCCAAGCGCTGGCCTGCAGCAGGAACCACTTGTCGAGGACCAGCGCGTCATCCTTGTACTGCTCATGGAAGGCCGCCAGCGCATCGAAACGGGCCGGGGCGTCGCTCTGCACCAGCGCGGCCAGGGCGCCATAGCGCTCGGTCATGTTGCCGGCGTGCTCGAACTGCTTCTGTGCCAGGTCGATGGCAGTGGCGCCACCCCAGGCAGTCAGGTAGCGCAGGCACAGGTTGCGCAGCGCCCGCTTGCCGGCATCGGCCGGGTGATAGCGGTAGTCGCCGTCCACTTCCAGGTCGAGGTAGCGGTCGAGGAAATCGGCCTGCATCGCGTGGCCCAGTTCGCGCATCAGGTGCATCAGCGCGGCACGCAGTGGCGCCGGATCTGCCTGCGGCATGCACTCCAGCAGATAAGTTTCGGCAGGCAGCGCGAGGATCTCGGCCAGGAAGGCCGGGTCGAGGGATTCATTGACCAGCAGCGCCCGGAAGGCGTGGCCGAAGGCCTGTGGCACTTCCAGCTGGCGGCCGGCGGCGGCATCGGCGGCCAACGCCAGGATCACCCGCTCCATGTAGCGCTGGGCAGCGTCCCAGCGATTGAAGGGATCGCTGTCGTGGGCCATGCGGAAGGCCAGCCGCGCGTCGTTCTCGTCGACTTCGAGGATCACCGGCGCCGAGAAGCCACGCAGGATCGACGGTACCGGCTCGGCGGCGAGGCCGGTGAAGCGCCAGCTCTTGCTGGCCTCCTTCAGTTCGAGGATGCGGGTGCTGTCGCCGGCACGGGCCTCGCCTTCCAGTTGCAGCGGCAGATCCTTGCCATCCGCGCCAATCAGGCCGACGGCCACCGGGATGTGCAGCGGCAGCTTGTCCGCCTGGCCCGGGGTCGGTGGCGTGCGCTGGCTGAGGGTCAGCGTGTAGCTGCCGTCGGCCGCATCGAAAACGCCTTCGGCCTTCAGGCGCGGCGTGCCGGCCTGGCTGTACCAGCGCATGAAGAGATCCAGGTCTGCACCGTTGGCTTCCGCCATGCAGCCGACGAAGTCGTCGCAAGTCACCGCCTGGCCGTCGTGGTAGGAGAAGTACAGGTCCATGCCGTTGCGGAAACCCTCCTTGCCGAGCAGGGTGTGCAGCATGCGGATGACTTCGGAGCCCTTCTCATACACCGTGGCGGTGTAGAAATTGTTGATCTCCTGGTAGCTGTCCGGGCGGATCGGATGGGCCATCGGGCCGGCATCCTCCGGAAACTGGGCGCTGCGCAGCACGCGCACGTTGGCGATGCGCGTCACCGCCCGGGCCGAGGCCGCCGCCGCGGGCGAATCCGACGCGCGGGCCAGCATGTCCGCCGAGAACTGCTGGTCGCGGAAGACGGTGAGGCCTTCCTTCAGCGTCAGCTGGAACCAGTCGCGACAGGTCACCCGGTTGCCGGTCCAGTTGTGGAAGTACTCGTGGGCGACGACGCTCTCGACGTTCTCGTAATCCACGTCGGTGCCGCTCTGCGGGTTGGCCAGCACGTACTTGGTGTTGAAGATGTTGAGGCCCTTGTTCTCCATCGCGCCCATGTTGAAGTCGGACACGGCGACGATCATGAAGCGGTCCAGGTCGAGCTCCAGCCCGAAGGTCTCCTCGTCCCAGCGCATCGAATGGATCAGCGATTCCATCGCGTGATCGACGCGGTCCAGGTCACGCGCCTCGACCCACACCTGCAGCAGCACTTCGCGGCCGGACATCGTGGTGACGCGGCGTTCCAGCGCCTTCAGGTCGGCGGCCACCAGCGCGAACAGGTAGGACGGCTTGGGGAAGGGGTCTTCCCAGCGGGCGAAGTGGCGGCCGTTGGGCAGGCTGCCGGTTTCCAGCAGGTTGCCGTTGGACAGCAGCACCGGACACAGGGCCGCGTCGGCCTCCAGGCGCACGGTGTAGCGCGCCATCACGTCCGGACGATCGGGGAAATAGGTGATGCGGCGGAAGCCCTCGGCCTCGCACTGGGTGTAGTAGCCGCCCCGCGACCGGTACAGTCCGGACAGGGTCAGGTTGGCCGACGGATCGATGCGCGTGACGATCTCCACCACCACGCTGTCCGCATTCACGTCGATCTCCAGGCCGGACCCGGTTTCGCGCAGCTGGCCGGGCGCCGGCTCGGCGCCGTCGATACGCACCGAAACCAGGGTCAGCCCGTCGCCCAACAGCACGATGGGGCCGGCGTCGCTATCCGGGTTGCGCACGCAGCGCATGCGGTTGGTGACGAGGGTGGCCTGAGCTTCGAGGACGAAATCCAGGTCGACGGTTTCAACGCCGTAGGCGAGCGGCCGATAGGCCTCGCGGCGGATGGGCGAGCCGTTGGGGGTACGCATCGGATGTCCTTAGTCTTGTCTTCGCGAAAGCAGGGATTCTAGCCCGCGCACGCGCCGCGCAGGACAAGGGGAAAAGTGAAATCCGCACACTGCCCCCCGTTGGGGCGAGTTCATTCGCTCTCTGTCGGTCGAACAAGCACTGAGGGCGAATGGATTCGCCCCAACGAACAAGCCACCGAAAGATTCGACAGCCGCCGGGAACGGTGCCAAAGTTCCGCCCCAATCCGCCTTCCGCCTTGCCGCCGCAAGCCATCGCATCGTGTACCCGCCGCTGATCCCCGCCACCCTCGTCCGCGCCGCCGACGGCACGCCCTACTCGCCCGCCTTCGACGACGTTTATCACACCACCGCTGGCGGTCTCGGCCAGGCGCAGCATGTCTTCCTGGCCGGCAACGACCTGCCGGCACGCTGGCAGGGGCGCGAGCGTTTCACCATCGTCGAAACCGGCTTCGGCCTCGGCCTCAGCTTCCTGGCCACCTGGGCCGCGTGGCGGGACGACCCGGCCCGCTGCGCGCGCCTGCATTTCGTGTCCACCGAGAAACATCCCTTCCAGGCCGACGATCTGGCCGAGCTGCACGCCGCCTGGCCCGAACTCGCGCCGCTGGCCGACGCGCTGCGCCGCCACTGGCCGCCGCTGGTGCCGGGCTTCCACCGCATCCACCTGGACGCCGGACGTGTCACGCTGACGCTGCTCTTCGGTGACGCACTGACCACCCTGCCGCAATTGGAAGCTCGGGCCGACGCCTTTTATCTGGACGGCTTCTCGCCGGCCAACAACCCGGAGCTGTGGTCGCCAGCGGTCTATGCCGAACTGGCCCGCCTGGCCGCGCCCGGCGCCACGCTGGCCACCTGGTCGGTGACCGGCCATGTGCGCCGCGGCCTGCAGGAAGCCGGCTTCACGCTGGAACGGCGCGCCGGCTTCGGCGGCAAGCGCGAGATGCTGAGCGGCCACTTCACCGAAGGCCCGTCCGAAACCGGACAATTGAGTCCCCGCCACGCGCTGGTGATCGGCGCCGGGGTGGCCGGCACGTCCATCGCCGAGCGCCTGGCCACCCGCGGCTGGCGCATCACCGTCATCGACGAGGCCCCTGGCCCCGGCCACGGCGCCTCCGGCAACAAGGCCGGGGTTTTCCGCCCCTTGCCCAGCCTGGACGACAACCGCCTGGCGCGCATCACCCGTGCCGGCTTCCTGTACGGGCGCCACCATCTGGAGGCGCTGGCAGCCGCCGGTTACCCGCCGCGCTGGGCACCTTGCGGCGTGCTGCACCTGGCCCGCGACGCCAAGCAGGAAGGCAAGCAGAAGGCCGTCGTCGATACCCAGACCCCGCCCACCGATTACCTGCGCTTCGTGGACAAGGACGAAGCCAGCCAGATCGTCGGCTGGCCGGTGGAGCTGGGCGGCTGGTGGTTCCCCAGCGGCGGCTGGATCCAGCCGCCGACCCTGTGCGCCGCCAACCTCGCGGCGGCCGGAAGCGCCGTCGAAACCCGCTTCGGGCAGCAAGTGGCCCGCCTGGAGCACCAGGGCGACGCATGGATCGCCCTCGACCCGGCCGGCGCCGAGATCGCCCGAGCCCCGGTGGCGATCCTCGCCAACGGCGTCGGCATCCGCGCCCTACCCCAGGCTGCCACATTGCCGGTCCGCCCGGCCCGCGGCCAGGTTTCCCACCTGCCCGCCGCAGCCGGCAGCCCGCCGAACGTGGTGGTGTGCCGCCTCGGCTACGTGAGCCCCGAGGTGGACGGCCTGCGCTGCGCTGGCGCCACCTTCCTGGCCGACGACGATGGCACCGAGTTGCGCGAAGCCGAGCACCGGGAAAACCTCACCAAGCTGGACTTCATCCTGCCCGGCTACGCAGCGGCCTACGATCCCACCCAGCTCGACGGCCGCGTCGGCTTCCGCCCGGCCTCGCCGGACCGCCTGCCGATGGTCGGTGCCATCCCGACGGTCGAGCGTACCGAACGGACCACGCCCCTCACCGACATTCCGCGCCAGCCAGGCCTGTTTGCGGTGTCCGGCTTCGGTGCCCGTGGCCTGGTGTGGGCCAGCCTCATCGGCGAGCTGCTGGCCAGCCAGCTCGACGGCGATCCGTTGCCGCTGGAACGCGAGCTGGTGGACGCCCTCGATCCGGCCCGCTACCTGCTCAAGCCACCACGTCCAAGTGCGGGCAGCGAAGAGTAAGGGCTTCCATGACTTTTGTAAGCGGCGGTTGCAGATGTCACCGCCGGCACGGCGACGGCGTTAATCTCCTCATTCATTGAGGAGAACACGCATGAGCACCAGTCCTTCACGCCCGCCGCTGCACCCGATGATGTGGGTTGCCGCCGCCTCCGTCACCGCGCTGAGCCTGGCCGGCGTCGCCAAGCTGACCGGCCTGCTGCCCGACACCTCCCACGCCCCGGTCGCCGCACCGGAAACTGTCGCCAGCGCACCGGCCACACCGCCGACGCCGATCACGCCACCGACCGCGGGCGCGGCTCAGGCCACCGAGCCGACGCCGGTCGCCAGCCCACAGCCGCAAGTCGTCGAACCCGCGCCCGTGGCGAAGAAGACCGAACGCCACGAAGCCCCGCACACGGCCTCCAAGCCAGCTCCAGCCAAAGAACACACCAAACACCAAGTCGCCGCGGCGACGCCGGCTACGGCCGGCAATCCTCCGCCGACCGACGCGGTGCCGGCGCCCCCGCCCGCAGGCGCCAGTGCAGGCCCGGCCCACAAGGTCATCGAAACCCCGCCGCCGGCCATCTGCCGTGAATGCGGCGTGATCGAGAACGTCGAGGCGATCCAGCAGAAGGGCGAAGGCTCCGGCCTCGGCGCCGTCGGCGGCGCGATCCTCGGCGGCGTGCTCGGCAACCAGGTCGGCGAAGGTTCCGGCAAGAAACTCGCGCGTATCGGCGGCGCCGTGCTCGGTGGCTTCGCCGGCAACGAAGTCGAGCGCCGCGCCCGCACCATCAGCCATTACCAGGTCACCGTGCGCATGGACGATGGCACCCGCCGCGTGATCACCGAGCAGAGCGCGCCGAGCTGGCACGTCGGCGATGCGGTGCGCGTCCGCGATGGCGAAATCGTCGGTGCGGGCCAAGCTTCCGCATCGGGCCGCAGCAGCGACTTCTAAGGCTGAGACGGCAAGCGCCAGCCTGCCCTACTGTCGCTCAGTAAGATCCAAAAACAACGGCCCCCGGCGGATGACTCGCCGGGGGCCGTTGCATTAATGGGGTGAGGGACGCCCCCTGCAGGAATCAGAGAGCCCGGTCGAGGCGCGCCAGCACCAGCTCGCGGCCCATGGTTTCCAGCACCGCGTCGATGGAAGGGGTCTGCGGCTGGCCGAGCAGTACCACGCGCAGCGGGATGGCCACATGCGGCATCTTCATGCCGTGTTCGGTACAGGTTTCCTTGATCGCGGCGCTCAGCGCAGCCTTCTCCCAGCTTGCCTCGGCCAGCTTGCCGCGCAGGGTCGCCAGCGCGGTGCGAGCAGCGTCGGTGAGGTGCTGGGCTAACAGTTCCGGCGCCACGTGCAGGTCGATGTAGAAGGGCTCGGCAGCGTCGGCCAGCTCGTTGAGCGTGCTCACGCGATCCTTGTACAGCGCAATGATCGCCTCCAGCGCCGGACCCGCTTCCGGATTCACCTCGCGGCGGGCCAGGCGGCGCGACACGTCGGCGGCCAGCACGGCGTTGTCAGCCTGCTTGATGTAGTGGGCGTTCAACCAGTTCAGCTTCTCGGTGTTGAACTGGGCGGCGGACGGGGTGATGTGGTCGAGGTCGAACCATTCCACCAGCTGCGCGCGGGAGAAGATCTCGTCGTCGCCGTGGCTCCAGCCCAGGCGGGCCAGGTAGTTGATGACCGCGTCCGGCAGGTAGCCGTCGTCGTCGTACTGGGTGACGCTGACCGCGCCGTGGCGCTTGGACAGCTTCTGGCCGTCGTCGCCGAGGATCATCGACAGGTGGGCGTATTGCGGCACCTCGGCGCCCAGCGCCTTGAGGATGTTGATCTGGCGCGGCGTGTTGTTCACATGATCGTCACCGCGGATGACCTGGGTGATGCCCATGTCCCAGTCGTCCACCACCACACAGAAATTGTAGGTCGGCGTGCCGTCGGGACGGGCGATGATCAGGTCGTCCATCTCGGCGTTGGCGATCTCGATGCGGCCCTTGACCAGGTCGTCCCAACCGACAACACCCTCGGTAGGATTCTTGAAACGGATCACGGGTTGCACCCCAGCCGGCGGTTCGGGCAGCACCTTGCCTGCTTCGGGACGCCAGCGGCCGTCGTAGCGCGGCTTCTCACCGCGGGCCCGCTGGGCCTCGCGCAACGCGTCGAGTTCTTCGGAGGACATGTAGCAGGGATAGGCCGTACCGGCGGCCAGCATTTCCTGGATGACCGCCTTGTAGCGGTCCATGCGCTGCATCTGGTAGAACGGGCCCTCGTCCCACTCCAGGCCGAGCCAGTTCATGCCGTCGAGGATCGCCTGCACCGCCTCGGGGGTGGAGCGGGCCACGTCGGTGTCCTCGATGCGCAGCACGAAGGTGCCGCCATGGCGGCGGGCGAAGGCCCACGAGAACAGCGCCGTGCGCGCCCCCCCAATGTGCAGGAAGCCGGTGGGGCTGGGGGCGAAACGGGTACGGACGGTAGAAGCCATGACGTCAATCCGGGAAAGCTGAAAACCCGGCATTTTACGCACAGCGCGCGGTCGGGACCAAAGTTCCCGACCGGCTGGCGGGGATCAGATCGCCGCTTCGTTGGTCTCGCCGGTACGGATGCGCACGACCTGCTCGACGGGCATCACGAAAATCTTGCCGTCGCCGATCTTGCCGGTGCGGGCGGCCTTGATGATGGCATCCACAGCCTGGTCGAGCACGTCGGTAGCCACCACCACCTCGATCTTGATCTTCGGCAGGAAGTCCACCACGTATTCGGCGCCGCGGTACAGCTCGGTGTGGCCCTTCTGGCGACCGAAACCCTTCACCTCGGTGACGGTCAGGCCGGTGATGCCCACTTCGGACAGGGCTTCGCGCACTTCGTCGAGCTTGAAGGGCTTGATGACGGCTTCGATTTTCTTCATCTACGGTCTCCTTGGAACGGTCCGGCATTCTAGCCGGAATATCCGGCCCTACACGGGCCGGTCTCTGTCAGGCATCCCTGTAGCGGGACGTGATGGGGTAGCGCCAGTCCTTGCCGAAACCGCGCTGGGTCACGCGGATACCGATCGGAGCCTGGCGGCGCTTGTATTCGTTGCGCCGCAGCATGGCGACCGCGCGATACACCTCCGCTTCGGCATAGCCACGGGCGACGATCTCCTGGGGGGACAGATCTTCTTCCATGTAGCCGGCGATGATCGCGTCCAGCACTTCGTAGGGCGGCAGGGAATCCTGGTCGCACTGGTCGGGTTTCAACTCGGCGGAAGGCGGCCGGGTCAGGATGTTGTCGGGGATCACCGGGCCGCCCGGCTGGGCGTTGCGCCAGGCGCACAGGCGATAGACGAAGGTCTTGTAGATGTCCTTGATGACCGCGAAGCCGCCGGCCATGTCGCCGTACAGCGTGGCGTAGCCGGTGGCCATCTCGCTCTTGTTGCCGGTGGTCAGCACGATGGAGCCAGTCTTGTTGGACAGGGCCATCAGGATCATGCCGCGGATCCGCGCCTGCAGGTTCTCCTCGGTGGTATCCGCCGCCAGGCCGGCGAACTGCGGTGCCAGCAGCGTCGCGAAGGTCTGCATCGCCGGCTCGATGGCGATCTCGTCGTAGCGCACGCCGATGCGGCGGATCATCTCGCGGGAATCGTCGAGGCTCATCTGCGCGGTATAGGGCGACGGCATCATCACCGCGCGGACGCGCTCGGCGCCCAGCGCATCGACGGCGATCGCCAGCGTCAGCGCCGAATCGACGCCGCCGGACAGGCCGATGATCGCGCCAGGGAAGCCGTTCTTGCCCAGGTAATCGCGCACGCCGAGGACCAACGCTTCATACACGTCGGCCTCAACGGGGCGCACCGCCGGCACGCTGCCGCCCTGCCAGGCGCCATCCACGAACTGCAGCAGGTGCAGTTCCTCGGCGAAGACCTTGCCCTGCCAGGCCAGCGCACCGTCCCGGTCGAGGGCGAAGGAGCCGCCGTCGAAGACCAACTCATCCTGTCCGCCGACCAGGTTGCAATACACCACCGGCAGGCCGGTATCGGCGATGCGCTCGCGCAGCACCTCGTAGCGCAGCGCCTGCTTGTTCATGTGGAAGGGCGACGCGTTGAGGACCAGCAGCACCTCGGCCCCGGCCCCGCGGGCCACGTCGGCGGCACCGGACTCCCACACGTCGGCACAGATGTTCACGCCGACCTTCACGCCCTTCAGCTCGAAGACGCAGGCCTCGGTGCCGGCCTCGAAGTAGCGCTCCTCGTCGAAGACTTCGTAGTTGGGCAGGCGGTGCTTGAAATAGGTGGCGACGACGCGACCATCCTGGATCACCGCGGCGGCGTTGTAGCGCTTGCCGTCGGCAAATGCCGGGTAACCAACCAGCGCGGTAATGCCGTGCACCTGGATAGCCAGTTCGGCCAGCGTATCGGCACAGGCCTCGAGGAAGGCCGGCCGCAGCAACAGGTCCTCGGCCGGATAACCGCACAGGGCCAGCTCGGGGGTCAGCACCACATCGGCGCCCGCAGCCTTCGCCCGGGCCACCGCATCCAGGATCCGGCGCGCGTTGCCGGAGAGGTCGCCCACGACACTATTGAGCTGGGCGACAGCGACGGTAAGAGGGGTTTTCATGGGGCGACACTATACCCCGAAGCGCCGCTCACGAAGCCGCCGCCCGCCGCACCAGCGGCCACAGGCCCGCTCCATGCTTGTATGCTGCCGCCACGCCGTCCGGAGCCTTTCATGCCGACCTTCCGCTTGCATCCAGCCATCACCGAAATCCCCGCCGACCAGTGGGACGCCCTCGCCGGCGATCAACCCAGCCTGTCCCACGCCTTCCTGTCCGCACTGGAAGACAGCGCCTGCGTGACACCCCGTTCGGGCTGGGGGCCACGCCATGCGGCGTTGTGGGAAGGCCAACGGCTGCTCGCTGCAATGCCCTTGTATCTGAAAAGCCATTCCTACGGCGAATACGTGTTCGACTGGGCCTGGGCCGACGCCTACCAGCGCCACGGCCTCGACTACTACCCCAAGTGGCTGGCTGCCGTGCCCTTCACGCCGGTGCCAGGCCGGCGCCTCCTCGGCCACGACGAAACCGCCCGCCGCCTGCTGCTGGCCCTGCTGCTCGACGAGGTACGCGCCTCGGGCGCCTCATCCCTGCATGTGCTGTTCCCCACCGACGAGGAAAACGCATGGCTGGCCGAGGCCGGGCTGGAGATCCGCCATGGCGTGCAATTCCACTGGCGCAACGCCGGCTACCGGGACTTCGACGATTTCCTCAGCCAACTGGCCCAGCCCAAACGCAAGAAAATTCGCCAGGAGCGGCGCAAGGTGATGGATGCCGGCATCGACTTCCGCATCCTGCGCGGGCACGAGATCGGTGCCGGGGAATGGGCCTTCTTCCACGCCTGCTACCGCCGTACCTACGCCGAACACGCCTCGACGCCCTACCTGAACCTGGCCTTCTTCACCGCCCTCGGACAGCGCAAGGCCGACGCCTGCGTGCTGATGATCGCCGAACGGGCCGGCACGCCCATCGCGGCGAGCTTCTTCCTGCGCGACGCGGACGCGCTCTACGGGCGCTACTGGGGCGCCGTCGAGTTCGTGCCCTGCCTGCACTTCGAAGCCTGCTACTACCAGGCCATCGACTACGCGATCCACGAGGGCCTGGCCCGTTTCGAAGGCGGCGCCCAGGGCGAACACAAACTGTCGCGCGGACTGGAGCCCGTGCGCACCGCCTCCGCCCACTGGATCGCCGACCCGCGCTTCCGCGACGCGGTGGCCCGCTTCCTGGCCCAGGAGCGGGGCGGCGTGGACGCCTACCTGGACGAGCTGTCGGAACGCCTGCCCTTCCGCGACCGGAGCTGAGCCCCGGCCGCCGGGGTCAGGTTCCGCTCAGGACTCTGCGCGCGCCTTGCGGGCCCGCGGCGCCCGCCCCGCACGCGGCTCCTTGCGCGCCTCGACGGCCGCCTCCAGCTGACGCTCCACGTCGAAGGCCAACGCCAGCGTGCCTTCGCGGGCATAGGCCTGGTGGTTGCTCTCGATGTCCTTCAGCTTGTAGAGGTAGTTCACCATCAGCCCGCAGGACTGGCGCAGCCCCCGTGCCGACACGTCGCCCAGCCAGTTGACGCGCCCCAGGCTGGCACCGTTGGAAAAGTGGAAGCGCCCGACCGGGTCGAGGGGATGCCTGCCGCTCTTCTCACGAGCCAGGTAATACGTGCATTCGGCCTTCAGCCACGCCTGCAGGGCCGCCGACGGCGGCTGGCTACCGGAGATCTCGGCCCCGACGCAGTCGAGGACCGCAGCAACGCCGCTCTTGCCAGTTCCATCAAGAAGCTTGCGAACATCAACCGGAATACGTTCCACATAAACCGGCTCGGCCAGGCGCTTGTCCAGCCAGCGGTTGAAGCCCGGTACCGGCGACAGGGTCGCGAAGGTACGCAGGCGCGGAAACTCCTGCAGCAGTTGCTGCACGACGCGCTTGATCAGGAACTCGCCCATGCTCACGCCGCGCAGGCCGGCCTGGGCATTGGAGATCGAATAGAAGATCGCGGTGGTCGCCGCTTCCGGGTCGAGGGTCGGCTGGCTCTCGTCGAGCAGGGTCTGCACCTTGTCGGCAATGTCGCGCACCAGCGCCACCTCGACGAAGATCAGCGGCTCGGCCGGCATGCGGCCATGGAAGAAGGCGTAGCAGCGGCGGTCGGAGTCCAGCCGGTTGCGCAGGTCGCTCCACGACTTGATCTCATGCACCGCCTCGTAGCGGATCAGCTTTTCGAGCAGCGAGGCCGGCGACTCCCAGCCGACCCGCTGCAGTTCCAGGAAGCCCGCATCGAACCAATTGACGAACAGGCGCAGCAGATCCTGGTCGAGCCCCGGACAGGCGTCGACGCCGAGGCGCAGCAGGTCGGCACGCAGGTCCACCAGCGCATGCACGCCGTTCGGCAGCAGATTGAACTGACGCAGGATGCGCTGCCGCGGCGACTCCAGGCTGGCCGCCAGGCGCCCTTCGGCACGAGCCCGCTCGGCCGAACCGGCAGCCGTCATGTAAGCCTCGATGGCGCGCCGCACCTCCACCTCCGCCGGCCCGTAATCCGCCTCCAGGCGGCCCAGGAAGGCCCGCCGGTCGTCGTCCCCGGCAGCCAGGTAGAAGGCCAGCAACTGTCCCATGCGCTCACGGGCGCGGGCCTCGCCGTCGTAGTCGCCGGCCGCGGCCTTGAACAGATCGTCGATGCGCCGCCAGCTGCGCGCCGGCAGCACCTCGCCCCTGGGCACCGGCTCGCGCGCCTCTTCCCGGCCGCGCACCAGCCGGCGCCACAGCCCCGTCATGGAGGCGCCGAGCCCCCGGCCGCCGTCCGTCATTGTGTTGTCTGCTGATCCCATTGCCCTCTCCTTCTTCGAACGAATCCCCTGCTCCCGAAGCGTGCCTGCCGATGCCGGCGCACGGGCCGATCCGGGCCATCCTTTCAGGGATGACCCGCGCCGAACCTCGTCGGTTCCGTGCCAGCGGCATCAGCGATGCGCCGGCACCGGCTCGCGGATCGGCAGATTGACCAGCGCGGCCAGCACCGCCAGCACGATGTCGGCATACCACATCCAGTCGTAATTGCCGAAATGCACCAGCGCCAGCCCGCCCAGCCAGGCCCCGAAGAAAGCGCCGATCTGGTGGGACAGCAGGGTCAGGCCGAACAGCGTGGCCAGGTAGCGCAGCCCGAACAGCTTGCCGACCAGCCCGGCGGTCGGCGGCACCGTCGCCAGCCAGGTCAGGCCGAGGCCGATGGAAAAGGCATAGAAGGTGGCCGGCGTCTTCGGCGCCAGCAGGTACAGCCCCACCAGCACGGCGCGCGACGCGTACATGACGGTCAGGATCCACTTCATGCGGTAATGCTGGCCAAGGGCACCCGCGCCCAGGCTGCCGGCGATATTGGCAAGGCCGATCAGGGCCAGCGACAACGCAGACACATCGGCCGGCAGGCCACACAAGTCCACCGCGCCAGGCAGATGGGTGACCAGGAAAGCGATATGGAAGCCGCAGGTCAGGAAGCCCGCATGCAGACACCAGTAGCTGCGGTCTCCCAGCGCCACCTTGAGTTGCTGGCGCAGCCCCAGATCGGGGGCCGACGACGGCGGATGTTCGACCTTGTGGCGCAGCGGCCACGACAGCGGGATCGTCAGTACGCAGATCGCCGCCAGCCCGTAAAGGGCCGTCACCCAGCCGAAGCCGGCGATCAGGAACTGGGACAGCGGCGCGAAGACGAATTGCCCGAAGGAGCCGCCGGCATTGATGAAGCCCGACGCGAAGGCGCGCCGCGGCGGTGGCAGACGCTGGGCCAGCGCGCCGATCAGGATCGAGAAACTGCCCGCCCCGGCACCGGCCGACACCAGCAGCCCGAGGGTGACGGCCAACCCGAACTCGGTGCTGACGAAGGGCGTCAGCACCAGCCCGAGGACCAGCATGACGGCCCCGGTGAACAGCGAACTGCCGGGCCCATAGCGGTCGGCGAGCGCGCCGAACACCGGCTGCGACGCCCCCCACATGAACTGCCCTATCGCCATCGCAAAACTGATACCGGCAATGCCCATTCCGGTCGCGGTATTGATCGGCGACACGTAGAGGCCAAGGGACAGGCGCACGCCCATGGTGATCATCAGCACCGCCGAGGCGGTGAGCACCAGGGGCCAGAAGGCCCCCGCGGGCGAAGAGGCGGACACGGCGGAAGACATCATGACAGGAGCACGGCCACGGGCCGGTTTTCATCGGCTGGCGAGCATCTCCCAGACGCCCACCGCCGGTCAATCAGGATTTACGCGTGCGCAACGTCGCCAGGGCCGCCGGGAAATCGTAAGACGCCACCTCCCGCTCGAAACGCGGCCACAGGTTGCCGAGCGCCGGTCGCAGGCATTCTGCCGACTCCCGCGCGACGCGCACCGCCGCCACGTTGTCCTCCGCCAGCAGCGCATCGAGACGGCTCAGCACCTCCTGCACTGCAGCGCCCTCCTCCGCACCGGCCTCCACCGCCAGGCTTTCCGGGTCCGGCAAGTCTTGAATGGCGGCGACGGCGGCTGTCTGTGCGGCATCCAGCTCGCTCAGCAAGGCCTCGATGTCCGCCCCCTCTTCACCCCGCAGCGCCGCATCCAGCCGGGCCGCCAGGATCTGCACCGGGCGCATGCCGATCATCCCGGCGACACCTTTCAGGGAGTGGGACAGGCGGGCCGCCTCGGACTGGTTGCCAGCCTCCCACTGGACACGGATCTTGCCGCCGTCGGCCGCGTGCCCGACCGCGTACTTGTGCAGCAGACGCAGGTAGTTGGGAATCCGCCCGCGCAGGTTCTTGAGGCCGTAAGCCACATCCAGCCCCGGCACCGCCTCGAGGGCGCGCTCGACGGTGGGGGGTGACGCGGGGACGTTGTGTGGCAACGGCGCGGCAGTCGGCACCGTCGCGTTCGCCGCCTGCCGGCTGGACGCCGGCAACCACTGCAACAACTTGGCGTAGAGCACCGCCGGATCGACGGGCTTCGACAGATGATCGTTCATGCCGGCCTGCAGGCACCGCTGCCGGTCTTCGCCAAAGGCATTGGCGGTCATCGCCAGGATCGGCATCGTCAGCCCGCGGGCACGGATCGCCTGCGTCGCCTCGATGCCGTCCATCACCGGCATCTGCATGTCCATCAGGATCAGGTCGAAGTCGGCGCTGGCGGCCTTGTCCACCGCCAGTGCACCGTTCTCCGCCAGCTCGGCGTGCAGACCGACGCTCTGCAGCAGGGACAGCGCCACCTCCTGGTTGATGTGGCTGTCCTCCACGACGAGGACGCGGGCGCCGCCGTACTCGCGGGCCAGCCTGACCTCGTCCTGCTGCGCCTCGTCGGCCGGCGCCAGCGGACGGCCCCGCTCGACCAGGCCGGCGAGCGCCCGCTGCAGGTCGGACAGCAGAACCGGCTTGGTCAGCGTGGCGGCGACGCCCGGGTGCCCGCCACCGGCAGCCGCCGCGGGCTCGTCCTCCTGGGTCAGCACGATGCAGCGTGGCGGGGACGCCAGCGCCAGATCCGCGACCTGGCGCGCGGTCTCAAACCCGTCCAGACCGGGCATCAACGCATCGACGAACAGCAGGTCCACCGCCTGTCCGGCCTGCGGCGCGAGGCGCAGGCGTTCCAGGACGGCCGCGCCCGAGTCGCAGCACTCGACGCTGACGCCAAGCAGGCCGAGCATGCTGGCCAGGGTCTCGCCGGCCTCGGCCAGGTCGTCGGCCACCAGCGCGTGCAGCCCGTTCAGCGACAGAAGCGCAGCTCCGTCGCGGCGGGCCCGTCCGAAGCAGGCTGTGAACCAGAAGCGACTGCCCTGCCCCGGCTGGCTGTCCACACCAGTGCTGCCGCCCATCATGCGGGCCAGATGGCCGACGATCGCCAGCCCCAGTCCGGTGCCACCGAAACGCCGGGTCGTCGATCCGTCGGCCTGTTCGAACGGTTTGAAGAGGCGCCCCAGCACGTCCGGCGGGATGCCGATGCCGCTGTCGACGACCTCGAAGCGCAGCAGCACGGCATCATCGCTGCGCTCTTCGCAGCACGCCCGCAGCACGACCCGGCCGGCATCGGTGAACTTGACCGCGTTGCCCAGGTAATTGACCAGCATCTGGCCGAGGCGGGTCGCATCCCCGTACAGCAGGGCCGGCACGCCGTGGGTGTCCACCACCACCTCCAGCCCCTTCTGGATGGCCTTGTCGGCCACCAGCGCACAGGCATTGCGCACCACGTCCTCGAGGCTGAACTCCGAGTTGTCGAGGCTCAGCTTGCCGGCCTCGATCTTCGAGATGTCGAGGATGTCGTTGATGATGGACAGCAGATGGTCGGCCGCGTCGCTGACCTTCTGCAGGCGCATGCGCGCCTCGTCGCTCTCAGCATTGCGGCGCATCAGATGGGTCAACCCGATGATGGCGTTCATCGGCGTGCGGATCTCGTGGCTCATGTTGGCCAGGAAGGCGCTCTTGGCCCGGTTGGCCGCGTCGGAAGCCTGGCGCGCCGCCTCCAGCTCGGCGGAGCGTTCGGACAACACGCGGTTGGTCGCCTCGAGCTGTTGGGTCCTGTCGGTCACCAGCTGCTCCAGATGATCCCGGTGGCGGGCCAGTTCCTCCTCGACCCGCTTGCGCTCGGTGATGTCCTCCTGGATGCCCAGGTAATGGGTGGTCCGGCCATCCTGCTGCACGATCGGCGAGATGCGCGCGAACTCGACGCAGATCTCTCCGTCGCGCCGCCGGTTGATGAACTCCCCCTCCCACGGCCGGCCGGCGCGCAGGGTCTTCCAAAGATCGGCAAAGGTCTCCGGCGGGGTCAACCCCGACTTGAGGAAACCCGCGCGCTGGCCGACGACCTCGTGCAACGCATAACCCGTCCCTTCGAGGAAGGCCTTGTTGACGTACTCGATCCGGCCCTCCTGGTCCACGATGATCACGCTGGCCAGGCTCTGCTCCACCGCCAGCGACAGCTTCAACAGCAGCTCGGCGGCCCGGCGCTTTTCGGTGACATCGCGCCAGATGCCGGCCAGGTAGCGACGGCCGTTGATCTCCAGCGCGCTGTAGCTCAGCTCCACGTCACGCACGCTGCCATCGGCCCGCTTCTGGCGGCTGTCGAACATCACCGGTTCGTTGCGCGCAGCAATGCCCTGGACACGCCGGGCGACCTCCTCCGGCGACAGATTGACCTGGATGTCGGACAACCGGATCGCCGCGAACGCCTCCCGTGTATAGCCGAGCCCCCGGCAGGCCGCCTCGTTGAATTCGACGAAACGCAGGGTTTCCACGTCGAGCAGCACGATGCCATCCACCGCCTGCCCGACGATCGCATCGAGCACCTGCAGGGCCCGCAGCTGCCGCCCCTGGGCCTCTTCCCGCCGGCGCGTGAGCTGCAGCTCCCGATGCTGGAACAGCAGCAGCGCCGCCCCCGCGGTGGCAAACAGCGCAAAGCCCATCGCCAGCGCGATCCACCAGACCTGGCGACGGGAGCCCTCGTACATCTCGTCCTCGTCCACCTTGACGACCATGACCCAGTCGGTGCCCGACACCGGCCGCCCGACGCCGACCACCCGTACGCCGCGGTAATCCACCGCCCCGGTGATGGCCGGGCGACGCTCGGGATTGGTGACCGCCTGCACGCCGAGCACCGCCACGCTGCTGAGCGGCAGGTGCAGGCCTAGCGCGGGGATATCCTGATGGCGCAAGGGATTGAGGTTGATCAACACATCTCCGTCGCGCCGCAACAGCAGGGTTTCCGCGGTCCGGCTGGGCACAGGCCAGCCCTGCAGGTAGGCAAACAGGAAAGCCTGGGGATCCACCTCCAGGACGACCGCCCAGCGGGGTGCCCCGGCCTCTCTCTTCAGCGGCGCAACGAAGTCCAACCGGACCTGGGCCTTGTCGCCGCTCCCATCCCGGTAGAAGTTGGTGTCCAGCGCCCGCCCCTCGGCCAGCGCCGTGCGTACCGTCGCACGCAGCACATCGGGCACCTCGAACGAGGGACCGGAGGAAACCACGGGACGGCCGTCCTCGTCGAAGACCGCCACCCGACCGTAGCGATAGGCCCGACGCACCGTTTCCAGATGCTCGCGCAGACGCTCGCGCGCCTCCGGACGGGCCCATTGCGCATGCAACAGCCCGAAGCTCGGATCGCCGGCCAGCGCCTGGACGTCGGCGCGGCGCTCATCGAGCCAGGACGAGATCTGCCCCAGCTTCAGGTCCGCGACGGCCTCCAGGCGGCGAACCTCCTGGGTTTCCCGGTCATGCATCGTGAACATCGCGCTGCCGACACCAAGGGCCACCACCATCAGCGCAAACAGCGAGAAAGGCACCAGCAGACGCAAGGCCGCGCGCTCACGCAGCAACCATGCCAGAGGCCCGCTACGCGGCGCCGGGACCACCGGACTGCCGATGAAACGGTGCAGTACGACCCACAGGGCCCAAGATGTCACGCCGACGAAAATCCAGCCCTTCAGCGTGCTGACCAGCAGCACGTCCTCCGACTGGGGCAGCAACAGACTCACCAGGCTGTCGGAGAACAGGACCCAGCCGGTGGCGAGCAGCCCATAGATAAGCACCACACGGGCAATGCGGCTGTTCATTCGTTCCCCTCGTCCTGGTAGCGGGTGGCTATTTCGGCGAAACGCCCGAACTCGGCCTGGAAGGCCTCCACCACGGCGGGATCGAAATGACTGGCACTCTCCGCACAGATCATGTCGCGGGCGGTCTCCAGCGGCACCGCAGCCTTGTAGACCCGGCGCGAGACCAGCGCATCGAACACGTCGGCCAGGGCCATCAGCCGCGCCGACAGGGGGATCGTCTCGGCAACCAGCCCCTCCGGATAGCCGGAACCATCCCAGCGTTCGTGGTGGTAGAGGGCGATCTCCTTGGCATAGGCCAGGAAGGGCAGCGGACGTTCGGTGTCCTCCTCGGCATGGCGGATCGCCTCGCTGCCCAGACGCGAATGGGATTTCATGACGGTCCATTCGTCGGCGCTCAGCTTGCCGGCCTTCAGCAGGATGTGGTCGGGAATACCGACCTTGCCGATGTCGTGCAGCGGCGCCGATTTGACGATCAGGTCGATGCGCTCGGGCGTCAGCGCAGCCTCATGGCACGGGTTGGTGGCCAGGCGGCGGGCCAGCACCGCCACGTAGGCCTGGGTCCGCCGCACGTGGTTGCCGGTTTCCAGGTCGCGGATCTCCGCCAGCCGCGCCAGCGCGCGGATGCTGACGTCCTGGATCAGCAGGTTTTCGCTCATCCGGCGGGCGATCTCGGCTTCCAGGAACACGTTCTGGTCGCGCAGGCGGTCGCGGGCGCGCTTGAGCTCGAGCTGGTTATGCACCCGCGCCAGCACGATGCCGGGCCGGATCGGCTTGGTGATGTAGTCCACCGCGCCGAGCTCCAGGCCCCGCTCCTCGGCCTCGACGCCATCCAGGGCGGTCACGAAGATCACCGGAATGTCGCGGGTCAGCGGATCGGCGCGCAGTGCGTCGAACACCGCGTAGCCGTCCATGCCGGGCATCATCACGTCGAGCAGGATCAGGTCGGGCACCGGGCTGGAGCGCGCCACCGACAGGGCCCGCGCACCGCTCTGCGCACCACGAACCCGGTACAGCGGCTGCAGCAGCTCGCCGAGCACCTCCAGGTTCTCGGGCAAGTCATCGACAATCAGGACCGTCGCCGGCAGGGACGACGGATCCTCGGCGGGCACGGAGGGAGAGGGCAGGTACGGCTTCATCGTAGGAATGGATTGATCTCGAAACCGACACCATCAGGAAACGCCATCGCGGTCCCGACATCCGCAGAACCGGACGACAGTTCATTCTTATTCAGTATTATCCATTGCTTATCGTCTCTTCCGGGCGGCTTCTTGACCCCGGTCGATCGGCAATTGTGAAATGTGCCGCGGCCGGGGCCACAGGCTAAACTTTCTGCCCCGCCCCAAGCACCCGGCCCCATGTCCTCGATGCTCGCCCGCCTGCTGCCTTTTCTCGACTGGCCCCGCCAACTGGACGCCGCCGGCCTGCGGGCCGACCTGCAGGCCGGCTTCACGGTAGCCCTGGTGGCCATCCCCCAGGCCCTCGCCTACGCCCAGCTGGCCGGCCTGCCGCCTTACGTGGGGCTGTACGCCTCGCTGTTGCCGAGCATCGTCGGCGCGCTGTTCGGCTCATCCGGCCAGCTGAGTACCGGCCCGGTGGCCCTGACCAGCCTGCTCACCGCCACCTCGCTGGCGCCGCTGGCCCTGCCCGGCTCGGAAACCTACCTGGTGCTGGCAGTGCAGCTGGCGCTACTGGCCGGACTGCTGCAGCTGGCTTTCGGCGCCCTGCGCCTGGCCCACTTTGCCGACCTGCTGTCCCACCCGGTGCTTCACGGTTTCATCAACGCCTGCTCACTGCTGATCTGCGTGGCCCAGCTGCCGACCCTGCTCGGCCTGCGCAGCGCCGGCCAGCGCCCGTTCTTCGAAGCGGTGGTGGACCTGGCCACCGCACTGCCCGACGTCCATCCGCATTCAGCCGCCCTCGGCCTCGCTGCCGTCGTGCTGCTGATCGCCCTGAAACGCCTGCTACCGCGCTGGCCGGGGGTCCTGATCGTGGTCGCCGGTCTCAGCGGGGTGGCCTGGCTGACCGGTTTCGAGGACAACGGCGGCCACGCGGTCGGCCTGCTGCCGGACGAAACCCTGGCCTTCGCGCTGCCGCGCGCGGACTGGGGGCAGATCACCGACCTGCTGCCGTCGGCCTTCGTGCTGGCGCTGGTGAGTTTCCTGGAGGCCATGTCGAGCTGCAAGGTGGCCTCGGCGCGCACAGGGCGGCGCTGGGACGGCAACCAGGAACTGATCGGCCAGGGCCTCGCCAAGATCACCGCGTCGTTCTGCCAGGCTTATCCGGTCAGCGGCTCCTTCGGCCGCTCGGCCTTCCTGCTCGCCCACGGCGCACGCACCGGGCTGGCCTCGGTGGTCGGCGCACTGATGGTGCTGGCGGCACTGTTCAGCATGCCCGGCCTGATCGCCCATATCCCGCTGCCGGTGCTGGCGGCGGTCATTCTCGTGACCCTCGCCGCGCTGCTGTCGCCGGCCCAATTGAAGGAAGCCTGGCGCGCCAACCGGGACGACGGCCTGGCCGGCACGGTGAGCTTCGTCGCCACGCTGGCCTTCGCGCCGCACATCGAGATCGGCATCCTGTCCGGACTGATCCTGTCCCTCGCGCTGCTCATCTACCGCAGCATGAAGCCCCGCGTCGCGGTGCTCGGCCGCCATCCGGACGGCACCTGGCGCGACGCCGCGCGCTTCGGCCTGCCGCCGGCGCATCCGCAGCTGAGCATTCTGCGCTTCGACGGCCCACTGCACTTCGTCAATGCCGCCACCTTCGAGGATGCCGTGCTGGCCGTCGAGCGGGACCATCCCGGCCTCAAGGTGCTGCTGCTGTCCTGCGGCGGCATCAACGACATGGACGCCAGCGGCGTCGAGGCCCTGCGCCGGGTCCACCGCCAGTTGGCCGAAAGCGGCCGCACACTGGCCTGCTGTGGCCTGAAGAAGCAGGTTCTGGACGTGATGGAGCGCACCGGGCTGCGCCCCCTGCTCGGCGGCCATGCGGCCTACCGCACCGAGGAGCACGCACTGCAGCATCTGCTGCCGGGCCTCGACGGCATCCAGCCGGCCAGCCTGCGCCGCGGATTCGAGTGGTGAGTGGGCGCGCTTTGTTGACCTGAGTCGTTGTTATGCCCCTTGCAGAAGCAGATACTGGCATCCAACCAGGCATTCAAGCTTTCGACACGAACAACAAGGGAGCGCCTCATGACACCGACCTCGGTACGCGATATCCGTAACCTAAGCCTGCTCGGCCAGTCCGGGAGCGGAAAAACCACCCTGCTCGAAAAGCTGCTGGCCACCGCCGGCGCCATCGGCAGCCCCGGATCGGTCGAGCGCGGCGACACCGTCAGCGACTACGATCCCCAGGAAAAGGCCCTCGGCCATTCCCTCAACAGCACCATTGCCCACCTGGAATGGGCCGAGCACTGGATCAACGCCATCGACACGCCGGGCCTGCCGGACTTCCTCGGCCGGGCACTGGCCACGCTGCCGGCAGTGGAAACCGCCGTCGTCGTCATCAACGCCGCTGCCGGCGTGGAGACCGTGACCCGCAAGGTGATGGAAGCCGCCGCCGGCCAGTGCCGGATGATCGTCGTCAATCGCATCGACGCGCCGGGCGTCGATTTCGGCGCGTTGCTGGAGCGCATCGGCGCCAGCTTCGGCAAGGAATGCCTGCCGATCAACCTGCCGGCACCAGGCGGCGAGGCCGTCATCGACTGCTTCTTCGCGCCTG
The DNA here is from genome assembly GCF_002028455.1 of Zoogloea sp. LCSB751. Classification (GTDB taxonomy): domain Bacteria; phylum Pseudomonadota; class Gammaproteobacteria; order Burkholderiales; family Rhodocyclaceae; genus Zoogloea. The sequence goes on along the minus strand of NZ_MWUM01000001.1, from coordinate 384,379 downwards.
ACTACGACGCCGCCACGGCGTTCTCCAGCGTCCGCGACGCCCACGACCGCATCGTGGACCAGGTCGTCGAGGTGGATGAGGAACTGATGGCCCTGTACCTGGAACAGGGCGAGTCCCTGCAGCCCGAACAGCTCCACGACCCGTTCGAGCAGGCCTTGCGCGAAGGCCACCTGATTCCGGTGTGCTTCACGTCGGCACGCAGCGGCGCCGGCGTCAAGGAACTGCTCGACGTGATGGGCCGCCTGCTGCCCGATCCGACCGAAGGCAATCCGCCACATTTCCTCAAGGGCGAAGGGCCCGCTGCCGAGCCGGTATCCGCCACCACCGACGCTGGCAAGCACGTCATCGCTCATGTCTTCCAGGTCAGCAACGACCCCTTCCGCGGCAAACTCGGCCTGTTCCGCATCCACCAGGGCACCGTCACGCCGAACACCCAGCTCTTCATCGGCGACGCCCGCAAACCCTTCAAGGTCGGCCATCTGCTGCGCGTGCAGGGCAAGAACCAGGTCGAGATCGAGGCCGGCATCCCCGGCGACATCTGCGCGGTGGCGCGCATCGACGAGATCTACCGGGACGCAGTGCTGCACGACGCTCACGACGAGGACCACTACCACCTGACGCCGCCGGCCTACCCTCAGCCGGTCTTCGGCCTGGCCCTGGCCGCCGAGAAGCACGGCGACGAGCAGAAGCTGTCCGAAGCCCTGCACCGCCTCCTCGACGAAGACCCCTGCCTGACCGTCGAACATGACCTGCAGGCCAAGGAAACGGTGATCCGCAGCCTCGGCGACGTGCACCTCAAGTCGGTGCTGGAAACCCTCAAGGCACGCTGGAACCTCAACCTGACCACCAAGCCACCGGCCATTCCCTACCGGGAAACCGTCGCCGGCACGGCGGAAGCCCGCTACCGCCACAAGAAGCAGAGCGGCGGCGCCGGCCAGTTCGGCGAGGTGGCCTTGCGGGTCGAGGCACTGGAACGCGGCGCCGGCGTGCACTTCGCCGACGAGGTGAAGGGCGGCACCATTCCCGGCAACTTCATGCCGGCAGTGGAGAAAGGCGTCCGCCAGGCCATCACCGAAGGCGTGCTGAGCGGCTTCCCGCTGCAGGACATCCGCGTAGTGGTCTTCGACGGCAAGCACCACACGGTGGACTCCAACGAAGTCTCCTTCGTCACAGCCGCCCGCCACGCGGTGCAGGAAGCCGTGCAGGGCGCCCGCCCGGTGGTGCTGGAACCGCTGGTGACGCTCACCGTGCGGGTTGCCGACGAGCACTTCGGCGGCATCAGCGCCGAGCTGTCCGGCCGCCGCGGCCGCGTCACCGGCACCGACAGCCCGCAGCCCGGCTGGACCGAGATCACCAGCCTGGTGCCGATGGCCGAGATGGAAGGCTTCGAATCCCGCCTCAAGTCGATCAGCGGTGGCGACGGCAGCTGCAGCGTGGCCTTCAGCCACTACGAGCCGGCCCCGGCCGAGGTGCAGCAACGCCTCGCCCGCGAACACGCCGGCAAGCGCAGCGGCGAGCAATAAGCCACATCACCCCGTGGGGGCGAATTCATTCGCCCCCACGGGAGATAAGCAGGTCTCCTTCCCCGCAAGCGCTCCGCCGGCAGGCCCGGTCTCGGGCACAGGCCGGGATGCCGTTCAGCGCGGCCGACTGTCCCAGATCTTCTGCAGACGCTTCACCGACACCGGCATGGGCGTCTTCAGCTCCTGCGCGAACAAACCGACGCGCAACTCCTCCAGCAGCCAGCGGAATTCCTCCAGCTGCGGGTCCGTGACGCCCGCCTTGGCCTTGGCCAGCCACTCCCGCTCGAAGGGCTGGGCCAGGCTCTTCCAGTCGGCCATCAACTGGCCGTCGCGGGCGGGATTGGTGCGCAGCTTGTCGATGCGCACGGTGGCGCCCTTCAGGTAGCGCGGGATCTGCGCGATGCGCTCGTAGGGCAAGGCGACCAGGAAGTTCTTCGGCATCAGCTTGGCCACCTGGGCATTGATGTCGGCGACCACGTCCGGGAAGGTCTTCAGGCCGGCGAGGCGCTTGGTCAGCGTGGCGTGTTCGGCGATCAGCTGGCCAGTCAGGCGCATCAGCTCCTGGGCCACCAGGGTGATGCGCGGCTTGGCTTCCTGGCAGCGCTTGGCAAAGCTGTCCGCGTCCGCCGGCAGGGGTTCGAGCAGGCAGCAGCGTTCCAGCGTCGCCGTCACCAGCTGCACCTTCAGCTCGGCCTCGGTGCCGTAGTTGATGAACTGCAGGGCCAGCTCGCGAATGCCGGGCAGCTTCTCGATGGCCTTCACCTGGGCCGACAGCTCCAGTGCGAACAGCCGCGCGAGGCCGCCGCGGTGGACCTTGGCGGCCTCCTCCGGGGTGTCGTAGGGGCGCAGGGACACGCTGTTGCCGTCGTCGTGCAGCGCCGGGAAACCGACGATCTCACGGCCGGCGACCTTCACTTCGAGGAGTTCCGGCAGCGCGCCGAAGGTCCAGCCGGTGAAGCCGGACAAGGTCTTTTCGGCAACGGTGGCCGGCGCCGCGGCAGGTGCCGCCGCGGCCTTGCCGCCAGCGGGTGGAGCTGCCTTCTTCTGCTGTGGCGCTTCTGGCGCCGCCGGCACGATGCGCGCGCTCTGGAAGCGCGCCGCCACCTGGTCGCGGAACTTGGCGCGCAGCTCGGCCAGGTTGCGGGACTGGCCGAGGATACGGCCGTGCTCGTCCTGCACGCGGAAGTTCATGAAGCAGTGGGGGTTGAGGTTCTCCGGGCGGAAGCTCTCCATCGGCAGCTTGAGGGACACCCGTTCCTCGACGAAGCGCTGCAGCATCTTGATCAGCGGTTCGTCGGTGTCGAACTCGCCGGCGTCGTAGCGCTCCATGAAGGCCGCTGCGCTCTCGGCCATCGGCTGCAGGCGGTGGCGGTGCTTCTGCGGCACGGTGCGCAGCAGCGCATGCACCTTCTCCTCCAGCAGGCCCGGCACCAGCCATTCGCAGCGATTGGCGGGGATCTGGTTGAGCATCGCCAGTGGCACCGTCAGCGTCACCCCGTCGTCGGCCTCGCCCGGCTCGTGCAGGTAGGCGAGCTTGAGCTTCTGGCCGAGCACTTCCAGGCTCGACGGGAAGCGGTCGGTGGTGATGCCCTCGGCGTCGTGGCGCATCAGCTGGTCGCGGGACAGCTGCAGCAGCTTGGGCGCCTTCTTCTCGGCGGCCTTGCGCCAGGCCTCGAAGCTGGCCATGTCGAGCACTTCGGGCGGCAGCTTGGCGTCGTAGAAGGCGTAGATCAGCTCCTCGTCCACCAGCACGTCGGGGCGGCGGGACTTGTGCTCCAGGCGTTCGATCTCCGCCACCAGGCGCCGGTTGTGGGCCAGGAAGGCCATGCCACGGGCCGGGCCTTCCGCGATTTCGCCCTGCACCAGTCCTTCTCGGATGAACAGCTCGCGACACAGGGCCGGGTCGATCTCCCGGTAACTCACGCCGCGGCGCGGATAGACGGTCAGCCCGTACAGCGTGCCGCGCTCCCAGGCGCGCACTGCGCCGCTGGCCTTCGACCAGTGGGGTTCGGAAATATTGCGCTTGAGCAGGTGTCCACCGACTTCCTCCAGCCATTCCGGCTCGATGCGCGCCAGGCAGCGACCAAACAGGCGGGAGGTATCCACCAGCTCGGCGCACATGATCCACTTGCCGGCCTTCTTGGCGATGGCGGAGCCCGGATGGGGCCAGAACTTGATGCCGCGGGCGCCCAGGTAGCTGCCGGCAGCCGGACCGGAGGCGTCCTCGATCTTGCAGCCCACGTGGCCCATCAGGCCGGTCAACAGCGCCTTGTGGATCGCCTCGTAGCTGGCCGGCTCCTTGTTCTCCTTCCAGCCGTGCTCGGTGCACAGGGTATGCAGCTGGGTGAACACGTCACGCCATTCGCGCAGGCGCAGCCAGGACAGGAAGTGCTGCTTGCACCAGGCCTTCTGCTTGCTGGAGCTTTCGTGGCGCTGGACTTCGTCCCAGGCCTTCCACAGGTTCCAGTACCACAGGAACTCGGACTTCTGGCTCTCCTCAGGGCCACGGAAGCGCGCGTGGGCCTGGTCGGCGGCAGCCTGCCGCTCGGGCGGACGCTCGCGCACGTCCTGCGTGGACAGCGCGGCGGCGATCACCAGCACTTCCGAAAGGCTGGCCCGGTCGCGGGCGGCCAGGATCATGCGGCCGATCTTCGGGTCGAGGGGCAGCTTGGCCAGCTCGCGCCCGATCGGCGTGAGGTTCATCGTCGCCGCGCCGTCGACCTCCTCCACCGCGCCCAGCTCGGCCAGCAGCTGGTAGCCGTCGGCCACCATGCGCGGCAGCGGCGCGTCGATGAAGGGGAACTCGGCCACTTCGCCGAGCTTGAGGGACTTCATGCGCAGGATCACCCCGGCCAGGGACGAACGCAGGATTTCCGGATCGGTATGCTCCGGACGCTTGTTGAAATCGTCCTCGTCGTAGAGGCGGAAGCACACGCCGTCGCTGACCCGGCCGCAGCGGCCGGCCCGCTGGCGGGCGGCGGACTGGGCGACCTTCTCGATCTGCAGCTGCTCGACCTTGTTGCGGTGGCTGTAGCGCTTGAGCCGCGCCAGGCCGGTATCCACCACGTAGCGGATGCCCGGCACGGTCAGCGAAGTTTCCGCCACGTTGGTGGCCAGTACGACGCGACGCCCCTTCGACGGCGCGAAGACCCGCGCCTGCTCCTGCGCCGACTGGCGCGCGAACAAGGGCAGGATCTCGGTGCCGGCGGCGTGATGGGCCTTGCGCAGCGCTTCGGCCGCTTCGCGGATCTCCCGCTCGCCGGGCAGGAAAACCAGCACGTCGCCGGGGCCGCTGCGGTGGGCTTCGTCGACGGCATCCACCAGCGCGTCGTAGAGATCGCGGTCCGGACCGCGGCTGTCCTGGCGCGGTGCTACCTCGCCGGGCCGGGCCGGCTTGGGCTCGTCGCGCTCCACCGGCCGGTAGCGCATCTCGATGGGGAACAGGCGGCCGGACACCTCGATCACCGGCGCCGGCTTGTCCTCAGTGCCGAAATGGCGGGCAAAGCGCTCCGCGTCCAGCGTCGCCGAGGTGACGATCAGCTTCAGGTCCGGCCGCTTGGCCAGCAGCTGGCGCAGGTAGCCGAGCAGGAAGTCGATATTCAGGCTGCGCTCGTGGGCCTCGTCTATGATCAAGGTGTCATAGGCCGAGAGCAGCGGATCGCCCTGGGTCTCGGCGAGCAGGATGCCGTCCGTCATCAGCTTGATGTAGCTCTGCGGGCCGATGCGGTCGGTGAAGCGGATCTTGTAGCCGACGGTGCTGCCCAGCTCGCTCTTCAGCTCCTGCGCGATGCGGCTGGCGGTGGCGCGGGCGGCGATCCGCCGCGGCTGGGTATGGCCGATCAGGCCCGACACGCCACGGCCGAGTTCCAGGCAGATCTTGGGCAGCTGGGTCGTCTTGCCGGAGCCGGTTTCGCCGCACACGATGACCACCTGGTGCTCGCGGATCGCCGCGGCGATCTCGTCCTTGCGCTGATTGACCGGCAGATCGGGCGGAAAGTCCGGCTTTGGAAGCGCGTTGGCGCGGGCGATGCGCTTGGCCGCCGAATCGGCGATGCGCAGGCGCAGCGCCTCCGGCAGTTCGTCGAGGCTGCGCGGGCGCTTGGGCAGGCGGCGTAGATCGCGGCGCAGGCCGGGCCGGTCGGCCGACAGGCATTCTTCGAGCAGGGAGTACGGATCCATGCGGGGATCGTTACGGTCGGGCCGGTGTTGCGGTGATGCCATGTGGGAATACAGCGAAAGACGATTGATGAAGGCCCGTGTGCCAAACAGGCAACGGATCGCAGGCGACAGGTGTGGGCCGTCAGCTACGCAGGCTGTGCACGGTCCACATGCCCAGCGCGGTCATGCTCAGGGAGCCGCCCAGATGCAATACTGCGGCGCCGAGAGCCCAGCCATAGCGGGCGCTGCCAATCAGATGCACGACTTCGGCCGAGAAGGACGAAAAGGTGGTCAGCCCGCCAAGGAAGCCCGTGACGACGAACAGTCGCGCTTCCGGCGGGATCTCCGGCCGGGAAGTGAAAAAGGCCACCGCCACGCCGATCAGGTAGCCGCCGAGCAGGTTGGCCGCCAGCGTGCCGAGGGGCATGTGGACCAGCATGGGATTGAGGCGCAGGCCAAGCCACCAGCGCAGCCAGGCACCGAGGGCTGCGCCGATACCGATGGCGACGAGGGCCAGCGTCGGGAAATGTTGGGCATGATCGGACATGGCTGCGGATTTTACTCCGGCGACGCGACCACCGGCCGTCCATGCTGCAGATTGCCCCAATCCGGGCAAACCAGCAGCCCGCACGGCCGGCAAAAACCTCAAGAACCGGCGCCCTGCCGCCGATAGCTGTCATGTTGGCTAGAAAAATGCCTCCCGACCGGAGGCGCCGGCGGTCCCGGTAACGCGAAGCAGGCGGTCTGTTCGACGCATCCGGAAGGCCGTTCGCATGGAGACACGATGAATACCCCCGACAATCGGCCCGCAACGGCCCCCCTTCTCCTCTACCAGGCACGCTTCGATTGCCATGGCGGCGAACTGGCAGGGGTGCAGGCCTTGGTGGAAGGCCCGCACCGTCCCGACGCCCAGCTTCTGGTCTCCGGCAGTGCGGCCGAACTCGACGCACTGCGCGCAGCCTGCCAGCAGGTTGCAGCCTGGCAGGGCAGCGCCGGACGGCCCCTGGGCCTGACCGTCGCCGCCCGCCTCGACCCCCTCTGCGAGCCGGGCTTCGCCCAGGCGCTCGGCACCCTGTTGCTCGAAACACGGCTGGAGCCCCATAGCCTGGAGATCAGCATCGTCACATCCCGCGACGAAGTGCCGGACGACATGCTGGCCGCCCTGCTGCAGCTGCACCGGCTCGGCATCCGCTTCGCGATCTGCGCGACCAGCCCAGCCAGTACGCGGGTGGCATGGACGGCCCAATTGCCGGTAGACGGCATCGAGGTGCCGGCCCGACTCGTCGAAAACGTGGCGGCGGCCCCGGAGGGCGTCGCCATCGTGCGGGCCCTGCTCACCCGCGCCCACCGCATGGGACGCCAGGTGTGCGCGACGGACATCGCCACAACGCAGGCGGCGGCGGTGATGGCAGCGGCCGGCGCCGACATGCTGCAGGGTCCCCTGACGGCCGCCCCGCTGCCGGCCGCAGGCTTCACCACGCTCCTGGCCGGCAAGCCCCGGCTCGATGCAGCGCTGCTGCGGGGGCCGGCCACCGAACGCACGCTGCTGCTGGTGGACGACGAGGACAACATCCTGTCCGCACTGCGCCGCCTGCTGCGCCGGGACGGCTACACGATCCTGACCGCCAGCGACGGCAAGCAAGGCCTGGAGGTGCTGGCCGCCAACCAGGTGGACGTGATCGTCTCCGACCAGCGCATGCCCGGCATGACCGGCGTGGAATTCCTGCGCAAGGCCAAAGACATGTGCCCGGACAGCGTACGCCTGGTGCTGTCCGGCTACACCGACCTCCAATCCGTGACCGACGCGATCAATGAAGGGGCGATCTACAAGTTCCTCACCAAGCCGTGGGACGATGCGATGCTGCGCGCCAACATCGAGGAAGCCTTCCGGCGCAAGGCCCTGTCCGACGAGAACCAGCGCCTCGCCAGCCAACTGCAGCACGCCAACCAGGAGCTGGCCCGCATCAATGCCCGCCTCGAAGGCCTGCTGGCCGACCAGCAGCACCGCCTCGGCGTGGACGAGGCGGCCCTGACCCTGGCCCAGGAAGCCCTGGCAGCGATGCCGCTGCCGCTGCTGGGCATCGATCCGGACGGCATGATCGCCTTTGCCAACCGGGCCGCCGAAAACCTGTTCGCCAACCATACGCCGCTGATGGGCCTGAACGCCGACGAAGTCCTGCCGCCACCGCTCGCCGCCCTCGTCGGCGCGGGCCAGGGGCACTGCGACACCCGGTGCGGCAGCGCACACTTCCACGTCGAAGCCCGCGCCCTTGGCAGCAACGGCCACCCTCGCGGCACCCTGCTGAGCTTCACCTGCCGGCCCCCGGCCTGACCATGAGCGACACCCCCGACACCCTCCGCCTGCCCCTCGACGAAGTCCAGCCCGGTGCCGTGCTGGCCGAGGCCGTTGCCGATGCCCGCGGCACGGTACTGCTGCCGGCCGGACTGGCACTGACCGAGATACACCTGGCCAGCCTGCGCCGCCGCGACATCGCCATGCTGACGGTCGTCGTCCCTCCCGACCCGGCGGAACTGGCCCGCCGCCGTGAGGAGATCCGCGAACGGGTCCTGCACCTGTTCCGCCACAGTGCCGACGACCCGGCCGCACAGGCCCTGCTGCAGGCCGTGCTGGCCTTCCGCCAGGAGCAGGCACAATGAACGAAGCACCGACTCTCGCCGACGTGGCCGGGCGTATCCGCAGCCTGCCGGCAATGCCGACGGTCGCGCTCGAGCTGCTGCACACGCTGACCGAAACCGACGCCTCGTCGGCCGATCTGGTCGACCTGGCTCGCCGCATCGCCCAGGATCAGGCCATCACCGCCCGCGTGCTGCGGGTCGCCAACTCGCCGTTCTACGGCCTGCAGTCACGGGTCGCCTCCATCAACGACGCCATCGTCGTGCTCGGCTTCTCGGCAGTACGCTCGCTGGTCCTCGCCGCCGCCGTGATGGCCAGCCTGCCTGGCGGCCCGTGCACAGGCTTCAGCCAGGAACGCTTCTGGCGCCACGTACTGGGCACCGCAGCAGCAGCCCAGGCCATCGGCAAACGCCTCGGCCGGCCGTCGGAAGCCCTCTTCATCGCCGGCCTGCTGCACGACATCGGGCGGCTGGCGCTGGTCGTTCTCTACCCCGCCCGCTACGCGGCCACGCTGGCCGCCGCCCGTGAGCAGGACCGCGGACTGCAGGAGACGGAGCTGGCGTTCTTCGGCTTCGATCACGCCGCCGTCGGCGCCAGTCTTGCCGAGCACTGGCATTTCCCGGCCGAGATCGCAGACGCCCTCGCCTGGCACCATCAGCCGGACCGGGGCAAGGCGGGGGGACTGGCCGCCATCGTGCATTACGCTGACGCCATCGCCCAGGCCCTCGACCTGGACGAATCGGAAGACAGCCAGGTTGCCCGCCTGCAGGAAGACGCCGTCGCCAGCCTCGGCCTGGACTGGGATGCACTGCTGGCCGTCCTCGCCGACACGCAGACCCGCTTCGACAGCTACCGGCTGATGCTGGGTTAGGGCCATGCCGGAGCACGACACCTATCCGCTGCCCGCCAGCCTGTTCCCCCTCGCCGAGTCCGTCAGCGCGGGCATCGCGCTGCACCGGGGCGGCAAGATCCTGTTCGCCAATCGGACGATGTCGCGGCTCACCGGTTATGCGCCGGCCGAACTGATGGCCCTCGATTACTGGACCTTCTTCCAGCCCAGCGTGCAGCAGCGCATCCGCGAGCGGGCCGAGGCGCATCTCCTGCAGGACGACGCACCGACCTCCCGCTGCGAAACCGCCATCGTCACGCAGGCCGGCGAGCTGCGCTGGATCGAGCTGTCGATTTCCCACCAGGAAATCCTCGGCGCACGCACGGTCATCGGCTGCTTCATCGACGTCACCGTGCGCAAGCAGGCCGAAGCGGCCCAGCGCCAAGCCCAGCAGCTGCTCACCCAGATCATCGACGGCGATCCGGTGCCGACGCTGGTCATCGATGCCCGTCATACGGTCACCCACTGGAACCACGCCTGCGAACAGGTCGGCGGCATCGCGGCCAGCGACATGGTGGGCACCACCCGCCAGTGGGCCGCCTTCTACCCGAGCGAGCGGCCGATCATGGCCGACCTGATCGTCTCGGGCGAAATCGACGACCTGCTGCACCTCTATGGCAGCAAGAAATTGCGCCGCTCGCCGGTGATCGACGGCGCCTACGAGGCGGAGGATTTCTTTCCGCGCATGGGCGAACACGGACGCTGGCTGTACTTCACCGCCGCGCCGCTGCGCAATGCCCTCGGCGAGATCATCGGTGCCATCGAAACCTTGCAGGACATAACCGAGCGCAAGAACGCCGAGATGGAACTGCGCGCCATGCAGGCCGACCTGGAAGCCAAGGTCACCGAGCGCACCGCCCAGCTCCAGCAGGCCAAGGCCAGCCTGGAGCAGGACATCGCACGGCGGGAGACCGCCGAAACGGAACTCCTGAAACGCTACGCCGAACTCACCGAACTCAACTGCCGCCTGCAGGAGACCCAGCAGCAACTGGTCCAGTCCGAAAAACTGGCGTCCATCGGCCAGCTCGCTGCCGGCGTCGCCCACGAGATCAACAACCCGATCGGCTACGTCAATTCCAACATCCGCAGCCTCAAGGGCTACGTGACGCAGATGCTGGAGGTGCTCGACGTCTACGAATCCTGCGAGGCGGCGCTGCCGGACGACGAGCGCCAGCGCATCCGGACCGCCAAGCAGGCGGCGGACTTCGACTTCCTGCGCGAGGACATCAGCCAGCTGATCGGCGAATCCCAGGAAGGTACCGAGCGGGTCAGCAAGATCGTCCAGGACCTGCGCGACTTCTCCCGCGCCGACTCCAGCCAGGAGTGGCAGGCGGCCGACCTGCACCACGGCCTCGACAGCACCCTCAACATCGCCAGCAACGAAATCAAATACAAGGCCGACGTGGTACGCGAATACGGCAATCTGCCGCTGGTCGAATGCCTGCTACCACAGCTCAACCAAGTCTTCATGAACCTCTTCGTGAATGCCGCCCAGGCCATGCCCGACGGCCGCCGCGGCACCATCACCGTGCGCACCGGCACGGCGGGTGAGGAGGTGTGGATCGAGGTGGCCGACAACGGCAGCGGCATGCCGCCCAACGTGCGCGACCGGATCTTCGACCCCTTCTTCACCACCAAGCCGGTCGGCAAGGGCACCGGGCTCGGCCTGTCCCTGTCCTACGGCATCATCCAGAAACACCAGGGCCAGATCACCGTCAGCAGCACGCCCGGTATCGGCACCACCTTCCGCATCACCCTGCCCATCCATCGCCAGGCCCCGGCCGGAGCCCCCCAATGACCCTCGCCCCGACGACCGACAACGCCAGCTTCACGATCCTCTGCGTAGACGACGAAGCCAACATCCTGTCCGCCCTGCGCCGCCTGTTCCGCCCCCACGGCTACACCGTGCTGGTAGCCGGCGGCGGCGCCGAAGGCCTGGAAATGCTGGCCAAGGAACATGTGGACCTGATCATCTCCGACATGCGCATGCCGGGCATGGACGGCGCCACCTTCCTCGCCGAGGCCCGCCGGCTCTACCCCGATACGGTCCGCCTGCTCCTCACCGGCTACGCCGACATGGATTCGACGATCGCCGCCATCAACGCCGGCCAGATCGCCCGCTACATCGCCAAGCCATGGAACGACCAGGACGTGGTCCTGACCGTGCGGGAGGCCCTCGAGCGCAAGGCACTGGAGCGGGAAAAGGTCCGCCTCGAAGCCCTGACCCAGGCCCAGAACGAAGAGTTGAAGAGCCTCAACAGCAGCCTCGAACAGAAGGTCGAAGCCCGTACCGCCGAGCTGAAAACCGCCCACGAGAAGCTCAAGCAGAACTTCCTGACCTCGATCCGGGTGTTCTCCAATCTCATCGAACTGCGCGAAGGCCTCATCTCGGGCCATTCCCGCCGGGTCGCCGATCTCGGTCGCAAGCTCGCCAACCGGCTCGGCTTCGCCCCGGCCGAAGCCCAGGACGTGATGGTTGCCGGCCTGCTCCACGACATCGGCAAGATCGGGCTGCCCGACGAACTGCTCGCCAAGCCGGTATCCCACATGAGCGGCGACGAGCTGGGCGTGCTGCGCAAGCATCCGGTGACCGGCCAGGCGGCCCTGATGGGCCTGGAAAACCTGCGCCGCGCCGGCACCTTCATCCGCGGCCACCACGAGCGCTGGGACGGCCAGGGCTATCCCGACCGCCTGTCGGGCCTGGCAATCCCGTACGGGGCGCGGGTGCTGGCGGTGGCCAACGATTTCGACGGCCTGCAAATCGGTACCCTGTCGCCGCGCAAGCTGAAGGCCGAAGAAGCCGTCACCTTCATCCAGCAGAACCGCGGCAAGCGCTATTGCCCGCAGGTGGTGGACGCGCTGATCGCCGAGCTGGGCGCGGCCGACACTGCGGCCGCCATCGGCAACGAACACTCGCCTTCGTCCCTCAAGCCCGGCATGGTGCTGGCCCGCGATCTGGTGACCCGCGACGGGGTGATGCTGCTGGCGGCGGATTTCGTGCTCGACGACAACCTGATCCGCCAACTGCGCGAGCTGGAGGCGTCAGAGGGCATCCGGCTGGCGATCGCCATCCGCCCGGAGCGCAAGTAGGCGGCCGCCTTTCAGTCCGCCCCGGCAGGAGGCAGGAGCGGCAGCACTTCCTCGGGAATGAAGAAGGCGCTGCCGAGCATGTCGGCCAGCGCCTCGCAACTCATCGGCATCGCAAACAGATAACCCTGGATCAGGTGGCAGCCCCGCCGGCACAGGGCCTCCAGCTGGGCGACCGTCTCCACGCCCTCGGCCACTACCTCCAGCCCCAGGCTGTGGGCCAGGCCGATCACCGCTTCGACGATCGCCACCCCCTGCCCGTCGTCCAGTTCATTGACGAAGGAGCGGTCGATCTTCAGCGCGTCCACCGCCAGCCGGCGCAGATAAGCGAGCGACGAATAGCCGGTGCCGAAATCGTCCACCGCGACGCGCACCCCCATGTCGCGCAACTGGGCAAGGATGGCGGTGGCGTGGTCGAGGTCGCGCATCAGCACGGTCTCGGTCAGCTCGAATTCCAGCCGCGATGCCGCCACACCGGTGAGCGCCAGCACCTCGCGGACGGTGGGAATCAGCTGGGCGTCCATGAAATTCACGCCGGACAGGTTGATGCTGATGCGGAAATCGGGCGCCAGCCGGTGCTCCAGGCGGATCAGGTCGGCACACACCTTCTCGAGCACACAGCGGGTCAACGGCACGATCAACCCGGTCTCCTCGGCGAGGGAGATGAACTCCGGTGGCGGCACCGCTCCGCGACTGGCGTGGGGCCAGCGCAGCAAGGCCTCGGCCTTGACCACCGCACGCAGCCTGATATCGACGATCGGCTGATAACACATCCGCATCTCGTCTTCGCCGATGGCGCGGCGCAGGTCGCCTTCCAGCGTGAAACGCAGGAAGGCCGCCACTTTCATGTCCTCGGAGAACAGGGCCAGCGGGTCGCCGCGGCCGCGTTTGGCGTGGTTGAGGGCGGTTTCGGCCGCCTTCAGCAAGGCATCGGCATCGGTCGCATGATCCGGCATCACCGCCACGCCGATGCGTGCCGACAGGGTGATCTCCTGCCCCGGCACGCGGATCGGGGCCCGCACGACCTGCAGCAGGCGCTCGGCCGTGTCGAGCAGGTCGGCCACCGAGTTCACGTCGTTCACCAGCACGCCGAATTCGTCGGCGGCCAGGCGGGCCACCCGGAAGCGGGTGGCATAGCTCCCGCCCGCGGCCTCCGCCGGCAGGCGGTCCCCCATGTTTTCCCGCAGGCGATGGGCGATCAGCTGCAGCACCTGGTCGCCCCGCTCGGGGCCAAGACTGTCGTTGATGCGCGCAAAACGGTCGATGTCCACCACCATCACCGCACAGCGGCTGTCGTAGCGCAGGCCGCGGGCGGTGGCACCGAGCAGGTTCTCGCGGAAGTACTCCCGGTTGGGCAGTCCGGTCAGGTGATCGAAGTAGGCCAGCTGGCGGATGCGCCGCTGGGCATCGACCTGCTCGGTGATGTCCTGCACGCTGCCCTCCATGACCAGCCCGCCGGCGCCGCGTCCGTCGTCCCGACGGGCCGGTTCGACGGTTTCCTGCACCGTACGCACGCTGCCATCGGGCCACACGACCCGATAGGTGAGCTGGAAGCCGACGCCCTCGCGGGCACTTGCCAGGGCCGCCTGCACGGCGCTGCGGTCGGGGCCATAGACGTGTTCGACAACAGCGTCCATGTCCTCGCCGAAATCTTCCCGATCGCAGCCGAACAGCCGGTAGAACTGGGCCGAGCGGCGTACCCGCCCGGTCTTGACGCCCCATTCCCAGCTACCTAGGCGAGCGATGCGCTGGGCGTTGGACAGGCTTTCCTGGCTGCGGCTCAGCTCCTGCATCGCCTCGGCCGAGCGCAGCACGTAGCGGATGCGGAAGCGCAGCAAGGTCCAGTTGATCGGTTTGGAAATGAAATCGGTCGCGCCGGCATCGAAGGCCCGTTCGACGGACTCGCCATCGTCGAGGCCGGTCAACATGATCACCGGCACCAGGCGGCCGGCCGGCAAGCAGCGCAGGCGCCGGCACACATCGAAGCCACTCAGGCCCGGCATCATCACGTCGAGCAGCACCAGATCAGGCAGGGCGGCGTCGAACAACGCCAGCGCCTGCACCCCGTCCTCCGCCTCCGAAACCGCGAATCCCCCTTCCCGCAGGGCCTCGGTTGCCATCATGCGGGTCAGTGGATCGTCATCCACCACCAGGATGTGCGCGCGTTCGCAGTCAGTCATCGTTCCTGCCGGCCTTTCCTCCGGATCACCTTCATCGTGCTGCATCGTCTTCGATCAGGCCTTCCCGGTGCAGGGCCTGCCGACAGGCCTCCCAGGCCTCGGCAATACCCTCCACGTCCTCCGGCCGCGGCGCGCCCCCAGCCTTGATGCGCTCGTCGAGACGCCGGGCGCGGGCCGCCAGGCGCAGTGCCCCCATGGCATGGCAGCCGGATTTCATCTTGTGGGCCAGCGCACGCACCGCCTCCGCGTCTCCCGCCGCCAGGCCCGCCCTCAGCCCCAGCACATGGCGCTCGGTTTCGCCGACGAACAACGGCAGCAGACGCTTCAACATGGGTGCCGCGCGATTGCCGTTCACCCCAGGCAGGGCCATCAGCGTATCCAGGTCCAGCGCCGGCTCTTCAAACACCTCAGTCGTCTGTGACGGCGGCCTGTGGCCGGCCACCGGGCGCCGCCACAGGCCGCTGCCGCTGGCAACGGGCCGGAAGACGGACTTGGCGGAAATTCGAGGTTTCAATGGACTCACCGGAAACGAAGTCTGCAATGGCCGCAGGGCCCAGTGCCCCGCCAACGGCCACCGTTTTACCCAAACATCGTCCCGCCAGATGCCTAACAATGCGCATCCTGCGCCAACTCGAGGCGAGTCGGCAGCCGCCTGTGCCAAAATTCACAAACGGCCACGCTGTCCGCCGCCCGGCGCCCATCGGCTACAATTGCAACATTTTTCTCCCGGCATTCCGGCGGCACACAGCCCGCCCGTCAAGGTAAGACCAGATGACCGCACCCACTTCTCCGGCCGACGAAGCCACAACGCCCAGCAACTTCATCCGCAGCCTCATCGACGAGGACCGCCGCCTCGGCAAATGGGGCGGACGGGTCGAAACCCGCTTCCCGCCGGAGCCCAACGGCTACCTGCACTACGGCCACGCCAAGAGCATCTGTCTGAATTTCGGCCTGGCCGAGACCTACGGCGGCGCCTGTCACATGCGCTTCGACGATACCAATCCGACCAAGGAAGAACAGGAATACGTCGACGCGATCATCGAAGCCGTGCAGTGGCTGGGCTTCAGCTGGGGCGAGCACCTGTATTTCGCGTCGGACTACTTCGACAAGATGTACGCGATGGCCGAGCACCTGATCACCGTCGGCAAGGCCTATGTGGACTCCCTGTCCGCCGAGGAAATGCGCGCCTATCGCGGCACCCTGTCGGCGCCCGGCAAGGACAGCCCCTACCGCAACCGCAGCGTCACCGAGAACCTGGAGCTGTTCCAGCGCATGAAGGCCGGCGAGTTCCCCGACGGCACGCACATCCTGCGCGCCAGGATCGACATGGCCTCGCCCAACATCAACCTGCGCGACCCGGCCATCTACCGCATCCGCCACGCCACCCATCACCGCACCGGCGACCGCTGGTGCGTGTATCCGATGTACACCTTCGCCCATCCGATCGAGGATGCGCTGGAGGACGTGACCCACTCCATCTGCACCCTCGAATTCGAGGACCAGCGCCCGTTCTACGACTGGCTGCTGGACAGCCTCGCCGACGGCGGCTTCTTCCCGCGCCCGGTGCCGCGCCAGATCGAGTTCGCGCGCCTCAACCTCACCTATGTGGTGCTGTCCAAGCGAAAGCTGATCCAGCTGGTGGACGAAAAACACGTGGCCGGCTGGGACGACCCGCGCCTGCCGACCCTGGTCGGCGCACGCCGCCGCGGCTTCACGCCGGAAGGCTTCCGCATGTTCGCCGAGCGCATCGGCGTCTCCAAGTCCGACTCGTGGATCGACATGAGCGTGCTCGAAGACTGCATGCGCGAGCACCTCAACGAGGCTGCCGAACGCCGCGTCGCGGTGCTCGACCCGCTCAAGCTGGTCATCACCAACTATCCGGAAGGCCATACCGAACGCTGCCACGCCCCCAACCATCCGCTGCACCCGGAGCTCGGCAAGCGTGAAATGCCCTTCGGCCGCGAGTTGTGGATCGAGCGCGAGGACTTCATGGAAACCCCGGTGAAGGGCTACCACCGCCTCTATCCGGGCAACATGGCGCGTCTGCGCTACGGCTACGTGGTGAAGTGCACCGGCTGCGAGAAGGATGCCGACGGCAACATCACCGCCGTGCTGTGCGAATACATGCCCGACTCCAAGTCCGGCACGCCGGGCGCCGACAACTACAAAGTGAAGGGCAACCTGCACTGGGTGTCGGTGGCCCACGCCTATACCGCCGAAGTGCGCCTGTACGACCGCCTGTTCGGCCACGCCTACCCGGGCAACCGGCGCGAGGGCGACCCGGAGGAGCTGGAGCGCGACTTCCTCGACGACATCAACCCGAACAGCCTGAAAGTCATCACCGCCCAGCTCGAACCCGCCCTGCGCGCAGCCAAGCCGGAAGCCCGCTTCCAGTTCGAGCGCCACGGCTATTTTGTGGCCGATCGCGTTGCCTCCCGCGACGGGGCGCCGATCTTCAACCGCACCGTCACCCTCCGGGATACCTGGAAGAAGTAAATACGCCCCAGGCCCGGACGCCATCCGGGCGACCTCTCCCCGTGGCACGGCAATGGCCGGCCACGGGGGCATGCCTCCCGACCCAACACCGCCGAACCCGATCCGCGCAATGCCTGCGGAATTATCCACGACGGACATGCTGCCGGGGATGCACTCGTCTCACGCAATTGGCACAATAGCCGAGTACAAGTGAATACCACTGCAGTCGATCGTCAATCTGCAATTTCCACCGCAACCACTCAAAGCCTGACACGATGCTGAGCAAGCTCTCGATCCGCGTCCGTCTCCTGCTGGCCAGCACAGTGGTTCAGGTGGTCATGCTGACGCTGCTGCTGACCAACAGCGGGCGGCTGATCAATGAGGCGACGACCGCCAGCCTGAACACCCTCATCACCCAGAACGCCGCCATCCTCAACGTGGTAACGGCCGCCTACGTACCCCAGGGACGCTACCAGGATCTGCAGGACGCCCTCGGCGAACTGCTCGGCAACAGCCATGAAGGCCTGGTTTATGTGCGCATCGCCGACAGTGCCGGGCAACTGCGGGTCCGCGCCGGCCTGCCGGAAATGGACGCCCCTCCGCCGCCCAACGAAGACAGTGCCGACACCCTCGGCAACTATGTCGGGCACACCCTGATCCACGTGCGGCGCCCTGTACTGCTGGAACACAACCAGGTCGGCGTCGTGCAGTTCGGCGTGTCCGTCGCACCGCTGGCCCTGGCCAAGCAGCGCATCCTCAACCAGGGCATCGCCATTGCCAGCGTCGAGGTACTGCTCACGCTGCTGCTGCTCGGCGCCATCGGCTACCTGCTGACCCGCAACCTGGGGCGCCTGCTGCGCGGCAGTCAGGCCATCGCGGCGGGGCGTCTGTCCCACCGCCTGCCCGAACAGGGCAACGACGAGCTGGCACAGCTGTGCCGCCATTTCAACCGCATGGCCGCTGCGCTGCAGTCGCGCATCCAGGAGCTCGAGAGCACCGCCCGCCAGCTGGCCCTCAGCGAAGAACGTTATGCCCTCGCCACCCGGGCCGCCAACGACGGCCTGTGGGACTGGGACATCGCCAACAACAAGACCTATTTCGCACCGCGCTTTGCCGAGATCCTCGGCCTGTCCTTCAATGCCTTCACCGAAGAGCAGCGTTCGATCATCGACTACCTTCACCCGGACGACCGGGAGCCTTTCCGTCTGCGCGTGATCGCCCACCTGAAGCGTGAATCTGCCCAGCTGATGGCCGAACACCGCATCCGCCACGCGGATGGCGACTACCGCTGGATCCTCATCTGCGGCATGGCTGTCTACGATCCGACCAGCGGCCGGGCGATCCGCATGGCCGGCTCGATCAGCGACATTCACCTGCGCAAGCGCGCAGAGGATCAGCTGATCCACGACGCCCTGCACGACGGCCTCACCGGACTCGCCAACCGGGCTCTGTTCGTCGAGCATCTGCAGAACACCCTGCGCCACGCGGACCGTGCCACCGACAACCTGTTTGCAGTACTGCACGTCAACATCGAACGCTTCCATGTGGTGAACGACAGCCTCGGCTATTCGGCCGGCGACGATCTGCTGCGCCTCGTCGCATCGCGCATCTGCGCGCTGGCCCGCCCCGGCGATGTGGTCGGGCGCGTAGCCGGCGACCAGTTCGCCGTGCTGCTCAATGACATCCCGGATGCCGGCGAGGCGATCCGCTTCTCGGAAAACCTGCAGACCCGACTGGCCGAGAGCGCCGAACTCAACGGCCACCAGCTCTACCCCAAAACCCGCATTGGCGTCGTCCTCGGCAGCGGCGGCTTCCACAGTGCGGAAGACCTGATGCGCGACGCCGACAATGCGATGCACCGCTCGCGCAGCAGCGCCGAAGCCTCCATCACGGTATTCCAGTCGGCCATGCACCAGCAGGTCCTGCGCGACCTGCAACTCGAATCCCAACTGCGTGCGGCCCTGCGGGACCACCAACTGGTGGCCCACTTCCAGCCCATCATCGATCTGCGCGACGGCCGCACAATCGGCTTCGAGGCCCTCGTCCGCTGGCCTCAGGCCAGCGCCCGGCGCATCGGCCCGGACGTGTTCATCCCCGTCGCCGAATCCCTCGGCCTGGTCCACCAACTCGGCATGCAGATGCTTGAGCAGAGTTGCGTCTGCATGACGGCCTGGCGCGAACAAGGACTGGCCGACGAGAACCTGTCGATCAGCGTCAACCTCTCCGCCCGCCAGCTCGGCCAGGCCGACCTGGCCGACCAGATCGTGGCCTGCATCGAACGCCACGGCCTGCCGCCCAGCGCCCTCAAGCTGGAGATCACCGAAAGCACCCTGGTCACGCGCAAGGAGCTGGCCATGCACCAGCTCGGCAAACTGCGGGCCAAGGGCCTGCGCATCCTCATCGACGACTTCGGCACCGGCTACTCGTCCCTGAGCTACCTCCACTCGATTCCCTGCGACACCATCAAGCTGGACGGCTCCTTCGTCCGCGAAATCGAGACCATTCCCCGCCTGCGCACCATTGTCGAGGGCAGCATCCGCCTGGCCCATGAACTGGGCATGAGCGTGGTCGCCGAATGTATCGAGACCCCCAGCCAGGCCGACATGCTCAGGGAGCTGGGCTGCGACTACGGCCAGGGCTACCTGTTTGCGGCCGCCGAGCCGGCCGAAAAGATCCGACAGCGGCTCGAAGCCCAGAGGATTGGCACATGAAGCCATTTCACGCCCTGCTGTTTGCGTTTGCGGCGATCACGCCCCTTGCCGCCCGTGCCGATACACCGTCGCCGTTTAGCCTGTCCGGTTTCGGCACCCTCGGCGCAGCACGGACCGACAACGCCACGCGGGCCTTCCGCGCCAACAGCGTCAGCGATTCCGGCGCAGGAGCATCCTTCGATCTGTCCGTCGACTCCGTGCTCGGCATACAAGGGTCCCTGCAGATCGGCAGCCGCCTCGACCTGACCCTGCAATCGGTGGTCCGCAAGAGCCCTACCGGCAGCTACGATCCGCGCGTCACCTGGGCTTTTGCGAGCTACCAGGCCACGCCCGAGCTGTTGCTGCGGATCGGCCGCACCCGCCTGCCGTTCTTCATGTATTCCGATTCGCTGAACCTCAACTACGCCAATCCCTGGATCCGGCCCCCCGTCGAGGTTTACAGCCTGAACCCCCTGTCCGACATCGACGGCGCCGACGCCCTGTACCGCAGGCAGATCGGTGGTACGGATATCGAACTGCATGCGTATGCCGGGCACAGCGCGATGAACATCCGCGGCGGCTCGGCCAATCTCGACAAGATCCGCGGCCTCAAGGCCTCCTTCAGCCGCAACGGCCTCACGGCCCAGTTCAGCTACGCCCAGGCCGATATGTCCCTGCGCTGGTCCGATGCGCATTTTCTGAGCCTGCAGCAGGCCCTCGTCGCCACCGGCTACGGCGCCATCGTGCCGGAGCTCTCCGGCACCGACGGCAAGACGAGCTTCATGTCGGCCGGCCTGCAGTACGACCAGGACCGCCTGCTGCTGATCGCCGAAATCGCTCGTCGCAATGTGGATCGCTACATCGACACCGGGATGGGATGGTATGTCACGGCCGGCTACCGGACCGGTGCCTTCACGCCCTACCTGACTGTCGCCCGCCAACGGGAAACCTCACCGGTCAGCAGCGCGGTGACCGGAGTCGCCGCACTCGACATTGGCCTGGCTGCCTTCAACGCCGGGCGCAACAAGGCCCAGCGCAGCATCGGTGCCGGCCTGCGCTGGGACGCGGGACGCAATGTTGCCGTCAAGGCACAGCTCGAACGCATTCAGCCCGGCCCCGGCGGCCTCGGCATCTTCCTCCCCAGCCAGCTTGGCGACTATTTGAAGCCGGACGGGCCGACCCATGTCCTGAGCCTCGCGGTGGACTTCGTCTTTTGAGCCCCATGCGCCTAGCCAGAATCCTCCTGATCGCTGCCGGCCTGCTTGCCCCGGGCCCGGGCAGGGCGGAGCTCGTGCTGGTCGCCAGCGTACGCACCGCGGCCGTCGAGGTCAGCCGTGAACGCGCCGAAAACCTCTACCTGGGCCACGCCACCACGCTGGCCGACGGCACCCCCGTCAAACTCATCGACCTGCCCAACGGCACATTGCGCGACGATTTCTACCTGAAGCTCACCGGCAAGAACCCAGCTCAGATCCGCGCCTACTGGTCCCGGCTGGTATTCACCGGCCGCGCCCTTCCCCCCCGCGAGGCCAGCTCGACCGCCGAGGCGCGCCAGTGGCTGCTCGATACCCCTAACCTGATCGGCTACATGGAACGCACCGACGTGCCACCCGGCGCACGCATCCTGCAGCGCCTCCCCTGAATGGCACGCGACCGAGGTCGGTTTGACGAGATCTGCGCCTTCGCGTATACTTGCGCGTTTCCTGCAAACTCTTCACTCGGAGTACATCCATGTACGCGGTCATAAAAACCGGCGGTAAGCAGTACCGTGTCACCGTCGGCGAAAAACTCAAAGTAGAACAGATACCGGCTGACGTGGACTCGCAAATCACCCTCGACCAGGTCTTCATGGTCGGCGAAGGCGAGTCGGTCAAGATCGGCACCCCCGTTGTGGCTGGCGCCACCGTCACGGCCACCGTGGTTTCCCACGGCCGTCACGACAAGATCAAGATCTTCAAGATGCGTCGCCGCAAGCACTACCAGAAGCATCAGGGTCACCGTCAGAACTACACCGAGCTGCGCATCGACGCGATCTCGGCTTAAGGAGAATCCGACATGGCACACAAAAAGGCTGGCGGCAGTTCACGTAACGGTCGCGACTCAGAAAGCAAACGCCTTGGCGTCAAGCGCTACGGCGGTCAATTCGTCCTCGCCGGCAACATCATCGTTCGCCAGCGCGGCACCGAATACCACCCGGGCGAAAACGTCGGCATCGGCAAGGATCACACCCTGTTCGCGCTGACCGAAGGCACCGTTCAGTTCACCGTCAAGGGCGCCAACAAGCGTCGCACCGTGAACATCGTGCCCGCTGCCGCTGAATAACTTCAGCTCGCATGCACTCAAAGCCCTATCTGTGGATAGGGCTTTTTTCTTTCAGGGCCCCATTTGGCGCCCCAACCGGAAGCTCCCATGAAGTTTTTCGACGAAGCCCGTATTGAAGTCATCGCCGGGGACGGCGGAAACGGCGCCGCCACCTTTCGCCGCGAAAAATACATCCCCATGGGCGGCCCGGACGGCGGCGACGGCGGCAAGGGCGGCGACGTTTACGCCGTCGCCGACCGCAATCTCAACACCCTGATCGACTTCCGCTACAAGCGCACCTTCCTCGCCGAACGCGGTGAGAATGGCCGCGGTGCAGACTGCTATGGCAAGGGTGGCGACGATATCGAACTGCACATGCCAGTCGGCACCATCATTTCCCTGCAGGAAACCGGCGAGATCATTGCCGACCTGGACCACGACGGCAAGCGCGTAATGATCGCCAAGGGCGGTCGCGGCGGCCTCGGCAACCTGCACTTCAAGACCAGCACCAACCGCGCCCCGCGCAAGAAGACCATGGGCCAGGAAGGCGAGCGCAAGAGCCTCAACCTGGAACTCAAGGTTCTGGCCGACGTTGGCCTGCTCGGCATGCCCAATGCCGGCAAATCCACCTTCATCCGCGCAGTTTCGTCCGCCAAACCGAAGGTTGCCGACTACCCCTTCACCACCCTCGCCCCCAACCTGGGCGTGGTGCGCACCTCCGAAAACCGCAGCTTCGTCATTGCCGACATTCCCGGCCTGATCGAAGGTGCCGCCGACGGTGCCGGCCTCGGCCACCAGTTCCTGCGCCACCTGCAACGCACGCACATCCTGCTGCACATCGTAGACATCGCCCCCTTCGATCCGGAGGCCGATCCGGTCAGCGACGCCCACGCGATCGTCGAGGAGCTGCGCAAGTACGATGAGGAACTGGTCAACAAGCGCCGCTGGCTGGTCCTGAACAAGCTCGACCTGATTCCCGATGCGGACGAGCGCCAGGAGCGCATCGCCGCCTTCCTCGAAGCCTACGGCCCGGTGGAGCGTCATTTCGAAGTCTCCGCGATCAGCCGCGCCGGCTGCCAGGAAGTCGTCTTTGCTATCCAAGATGTCCTCGACGAGGAAAAGGCCGCCGCTCAGGCTGCCGCCGATGCGGCAGCCGCCGCCCGGGCCGCGGCCGGCATCGAAGACGAGGAAGAGGCAGCCGATGCTGACGAACTCGACGACGACGAAACCGATTACGACGAAGAAGACGACGATGAGATCCGCAATTCGTAACGCCCGCCGGCTGGTCGTCAAGGTCGGCAGCGCCCTCGTCACCAACAACGGCGAAGGCCTGGCCGTCGAAGCCCTGGCCGACTGGGCGCGACAGATCGCCAGCCTCGCCGCCTCCGGCAAGGAAATCATCCTCGTCTCCTCCGGCGCCATTGCCGCCGGCATGCAGCGCCTCGGCTGGACCAGCCGCCCGCAGGAAATGCACCAACTCCAGGCTGCAGCCGCCGTCGGCCAGATGGGGCTTGCCCAGGCCTACGAGAGCGTCTTTTCGCAGAACGGCCTGCACACCGCCCAGATCCTGCTGACCCACGAAGATCTGGCCGACCGCACGCGCTATCTCAACGCCCGCTCGACCCTCGTCACCCTGCTCGAACTGGGCGTCGTGCCGATCATCAACGAGAACGACACCGTCGTCACCGACGAGATCAAGTTCGGCGACAACGACACGCTTGGCGCCCTGGTCGCCAACCTGATCGACGCCGACGCGCTGATCATCCTCACCGACCAGCAAGGCCTGTACACTGCCGATCCGCGCAAGGATCCAGCTGCCACGCTGATCTCCGAGGACCGCGCCGAAAACACCGCCCTGGAAACCATGGCTGGCGGCGCCGGCAGCGGCATCAGCAAGGGCGGCATGATCACCAAGGTTCGCGCGGCCCAGCGCGCCGCCCGTAGCGGCGCCCACACCTGCATCGCCAGCGGTCGCGAAGCCGATGCGCTGCTGCGCGTTGCTGCCGGCGACAGCATCGGCACCCTGCTCTACGCTACCAGCACGCCGCTGGCCGCCCGCAAGCAATGGCTTGCCGACCACCTGCAACTGGCCGGCAGCCTGACGCTCGATGCCGGCGCAGTACAAGCCCTCAAGGACGGCAAGAGCCTGCTGCCGATCGGCGTCATCGCCGTAAACGGCAAGTTCTCCCGCGGCTCCGTAGTGGCCTGCCGGAGCGAAAGCGGCCAGGAAGTTGCCCGCGGCCTCATCAATTATGCGAGCAACGACACCCGCCGTATTGCTCGCCACGCATCCAGTGAAATCGAGGAACTGCTCGGCTTCTCGGAAGAACCGGAGCTGATCCACCGGGACAATCTGGTGCAGATCGGCTGATCTTCTCGCAGTCCAATTCCCCCAAAAGCAAATGGCCACCGATTGGTGGCCATTTGCTTTTGGGGCCCAAGCTGGCCATGACAACCAGAAAGAGCCCCATGAAAAACGGGCACCCGAAGGTGCCCGTCAATTTCCAGTTCAGACGAGGTCTGAATTAGAAGGAGTGACGCAGGCCCAGCTGAACGCCTTGCAGGGTGGCGCCGGTGGCGGAGGTGCCAACGGTGCCCAGACCAGCGGCGTTGTTGCCGAAGTCGTAGCGAGCGTTGTTGTCGTTGTTCAGGTGAACGTAGGCAGCCTTCAGCTGGGTGCGCTTGGACAGGCTGTGCTCGTAGCCCAGTTCGAAGAACTTGGCGCCGGTGTCGCTGGCGGAGCTGCCATCCAGCTTCAGATCGTTGGCGAAGTAGGCTTGAGCCAGAACCTTGCCAGCCGGGGTCACGTTGAAGGTACCGCCCAGGCCGAAGACGTTCTGGGTAGCCTTGCCAGCGCCGAGGCCGATGGCGGTCAGGTGATCGCCACGGGTGCGGTCGAAGATCGCACGAACGGTAGCGATGCCGAAGTCATAAGAACCACCGACACGCAGGTCGGACACGTTGGTGCCAGCGTCGTTACCCAGGGAAACGGCGTTGTAGGTCACCGCAGCCAGGATCGGGCCATTGGCGTACTTCAAACCGAGGTCGTAGCCGCTGGTGTTGATCGGGGAGTTGGTGGTGTTGTGGAACGACTTGTTCTCGTTGGCAACGTAGGCAACGGTGGCGTTCAGGCCGTAGTACGTCGGGGAGACGTAGGCAATGGCGTTGCTCCAGCGGGTGTCGAAGATCGACGCGCTGGTGGCGCTGCGGCCAACGCCGGTAGCCGGGGTGTAGTTGGTGTTGGCGTCGGTACCGCCGATCAGGTTGTTACCCAGCTTGCCCAGCAGAGCGGAGTTCGCGCCGATGCCGGCAGCGCCAGCGTTCACGTCCAGGGTGGTGCCCAGAGCACGGGTCGGGCCGGTCAGGTTGCCCAGAACCACGGTGCCGAGGTTGGCGCTGGACAGGCCAACGAAGCTGTCACGGCTGGTGCTCAGGCCGCCCTTGCTGTCGAAGGAAACACCGCTTTCGAACTGGAACACAGCGGTCAGGCCGTTGCCCAGAGCTTCAGCGCCCTTGAAACCGACGTAGGACGAGTTGGAGGAAACACGGGTGGTGTTGCCCAGGTCGGTGTTGCCATTGGTGTTGGAAACACGAACCACGTCGAAGGAACCGTCAGCAATACCGTAGACGGTGACGTTAGCTTGAGCGAAGGCGCCGGTGGAGGCCAGGCCGGCAACGGCCAGAGCGATCAGTTTCTTTTGCATATGTTTCTCCTCTTGATTGAAGACTGGCACGCACTGCTTGCGCAGGGCCGACCAATTTCACCTCTCTAACGAGAAGTTGGCCTGCATTGTCAGCGCTTGGCAAAGCCGAGGGCAAGGACAGCGTTGTTTTTTGGATGCGAAGCGGCACGAGAGTGTTGCAAGTTCGCAACATGCAGGACGCGCCCCACGCCAGCAAGGCATCACACGGCACAACAAGCTGTGCAGCCGTAAGGGTTTTACACAAGTGTGCGACGCAATATAAAAATAGGAAGCTTGCTATATAATATTTTCACAGTCCCACTTCTTCCTGTCGCCGCCATGAACAAGAACAGAACTCTTCGAGAAGCCGCCGTCACCAGCAACCTGGTCCGCCTGTCGCGCATCTATCGACGAGCAGTCAATGAGGCGGCCCTCGCCCATGGTCTGTCGGACGCCAGGGTGCTGCCGATCATTCATCTCAGCCGCCTCGGTGATGGCGTACGACATGGCGTGCTGGCGGAAGACATGGGCATCGAAGGCCCGTCGCTGGGCCGCCTGCTGGATCAGCTGTGTCAGGCCGGCCTGATCGAACGTCGCGGCGATGCGGCCGACAAGCGGGCCAAGCTGCTGTACCTCACCGGACAGGGCCACGCGATGGCAGCCACCGTCGAGAAACTGATCGAGGAACTGCGCAGCAAACTGCTCGCCCGCATTGCCGACGAAGATCTTGAAGCCACCTTGCGGGTGTTCGCGGCCTTCGACGCCGCACTGCATCCCGGGAACGGCGATGAATAAGCTGCTGACGGCCTTGCGCTTCGAACGAAGTGCACTGCTGTTTTCCTTCAACAGCTTCGCGGCGGCCATGCTGGCCCTGTACGTGGGCTTCAGCATCGGCCTGCCACGGCCCTACTGGGCCATGATGACGGCCTACATCGTCAGCCATCCGCTGGCCGGCGCCGTACGCTCGAAGGCCATCTTCCGGCTGTGCGGTACGCTGGTCGGCACTACGGTTGCCCTGCTGCTGGTCCCCCCGCTGGTGGACTCACCCGTATTGCTGTGCCTGGTGATCGCCCTGTGGATCGGCGCCTGCCTGTTCGTTTCCCTGCTCGACCGCACCCCCCGCAGCTACGTGCTGATGCTGGCCGGCTACACCGCGGCGATCATCGCCTTCCCCAGCGTCAACACCCCCGACCAGATCTTCGACGTGGCCGTCGCGCGCTTCGAGGAGATCTCGATCGGCATCGTCTGCGCCACCGTCGTCCATAGCCTCATCTTTCCCCGCCCCGTCGGCGGTCCGCTGGTCGCCCGACTCACCAGCTGGCTGAGCAGTGCCGACCAGTGGGCCCTCGATGTACTGCACGAACGCAGCGCCACCGAGACGGACCGCGAACGCCGCCAGCTGGCCGCCGCGGAGACGGAAATCCACCTGCTGTCCAAGCACCTGCCCTTCGACACCTCCAACCTGCGTGAGATCACCAACGTCGTCCATGCGCTGCATACCCGCACGCTGGTCCTGATCCCGATCATCGACGGGCTGAACGACAGGCTTAGCGCCTTGCGCGCCGACGGGCATGCCCTCTCGCCCGAGGTCGCCGACCTGATCGAGCAGGTCGCCACATGGATTGCAGGTGGCGCCGACCGCAACGGAGCCGAGCCGCTGATCGCCGAACTGAGATCCGTCGCCGCGGCCACGCCCCACGACGCCGACTGGGCCACGCTGCTGTCAGCCAGCCTGCTGACCCGGCTGGTCGACCTGGTGGACACACTGGGCGACAGCCACACCCTACTCGACCACGTACGCCGTAACAAGCCCCTGTCGGCGGAGCTGGCGGAACTGGTGGATACCAAAGAGCATCGGCCCCTGCACCGGGACTACGGCATGGCGCTGCTGTCTGCCGGCGCGGCGAGCATCGCAGTGCTGCTCAGCTGCGCACTGTGGATCATGAGCGGCTGGCGGGATGGCGCCGCTGCGGCAATGATCGCCGCGGTGGTGTGTTGCTTCTTCGCAACGATGGACGACCCCAAACCGACCATCGCCAGCTTCGGCATCTTCAACCTGGTCGCCCTGCCGATTGCTGCGGTGTTCCAGTTCACCGTGATGCCTCAGGTCAACGACTTCCCGATGCTGGTGCTAGTGCTGGCGCCGATCCTGCTGCCGATGGGTGTCTACATGGCGGCCCCGCGCACCCTGGTGCCCGCAATGGCCATGATCACCGGCTTCTGCAATGCGCTGGCCCTGCAGGAAACCCTGAGCCACCAGGATTTCGCCGATTTCCTCAACGTCAACATGGCCCTCTTCGTCGGCGTCTTCATTGCCCTGTGGGTCACCGGCTTCATGCGCACGATCAGCGTCGACACCAGCGCGCGCCGCCTGTTGCGCCACAACTGGCGGGATCTCGCCCACCACGCGCGGGCCGGCGCCTCAGCTGAACCGGTGGCCCTGGCCGGCCGTCTGCTCGACCGCCTGACCCTGCTGACGCCCAAGCTCGCCGCCGTGTCCCAGAGCGGCGAACTGCGTGGCGTCGACGTTCTGCATGACTTACGCATCGGCATGAACCTGGTCACCTTGCAGAAGGCCAGCCCGGATTTCGACACCACCACGCGCGACTTGACCGAACGCGCGCTGAATGGCGTCGGCGAGCACTTCTCGACCCGCTCCAACGGCCGCATCGTCGATGCGCCGCCCGGGCTGCTGGCCGACATCGATCATGCGCTGCACGCCATCACCGAACTGCCCCCGTCGACGGCCAAGCTCGCCGGCCTGTCGGCGATGGTCGGCCTGCGCGGCAACCTGTTTCCCAAGGCCGTGGCCTATCAGGCCGCCGGCCTGCTCTCGATGAAAGGACCCTCCGCATGATCGGGGAACTCAACCTCGACGGCGTACTGGTGTCGTCGATCCTCGTGTCGACACCCCTCGCCTTCGTCTTCTCGTTCCTGCTGCGCCGCGTGTTCTCGCTGGTCGGGCTGTACCGCATCGTGTGGCACCCGGCCCTGTTCGACGCTGCCGTGTTCATGATCGTCTGGTCCCTCGTCATCCGCCTGCCCATGCCCTCCTTTTGATTGAAGGTGATGCTCCCGTGAAACCACTCTATCTCAAGCTCCTTCGGATCGCCGTCACTCTGGTGGCCATCGTCCTCGCCCTCTTCGCGTCCCAACGCCTGTGGGATCACTACCAGGTCGAACCCTGGACCCGCGACGGCCGCGTGCGTGCCGACATCGTGCCGGTCACGCCGGACGTATCCGGCCTCGTCACCCACGTGGCGATCCACGACAACCAGTTCGTGAAGCAGGGCCAGGAACTCTTCCAGATCGACACCGAGCGCTATCGCCTGGCCCTCAAGCAGGCCGACGCGGCCGTCGCCACCGTGCGCGCCAACCTCGATCAGGCCCGCCGCGAAGCCCGCCGCAACGCCCAGCTGTCCACCCTGGTGGCCCAGGAAACCGTCGAACAAAGCCGCGAAAAGGTCGAACTCGGCGAAGCCCAGCTGGCCCAGGCCATCGCCAATCGCGAGCTGGCCGCCCTCAACCTGGCCCGCACGAAGATCGTCGCGCCGGTGGACGGCTACCTCAGCGACCTGTCCCTGCGCTCGGGTAACTACGTGACCGCCGGCAAGCAGGTGCTCGCCGTGCTCGACACCCACTCGTTCCACGTAGACGGCTACTTCGAGGAAACCAAGCTTCAAGGCGTGAAGATCGGCCAGCCCGCCAAGATCCGCATCATGGGCCGCGAGCAGGAACTGCGCGGCCACGTGGAGAGCATCTCAGCCGGCATCGAGGACCGCGACCGTGCCAACGGCAACAACCTGCTGCCCAACGTGAACCCGGTGTTCACCTGGGTCCGCCTGGCCCAGCGGATTCCGGTGCGCATCGCCCTCGACGAAGTGCCGAAGGATCTCCAGTTGGTTGCCGGCCTGACCGCCACCGTGGCGATCGTCGACAAGGACGGCCACGCCAAAGCCGCGGCCAATCCCGTCGGCCCCCTGGCCACAGCCGGCGGAGCACGGCAATGAAGGCCCTGCACACCTTGGGCGTCATCGGCCTCACCCTTGGCCTGGGCGCCTGCACCACGGTCGGCCCCAACTACCACCTGCCGGAACAAGCCGCCGTCAACCTGCCGACGGCGCAAGGCGCCTTCGTCGGCAGCACCAGCGCCAGCGTCCGCAGCGAGCCCCTCCCCGCCAACTGGTGGAAGCTCTATGACGACACCACGCTCAATGGCCTGATCGAGACGGCCTTCGCCGCCAACACGCAGCTGCGGGTCGCTGCCGCCAATCTGGCGCGGGCCCACGCCATCGTCGCCGAGGCCGAATCGGCCAGCGAACCCGCCGCCCGCGTCAGCGGTGCCGTGGCCCGCGAAAAGGTCGCCGGGCAAGCCTACCTGCTGAAGGAGAACATCCCGCCGATGAGCCTCGGCATTGGCGGCCTGGCGGCCTCCTACCAGCTCGACCTGTTCGGCCAGCTGCGGCGCCTGACCGAAGCAGCCGACGCCGACGCAGAAGCCAGCCAGGCCGCCGTCGACCTGGTGCGTGTCAATATCGCCGCCGACGTGGCCCGCAATTACGTCGAAGCCTGCTCGGCCGGCTACCAGAAGCAGGTCACCGAACGTGCCCTGCAGCAACAGGAAGACAACCTGAACGTCGCCCGCAAGCTGGCCGACGCCGGACGCGGCACGGTCACCGACGTGACCCGCGCCAGGGCTCAGGTCGAACAGATCCGTGCCTCGCTGCCCGCTTACGACGCCCGCCGCAGCACCGCGCTGTACGCACTGGCCACCCTCACCGGCCGCCCACCCGCAGAGTTTCCGAAGACCGTCGCCAGTTGCGTGCAAGTTCCCAAACTGAACGCGCCGATCCCGGTTGGGGACGGCACCGCCCTGCTCAAGCGCCGCCCGGACATCCGCCAGGCCGAACGGGCCCTGGCCGGCGCCACTGCGCGCATCGGCGTGGCGACCGCAGCCCTCTACCCCACGGTATCCATCGGCCTGACCGCCGGCCTCACCGGCCTGCTCGCCGATCTCGGCCAGCCAGACACCCAGCGCTGGGGCATCGGTCCGCTGATCAGCTGGACGATTCCCGGCGGCCTCGAATACGCCCGCATCGAGATTGCCAAGGCCGGCGCCGAAGCCGCCCTGGCCCGCTTCGACGGCACCGTGCTCGGCGCCCTGCGCGACACCGAAACCGCACTAGCGGTCTACGCCCGCGAGCTCGACCGCAATGCGGCCCTGCGCAAGGCACGCAACGAAGCCGCTGAAGCCGCCCGCCAAGTGGAAGCCCTGTACCGCGGCGGACGCGCGCCCTACCTCAACGACCTGGATGCCCGACGCAACCTCACCAGCGCCGATGCGACCCTCGCCGTGTCGGACAGCCAGCTGGCGCTGGACCAGGTCAGCCTCTTCCTGGCGCTCGGCGGCGGCTGGGAACAGGCATCAGGCAACAAGAACATCCATTCCGTCGCTACCGCCGGGCATCACTAATGCGCTCTGGCGACAAGCATAAAAAAACCAGCCCGAAGGCTGGTTTTTTTGCGACGGCACAGCCGGCGACTTACTTTTGGCTGAGCACCCAGGCCACGAGGGTCTTGGCTTCAGCCGGGTTGACCTGCGGGTTGGGGGGCATCGGAACCTGACCCCAGACGCCGGAACCACCCTTCTGGACCTTCTCGATCAGCTTGGCTTCGGCGGTCTTGTCGCCCTTGTACTTGGCGGCCACATCCTTGTAGGCGGGGCCAACGACCTTCTTGTCCACAGCGTGGCAAGCCAGACAGTTCTTGGCCTTGGCCAGATCAGCACCGGCATCGGCGAAGGCGGCGGTGGAGCCCATCAGACCGGCGATGGCGGCGACAGCGACGAGTTTCTTCATTGTGATCCTCTCGAGTTGTGTGGCGAAAAAAGCTGCGCGGAGTCTACGCCGCGCCTTCGGGTTTGCCAATTGCCGCAAGCGCGACTTCAAGCGCCGGCCAGGCAGCAAACGGGGGCAAACAAGTAACGCCGGAACACAACCAGGCGTTGACGGCTTCGGCGGCCGGCTTGTCGAGGACCGGCGGCAACCCGGGCACATCGGGCGGCAAGGCCACGCTCAGCAGGCTGGGGCGATAGCTTCCGCTAACCCGCCGCGACCATTCCGGCAGCACCGCCGGAGCGCCCCGCAACACCAGCAGGGACGGAGGCTGCAGGTGCTCGGCGAGGGCCACGGCAAGACTGGCGAAGCCCATGGGGCTTGCCCCCATCGCCGGATAGAAAGCCTGTAGCGTGCGCTCCGCCGCCGCAAGGTAACGGGTTTCACCGGTCAGATGCCCGAGCCGGCCGAAGACCTGCGCGGCAATCCCATTGCCGGACGGCATCGCATTGTCGTGGCCGCTCTTCGGACGATGGATGAGCGCCTCGTGATCGTGGCGGGTGAAGAAGAAGCCACCACCGGCCCGATCCTCGAACGCATCGAGCAATACATCGGCCAGGTCTTCGGCGAACTCCAGGTCCTCCGGCCGGTAGCCTGCCTGCAAGCTCTCGATCAGCGCGGCAATCAGCAGCGCATGGTCGTCCAGATAGGCGTTCAGATGGGCCCGCCCGTCCTTGTAGGTCGCCAGCAGGCGGCCGTCCTGCCAGAGGGTTCGACGGATGAAGTCGATGGCCTGCGTCGCCGCGGCCAGCCAGTCGTCACGACCGAAGACCCGCGCCGCATGGGCCAGGCCGTGGATCATCAGCGCGTTCCAGCTGACCAGCAGCTTGTCGTCGCGGCCGGGACGCACCCTGCCCTCCCGTCGAGCAAACAACTTGGCGCGGGCCCGCTCCAGCGCGGCCTCCGCCTCGGCCAGCGAGATGCCGAGCTTGTCGGCGACGCCGGTCAGCGGCCTGGCGATGTAGAAGTGCCAGTGCTTCTCCTCGAAGTTGGGCGGCCGCGCCACGCCGTAGTGCTGGGACAACACGCGGTACTCCAGATCGTCGAGGCATTCGCGTACCTCGGCCTTGTCCCACACGTAGAACTTGCCTTCCTCGTGCTCGGAGTCGGCATCCAGCGAGGACGCGAAGCCGCCCTCCGGCAGGCGCATCTCCCGCAATACCCATTCGGCGGTGCGCTCGGCCACCCGTGCAAACAGCGGCTCGCCGGTGAGCAGCCAGGCATCGGCATACAGCGCAAGCAGCGGCCCGTTGTCGTAAAGCATCTTCTCGAAGTGGGGAATGTTCCACCAGCCATCCACGCTGTAGCGCGCAAAGCCCCCGCCCAGCTGGTCGAAGATGCCGCCTTCGGCCATGCCGCGCAGGGTCTTCAGCGCCATGTCGCGGGCCGCCACATCGCTGGTCGCGGCGAAGCAGCGCAGCAGGAAGTCCAGGTCTGCCGGATGCGGGAACTTGGGCGAGCCACCGAAGCCGCCGTGCTCCTCGTCGAAAGTGGACGCCAGGCCCTCCTGCAGCGTGCGCAATGGAGCGCCGGTGAACTCCGAGGGGTGGGCACTGCCAATCGCCTCGCTGCGGGCCAGCGCGGCACGCAAGCCCTGATTCTGTTCGTCGATGGCCTGGCGCTGGGTCGTGAAGGCCTCATGAACCCGCTGCAGCAGATCCGGAAAGCCCGGCAGGTTGTAGCGTGGTTCCTTGGGGAAATAGGTGCCGCTGAAAAAGGGGCTGCCGTCCGGCGCCAGGAACACCGTCAACGGCCAGCCCCCGCCGCGCCGCGCAAGCATCTGGTGGGCGGCCTGGTAGATCTGGTCGAGGTCGGGGCGCTCCTCCCGGTCCACCTTGATGTTGATGAACA
Organism: Zoogloea sp. LCSB751; assembly: GCF_002028455.1. Taxonomy (GTDB): domain Bacteria; phylum Pseudomonadota; class Gammaproteobacteria; order Burkholderiales; family Rhodocyclaceae; genus Zoogloea. The sequence goes on along the minus strand of NZ_MWUM01000001.1, from coordinate 351,013 downwards.
GGCGGTTCATCACGGCCGCCACCTCGGGATCTTCGAAGGATTCGTGGGCCATCACATGGCACCAATGGCAGGCCGAGTAGCCGATGGACAGCAGGATCGGCCGGTCTTCCCGGCGAGCCAGGTCGAGGGCCTCCTGGCACCACGGCCACCAGTCCACCGGATTGTCGGCATGCTGCTGGAGATAGGGTGAGGTTTCGTGCTGCAGTCGGTTGGGCATGGGGGCTCCCGCTGGGGGTTTGTCGGTTTTGTACGGCGTTTTGCGTTGGAGCCCCTATCCAAGCAAAAGTTGTGCGGCCTCAGAAGGCGATGGCTACCGCAAACTGCAGGCGCAGCCGGTGATCCCGCTGCCCGTAGGCGAGATCCAGCGCGATGGGCCCGGCCGGGCTCTTCCAGCGCGGGCCGAAACCGTAGCCGAAGTTCATCTTGAACAGCTGGCGCTCGTCGTTCGCATTGCCGGCATCGACGAAAGTCGCCACGCCCCAGTCGCCGGAATACCAATGCACGTACTCGGCGCTGGTTACCGCCAGGTAGCGCCCGCCGACCGTCGCCGTACCGTCGCGCACGCCCAGGCTCTGGTAGGCGTAGCCGCGCACGCTCTGGGCGCCGCCGGTACGGAACAGGAAGTCCTGCGGCACCCCGTCGCGGGACGGCGCCACGGTGACGCCGCCCTCCGCCCGCAGGATCAGCACGTCGCGCTTGGCGACCGGCACGAAGAGCTGGTAGCGCCCATAGAAGCGCGCAAAGTTGCGGTCGGACAGCAAGACCTGGGCCGCGCCGCCGACCTGCAGGTTGAGCACCTGGCCGTTCCGTGGATCGAGGATGTTGTCCACCGCCCGCCGCGTCCATGACCAGTTGGCGGCCAGGGCCTTGCGGCTGGACGGCAGGCTGCCGTCGGGGGTCAGGGTTTCGTGCTGGAAATTGAGGGACAGGCGGTTCTCGATGTTGCCGCGCGGTATCGTGCGCACCACGCCGATGGACTGGCGCTGGGTCTGCAACCCGGAGATGTCGGTGTGCTCGGCCAGCACGCCGACGCTGTCCAGGTCGCCCGCCAGGGATGGCGGCAGGAACACGTCCGCATAGCCGAGCTGGCGACGCTGCTCAAGGCGGATGCCGCTGACCAGGTTGTAGGCCCGGTCGAAGAAGTGGGCGTCCCGATAGGTGGTTTCGACCCGGTAGCCGGTGTTGCTGCTGGCACCGATGCCGAAGCCCAGCCGGCGCGGCAAGGCCTCGGTGAGGTGGACCCGCAGCGGTGCCGCATCCGGCGTAGCGGACTCGCGATCGACGTCCACCACCACCGAGGCGAAATACGGCGTGTTCTGCAAGGCGGTCTGGAAGCGCAGCAGGCGGTCGAGGCTGTAGGGCTCGCCGGCCTTCGGCGGCTGGTAACGCTCGATCAGCGACGGGTCGTAGCTGCCGAGGCCAGTGATGTCGAGCCGGCCGAAACGGAATTCGGGCCCGGAATCCACATCGACGCTGAGCGTCGCGGTGGCCGTCTCCGGATCGATGAGAGCATGGCTGGCGGTCATGCTCGCCGCGGCGTAATCGCGAGCGCTCACGGCATCCATCAGTTGCTGCTTGGCCGCATCCCAGTCGGCCTGCCGGAATGGGTGGCCAACCGGCAAGCTCCAGGCTGCCGTCAGGGCCGCAAGACGGGCTGGGCGCGCCCCCTCCGCGCGGTTCAGGTCACCGCTGAAATGCAGCCTGACCTGGCTGATCGTGGTCCGCCGTCCGGGCGTCACGACGATGCGGAAGGCCTCGCCGTCCTCCACGCTCTCGATGGACGGCGAGAAATAGCCTTCCGTCGCCAGGATCTCGCCGATCTCCTTGCGCGCCCGGCGCAGGATGGCCACCCGCCCCCCTTCATCCAGGCCGCTCTCCGGCCGCTGGTCGAGGAAATCCACATGTTTTTCGAGCAGTGCCCGCAGCTCATCCGGCGCCGCCAGTTCAACCCGGACGTCGGCTGCCTGCACCCATGCCGCCGCCGCCGTGGCGAGGCAGGCGATCAACAGGCGAAGGGCGGAGGGACGGCGCAGCACGGGCCGGATTCTAACAGTCCTTATTCCATCCGCGTGCGCAGGCGCACGACGCGCTGCTACACGTCCCCGAGGCGCAGCAAGCCGGTGTTACCGCCGGTGGCCGCGGTGTTGACGGTCACGCAGCGCTCATGGACCAGGCGCTCCAGCGCGTAGTCCGGCGATGGCACCAGGAAGGGCAGGATCGGCCCGCCCCGGTTGGCGAAGGCCAGCCGCCAGCGAGCGGTCTCTTCCGGTGGAAGATCCGCTAGCACGGCAACCCACACGCAGGTGAGCACGTCGGCGCACGGCTCGACCCATGTCCGCAGCGCCTCCGGCAGGGAAGCCAGCCAGGCGGCAGCCGCCTCGTCCTCGGCCGGCAGCAGCAAGCGGTTGTCGGTGGCCAGCGCAGCGACCAGCTGGTGATACCAGGCTGCCGCGCTATCCCCCAGCCCCAGGACGGCGCCACGGGCATGGAAACCAAGGGTGTTGCGTTCGCCCGTCGGCCCCGGCAGGAGCATGCTCAGGCCAGCCAGGGAGGCCTGCCGATACGCGGCGATCCGATTGCACAGCCCCCGCTTGAGCGCCGCGTCGGGCAGGGACGGGACCGGGCCGGCCAACCAGGCGTCCAGCACGTCGAGCGCCGGTCTCGGCGGGCGCTGCAGAGCGTGCAAGGGCGGCGGTGCCTCCTGCACGAGACGGCGCAGGCTCAAGGGCCCACCGGCTTTCGGCCCGGTCCCCGACAGCCCCTCCCCGCCGAAAGGCTGCACGCCGACCACCGCGCCGATCATGTTGCGGTTCACATACACGTTGCCGACCGGCATGCGCCGCACGATGCGCTCGACGAAGGTATCCACCCGCGACTGGATGCCCAGCGTCAATCCATAACCGGTCGCCACCAGGGCGTCGAGCAATGCGTCCAGCTCGCCGGCGGCATAGCGCAGCACGTGCAGGACGGGCCCGAACACCTCCCGCGTCAGCTCGTCCGGCGTGTTCAGCTCGATCAGGGTCGGCACCACGAAATGCCCTTTCAGGCATCCATCCGGCAGGCTGCGGACCAGCACCCGGTAGCGGTTGGCGCGCATCGCGTCCACGTAGGCGTCGATCTGCACACGGGCCGCGGCATCGATCAACGGCCCCACATCGGTGGCGAAATCGTCGGGACGCCCGACGCTGAGCTCGGCCATCGCCCCATCGAGCAGTTCGAGCACCGGAGCGGCGATGTCCTCCTGCACACACAGCAGCCGCAAGGCCGAACAACGCTGGCCGGCGGAATCGAAGGCGGAGCTCAGGACATCGGTGACAACCTGCTCCGGCAAGGCCGTCGAATCGACGATCATCGCGTTGAGGCCACCGGTTTCGGCGATCAGCGCTACATCGCCGCGGACGGCCAACTGCCGGTGGATAGCGTCGGCCACCGCAGTCGAACCGGTGAACATCACACCGCGGACACGCGGGTCGGCCACCAGTTGCGCGCCAATGGTTTCGCCCGGCCCGGGCAGGCATTGCAGCATCGGGCGCGGCACACCCGCCTCATGCAGCAAGGCCACGGCCCGGTCGGCAATGAGGGACGTCTGCTCGGCAGGCTTGGCCAGCACCGGGTTGCCGGCGGCCAGCGCGGCGGCGATTTGCCCGACGAAGATCGCCAGCGGAAAATTCCACGGACTGATCGCCACCACCGGGCCCAGCGGGCGACTGCCGGCGAGGTCACCGGCCCGCAGGCAGCTGGCGTAATAGCGGCAGAAATCCGCCGCCTCGCGGACTTCGCCCAGCGCCGCGGCAACGGTCTTGCCAGCCTCGCGCACAAGCAGGGCCACCAAGGCGTGACTGCGCGCCTCCAGTGCCAGCGCGGTACGCTCCAGGCACAGGGCGCGCTGCTCCGGCGCCTCGACGCTCCATCCCGGCGCCTGGGCGGCCGCAAGCTGCACGGCCACATCCACGTCCGACGGGCTGCTCCACCGCACCGCGCCGACCACTTCATCGAGCTGCGCCGGATTGTGGATCAGCCGTCGGTCGGCACCCTCAGCCAGCGCTGCGCCGATACGCGGCTCCGCATGCAGGGTCTCTTCACGGCTGCGCTCGAGGGCGCTGAGGAAAGCCCGGCGCACGCCGCCGGCCGCCAGATCGAAACCGCGACTGTTGCGACGTCCGGTGTACAGATCCGCGGGCAGCGGAATCTGCGGATGCGGACTGCCGCCGGTCGCCAGCACGCCGTCCACGGGATCGGCCACCAGCGCGGTCAACGGCACCGCTTCGTCCACGACCTGATTCACGAAACTGCTGTTCGCCCCGTTTTCCAGGAGTCGGCGCACCAGATAGGCCAGCAGGCCCGCATGGCTGCCCACCGGCGCGTACACACGCACTGGACGGCGCAGGCTAGGCTCTTCGCTCTGGACGAGTTGCCCGAACAGGGTCTCGCCCATGCCGTGCAGGCACTGGAATTCGTAATCACCGGGGCGGAAGCTGCCGCCCATCTCGAGCACCGCGGCCACCGTGTGGGCGTTGTGGGTGGCGAACAGCGGGAACAGCGCGTCGGGCGCGGCCAGCAACGCGCGGACACAGGCCAGGTAAGCCAGGTCGGTATGGGCCTTGCGGGTGTATACCGGGTAGTCGGTCAGCCCGTCCTGCTGCGCTCGCTTGATCTCGCCATCCCAGTAGGCACCTTTCACCAGACGCACCATCAGACGCCGCCGATGCCGGCGTGCCAGGGCCACCAGCCAGTCGATGAGCGCCGGCGCACGCTTCTGGTAGGCCTGCACGACGAAACCCAGCCCCGCCCAGCCGGCCAGCGCGGGGTCGGCCACCAGCGCGGCGAGCACGTCGAGAGACAGTTCGAGGCGGTCGGATTCCTCCGCGTCGATGGTCAAGCCGATGTCCTGGGCCTTGGCCAGGAGGCACAGCTGGCGGACCCGCGGCACCAGCTCACGCATCACGCGGCGATGCTGGGCCCAGCCAAAGCGGGGATGGAGGGCCGACAGCTTGATCGAAATGCCATTGCGCTGCTGCACGCCATGCCAGCGGCCATGCTCACCCACCGCATGGATGGCCTGGGCGTAGGCCGTTGCATAGCGGGTCGCATCGTCGCCAGTGATGGCAGCCTCGCCGAGCATGTCGAAGGAGTACAGGTAATTCGCCGCAGGGCCGCTCCGGGTGCGCTCCAGGGCCTCCCGGATCGTCTCGCCGACGACGAACTGCTGGCCAACCAGGCGCATCGCCCGTTCCATCGCCTCGCGCAGCAGCGCCCCGCCGCTCCGCTGCAGCAGGCCGAGCAGCGCGCCGGGCATGCGCCGCTCTTCGTCGGGCGTCAGCAGGCGGCCGCTCAGCGCGAGGCTCCAGGCCGCCGCATTCACGAACAGGGATGGACTGTGTCCGACGTGTCCGGCCCAGTCCCGGTAGCGCAGCTTGTCGCGGATCAGGGCATCACGGCCGGCGGCATCGGGAATGCGCAACAGGGCTTCGGCGAGACACATCAGCGCCACGCCTTCGTTGCTGTCGAGGGAAAACTCGTTCATCAAGGCATCGACGCCGGTAGCCCGGCGGCGCGTGCTGCGCACCGTTGCGGCCAGGGATTCGGCGCGTGCCGAGATACGGACTGCCTGGAGTTCGGAAAAGCGGGCGCCGTCGATCAAGGGCGCCAGTGCCTCGGCTTCAGGTTGTCGGACGGCATCTTCGATGCGACGGCGCAGGACCGCCAGGTCGGCATCGGAGGACAGGCATGAAGCGGGGTCGAAGGGCGCGGTCATGGGATCACCAGGCGAAAGCTGCATACGCCAGGTTCGACCACGGCCGGAGGAAACGATTCAACCGGACCCGCAAGCGGGCCCGGCGGTCATGCATGGACGGCGATCAGCCTTCCTGGTGGTAGCGGGTCACCAGCTCAACCTCGTTCTTCGAGCCGAGCACCACCGGTACGCGCTGATGCAGTTTGGTCGGCTGGATGTCGAGGATACGCTCGCGCCCGGTGGTGGCCGCACCGCCGGCCGCCTCGACGATCATCGCCATCGGGTTGGCTTCGTACATCAGGCGCAGCTTGCCGCCCTTGTCCTTCATCTTGCTGTCCAGGGGGTACAGGAAGACGCCGCCGCGGGTCAGGATGCGGTGCACGTCGGCCACCATCGAGGCCACCCAGCGAGTGTTGAAATCCTTGCCGCGCGGACCTTCCTTGCCGTCGCGCAACTCGCGCACATAGCGCTGCACCGGCGCTTCCCAGAAGCGTTCGTTGGAACCGTTGATGGCGTATTCCTTGGTGTCCTCGGGAATCGTCATGTACGGGTGGGTGTAGATGAAGCTGCCCATTTCCCGGTCGAGGGTGAAACCATGGACGCCATCGCCAACCGTCAGCACGAGCTGGGTGGACGGGCCGTACACCGAGTAGCCGGACGCCACCTGGGCCGTGCCGGGCTGCATGAAGTCCGCTTCGGTCGGCGTGGCGACGCCCTCCGGACAGCGCAGCACGGAGAAGATTGTGCCGACCGAGATGTTCACATCGATATTGGACGAGCCGTCGAGCGGATCGAACAGCAGCAGGTAGGCGCCCTTCGGGTAATCGCCGGAGATCGGGCGGATCTCTTCGACTTCCTCGGAGGCCATCGCCGCCAGGTGGCCGCCCCATTCGTTGGCCTGGATCAGAATGTCGTTGGCGATCACGTCCAGCTTCTTCTGGGCCTCGCCCTGCACGTTGTCACTGCCCGCCTCACCAAGGACACCCGCCAGGGCGCCCTTGGACACATTGACAGCGATGGCCTTGACGGCACGGGCGACGACTTCGATCAGCAGACGCAGGTCGGCGCCCATCAGGCCCTTGCGCTGCTGTTCGATCAAAAACTGGGTAAGCGTGACTCGACGCATGACTCGATTCTCCGGGATTGCCTGTGAAAGTACGGATTATCGCCCGGATCGATGCCTTCCGTCGTTTATGATTAGCAACCGGATTGCGTGGGACGGTCGTCCGCCCCCTCCGAAAACTGATAACAAGGCATCATGGAAGTCCTCGTCATCGGCGCCGGCCTGGCTGGCGTCACGAGTGCCTGGTACCTCAGCCAGGCCGGTTGCAAAGTCACCGTCGTCGAACGCCAGTCTGGTCCAGGCCTGGAAACCAGCTATGCCAACGGCGGACAGATCTCCGTCAGTCACCCCGAGCCCTGGGCCAATCCTGGCGCACCGGCCACGGTCCTGCGCTGGCTCGGCCGCAAGGACGCCCCGCTGCTGTTCCGCCCCCATGCGGATGCAGCCCAATGGCGCTGGGCATTGGCCTTCCTGCGCGAATGCCTGCCCGGTCGCACCGTGCGCAACACTACGGCGATCGCCCATCTGGCCGACTATAGCCGCGACCAGTTGCGCGCCTTGCGAGCATCGACGGGCATCGAGTACGAAGCCGGCACCGGCGGCATCCTCCATCTGTTCGAGGACCCCAAAGACTTCGCCCACGTCCCCGCCAAACTGCGGATCCTGCAGGATCTAGGCATCCGTGCTCAGATTCTCGACCCGGATCAGGCGGTGGCGCTGGAGCCCGGGCTCGCCGCAATGCGTGGCCGCCTCGTCGGCGTCCTGCACGGAATCGACGACGAATGCGGCAATGCCCACCTGTTTTGTCGCGCCCTCGCCGCAAAAGCAGAAGAGGCAGGCGTGCGTTTCCGCTTCAACACCACGGTGCAGTCCTTCGAAGTTCTCAAACGGGCCATCAGCGGAGTGCGCGTAGAGGATGCGGAGGGCCGCAACGGCATGTTGCGAGCCGACGCCTACGTGCTCGCGGCAGGCAGCTATAGCCCGCTGCTGGCCCGCTCGCTGGGGGAGCGGCTGCCGATCTATCCGGTCAAGGGCTATTCCATCACCGCCCCCATCATCGATCCTGAACGGGCACCGCACCTGAGCCTGACCGACGAGGCACGACGCGTGGTGTGCTCACGGCTGGGCAACTTCCTGCGCGTCGCCGGCACGGCGGAACTCAATGGCTACAATCTGGAGGCCAACCCGGCGCGCAGCGCCGCGATCGTGAGGTGGCTGGATGAACGCCTGCCCGGCGTCGCCGATGCCAGCCGGGCCGAACACTGGTGTGGGCTGCGTCCAACGACCCCGGGCAACGTCCCGTTGATCGGCCCCGGGCGCACCGGCAAGCTGTTCCTGAATACCGGCCACGGCACCCTGGGCTGGACCTTGGCCTGCGGGTCCGGCCAGGCCATCGCCGATATCGTGACCGGACTGCGACCGGAACCGGACTTCCCCTTCATCCGCCCCCGTTAGCCCTCTCAGGCGTCGGCCGACTCTTCAAACAGGATGCGATAAACGAAGGCCGACAACACCACCTGCTCGGCATGGGGCATGTCCCCGAACTGGACCCCGTGATGGACCTGGGGTTTTTCCCCCTCCACCGCGGCGGTGGCATGCACCGAGCGGAGGACGGCCGGAATGGTCAGGTACTCCTCGATCTCGTTGACCACCACCCTGAATTTGATCGCCACCCGATCCTCCCTGACACCCATGGGTGCCTTGGCGACCAGCATCGCCCCGCCGGTGCTCAAATCGATAAGCGTTGCCGCATGGGAGCGCCCATCCGCCCCGCTGACCGCCGCGATCAAGTTGACTCGGGCGCGGGCCCCGCGACGGACCACCAGACCACGGACCTGGCTGGGATAGGTCAGATGCAGATGGGGAAAAGGGACGTTCGCGACCTTGAAGATCGTCGTCCCGAAGGCATACACGCTCTTGCCGGAGAACATCCGGACCACGAAGGTCTGCCCCTCCCGCATCAGCAGGACCTTGCCATCCTGGGTGGGCGTTGTCACCAGAACGCTCTTGCCCTTCAGGTAACCGATCAGCTTCACGTAATAACGCTGCGGCCCCGCGTCGTTCTGCACCTGCAACTGCAGGGTGTCGCCAATATCCAGCTTGATGTCTTCGAAAGCGCACAGATCGTCCGTCGGACGCTCGCCGCTATCCGTGTTCAGTCGCGTCTCACGCAGATTGAGCTTGCGGAACAGGCCGCGCTCCATCAGGGCACGCTTCTGGGTCTCTGTCTCGACGACCACCCCACGGGCGAGCAGCAGCTGCCGCTTCTCGTCATAGAGTGGCCACTCGACCGGCTTGCCGACCTCAATGTCACCGGTGTTGATTCGCACGTAAGACATAAGCCACCCACAGTCTGCCCAAAGTGAGGCAGATATCGACACACCGTGCTACGACTTTAGGGATAGCAGAGCTAAGCTGGCCGGAGGCTCGATTTATCCGCTGAGCCTGCGGCCCCTGAGCAATTGCCTCGCGGACTCGCTAGGGGCAGCAGGCAATCAAAAATATTCACTGAACGGCTCTGCAGGCCCCGGCTCAAGCCACCTCGGACTCCGCCTCGGTCTTGGCGGGCGGCGTGCAACAGGAGGACGAGCCGTCGGCACAGCCCTCGTCCTTGGGCGGATTGCGGATCTCACCGGTTTCGGTGTCGAAACCGATGGAGTCGAGGTAGGCGGCGAGCGCCGCATCCATCGAGGCCACGTGATTGTCGAACCACAGCGGCAATTCCTGGATCAACTGCCGGCCCAGTGCCGCATCTCCCCTTTCCAGGCGCTTGCGGACATCGCGGCAGACCGCCAGTACGCGATCATGCTCGGCCTTGTGGCAGCCCGGGAATCCAACGATTTCCATCCAGCGGTTTTCCTGGTCGAAATGCTCGACAGTATGCTCGATGAAGGCGTCCATCGCCGCCAGCAAGGCTTCGCCGGACACATCCAGCATGGCGTTGTAGGCCGCGACGAATTCCTGGTGGGTCTGGTCCATCGGCCCCAGGCCGAGGGCAAGTTTGTCAGTCCATTCCATGGCTGCCATGACGGAAAACCTCGATGAGTGAAACGGGGCGCAACTCTAACCCGAACGACGCGGCCTGGCCCTGAGCCAGATCAAGCGCCTCCGGAAGACAGCGCGCCTATTTGACGAGCTTGAGATGACTGCGGGCCCCACCCTTGGGCGGCTCCGGCGAATCGTCAGGGGCCTCGGACACCACCTCATGGGCCTCTTCGGACTCGATTTCGGTGCCGTCGTCGGGCAGTCCGGAAACTTCGAAAGCCATTCCATGCCCGTTCTCGCGGGCATAGATCGCCGCCACGTTGTCGACGGGTACCGAGATGTTCTGGGCGACACCGCCAAAGCGGGCCTGGAACGCGATCAGTTCATTCCCCATGACCAGGCTCTGGGTCGCGGCAGGACTGACATTGAGCACGATCTGACCATCCTGCACGAAATTGAGCGGCACAATCGTGTGCTTGTCGACGGCGACGGCAAGGTAGGGCGTCAGCCCCTGATCGGTACACCACTGGAAAATCGCACGGATCAGGTAAGGCTTGGTGGAGATTTCGCTCATGACGAAGACCTTCCGGCGAATGCCAAAATGAAGAGTCGCAGCGGGGCCGCAAAACACTGCGGCCCCCGAAGGCAATCAGCGCCGCATGACCTTTTCGGACGGGGTCATCGCATCGATGAAACCCTGACGGCTGAAGATGCGCTCGGCGTACTTCATGAGCGGAGCAGCGGAACGCGGCAACTCGATGCCGTAGTGGTCCAGGCGCCACAGCAACGGGGCGATCGCCACGTCGAGCATGGAGAACTCCTCACCAAGGAGGAACTTCTGCTTGGTGAACATCGGCGCCAGCTGGGTCAGTTGATCACGCACATGGGCGCGTTCCTTGTCAGCCCCCTTGGGGTTCTTTTCCAAGGCGTCGATATGCGAGAACAGCTCGAGTTCAAAAGTGTGCAGCAGCTGGCGAGCCCGAGCACGCATGATCGGATCGGGCGGCATCAGCTGGGGATGCGGAAAGCGCTCGTCGATGTATTCGTTGATGATGTTGGATTCGTAAAGCACCAGATCGCGATCCACCAACACCGGAACCCGGTTGTATGGATTGATGATCGCGATGTCTTCCGGCTTGTTGAAGAGATCAACATCAATCACCTGGAAATCCATGCCCTTTTCAAAGAGCACGATACGGCACCGGTGACTGAAAGGATCTGTCGTTCCGGAATACAAATTCATCATCGTTGTGTTACCCCACGGATACTCAAAATCACACACCACGCGCAGGGCGCGTGGTGTGTCTTGCTAAAGGCAGCAAGGGACTGCATCGGCCGGAAAGCGCCGCTTAATGCACGTCTCTCCAGTAGTTCTTCTTAAGAAGATAGGAGAGAACGAAGAGAAGGCCAAGGAAGGCGATCACGAACGTACCGATCGACTTGCGCGCCTCGGCCATCGGCTCACCCATCCAGACCAGATAGGACACGAGGTCGGCGACCGCATGGTCGTACTCTTCGGCAGACAGCTTACCGGGCTTGGAGGGCGCTTCGATCTCGATTTCCTTGGTCTTGCCACCATGGCCATCGTCATGCTCGTTGATCTTGGCCGTCGCTTCGCCCTGCAGCTCGTACAGCACGTGCGGCATACCGACGTTTTCGAAGACCTTGTTGTTCCAGCCGGTCGGACGGCTGTCGTCACGGTAGAAGCTGCGCAGGTAGGTGTACAGCCAGTCTGCACCGCTGCCAAACTCGGACGCCCGCGAACGGGAGATCACGGTGAGGTCAGGAGGTGCTGCACCGAACCAGGCCTTGGCCTCGTCACGCTGCATGGCGATGCGCATCGGCTCACCGATCTTGTCGGCGGTGAACATCAGATTGTCCTTGATCATCTGTTCGGACAAACCGATCTGCTGCAGGCGGTTGTAGCGCATGTAGCTGGCGCCGTGGCAGTTCAGGCAGTAATTGACGAACAGCTTGGCGCCGTTCTGCAGGGCCGCCGGCTCGGTCGAAACCGGCGCCTTGTCCAGGTGCACTTCAGGACCGCTGGCCAGGGCCATCAGCGGCGTGAACAGAAGAGCTGTCAAAAGTTTTTTCATGGCTTTCATTCTCATTAACCGGTCACGCGTTCGGGCTCGGGCTTGCACTTGTCAATCTTCGACCACCACGGCATGGTGATGAAGAACAGGAAGTAGTACAGGCTGAACAGCTGGGCCACGGGGGCGCCCGGAATCACGCCGAAGAAAGCATAGGAAGGCGGCTTGGTACCGAGGAAGCCAAGAATGGCGAAGGCGATGACGAACAGGGTCAGCATGGCCTTGTAGATCGGACCACGATAACGGATCGACTTCACCGGGCTACGGTCGAGCCACGGCAGGAAAGCCAGGATCACCACACCGGCACCCATCGCAACCACACCCCAGAACTTGGCGTCGAGACCGAACAGCGGCCACACCATCGCACGCAGCAGGGAGTAGAACGGGGTGAAATACCACACCGGCGCAATGTGCGGCGGGGTCTTCAGCGGATCGGCCGGAATGAAGTTGTTGTACTCGAGGAAGTAGCCGCCGCCTTCAGGTGCGAAGAACACGATGAAGGAGAAGACGATCAGGAAGCCGACCACGCCCACGATGTCCTTGACGGTGTAGTAGGGGTGGAAGGGGATGCCGTCCAGCGGGTGGCCATCGGCGCCCTTCTTCTTCTTGATCTCGACGCCATCCGGGTTGTTGGAGCCGACTTCGTGCAGCGCGACGATGTGGGCAACGACCAGGCCGATGAGGATCAGCGGCACGGCGATGACGTGGAAGGAGAAGAAGCGGTTCAAGGTCGCGTCGGACACCACAAAGTCGCCGCGGATCACGATGGAAAGATCGGGACCGATGACGGGAATCGCGGAGAACAGGTTCACGATCACCTGGGCGCCCCAGAAGGACATCTGACCCCAAGGCAGCAGGTAGCCCATGAAAGCCTCGGCCATCAGGGCCAGGAAGATCAGCGTGCCGAAGACCCAGATCAGTTCGCGGGGCTTGCGGTAGGAACCGTACAGCAGGCCGCGGAACATGTGCAGGTACACCACCACGAAGAAGGCGGAAGCGCCGGTGGAGTGCAGGTAGCGGATGATCCAGCCGCCCGGCACGTCGCGCATGATGTACTCGACGGACGCGAAGGCCGCGGGGATGCCAGAGGCGTTGAGAGCGGCATCCGGCTTGTAGTGCATGACCAGGAAGATGCCGGTCACGATCTGGATCACCAGCACCAGCAGGGCCAGCGAGCCGAAGAAATACCAGAAATTGAAGTTCTTGGGCGCGTAGTACTCGGTGAGATGGCCCTTGATGCTCGACGTCAGCGGAAAGCGCTCGTCGATCCAGTCCAATACCGCTTGAGCTTTGGTCGTCATCGTTTATGCCTTTCCGTCGTCGCCGATCAGGATCTTGGTGTCGGCCAGGTACTTGTGCGGCGGAACCTCGAGATTGTCCGGTGCCGGCTTGTTCTTGTAGACGCGACCAGCCAGGTCGAAGGTCGAACCGTGACAGGGGCACAGGAAGCCACCCGCCCAGTCGGCGCTGACACCGCTCTCGGCACCGGTCTTGAACTTGTCGGACGGAGAACAGCCCAGGTGAGTACAAATGCCGACCGCCACCATGATCTCCGGCTTGATGGAGCGGGTTTCGTTCTTGGCGTACTCGGGCTGCTGCGGCTTGTCGGACTTCGGGTCACTGACAAGCTCGTCGGTCTTTTTCAACGACTCCAGCATTTCCTTGCTGCGGTTGATAATCCACACCGGCTTGCCGCGCCATTCGACGGTCATCATCTGACCCGGCTGCAACTTGCTGATATCCACTTCAACCGGAGCACCGGCTGCCTTTGCTCGCTCGGACGGAGTCAGGCTACCGACGAACGGAACGGCGACGGCCACTGCGGCCACGCCCCCCGCAGCCGACGTCGCCAGCAACAACTGGCGTCGCCCACCATCCATTTTTTGATCCACGCTCATGGCCCACTAACCTCAATAAAAGAGACTTCGAAGATCGCAATACGGAAAACTTGCGGAGTATAGCGAAAACCCTTACCCAAAAAAAGTCCTAATAAGCTAAACCCGCGCCAGCATTGGAGAATATGGAATTCGAACGCTCTTTATCGGGACATGAAAGATCTTTTTCGGACTTATCAAAAGTGCGTTTTTATTGCAGCGCGACAGACAATTTGGATCCCGCATCGGCATAATCCGAAACAACCGCCCACGTCCCGGTCACGCGCCAACACCTTGAAACGGATTACTTCCCGCCTTACCCGCCAGCTCGTCCTGCTGCTGCCGCTCGCACTCGCGCCCCATGCCCACAGCGAGGAGTGGCCGGCCACCCTGGACGCCAGTCTGACCCGCGCCGGCATCCCGCGCAGCGCCGTCGCCGTCCTCGTGCAGGACGTGGCCGACGGCCCCCTGCTGCTGGAGCACCGCAGCACGGAGCCCATGAATCCCGCCTCGGTCATGAAGCTGGTGACCACCTTCGCGGCACTCGACCAACTCGGCCCCGCCTTCAGCTGGACGACCCGCCTGTCGAGCGGCGCTGGCGCCAGGCTCCAGGATGGCGTTCTGCCCGGCGACCTCTTCGTCACAGGCGGCGGCGACCCCCGCCTGTCGCGGGAAAGGCTGTGGCTGCTGCTGCGGGACCTGCGGGCCCAGGGAATTCGTCGCATCGCCGGCGATGTGGTTACCGACCGCTCGTTCTTCAAGCTCCCGCCCCACGATCCGGGCAGCTTCGACCGGCGGCCGCTGCGCCCGTACAATGTTGGCGCCGATGCGTTGACGGTGGATTACGGTGCGATAAACGTGCACTTCAGACCCTCTCCGGATGGCGTCAGCGTCGCCATTGACCCCCTGCCCTCCGGTCTTGCGCTGGACACCCGCATTCGCCGGACGGGCAACGGCAGCTGTGTCGACCCGACGGCCCAGCTCGGCGCAACGACCGTCACCGGCAGCGGTGGCGAGACGCTCTTGCGCATCGACGGAAACCTGCCTTCCACTTGTACCGAAGCCTTCGACTGGAATTTCGCACCGCTTCCCCCCGATCGGCTCTTCGAAGGCCTGTTCCGCAGCCTGTGGCGGGATCTGGGCGGCGAGCTGGACGGCCGCTTCCGCGATGGCCGCACACCACCCGACGCACTGCTCCTCGCCGAAAGCCGTTCACCCAGCCTGCCCGAGGTGTTGCGCGACATGAACAAGTGGTCGAACAACGTGATTGCGCGGACCCTCCTCGCCACCCTGGGCGCCACCGCAGAGCCCGGCGAGGATTCGCCCACCGCCGGCGCCCGAAGGGTCCTCCGCAGCCTCAGCGCAAATGGGATCGACACGGAACAGCTGGTCATCGAGAACGGCGCCGGCTTGTCGCGCAGCGAGCGCCTCACCGCGCGCAGCCTCGGGCAGCTGCTGCTGGCCGCCTGGCACGGCCGGACGATGCCGGAACTGATCGCCTCGCTACCGATCGTCGGTATCGACGGCACCGCCAGCAAGCGCCTCGCCGGCAGCCCGGCACAGGGCTCGGCCCACATCAAGACCGGCACCCTGGACGGGGTCCGCAGCATGGCCGGCTACGTGCTGGCACGCAACGGGCACCGCTATGCCGTAGTACTGCTGATCAACCACCCGAATGCTGGCGCCAGCCGCGACAGTCAGGACGCCGTGCTGGAGTGGGTGGCAGGCCGCTGAAACATTCGAGCTGCTTCAGTCAGCCTTTGTAGGCGTGCTCGCGGAGCGCATCGAGAGGAATCAGTTCCAGGGCCGCGATGTGGGTTGCGGCCAACACCACCGGCGGCGCAAAGCCAGCCTCCCACGCCTCGCGCCAACGCATCGCGCACAGACACCAGCGGTCGCCGGGCTTCAGGCCGGCGAAACGAAATTCGGGTCGCGGCGTGCTCAAATCGTTGCCTCGCATCGCACTGAAGCGCAGAAACTCTGCCGTCACCTTGACACACACGTGGTGACGGCCGAGATCGTCCGGGCTCGCATCGCAACAGCCGGTCCGATCCCAGCCGGTCAGCGGATCGTAACTGCAGGCCAGCAATGGACCGCCCAGCACGTTCAGGGCATTGCTGACAGGAAGATCTTCGGTGCTCAATCGGGGTACCCCTGGGGATTGGAACTCTGCCAGCGCCAGGCATCGGCGCACATCTGCTCGATACCACGGGTCGCCCGCCAGCCGAGTTCACGCTCGGCAAGACCGGGTTCCGCATAGCACTGGGCCACATCTCCGGGGCGCCGCGCGACGATCTCGTAAGCGATCTGGCGACCGCTGGCACTCTCGAAAGCCTTGATGACCTCGAGCACGCTGTAACCGCGCCCCGTACCCAGATTGACCGTCAGAACGCCCGGTCGTTCCGTGAGACGCCGCACGGCCGCCACATGGCCAACCGCCAGATCCACGACATGGATGTAATCACGCACGCCGGTTCCGTCCGGCGTCGGATAATCGCCGCCGAAAACCCGCAACTGCGGCAGTCGGCCGACCGCCACCTGGCTGACGTAGGGCATCAGGTTGTTGGGCAGGCCATTCGGGTCCTCCCCGATGCGGCCGGTCGGATGGGCGCCGACCGGGTTGAAGTAGCGCAACAGCGCCACCCGCCATTCCGGATCGGCCGCCGCCAAGTCGGACAGCACGAACTCCATCATCCACTTGGTACGACCATAAGGATTGGTCGGCCCAGTCGGAAAATCCTCGCGGATCGGCACGCTGGCCGGATCGCCATACACCGTCGCGGACGAGCTGAATACCAGGGATTTGACGCCCGCCTCGGCCATCACCTCGGCCAGCGCCACCGTGCCGGCGATGTTGTTCTCGTAGTACAGCAGCGGCTTGGCCACCGACTCGCCGACAGCCTTCAAGGCTGCAAAGTGGATCACCGCGTCGACGGCATGGGCACTGAAGATCTCACGCATTGCCGCCTTGTCGCGGATATCTACGCCGTGCACAGCCGTCAGCGCACACCCGGCGATCTCTTCGACGCGGCGCAGGGCTTCCGGCTTGCTGTTGCAGAAGTTGTCCACGACGACAACGTCGTAGCCAGCGGCCAGCAGTTCGACGCAGGTATGGGAGCCGATGTAACCGGCTCCGCCGGTGACGAGGATGGTGGTCATGCGATTTTCCGGTGGGCAGATAATGCCAAGATGATACCGCGAGACGCCGCCCCACCGGCATCGGCGAGGCTCAGATCGCGCCCTGCATCCTCAAGCCGGCAATGGTCTCATCCGTATAACCCAAACCATGCAGGATCTCGTCGGTATGCTCGCCAAGACCAGGCCCCAGCCATTCGGTCGATCCAGGTGTCCCGGTCAGGCGCGGCACGACGCCCGGAATGCGCATCGGCGTGCCGTCGGGCAGGCACACCGCTTCGAACATGCCCCGAGCGATGAATTGCGGATCGCGGAACATGTCTGCCACCGAAAACACCGAACTGGCCGGCACCTCGGCGGCCTCCATTGCCGCCAGCACGCTGTCGCCGTCGCGCTCTGCCACCCAGGCGTCGATCACCGCGTAGATCTCGGCGGCGCGCCGGTCGCGCCCGGCGTTGTCGGCGAGATCCGGCGCCTCTGCCAGATCCTGCCGACCGATCGCCGACATCAGGCGCTTGAAGATCGCATCGCCGTTGCCGCCGATGATGATGTGGCGCCCGTCCCGCGTGGTGTGGGTATTCGATGGCGTGATGCCGGGCATGATGTTGCCGGTGCGCTCGCGCACGAAACCAGCGACGTCGAACTCCGGCACCATGCTCTCCATCATCGCGAAGACGGCTTCGTACAGCGCCACATCGACCACCTGCCCCGCACCGCCATTCACCTCCCGATGGCGTAGCGCCATCAGCGCGCCAATGGCCGCCCACAGAGCGGCAATGGAATCACCGATAGAGATGCCGGTACGCACCGGCGGACGATCCGGAAAGCCGCTGATGTAGCGCAGCCCGCCCATCGACTCGCCAATCGCACCGAAGCCCGGGCGATCCTTGTACGGCCCGGTCTGGCCAAAACCCGACAGGCGCACCATCACCAGGCCGGGGTTGGCCGCCGACAGCACCTCCCAGCCGAGCCCGAGTTTCTCGAGCACGCCGGGGCGGAAGTTCTCAACGACGATGTCCGCTTCCGCAGCCAGCCGGCGCACGACGGCCAGCCCTTCCGGATGCTTCAGGTTCGCGGTCAGCGATTTCTTGTTACGGGCCTGCACCGACCACCACAGGGACGTGCCTTCGTGGAGCTTGCGCCACTTGCGCAAAGGGTCGCCGCCGTCGGGCGCCTCGACCTTGACCACTTCGGCGCCGAATTCAGCAAGGATGCGGGTGCAGAAGGGGCCGGCGATCAGGGTGCCGAGCTCCAGCACCTTGATCCCGGCAAGGGGTTTGACTTCCTGGCTCATGACTGGCCTCGGACGAAAGACGGAGAACGGCTAAAGGGAACGGCGCTCGACCAGGGCCTGGGCGATGGTGCCGGTGTCCGTATGCTCCAGCTCGCCACCGACGGGAATGCCGCGCGCAATACGGCTGACCTTGAGGCCGCGGCTGCGCAGGAGTTCGGAGATCATGTGGGCGGTCGCCTCGCCCTCGTTGGTGAAGTTGGTGGCGAGGATGACTTCCTGCACCACGCCGTCGCAGGCTCGGTGCAGGAATTTCTCCAGCCCGAGCTCCCTCGGCCCGATGCCGTCGAGGGGCGACAGGCGCCCCATCAGCACGTAATACAGGCCGTGGTAACTATGCGTCTGCTCCAGCATCGCCAGATCGGCCGGCATCTCGACGACACACAACTGGCTTGCGTCCCGCTGGGGATTGGCGCAGCGATTGCAGACCTCTTCTTCACAGAAGGTATTGCAGCGGGAGCAATGGCGCAGCACCTCGAGCGCATGCCCTAGGGCCGTCGCCAGCCGCGCCGCGCCGCGCTGGTCCCGCTGCAGCAGATGGAATGCCATCCGCTGGGCCGATTTCGGCCCCACGCCCGGCAGACAGCGCAAGGCCTCGATCAGGACGTCGAGACTGGACGGCGAACTCATCGGAGGACCTGCGCGCTGCGTCGTATCATGCGGCCGATCAGAACGGCAGCTTGAAGCCGGGAGGCAGATTCAGCCCGGCAGTGAAACCGGCCATCTTCTCCTGGGTCGTCGTCTCGACACGGCGCACGGCGTCATTCACCGCCGCGGCGATCAGATCTTCCAGCATTTCCTTGTCATCCAGCACGGACGCATCGATGTTCACGCGACGCACGTCGTACTTGCAGGTCATGGTGATCTTGACCATGCCGGCGCCGGACTGGCCTTCAACCTCGATGCCGCCGAGGCTGTCCTGCATTTTCTTCATGTTGTCCTGCATTTGCTGAGCCTGCTTCATCAGGCCGGCGATGCCGCCTTTCATCATAACGATGTACTCCAGATAGGTTCAAAGGGGTTTGACCGAGGCCTCTTCCAGCCTCGCATCAAAACGTTGGATAAGTTCGCGGACAAAGGGATCCTGCTCGAGCGAAGCCACCGCCGCCGCATGGCGCTCGGCCTTCTCGGCCTGGTTGCGCTGGGCCGGGGTCTCGGTGGCGATGGTGCCGACCTCGATGCTGACACGAATCGGCCTGCCAAGATGGGCGGTCAGCGCCTCCTGCAGCCGCTCGGCGCCGCTGCGGTTGATCTGCAGCAGGTGCTGGTGGGCCTGGGACAGGCGCAGCTTGAAGCCGTCGCCGTCGACGCCCAGCAATTCGCAGTTCTGCGCCAGCTGCAGGTTCAGCGCTCCCAAGCCCAGCTGGTTCAGCAATCCATGCCAGTCGTCGCCGGACGCCGGAAGCACGCCCGGTACGCGAGCGGGCTCGCTGGCCGTAACGGGTGACTCGATGGCACGAACCGGGACCACCCGCTCGACCTGACCCCGCTCCGCCGACACAGAGCGCGACTCGGCACGCCGGACGGGCGCGAGTTCATCCGCCTCAGGCGGCAGATCCTCCCAGGGAGGAACGCTACTGCCGTAATCCGAAGACGTCTCCTGCGGAGCCGCCACGGCAGGCGCACCCCGTGGTGACTCGAGCGGCGGCGGAGTCACAGCCTGCGGCGGCAGGGCACGCGCCTCATCCTGGCGGCTCGCAGCAGGCTCTGGCACTACGGCAGGCGTCTTCTGGGCGGCCGGAGCCGGCGCGGCAACTGGAGACACAGGGGCAGCCGAGACACGCGGCGTGACCGGACGTTGACCGGCTTCCGGCAGCACGCGGGCCTGCCCTGCTCCGCCACCACCACCGGCCAGCACACCGCCGAGCGCCGCGGGCTGTTCGGGCCTGAACGCGAACAGACGCAACAGCGTCATCGAGAAACCGGTAACCTCGTCCGGCGCCAGCGACAGTTCATCACGTCCATGCACGGCGATCTGGTAGGCCAGTTGCAGGAATTCCGCGTCGAAGGCTTCGATATAAGGCGCCAGCCGGCTGGCTTCACTCTCGTCGGTCAGCGCCGCCGGCGCCATCTGGCCCAGCGCGATGCGGTGGATGAGGCCGGCCAGCGACTGCAGCGCCGACTCGAAGGACAGGCTGCGTGCCTCCATGGCCTCGACGGTGGCCATCAGGGCCTGCACATCGTTGCTGCACAGCGCGTCGAGAACCGCATACAGATGATCGTCGCCCACCGTACCCAGCATGTCCTGCACGGCCAGTTCTTCAATCTTGCCGGCACCGTGGGCGATGGCCTGATCGAGCAGCGACAGGGAATCCCGCATCGAACCATTGGCCGCCTTGGCGATGTGGCGCAGTGCGCCCGGCTCGAAGGGCACACTCTCGGCCTCCAGCAGGCGTGTGAGATGGCCGATGATGTGCCCCGGCGGCATCTGCTTGAGATTGAACTGCAGGCAGCGGGACAGCACGGTGACCGGGATCTTCTGCGGATCGGTGGTCGCGATGATGAACTTGACGTGTTCCGGCGGCTCTTCCAAGGTCTTCAGCATCGCATTAAAGGCATGCCCGGTCAGCATGTGCACTTCGTCGATCATGTAAACCTTGTAGCGCCCCTGGACCGGCGCATAGACCGCTTGGTCGAGCAACGCCGCCATGTCATCCACGCCCCGGTTGGACGCGGCATCCATTTCCACATAGTCGGGGAAGCGGTCGGCATCGATGGCGGTACAGGCGGAGCACTGGTTGCACGGCGTCGCCGTCACCCCGGTTTCGCAGTTCAGCGCCTTGGCCAGGATGCGGGAAATCGTCGTCTTTCCCACCCCCCGCGTACCGGTGAACAAGTAGGCATGATGCAGGCGCCCGGTGGAAAGGGCGTGGGTCAGCGCACGCACGACATGCTCCTGCCCGACGAGCGTCTCGAAACTGCGCGGGCGCCACTTGCGGGCAAGTACTTGGTAAGCCATGGCGGAATTCTAGCAGGCCCGCCCGTCGGGCAGTCCGATGGATGCGAGCATGAACGGGATGCATAAATGAAAAGGGCGCCCCGCTGGGACGCCCTTTTCTGAATTCGGGGTGGCGAGCCTGACCCCCGGCACTTGCAGGGAACGGCTGTGGCTGCTGCCTTCCGGCCCTGACCAGGTTCACCGCGCTGCAATGCGGGGAGACCCGCCACGACGCATTCTAACAGCTTGGCCCGGCGACGCCTAATCCTTTTGGAGATTCAGCGGCAGCGTGATCTCGACCACCAGCCCCCCGCCCTCCCGGTTATAGGCCCGGATCTCGCCCCCATGGGCCGTCACCGCCCGCCGGGCAATGGCCAGACCGAGGCCGAACCCACCCGCCGAGCTACCGTTCGGGGCCCGGTAAAAGGGTTCGAAAATAGCCTCCAGGTCCCCTTGCGGCACGCCCGGCCCACGATCGGCCACCTTCAACATGAATTGCTCGTGCTCCACCCATGCATCAACCTCCACCTCGGAGCCTTCGCCGGTGTATTTGACCGCATTGCGGATCACGTTTTCGAAGGCGCGCTGAATCAGCTCGCCACCGACCTGCAGCTCGGCCTCGTCGCGCCCGGCAAAACGCAGCTCCCGCCCCCTGGCCCGGGCCTCGAAACGTGCATCATCGGCAATTTCAGCCAC
Organism: Zoogloea sp. LCSB751; assembly: GCF_002028455.1. Lineage (GTDB taxonomy): Bacteria > Pseudomonadota > Gammaproteobacteria > Burkholderiales > Rhodocyclaceae > Zoogloea. The sequence continues at coordinate 329,204 of NZ_MWUM01000001.1, read as the reverse complement.
CAGTTCCACCAGTTCCACCACATCTTCCCGACTATCGCGGGTACCTGCATCCAGCCGCGCGATGGTCAGCAGCTGGCCGACCATTTCGTCGAGCCGCACCGCCTCGCGTTCAATCCGCTCCAGCGTCGCATCAAGCTTGGCAGGATCTTGCCGAGCCAGCCCGATGGCCGCCTGCAGGCGCGCCAGCGGCGAACGCAATTCGTGGGACACATCGTGCAATAGACGGCGCTGGGCACCGATCAGCGACTGAAGCTGCTGAGCCATGCGGTCGAAGTCCTGGCCGAGATCGGCGATCTCGTCGCGCCGGGCGCCCATCAAAGGCCTGACCCGGGTCTCCAGCCGCCCCTCGGCAACCGCGCCGAGCGCCCAGCGCAGATTGCGGATGGGTTTGGACAGATACCACGCCAGCAAGGCACTGAACGCAATGCTCGCCAATAAGCCAATGCCCACCGGCATCCACGGACTCGGCTCGGCCGGCCGGCGTTCAAAACCCGGCCTGAACTCCCGCGGCAGCTCTCCCGGGCGTCCCGTCAGGCGGGACAAAGGGGGGAGCGGAGGACGCAACTCCGGCCCGCCGGCCGGCACGAACAACAACCAAGCACCACGCCCCTCCGGCAGCTCAACCAAGCGCGCCGCCCGATGCATTTCGCCCAGCCTAGCCTGCTGCCTGGCAGCGGCCACCGACTCCGCAGACACCGGCCGATCCAGCAGTTCGTTGCCACGTGCGTCCACTACCAGCAATTGTGGCCAGCGCTCCCGCGACAGGTCGGCCAGCATCGCCCGCAAGGCATCTGCTCCGCCGTGGCGCAGCACGGATTCCGCCACAGCCACCGCAGTCGTCGCTCTGGGCCCGCCGGCGACAAATGGATCCCGCTCACGCGCCAGACGCTCAATCTCACCTTGGTGATGCCACCACACCGCGCTCCCGACCCCTGCGCCAGCCAGCAACAGAGCCAGCCAGAACGCGAAGAAGAACTTCCAGAACAGCCGTCCCAGTCTCATTCGCGCACCAGTTGATAGCCCAGGCCGCGCACCGTCTCGATCCAGGACCGGCCGTCGGGACGCGCACCCAGCTTGTGGCGGATGCTGGAAAGATGAACATCGATGCTGCGATCGAAGCGGGCCAACGGCCGGCCCAGGCCCTGCTCGGAGAGTTCGGCCTTACTCACCACCCGACCGGCGTGGCGCACAAGCGTCTCCAGCAGATTGTACTCGGTGCTGGTCAGCTCCAGCGGCGCCCCCTGCCACTGCGCACGACGCATCTGCGGCCACATGCACAGCGCACCAGCGACCAACGGCCCTCCGCTGACGGCCTCGGCGGGCGCTGCCGCCTGGGTCCGCCGCAGAATCGCCCGCAGGCGTGCAACCAGCTCTCGCGGCGTACACGGCTTCGGCACATAGTCGTCGGCACCCAGTTCCAGCCCGACGATACGGTCCACGTCATCGCCCTTGGCAGTCAACATCAGTACGGGCACCTTGCTCTGGGCACGGATGCGGCGCAGGGCCTCGATCCCACCGACCCTCGGCATCATCACATCGAGCACGACGATGTCGTAGCCGCCAGCCAGCGCAGCAGCGACACCGGCCTCCCCGTCATGCACGCAATCGGCGGCAAAACCTTCCTGCGAGATGTATTCGCTCAACATGGAAGACAGTTCCACGTCGTCGTCTACCAGCAAAACCTTGCTCATTTTCGTGCTTACTCTTGTGGCTTCAGCGGAAATGATACGTGCGGGCGAAGCCGGATACGCACACGGGCCCAGGTGTTTTTACCCGCATTTACATCCCTTTACACCTCACAAACAGGGATTAACAGCGCCCTCCGCGAAGATTTCACTCACCATCTGCGGCATTTCCATCATTGCCATGAACCCGTGCTTTCGCCTGAAGAGCCTCGCCATCGCCCTGCTTCTCGGCGGTATCGCCAATGCCGCACAACTTCCGGAACTGGGCGAAGCATCGGCTGCGGTCGTCAGCCCGCAAATGGAGCAGGCGCTTGGCGCACAGAGCATGCAGAGCCTGCGCGCCAGCGGCGAATGGCTCGACGACCCGGAGGTCAATGCTTACCTGGAAAACCTTGGACGACGCCTGATCCAGGCCGACCCAGACACAGCCAGGGAATCTTTCGAGTTCTTTGCCGTGGCCTCCAGGGAGCTCAACGCCTTTGCCCTGCCCGGCGGACATGTGGGCGTCAACACCGGCCTGATTCTCGCCACGCAGAGCGAGAGCGAACTGGCCTCCGTACTGGCGCACGAAATCAGCCACGTCTCCCAGCACCACATCGTCCGCCAGATCGCCGGCCAGGCGGGCAATCAAGCCCTGTCCATCGCTGCGATGCTCGGCGCCCTCATCGCAGCCGGCACCGGCAACGGCCAAGCAGCCATGGCCGCGATGACGGGCGTCAGCGCCGCCCAGATCCAGAGCCAGATCAACTATACGCGCGAGCACGAGCAGGAAGCGGACCGCATCGGCTTTCAGCTACTGACGAACGCCGGCTTCGACCCGCGCGCCATGGCCAGCTTTTTCGAGCGCCTCCAACAGGCCACCCGCCTGGCCGATTCAGCCAGCGTTCCCTCGTACCTGCGGACCCACCCACTCACCCACGAACGCGTTGCCGAGGCCCAGGACCGTGCGCTCTCCCGCACCTACAAGCAGGTCCTCGACAGCCAGGAATACAACCTCGTCCGGGCCCTGCTGCGCAGCTACGACGGGCAACCTCAGGAAACCGTGACCCGTCTCGCCACGGATCTGAAGGAAGGCCGCTACCGGGATCGCAATGCCCTCCGCTACGGACTGGCTGCAGCCTATCTGCGGGCTCAGGATTTCGCTGCCGCCGAGCGGGAACTCACGGAACTGGAGCGGGACAAGGTTCGGCACCCGATGATCGAAGCGCTGGCCTGCCAGGTTCTCACCCAGTCGGGGCAGCACGATGCCGCCCGGCTGCGCTACGAAGTTGCCCTGAAACGCTATCCGGATCATCTGCAGCTGGTCTACGACTACCCGCGCCTGCTGATCAAGGCCAGGGACTTCGGCACAGCCCTCGAGTTCGCCGAAACACGCATCATCCGACGCCCCCAGGATCCTGATCTGCACCAGATCGCAGCAGAAGCTGCCGCGGCCCTTGGCCTCACCCAAAAGTCCCATTTTCATCAAGGGGAGTACCACGCGGCCGTCGGCAACACCCGCAGCGCCCTCGAGCAGTTCGAACTGGCCCTGAAAAGCCCCGGTGGCGACAAGCGCGACCAACTCATCGTCGAAAGTCGGCTGGACATGCTCCGCTCCCAACAAAAGGAGGCGCAACAAGGCAACGGCACATTCTCCAAACACGCAGACAAATTCTCTTTACCGGCATTTACAGGCAGATAACTGCCCTTTACCCCCCAGCGCACGAAAATTCCGTGCCATCAGGTTGATCCCCCCTGATGCGCCCAATCAATTTCCGGAGAGTGCAATGAAACTGCCAAAAAATATCCTTCCCGCCGCACTGATGAGCATCGGCATCGTCGGTCTCCCCATGCTTGCCCAGGCTGCCGGTGCCGGCGAGCACTGCCATGGGCCGGCACGGCACGGATTCTGGCCGGGACCGGAGTCCGGAATGCACGGCGACGGAATTCCCCCGTTCCCCTTCCTGCGCGACCTGAACCTGAGCGAGGGCCAGCGGGATCAGATCTTCAAGGTCTTCCACGAACAGGCCCCCGTGCTCAGGGAAAAGACCAAGGAAATCCGCAAGAGCCACGAAGAACTGCGCGCGCTCACCTTCTCGGCGCAATACGATGAAGGCAAGGTCAAGGCGCTGGCCGAACGCAGCGCCAGGGCCTCCGCAGAAATTACTGAGATCCGTACGGCGAATCTGAACAAGGTTTACCAGCTCCTGACCCCGGAACAGCGCAAGAAGGCGGACGAACGCAAGGCGGAATTCGAGACGCGCGGCCCCCGGCATCCACAGCTCCCGCCCCCCGAGGACAACCGCAGCCCGGCACGGCGCGGCTGACCAGCGTTCCTCCGTGACCCCATCGAGCAGGCTCATGCTCCGCGGCATGACCAGATCGTCGTACGGCGGTCTGGTCATTGCCCTTTCAGCAACGACACGGCAATACCGCCATTTCCGATGAGCCAATCCGGGCCCAACGGCGAAACCCCACTTTTTTCAGTTCATAAGGAATGCATCTGATGCGAGATCTCGATCCAATCGACCGAAAAATCCTGGACCACCTGCAGCAGGATGGCCGCATAACCATGACGGATCTGGCAGCGCGCATCGGCCTGTCTGCCACCCCCTGTACCGAAAGGGTCCGTCGGCTGGAGCGCGAAGGTTTCATCACCGGCTATCACGCCCGCCTGAACCCCCATGCCCTGGGCCTCAAGCTGCTTGTCTTTGTCGAAATCCGCCTCAGCGCGAAATGCGAGGAGATTTTCGACAAGGTCAAACACGAACTGCAGCAGATCCCGGCGGTGATGGAATGCCACATGGTGTCGGGAGACTTCGATTATCTCGTGAAGGCCCGCCTCGCGGAAATGCATGACTACCGCAAGCTATTGAGCAGCATCCTGCACAAACTGCCCCCTCAGGCCGACTCCCGCAGCTACGTGGTCATGGAGGAGCTGAAGGAAAGCCTCTATGTAACCCCCTGAAGGGAAGCCAGGCATCACGGACCACGCGTCCAGGCGAACGCCGGGCCTGTCGTCAATCAGGAGCCATGCCAGGCCGCCCCTCAAGCCCCAGCAACTCCTCCATCCGGGAAAGGACTGCGTCGTCCTTCACCACGCTGCGCAGCCATTCATGCAGGGGCATGCGCCCCCACTTGACGGCCTTGTCAGCCAGATAGGCCACCGGGCTATGAGGTTCGGTCTGCCGGAAGTACGCCGCGATCAGTTCGAGCTGATGAATGGCCTGGGCTCTCGAATGAATGGCCTGAGCCCCGAACGGCCGTCCAGGTCCGCCCCCGTCGAACACAGGAGCGTCGATCAAGACCTCATCAGAGCCAGGCACGCCACGGGGAGTGGCTTCACCGGGAACACCTTCGCTTTCCGGCCCCAGGTAACGCCTGAGACTCCTGGATAGATCATCGAGCACATCGAGGCCCGCACCGAAGGACGGCGCGGCTTCACCCATTTGGGAATCAAGGAAAGTCTGCAAGCCATGCATGGCGACCTTCAGTCGTTCGATCTCGCGCAAGCTGTCGAAGAAATGCTGCCTTGGTGTACCACGCATCGCAGCATCGAGCGTGGCCAGCAACTCGCCATGACCACTGCCTTGGGCCCCCTGCCCTGGCTGTTCGGACGCCCCTCCATGGCTACGCGCCTGCTCCTGGGCCAACAGGCTATAGACACCTTTCGGAGAACGAGACAGAGGAATCTCCCGCAGCAAACGCGTCGTTTGCGCCAGCCACCAATCCAGCACTCCGGCACGCAACTCCTGGCTCCCATCCTCATCCGGCAGGGGATGGATCTCACCCCAGAATCGCTCACACAAGCCGAGCAGAAGCTCATAGCCATCGGCCAGGCCTGCCAGACCGTCGCGCTTGCACCTTGCTTCGGCAAGCCACGCGGCCAGACGCAGGTCCTTGCTCCGACGGGCCAGCAGATCTGAACCCAGGCGCACCACACCGGCCCAGTCGGCTTCCTTGATCTCGGTCACCCACTCGCCCTGAGCCAGGGTCGGGTCATCGAACCGGCGTGCCTCCTGGAGCACATCGAACTCGGCCGAGAACGACAAGTCCTCGCCACACGGACCATCCGCGCGCTCAAGCGGACGCAGCAGTTCAGAGAAATCCATCGGGGCCACCTGCATACAAGTTCTGGGAAGGCCTCGATGATGCCCAAGAAAAATACCAATGTCATTAGCCTTGTCGACGGATGGCGCACAGTGATGCCGGGATGAGCACCCAAAAGTACGAAGGACGCATCCGCGTCCCTCGTAGTTGTATCACTCAGCCGCTGCTTCTATGTGTCCCTTCGTGACAAAGCGGGCGAGAAATATACCCAACTCGTACAGCAGGCACATGGGAATGGCCAGCAGCAGTTGGGAGACGACATCAGGCGGTGTAACGACGGCGGCAACCACAAAGGCACCGACGATCACGTAGGGACGCGCCTCCTTCAACTTGGCCACGTCGACCACCCCCATCTTGGTCAGGATGATGACGAAGACCGGCACTTCAAACGTGATGCCGAAAGCCAGGAACATGGACATCACGAAAGAAAGATACTGCTCGATATCCGGCGCCGGGGTAATGCTCTTCGGCGCAAAGGTGGCAATGAACTTGAAGACGGTGCCGAATACGAAAAAGTAACAGAACGCCATGCCAGCCAGGAAAAGCAGGGTACTACCGACTACCAGCGGAAGTGCCAGGCGCTTTTCGTGGGCGTACAGCCCCGGGGCGATGAATGCCCAGGCCTGGTAGAGCATGATGGGCAAGGCGATCACGAAGGCCACCATGAGGGTGACCTTCATCGGCACGAAGAAAGGCGTGACCACGCCCGTGGCGATCATGCGGGTGCCTTCGGGCAACGCCTGCATCATCGGATGGGCAAGAACATCGTAGATGTCACCCGCCCACGGCATCAGGCAGGCAAAAGCAATCACCAACGCAATCACGCAGCGCAGCAGCCGGTCACGCAGTTCGATGAGGTGGGAGATGAAGCTGTCTTCCTGAACGCTCATGTCTTGGAACTCTTGGATTCAATCGCCGGATCTTTGAAATCCCCCTCCAGCGAGCGCTCGTGCATGGGATCAGGCATCAACATGGTATCGGGCATGAGTTCAGCATCCAGCGGCGCGGCGGATGCAGCCCCAGGAGCCGCGTGGGCCAGTTGCTCGGAAGCGGGTGCGGGTAATGCTTGGGAGGAATCAGACACTTCCTTGAAACTGCTCTCCAGATCGGCAACGGCCGACGAGGCGGACTGCAGGGACGACGCAACGCCGCTCTCGATACCGGCGACCTCGCTACGTACCGAGGATTCGAACTCCATCGCCGTCTTGCGGGCCTCCTCCTGGAGGCGTTTTAGCTCGTCGAGCTGCATTTCCCGATTGATGTCGGACTTCACATCGGACACATAGCGCTGCAGACGGCCGAGCAGGTGCCCTGTGGTGCGCGCCACCTTGGGCAGACGCTCGGGTCCAAGCACCAGGAGAGCCACGATGCCGATGACTACGAGTTCAGAAAAACCGATGTCGAACATTCGATTTGCCTAACGTGTATTGCCCCAACCACCGAACACCAGGGCCAGAAACGAAAAGAGGGGCGGCTTGATGCGCCCCTCCTCCGCGACTGACGCGGGAGCGGGATCAGGACTTGTTCTTTTCCCGCGCTTCCGCGTCGATGGTTTGACCGCTGCCAGGGGCGATCTTCTGGTTCGCGTCGCCAGCGCCCTGGTCGGCATCACGCATGCCTTCCTTGAAGCCCTTGACCGCCCCACCGAGATCCTGCCCGATGTTGCGCAGCTTCTTGGTACCGAACACGAGCATCACGATCACCAGAACGATCAGCCAGTGCCAAATGCTGAATGAACCCATTCAAAAATCTCCTAGAAACTACCGTTTAAGCATCGGCCCGACCGGCTCTTGCCCACCTACGATGTGCATGTGCACATGCATGACTTCCTGCCCGCCGACGCGACCGGTATTGATGATGGACCGGAAGCCCTCGGGACTTCCTTGATCGGCGGCAATCTGGTTGGCCACGACCAGCATCTTGCCGAAAACGGGAATGTCCTCCGGCGTGGCATGCGCCAGCGAAGTGACATGCTTCTTCGGAATGACCAGCACGTGAACCGGACGCTGGGGCTGAATGTCCTTGAAGGCCAGCAGCTCGTCGTCCTCGTACACCTTTGCCGCCGGGATCTCGCCCCGGACGATACGGCAGAACAGACAGTCTTGCATCGCAAAAATTCCCTTACTTGGCGGTGCGGGACTTCTTCTCGTCAATCCCCGACACGCCTTCGCGGCGGCGGAACTCGGCGAGCACGTCATCCACCGACAGGCCGTAATGGGCAAGCAAGACCATCGTATGGAACCACAGGTCGGTGACTTCCCACACTACGTGGAGCAGATCCTTGTCCTTGGCCGCCATGATGGTCTCGGCTGCTTCCTCGGCGACCTTCTTGCAAATCGCGTCGGTGCCCTTGTGGAACAGACTCGAGACGTAGGACGACTCAGGGCTGGCTTCCTTGCGCTCGGCGAGGGTTTGCGCCACCCGGTGCAGCACTTCGATGTCGATCATTTGTATATGTCCTTCGGGTCTTTGAGAACCGGGTCGACGGCCTCCCAGCGGCCATCGGCGAAGTATTTCTGGAAAAAACAGCTGCGCCGTCCGGTGTGACAGGCAATGCCGCCGACCTGCTCGATCTTCAGCAGCACCACGTCGCTATCGCAGTCGACGCGGATCTCGCGGATCTTCTGCGTGTGGCCGGACTCCTCGCCCTTGTGCCACAGACGCCCGCGGGAGCGCGAGAAATATACGGCTTCACCGAGTTCGGCCGTCTTGGCCAAGGCCTCGCGGTTCATCCACGCGAACATCAACACATCGCCGGTTACAGCATCCTGTGCAATGGCCGGGATCAGCCCGTCCTTGTCCCAGGCCAGCTCTTCCAGCCAGGCAGCGTTGCTCACAGGCGCACCTCTATACCACGGGCGCGCATCAGTTCCTTGGCTTCACGCACGGTATGCTCGCCGAAATGAAAGATGCTGGCAGCCAGCACCGCATCGGCGCGGCCCTTGGTGACGCCATCGGCCAGGTGCTCGAGACTGCCGACACCACCACTGGCGATAACCGGAATGGAAACCGCATCGGAGACTGCGCGGGTCAGCTCCAGATCAAAACCATTCTTGGTGCCGTCCCGGTCCATGCTGGTAAGCAGGATTTCGCCGGCGCCGAGGGACTCGATACGCCGGGCCCATTCGATGGCATCGAGCCCGGTACGATTGCGCCCACCGTGAGTAAAGACTTCCCACTTGCCCGGCGACACCTGCTTGGCGTCGATGGCCACCACAATGCACTGGCTGCCGACCTTGCCGGACGCATCGGCCACCACTTGCGGGTTGTTCACCGCGGCGGTGTTGATGCTGACCTTGTCGGCACCGGCATTGAGCAGACGACGCACGTCGTCGACGGTCCGCACGCCACCGCCAACGGTAAGCGGGATGAATACCTGTTCAGCCACCTGCTCGACCACATGCAAGATGATGTTGCGGTCGTCGGAACTGGCGGTGATGTCGAGGAAGGTGATCTCGTCGGCCCCCTGCTCATCATAGCGGCGAGCGACCTCGACCGGATCGCCGGCATCGCGCAGTTCGACGAAATTGATGCCCTTGACGACGCGACCGGCACTGACATCAAGACAGGGAATGATGCGTTTGGCGAGCATGAATCAGTTCGCCTGGCCCAACTCGTCGGCACGAGCCTGGGCTGCCGCGAAGTCCAGCGTTCCTTCGTAGATGGCCCGGCCGGTGATGGCACCGGTGATGCCTTCGGATTCGACGGCACACAAGGCCTCCACGTCGGCCAGCGCTGCGATGCCGCCACTGGCGATGACCGGAATACGCAGGGCCTGAGCCAACTTGACTGTAGCCTCTATGTTCACGCCGGACAGCATGCCGTCCCGGCCGATGTCGGTATAGATGACGCCTTCGACACCGTAGTCCTCGAATTTTCTGGCGAGATCCACCACATCGTGACCGGTGAGCTTGGACCAGCCGTCCACCGCCACCTTGCTGTCCTTGGCATCCAGGCCGACGATGATGTGGCCGGGGAAGGCGCTGCAGGCATCGTGGAGGAAGCCCGGGTTCTTGACCGCCGCGGTGCCGATGATCACGTAGGTAAGGCCGGCATCGAGGTAGCGCTCGATGGTGTCCAGATCACGGATGCCACCGCCCAGCTGGACCGGAATCTCGTCGCCGACTTCCGCCAGAATGGCCTTGATCGCCGCCTCATTCTTTGGCTTGCCGGCAAAGGCGCCATTGAGGTCTACCAGATGGAGGCGTCGGGCACCTTGGTCGACCCAGTGTCGGGCCATGGACCGGGGATCTTCGGAGAAGACCGTGGCAGCGTCCATTTCGCCTTGTTTCAGGCGCACGCAGTGACCGTCCTTGAGGTCAATAGCGGGAATCAGCAGCATAAGAGAAAAGGCGGTAAGAGGTTGAAACGGGAAGCGGTAAGTGACGAAGAACCACGGCTCAGGGCTTCCAGGTAACGAAATTGGACAGCAACTGCAAACCCGCGTGCGCGCTCTTTTCCGGATGGAATTGAATGGCGAAGATATTAGCCTGCGCTACCGCGCCGGTAAAGGGGATGCCGTACTCGGTGGTAGCCACCACAATGGCCGGATCTGCCGGGTCCACGTAATAACTGTGCACGTAGTAGAAACGCGCGCCATTCTCGATGTTGGCCCACAGGGGATGAGGCTGCTTCTGCCACACCTCGTTCCAGCCCATGTGCGGCACTTTCAGGCGCGAACCGTCGGCCGCCACCATTTTGCCGGCGGGGAAACGGCGCACCTCGCCACGGAAGATGCCGAGCCCCGGCACATTGCCTTCCTCGCTGTGCTCGAAAAGCATCTGCTGACCGATGCAGATCCCCAGGAAGGGCTTGCTGTGCGCGGCCTCCAGCACGGCGGGACGCAGACCACGGGCATCCAGCTCGCGCATGCAGTCCGGCATCGCACCCTGCCCCGGGAAAACCACACGCCCGGCTGACAAGACCTCGGCCGGATCCGCGGTGACGACAACCTCGATTCCCTCGGCGACATGCTCGATGGCCTTTGCCACCGAGCGCAGATTGCCCATACCGTAGTCGATGATCGCGATCTTGCTCACAGGGCCCCCTTGGTGGAAGGCACCACGCCGGCCTGACGGGGATCGGGCGTGACGGCCATGCGCAGCGCGCGGCCAAAGGCCTTGAACACGGTTTCACACTGATGGTGGGCATTGCGCCCCTTCAGGTTGTCGATATGCAGGCTCACGCCAGCATGGTTGACGAAGCCCTGGAAGAATTCATACACCAGCTGGGTGTCCAGCGCGCCGATCGCCCCGGCGGTGAACGACACATCGAACTCCAGTCCCGGACGGCCGGACAGATCGACGACGACCCGCGACAGGGCCTCATCCAGCGGAACATAAGCGTGACCGTAGCGGGTCAGCCCTTTCTTGTCGCCCAACGCCTTGGCGAAGGCCTGGCCAACGGTGATGCCGACGTCCTCGACGGTATGGTGACCGTCGATGTGCAGATCGCCGGTGGCTTCGATGTCCAGATCGAAGCAGCCATGGCGGGCGATCTGATCGAGCATGTGGTCGAAGAAACCGATACCGGTGTTGAGCTGGCTCTTGCCCGAGCCGTCCAGGTCGACCTTGACCCGGATCTGCGTCTCAAGGGTATTGCGGGATATTTCGGCTTGCCGCATTGCGCTGTTTTCCAGAAAAACGGTGATGAACTGGGAACGAATGAGGCCATGATAGCATCTAGCGTTTTTACAGTCCCTTGCGGCTCTTAGCCGTGCCGCACCGATCTGCCATGAGCCGTTTCTGGAGCCCCGTCGTCCACGGCTTGACCCCCTATGTTCCCGGCGAGCAACCCAAACTCGCCAACCTGGTCAAGCTCAACACCAACGAGAACCCCTATCCGCCGAGTCCGCGCGTGCTCGACGCCATCCGTACCGAACTCGGCAACGACGCGGACCGCCTGAAGCTCTACCCGGATCCGACCGGCACCCAGCTGAAGGCCGCCGTCGCCCGCCATTTCGACGTGGCGCCGGAATGGGTCTTCGTCGGCAACAGCTCGGACGAAGTCCTCGCCCACACGTTCCAGGCCCTGCTCAAGCACGACGCACCACTGCTTTTCCCGGACATCACCTACAGCTTCTACCCGGTGTACTGCGGGCTGTACGGCATCGATTTCGAAGCCCTGCCCCTTGACGAGCAATTCGCAATCCGCGTGGACGACTACCTGTCACGCGGTGCCGACAAGGTTGGCGGCGTGATCTTCCCGAATCCGAACGCTCCCACCGGCCGCCTGCTGGCGCTCGACGAGATCGCCCGCCTGGCGGAAGGCCTTCCCGACAGCCCGATCGTCATCGACGAGGCCTACGTGGACTTCGGCGGCCTCGACGCCATCCCCACAGCCGTGGCACTGGTGAAGCGCCACCCCAACGTGCTGGTCACCCAGACCCTGTCCAAGTCGCGCTCCCTTGCCGGCCTGCGCGTCGGCTTCGCCATCGGCCAGCCGGCGCTCATCGAGGCCCTGACCCGCGTGAAGGACAGCTTCAACTCCTACCCGCTGGATCGCCTGGCCCTCGTCGGCGCCAGCGCCGCACTGGACGACGAAGCCTACTTCGAGCAGACCCGCCGGCAGGTCATCGCCAGCCGCGAGACCTTGTCCAACGACCTCGCGGGGCTCGGCTTCGAGGTGCTGCCGTCCGCCGCCAACTTCGTGTTCGCCCGCCATCCGGCCCACGACGCTGCCGCACTGGCCGCCGCGCTGCGCGAACGCAGCATCATCGTGCGCCACTTCAAGGCGGCCCGCATCGACCAGTTCCTGCGCATTACCTTGGGCACCGATGCCCAATGCGCACTGCTCGTTCAGGCGCTGAAGGACATCCTGGCCTGAGTTTTTGAACTCGACGTTCACGAAAAAGCCGCACCAAAAGGGGCGGCTTTTTCGTATTCCAAGCGTGGGGGCGAACTCATCCGCCCATGCACATTCTCCTACGGCAAGGCGCGAATGAATTCGCCCCTGTAAACAGCGTCTCCCCCGCAGGATCAGCCCTCCGGGAAATCACCCCTTCAGACGCATCTCCGCCGAACGGGCGTGGGCCTGCAGGCCTTCACCGTGGGCCAGCACCGAGGCGATCCGGCCGAGGGTCTGGGCGCCTTGCTCCGAAATATCGATGAGGCTGGTGCGCTTCTGGAAGTCGTATACCCCCAGCGGGCTGGAGAAACGTGCGCTGCGCATCGTCGGCAGCACGTGGTTGGGGCCGGCGCAGTAGTCGCCGAGGGCCTCGACCGAGTAGTGGCCGATGAAGATCGCGCCGGCGTGGCGGATCTGGTCGATCCACTGGTACGGATCGGCCAGCGACAACTCCAGGTGCTCCGGCGCGATACGATTGGCAACCTCACAGGCTTCCGCGAGGTCACGCACGCGCACCAGGGCACCGCGATTGACCAGCGACGTGGCGATGGTGTCGCGACGCGGCATTTCCGGCAGCAGGCGGGCGATGCTCGCCTCCACCTGGGCGATGAAGTCCTCGTCGGTACACAGCAGGATGGATTGGGCCAGCTCATCGTGCTCGGCCTGTGCGAACAGGTCCATCGCCACCCAGTCCGGATTGCCGGTGCCATCGGAGATGATCAGAACTTCGGACGGACCGGCCACCATGTCGATGCCGACAGTGCCGAAGACACGGCGCTTGGCGCTCGCCACGTAGGCATTGCCGGGCCCGACGATCTTGTCTACCTGCGGGATGGTCTGCGTGCCATAGGCCAGCGCGGCCACGGCCTGCGCGCCACCGATGGTGAACACCCGGTCCACGCCGGTGATCGCCGCGGCAGCCAGCACCAGCTGGCTACGCTCGCCGCGGGGCGTCGGCACCACCATGATCAGCTCGCCGACCCCGGCCACCTTGGCGGGGATCGCGTTCATCAATACAGAGCTGGGATAGGACGCGCGGCCGCCCGGCACATACAGGCCGACCCGATCCAGCGGCGTGACCTTCTGGCCCAGGCGGGTGCCGGCCATGCCTGCGGACTCGTCGTTGTAACGCCAGGATTCGAGCACCTGACGTTCGTGATAGGTGCGCACACGGGCCGCAGCGGCTTCCAGCGCCTGACGCTGCTCGGTGCTCAGGCCATCGAGCGCCGCCTGGAGTTCGGCCTTCGGCAGCTCCAGCGCCGCCATGTCGCTCACGTCCAGATGGTCGAAGCGGCGGGTGTACTCGACGACCGCCGCATCACCGTTCTTGCGCACGTTCTGCAGGATGTCGCCGACCGCCTGCTCAATGGCCGCATCGGCGCTGCCTTCGAAGGCCAGCAGTGCATCCAGCGTGGCGATGAAATCGGGTTCGGAGGATGACAGGCGACGGATCTGGGCGCTCATTTCTTGACGGCTCCTGCAAAGGCCTCCAGCACCGGCTGGATCAGCTCGCGCTTGAGCTTCAGGGAGGCCTGATTGACGACGAGGCGGGAGCTGATCGGCATGATGTCCTCCACCTCCACCAGGTTGTTGGCCTTCAGGGTGCTGCCGGTGGACACCAGGTCGACGATCGCGTCGGCGAGGCCGACCAGCGGCGCGAGCTCCATGGAGCCGTAGAGCTTGATCAGGTCCACGTGCATGCCCTTGGCCGCAAAGTGCGCCTTGGCCGCCTTCACGTACTTGGTCGCTACCCGGATACGCGCACCACGCTGGACGGCGGCGGTGTAGTCGAAATCTTTAGGCACGGCCACGCACAGGCGGCACTTGGCGATGTTGAGATCCAGCGGTTGATACAGGCCGGCACCGCCATGCTCCAGCAGCACGTCCTTGCCGGCGATACCCATGTCGGCCGCACCATACTGCACGTAGGTCGGCGTATCGGTGGCGCGCACGATGACCAGCCGCACATCCGGCCGGTTGGTGCCAATGATGAGCTTGCGCGAGGTTTCCGGGTTATCGGTCGGCGTGATCCCCGCGGCGGCGAGCAGCGGCAGGGTTTCCTCGAAGATTCGGCCCTTCGAGAGGGCAAGCGTAATGCCGTTCAAGATGATGCTCTGTGTGCGTAAAGCGCGATTCTATCCGATTCGGGGAGCCCATCGCGCCCGATGCGGCGGGGCGTTTGCGCGGCGCCCCCTTTCTGCTAGCCTTTGGCGCGTGGCTGAACCGCCGTCCGGCGGGGTCGGCCATTTTCTTTTGATCGAATGGAAGGAGTACCCAGTGAAACCCGAAATCATCGTGTCCACCCGCGACCTCGAACGCCTCGAAGCCCTGCTCTCCAAGCCTCCAACCCGCAACCGCAGCGACCTGGACGGCCTGCGCGCCGAGCTCGAACGGGCCACGGTGCTCGACGACGACGAAATGCCGGAAGGCGTCATCGCAATGAACAGCCGCGCCCGCTTCCGCGAGGAAATGTCTGGACGCGAGTACGACCTGACCCTCGCCTGGCCTCACGATGCCGGCAGCAGCGACGGCAAGGTCTCGATCTTTTCCCCGGCCGGCAGCGCCCTGCTGGGTCTATCGGTGGGCCAGATCATCGACTGGCACACCCCTGACGGCCACGCCATCCAGCTCAAGGTGCTGGACGTGACGCAAGGCGCCTAGCGCTGCATCTCCGCCCATGGGCCGCACAAGGCGGCCCACCCGTCACGCTTCCTCAGCGAAGCCGCCGGACGCGGGCGCCGAGAGCCGACAACTTCTCTTCCAGCCGCTCGTAGCCACGATCCAGGTGGTAGATACGATCCACCGTGGTTTCACCTTCGGCTACCAGGCCGGCGATGATCAGACTGGCCGAAGCACGCAGGTCGGTCGCCATCACCGTGGCGCCCTGCAGACGCTCGACGCCCTTCACGAAAGCCGTATTGCCGTCGATGCGGACGTCCGCTCCGAGACGTTGCAGCTCGACCGCATGCATGAAGCGGTTCTCAAAGATGGTCTCGCGGATCACCGCCGTGCCGCTGGCCACCGCGTTGATCGCCATGAACTGGGCCTGCATGTCGGTCGGAAAGGCCGGATAGGGCGCGGTGCGCAGACTGACCGAAGTAAGCCGCTCGGGTGCTTTCAGGCGGATGGCGTCACGCTCGCCGATCACATCGCAGCCGGCATCCATCAACTTGTCCACCACTGCGTCGAGGTAGCTGGTCGACGTGCCGGTCACGCGGATGTCGCCACCAGTGATCGCCGCTGCACACAGGTAGGTTCCGGTCTCGATGCGGTCCGGCATGATGCGGTGGGTGGCGCCATGCAGGGCAGGCACGCCCTTGATGCGGATCACGTCACCGCCGGCGCCGGAGATCTGCGCGCCCATCGCCACCAGACAGTTGGCCAGATCGACCACTTCCGGCTCGCGGGCCGCGTTTTCGATGACGGTCTCACCATCGGCCAGACAGGCCGCCATCATCAGGTTCTCGGTGCCGGTCACGGTGACCATGTCGGTGAACAGGCGGGCGCCTTTCAGCTTGGGCACCTTGGCGTTCACATAGCCATGCTCGACCTTTACCTCGGCCCCCATCGCCTGCAGGCCCTTGATGTGCTGGTCCACCGGACGGGCGCCGATCGCACAGCCACCCGGCAGGCTCACCTGCGCCTCGCCGAAGCGCGCCACGAGCGGGCCGAGCACCAGGATCGAGGCCCGCATGGTCTTGACCATCTCGTAGGACGCAACCGGGTTGTTTACCCCGCCGGCGTCCAGCGTGACGGTATCGCCATCACGACTGACCTTGACGCCCATCTGCTCGAGCAGACGCAGCAACGTGCCAATGTCGTTAAGACGCGGCACATTGGTGAAGGTCACCGGCTCGCTGGTCAGCAGCGCTGCACACAGGATGGGCAACGCTGCATTCTTGGCGCCGGAAATGGCGATCTCGCCCGACAGGCGGACGCCGCCTTCAATCAGCAGTTTATCCATGCATCAATGGGCGATCAGCCCAGTTCCTTCTGCAATTCAGCCCACTGGGTGGGCGTAAAGGTCGACAACTGGAGGGCGTGGATCTCGTTGCCCATCAGCTTGCCCAAAGTGGCATACACCGCCTGGTGCTGCCGCACGCGCGGCTTGCCTTCGAAAGCCGGGCTGACGACGATACCCGTGAAATGGGTGCCATCATCCCCTTCGATCTGCAGGAAATCACATTCAAGACCTGCGGCGATCAGCCGCTCAATTTCACTCGCCGGAAACATAGTTTCTCCTCAGGCCCGCAGCTTGTAGCCCCTGGCAAGCATTTGCAGGGTGATGGCCGCGAGCACGACAAAACAGACTGTGATGACTCCAAGGCTCGCCCATGGCGAAACGTCGGAAACCCCGAAAAACCCATACCTGAATCCGTCAATCATGAAGAAAAACGGATTGAAATGCGATACCCCCTGCCAGAAGGCCGGCAGGGAATGGATCGAGTAGAACACGCCGGAGAGCATCGTAAGCGGCATGATCAGGAAGTTCTGGAACGCTGCCAACTGATCGAACTTGTCGGCCCAGATCCCGGCGATCACGCCGAGGCTTGCAAGAAACGCGCCGCCAATCAGCGTGAAGGCAACGATCCACAGCGGCTCGGCAAAGGGCAGGTGCGCAAAGGGCAAGGCTGCCAGCAGCACGCCAATCCCGCACAGACTGCCGCGCAATACCGCCGCCAGAACATAGGCGGAATAGAACTCCCGGTAGGAAATTGGCGGCAACAGCACAAACACGATGTTGCCTGTGATCTTGCTCTGGATCAGCGACGACGAGCTGTTGGCGAAGGCGTTCTGCAGCACCGTCATCATCACCAGGCCCGGCACCAGGAAGGCCGTGTAATTGACGCCCGGGAACGGCTGGACGTGGTCCTCGAGCACGTGACCGAAGATCAATAGATAAAGCACCGCATTGAGCACCGGCGACAGCACGGTCTGGAAGCCCACCTTCCAGAAGCGCAGGCACTCCTTGTACAACAGGGTCTTGAAACCTTCCATGCTGCCTCAGTTCTGGTTCATCACGCCGACGAAGACCTGCTCCAGGTCCGGCTTGCCGAGGGCCATGTCGACGATCTCGGCGCCGGCGGACTTGAGGCCGGCAAGCAATTGCCCGACCTCGTCGAAATTATCGAAACCCAGCACCCACTGCAGGCCATCCCGGGATTGCACCCGGGCCGCCAGCTCCGGCGGCACGACGACCGGCGCCGCCAGGCGCACCTGCAGGGTATGGCTGGCAAAGCGTTGCAGCAGATTGGCCGTCGTGTCCAAGGCCACGATGCGCCCCGCCTTCAGCATGGCGATGCGCCCGCACAGGGACTCGGCCTCTTCCAGGTAGTGGGTGGTCAGCACGATGGTATGACCATCCTGGTTCAGCTTGCGGATGAACTGCCACAGACCGTGACGCAACTCCACGTCCACGCCGGCGGTCGGCTCGTCGAGG
The DNA here is from genome assembly GCF_002028455.1 of Zoogloea sp. LCSB751. Lineage (GTDB taxonomy): Bacteria > Pseudomonadota > Gammaproteobacteria > Burkholderiales > Rhodocyclaceae > Zoogloea. The sequence continues at coordinate 311,144 of NZ_MWUM01000001.1, read as the reverse complement.
ACGATGACCGGCGGGCGGTGCACCAACGCCTGGGCCACCAGCGCCCGACGCTTCATGCCCCCCGACAGCATGCGCATGTTGGAGCTGGCCTTCTCGGTCAGGTCCAGGTGATGCAGGATCTCGTCGATCCAGTCGTCGTTGTTGCGAATCCCGAAATAGCCCGACTGGATGCGCAGCATCTCGCGCACGTTGAAGAACGGATCGAAAACCAGCTCCTGGGGCACCACGCCGAGGGCCAGGCGCGCGGCGCGGTAGTCGCGGACGACATCGTGCCCCATCACCTCCAGCGTACCGGAATCCGGTCGCGCCAGCCCCGCCAGGGAGGAAATCAGGGTGGTTTTCCCCGCCCCATTGGGGCCGAGCAGGCCGAAGAATTCGCCCTGGGCCACCTCCAGGTCGACCCCGGCCAGGGCCTGGAGGGAACGGAAACGCTTGGTAACACCGGCAATGCGGATCGCTGGACTCATGGAACGGACGACAGGCTCAGCGAGCCAGAGGAAGAATGGAATCGACGTCGTAGAGGGACGCGAGACTGATCAGCGCCGCCGGCGCCTGGTCGATGGAAAGCTGCCGCCCGCCCGCCCGGGCCACGCGCAGCCAGCTCAGCAGCAGAGCCAGCGCCGCGGAATCGACCTGCGTGACACCGGACAGATCGACGATGCGGTCGCCGGTGGCGACCTGCTCGCGCCCGGCCTCCGCCACCTCGGCAACGGTGGCGACAGTCAATGGACCACTGAGGCTCAGGCGTGCGCCTTCGGCCTGGATCATTTCTTGGCCGCCGCGGGGTCGATCTGCTTGTTCTTGTCCTTCAGGGACTTGATCAGACCGTCGATCCCGCCAGCACGCACTTCCTGGCCAAACTCGTCGCGATAGTTGGTGACGAGGCTCACACCGGCCACCAGCACGTCGTACACCTTCCAGTTGTCGCCCTGCTTCTCGAGGTTGTAGTCGATCTGCACCGGCTTGGCACCGGGCTGACGAACCTTGGTACGCACGATTACGTCGGTCTCTTCCGGCTTGGCCTTCAGCGGCTCGAAATCGATCTGCTGGTTGCGGTACTTGGTCAGTGCATTGGAGTAGGTACGCACCAGCAGCGTCTTGAACTCCTGGGTCAGGATGGTCTTCTGGTCGCCGGAAGCCTGCTTCCAATCCTTGCCGACTGCCAGGCGGGTCATGTGGGCGAAGTCGAAATACGGCAGCACCTTGGTTTCCACCAGGTCGACAGCTTTGCGGGTATCCCCGGACTGGATCGCCTTGTCCTGACGGACGATGGCGATGACATCGTCGCTCACACTCTTGACCAGCACATCAGGCGCCACGGTATTGGCTGCCGCACTGAACTGGATGCCAAGACCAACAATCAGCGCGGCAAACAGGGAAGTGATGCGTTTCATTCGAGGTTTTCTTTCTTGTCGGGGGAGGAAGATTTGTCGATACCGGGGGCCGCCGCGTCCGTTGCCGTGGCGCTCTTGCCGTCGTCAGCATCCTCGTCGTCCGGATCCTTCTCGCGCGGAGGCTGCCCGTCATAGATCTGGTTGCGACGGTACTGCATGTAGAAGCTGCGCATGTAGCCGTACTTGTCCAGCGCAGCCTCGTCAGCAGCGGTATCCGCCCCCAGCAGGGCCGCACGCCGGCTGATGAGACGCAGACCGCTCACGCTGTTGCGGGCCCCTACGTCTTCGAGCTGCATGAGCGGATCAAAACGGAAGTCGCCGATGAGGGACAGACCATCGCGGACATTGCTCGACCCCAGCAGAGGCAGCACCACATAGGGGCCGTCACCCACGCCCCAGCGACCGAGGGTCTGTCCCAGGTCTTCATCGTGTTTTTCGAGGCCGATCTCGGTGGCGACGTCAAAGACACCCAGCAGGCCGACCGTGGAATTGAGCAGGAAGCGTCCGCCGTCGGACAGGCCATCGACGACCTTGCCCTGCAGCAGGTTATTGACGCCGATCCACACATCGCCGATGTTGCCGAAGAAGTTGGCGACCCCGGTCTTGACCGGCAGCGGTGCCAGGTCGTAGACCTCGGCCACCGGACGCACCACATACTTGTCCGCCGTTTCGTTGAAGCGGAAAGTCGCCCGGTTCATCGGCTCGAGGGGGTCCTTCGGATGCCCCCCGGGCCCCGCACAGGCCGCCAGCGTACAGGCCAGCCCAAGCGCCAGCAGAATGCTGTGCCCCGCTGCCATCGATTCAGGTTTGCTGTTCTTCATTGTCTTTTTTCGCCCGCAGTCAGCGCTGCGCTCTCTGCGCCAAACACCCCCACCCGTGCTTACTTCGCGGGGGCCTGATCTCCTTCTGCCGCCTTATTGAACATGAACTGGCTGATTAGTTTCTCGAGAACAACGGCAGACTGGGTCTTTTTGATGACATCACCCGGCGCAAGCGTCTTTTCCTCGCCCCCAGGATCAAGACCGAGATACTGCTCGCCAAGCAAGCCAGAGGTCAGGATGTTGGCGAAGGTGTCGGTGGGAAACTTGTAGCGCCCGTCCACCGAGAAGACAACTTCGGCCTGAAAGTGTTCATTGTCGTAGCGGATTTCGGTCACCCGCCCGACAAGCACCCCAGCGCTCTTCACCGGCGCACGCACCTTGAGACCACCGATGTTGTCGAAACGAGCGCTGAGGCTATAAGGCGACTGGACGTCCGACCCGGAAATGCTGCCGACCTTGAGGGCCAGGAACAACAACGCGGCGATACCCATTGCCACGAAAACACCGACCCACAGGTCGAGCGTCGTGCGACTCATCATAGACCTCGGAACATGAAAGACGTCATTACAAAATCGAGCGCCAGAATGGCCAGCGCCGAACTCACGACGGTACGCGTGATGGCCCGGGACACCCCCTCGGCGGTCGGCACACAGTCGTAACCTTCGAACACCGCGATCAGCGACACAGCAACGCCGAACACGGCGCTCTTGAACACGCCGTTGAGCACGTCATAGCGAAAATCGACGGCAGCCTGCATCTGCGACCAGAAGGCCCCGTCATCGACACCGATGAAGACCACCCCGATCAGCCAGCCGCCGAAGATCCCCATTGTCGAGAACAGCGCCGCCAGCAGCGGCATGGATACCACGCCGCCCCAGAAACGGGGCGCCACCACGCGGGCGATCGGATTGACCGCCATCATGTCCATCGCCTTGAGCTGCTCGGTCACCTTCATCAGGCCGATCTCGGCGGTCACCGCCGAACCGGCCCGGCTGGCGAACAGCAGACCGGCCACGACCGGACCGAGTTCCCGCAACAGGGACAAAGCCACCATCGTGCCCATCGCCTCGCTGGAACCATAGCGCTGCAGGATCTCGTAGCCCTGCAGGCCCAGCACCAGCCCGACGAACAGGCCAGATACCAGAATGATCAGCAGCGACATCACGCCGCTGAAATACAGCTCGCGGATCGTCAGGTGCAACCGCATGAAGGACTGCCCCGAATAGCGCAGGATCAGCACGAAAAAGCGGGCGATGAACCCGAACTGCCAAACCCCGTTGACCGCCAGGGACCCCAGCTTGCGCAACACGCCGCCCATCAGCCGGCCCATCAGCCGGCCCCTCCGACCAGCGCCGTTGCGTAATCACCGGCGGGGTAGTGGAAAGGCACCGGGCCATCGGCCTCGGCATGCACGAACTGATGCACGAACGGATCGGAGGTGTTGCGGATCTCGTCCGGCGTTCCCTGGGCCACGACCCGCCCTTCGGAAATGAAATAGATGTAGTCCACGATCTGCAGGGACTCCTGGATGTCGTGGGTGACGATCAGCGAGCTGGCGCCGAGCGCGTTGTTCAGACGGCGGATCAGCTGCCCGATCACACCAAGGGAAATCGGGTCGAGGCCGGTGAAGGGCTCGTCGTACATCAGCAGCATCGGATCGAGGGCGATCGTCCGCGCCAGCGCGACGCGGCGCGCCATGCCGCCCGACAGTTCTCCCGGCCGCAGCTGGGCCGCCCCACGCAAACCAACGGCATGCAGCTTCATCAGCACCAGATCGTTGATCAGCTCAGGCGGCAGATCGGTGTGTTCGCGCAGCGGGAAAGCCACGTTGTCGAACACCGTCATGTCGGTGAACAACGCGCCGAACTGGAACAGCATGCCCATGCGCCGACGCAACGCATACAAGTCTTCGCGACCAAGGGCCCCAACGTCCTGTCCATCAACCAGCACGCGACCACCAACGGCGCGCTCCTGCCCGCCGATCAACCGCAGCAGCGTGGTCTTGCCGCAACCGCTGCCCCCCATGATGGCAACCACCTGCCCACGCGAAATGGATAGGGAAATGTCGCGCAGGATCGTCCGCTCGCCGTAGGCGAAGCGCACATTCTCAAGACGGACAAGAGGCTCGGACATAGGGAAATGCTGCGTTGCGGGAGCGCGATTGTAACAGACGCATTTGGCCATGACATGCTTCAAGGTTCGACATGAAGGGGAAATATGTCGTCACATCAATGTCTTGAGCGCGCCCCAGCGGGCTTTACCGGAGCGGTTTATAATGCGCGGTTTCGTTCCATCCGCGACTTTCCCGCCCATGCAGGACAAATACCTTCCCGCCGAAATCGAACGCGCCGCCCAGCAGCACTGGGACAGCACGGCAGCCTTCCGCGTCACTGCCGACGCGTCGAAGCCCAAGTACTACTGCCTGTCCATGTTCCCGTACCCGTCGGGCAAGCTGCACATGGGCCACGTGCGCAACTACACGATTGGTGACGTGCTGTCCCGCTTCCACAAGATGAAGGGCTACAACGTCCTGCAGCCGATGGGCTGGGACGCCTTCGGCCTGCCCGCCGAGAACGCCGCGATCAAGAACCAGGTTCCGCCGGCCAAGTGGACCTACGACAACATCGCCTACATGAAGCAGCAGCTCAAGTCGCTGGGTTTCGCCATCGACTGGAGCCGCGAGCTGGCCACCTGCACCCCCGAGTACTACAAGTGGAACCAGTGGCTGTTCCTGCGCATGCTCGAAAAGGGCATCGCCGAGCGCAAGACCCAGGTCGTCAACTGGGACCCGGTTGACCAGACCGTGCTCGCCAACGAGCAGGTCATCGACGGCCGCGGCTGGCGCACCGGCGCCCTCGTCGAAAAGCGCGAGATCCCCGGCTACTACCTGAAGATCACCGACTACGCCGACGAGCTGCTGTCCGATCTGGACACCCTCACGGGCTGGCCGGAGCGGGTCAAGCTGATGCAGGCCAACTGGATCGGCAAGAGCACCGGCGTGCGCTTCGCCTTCAGCCACGACATCGCCGATGAAAACGGCCCGATCGGCGACGGCAAGCTGTGGGTGTTCACCACCCGCGCCGACACCATCATGGGCGTCACCTTCTGCGCGGTGGCCGCCGAGCACCCGCTGGCTCTTCACGCAGCCCAGGACAAACCCGAACTCGCCGCCTTCATCGAGAAGTGCAAGCACGGCTCCGTGATGGAAGCCGACATGGCGACGATGGAGAAGGAAGGCCTGCCCACCGGCCTGTTCGTCACCCACCCGCTGACCGGCAAGCAAGTCGAAGTGTGGGTCGGCAACTACGTGCTGATGAGCTATGGCGACGGCGCCGTGATGGGCGTGCCCGCCCACGACGAGCGCGACTTCGCCTTCGCCAAAAAATACAACCTGCCCATCGAGCAGGTCGTCGCCCTCGGCGACAAGCCCTACTCCACCGACGCCTGGGAAGAGTGGTACGGCAGCAAGGATGGCGCCTGCGTCAATTCCGGCAAATACGATGGCCTCGGCTATGAAGCCGCCGTGGACGCGATTGCGGCCGACCTGGCAGGCAAGGACGTCGGCGAGAAGAAGATCCAGTGGCGCCTGCGCGACTGGGGCATCTCCCGTCAGCGTTACTGGGGCTGCCCGATCCCCATCATCCACTGTGACGACTGCGGCTCGGTGCCGGTACCCGACGACCAGCTGCCGGTGGTGCTGCCCGAAGACTGCGTACCGGACGGCTCCGGCAACCCGCTGCACAAGCGCGCCGACTTCCTCGAAACCCCCTGCCCGTGCTGCGGCAAGCCGGCCCGTCGCGAAACCGACACCATGGACACCTTCGTGGACTCGTCCTGGTACTACGCCCGCTACGCGACCAGGTTCGGCGCCGACAAAATGGTGGACGACGAAACCAATTACTGGATGACCGTCGACCAGTACATCGGTGGCATCGAGCACGCCATCCTGCACCTGCTCTATTCCCGCTTCTGGACCAAGGTGATGGGCGACCTGGGCCTCGTGACCTATCGCGAACCGTTCGCCCACCTGCTGACCCAGGGCATGGTTCTCAACAACGCCTTCTTCCACAAGCCCGAAGGCGGCGGCAAGAACTACTTCTGGGAAAGCGAGATCGACGTCCAGAAGGACGCCAAGGGCCAGATCACCGGCGCGACGCTGAAGAAGGACGGCACCGTGCTCGAGCACGAGCTGACCACCATGTCCAAGTCGAAGAACAACGGCGTGGATCCGCAGGCGCTCATCGAGCAATACGGCGCCGACACCGCGCGCTTCTTCATGATGTTCGCCGCACCGCCCGAGCAGACCCTCGAGTGGTCCGACGCCGGCGTCGAAGGCGCCTACCGCTTCCTGCGCCGGGTGTGGAGCTTCGGCCACCTGCTCGCCAGCGAGATCCGTCCGCAGATCGGCACCGAACGCAGCCTCAACAGCGCCAAACTGCCCGAGGCGCTGGCCAGCTTCCGCCGCGAGATCCACCTGCTCCTCAAGCAGGCCAACTACGACCTCGGCAAGCAGCAATTCAACACCGTAGCCTCCTCCACGATGAAGATGCTCAACGCCCTCGAAAAGGCGCCCCGCGAAGGCGCGCTGGCAGCCGAAGTGATCGAGGAGTGCTTCGGCATCCTGCTGCGCGTACTGTCGCCGCTCACCCCGCACATCAGCCATGCCCTGTGGGCCGAGCTCGGCTACGGCGAGGACATCCTCGGTGCAGCCTGGCCGGAGCCCCTCGACGCCGCGCTGGCGCAGGACGAGATCGAGCTGATGCTGCAGGTCAACGGCAAGCTGCGTGGCGCGCTGCGTGTCCCGGCCGATGCCGCCAAGGACGCGATCGAAGCTGCGGCGCTGGCCAACGAGGCGGCCGTCAAGTTCATGGAAGGCAAGCCGGCCAAGAAGGTCGTGGTCGTCCCCGGCCGTCTCGTCAACATCGTCTGCTGATCCCAGAAGGGGCCCGCATCATGCGCACCGTCGCCAGCCTCCTGCTCGTCACCGTTCTCTCCGGCTGCAATACCGCGGCCGAAAGGCTGGTCTACGAAGGTATCCGGCAGGAAAACGCCCGGCAGCAAGCACAGCCTGGCCACGACACCGCGCCCGATCCGGCGGGCCCCGACTTCGACGCCTACACCAAGGAACGGCAGCGCCTACAAAAGGAATCGCGCCCATGAGCCAGCTCCCCTCACCCGCCCGCCGCCGGGCCCTCGCCGCAATCGGCGCAGCGCCGCTGCTACTGCTCGCCGGCTGCGGCTTCCAGCTGCGCGGTCCGCGGCCGCTGCCCTTCGACTCGATCTACCTGGGGATGTACCAGTACTCCGACCTGGCCGCCGCCATCCGCCGCCAGATCCGAGCAAGCAGCACGACCCGCATCGTCGATACACCGGAAGAAGCCCAGGTTCGCCTGGAAGTGCTCGCCGACGCCAAAGAAAAAGCCATCCTGGCCCTCAATGCCCAGGGCCGCGTACGTGAGTACCAATTGCGCCAACGCTTCTACTTTCGCGTCGTGGACAAGGCGGGCCGGGAAGTCCTTGCCCCCAATGAGATCTACCTGAAGCGCGACCTCGCCTTCGACGACTCCCAGCTGCTCGCCAAAGAGCAGGAGGAAATCCTGCTCTACCGGGACATGCAGGGCGATCTCGTCCAACAACTGATGCGGCGCCTGGCTGCAGCAAAGATGCCCGAAGCCGAGCCCAAGCCGTGAATCTGCGCCCGGATCAGCTCGCCGCCCAACTCGACAAGCCCCTCTCCCCGCTCTACCTGCTGCACGGCAACGAACCCCTGCTGGTGCTCGAAGCCGGCGACGCCATCCGCGCCGCCGCCCGCAAGCAGGGCCATGAAGAGCGGGAAGTCCTGGTCGCCGGCCAAGGGTTCCGCTGGGAATCCCTGCAGGCGGCCGCCGGCAACCTATCCCTGTTCGGCGCCAGCAAGCTGGTGGACCTCCGCATTCCCAACGGCAAGCCCGGCCGCGAAGGCGGCGAGGCACTGCAGCGCTACGCCCGTCACCTGGATGACGGCGTCGTCACCCTCATCACGCTACCCGAAATCGACTGGGCAACCCGCAAGGCCGCCTGGTTCGTCACCCTTGCCGAGGCCGGCGTGGCCGTCGAGCTCAATGCCCCGGAACGGGAACGCCTCCCCGAATGGATCGCACTGCGCCTCAACCGCCAGCAGCAGAAGGCGGATGCGGACGCGCTGAACTTCATCGCCGATCACGTGGAAGGCAATCTGCTCGCCGCCCACCAGGAAATCCTCAAACTGGGCCTGCTCCACCCACCCGGCCCTCTGAACCTGGAAACGGTACGCGATGCGGTGCTCAACGTGGCCCGCTACGACGTGGACAAACTCCGCCAGGCCCTGCTGGAAGGCGACGCCGGCCGTTGCGCGCGCCTGCTGGAAGGCCTCAAGGGCGAAGGCGAGGCACCGCCGCTGGTGCTGTGGACGCTGGCCAACGAGATCCGCACCCTCGCCAGCCTCCGCCTCGGCCTGGATGAAGGCCAGCCCCTGCCGAACCTTCTGAAGGCCGAGCGGGTCTACGAAGAACGCCGCAAGCAGGCCATCCAGCGCGCCCTGCCGCGCCTGAACTCCGCCATCCTGCGCACCTCCATCTTGCACGCCGCAAAGATTGACCGGATGATCAAGGGTCTGGCCAGCGGCGACGTATGGGATGAATTCCTCCAGCTGTGCCTGCGCCTCACCCGCGGCACAGCCACCCAGCAAGCCCCGGCCCGGCGCTGAGCCCCGCGCCACCAACCGAGACGAGACGACGAAGATGGACATCAAGACCTACATGCAGACCGTCGGTCGCCAGGCCCGCGCCGCATCGCGTGGCGTGGCCGCCGCCTCCACCGACGCCAAGAACAAGGCCCTCCTCGCGATGGCCGCCGAGATCCGCGCGCGCAAGGCCGAACTGGCCGCCGCCAACCGCCAGGATCTCGAGGAAGCCCGTGCCAACGGCCTCGAGCCAGCGATGATCGACCGCCTGACCCTGTCCGAAAAGGGCATCGAGGCCATGGCCGTCGGCCTGGAGCAGGTTGCTGCGCTGCCCGACCCGGTCGGCGAGATGACCGACCTCAAGCGCCGCCCGTCCGGCATCACCGTCGGCAAGATGCGCGTACCGCTGGGCGTCATCGGCATCATCTACGAGGCCCGCCCCAACGTCACCGCCGACGCCGCCGCCCTGTGCCTGAAGTCCGGCAACGCCGCCATCCTGCGCGGCGGCAAGGAAGCCCTGCACTCCAACCAGGCGATCGCCGCCTGTGTGCGTGCCGGCCTCGCCGCCGCCGGCTTGCCGGAAGCCGCCGTCCAGGTCATCGAAACCACCGACCGCGCTGCCGTTGGCGAACTCATCACCATGCCCGAGTTCGTGGACGTCATCGTACCCCGCGGCGGAAAGGGCCTCATCGAGCGCATCTCCAACGAAGCCCGCGTGCCGGTGATCAAGCACCTGGACGGCAACTGCCACGTTTACGTGGACGAATTCGCCGATCCCGCCAAGGCGCTCGCCATCGTCGAGAATGCCAAGACCCAGCGCTACGGCACCTGCAACACCACCGAATCCCTGCTGGTTGATGCCAGTGTCGCCGGCGCCCAACTGCCCGCCATTGGCACCATGCTGGCCGGCAAGGGCGTCGAGCTGCGCGCCTGCCCGATCTCGCTCGCCATCCTGCGCGAAGCCGGCATCGCCGACGCCCAGCTCAAGGCCGCTTCGGAATCGGACTGGAGCGAGGAATTCCTCGCGCCGATCATCGCCATCAAGGTCGTTGACGGGCTCGACGAAGCCATTGCCCACATCAACACCCATTCGTCCCAGCACACCGAAGCCATCGTCACCGAGAACTACACCCGCGCCATGCGCTTTCTGCGCGAGGTGGACTCATCCTCGGTAATGATCAACGCATCGACCCGCTTTGCCGACGGCTTCGAGTATGGACTCGGTGCGGAGATCGGCATTTCCACCGACAAGATCCACGCCCGCGGCCCAGTCGGCCTCGAAGGCCTCACCAGCCAGAAGTGGATCGTCTTCGGCGAAGGCCAGGTCCGCGCCTGACCCTAAGCGACTCCGACGCCAGCCGGAGATCTTCTCGGCCAGGATGCAACGCCCGTTCGAATCGCAGAACAATGCGAAGGACGGGCGTTTGACCATACCGATACCCAGGAGAGACCAGCCATACCTTTCAGCTCCAGGCAGCGTCACTCTGCCCCCCTCCTCACCAGCCTGGCCTGCCAGGCAGTCGACATTACCGGCGTCCATTTCAACGATCGCAGTAGACTGGCCTGCAGGGTGCGGGGCCGCGCACGCAATTCCGCGCCGATGTCTATGTATGATGCCATTGCCCTTGAGTTGCCGGGCTGCGCGGAAACACCCCACGGAATTGCCGCTCTATCCGGCCACAAGCGCATTCAGTTCTTCGCTCCGCGCAACCGCGTCGCCGAACAATTGACAGAGGCATTGATGAACAGCTTCCAGAAAGACCTGGATGCCGATGAGCACGCACCCGCACCCACGCAGCATGGATTTTCATAATGCCGTGCTGCCAATCCTGCTCGATGAAAAGCCCGTGCCTCAGGAGCGCAAGAAAGCCCTGCCGGGCAAAAGCGGACACCCTTGCCGAGCCGACAAGGGCGGGCGCACAATCCGGCCATGCATGTTTCTCCTCTGTGCAGTTCCGGCACTCCACCGACACAGTTTGCCGCCGTCATGCCGACGCCTTTCGGCCGGATCGGTATTGCCACACTCGCCGGATATATCGACCATATCGCCTTTCTGCCCGCCGACCACCCACTGCAATCGGCATGCGACGAACTGGCCGAAAAAGCTGCCGGGCAAATTGAGCACTATCTGCAAGACCCCGACAGCCGATTCGAACTTCCACTACTCATTCAGGGCTCCACCTACCGCCGCCGGATATGGGCCGCCATCGCCGCCATCCCCCGCGGACGGACACGTACCTACGGCGATATCGCGAGAGACATCCACAGCATTCCGCGCGCGGTTGGCCAAGCCTGCGGAGACAATCCCTTCCCGATCGTCATTCCATGCCACCGGGTCGTCACCGCCGCCGGCATCGGTGGTTTTGCCCATAATGAAAAGGGCTTTCTGATCGATATCAAGCGCTGGCTATTGATCCACGAACGAAATTCAGCCTGGGCCGGAGAAATTCAAGGCCATCTCTTTGAAACTCAACCGGACCCGCTCGGTCAACCCGTCGTGTAAGTCACGATTCATTTCCATAAAAGCCATGTCCCGCCAAGATCAAAATGCGCCGGAAACACCGGCCACCCGTTTCCTGCGCCAGCACAAGACAGCCTATTCCGCCCACCTCTATAACTACGAGGAACACGGCGGCACCCGTGTATCGGCCCGCGAGCTGAATGTTCCGGAACATGCCGTCGTCAAGACGCTGGTGATGGAAGACGAAGCACACCAGCCTTTAATCATATTGATGCACGGAGACCGCAAGGTTTCCACGAAGGAGCTGGCGCGACAGGCTGGCCACAAACAGATAAGCCCCTGCGACCCCGCGGTTGCGCAACGCCACACGGGTTATCTGGTTGGCGGCACATCCCCTTTCGGCACCAAGAAAGCGCTACCCGTCTTTATGGAAAGCAGCATACTCGACCTCCCCCTGATTTATATCAACGGCGGACGTCGCGGTTTTCTCGTAGGGGTTCACCCCCACGATCTGCTACAAATACTCCACCCCAAGTTGGTAAGCGTAGCCCTGGAATAAATGAAAATAAAACACTTGCCAAATCATCTGAAAATGGTGGCAAAATAAGAAAGAGAATAAAGATCCTACAAGACGGCACCATTCATTTGCCGCGCCACATCAACTGCAGCCCAGCACCAAGCTGAAGGAAAGAAATCGCCATGGACATCTCCTCGCTCTCCCTTGCCGAATTGCGTCGCCTTCAAACCAAAGTCGAAACCGAGATTCGTCGCCGCTCCGACACCGCCAAGAAAGATCTGCTGAAGCGCATGCAGAAGCTGGCTGCCGAACACGGCATGAGCCTGACCGAAGTGATCGGCCAGGAATCCACCGAAAAGGCAGCTCCGGCCCCGAAGAAGACCGCCGCCAAGCCGGCCAAGAAAGCCGCCGCCAAACCGGCTTCGGTCATCAAGTTCCGCCACCCGGAAAATGCCGCCATCGGCTGGACCGGTCATGGCCGCAAACCCCAGTGGGTAATCGACTGGCTCGCCCAGGGCAAGCCCCTCGATGAATTGCGCGCGGAAGCCCCCGTTACTTCCGCCTGACCCTCAGCAGGGTTTGCCGCCGTTTCAGCGCGGCAGACCCGCTGTCGGAGCGAGTGCCGGTGGCTCTCCCCCATTGCGGCCGCGCTCGATGAATACCCCCACGCGCTTTACATCCTTCATTACCCCCATCTTCGCTATGGCGAGTTTGACCCACGGGGCATCGAATTCGTCGAACAACAAATTGACGACGAATTCGCCGAGCGTTTCGATCAGATTGAATTGCCGGACCGCCAGCTCCTTGCGAATCCGTTCAATCACTTTTGCGTAATCGATGGTGTCGGCAATGTCGTCATGCTCCGCCGCCGCATCCGGCACGCCGAATGTGAGATTCAGTTCCAGCGTCTGCTCGGCCACCCTCTCGCGCGGATAAATGCCGACACGGGATTTGACCCGCAATGCCTCGATAAAAATAAAATCCATCGTCCGTCCCAGCTAAAATCGCGCCCATCCTGGTCAGCGCTCAAAACAACATGCAACTCGCGCTTCTGCTCGTCGCCGCCTATCTGCTCGGTTCCATTCCCTTCGCGGTCGTCGTATCCCGACTTTTCGGGATGGCCGACCCGCGCACCTATGGTTCGGGCAATCCCGGCGCCACCAACGTCCTGCGCAGCGGCAATAAACTCGCCGCCGCCCTGACGCTGCTGGGCGATGCCTTCAAGGGCTGGCTGGCCGTTACGCTTGCCGCCACCTTTGCAGCCCCCCTGGGCCTCGGCACGCCTGCCGTCGCTGCCGCAGGCCTCGCCGCCTTCCTCGGCCACGTCTTTCCCATCTTCCTGCGCTTCAAGGGCGGCAAGGGCGTAGCCACCGCCGCCGGGGTACTGCTCGGCGCCAGCGGCTGGCTGGGACTGGCCACGGCCGGCGTATGGCTGCTCGTGGCCTTCGCGTTCCGCTATTCATCCCTTGCTGCCCTGAGCGCCGCCCTAGCCGCGCCCCTGCTGAGCGTTCTGCTCGGCCTCGGCCATACCTGGGCCATCGCCATCGGCGGCATGTCCGCCCTGCTGATCTGGCGCCACAAAGACAACATCAAGCGTCTGCGGGCGGGCCAGGAAGGACGCATCGGCGGCAAGAAGAAGTCCGCCTAAGCCACCTCTCAGGCCGCGACGGGCGGCACGATCTCCTGCAGACTCCATCGGGGCCTGACGGCAAAGCGCCCATCCCCCTCTCCACCCTGCTCACCAGCGGCAAAGCGCAGGGCGCCGGCAAACGCAATCATCGCGCCGTTGTCGGTGCACAGTTCGAGCTCGGGGTAATACACCGCGGCCTTCCGCTTGGCGGCAGCCGCGTCCAGTTGAGCCCGCAGCGCGAGGTTGGCGCCAACGCCACCAGCCACGACAAGTTGCTTCAAGCCAGTATGGCGCAGTGCCGCCATCGACTTGGCAACGAGCACCTCCACCGCTGCAGCCTGGAATTCGGCCGCCAGATCGGCCTTGTCCTCATCCCGGAAATCGGGGGCCGTCGCCGCCGTCAGAACAGCCGTTTTCAAACCGCTGAAACTGAAATCGAAATCCTTGCTGTGCAGCATCGGGCGCGGCAGCTTGAAACGGCCAGGCATCCCCTGCAAGGCCAGTTTCGCGAGGGCAGGTCCGCCGGGATAGCCCAGCCCAATGAGCTTGGCCGTCTTGTCGAAGGCCTCACCGGCTGCGTCGTCTACCGTCTCACCCAGCAGCACATAATCGCCGACACCGGCCACCCGCATCAGCTGCGTATGCCCGCCCGAAACCAGCAGGGCCACGAACGGGAAAGTCGGCGGCTTCGCCGACAGCAGCGGCGACAACAGATGTCCTTCGAGGTGGTGCACCGGCAGAACCGGCACCTCCAGCGCTACACCCAGGGCTTCGGCGACGCTCGCACCGACCAGCAGCGCGCCAGCCAAGCCCGGCCCTGCCGTGTAGGCGATGGCGTCGATATCGCCGAGCACGAGCCCGGAGGCCTCCAGGACCTCCCGCAGCAGGAGGGGCAGGCGCCGGATATGGTCGCGGGAGGCCAGTTCCGGCACCACGCCACCATAAGCCGCATGAAGATCGATCTGGGAGTGCAGACGATGGGCCAGCAACAAACCTTTGTCGGTGTCGTATATCGCGACGCCGGTCTCGTCACAGGAGGATTCGATACCCAGAACAAGCATTGGCACGCCCTCAGAAAAACCGGGATTTTACCCTGCGACGGACGACAAAGCGAAAAGTGGACTTGGTAGACCCAATCGACTTGGTTATACTCTTATTCTTTCCGTCCAAAGAATTTTCAAGGAAGCACGCAATGCCGGGTATCCGCGTCAAAGAAAACGAGCCGTTTGAAGTTGCCATCCGCCGCTTCAAGCGCACCATCGAAAAAGTGGGCCTGCTGCCCGAACTCCGCTCCCGCGAGTTCTACGAAAAGCCGACCGCTGAGCGCAAGCGCAAGCTGGCTGCCGCGGTCAAGCGCCATCACAAGCGCCTTCGCAGCCAGACCCTGCCCCCGAAGATGTACTAAGCAACACCCGCGAGTACACGCTTCCCGATCGCCACGCGATACGCGCTTTTGCGCGAGCGCGTGGCGTTTGTGCTTTTCGTTGCGCCGAACATCCATTCACGGCGCTGCCGGCCTCCGGGCCGCCTCCAGCAAGGACCCCCCATGTCTCTCAAAGTCCGCATCAACGACGACATGAAGGCCGCCATGCGCGCCAAGGAAACTGCCCGTCTGTCGGCTCTGCGCCTGCTTCTCGCCGCCATCAAGCAAAAGGAAGTGGACGAGCGCATCGAGCTGGACGACGCAGCAGTGGTCGCCGTCGTAGACAAGATGCTCAAACAACGCCGTGACTCCGTATCCCAGTACGAGGCCGCCCAGCGCTTCGACCTGGCCAACGCCGAACGCTTCGAGATCGAGGTTCTGTCGGCCTACAAGCCCGCCGGCCTGAGCACCGAGCAGATCGTCGCCATCATCGACGAAGCCGTCACCAGCACCGGCGCCATCGGCCCGGCCGACATGGGCAAGCTGATGGCTGTCCTCAAGCCACAACTGGCCGGCAAGGCCGACATGGCCGAAGTCTCCAAACTGGTGAAATCCCGCCTCGGCAACTAGGATTCATGGGGACGGCGCCCATGCGCGCCTGCCCTAGATCATGATTCCGCAATCCTTCATCCAGGATCTTCTCGCCCGCGTCGATATCGTCGAGGTCATCGAACGCTACCTTCCGCTAAAGAAGGGCGGCGCGAACTACTTCGCCTGCTGCCCCTTTCACGGCGAGAAATCGGCGTCGTTTTCCGTCAGCCCGGCCAAGCAGTTCTACCACTGCTTCGGCTGCGGCGTGCACGGCAGTGCGATCAGCTTCCTGATGGAATACAGCGGCCTCGGCTTCGTCGATGCCGTGAAGGAGCTCGCCTCCGGCGTGGGCATGGAAGTCCCCCAGGACGACCTCACCCCCAAGCACGACCGCAGCCATGAGCACTCCCTTACCGAGCAGATGGCCCAGGCCGCCCGTTTCTACAAGGAACAGCTGAAGCGCAGCCCGGTCGCCATCGACTATCTGAAGGGCCGCGGCCTGACCGGAGAGATCGCCGCCCGCTACGGCCTCGGCTACGCCCCGGAAGGCTGGCAGTCCCTGCAGGCCGCCTTTGCCGACTACAGCGCCGCCAGTCTGCTGGAGTGCGGCCTGGTCCTCGAGAACGAGCAGGGGCGCCGCTACGACCGCTTCCGCGACCGCATCATCTTCCCGATCCAGGACCAGCGTGGCAACGTGATCGGTTTCGGGGGGCGCGTGCTTGGCAAGGGCGAACCCAAGTACCTCAACTCGCCGGAAACGCCGATCTTCGAGAAGGGGCGCGAACTCTATGGACTCGTACAGGCCCGCCAGAGCATCCGCGACCAGGGCGCCGTGCTGGTCGTCGAAGGCTACATGGACGTGGTCGGCCTCGCCCAGTTCGGCGTCGCCAACGCCGTTGCCACCCTCGGCACCGCCGCCACGCCGCATCACATCCAGAAGCTGCTGCGCCTCACCGACCGGGTAGTGTTCTGCTTCGACGGCGACGCTGCCGGCCGTCGCGCCGCCGGGCGGGCCCTCGAAGTCAGCCTCGAACACCTGGCCGACAACAAGACCATCAACTTCCTGTTCCTCCCCGAGGAGCACGACCCCGACAGTTTCGTGCGCGCCGAAGGACCCGAAGCCTTCCGGGTTGCAATGAACGGCGCCCTGCCGCTGGCCGAGTTCCTGCTCGCCGAACTCAGAAAGGACATCGACCTGGCCACCGCCGAGGGCTGCGCCAAGCTCGTCCACGAAGCCAAGCCCCTGGTCACGCGCATCGGCGCCCCGCTGCTGCGCCTGCAGGTCATCAAGATGCTCGCCGAGGCGGCTGGCTTCACCCAGGCCGAGGTCGAACAGGCTTTCGGCCTCAAGGCCGCGGCAGCGCCCCGCCAGTTCGACGCCCCCCCACCCTTCGAGCGCGGCTTCCGCGGCAAGGGCCGCTCCGGCGACGACTGGAACGGAGAGCGCAGCTTCCGCGGCGGACGCCGGAACGGACCGGGCTTCCCGCGCCTGGCACCACGCCAGGCTCCGCAAAGCCCGGTGAAAACCCTTCTGAAAGTCGTCGTCCAGCACCCCCTGTGGGCCGCCCGCCTGCCGATCGACCTGCTGCCCGACGACACACCGGAGGGCCGTGCGCTGATCGCCATCACCGATGCGATGAGCATCGGCGACCTGCCGACCCACGGCATCGGCGCACTGCTCGAACACTACCGGGACACCCCCCATGCCGAACTACTGGCAAAAGTCGCCGGGCAACTGGCCGACACGGCCTTCGACGAGGCCACGATTGAACCCTTGTTCAATGACACGATCCAGAAGCTTGAAGCCGACGCAATCAGCCACCAGATCGACGCACTGACCGCCCGCGAGCGGGAAAGCGGCCTCAATCCGGTCGAAAGACGACAACTGGCAGAGTTACTACTGCACAAACAGAAGCTCCGTGTACGCACAAAAGTATCGGATTCGTAATATAATTTTCGGTTTCGCGAAATTCGCCGCGAGCCAATCGACGACACATCGAGGACTGCCATGACCACCGACAAAGCCAAACAACCGCGCAAAGCACCAGCCAAGCCGCGAGCAGCGAAGGTCAAGGACAAACTCGCCCCGATGATCGCCGAGGCCCCCTCGGCGGAAGAGGCAGAGGTTCGTCGTACCCGGCTGAAAAGCCTGATCGCCCTCGGCAAGGAACGGGGCTACCTGACCTACGCCGAAATCAACGACCACCTGCCCGACGACCTGGTGGACGCTGAACAGATCGAATCGATCATCACCACCTTCAACGACATGGGCATCCAGGTCTTCGACGTGGCCCCGGCCGCCGAAGATCTCCTGATGTCCGAAGTCGCGCCCACGGTGGTGGACGACGAGCAGGCGGAAGCCGAAGCCGAGCAGACCCTGTCTGCAGTCGATTCCGAATTCGGCCGCACCACCGACCCGGTCCGCATGTACATGCGTGAAATGGGCACCGTGGAACTCCTCACCCGCGAAGGCGAAATCGAGATCGCCAAGCGCATCGAGGAAGGCCTCAAGCACATGATTCAGGCCATCTCCGCCTGCCCAACGACGATCGCCGACATCCTCGATGCCGCTGACAAGATCAGCAAGGACGAGATGCGCATCGACGAACTCATCGATGGTCTGATCGACCCCAATGCGGTTGAGGACATTGAGGAACTCGCCGACAGCGAAGACCTGGACGTGGACGATGCCGACGAAGAGGAAGACGAGGATGAAAGCGGTGGCGGCGGCGCCCAATCGGCCTCCCTCATCAAGCTGAAGACCGAAGCGCTGGAGCGCTTCGCGACCCTGCGCGACCTCTACGAGAAGATGTCCGCGACCCTTCAGAAGAAGGGTTTCCAGGACAAGATCTACCTGAAGTATCAGGAACAGGTCTCCAATGAACTGATGAACATCCGCTTCACCGCCCGCACCACCGAAAGGCTGTGCGACGCGGTGCGCCACATGGTGGACCAGGCCCGCGCCCACGAACGCAAGATCCTGCACCTCTGTGTAGACAAGGCCGGCATGCCGCGCCCTCACTTCATCAAGAGCTTCCCGGGCAACGAAACCGATCTGGACTGGCTAAAGAAGGAAATCGCCAGCGGCCCCAAGAATGCGCCGGTTCTGATGCGCATGCAGCCCGCCGTACTCGAGGAGCAGCAGAAGCTGATCGACCTGGAAGCACGCATCGGCATCCCGCTGAGGGAGCTCAAGGACATCAACAAGCAGATGTCCACCGGTGAAGCCAAGGCCCGCCGCGCCAAGCGCGAAATGACCGAGGCCAACCTGCGCCTGGTGATCTCCATCGCCAAGAAGTACACCAACCGCGGCCTGCAGTTCCTCGACCTGATCCAGGAAGGCAACATCGGTCTGATGAAGGCCGTGGACAAGTTCGAATACCGTCGCGGCTACAAGTTCTCCACCTACGCCACGTGGTGGATCCGCCAGGCCATCACCCGTTCGATCGCCGACCAGGCCCGCACCATCCGTATCCCGGTGCACATGATCGAGACGATCAACAAGATGAACCGGATCTCCCGCCAGATCCTGCAGGAAACCGGCAACGAGCCCGATCCGCAGACGCTGGCCGAGAAGATGGAAATGCCCGAGGAGAAGATCCGCAAGATCCTCAAGATCTCCAAGGAGCCCATCTCCATGGAGACCCCGATCGGCGACGACGACGACTCCCACCTGGGCGACTTCATCGAGGACAACGCGACCCTGGCCCCGGCCGAAGCAGCGCTGTACTCCAGCCTGCGCGACGCCACCAAGGAAGTGCTGGACTCCCTCACCCCGAGGGAAGCCAAGGTACTTCGCATGCGTTTCGGTATCGAGATGAACACCGACCACACGCTGGAAGAAGTGGGCAAGCAGTTCGACGTGACCCGCGAGCGCATCCGCCAGATCGAAGCCAAGGCGCTGCGCAAGCTGCGTCACCCGAGCCGTTCCGAGCGCCTGCGCAGCTTCCTCGACAACGAAGCGTAATACTGAAAACCCCGCCGTCCGGCTCGCGCCTTTATGCCGAACGACGGGTAGCAGCCTCGCCTCAGCGGGGCGTAGCTGCTAGAATCGCGGTTTCGGGCCTGTAGCTCAGTCGGTTAGAGCAGAGGACTCATCAATGGTGACTTTCGCCGGAAACGGCGACTGAAAAATCGGGTGAATTCAGGGAACCCTGCCCGCGTAGCAATACGCGAACGGCAACCCTGAGCCAAGCCGGAGCTACAGCTCCGGAAGGTGCAGAGACTAGCGGAGGGATCGAGTTCCCTTAATGACCGCCACGAGCGCCCGACGCCTGAACACGTCAATGCAGTTACCGACGTGAAGGCGATGAGATAGTCCAGCGCACGCACGAAGCTCCTTCCCTGCGGCAGGGGCATCAGCGACGAAAGTCGCAGTGTGACGAATCCTTTGGTCCAGGGTTCGAGCCCCTGCGGGCCCACCAGATCAACCCCAGTCGGAAACGACTGGGGTTTTTCTTTTATCCGTGCCCGATCGGCCTATACTGATTTTGCGCTGGCGTTCGCCGACGCATACCAGGAGTCAATCATGACCAAGGCCAGACAGAGCAACAAGGAAGCAAAGAAGAAACCGCTACTGAACCCGAAGGAAAAGAAGGCTGCGAAGCACGCCCGCAAGCATGCCCTTGAAACGGTTCCCTTCCTGCCTCCCCACTAGCTTCGCGTTAGCAGCTTCTGCCCTCTGCAGCAAATACAAACAGCCTGACCTTGGTCAGGCTTTTTATTGGGGCAGCGCGTCCTGAACAACGTCAATAGCACGCCCATGCAGATACGTATTTCGGTGCCAGAGGACATGGCTTTGGCGTAAATTTCAGTCCATGAAAGGACAAGCCTTCTTCCGCCGCTTCGGCTATGCCATGAACGGCATCATCACGGCCTTCCGCCGGGAACGCAGCATGCGCGTGCATGGCATTGCCACGCTTGGCGTCTTTGCCTTCCTCGCCATCACCGGCGCACCGCTGCTGTGGTGGGTGCTTATCACCCTGGCGGTAGGGCTGGTCCTGGTCGCCGAAATGGCCAACTCGGCGCTGGAAACCCTGGCCGACCTGCTCCACCCCGGGCAGCACCCGGAGATCGGCGTGGCCAAGGACATGGCGGCCGGCGCGGTGTTGATCGCCACCATTGTCGCGGTAGTCGCCGGCGCAGCCTATCTGCTGCGCTGAACGACGCCGTCAATCGGCACGGTCGGTCAGCGTAAACAGCCCGGCCTTGAAACTCGCGGCCATCATCTCGGCCTTGCCGATAGCGACTAGCGCGGCCTCCGGCGGCAGGAACGCCACCGCCGCCTCGCGGAACAGCGCCAGCCAGCGCTCGAAGTGTTCCGGCTTGACCGGCAGCCGCACGTGCACCGGATAGGGCGACCCGCCGTAACGGTCGGTGCCCAGCAGCACGCGGGACCAGAACGCGCGGATCACGAGGTGGTGGTGATCCCAGTCGTCCACCTCGGCGGCGAAGACGGGGCCGAGCAGCGCATCGACCCGCGCCCGGGCATAAAAGCCGTACACCAGCGCGGTGATGTGTTCCTCGGTCAGTTGAGCGTCGGTCCCCGTCATCGTTCCTGCTTCCTGCTATCTATCAGCCCAGCGCGGCCAGCGCAGCGTCGTAGTTGGGCTCGTTCTTGATCTCCGGCACCAGCTCGCTGTGCAGGACCTTGTCGTTCTCGTCGAGCACCACCACCGCGCGGGCGGTCAGGCCGGCCAGCGGACCGGCGGCCAGGGCCACGCCGTAGTTCTTGATGAACTCGTTGCCACGCAGGGTGGACAGGGTCACCACGTTCTCCAGACCTTCGGCGCCGCAGAAGCGGGACTGGGCAAACGGCAGGTCGGCGGAAATGCACAGCACCACGGTATTGGGCAGCGTGCTGGCGGACTGGTTGAACTTGCGCACGGAAGTGGCGCAGGTCGGCGTGTCGATGCTCGGGAAGATGTTCAGCACCTTGCGCTTGCCGGCGAAGCTGGCCAGCGGGGTGTCGGCCAGGTCCTTGGCAACGAGGGTGAAAGCCGGTGCGGCCTGGCCCTTCTGGGGCAGATCGCCTTCAACGGGGACGGGGTTTCCGCCAAGGGTAACGGTAGAAGACATGGAGGCACTCCTGGGGTAGTGAGATGAATTGATGTTGTTGTGATCGGCCCGCTAGCGCTCGTGCTGCCACCGGGCCGCGCCATCTTAGGCGCTGGCAGACTTTCCTGCCAGTACCCGCAGTCAGTAAAGATCACAGGGTCTTCAGGTACTCCAGCAGCACCTCCTTGTCGCCCGCCGGCAGCGTGCTGCCGAACTCGTGGCCCTGGTTGCCGCCACCCTTCGCGGCGGTGTCGAAATGCGTACCGGCCCGCCGGGCCTCGTCCCCGTCGGTGATGAAGCCGACCCGCTGGGCGTCATACACGTCGTAGCCGCTCCAGAAGATCTTCGGGCGGGCCGCCGCCGGTTCCAGCAGATCCCGCAAGGTCGGCACGGAACCGTTGTGCAGATAGGGCGCGCGCAGCCAGATGCCGTCCAGGAAGGGAATCTTGTAGCCGTTGAGGTCCTCCTCCACCAGTCCCTTGCGCGGTATGCCCATCGCGGTAACGACCTGGTTGGCCTTGATCGCCGCGCCCTTGCTCCAGGTATCCAGGCGGGCCCGGTCGGTGCCCACCTCATCGAGCGGAATGCGCGTGCCGGTACGTTCGCTGGCGTGGCAGCGGGCGCACTGGGCGTCGAACACCGCCTTGCCGGCGGCCGCCTGCCCGGCATCGACCGGGAAGGGGTAGCGCGGCGGCTGCAGGCTGGACAGATAGTCCTGCAACCACTGCACCTGTTTGAGGAAATCGGCCTTGTCGGCAGGCGGAGCACCCAGCACGCCGAGGGCCGAGTCGATGATCACCGAGCGCACGTCGTGGCTGTCGCCCGCGTAGTTGGGCAGCTGGCCGCGCTCGGCGTGGTACTTGCCCAGGTTCCAGATCGCCGGGATGTCACCCGGGCCGAAAGTGTCATCCATCGGCGCACGGATCATGAAGTACTTGGTGAGGTTCATGCTGTCGTCGCGCCCACGCCCCCACTCGGGAAAGTCCGTGCGGTAGATCCACGCGAACTGCGCCTCCCGCTCCAGCAGGCGCTTCTTGGTCATCGGGATGATCAGGAAGCGGTACAGCAGCTTGTCGATCAGATCCAGCCTGGTCACCCGGTTGATCTCCGCCATCAGGATGTCCGCCTCGAAGCGCGGATCGGCGGCGCAGTCGATCAGCAGGCGGAAGAAATTCTCGATGTTGAGGGTATGCCCCGGCCCACCGACGACGAACACCGGATTGGAGTCCGCGCTCTTCCTGTAGCTGGTGGTGTGGCAGGCGGCGCAGTTGTTGGCGACTCGCGGAAAGCCGATGGTTTTCTTGGTGAAGCCGGCCGGCAGTTCCTGGCCCTGCTCCCACGACACGCCGAGGGCCGCGTAACCGCCCGGCACGGTCTGCCCGTCCTGGCGGAACTTCTCCGGGAAGACCCGCGGCAGCACGTAAAAGATCCAGTACGGAATCCCCGCATCGTGCTCGGCACCGATGGAGCCGTACTTGAAGCGCATCTCCGGCGACTCGAAGACCCAGGCCGGCTGTGGCTCCTCACGGAAGCCCCGATCCCAGGCGACGTAGGCGCTGGCGACGATCAGCAGCAGCAACACGGTCAAGCCTGCGCGCAGCCAGGCGCGGCGGGTTTCACGACGGTCGGCAAGCATGGCAGGCTCCCGTTCAGAAGGTCTTGAGGAATTCCACCAGCGCGGCCTTGTCGGCCTCCGGCAACTCGGTGCCGTAGGCCCGCCCCTCGTGGCCGCCATTGCCGTTGCCGGGCTGGCGGGTGTCGTAGCGGAAGAACTTGCGGCCCTCCATTTCCGGCTGGTCGGACACGAAGCCCACCTTCAGCGGATCGAACACGTCGTTGCCCCGGTAGAACACCGCCGGCCGCCGCGAGGCCGGCTGCAGCAGGTCGAACAGGCTGGGCACCGAGCCGTTGTGCAGGTAGGGCGCGCGCAGCCAGATGCCGTCCAGCGGCATGTTGGCGTAGCCGTAGGTCTTGTGGAAGGTGGTGAAGCGCCACGGGTAACCGGCGTAAAGCGTCGCCTGGTTGACCGCCAGCGTGTAGGTGTAGGAATCCAGCCGTCGCCGGTCGGTACCGATCTGCGCGATGGGCGTCACGTAGCCCACCCGCTCACCGCTGAAATCCCGCCCAGTTGCGCCATGGCAGCTGGCGCAGTATTCCTTGTAGATCGGCGCGCCACGGGCCGCCAGGGCCTGGTCGATGGGGAACAGCTTGCCGAAGGCCGGCGGTTCGGCGCCGAGAATCCAGTCCTCCACCCGCTTGATGCGCGGCAGGTCGATGGTCGGCGGCGTCGTGCCGGTGCCGAAGGCGGCGCTCTTGTTACGCTCCGTCATGTCGGTGTTGTTGCCATCCCAGTGCAGTTCCATGGCCCGCGGCTCCCGGCGCGGACGCTGCAGCCAGATCGACGGAAAGTCTGCCGGCGCGTCGAACTCCTTCGGGTCGAGCAGGTGCATCGGGAAGTTGAAGATCACCTTGGCGGAATTGAAGGTATCCACCCGCCCCGGCCCCCACGGCTGCTGCTCGAATACCCATTCGAAGCGCCCCTTCAGCGCCAGCACCCGGTCACGCATGATGGCGATGGCCACCGGATAGACCACTTCCCGGTCGAACAGGTCGAGCCCGGCGCCGAGGCGCTGGATCTCGGGAACCAGATATTCCGTGGAGAACTTCGGGTCCGCCGCGCACTTGAAGAAGAAGGTCTCGAAGGCCTGCATGTCGAACAGCGCCGCCGGCATGCCCACCACCAGCTGGGCTGGCGCATCCGGCGCCTTGCGCACGGTGCTGGTGTGGCACACCGCGCAATTCACGAAGACCCGGTCGATGCCCTGGTAGCGCCGCTTCGACGTGCCCACCGGCAGATCGCGGAGGTGCCCGTCCGACCCCTTCTCGTAGATCATGCCGAGGGATTCATAACCTTTGCCCGGCAGGTATTGCCCGCACACCTGCGGCAGCGCGCGCCAGATCCAGTACGGAAAACCCATCTCATGCTCGCCGCCGGTGGAGCCGTATTTGAAGTGCTCGACCGGATCGGCGTAATCCACCGGCGAATCGCCGCTGAAGCGGCCGAGCAGCCACAGGCCCACCGTCGCCGGCAGCAACACCGTGATGGCGAACAGGATCATGAAGCGCTGGCGCCAACGGCTGGCGGGTGCGACTGGGCTCGTCATGTTCTTCTCCTCGTCGTCTATCGCGCCCCGACCAGCGGCGCCAGACAGGGGCGCAACGCTTCATAGCCCCCCGCCAACAGGCTATCCACATCCGGTTCCCGCCCGGATTCGCTACGCAACTGGGCTGCCACCACCGCCTCCAGCGCGGCCCGGTCGGCGCTCTTCTCCCACGCCTCCGCATCGCTGTGGAAGGCCGGCAACATGCTCGCTGGGGGCATCGGCGTCTTCGCTCTTTCGGACGGCCCGCGGCGCGCCATCGCCAGCCTTACATAGATCCGCGGCGCACACTGGCGGATGCGCGACTCCAGCTCGGCCGCCGGTCCCTGCAGGAAATTCGGCGGAAACGACTCGGCGCTCAAATGGCACGCAGCACACCAGGCATAGAAGCCAGCGAGGTCCGGACGCACCGGCCCGCCCATCGCAGCCCCTGGCGGACTGGCCGGGCGTTCCAGGCGTGGCGCGGCCGGCACCGGCAGCCGGGCCGCCGCGACGGCTTCCCCCAGTTGCGCAAGCACGGCTTGGATCAAGCCACGGCCGGCAATCGCCGGCGCATCCAGCAGGCTTTGCCCCTGCGGGCTCGCGGCCAGCGCCAGTGCGGCCGCCCCGGCCACCTGTCCATCTCCGCGCAGGTGCAGCCGCAAGGGACCAGCGCCATCGCGCAGGCGACTCACATCCACCCCGTCGAGCACATCGCCGCCAGCCACGCGAATGCCCTGCGCCCCCCGCAACGGGAAACCCGGCAGCGGCGGTTCGCCGGCCAGACTGAGGCGCTCGATGCGGCCCGCCTGCCGATCGAGTCGCAAAGATGCACCGCCCTCACCCTTGCAGTCAGCCACGTACCCACCGGGCGCGGCGGTACACCTCAGCGTCACCTCACGACGTGGCAGACGCGCGGCCCGCCGCGCCAGTGCAGCCTGCAGCCGCGGCCAGTCGCCGTCCTCGACGAACTCCGCCACGCCGGCCACCGCCTCGGCGACGGCTTCCGGTGCATCGCCCCGCCACCAGGCCTCCGCCGGCCGCGGCAGCAGCGGCTCGAAGCGCGCCGGCACATGGGAAAAGGCGACGCGCTCCGACACCGCCGACGGCCATTCGGTCATGCCTTGCAAGGGGTTCCGATTGGGCAGATCCAGGCGTCCAAGGGCCAGCCCGGCCGGCCACCGGCGTGCGGTGGTGGCCCGCAGCGGGCGCCCGACCGACTCTTCGAAAGCGGCGTCTGCTACCGCCCTGCGCCCGTCCGCCAGACGCAGGCGCAGCGCCGCCGCGAAAAGACCGGCCCGGCAACGCCGCCCTATTTGCCCGTCGCCACAGCCTTCACGCCACAGGCGTTGGGCCAGCGCAAAGCGGTTGGCCCGTCGCACCGCGTTATCGATGGCGTAGGGCACGTCCACGCCGCGCTGCGGCGGAATGCCGTAGAAGGTGCGCCCGCTCGCCGTCAACAGTGCAGCAATTGCCGGGTTCGCATTGGTCTCATCCCACAGCGCGCGGGAGAAGATCGGCGCGCCGTTCTGGTGGCAGGCGAAGCAGATGTTGCGGTTGGCGTAGAAAACCTGCGGCCGCCCGCCGGGGCGATAGTCCTTGACCAGCTGGAACTCGAAGCGGCCGGCAGCCTCGTTGTAGCTGATCACCTCCAGCACCGCCGACTTCTCCTGGTAGCCGATGTAGAGGCGGTCCTTCAGCAGGAAAGGCGAGCCTGCGGCCGGTGGCGAGTCCACACCGACGACCACCCGCGGGTAGTCGAAGTAATCCGGCGCCGCGGCTGTGCGCTGCAATGAGCGCCCGAGCGGGATGAGCACGCGCTTTACCGGCGGCAACGGACTGGCCGGATCCCGGACCAGTTCGCGATCGATGCGCGCCAGCAATTTTTCGAAGGGGAATGGCAAATCGTGCGCTCCGCCCTTCCCTGTGAACAGGCGGTCGAACAGGGACTGGCCGAGCAGCGGCAGATGCGCACCAGGCTCGGCTGGATTCACGACCCAGGCCGCCGCCCCGCCGGCCTGCGGGACATCACGCGGCCCCGCCGCAACCATGTTTGCCGAAGCGGCAAGCAGCACAACCGCCAGTCGAGCGCAGCAGGACACGGCGGGGCTCATCGCGGCGCTCCACGTCGCTGCCCCTCAGCGCCCCGCCGACGCGAGGACCTTGCGCGGCTGGGTGCCCGGCCAGCAATCCTCCTGCACCGTACCGGCCTTCACGAACGCCTCCCGCCCCTTATCGTCCATATCCTTGTTGTAGAGCGTGAAGTTGAGCGCGAAGCCCTTGTCCAGGTAGGCCCGCCCCAGGTAGAAGCCCGGCCGGATCATGCGGATCTCGTCGCGCACCCGCAGCCCGCGCCGGCCGGCGAGGAAGTCCGGGTTCTCCTGATAGCCGGGGATCTCGTCGGTGAAGAAGTAGTCGATGATGATCGACTCCCGCCGTGCATCCAGCAGGCTCTGCCCGCAGTACAGCTTGGCGGGGAACAGCAGCCAGGTCTGCTTGCCGTTGAAGTCCATCTTCTTCGGCTCGCCCTGCACCAGGCCGATCTTCTTCAGCACGCCAAGGTCCTCGATGCGATTGCGCAGCACGCGCTCCTGGCGGTAGAAGACCTTGCCACGCCACAGGGCCTCGCCCACGTCCTCCAGCACCAGCCCCTTCAGGTTGAGCGCGGTGCCGGCAAAGCCGCCGACGATCTCCGACAGGCGGAACTTGCCGCTGCTGCCCTTGGGCAACAGGATGCGGCCGTCGAAGGCGCCGTCGGGAATCGGCCCGGCGGTCAGGCGGGCGTAGATCTGGTCGAGCTGTTCCTGGTCCAGCGTGGCCAGGTAGTCCGGCGTCAGCTTAGCCAGCTCGGCGGTAGGGATCGGGTAGTGGTAGTCCACCTGGGCCATGTCCAGCTTGGACGAATAGCTCTTGTCGTAGGGCGCGAAGGGTATGTTCGGCGCCTCCGCCTTCTGGCTGCAGGCACTCAGCCCCAACGCGGCGGCGATGGACAGAAGGGCGACGGCAGAAGCGGTTTTCATGGCGTCACTCCTCTCACAGGGTGGCGAGGAAGGCGGTGATGGCCTTCTTGTCCGCCTCGCTCAGGTCCTCGCCGAAACGATGGCCCTCGTTCTCGACAAGCTGGTCGCAGCTGACGTAGTTGGCAGCGAGGAAGTCCCGCTTCTCACGCAGGATCTCGACGAAGCGCGCCGGGTTCTTCAGCACCTCGTCGGCAATCCCCTGCAGGGTCGGGACCAGCGCCTTCTTGCCGGCCGCCTCCAGCCGGGCCGGATCGCGCTTGGCGAGGAAGAGGTCGCCGATCAGCTGCTTGTGCATCAGGCCGTTGAGGAAGCCGGCGCTCGCCCCCATCGGAATGCGCGCCTGGCCGAAGCCGCCGAGCGGCTTTTCAAGCTTGCCCTCCAGCGGCCGAATGCCCACATCGACGATCAGGTCGGCGTTGGTCAACGTCACCTTGCGGCCCCGCTCTTTCGGGTGCAGCAGCTCGAACATGGAGCGCTTGTAGAGATCGAAGCGCCCCTCCACGCTCGGGTCGTAGCGCACGCAGGCGGGCTGCCCGGCCAGCAGCTTGTTGTCTGGCCCGGCGTAGCGGGCGCGGTGGAAATCGTTGTCCTTGTTGGCCGGATTGCCGCACACCTCGGGCCCGATGGCGTTGTTGTGCATGAAGGGCGCGGTGGCCCACACATTCACCAGCGAGATGTTGCGCATGTAGCCGCGCCCGCCGTTCTTCAGGTCTTCCCGCTCGGGCAGGTCGGCCACCGGCGGGCGGGCACGCAGATCCTCGGAACCGTATTCCTGGTAGAGATGGCCGGCCATGTGGTTGGAATGCAGCGCGCGGCACGGGAAGGTACCAACCTCGGTCACCGGCGTGGCCTGGTCGTTACCGAGGAAATCGGCGCGTACCTTGCGCGGATGCGCATCGTTGGTGGCCGCGAAATCCCGGCTCTTGAACGGCCCGCCGTCGGCCTCGAGAATGCTGGAATGGCAGCGTGCGCAGTTCTCCGCGAACACCGTCTGGCCACGGGCCACGGCGCCCTTGCCGAACTCTTTCTCCAGGTCGGCCGCCAGGTCGGCGCGGGTGTAGGCGGCCGTCGGGCTCTTCAGCTTGCGGGCGTTGGCTCGCGCGGCAAAGAGATCGGTTTCATCCGACTCGCCCGACGTGAAGAAATCCAGCACGTTCTGCAGCCGGTCTTCCACCGCCCGGAAATTGGGGCAATCGCGCCGGCACTGGCCGATGTTAAAAGGCGTCTGGCCGAAGCCGCGCTGCTCCGGGTCCACCTGGCGCATGTCGCTGAAGTGATTGACCCAGCACTGCTCCGAGCAGGAGCCGATATTGAAGTACACCCGCTGGATCGCCTCCAGCGCACCGATTGAATCCTCCCCACCCTTGAGGATGTGATGCACGCCGGGCAGCACGACCTTCTGCCCACCCAGGTGCACGGTGGTCGTGTCGTCCTTGCGGGTCGAGAACTGCCAGCACTTGCCTTGCCGGCCGGGTTCGCACCAGCACTTGGACTCGTCCTTCTCCACCCCGCAGTCGGCCACCTTGCGCCACTTGGTGATGGATTCGCCCTTGAACACCGGGCGCTGGGCCACGTTGATCAGCGCGTTGATGGTGCCGGGGTTGTTAACCTGATCGTGGGAGATCGCCGAGGTGTCCGTCACCCCCGGCCGGGCGTGGGCGAACATCTGGTATTCGAGCGCCGACTTGGGCATGCCCGAGCCGAGCAATTCGGACATGCGGGTGTACTGGTTGCCGATCAGCCCCTTGATGTTCTCCCACTTCGGATGGGCCGGGTCGGCCGGCGGATTGAGCGGATCGAAGGCGATATGGCAGGAGCCGCAGGAGGTGCCGATCAGGAAAGGCGGCTCGACGGACGCATCGGCCAGCTTGCTGACCCGGCTGTCGGACTCGATGCCGGTGATCGCATCCATCTTGCGGTCGAAACCGGCCCAGCTACCGACTCCGCCGTTGAGGGCCTTCCACTTGGCGGCGTCGAAGCGCGGGTTCGGAAATTTGCGGATGCCCAGCGCACCGGTCGAGGTGCCGAACTTGAGATCGCAGGCGCTGTGACGCTGGTCGAGCTTGCCACCCTGGGTGTGCGGATCGTCGGGGTCGAGGGCGGCGTCCTTCAGGCCGCAGGCCGGATCCACATAGCCCGCCTTGCCGACGTACTTGAGCAGCACGTCGTCGCCCGGGCACCAGTCGAAGCCGTAGGTCTCGTCCAGGGACTTGGCCGGACAGTTGGCGTCGCCGGGCTTGCAGCAGGCCGGGTCGTTGATGATGCCCCAGGCCCAGAACCGGTCATCCCGCTGGTCGGTGCGCAGCACCCGGAACCAGTCCACCAGCACGCCGATGCGCTGCTGGAAGGTGTAGGTGTGGAAACGGTCGTTGCCGGCAGTCGCCTTGAACCAGATCAGGCGGCCGACGCACTCGGATTCACTGAGCCCCTCGCGGGCGCAGGACTCCCGGTACGGCGCATCCTGGTCCACGCTGGCCGCCTCGGACTGCGGGGCTGCAGCGGCCGCAAGCGGAGCCGCCGCCGGGGCTGGATTGTCGGCATGGGCCTGCTGCCAGCCGGTCTCGAGAACCGGAAGGCGGAGTGCCAGATAAGAACCCAGAACAACCACGACGGCCGCAACGGCGGCCACATATGCGCGCTTCATGGATGCGTCTCCTTCCGGGAAGGGAGCGAGTCCGGCGCCCATCTGGCTTGCTGCCCCGGCGGTCTGATGCCACGGGGCTTTAGGGTGACATCTCTCTGTCGGGGCCGGTCATGATGGTGTTATAGCAGAGTTCCCGGGAGCGGCAATCCACGCGCGCTTGACGCTTACGGCAGGCTCTGGTCCCAGTACGGCACGGGCCCGATGCGCTCGGCCAGGTAGTCGGCCAGCGCACGCACGCGACTCGGCACGTAGCGGTTGCTGGGGAAGACCGCGTAGATACCCAGCTCTGGCCCCGGAAAATCCACCAGGATGCGCGTCAGCAAACCCGCCTGGATCGCCGGCGCGGCGATGAAGCTCGGTTGACGGCAGATGCCCAGGCCACGCTGGGCCATGTCCACCAGTGCATCGCCGCTGTTGGCCTGCAGGCGGCAGCGCACTGGCACCCAGATCAATTCCTCGTCCACCAGATAAGGCCAGCTGACCTTGGCGGTACCGGTGTAACCGAGGCACTGGTGGGCCAGCAGGTCCTCCGGCTTCTGCGGGCAGCCGTGCCGCTCCAGATAGGCTGGCGAAGCCAGCGTGACCATCCGCGCCACCGACAGGCGGCGGGCCACCTGGGTCGGGTCGAGCTGCGTGGTGATGCGGATGGCCAGGTCGAGGCCGCTCTCGATGAGATTCACCTGGCGGTCGTCGAAATCCATGTCCAGGCTGACTTCCGGATAGGTGGTGACGAAATCGGCGACCAGCGGCACCAGGTGGCGCACGCCGAAGCTCATCGGCACGCTGACGCGGATCGGCCCGCGCGGGCGGCGGTCGCCGCCGGCCAGATCACTTTCGGCGACACCGACCAGGTCGAGGATCTCGCGGCTACGTTCCAGGTAGGCCAGCCCCGCCGACGTGAGCTTGAGACTGCGCGTGCTGCGGGCGATCAGCTTGACGCCCAGATGGGCCTCCAGCGCGGCGATCTGGCGGGTCACTGCCGAACGAGCCAGCCCCAGGTGGTCGGCGGCGGCGGTGAAACTGCCGGCCTCGGCGACGCGGACGAACACTTCCATCGCATGCAGACGATCCATTGTTTCAAATCAGGCAACAAACATTTCCCCATTAAAGGCTATTTCCGCTCCAATCGAAAGCATAAAGTTCGCTCCACACACCAACACCCAACAAGAGAGAACTGCCGTGATCCTCGTCAGCGGCGCCAATGGTCGACTCGGCCGGCGCATCGTCCAGCACCTCATCGCCCGCTCCCCGGCCCCCGTGGCCGGCCGGCTGGCAGTGAGCGTCCGCGAGCCCGGCCGGGCCGCCGACCTGGCGAGCCGCGGCGTGGAGATCCGCCACGGCGACTTCGACCAGCCGGCCACACTGGCCAGCGCCTTCGCCGGCGTCGAACGGCTGATCCTGACGTCCACCTACGGCCCGCGGACGCAGCGCATCGCCCGCCACCGCCAGGCCATCGCCGCCGCCCGCGGGGCCGGCGTGCTGCACGTCTTCTACGTCAGCCTGCTGGACGTAGCCGCCGACTCGCCGGCCGAATACGCCGCGGTGCACCGGGAAGCCGAAAACGCGCTGGCCGACAGCGGCCTCGTCCACACGGTGCTGCGCAACACGCTGTACGCCGACGACCTGCCCCAGCTGGCCGGGCCGGCGCATAACGACGGCATCCTGGCGCTACCGGCCGGCGAAGGCGCCGTCAGCCTGGTGTCCCGCGACGAGCTGGCCCAGGCCATGGCCGCCGCCGCCCTCGCCCCGCGTCTGGAAAAGCGTGTCTATGAACTCACCGGCCAGGTCGCCAGCGGCTTCGCGACGATCGCCGACAAGATCGCCCGGGTCAGCGGCCAAGCGCTGCGTTACTCGGCAATCAGCGAAGCCGAATACGTGGCGGCCCAGCAACAGGCCGGCCTGCCCGCGTGGCAGGCCAACGCCTTGGGCAACCTGTTCCGCGCTGTCGCCGAAGGGCGCTTCGCACGCACCGGTAACGATTTCGCGGCCTTGGTCGGCCACCCGCCCAAGTCCCTCGACTGCATGATCCACGAATACTTCACCCCGAGGAGCACCTCATGACCGCCCGCCAACCCGTCCTCTTCGTGTCCCACGGCGCGCCCGACGTGCTGCTTAACCCGGGCGCCACGGTCCACCTGTGGGAACGCCTCGGCGCCGACCTGCCGCACCCCCGCGCCGTACTGGTGATCTCCGCCCACTGGGCGGCCCGCCAGCCGACCGTCAGCACCGCCGCGACGCCGGAGACCATCCACGACTTCGGCGGCTTCCCGCCGGCCCTGTACGCGATGGAATACCCGGCCCCCGGCGCGCCGGACGTGGCCGCGCGGGTTCGCGAACTCCTCGCCGGCGCCGGCCTGCCGATCGAAGAAGTGCCCGACCGCGGCCTCGACCACGGCGCGTGGATTCCGCTGAAGGCCATGTACCCACAAGCCGACATCCCTGTCGTCCAACTGGCGCTGCAACCCTATGCCGGCACCGACTGGCACCGCCGCCTCGGCGTCGCGCTGCGCCCCTTGCGTGACGAGGGCGTGCTGATCCTCGCCTCCGGCGCAGTGACCCACAATTTCGGCTGGCTCACCTGGGGCACCAACAGCGCCGTCGTGCCGCAGGCCCAGGCCTTCGCCGACTGGCTCGGCGAGGCCTTGTCCCGCGACGACCGCCCGGCCCTGCTGGACTACCGCCGCGTCGCCCCTCACGGCGCCGATGCCCACCCCAGCGAGGAGCACCTGCTGCCGTTGTTCGTCGCCCTCGGCGCTGCCGATAAGGACGAGATCCCGCTGCGCATGGAACCGGAATACACCTACGGGGGTCTGGCGATGGACGCCTACCTGTGGCAAACAGGCAGCGTGTCCCCTTTCCGCACGGAGCAACAACAATGAATCAACCTACCGCACGCTATACCGGCCCCGCCATCGCGGCCCACTGGCTGATCGCCATCCTGATCCTGGCGGCCTTCCCGCTCGGCCTCTACATGCACGGCCTGCCCCTGTCGCCGAACAAGCTCAAGCTGTACTCGTATCACAAGTGGATCGGCATGACGGTGCTGCTGCTGTTCGTGCCGCGCATCCTGTGGCGCCTCACCCACCGTCCGCCGGCGCCGCTGCCGATGCCGGCCTGGCAGCACAAGATCGCCGAGGGCACCCATCACCTGCTGTACCTGCTGATGTTCCTGGTACCACTGTCCGGCTGGCTGATGAGCTCGGCCAAGGGCTTCCAGGTGGTGTACTTCGGCGTGCTGCCGATCCCCGACCTGATCGGCAAGGACAAGGAACTCGGTGAGCTGCTCGAGGAGATGCACGAAGTCCTCAGCTGGTCGCTGATTTCCCTGGTCGGCCTGCACCTGGCCGGCGCCCTCAAGCACCACGTCATCGACAAGGACAGCACGCTGCGTCGCATGCTGCCCTTCGGCAAGTAAGCCGCCCCCAAGACAAGGAGAGACCCCATGAAGATCCGTCACATCGCCCTGCCGGCCGCCGCCCTGCTGCTGGCCGGCGCCGCCCACGCCGTGGAGTTCAAGCAAGTGGACGCCGCCAGGAGCAGCCTCGCCTTCACATCCAAGCAGATGGGCGTGCCGGTGCCCGGCAGCTTCAAGAAGTTCACCGCCCAGCTGGCCTTCGACCCGGCCAAGCCGACCGCTGCCAGCACCGTGCTTGAGATCGACCTGGCCAGCATCGACGCCGGCTCCAAGGACGCCAACGACGAAGTGGTCGGCAAGCAGTGGTTCAACGTGAAGGCCTTCCCGACCGCCAAGTTCGTGTCCACCGGCGTCAAGGCCCTCGGCGGCAACCGCTTCGAGGCCGTCGGCAAAATGACCATCAAGGGTCAGACCCGCGACATCACCGCCCCCTTCACCTTCAAGCAGGACGGCGCCAACGGCGTCTTCGACGGCGGCTTCGTGCTCAAGCGCATGGATTTCAACATCGGCGAAGGCCCGTGGTCTGACGTCAGCGCCGTCGCCAACGAAATCGAGATCAAGTTCCACGTCGTGGCCGCCCCCGCAGCCGCGGCCAAGAAGTAAGCCCCAACCCCAAACCCCAACGTAAAACGGAGATCAGCATGAAGAAACTCGTCACCCTGGCCATCGCCACCGCCCTGTCGTCCGCCGCCTTCGCCGCGCCGGAGACCTACACCATCGAAGGCACCCACACCTTCCCGCGCTTCGAGTACAGCCACTTCGGCTACTCCACCCAGCTGTCGCGCTTTGACAAGACCACCGGCACCATCACCCTGGACAAGGCCGCCAAGACCGGCTCGGTGGACGTGACCATCGACACCACCTCGGTGAACACCGGCTACCCGCTGTTCAACCAGCACATCCAGGGCGAAGACTTCTTCGACACCGCCAAGTACCCGACCATCACCTACAAGTCCACCAAGGTGAACTTCGACGGTGACAAGCCGGCCACCATCGAAGGCAACCTGACCATCAAGGGCATCACCAAGCCGGTGACCCTGACCGTCACCTCCTTCCACTGTATGGAACACCCGATGCTGAAGAAGCCGGCCTGTGGCGCCAACGCCACGGCGACCATCAAGCGCACCGAGTTCAACGCCGGCAAGTACGCCCCCTACGTCGGTGACGAGGTCAAGCTGACCATCGCCGTCGAGGCCTACAAGCCGTAAGCCTGCCGAGGCGCGCCTGCGCCTCCCGCTGGATCGATGGGGGCATCTTTCGGGATGTGCCCATTTTGGGCGAATTCTGACCACACCCCGCCGTACGGTCCGTATAATTACGGCTTAGCGTTCAACACGCCGAGCAGCGTTGCCCTTGAGGCAGCGACTTTCCGGATTGATCTGTTTCTGTCCCATCTTCGCCGAGCATCGGGCACACCCTGCCCTGAGCGTGTCGGCCACCCTTTATTCCCGCAGATCCTGTCCGCCTGAGCAGGCCGCCGCGCCCGCTCGTGTCCGCATGTTGAGCATCGATTCCTGCCTTCCGGAGGACACGCGAACCCATGCGCAGTGAAGCTTCAAGAATGCCGGCGATAGACGCCCTCAAGGCTATCGCCTGTGTGTCGATCGTGCTGCATCACCTGGCCTTTTACGGACCGATGGCCGATGCGGCCAAACCCCTGATGCCGACCCTCATCGAGGGGCTGGATGTCTATGCCCGCATGGCGGTACAGATCTTCCTCGTCGTCTCGGGTTTCCTGTTCGCGTCCAAGTTCGCCCCCGCCGGACTGCCGACACCGATCGCTCCGCTGTATGCCCTGCTGCAGCGCTACACCCGCCTGGTGGTGCCCTACTCCGCCGCACTGCTGATCGCCATCGGCTGTTCGGCGCTGGCCGGCCTGGTGATGGATCACCACTCGATCTCGTCGGTCCCCGACCTGCCCCGCCTGCTCGCCCACGTGCTGCTGCTGCATGACCTGCTCGACCAGGAAGCCCTGTCGGCCGGCGTGTGGTACGTGGCCATCGACTTCCAGCTCTTCGCGCTGGCGGTGCTGCTGCTATGGTTGCCGAGCCATCTCGGCGACCGCCATCCGGCGCTGCGCGCCGCGGCGCCGCTGCTGATCACAGGCATGACCATCGCATCCCTGTTCTACTTCAACCGGGATGCCTGGTGGGACGAAAGCGCGTTCTACTTCTTCGGCTCTTTCGGCCTCGGCATCATGGCCTGGTGGGCCTCCAGCCGTGCACGTGCAGGCCGCTGGCTGGCCCTGCTGGCGCTGCTGGCCATCGCCGCGCTGAGCGTGGACTTCCGCGGCCGCATTGCCATCGCCGGCACCGTCGCGGTCTTCCTCGGTCTGGCCCGATGGACCGGCATCCTGCACAGCATGCCGCTACCGGCCCCACTGGCCCGCCTGAGCCGGATTTCCTACTCGGTGTTCCTGGTGCATTTTCCGCTGTGCCTGCTGGTCAATGCCGCCATCACCTATTTCTTCCCGACCAACCCGGTCATCAACGCGGCTGGCCTGCTCCTCGCAGTGGCTGTCAGCATTGCCGGCGGGTCGGTGTTCTATCGCTGGGTCGAGAGCTATCCCTTCCCGACCCGCATGCGCCTGCTGTTTCCGGCCGGCGTGGTGGCCGGCGGCTGGCTGACCGCCCTGGCGGCCGCCAACCTGACGAGCTGATCCTCGTCCCTTGCATGCCTCCGCCCGGCGGCGCGATCCGCCGCCGGGTACGTCTTCCGTCCCTTCCCCGCAGTTCCCCCGCCGCCTCACCCCTGCGCGAGCAATGCTCGCTCGTCGACCTCGTCGATGCACTCCGGCTGCATGAAGCGCAGCGCGTAATCCCGATACACCCCCGACTGCACGAACAGCGCGAACAGCTCCGCGTCGATGTGCGCCGCATCGCGCATGCGCGCCATGATCGCCATCGCCTCCGACAGGCGCTTGCCGCGCTTGTAGGGCCGGTCCACGGCGGTCAGCGCCTCGAAGATGTCGGCGATCGCGATCATCCGCGCCACCGGGCTCATCTCGTCCCGCTGCAGGCCGCGCGGATAGCCGCTGCCGTCCATCTTCTCGTGGTGCCCGCCGGCAAATTCCGGCACCGTCTTCAGATGGCGCGGGAAGGGTAGCGCGGCGAGCATCCGGATGGTCTGCACGATGTGCTCGTTGATCTTGTAACGGTCCTCGTCGGTGAGGGTGCCACGGGCCACCGACAGGTTGGCCAGCTCACCACGGTTATAGAGCAATTCCGGCACCGCCATGCGGAAGCCCCACGGGTTGTCCGCCGCAATGCGCTCCTCCGGCCGGCGCTCGATGCGGTGCTCGGGCTTGTCGGCCAGCAGCGCCTCCTGCACCGGCAAAGGAATGACTGGCTTGCGGCGGCGCTCGTCCTCCGAGACGCCGAGCCGGTCGTCGAGGGTGCGCAGCCAGGTCCGCCCGGCGATCTGGCGCAAGCGCTCGACGCGCTCCGGCGCCATCGTCTCGCCGCCCTGATTGCACGACGCCACGAAGGCGAACTCCTCGTCGAGTTGCGCCCACTCCCCGGCCAGCCGGGCCCGGGCCTCGACGGCATCCGCCCCGTCGGCGATGGCCCGCCAGCAAGCCACCTCCGCGTCGCGCTTGAGCACCTCGAAGCGCATCCTCACCTCATGAATGCGGTCGTAGATCGTCTCCAGCTTGGTGGCCTTGTCTACCACATATTCCGGCGTGGTGACCTTGCCGCAGTCGTGCAGCCACGCCGCGATGTGCACCGCCTCCCACTCCTCGTCGCTGAGGCAGAAGTCGCGATACGGGCCGTCGGTCGCCGCGCAGGCGGCACGCGCCAGCATCTTCGACAGCTCCGGCACCCGCGCGCAATGGCCGCCGGTATAGGGGCTCTTGGCGTCGATGGCGCCCGCCAGCAGCCGGACGAAGGACTCGAACATCTGCTTCTGGGCGTGGATCAGGCCACGCGTCTCGACAGACACCGCCGCCGAACCGGACAGCGCCTCGACGAAATGCACCAGGTCGGCGTCCGGCGCCCGCGCGAACCACAGCACCAGCAAGCCCAGGCGCTGCTGCTTGCGGTCGAGGAGTGGCACCGCCAGATAGGCCAGCGAGCTCTCGCCGATGGCCTCGCACAAACCGGTGCAGCTGCGCCCGGTGCCGTGCCCCGAGCGCAGCTCACCGACGGCGGAACGCACCCCCGCCGGCACCAACCCGGCCATCGCCTCGCCCGACGGAGCCACAGGCATCGGCAGACTGTTGCCGTCAGCGCCGCGCAAGGCCACCGCATCCAGCCCGTCACCGCCGTCACCGTCCCTCGCCAGGTAGAGCACCCCGGCCCGCGCACCGACCACCGCCAGCGTTTCGTCCACCAGGCGCGGCAACAGGCGATCGAAATCCGACTCCTCGGCGATCAGCGACGCAATATCGAGGAAGCGCCGGATGGCCCCTTTCATCGCCCCCAAGTCTGCCGCCAGCTCGTCCACCTCGCGCACCACGGAGCGGGTCTTCACCGCTCCGGCAAAGTCGAAGCGGCGGATTGCCGCCGTTTCCGCCGCCAATTCGCGGATCGGCCGTGCCACGAGACGGGCCGCCCAGTAGGTCAGCGGTAGCGCCAGCAGCACCACCAGCAAGGTCGCGGCGATGGAACTGTCGCGGATTGCCCGCGCCTCGGTGAGCAGTTCCTCGTCGGGAATCGCCACGCCGAGAAACACCGGACGACCACCCTGCAGGGACAGACGTGCCACCGCACCGTGCCAGCTACGCCCACCCGATTTAAAGGCCGTCAACGGCAGGTCGCCGGAATGCTCAAGGGCTGGCATCTGCCCAACCAGCCCGGCCAGGCCACCACCGTCCAGGGCAGCCAACAATGGTCGCTCGACCGAACCGCCAACGGCGCGAGGTTGCCAGCCGGGCTCTGAATAGGCGACCACCCGCCTGTCCTCGTCGAACAGCACCAGGTGCGAACCCGGCGTGATGCGCTGGCGGCGCAGGCTGTCATCGAGGGTGGACAGGCGGATGTCGGCCCCCACCACTGCGCGGCCCGACTCGGCACGCCGGGCCAGGGTCACACCGAGCTTGCCCGTCGCCGCAAACAGATAGGGCGCAGTCAGCACCGAGTCGCGACTGCCCATGGCCTGCGAGTACCAGCCACGCCGGCGCGGATCGTAGCTGCTCGGGTAGTCAGGGCGCTCCCGCAGCTTCAGCTCGGCCAGTTCGTCGTCAAGGAAGATGAAGCCCCCGTCCTGGCCGGCGATGCTCTGGATCACGTAGGCGGCCCGCGGTGGTGCGCCGAGCAGGCGCCGATCCTCGTCGCTGGTGAAGCGCATCAGCAAGAAGAAGTCGCCGGTGGCGTAGCCCACGTAGAAGGAACTCACCGCCGGCGTCGCCAGCAGCGCCTCGCGCAGGACAGCCAGGCTTTCGCGCCGCTCGGCCAGCGTGCCGGCCCGCACCAGCGGCTGCAGCGCCAGCAGGCGCAGGCTGGCATTGACCGGCTGCAACAGGCTCTCGGTGTCGACCACCGTCTGACGCGAGATACGCCCCATCAGGTCGCCGGCCGCCCGCTCCAGCATGTCCGCGCTGCGCGTGTAGGACAGCCAGGCGATGCTGCCGCCGGCGAGCAGCACCAGTACGAAGAACAACGTCGAAATATGGATGTGCAGCGGCCAGCGGAAATGGTGCGCCGACCTGCTGGATGGGGTTTCGGCGGCCATGGGGTGCTCTCTTTCGCTAGTGTCCGGCGAGGGCGCGCCGGTATTCGCCCGGCCGTGCGCCGGTCCACTTCTTGAACGCCCGGTGAAACGCGCTGGCCTCGGCAAAGCCCAACTCCAGCGCGATGTCGAGCACTGATTTGTCCGAATGGCTGAGCTGGCTGATGGCCAGGTCGAGACGCAGGTCGTCCTTGATCGACTGGTAGGACTGGCCTTCGTCGAGCAGGTGCCGGCGCAGCGTGGACACCGAGAAATGCAGCTGCTGGGCCAGGGTCTCGAAATCCGGCCATGCATCCGGCGGCATCCGCCGCAGGCGTCGCCGGATGCGCGCCACCAGCCCTTCGCTGTTGCGGTACTTGACCAGGAAGTTGGCTGGCGCGCTGCGCAGAAACAGCTTCATCGTACGCTCGCTCTGCACATTGGGCATGTCGAGGAATTCGGCCGGGAAGGCAATCTCGGTTGTCGCTCCGCCGAAACCCAGGTCCGGCGAGAACAAGACCCGCCACTCCGCACTGAAATCCGGTTCATCACAGCGAAAGCGCGCGTAGCCCAGCGGGATGCGCCGCCCGATCAGCCAGCAGGCCAGGCCATGCAGGATGATCAGGAAGGTGCCGTAGGCGAAGGCCCGCCGCGGCTCGGCCAGGCGGTCGATGATCTCGACGCGGGCAGTCTCACCGTCACGCACCAGCACGCCCTCCAGGTCGTCGAGGAGCAGGCGGAAGAAGCGCAACGCCCGGCGCAGCGCCCGTTCGAGCGTGTCGCAGTGGATCACGCTGTGGCACAGCAGCGTAAAGCTGCCGGCCTTCATGCGGTGGGAATCCATGCCGAAGAACTCGTCGTCCAGCGCCTGGGCGATGAGGTGCCACAGCACCGCGAAGTGCTCCGACGACACCCGCGCCTGCGGCGCGTTGAGAAGCTCCGGCGAGATGCCGGCCTGGTTCAGCAGCGCGTCCGCGTCGATGCCGCGCGCGCGAACTTCCACCAGCGCCTCATGGACGAAGCCGATGGAGATCGTGCCCTTGTCGGACGTGGGTTCGCTCATGGAAATCCGGCCGGAAACAGGAACAAGGAAAGGGGGCGGGACGCAGGCCCGGAAGCACGCCGCCGACGGGTTGCCGGAACCGCGCCTCGCCGCGCCACACGGGGCTTTGCGCCCCTTCGATGTGGCAAATTCTATCATCCACATTGAGCGTTTTAGGCATGGAAGCCGGCGGGGCTTGTGCCTAGACTGCGCCCCACATCGTGTCCGCCCCGGCGGACCCTTCAGCCGACAGCAACGAGGAGAGAGATAGATGGAAATCCAGAACAACGTATTCGTGGTGACCGGCGGCGGCTCGGGCCTGGGTGCTGCGACGGCGCAGATGATCGTCGCCAAGGGCGGCAAGGTCGTGCTGGCCGACGTGAACAAGGACGCCGGCGAAGCCCACGCCAAGGCTCTGGGCGCCAACGCCCGCTTCGTCGCCACCGACGTGACCGGCGAGGACAGCGCCAAGGCCGCCTTCGCCGCCGCCGTCGAGCTGGGCACCCTGCGCGGCCTGGTCAACTGTGCCGGCATCGCCCCGGCCGAGAAGGTCGTCGGCAAGGAAGGCGCCCACAAGCTGGAGTCCTTCGCCCGCACCATCAACATCAACCTGATCGGCACCTTCAACATGACCCGCCTGGCCGCGGAGATCATGAGCAAGAACGAACCCAACGCCGGCGGCGAGCGCGGCGTGATCGTCAGCACCGCCTCGGTGGCCGCTTTCGACGGCCAGCTCGGCCAGGCCGCCTACGCCGCTTCCAAGGGCGGCGTGGTCGCCATGACCCTGCCGATCGCCCGCGAGCTGTCCCGCACCGGCATCCGCGTGATGACCATCGCCCCCGGCATAATGGAAACCCCGATGCTGCTGGGCATGCCCGCCGAAGTGCAGGAAGCCCTCGGCAAGATGGTTCCTTTCCCCTCCCGCATGGGCAAGCCGGCCGAGTACGCCGCGCTGGTGGAACACATCTTCAGCAACAGCTACCTGAACGGCGAAGTGATCCGCCTAGACGGCGCCATCCGCATGGCCGCCAAGTAAGCCGGCCCCCGCGACGTAACAGCCTCCACCGAATTCAGAAAGATTCCACCATGAGCACCAACGATCCCGTCGTCATCGTCTCCGCCGCCCGTACCCCGATGGGTGGCTTCCAGGGCGACTTCGCCAGCCTCACCGCCGCCCAACTCGGCAGCGCAGCCATCAAGGCCGCCGTCGAGCGCGCCGGCATCTCCGCCGAAGCCGTCGAAGAAGTGATCTTCGGCTGTGTGCTGCCCGCCGGCCAGGGCCAGGCGCCGGCCCGCCAGGCTGCGCTGGGTGCCGGGCTGCCGCTGTCCACCGGCTGTACCACCGTCAACAAGATGTGCGGTTCCGGCATGAAGGCCACCATGCTCGCCCACGACCTGCTGCTGGCCGGCACCAACGAGGTGATGATCGCCGGCGGCATGGAATCCATGACCAACGCCCCCTACCTGCTGCCCAAGGCCCGCGGCGGCTACCGCCTCGGCCACGGCCAGGTGATGGACCACATGTTCCTCGACGGCCTTGAAGACGCCTACGAGAAGGGCCGCCTGATGGGCACCTTCGCCGAAGACTGCGCCGGCAACTACGGTTTCACCCGCGAAGCACAGGACGCCTACGCCATCGCCTCGACGACCCGCGCCCAGGCCGCCATCAAGGACGGCTCCTTCGAGTGGGAAATCACCCCCGTCACCGTTGCCGGCCGCAAGGGCGACGTGACCATCACCAGCGACGAGCAGCCGCCGAAGGCCAACATCGACAAGATCCCCAGCCTGAAGCCGGCTTTCCGCAAGGACGGCACCGTGACCCCGGCCAACTCCAGCTCCATCTCCGACGGCGCCGCCGCGCTGGTGCTGATGCGCGCCTCCACCGCCGCCGCCAAGGGCCTCAAGCCGATCGCCAAGATCGTCGGCCACAGCACCCACGCCCACCAGCCGAACCTGTTCGCCACCGCCCCGGTCGGCGCCATGCAGAAGCTGCTCGCCAAGACCGGCTGGACCACCGCCGACGTGGACCTGTGGGAGATCAACGAAGCCTTCGCCGTCGTCACCATGGCCGCCATCCACGACCTCAAGCTGGACCACGCCAAGGTCAACATCCACGGCGGCGCCTGCGCCCTCGGCCACCCCATCGGCGCGTCCGGCGCCCGCATCATCGCCACCCTGCTCGGCGCCCTCAAGAAGACCGGCGGCAAGCGCGGCATTGCCAGCCTGTGTATCGGCGGCGGCGAAGCGACCGCCCTGGCCGTCGAGATGCTCTAAGGAAAGGACACTCACGATGATCCTCACCCAAGAACAGGAAATGATCCGCGACTCCATGCGCGCCTTCGCGCAGGAGCGCCTCGCCCCCTTCGCCGCCGAATGGGACAAGAGCCACACCTTCCCCGCCCAGGCCCTCAAGGAACTCGGCGAACTCGGCGCCATGGGCATGGTGGTGCCCGAGGAGTGGGGCGGCGCCGGCATGGACTACATGAGCCTGGTCCTGACGCTGGAAGAGATTGCCGCCGGTGACGGCGCGACCTCCACCATCGTCTCGGTGCAGAACTCCCTGGCCTGCGGCATCACCCAGAAGTACGGCACCGACGCCCAGAAGGAAGAATGGCTGAAGCCCCTCGCCCGCGGCGAAAAGCTGGGCTGCTTCTGCCTCACCGAGCCCCACACCGGCTCCGACGCGGCGGCCATCACCACCCGCGCCGACCGTGACGGCGACCACTTCGTGCTGAACGGCGTCAAGCAGTTCATCACCACCGGCAAGCATGCCCACATGGCCATCGTCTTCGCCGTCACCGACAAGGCCGCCGGCAAGAAGGGCATCTCCTGCTTCCTGGTGCCCACCGCCACGCCGGGCTTCATCGTCGGCCGTACCGAAGACAAGATGGGCCAGCACGCCTCCGACACCGTGCAGATCATCCTCGAGGACTGCCGCGTGCCGGCCAGCGCCCTGCTCGGCAAGGAAGGCGAAGGCTACAAGATCGCCCTTTCGAACCTGGAAGCCGGCCGCATCGGCATCGCCGCCCAGAGCATCGGCATGGCCCGCGCCGCCTTCGAGGCCGCCATTCGCTACGCCAAGGAGCGCGTCACCTTCGGCGTGCCGATCATCGAGCACCAGGCAGTCAACTTCAAGCTGGCCGACATGAACACCCTGCTCGACGCTGCCCGCCTGATGGTGTGGCGTGCCGCCCAGTTGAAGGACGCCGGCAAGCCCTGCCTGAAGGAAGCCTCGATGGCCAAGATGTTCGCCTCCGAAGCCGCCGAGAAGATCGCCTCCGACGCCATCCAGATCCACGGCGGCGTCGGCTACACCAGCGACTTCCCGGTCGAGCGCATCTACCGCGATGTGCGCATCTGCCAGATCTACGAAGGTGCCAACGACATTCAGCGCCTGGTCATCGGCCGCAGCATCGCCGCCGAGTAAGGCCGGCTTCCATCCCCCTGCGAAGGCTTGAACCTGTGGGGGCTTGAACCTGTGGGGGCTTGAACCTGTGGGGGCTTGAACCTGTGGGGGCTTGAACCTGTGGGGGCTTGAACCTGTGGGGGCTTGAACCTGTGGGGGCTTGAACCTGTGGGGGCTTGAACCTGTGGGGGCTTGAACCTGTGGGGGCTTGAACCTGTGGGGGCTTGAACCTGTGGGGGCTTGAACCTGTGGGGGCTTGAACCTGTGGGGGCTTGAACCTGTGGGGGCGAATTCATTCGCCCTCGGAGGTCAATCCACCAGCGGTGGGCGAATGAATTCGCCCCCACGGGGAGCAGGCGTAGCGCCCCTCAGGAGTGCCCCCACCACCAGATCCAGCCTCGACAAAAGAACACCTCACGGAGGAGAACACCATGGGCCCACTCCACGGCGTGAAAATCGTCGAATTCGCCGCCCTCGGCCCCGCCCCGATGGGCGCCATGATCCTCGCCGACCTCGGCGCCGAGGTGGTGCGCATCGAACGCAAACCGCCCCCCAACGCCAAGC
The DNA here is from genome assembly GCF_002028455.1 of Zoogloea sp. LCSB751. Lineage (GTDB taxonomy): Bacteria > Pseudomonadota > Gammaproteobacteria > Burkholderiales > Rhodocyclaceae > Zoogloea. The sequence continues at coordinate 266,730 of NZ_MWUM01000001.1, read as the reverse complement.
CCGGCTTCGAGATCTTCGATCCCAAGCTGGACATCCTCAACCGCAGCCGTCGCGTCGTGCGCCTCGACCTCAAGAAGGCCGAGGGCCTGGACGCCGCGCGGCGCCTGGTTGCTGGCGCCGACATCCTGATCGAGGGCTTCCGCCCCGGCGTGATGGAGCGCCTCGGCCTCGGCCCCGACGAGAGCCTGGCCGCCAATCCGCGCCTCGTCTATGGCCGCATGACCGGCTGGGGCCAGTACGGCCCCCTGTCCCAGAGCGCCGGCCACGACATCAACTACCTGTCCCTGTCCGGCGCGCTGCATGCCATCGGCGAGGCCGGCGGCAAGCCGGTGGTGCCGCTGAACCTGGTGGCCGACTGCGGCGGCGGCGCAATGCTGCTGGTCGTGGGTGTGCTGGCGGCGTTGACCGAAGCGCGCAGCTCCGGCCACGGTCAGGTGGTGGACGCCGCGATGACCGACGGCTCGGCGCTGCTGATGAGCATGATGTACACGCTGAAAGCCATGGGCCAGTGGTCGCAAGCACGCGGCACCAACCTGCTCGACGGTGGCGCGCCCTTCTACGACACCTACCGCTGTGCCGACGGCAAGTACATTTCCATCGGCCCCATCGAACCCCAGTTCTACGCGCTGTTCCTGCACAAGGCCGGCATCGACGACCCGGACTTCAGCCAGCAATGGGAGCGCAGCCGCTGGCCGGAGCTCAAGACGCGCCTCGCCACCCACCTCCAAACCCGCAGCCGCGACGCCTGGTGCGCGCTGCTGGAAGGCAGCGATGCCTGCGTGGCGCCCGTTCTGGACATGGACGAAGCGCCCGAACACCCGCACAATCGGGCTCGCGGCACCTTCATCGAGGTCGGCGGCGTCGTGCAGCCGGCCCCGGCCCCACGCTTCAGCCGCAGCATTCCCGCGCAGCCCCGTCCGCCGGTCGTCGATGGCGCCGGCGAGGACGTGCTCGCCGACTGGGGTTTCACCCCGGCGGAGATCGACGGGCTGCGCACGGCGGGGGCACTCTAATAAAACAGCGACAACAGGAGAACCAAGTGGAATATCAGAACATTCTCGTCGAGACCCGTGGCAAGGTCGGCCTGATCACCCTCAACCGTCCGAAGGCCCTCAACGCCCTCAATGACGCGCTGGTGGACGAACTGGGCGTGGCCCTCAACGGCTTCGAAGCCGACGAGAACATCGGCTGTGTCGTCATCACCGGCTCCGAAAAGGCCTTCGCGGCCGGCGCCGACATCACGATGATGGCCAACTTCAGCTACATGGACGCCTACAAGGGCGACTACATCACCCGCAACTGGGAACGCGTGAAGACCTGCCGCAAGCCGATCATCGCCGCGGTGGCCGGCTTCGCCCTCGGCGGCGGCTGCGAACTGGCGATGAGCTGCGACATGATCTTCGCCGCCGACACCGCCAAGTTCGGCCAGCCCGAAGTCAAGCTGGGCATCCTGCCCGGCGCTGGCGGCACCCAGCGCCTGCCCCGCGCCGTCGGCAAGGGCAAGGCCATGGACCTGTGTCTGACCGCCCGCATGATGGACGCCGCCGAAGCCGAGAAGTCCGGCCTCGTCGCCCGCGTGATCCCCGCCGACCAGCTGCTGGACGAAGCCCTCAAGGCGGCCGAGACCATCGCCGGCTACTCCCTGCCGGTGGTCATGATGATCAAGGAATCGGTAAACCGCGCCTTCGAGAGCAGCCTCAACGAAGGCCTGCTGTTCGAACGCCGCGTCTTCCATTCCGCCTTCGCGCTGGACGACCAGAAGGAAGGCATGGCCGCCTTCGTCGAGAAGCGCAAGCCGGAATTCAAGAACCAGTAAGCCTTGCCCTGAGTGGGGATTGGAAGGGGGCTGCGGCCCAAGCCCCTCTCAAAAACGGTTGATAATTTGAGACGGCAGAAAGCCTAGGTCGAAGCAAAAATCAGAAGCCCTCGTCGGAAACGGCGGGGGCTTTTGTTTGCCGGTCAGCCTCCGAGCATCCCCAGCAATTTCTTGGTGACGGGCCAGGCCAGTGGTGCGGTGAGGCAGTGGGCGACGGAGCAACGCTCCTCCCTTCCTGCAGCGTCTCCGTCCCCCGCGACGACGGCCCCATACAGGGACATCCGCCAGACAGTCAGCCCCGATCCGTCCCCGGCCATCGCCCCTTCGTATTCGAACGCCCCGCCGCCGAGGCTGCCCCCGACCTTCTCGGCGTTCTTGGCCATCATATCTTCGAACGGCCGGCGGGCGGCCTCGCCGAGAAACGCCGCACGCACGGCGAACTCCGGCCCTAACGCCAGCCCCCAATGAAGGAAGGCAAGGCCTCGCGTCATGTATTCGAATAGGGCTTCGAGCGCGCGGCCGTCCAGCGGAACCGTCATGCCGTGCTGCCACTGACCGCCGTTTTCCGACACGAGATACCGCTCCGCGCCGTCCGCCAACTCGCGGTGAAGCCTTTCGTTTTTCACCAGCCTTCCCGGCACCTGTTCGGTAAGGTTCCTGCCGGCCTCCCCGTGCCGTCCCCCGAACGGCATGACGGCCGTCAGGTAGTGTTCCAGTTTCGATTTCTCGTTGTTGCAGCGCTTGCAGGCCGGGACCTTGGGAAGGTTGCCCCTGTGCTCCGGCAGGACGAATTGCCTAGAAAGGACGTGGTCCCCGTCCGCCGACTCGGCTTCGAGACAATAGACGCACGGCTTGCCCTTGTATCCCTTTCCCATGGCGTTCGGCTAGGAGGCCGAGGGCTCGGGACGCGGCCAGATCTTGCAGATCGCCTCGCCTAGGGCCTTCCCTCGTTTGGCGATGGCGTCCTCGTCCCATGCTGTCGCGCCGTCGAAATGCCGGTTCAAACGCAGCACCGAGTTCCGATATTCGACCAGTTTCGACTCGAACGAGCCGTTGCTGGCGGCGGGGTTGAGGTATCGGTTCAGCAGGGTCAGGTTGCCGAGCGTTTGCAGGGTCGAGTTGCGGCCCCGGATGGCCTCGGCCAGCGGCGCCAGCTCACCTTCGGCCAGGTGCGGATACAAGGCCACGTTGGCGGGAATCGCCACGCCCTTCAACTTCCAATGGGCGTCCCATTTCTGCGGCAGGACATGCTCGATTTGCAGCCCGGCCGGAATGTCCAAGTTTTCGGTCTTCTTGTTCCGGAGGGCGGTTTCCAAGCGTTCGAGGATCAGCCGCAAGGCCGGGGTTTTGATCATCTTGAACATGGGGCGGGAGATGGCCTTCTCGACGACCTCGCCGTCCGTCGGCCAATGCCGGGTCGTTCCGCCGCCTTCCAGCAGCTTCTTGCGCAAGGCGGGGAGCACCGCCGCGCCGGACAGCCCGCGCAGGCTTCCGATCACGTCGACGAACAGCTTGTTGTATTCCTTCGTCTCCTCGCCCGTGAGCACGCGACGAGCGATGAACGACTCGACGGCGTCGAGGCACTCCTTCGCTTGCTCTTCGTCGAGGCCGGCCTCCAACTCCAAGAACATGATTAGGGGCAGAGCCGTGGAGACGTCGAAGTCCATCAGGACCCGCAGCAGGTCCGTGCAGAGCAGCTCCGAGGGGATCGCGGACTCGTAGCGTTGATACGCCTCGCCGTGGCGGGTGAAGTCCGCGAGCTCATCCTTAACCGTGGCGTAGCGCGGAGGATGGGCGGACACCCAGCGGCGATATTCCTCGTTCACCCGGCGGGCGTCGACCATCTGCCCGGTCTTCGCCATGAGGAAGAAGCGGAGGCCGAGGTCGAGCCTCGAATAGGTTCGGCCGCCCCGGCGGACATCCATACTCCAAAAGTCCGTCTCGAACTTGCTCCAATACTCGGCGAAGATTTCGTCGCGGTCGATCTGCTCCTTCTCCGCGCGCATGAAGATGAGGCTGCGCAGAAGGTCGGACTGCGTGAGCGGCTGGCCCTGGGAGTTGAGCGAATAGAAGATCTCCTTCGAATCGTCGCCCTCCGAGAGGGAGATTTCGACGACGCAGAAGTCCTGCTGCAAGGATTGAAGCAGCGCGAAAGCGGCCTCCTCCCGCGTCTTCGAGAACTCCGCGGCCGACGCGTCGATCCATGCCGAGATCATCTTGGAGAAATACAGGTAGCCCTCGGCGAGGTTGTTGCGAGGCTCCGGCTTGCGCTTCCTTGGCAGATACACGAGGGGATGCCTCTTGGAGACCTCCTCCGGGCTGCCAGCCGAGACGACGCTGCGGAAGGCGTCCCGGTTGAGCGTGGTCGGCCAGAGCTTGAAGAGCTCCTCGTCCGGCTTCTCCATCACGTCGGCGTCGGCGTTCTCCAAATAGCGCGTCGTCGTCCGGTCCAGCGTCTTCCACTCGTTCGCGCGGGCGATGTCGCGGTAGGCGCAGAACAGGAGTTGGAGCGTGGTGAGCCGCTGCTGCCCGTCGATGATGAGGAAGCGCTTCACCTCGCGCGGCGAGTTGGGCTTGACCCCTTCGATGATCAGAGCGCCTAGGTAATGCGGATTGGATTTTACGCCCTTGATCAGCAAGGCGGCCTTCTCGGCGACGTCCTCCCACAGGGTCGACCACTGCGGCGTTTCCTTCCAGACGTAGAGGCGCTGGAACATCGGCACGACGTATCGAAGCTGCGAGTTGAATAAGGTGTCGAGCGATCTCGGATTCGCTTGCATTCAGGGCTCCCATTGTTATTCCTAGATGGTAACCCGACGGGATAGCAATGAAATGAAAAAGCCTATTTCGTTGACGCCTCCACCAGCAAGAACCAGCAGGCGTCAGCCCGGCAACAGCACGGGATCGCGGCGGCGCCGGGCGATCCGGCAACTGCCCAGGGCCACGGCAGTCAAACCGCCCGCCATGGCCAACCCCCCCCACGCCGTCTGCCCCCGCTCGGGCGGCGCCGACACAGCCGATACCACAAGTTCATCGACCACCGTCAGCAACTCGGCGCGCCAGCTCATCAGCTCGGTCTTCAGCCGTTCCAGCTCGGCACGACCCTGCCGCACTTCACGCTGCGCTGCCTTCACGGCATTGCGCTGGATCGCTTTGCGTTGCGTCTTGATCTGCCGCTCCAGCACGGCAATGCGTCCGTTCAGCTTCCGCAGCTGGGGATTGCGCCGGATCAAGGGTGGCGCAAAGGTCCGCTCCATGTCGCGGATCTCGCCGCGTAGCTCGGCCACCCGGTCGGCAATCAGCGTCAGCCGCGCGTCGTCCGCCCCCAGGCCATCGCGCGTACCCGACGCCAGCGCCACCTGGATCTCCTGCAGACGCGCCTCGGCTTCGCCCAACTCCGCCCCCGCCGCCTCCAGGGCGCCCGCCACCGCCCGGAGGCGCGTCACCGCCTGGCCCTCTTCCCGGTACACATCCAGCACACTATCGAGAACGGCCGCCAGATACGCGGGGTCGCTGCCCGTGGCCTGCAACGCGATGATGCCGCTCGCCGGCAGCACCTCGACCCTCAGCAGCGCCTGCAACGCGGACACCTCCAGAGATGCGCCGCCGCCCCGGTCCAGACGCGCCGCCACTTTCTCCAGCAAGACACGACTGACGAGTTCCTCGGCCGGATTGCTGAGCTGCTTCTGCCGCTGATCGGCGACAACCGGCAGCCTGACCCGCACAACGGCCCGATATTCGACCGAATGCAGCGCGCTCCACGCCCACCCCAACATCACTGCCAGCAGCAGGATCGCCGGGACAAGCACACGCGGCCGGACACGCCGGCACGCACAGGAAAGGGACATCGCGTATCGTTCAAGCGCACAACGCAGCGCAACGGGAAAAGGCATGGGCAGCTCACCGAAACAATCGCCGCAAAGCGATTCGAAGAACGGCGCCCATCAGCCTGAGCATCATCGGAACAGGGCTGCAGGCACCGGATTGGATGACGTTATCATCCTGCACCCCATGAGATAAACAGGCACGTTGCCCAAAGCAGCCTGGCCCATTCTCCGCATGTCCCGCACATCGGCGAATCCGATCCGCCGCCTCCGCAATTCGATTCGCAAGCCCGCGTGAAGGATTCGCAGCCTCGCGAATTCGATTTGCCGCTCGGTGAATACGATTCGCCAATCTGTCGATTCGATTCGCGCCCAACCAGGATTGAACCGCAAGCCGGTGGACAGATAAGAAAACGGCGGCCCTTGGGCCGCCGTTTTGCGTGGTTGGGGAACGACGAGACGAACGGGCCGGACTTACTTCACCTCCAGCACGCCCTCGTCCCACTTGGCGTGCTTTTCCAGCCCGAGCAGGTTGGCGACGGTGGCGGCGATGCTGGACAGGCCGGCGGTCGGAGTCTGCTTGAGGCCCAGCTTGCCGCCGCTGACGTTGTCGTAGAGGATCAGCGGCACCGGGTTGAGGGTGTGCGCGGTCTTGGCCTTGAAGGAGCCGTCCTTGTTGAGGGCGGGCTGCTTGGTCTTCTTGTCCAGCTCGAACATTTCGTCGGCGTTGCCGTGGTCGGCGGTGATCAATGCCACCCCGCCAGCGGCGTCGATGACCGGCAGCAGGCGCGACAGGGCCAGGTCGACGGCCTCGATGGCAATCGCCGCAGCCTGGAAATTGCCGGTGTGGCCGACCATGTCGCCGTTGGCGTAGTTGCAGCGCAGGATCTTGTACTGGCCGGACTGCAGCGCGGCGATCAGCGCGTCGGTGATCTCGGCGGCCTTCATCCACGGACGCTGCTCGAAGGGCACCACATCGCTGGGGACTTCCTGCCAGGTTTCGCCGTCGAACTTGCCGGAGCGGTTGCCGTTCCAGAAGTAGGTCACGTGGCCGAACTTCTGCGTCTCGGAGCACGCGAACTGGGCCAGGCCGGCCTTGCTGAACCATTCGCCGGAGGTGTCCTTGATGGCCGGCGGGGCCACCAGGAAGCGCTTCGGCAGCTGCAGGTCGCCGTCGTACTGGAGCATGCCGGCGTAGGTGACCTTGGGGTGGCGCACGCGGTCGAACTTGTCGAAGTCGTCCTCGACGAAGGCGCGGGTGATCTCGATGGCCCGGTCGCCGCGGAAGTTGTAGAAGACGACCGAGTCGCCGTCCTCGATGGTGCCGATGGGCTTGCCGCCGTCGGCGATGACGAATTCCGGCAGATCCTGGTCGATGGTGCCCGGGTGACGCTCGCGCAGGCCGTTGATGGCGTCAGTAGCGTTGGCGAACTGGGCACCTTCGCCGAGCACGTGGGTCTTCCAGCCTTTGGCAACCATCGGCCAGTTGGCGTCGTAGCGGTCCATGGTGATGTACTGGCGGCCGCCGCCGGAGGCGATGCGGGCGTCGAAGCCCTCGGTGCTGATCTCGGCCAGGAAGGCCTCGAAGGGCACCACGTATTCCAGCGCGCTGGTCTCGGGCACGTCGCGGCCGTCGATGAGCGCATGGATGCGCACGGTCTTCACGCCTTCGGCCTTGGCCTGCACGACCATCGCCTTCAGGTGGTCGATGTGACTGTGCACATTGCCGTCGGAGAACAGGCCGATGAAGTGGATCGTGCCCTCCTTGCCGTTCGCGCCGGCCTTGGCCCCCGCGACGATCTCCTTCCACGCGTCACCCGCCCAGATCGCGCCGTCGGCAATCGCGTTGGCGACCAGCGCCGCACCTTGTGCATACACCTGGCCGGCGCCGATGGCGTTGTGGCCGACCTCCGAGTTGCCCATGTCATCGTCGGACGGCATGCCGACGGCGGTGCCGTGGGCGCGCAGGGAGATGTTCGGATAGTTGGCGAACAGACGGTCGAGGGTCGGCTTGCGGGCGGCGGCGATGGCGCTGCCCGCAGCGTTCTTGGGCAGGCCGTAACCGTCCATGACGATCACGACAACCGGCCCGGCCACACCGGGGAAGGCGGGGTATTTCTGCAGCATGTTCACTTCCTTGATGAAAATTCGGGGTTCGGCCTCACCCTTCGACGCTGCGAAGGGCGGGCATCAGCACATCGATCTCGGCGGCACTCTTCCTGGGCCCGGCGGGCGCCAAGCCGGCATAAACGGACAAGTCTTCGGCATTCGGGCGCCCCACCAGCGCCGCCAGATCGGAGAAACGCAAGCCCTGGCGCACCAGCCAGGCGGTGCAAGTATGCCGCAAAGCCTCCGGCGTGATGCCTGCGGCATTGGCCAGACCGCCATCGAAGGCGGCGCAGGCAAGCATGGACTGGACATCCGCGACGCTCAGCACGGCCCCACCGGCCCCCTGCAGCAGGGCTGCGTCGGGCGTCCGCTCCGCCGCCGTCAGGCTCCGCAGCAGCCAGGCGGGCACGGGGATGGTACGGGGCGCGGCACCACCGACCTCAAGGGTCGCGGCAGCGGCATCCAGATCGGCCCGACGCAGGGCCAGCGCCTCCTCCGTACTCAGGCCGAGAAGCAACACCGCAACGACATCGCGCGCCTCGCCGGGGGCCGCCGCCAGCAGCGCGGCCAACTCGTCCTGGCGCAGCTCCCGCAGGGTCGCTGCGCTGCCCGGCAGCAGGCCCGCAGCCAGCGCCGCCCCAGCCGGCGGCAGGCTGGCGATCGGGTTCGCCGCCAACATGCCCTGGGGCATACCCGGCACGCCCCAGGGCTGGGGGATGATGACGGTGGTGTTGAGCGGAGCCTTGGCTGGCGGCTGCCGGTTGAACAGCTCGACGAACCAGATCGACAGCAAGCCCAGGCCGAAGGCCAGTCCGAGCACGCTCAGGCCATCGCGCACGTAATCGGGCCGGAAAGCCGACTGGGGCACATTGGCGGCCTCCACCAGACTCAGGGACGGCAGGCGGCTGTGCTCGTTGGCCTCCATCCGGGTCAAACGCTCCAGGGCCTCCCGGCCGGCTTTTTCGATCTGGGCCAGATCGTCCTCCAGCGCCTTGGCCTGCACGAAACGCTGGGAGAAATTCTGGACGGATGCACGCTGGGTGGTGATCTGTGCCTGCAGCTGTTCCGCCGTGGCGCGGGCGCTGCTCACTTCTTCCTGAGCGGCGGCAAGGGCGGCCTGCTGCCCACCGGCCCGCTGGCTCTCGATCTGGCGCTCCAGTTCCGTGATCCGCGAACGCTGCGCACGGGCGCGCGGATCCATGTTCAGGAAGGCCGGCGTATAGGTGCGCTCCAGGTCGCGGTATTCCTCGCGCAACTGGGACAGGCGCGTCTCCATGCCGGCCAGGGTCGGGTCGTCTTTCGGCTGCGAACCCCATTTGCCGGACGCAATGCTCTCCTTCAGGGCCCGCAGGCGGGCTTCGGCGACGGCGAGCTTTTCGGTGGCGGTGCTGAGGGACCCGCTCAAGCCCTTCATCCTGGCCACCGCATCGTTCTCATCCCGCTCGGACGAGAGCATGCCGTTCTTCGCCCGGAACGCATCCAGGCGGGCCCGCCGTTCGATGGCGGCCTTCGACAGGGACGCCGCCTCTTCCCGCGCCCGGGTGAGCCCTTCGCTGGCGGCCGCGCCGAACGAGGCCTTCATCTCTTCCTTGTACTGTTCGATGAGGGTATTCAGCGCGGCGGCCAGCAGTTCCGGCCTGGGACCGATCGCCTGTAATTCGATGACCCCGGTGCCCTCCACCGGCTCGGCACCGATCATGGCCTGCAACTGGGCGGCCGGATCGCCGGCCGCCAGCGGGAATCCACCGCTGGCCAGAACCCGGGCCACCTTGTCCAGCAGCGGACGGCTGGTCAGGACCTGCACCTGGGTCAGCACGTCGGCCTGACCACCGTCGCCGCCGCCCGGCGCGGCATCGGCCCGCGGAACGTCGATCCCGGCGGTGAACTGCACGCGGGCGGTCGCCCGATACTCCGGGGCACGCAGAAAGTTCCACACGAGACCGGGCAGCAGGATCAGCAGGAATACCACCGAAAAAACCCGCAGGCGGCGCAGGTTGCTGCGCCGGGTCGCCTGCACGCCATCGCTGTCGGGCGTGACATCGAGTTCTAGGAAGGAACGCAGCGCAGACACGATCTGCATGATGGGGTCACCCGCGAGTGGTCAAGGGAAATCCAGGCTTTGCCCCGGACAAATCGAGCGCGAATCTTCGGCGCCCCGCGGGGCGCCGGTCAAGCCATCACGCCACGGCACAGGAACGCGCATCCGGTCGATCATCGACGCGGGGCCGGAACTGCCGCCGATCCCGATAATAATCCGCGCTTTCGCTGTCCGGCGTAACACCCGGAATGCCCAGCAAGGGCAAGGGCCGAAGGCTGCGCGGCGTCAGTCCGCCGGCCACCGCGGCAAGATGGGCCGCCAGCCAGGCGTCGGCCTCGGCCTGGCGCTGCTCGGTGGGCAGGCCGAACCAGGCTTCATCCACCTGACGGTAGATGGCCTTGCCACACAGGCCGACGAAGGGCGCACGCAGCTGGTCCCAGCTGGCATGGCCGAAGATCAGGAAACAGGTGCTGGCCACAAGGCGCTGGCGGTGGCGCCAGAACGCCTCCTCCCATTCATGGGCGGCCAGCAGTCGCAGGAGTTCCGCATCCGACCCGACCACCAGCACCCCGCATTCGTCGAACTGGGTCAGCGCGTCGCGCAGCGGGCCGCGGCCGCCCAGGCCGGCGGCGGAACGCTCCTCGATGGCCTGCAGATGGAGCCGGTTGCAGGCGGATTTGGTACGCGGCCATACGCACCAGGCCAGCGCATTGAAGAAGTCGTGCCAGTCGTCGGGACGCGTCGGCACGGCGTCATGACGGGCAATGTAAGCCTCGTAGGCGATGTCTTCCTGCGGTGCAACGAAGCGCAGACGGCGGACGTCGGCGCCCACCGTCGCCTCGGCATAGAGGGCGTCGAGTTCAGCGAGCCCGGGCAGGCCGGGCGCCGGGAAACGCGCCAGCAGAACGGCCAGTCCGTCGAACAGCGCACGCTGGGCCAGGGCCGCCGGTGCTGCGTCAGCAGCGACGATCATTCGGCAGGCTTGATCGGCCTGGATTCGGCCTCGGTCTTGGCCTCGATGAATTCCAGCGTGTCGTTCTTGCGCGTGAAGGTGCCAACGAGCCGTCCGGGTGGCTCTTCCGGATGCTCGTCCCAGCGCTGGAACTGGCACTTCTCGGTGCCGGCGAGATACCAGTTCTTGCCCTGCTTGAGGGCCCACAGATAGTCGCCGGCCTCGTAGACCTCCATCTTCACCGCACCGGCAACGCCCGGCTTGATCTCGTAGCGGCGCATGCAGGTAGGCATGCGCGACACGACGATGGACTGGGCCACCTCATCGCTCCAGAACCAGCGCTGCTCGCGCAGCAGGGCGATGGAGTGGTCCTTGCCTTCGATGAGGAAGGCGATGCCGTCGTTCTCGCAGGCGGAGAGCAGCGGAACGGCGGCGAGGATCAGCAGCGTCTTGAGGGCGGAGGTCGCGCGCATCGTCGTCTCGGGAAAGGACTCAGACCAGTTTCCAGTGGATCTGCTCGCCACCGCGCAGCGGCACCAGCGGGTCGCCCGGCAGGTAGTCGAGGCCGGCCGGCACGTCCCAGCTTTCCTTGCGCAGCGTGATCGTGTCGGTGTTGCGCGGCAGTCGGTAGAAGTCCGGGCCGTTGAAGCTGGCGAAGGCTTCCAGCTTGTCCAGCGCACCGGCCTGCTCGAAGGCTTCCGCGTACAACTCGATGCCGGCGTGGGCGGTGTAGCAACCAGCGCAGCCACAGGCAGACTCCTTGGTCGTCTTGGCGTGGGGCGCCGAGTCGGTGCCGAGGAAGAACTTGGTGCTGCCGGACGTGGCGACCTTCACCAGCGCCTCCCGGTGGGTCTCGCGCTTGAGAACCGGCAGGCAATAGTGATGCGGCCGGATGCCGCCGGCAAAGATCGCATTGCGGTTGAGCAGCAGGTGGTGGGCGGTGATCGTGGCGCCCACGTTGGCCCCCGCTTCGCTTACAAACTGCGCCGCGTCGGCCGTCGTGATGTGCTCGAAGACGATGCGCAGGGTCGGGTAGCGCGCTGCAAGCGGCGCCAGTACGCGATCGATAAAGACGCGCTCGCGATCAAAGATATCAACGTCAGCATGGGTTACCTCGCCATGAACACAGAGAACGATGCCCGCCTCGGCCATCCGTTCGAGCGCGGGATAGACCTTGGCGATGTCGGTGACGCCCGCGTCCGAGTTGGTCGTCGCGCCGGCCGGGTAGAGCTTGGCGGCGGGGATGAAGCCGCTGGCGGCGGCCTTGTCGATCTCTTCGGGCTTGAGGCTATCAGTGAGGTACAACGTCATCAGCGGCGCGAACTTGAGGCCGGCCGGGACAGCGGCGAGGATGCGCTCCCGGTAGGCCGCGGCCTGCTCCACACTGGTCACCGGCGGCTTCAGGTTGGGCATGATCAGCGCGCGGCCGAAGCGGCGGGCGGTGTCGGGCACCACCGCGGCCAGGGCGGCGCCGTCACGCACGTGCAGGTGCCAGTCGTCGGGGCGGGTAAGGGTCAGGTTCGGCATGGCGAATATCCGTCGGCAGATGACTAATTCACCATTTTAGCAGCCCCGCCCGGGCCACCTGCGGCTTTCAGCCGCGCTTGCGTCCGGTGAGCATGGCCCGCACGAGGTTTTCGTGCTGCAGGCGGCTCATCACCACCACGCCGGCCAGGTGCACCGCCACGCAGCCCAGCAGCACGTTCGCCAGCCCCTGATGGAGGTCGATCAGCCAGTCGTCCCCCCAGAAGGCATCCAGGCGCGCCATCCAGCCCGTCACGCCGAGGGCGACGATCAGCCCCCACAGCAGGTAGGCCATCCACTGCCCGAGCGGATTGTGGCCCTGGCCGGCATGGCCCTTCCCGTGCAACAGATCGGCCAGGTGCGCGCGGATCGCCCGCCAGCCGGGCAACGGCAGGGCGGCGGTCGATCCGGCCCGGGCCAGCAGCCCGTGCCCGAGGCGCAGCAGCACCAGCCCCGCAGCCACGTAGCCGGCGAGCCGGTGAATCTCTCCGCTCTCGTTGAAGGAATTGAACAGCACCAGCCCCGCCACGCTCCAGTGGGTCAGCCGGACGAGACGGTCCCACACGGGACGCTGGCGCACTTCTCTACCCATGGATTACTTCTCGATCTCGGCCTTCACGATGGCCAGGGTCTTGGTGTCGAAATAGATCTCGACCTTCTTGCCTTCCTTGTTCTTGCCATAGATCTCGTAGCACGAGCCCTCGATCTTGAACTTGCGGACCTCGTACTGGGCTTCCAGCCGGGCCTTGGCCTCCGCCTCGGGAATCCATTCGGACTTGGGGTGGGGCTCACACTTGGCACCGGCAAAGGCGACAGCCGGCAACAGGGCGATGGTGAAGGCGAACAGGGTGGAACGCATGGCGAATACCTTTCATGAGCCGGTCGAGGCCGGGATTGATGGGAACGAATCCGACATTAGCATCAACGCGAATAGTTCTCAATAGCAAAATAACGAGCCGACAAAGCCGGCGCATGGCCTGTATCCTTGGAAGCAGCGGCGCACGGACGCACCGCCCGGAAACCCATGGAAGCAGAGCCCTCCGCGATGACCGCCCCCACCCCGGCAGCGCCCCCTCCGTTGCCGCCGTCGCGCACGATGTCGCCAAACCCGCTGCTGCTCGCCGCCTTCCTGCTGCTGGTCGGTCTGATCGGCATCGGCGGCTACCGGGCCAGTGAATACCAGGGCATGCAGGCCTTGCGCACCGATGCCGGCCACCGACTGGATCTGTTCGCCGCAGCGGTGGACGGCATCGTCAACCGCTACGCCCACATTCCAGCCACCATCCAGCTCAACGAGGAAGTGCTGACGCTGATGCGCCGTCCGCACAGCGCCGCTGGCGTACAGGCGGCCAACCGCTTCCTGCAGCAACTCAACGAACACATCGGCAGCGTCGCGATCTTCGTCATGAACCAGCGCGGCATCGTGCTCGCCTCCAGCAACTGGAATCACCCGGGCGAAAACTTCGTCGGCGAGGACCTGTCCTTCCGCAGCTACTTTCTCGACGGTCTCGCCGGGCGCGTTGGCCGTCACTTCGCCATCGGCACCACCCGCGGCGAGCCCGGCTATTTCGTGTCCACCCCGATCCGCGACGGCGGGCGCGTGGTCGGCGTCGCGGTCATCAAGATCAGCCTCGGCCAGCTGAACCAGGCCTGGAGCCTGCTCGGCGCTCCGGCGCTGATCGCCGACGGCAACGGCGTGGTGATCCTGTCGTCGGTGCCGGAATGGCGCTACACCGCCCTCAAGCCGCTGCCACTGGACACCCGGGTGGAAGTCAGGATGAGCCGCCTCTACAACGAAGGTTCGATCGGCAACTTCCCGGTGCCCATCGACGACGACCCCGGCCCCGAAGGACAGATCGTGCACATGGCGCTGCGCGGCAGCCCGGCCCGCCCCCACGCCGGCTTCGCCGGCAGCTACCTGGTACATGGGCGCGGCCTGCAGGACGTGGGCTGGCGCCTGCTGATCTTCTCCGACCTGCGCCCGGTGCGCACCCAGGCCCTCGGCCACGGCGCGCTGGCGGCGGTGGCCACCGGCTTCGTGCTGCTGCTGCTGCTCGTGCTGGCCCAGCGCCGGCGCATCGTGTGCCAGAAGCTGGAGGCCAAGGAGCTGCTCGAACAGGCCAACGCCCAGCTCGAAAGCAAGGTCGCCCGCCGCACCCGCGCGCTGACCGACACCAACGCCCGCCTGCGCAAGGAAGTGGCCGAACGCCAGCAGGCCGAGCAGACCCTGCGCGCCGCCCAGGACGAACTGGTGCAGGCCGCCAAGCTGGCAGTGCTGGGGCAACTGGCCGCCGGCATCACCCACGAGCTGGCCCAGCCGCTGGGCGCCATGCGCACCCTGTCGGGCAACGCCATCGAGTTCATGAAGCGCGGCAACCTGCCGACCGTCGAGCAGAATCTGACGATCATCGCCCGTCTGGCCGACCAGATGGGGCGCATCATCACGCCGCTCAAGACTTTCGCCCGCAAGTCGCCGGCGGTGCCCGCCGCCACCGACCTGGCCCACGCGGTCAGCGCAGCCCTGTTCCTGCTCGACCAGCGCCTCACCAAGGCTGGCATCACCCTCATCAACCGCTGCGAGCCCGGCCAGGCCATCGCCTGGTGCGACCAGAACCGACTCGAGCAGGTGCTCATCAACCTGATCCGCAACGCCGGCGACGCCATGGCCGACAGCGAGCACAAGGAACTTCTCATTGAGGTCGCGCCCCGCGACGACGGCGCACTGGAACTCTCCATCGCCGACAGCGGCTGCGGCCTGCCCGACGACGGCGCGCTGTTCGAACCCTTCTTCACCACCAAGCCGGCCGGCGAAGGCCTCGGCCTCGGTCTGGCCATCTCCCGCGACATCGTCCGCGAGTTCGGCGGTGACCTGCGCGCCGAGAACCGCCCGGAAGGTGGCGCCCGCTTCATCCTGCAACTCCCCGCCGCACCGAAAGAACCGTCATGACACCTGAACTCCGCGTACTCATCATCGAAGACGACCCCGACGTACGCCTTGGCTGCGAGCAGGCCATGATGCTTGCCGACATCCCGGTGGAAGGCGTCGGCTCCGCCGAGGAAGGCCTGGCGCGCCTTACCGCCGGCTTTCCCGGCATCGTCGTCACCGACATGCGCCTGCCCAGGGCCGACGGGATGGAGGTGCTGCGCCGCTGCCAGGCGATGGACGCCGACCTGCCAGTGATCATCATCACCGGCCACGGCGACGTGACCCTCGCCGTCGAGGCCATGCGCAACGGCGCCTACGACTTCATCCAGAAACCCTTCTCGCCTGAATTGCTGGTGGACGTGGTGCGCCGCGCCCTCGACAAGCGCGGGCTGACCCTCGAAGTGCTCGACCTGCGCCGCCGCCTGGAACAGCGCGACGGCATCGAAGCCAAGCTGATCGGCCGCTCGCCGCAGATGGCCCGCGTGCGCCAGCTGATCAGCGACGTGGCCGGGACCAGCGTGGACGTGCTAGTGCGCGGCGAGACCGGCACCGGCAAGGAGCTCATCGCCCAGTGCCTGCACGAACTGTCGCCGCGCAGGAGCGGCCCCTTCGTGGCCCTCAACTGCGGCGGCCTGCCCGACAACCTGCTCGACAGCGAACTGTTCGGCCACGAGGCCGGCGCCTTCACCGGCGCCCAGAAACGCCGCATCGGCAAGATCGAATACGCCAACAAGGGCACCCTCTTCCTCGACGAACTGGAAAGCATGCCGCTGGGCGTGCAGATCAAGCTGCTGCGCGTGCTGCAGGAACGCGTCGTGGAACGCCTCGGCTCCAACCAGCTGCAACCGGTGGACTGCCGGGTGGTCGCCGCCACCAAGGACGACCTCAAGGAGCGGGCCGAACGCCAGACCTTCCGCGCCGACCTCTACTACCGCCTCAACGTGGTCACCATCGACCTCCCGCCGCTGCGCGAGCGCCGCGAGGACATCCCGCTGCTGCTCGAACACTTCCTGCTGCAGGCCGCCCAGCGCCATGAACGTCCGCTGCCCAGCGTACCGCCGGAACAGATGCGCCGCCTGATGGCCCACACCTGGCCTGGCAACGTGCGGGAGCTGCGCAACGTCGCCGACTGCCTGGTCCTCGGCGTCGGCAAGGACATCCTCGGCAACGCGCCCGGCGACGCGCCGCCGGCGTCCCTGGCCGAATCGGTGGACAGCTTCGAGCGCAGCCTGATCGCCGCCGAGCTGCGCCGCCAGGGCGGCAGCCTGGCACGCAGCGCCGAGGCCCTGCGCGTCCCCAAGACCACCCTGCACGACAAGATCCGCAAGTATGGCCTGCAGGGCGGCGACAGCTGACAGCGGCCCGCGGCGTCGGCATCACCCAGGTCATGCCCTCGCCATTCAACGCCGTCACCCGCATCGCGCGGGACTACAACGCTGCGCTGCAGCGCTTCGGCCATGGCAACCGCATCGGCTCCCAGCACGTCGAAGTCACCCTGCTCGGCCGCGACAGCCAGCACTTGCGCTGACCGACGCCCGGCGGCTCAGCTGTCGCGCAGTTCCAGCGCCCGCTCGTACAGCGCGTTCTTCGATGCCCCGGTGATCGCCGCGGCCAGCTTGGCGGCCTGCTTCACCGGCAGCTCGGCGAGCAACAGGCCCAGCACCCGCTCGGCCTCCGGCGACAGGCCCTCGCTGGCCGGCGCCGCCGACACCAGCAGCACGAACTCGCCGCGGGCACGGTTGGCGTCGGCCGCCAGCCAGGCCGGCGCGTCGGCCAGCGGCATGCGCACGATCTGCTCGAACATCTTGGTCAGTTCGCGGGCGACGACGATCTGGCGCGTCGGCTCCAGCGTCGCCGCCAGATCGTCCAGCGTCTCGGCGATGCGGTGCGGTGCCTCGTAGAACACCAGCGTGCCCGGCACGCCGCGCAGGGCGTCCAGCGCGCTCTTGCGGGCCGCCGACTTGGTCGGCAGGAAGCCGTGGAAATGGAAATGCCCGTCGGCCAGCCCGGATGCCGACAAGGCAGCAATGGCCGCACAGGCGCCCGGCACCGGCACCACCGGAAAGCCGGCGTCCTGCACCCGCGCCACCGCCCGTGCACCGGGATCGGACACCGCCGGCGTGCCGGCGTCGGTGATCAGCGCCACCTGCTTGCCCTCCTCCAGCATGCGGATCACCAGCCCGGCGGCCTCCTGCTCGTTGTGCTCGTGCAGCGCAACCAGCCGCGTCCGGATGTCGAAGGCATCGAGCAGGCGCTGGCTATGGCGGGTGTCCTCGGCGGCAACCGCATCCACCGCCTTCAGCACGGCCAGCGCGCGCAGGCTCATGTCCTGCAGGTTACCCAAAGGCGTGGCCACCACATACAATGACGACGTCTTATTCAGTGGGGAGGCGGACGATGCGTCGGAAAGGGCAGGATGCATGGCAGGAGCGGGGACAGGAGGCGGGGGACGCAGATTGTGGGCGCGCCACCCCGCCGATGCAAGCCGAACACCTGCGCCGCGGTGCGGCGGCCGAGGCGCTGGCCGCCGCCCACCTGGAAAGACACGGGCTGACGATCCTGGCCCGCAACGTGCGCTGCCGTGGCGGCGAGGTGGACCTGATCGCCATCGACCGTGGCAGCCTGGTCTTCGTCGAGGTGCGCCTGCGCAGCAACAGCCGCTTCGGCGGCGCGGCGGCGAGCATCACCGCCGCCAAGCGCCAGCGCGTGATCCTCGCCGCCCGCTTCTGGCTGTATGGCGCGGGCCGGCGTTACGCCAACCAGCCGTGCCGTTTCGACGCGGTGCTGCTCGAACGCCTCGACAGCGACGGCATCGAATGGATCAGGGGCGCCTTCGATGCGTATTGAGCGCCTCCTGCTGGCCCTGCTGCTCGGTGCCGGCATGCTCGCGCCGGCAACGGCCCAGCGCGTGCGCATCCTGGTGCAGAGTTCGCCGCTGGCCGGCTTCCAGTATTACGGCGGCAAGATCCTGTGGGACGAGATGCACGAGGGCGACGCGCTGACGCTGGTGCGCGAACCCGACAACCCCCACGATCCCTTCGCGGTGCGCGTCGAATGGCGTGACCAGAAGCTCGGCTACCTGCCGCGCAGCGACAACCGGGCGGTGGCCGAGGAGATGGACCGCGGCACTGCTATCGGCGGCCGCATCGGCAAGCTGACCAAGGATCCCAATCCCTGGAAGCGCCTGCGCGTGGACGTGCTGGTCGGTTTGTAAGCGGATTTCTCGCTTCCGGCAGGCCTGGGGGTGCAAATGCTAGAATCGCGGCCAAATTTTCCGGAGTCAAAGATGGATCTCGTTGCCCGTATCGCGCAGCAATTTACCGACAGCGCCCAGACCAAGCTGGCCGCCCTCGAGTTCATGGCCGAGCCCATCGCCGCCGCCATCGAAACGATGACCCACAGCCTGATGAACAACGGCAAGATCCTGGCCTGCGGCAACGGCGGTTCGGCCGCCGACGCCCAGCACTTCGCCGCCGAGCTGCTGAATCGCTTCGAGATGGAACGTCCGCCGCTGGCCGGCCTGGCGCTGACCACCGACAGCTCGACGCTGACCTCCATCGCCAACGACTACGACTACAACCAGATCTTCTCCAAGCAGGTGCGCGCCCTCGGCCAGCCCGGCGACGTGCTGCTGGCCATTTCCACCAGCGGCAACTCCCCCAACGTGATCGAGGCCATCCACGCCGCCCACGAACGGGAAATGCTCGTTGTGGCCCTCACCGGCAAGGGCGGCGGCCAGATGGCTGAACTTCTCGGCCCCGGCGACATCCATCTGTGCGTCCCCGCCGACCGCACCGCGCGCATCCAGGAAGTCCACCTGGTGACCCTGCACTGCCTGTGCGACGGCATTGATTGCCTTTTCCTCGGAGTCGAAGAATGAGCTTTGCCCGCAAGCCCCTCGCCTGGACCGCGCTGGTCCTCGGCACCCTGGCCGCTGCCCAGGGCTGCATCCCGGTCATCGTCGGCGGTACCGGCATGGCCGTCGCCATGGTTTCCGACCGGCGCAGCTCCGGCGCCTACGTGGAAGACGAGGGCATCGAGTGGAAGAGCGTCAAGCGCATCGAAGATGCCCTCGGCGACAAGGTTCACGTCAACACCACCGCCTTCAACCGCAAGCTGCTGCTGACTGGCGAAGCCTTCAACGAGGCCAGCCGCGACGAGGCCGGCCGCATCGCCGCGGCCGTCGAGAACGTCAAGGAAGTGGTCAACGAGCTTCGCGTCGCCCCCACCAGCACGCTGTCGGCGCGCAGCAACGACAGCTACATCAGCTCCAAGGTCAAGGCCCGCTTCGTGGACCAGAAGGATTTCCGCGTGCAGCAGGTCAAGGTGGTGACGGAAGCCTCCACCGTCTATCTGATGGGCCTCGTCACCCAGCGGGAAGGCAACGCGGCCACCGAAGTGACGCGTACCACCAGCGGCGTACAGAAGGTCGTGCGGGTCTTCGAGTACATCAGCGAGGACGAGGCACGCCGCCTCGACAACGCCACCGGCAACAACGCGGAATCGGGCAAGTAAGCCGACCGTTTCCCCCTTCAAGACAAAGGCCCTGCCGGAATCCGGCAGGGCCTTTGTCTTGAAGGGGCTCGAGTGGCGGCGGTGCGACCGCTCAGCCCTGCGGACAGGGCACCAGACCGGCGGCAGAGATCTGCCGCTTTTCAAGGCTGCGCAAAAGCACCAGCAACAACGTGCCCACCGCCATCACCGCTGCCGCCAGGTACAGACCCGCCGCGTAGCTGCCGACGGCCGTGGCCAGCCAGCCGGTCATCGCCGGGCCGAGGATCTGGGCCGCGCCGTAGGAGAGGGTCATCTTGCCCATCATCTTGGCCGGACGGGTCGGGTAGTAGCGTCCAGCCATCGTCAGCACCAGGCTCACCATGCCGATGAAGGTGGCGCCGAACAGCAGCGCCCCGACGAGCGCAGCGGCCAGCCCGTCCGCCGCGACCGGCAGCACGATACCGACGATCTGCAGCAGTGCCGCTGCGATCAGCGCATTCAGCTCGCCCGTCCGGCGTGCCACCAGATCCCACAGGATGCAGGCCGGTGCCGCCGCCACGCCGATCGCCAGGAACACCAGCGAACCCTTGCCGGCCAGGCCGGGCAGGCGGTCCACGATAGCGACGATGAAGGTCGCGCTAACCACGTAGCCGATGCCGGCACAGAAATAGGCCGCCATGAACAGGCGCAGGAAGCCCGCCGTCGGCGGCCGGTCCGCCATCTGCGCCGCACCGTGGCTGGCCGGGTTGCGCCCCGGCGACGGCAGCCAGCGCAGTGCCGGCACCAGCAGCACGGCGCCGAAGACGGTCAACGCGAACCACTGCTGGCGCCAGTCCAGCCACTGGCTCATCAGCGCGACCGCCGCCGCGCAGGCGGTGATGCCGATGCCGATACCGGCGAAATGGATGCCCAGCTCGCTGCGGTGATTGTGGCGGATCAGCCAGTTGAGGATCAGCCCCGTGCCGAACAGCATGCCGGCGGCGCTGGCCAGGCCGGCGACGAAGCGCGACAGCGCCCACACCAGCGGGTCGGTACTGAGGCCCATCACCGCGGTACTCGCCACCGCCAGCACCATGCCGATGCGGTACAGGCGGTCCTTCACGACCAGATCGCCGATCAGCGACGCCAGCAGCGCGCCGCTCAGGTAGCCGGCGTAATTGACCGCCGCCAGCAGGCCGCCTTCGGCCACACCGAGGCCGGCCTGTTGCTGCATCAGCGGCAGCAGCGGGGTATACGCGAAACGGGCGACGCCCAGCGCCAGCACCAGGCTGAAGATGCCGGCGCCGAGCACGCGGAAACGTTCGGCGGCAGAACTGTGTTCGTTCATCGCAGCGGCCTCCTTGTGGTTGGAGCAGACACGATAAACAGGCTAAACTATCTCATCAAATGATTTATTAAGAACATTTTGTTCTCTTATGAAGATACGAATATGGAACTCGTCGCGCTGCGCACCTTCCAGGCGGTGGTCGAGGAAGGCGGCATCCTCGCCGCCTCCCGCAAGCTGAACACCGTCCAGTCCAACGTGACGGGCCGCATCCGCCGCCTGGAGGAAGAGCTCGGCACCGAGCTGTTCCACCGCAAGGGCCGTGGGCTGGAGCTGGCGCCGTCGGGGCGCGTGCTCCTCGACTACGCCCGCCGCATGCTGCTGCTCGAACGGGAAACCAGCGCCGCAGTTCGCCAGGTCGGCGAGAGCGCCGGTGAGCTGCGCATCGGCGCAATGGAGACCTTCGCCGCGGTGCACCTGCCCCGCGCGCTGAAAGCCGTGCGGGCCCGCCATCCGCGCGTCGAGCTGCGGGTCAGCACCGACACCAGCGCCGCGCTGCTCGAACGCCTGCTCGACCACAAGCTCGACTGCGCCTTCGTCGGCGGGCCGGTGATCCATCCCGACCTGGTCTTCGATGAGCTGGTGATGGAGGAACTGGTACAGGTCTGCGCGGCCGACGCCGACCCGGTGCTGCAGCCGGTGATCCTGTTCCGCGAGGGCTGCGCCTACCGCACCCGCGCGCTGGCCTGGCAGCGGGCCAGCGGCCACGCGGTGGCCGACGCGATGGAGTTCGGCACACTGGAAGGCATCCTCGGCTGCGTGTCGGTGGGCCTCGGGTGGACGCTGCTGCCGCGGCGGGTGGTGGAACAGTCTCAGCACCGGGCCGACCTGACGATCCGCGAAGTACCGCCGCAGATCAGCCGCGTGCAGACCGGCGTCGCCTACCTGCGCGCGGCGCCGCCGATGGCGGCGATCAAGACCCTCGCCGACGCCGTGGCCGCGCTGGCCAACGGCAATACCGAAGCCTCAGCCCAGGTCTGAGGCGCGCTGGCGCACCACCAGCTCGGCGTAGCCGGTCTGCAGGTCGGGCTCGCGCTGGAAATCCCAGCCGGGCAAGCGCATCAGCAGGATCTCCGCGGTGGTACGCACGACGCAGCCATAGCCCAGGTGGCCGCCGATCACCGCGCCGTCGGCCGTCGCCACCGCCCCGTGCAGGTGGGAGCCGTTGGCGGCAATGGTGCCGCTGAGGCTGAGCAGTTCGATATCGCCGTCCACCGCCCGCAGCTCGCCGGCACCGGCCAGCCGCAGATGCGCGCTGCTCAGGCTGCCGATGCCCGCCAGCACGAAGGCCGCCGAACCGCCCTCGGCAAACAGCGCGCACTCCAGCGCCCGGCGCAAATCCTGGCCGGGAGTCAGGCGAATCGGTTGCACATCCATGCTCTTCTCCACGCCAGGCCGCAGATCACTCTGCCAGCCCGGCTTCGCTCATGAAACGCCGGCGCTCGGCGTCCTTGTCGATGTGGCTGGCCAGTGCCCGGCACAGGGTCGCCACGCTATTGGCGGTGCGGGATTCACGGCGCACCAGCACCTTGGCCATCGGCCCGATGTAACGGGCGAAGATCTGCTCGACCCGTGCCAGCTCGGCATCCGGAATCACGCTGACCGCCCCGGCCGCCGCCGACGACACGCTGGCCGAGCTGCGTACGCCACTGCCGGCGGCAATGCTGTGCGAGGCAGCCCCCGAGACCAATCCCGAAGCTGCCACCACGCTGGACAGGAAGGCGCTGCGCGGTGCCGGATCGGGAATCAGCGCCGCCAGCAGTTCGTGCAACACCGGCAGGCTGTCGGCCCGCGGCAGGGTCCGGCGTACCAGGATCTTCGCCATCGGTCCGATGTGCAGGGCCAGGATGCGTTCAGCGGCCTCGATGGCAGCCGGGCTCAGATCGCGACCGACCACCGCCTGGCGGATCGACAGGTCGGCAACCCGCGCGCTGGCGAGCAGGCTGACGCCGCTGTAGGCGTACAGCTCATGGTCGCGGGCCTGCGGGTCGC
The DNA here is from genome assembly GCF_002028455.1 of Zoogloea sp. LCSB751. Taxonomy (GTDB): domain Bacteria; phylum Pseudomonadota; class Gammaproteobacteria; order Burkholderiales; family Rhodocyclaceae; genus Zoogloea. The sequence continues at coordinate 243,731 of NZ_MWUM01000001.1, read as the reverse complement.
GGCGCACGCCGATGTGGCGGAAGTAGTCGCTGGCGTTCGTCTTGAGCTGATGGATGACCTCGTAGTAGGCCCGCGCCACCAGCACCTGGCCAGGGTTCGAGAAGCGCATCACCCGGAAGGCGGTGGTGATGCCATCGCCGAGGATGCGTGAACGCCCGTTGGGATCCGGCGCCACCCGCACGGGGCCGAGGTTGATGCCCATGTGTACGCCAAGCCCCTCGCCCGCCGCGGCGTCTCCCAGTTGCACCGCGGTACGCAGCGCATCTTCCGGATCGCCGACGTAGCAGACCGCGCAGCCTTCCTTGGTATTGACCGCCAGCCGGGTGGTCGGCGGCACCGGCGCAATGGCCTGGGTCAGCATGCGCACCAGGCGCGAACGCCCCTCGCGCTGGGCGACCTCGTCGGTAGCCACCCCGGCCACGTCGGCGAACAGCACGGCGCCGATGAAGGTGCGCGCCTCCGACGCCGACAGCCCCAAGGGCAACGGCACCTCCACCGGCGGTTCGGACGCCTCGCCGCCGGTCGGCGGCGCCAGACAGGCCCGGCGGAAATCCGCTACCTGGCGCGGGCGCTTGTCCTCGTCCGGGTTCAGCGCCCAGTCGATGGCCTTCAGCATGGCGGCGCCGAAGGCATCCGCATTGCCAATGTCGGCCGCCTTCGGCATGGCATCCTCGCGCAGGCGGGCGAAGGCCTCCATCGGCAGCTTGCCGGTGACCATCCAGTACATCACACCGGCCATCGCGTAGAGGTCGGTCCACGGCCCCTGCTTGCCGTGGCGGTGGTATTGCTCGGCTGGCGCAAAGCCCGGCGTCACCACCGCGGTGAGGGTCTGGTCGATGCCGTCCAGTTCCAACCGGCGGGCCGAGCCGAAATCGAGCAGCACCGGCGAACCGTCGGCGCGGATGTAGATGTTGCCGGGCTTGATGTCCCGGTGCAGAAAACCCGCCGCGTGGATCGCCTCCAGCCCGTCGAGCAGCGGGCGCACGATGCGCACCAGACTCGCCCGGTCGAGGGGCAGGCGCCCCACCAGCCAGCGCTGCAGCGGCTGTCCGGTCTCGTACTCCATCACCATGTAGGCGGTGTCGTTGCCGCGGAAATAGCGCAGCACCCGCACGATGCCCGGGTGATGGAAACTGGCCAGGGCCCGCGATTCGAGCAGGAAGCGCTGCAGGCCCCACTCGAAGCCCTTGGCCGCGTCGCCGGAGCGCGGCCGCACCACCAGCCCTTCGCGGCGCACGGCGAGATCCTTGGGCAGGTATTCCTTGATCGCCACCTGGCAGTCCAGGTGGGTATCGTGGGCCAGGTAGGTGATCCCGAAGCCGCCCCCGCCGAGCACCCGTTCGATGCGGTATTCGTTGATGACGTAGCCCGACGGCAGGGCGAACAGGTCGTCCTGCCCCGGCACGGGTGGAAGAGTCTCGTCGCTCACGGTGACGGACGGATCAGGCGTCGATCATCTGCATCGCCTTTTCGAGACTGCGGCGCATTCGGTTGAAGGAACTGGCCAGCACCGACACTTCGTCGCCGCCACCTTCCGGGAACTCCGGCTGGTTGAAGTCGCCGGTGCTGATCTTGTCCGCCGCATCCGACATGCGCGACACCGGCCGGATGATCAGCCACGACAGCATCAGGTTGAGCACCGCGAAGACCGCCACGAAGACCGCCGCCAGAGACGTCATGAAGGTGCGGAAGGCCTGGCCCGCATTTTCCAGCGGTACCGACATGGGCACCGACACCACCTGGGCGCCGACCACTTCGTTGAGCTTCCAGCCGAAGCCATTGGCGCTGCCGTACACCTTGATCATGCTCGGCGGCGCCGCCTCCGGCGAGCTGTGACAGGGCAGACAGGCCGCCGTCTCGATGCGGATCGGATGCGCCACGTACAGCGCCGGGCCGGTGGGCGTGTCGCGCTGTCCGGTGATTTCCTTGCTGTCCGGCGTGTTGCGGAAGGTGCCGATCAGGTCGGCCTCCCAGTCCGCCGCCCGGTCGCGCGGGTTGGTCGGGTTGAGGGTGGCTTCCTTGTAGGCGTAGTTGGGGTACTTCTTGTGCAGCTCGTTGAGGGTCTCGGTGGCCGCGTAGGCGGGCACCGTCTGCGGCAGGAACTGCTTGTCCATCAGCGGGTTAAGGTGCGGCTTCACCTGGCCGACCGTATAGCCGCGGATCGCCAGCGCCGCCTCCATGACCAGCCGCGCCTCGCCGAGCACCTGCTCGCGGGCGTGGCGGTACAGCAGTTCGTGGGAGATGTAGCCGGCCACGCCGAAACCGGCCAGGAACACCGCCAGCAGCACCAGGTTGAACTTGAGACGCAGTCCCATGGGAATCCTCCGGAAAATGGCCCATGGGCCGCAATGGCTATCATTTTTGCACATTGCGAAGTCATATTGCAGGCAAACAGCATGACAGCCCGGCCGTCACGTTGATTCCACACCCCCAGCACACAGGCGCAAGAATATCGTCATGCCTTCGCAACCCGCGCCGGCGATCCTCCCTGGCTTTCCTTCGCCCGCCTGGTGCTCCATGTCTTCCACGACCTACTCCCGCCTCGAAGTGGCCGCCGGCTGTCTGCTGGCCAGCCTCGTCCTGCACGGCTGCGGCAGCAGCAATAACAACAGCCAGAACATCCCCACCGGCACCAAGGCCACGCTGGCCTTGCTGGAAACCACCGACCTGCACACCAACGTGGTCAGCTATGACTACTTCAAGCTCGCCGAGGACAAATCCCTCGGCTTCGAGCGCACCGCCACGCTGATCAACCAGGCCCGCCAGGAATTCCCCAACACCCTGCTGCTCGACAATGGGGACACCATCCAGGGCACCGCACTGTCCGACTACCAGGCCATCGTCAATCCGGTGTCCTGCAGCCAGCCGCTGGCCATGTACAAGGTGATGAACGCCGCCGGCTTCGAGGGCGGCGGCATCGGCAACCACGAGTTCAACTACGGCCTGCCCTTCCTGAGCCAGGTCACCGGCAACCGCTTCAACGTAGACGGCCTGGCCGATCCGGCCGCCCAGCCGACCTGCAAGGGCCCCAGCTTCCCGCAGGTGCTGGCCAACGTGAACAGCGTCAAGACCAGCGCCCCGCTGTTCCAGCCCTACACCATCATCAACAAGACCGTCACCGCCACCGGCCCGGACGGCAAGCCAGTGACCGGCACCGTCAAGGTCGGCATCATCGGCTTCACGCCGCCGACCATCATGAGCTGGGACAAGCGCTGGCTGGATGGCAAGGTCTATACCGTCGGCGTCAAGGAAGCCGCCGAGAAGTACATCCCCGAAATGCGCGCCAAGGGCGCCGACCTGGTGGTGGTGATCTCCCACGGCGGCCTCGACGACAGCGTCTACTCGCCGACGATGGAGAACGGCAGCTACCACCTGTCCAGGGTAGCCGGCGTGGACGCCATGCTGATCGGCCACTCCCACCAGATCTTCCCCAACGCCACCAGTACCGTCGCCCAGTTCAACCTGCCCGGGGTGGACAAGGTGGCCGGCACCGTGAACGGCGTGCCGACCGTGATGGCCAACTACTGGGGCAAGCACCTGGGCGTCATCAAGTTCGACCTCACCTACGACGGCAAGACCTGGACCATCGACAAGACCAAGACCGTCGTGCAGGCCCGCTCCACGCAGAACGCCGACAAGAGCTACGTGGCCGTCGATCCGACCGTCGCCGCCGCCATCGCCACCGAGCACCAGGCCACCATCGACTACGTGAAGACGCCGATCGGCAGCACCGACTTCGAGATGTCCAGCTACTTCGCCGACGTCGGCGATCCCGGCGCCATCGAGCTGGTGAATCAGGCCCAGGCCGACTACGTGGCCAAGTACGTGGCCGCCAACCTGCCCCAGTACGCCACCCTACCGGTATTGTCGGTCAGCGCCCCGTTCAAGAGCGGCTTCGCCGGCGGCACCGACTACACCGACGTACAGCAAGGCAACCTGGCCATCAACAACGCCGCCGACCTCTACCTGTACCCCAACACCATCTATGCGGTGAAGGTCACCGGCGCCGACATCAGGAACTGGCTGGAAACCGCCGCCAAGCGCTTCAACCAGATCGACCCATCCAAGGCCACCCAGCAGGAACTCGTCAGCAGCTTCCCTGGCTACAACTTCGACATGTTCACCAGCCCGGACATCCGCTACGAGATCGACGTGACCAAGCCGGAAGGCAGCCGCATCGTCAACCTCAAGTACAAAGGTGTGGCCATCGATCCGGCCAAGGAGTTCATCGTCGCCACCAACAACTACCGGGCCAGCGGCGGCGGCAGCTTCCCCGGCCTGGACGGCAGCAAGACCATCTACGCGTCGCCGGACGCCAACCGCGACGTGCTGATCCAGTACATCAAGACGGCGAAGACCGTCAGCCGCGCCGCCAACGGCTCGGACCGCAGCTGGCGCTTCACGCCGGTGACGACCGCCGGCCAGGTGGTCTTCCACTCGGCGCCGGGCAAGCTGGCCCTCGCCCAGGCCGCCGGCCTGGCCGGCATCACCCAGCTGCAGGCCGACGACGGCAGCGGCAAGAGCCTCGCCCTGTATGCGATCGATCTTTCCAAGTAAGCGCAATACGCCGCGCCTCGCCGCCGCCCTGCTGGCCGGGGCGGCAGCCCTGGGCGGCATCGCCTGGGCCAGCCGCACGCCGACCCCGACGGCGGCGGAGCTGGCGCAGTTGCAGATCCTTGCCGGCCCCGGCCGGCAGGACGCTGCGCTGGCCCGCCTGACAAACCTGGCCGAAGGTGGAACAGCCGACGCCCGCCGCACGCTGGGCCTGGCCCTGCTGAGCCGCGGCGACCACGACGGGACAGGACTGCAGTGGCTGCGCCGGGCCGCCCAAGAAGGCGACACGGATGCCGCGTTCCAGCTCGGGAAACTGTATTCGGCCGGCACCGCAGGCGTTCCCGCCGACGCGGTGCGCGCGTTCGCGTGGTTCTCGGCGGCCGGCAAAGCCGGCCATGCCGGCGCCGCCTACTACCTCGGCATCGCTTGGCGCGATGGCTACGGCGTGAAGACGGATCACGCCGAAGCGGCCCGCTGGCTGCGCCGGGCCGCCGACGCCGGCATCGCCGCCGCCCAGTTCCTGCTCGCCAATGCCTACCGGGAAGGCGACGGCGTCCCCCGCGACGACATCGAAGCAGTCCGCCTGTATAGCGCCGCTGCCGAACAGGATCACCCGGAAGCCTGCCAGACGCTGGCGATGGCCTACCTCAACGGCGAGCTGGGCCTGCAGCGGGACGAGGAAGAAGGCCGCCACTACCTGATGGAGGCCGCCCATGCCCTAAAGCATCCGGCGCTCAGGCCTTGAGGGACTTGCGGACGGCGGAGGGCGAATTCATTCGCCCGCGGAGGTCGATCCGCGAATCCAGGCGAGCCCGAGCTCAGTAAGCCGGAGCCTCGCCCGCCGGCGGCACTTCCGCCGCCGGCGCCGTGCCCTCCTCCGGATGCCAGCCGACCACCAGCAACAGCACCGCGAAGCCGACGATGTAGGCGACCGCGACGAACCAGCCTTCCTTCAACCAGCGCCCCACCGACCTGGCTTCCGGGTACATGTTCGACAGCGCCACGCCAGCCGACGAGCCGAACCACAGCATCGAGCCGCCGAAGCCCACCGCGTAGGCCAGGAAGCCCCAGTCGTAACCGCCCTGCTTGAGCGCCAGCGCAGTCAGCGGAATGTTGTCGAACACCGCTGACACGAAGCCCAGCCCGAAAGCCGTCTGCCAGGACGCCGCCGGCAGTTGCTCGACCGGCATCATCGACGCACAACTGACCAGCGACAGCAGGAAGATCGTGCCTTTCAGGGTCTCCGGCAGCACCTCCCAGTCGGGCCGGCGAATGCCGGCACTCAGCAGGATCGCCGCCCACACCGCCACCCCAAGGAAGGGGAAGGCATCCGCGTGCGCCGTGAAATGCACGTTCACCACCACATTGACGGCCACTGCCGCCGCCAGGATCAGCGCCACGATGCCGACCCGCGGCAAGTCGGCATGGGTGTGCTCGTGAACGTGGCGGAGGATCGGCGAATACTTCTGCTGCACGCGGGCCGCCGGAATGCCGAACAGCACCAGCGCCAGGCCAGCGCCGACGAAAGCCTTCAGCACCGCCAGCGGGCTGACGCCGGCGATCCACATCATCGTGGTGGTGGTGTCGCCGACCACGCTGCCCGAGCCGCCAGCGTTGGACGCCGCGACGATGGCCGCCAAGTAGCCCACGTGCACGCGGGCGCGGAACAGGGAGTGGGCCATCGCTCCGCCGATCAGCGCCGCGGCAATGTTGTCGAGGAAGCTGGAGATCACGAACACCATCGCCAGCAGCACGAAACCGCCCTTCCAGTCGTCCGGCAGGTAGCGGGGCAGGATCACCGGGATACGGGTCTTCTCGAAATGGCGGGCCAGCAGCGCAAAGCCCATCAGCAGCAGGAACAGATTGGCCAGCGTGACCCACTCATGGGCAAAATGCCCGACCAGCCCGGACAGCCCCGGGCCGGTGTGGAATCCGGTGACCCGCAGCTTGTACGCAGAGATCGCCGCCAGCCCCGCCAGCCCGACCTTCAGCGTATGGTCGTGGAACAGGGCCACCCCCAGCAGGGTCAGCGCAAACAGGATGAAATCCACCGGAACACCGGCCAGCGCCGGTCCGGCGCCCGCAGTGGCGAAGGCCGCACCGGACCAAACCATACCCGCCAGGAGCGGCAACAAGGCGCGCCCCCGGCCTCCAACATTCGACACCATGCAAGTTTCCTCGAACAACAGGACGAAGCCGGACCACCCCAGGCGGGATTCGCCCAAGGCCGTGCCAGACTCGTAAAATTTCGTGTTTCCCCTCGCCGAGTCGACGCAAACGCCATCGAATCGACGGTGAACGGCGCACAGTTTAGCCTGTCACCCGCCCTGTTCCGCCGGGCGGACCGCTCCGCTGCGGCGTAGCAAGATTGCCGCAGGTCAATAAACCGGCGTGCCGGACCCGGACAATAGATCCCCAACTGCCCACCGGCAGTCACCGACCAACAACAAAGAAAGAGCACGGCCGTGTCCTCCGAACACTCCCGCAAGCCCCTCGCCCCCATCGTCGTCAGCGCCATCGGCGTCGTCTTCGGCGACATCGGCACCAGCCCACTGTATGCGCTGAAGGAAATCTTCAACGGTCACCATCCCATCCCGGTCACGCCCGACAACATCCTCGGCGTGCTGTCGCTGGTGTTCTGGTCGATCATGGCACTGGTCACCGTCAAGTACGTCAGCGTGATCATGCGGGCCGACAACCGCGGCGAAGGCGGCTCCCTGGCCCTGCTGTCGTTGATCACCGAGAACTCCCGCAACCGGGTGGTGACCTGGGCCGTCTCGCTGCTCGGCATCTTCGCGGCGGCGCTGTTCTATGGCGACAGCATGATCACCCCAGCCATCTCGGTACTGTCGGCGGTGGAAGGGCTGGAGATCGTCTCGCCGGATTTCACCCGCTTCGTGCTGCCGCTGACCCTGGTCATCCTGACCGTGCTGTTCTTCATCCAGAAGCGCGGCACCGGCACCGTCGGCATGTTCTTCGGGCCGGTGATGATCGGCTGGTTCGCCATCCTCGGCCTGCTCGGCATACTCGAGATCGCCCGCCATCCGGACGTGCTGACGGCCCTCAACCCAGCCTACGCGATCGGCTTCATCACCCACCACCCGTCCCTGGCCTTCCTGGCCCTCGGCTCGGTGGTGCTGTCGGTGACCGGCGGCGAAGCCCTGTACACCGACATGGGCCACTTCGGCCGCTTCCCGATCCGCCTGGCCTGGTTCGGCTTCGTGATGCCGGCCCTGGTGCTCAACTACTTCGGCCAGGGCGCGCTGCTGCTCAACGAACCGGCCGCCATCGAAAGCCCCTTCTTCCACCTGGGGCCCACCTGGGCGACGATCCCGCTGGTCATCCTGGCCACGCTGGCCACCGTCATCGCCTCCCAGGCGGTGATCTCCGGCGCCTTCTCGGTGGCCCGCCAGGCAGTGCAGATGGGCTTCCTGCCGCGCATGCTGATCGTCCACACCTCGGGCGCCGAGAAGGGGCAGATCTACGTACCCTTCACCAACTGGACCCTCTACCTGGCGGTGGTGGCACTGGTGCTGGGTTTCAAGAACTCTTCCAACCTGGCCGCCGCCTATGGCATCGCCGTCACCGGCACGATGCTCATCGACACCATCCTGGTGGCCTTCGTGATGGTCCTGCTGTGGCGCTGGCATCCCGTCGTGGTGGCACTGGTGGCCGGCGCCTTCCTGGCCGTGGACATCGCCTTCTTCGCCGCCAACGCCCTCAAGATCCCCGAAGGCGGCTGGTTTCCGATCGCCGCCGGGCTGGTCTCCTTCACCGTGCTGACCACCTGGCGCCGCGGTCGCCGGCTGGTACGCCGCGAACTCGCCAAGCAGGGGATCCCGATGTCGATCTTCCTCACCACCCTGTGCGACGTGCACCGGGTGAATGGCACCGCGGTGTTCATGACCAGTTCCAAGGAAGGCGTGCCGGCCGCGCTGCTGCACAACCTGAAGCACAACCAGGTGCTCCACGAACGGGTCGCGCTGGTTACCGTCGAAACCACCGACACACCCCACGTGAACGAGATGGAGCGCATCTACATGCACCGCATGAGCAAGGGCTTCCTGCGCATCATCATCCGCTACGGCTTCATGGAAGACCCGGACATCCCGCTGGCGCTGGAAAGCTGCAAGCGCTACGGCGAATCCTTCGACATGATGGAGACCACCTTCTACGTGTCCCGCGAGACCGTCATCCCCGGCGTGCTCGGGCGGCGCATCAGCCCGTGGCGGGCCCGCCTGTTCGCCTTCATGTCGAAAAACGCCACCAGCGCCACGGACTTTTTCAAGATTCCCAACAACCGGGTCGTCGAGCTGGGCACCCAGCTGGTGATCTAGTCCCGGCCGCCCGTTTTGCCGGGCGCTAGCCGGCCGCCACGATCTGCGCCAGGCGCCGGAGCGCCGACTCGGTCCGCGACGAGAACGGGAAGGCGCAGCTGATGCGCAGGAAATGGTCGAAACGCGCAGAGTTGGAGAACATCAACCCCGGCGCCACGCGGATGCCTTCCGCCAGCGCCGCTTCGAAGACCGCCCGCGAGGACCGCCCCTCCGGCATCTCCACCCATAACAGCATGCCGCCCCGCGGCATGTTGAGGCGGGTACCCTGCGGAAAATGGCTGGCAATGGCGGCAGCCATCGATTCGCGCTGAGCCTTGAGCTGCCGGCGCAGGCGGACCAGGTGGCGATCGAAGGCGTGGCTGTCCATGAACTCGCCGATGGCGATCTGCGCCAGTGCATCGTTGGGGCGGCTCTGGGCATGCTTGAGCATGCGCACCCGCGCATGCCAGCGCCCGCTGATCATCCAGCCGACGCGCATGCCAGGCGCCAGGGTCTTGTGCAACGACCCGCAGTAAATCACGTTACCGCCCCGATCCCAGGCCTTGCAGCTTTTCAGCGGCAGGTCATCGTCGCCGAGGGCGCCGTAGATGTCGTCCTCCACCAGCGTGATCCCGTGGGTTTCGCACAGGGCCACCAGCCGGGCCTTCTCGGCATCCGGCATGACGGAGCCGAGGGGATTCTGGAAGTTCGGCACCACCACCACCGCGCGGATCCGCTCGTGGGTGCGGAAAGCCAGCTCGAGGGCCTCCACCGACAGGCCGCGGCTCGGGCTGGTTGGGATCTCCAGGGTCTGCAGCCCCAGGCTCTCGATGACCTGCAACAACCCGAAGTAAGTCGGCGACTCCACCGCGATGACGTCGCCCGGCTGGGCGACGGCCCGCAGGGCCAGGTTGATCGCCTCGGTGCAGCCGTGGGTGACAAGGATCTCGTCGGCCGTCGTCTGCATGCCGGCCGCCAGTGCGCGCCGCGCCAACACGCTGCGAAAGCCCGGGTCGCCCTGCGGTGGAACCGGGCTGACCAACACCTCGGGATGCCGCCGCAAGGCCCGCAAAGCGGCATTCTTGAGTGCCTCCTGCGGATAGGCCTCGGGCGCACCGAAGGCCAGCGCCAGATTGGTATGCACCGGAAAACGCTCGCACTTGGCGACGAAGTCCGACACCCGATCGTGAATGCCGCTGAAGGACGACGGATCGGGCAAGGCCTGCTGCGGGTCCGGCTCGCGCACCGGTTGCAGCAGGGCATGGCGCGGGCGCAGCACGTAATAGCCGGAGCGGGCCCGGGCCTCCAGCAAACCTTCGTCCTCCAGGCTGCGGCAGGCCTGCACGGCGGTACTCAGGCTCACCCGGTGGGTACGCGTGAGGGTCCGCAGCGAGGGCATGCGTGCCCCCGGCGCCAGCACGCCGGCCTGGATCGCGCGCCGATAGTGGCCAGCCACGCGGGCATAGAGCAGGTCTTCCGGATCTGTGTTTTCCATCACGCGATGATCCCCGATCGAAACGGGCCGACACAGGCACAGATCGGCGCCAGGCACACCATAACAGTTGCCCGGAAACGCCGCTGTACCGGCACAGAAAGGTCGTCCTTGTGTCTGCCGGCAGCACGCACCGGTCTGTAGGCTGAGGGGGCCTTACCACCGGGAGACTTCACGATGCCAGCCGCCCCTTCCGCGGTCCGCCACCTGCGCTTTCAGGCAGGCGAAACGCACCTGCTCCAGCTCGACGCCGGCACCCGGCTCTTCCTCCAGGACGGCCGGCTGGCGTGCGCGCTGCCACCGCGCTGGCTCGGCGAGCAGTTCCACCGCGCCTCGCAGATCCTCGAACCCGGTGTCCCGCTGCAGCTGGAAGAAGGCGGATGGACCGCGCTGCGGGCGGCCAGCGACGGCACCCTGCTGATCGCGCCGCCACCGGCAGGTTACGGCCTCCTGGCCGCCCTGCGGGCGCGCCTGCGGCAACTTCGTGCGCTCGACTGGGGCTGGCTGCGCCGCGAACGCCAACACCCGCAGCAGCTGGCGAAAGCAGCGGAGCCGGCGCCCACGCTACAGACCATCCCGCCGCGAGATCAGGTGGAAGTAGACCCGATCCGGCAGCCAGCGCAGCACCTTCATGATGCGCGTGAAGCGGCGCGGAAAATGGATCTCGAAGGCGCCGCCGGCAAAGCCGCGGACGATCCGCCGCGCCGCGTCATCCGCCGAGATCAGGGCCGGCATCTCGAAGTCATTGCGGGCGGTCAGCGGCGTGGCGACGAAACCGGGGTTGATCAGAAACACCGACACGCCCCGCGGTGCCAAGTCCAGGTAGAGGATTTCGGCAAAGTTGATCAGCGCCGCCTTGCTCGGCCCATAGGCCAGCGCCCGGGGTAACCCGCGGTAGCCGGCCACGCCACCGACGATGGCGATGGCGCCGGCCCCCTGGCGGATAAGCTGCGGCACTACCGCGGCAACGCCGTCCATCACGCCCAGCAGGTTGGTATGCACGGTCTGGCGGGCGGTGTCTGTGGTCAGATCCCAGGCTCGTAGCGGCACGTAGGTGCCGGCGCTGAGGATCACCAGATCCACCCCGCCCCAGGCGTCGAGAATGTCCAGCATGGCCGGCGTGAAGGCGCCGGCGTCGGTCACGTCGAGGGGCAGCACCAACGCGTCATGCAACTCCGCTGCCAGCTCGCGCAGGCGCGGCGCATTGCGCGCCGACAGGGCCAGCCGCGCACCGCGCCGGTCCAGCTCCGCCGCCAGCGCCGCACCGATGCCACTGGAGGCACCGACGACCCACACGCGCCGGCCCCGCCAGTCGGTGATCGGAGTATTCGTCGGCCCGAACCAGGACATCGCCTCTCTCACTCTCCGCGGCCCGCAATACACCGTCCGCCTGACCGCGGATCAGCCGCCACCTGTTTCCAGCGTAGCGCACCACGGCAGGCTCTGCCGCCCGACGTCCGCGGGAAGCAGAAAGGATCAGGGGCGTTCGGCGAGGGCCCGCTCGACGGCGCTCACGAAGGTCTTGTTGTCCGGCGCCGTCGTGCTCGGGAAGCTGAGCACCTTCTGGCCACTTCGGTCGATCAGGTACTTGTGGAAGTTCCACTTGGGCCGCTCTCCGGTCACCGACCCGAGCTGCTTGTAGAAGGGGTTGGTGCCGCTGCCGAGCACCTCCGACTTGGCCAGCATCGGGAACTTGACGCCATAGGTGAGCCGGCAGAAATCGGCGATCTCCTTGTTGCTGCCCGGCTCCTGACTGCCGAAGTCGTTGGACGGGAAGCCCAGCACCACCAGCCCCTGGTCCTTGTACTTGGCGTACATCTTCTCGAGGCCGTCGTACTGGCCGGTAAAGCCGCAATAGCTGGCGGTGTTGACTACCAGCACCACCTTGCCCCGGTACTGGCACAGGGATTGGGGGGCTTCATCCTGCAGACGCGGAAAGGTGTAGTTGAGCAGCGCCGGGCAGGCCTGCCCGGCCGTGCCCTCCGTGGCCCCACTCGCAGGTGCCGCGGCGGCGGCAGGCAATGCCAGCCCCACCAGGGCCGTCAGGACGATGCAGGATGCGACTTTCTTCATTCAGGACTCCAATCCAGTTATACCCGCGGCAGCCCCTTGCTCCCGCTCGATGGCCGGTAGACCCGCCCGATCCGGGTGGAGTTCGCGGCTCGCCCCGACGGGTTCGCCCCCGACACACTCGCCCTAGGCATAGCCGGGGGCGGGCCGGGTGCGTTGCCGTGGCACCTTGTCCATCGACCAGTTGCCGAGTCCCCAGGCCCACACCGCCGCCAGCCCCGACGCAGCCAGATCGGCAGGCGGCCGCTGGCCGAGGAAATCCAGCACGTCCACCAGCAACCGGGCCGGGTCGGTCCCATCCACCGTACGGGCGAGGGTCTGCTTGGAGAGCTTCTCGCCGGCCACATTGCAGGCCACCGGCAGATGGGCGTAGGCCGGCACCGGATAGCCGAGCAGGCGCTGGAGCAGGATCTGGCGGCAGGTCGAATCGAGCAGGTCGGCACCGCGGACCACTTCGGTCACGCCCGCCTCCGCATCATCCACCACCACCGCCAACTGGTAAGCGAACAGACCGTCGGCGCGCAGCAGCACAAAGTCCCCGACGTCGGCGGCGACGTCCTCCGCGATGGTCCCCTGCACACGGTCGTCGAAACTCAGCGTACCGGACGGCACCCGCAATCGGTAAGCGCGCGCCGCGCGGCCGGGTGGCAGGCCGTCGCGGCAGGTGCCGGGATAGCGTCGCGTGCCGTCGCGGGCCAGCGCCGAATCGGCCATCTCCTTGCGGGTACAGGCGCAACCGAAGATCCGCCCCGCCGCCTGCAGACGCTCGAAAGCGTCCCGGTAGGCGCCGCCGCGGGCGCTCTGCCACACCACGGGCCCCTCCCATTCGAAACCGCAACGCTCCAGCGTGCGCAGGATGCCCTCCGCCGCACCGGGCACGCAGCGCGGCGTGTCGACATCCTCGATGCGCAGCAGCCATTGCCCGCCCTGGCTGCGCGCCGACAGGCAGCTGCCGAGGGCTGCCACCAGCGACCCGAAATGCAGCGGCCCGCTCGGCGACGGCGCAAAGCGGCCGACGACCGCTCCGCGCCCGGCCTCCACCTCAGGATGCATGTCCGCCCCCGTCTGCAATCTCCCTGACAGCTCCGAATTTCAGTTCAAAAACATATTTTATGACTTTCGGCATATTCCTCCAGCCGCCTGCAGCCCGGATAATCCCGGTTCCTGCGCAGGCCCGCTGCCCGCCATTGTCGCAGCCCCCGCCGGCCGCGCGAAGCCCAGCCCGGCCGGCGCTCCGTGCTACCGCCACGTTTCCGTCTCCCGCATGAAGTCAGGCTGCGTCCTACCTCCCAATCCAGCCCTGGTGCTGGCCCCCGCCGAAGGCAGCAGCCGCAGCTGGGCCCGCTTCCGCGTCCATGTCATCGCCCAGCTGGCCTGCGTCCTGGCCGTCGCTGCGCTATGGCCGCAGCTCTCCCACCCCGACCCGCTGCTCGCCTGGTGGCTGGGCACCGCCAGCATCCAGCTGATGCTGGCAGCCCCGTCCCTGCGCCGGCAAAGCAGCACCGCCTTCGCCGACGACACCGCGCTGCACACCTACCTGGCCACCGCCGGCGCACTGCTGGCCGGCGCCGCCTGGGGCGCCCTGTCCCTGCTCGGCCCCTACGAATCCAGCCCCCACGCCCAGCTGACCCTGTTCCTCATCCTCGGCGGCGTGATCCTCGGCGGCGCCGGCGTGCTGGCGGGCAGCCGCGGCACCCATGCGGCGTTTGCCGGCGCCACCCTGCTGCCACTGTTCATCCAGACCCTCGCCAGCCCGCCCCCGGCCCTGCCGCTGGCGGGGCTCTGGCTGACCGTCTTCGCCCTGCTCGCCGTCGCCATCAACGATCTGCTGCACAGCAGCCTGCGCACCGCGCCCTTCCACAGCGGGGAATACTGGCGCCAGCACGAGACCATGCTCGATCACGCCAGCGAGGCCATCGTACTGTCCCACGGCAACCGGGTACTACGCAGCAACCAGCGCTTTGCCGAACTCATTCACGATGCCCCGGGCAACATCGCGGGGCGCCGCCTGGCCTCCTGGCTGGCCGACCGCCGCGAGTGGCAGCGCCACGCCCGCGCCGCCGCCAGCGCCTTCCTGCGGGGCCAGGCCTACCGGGAATCCGCACGCCTGCGTCGCGGCGACGGCAGCGTATTCTGGGCCGACATCGCCGCCCAGGCGGTGGCTCCGGCCCACGCCCCCCTGCAGATCGTATGGATCGTCAGCGACGTCAGCGAACGGGTCGGCACCACGGCCCGCCAGCAACTGGCCAGCGCCCAGTTGCACGACCTGCTCGGCCACAGCGCCGACTGGTACTGGCAGACCGACGCCCAGCACCGCCTGACCCGCATCACCCGCCACGGCGCCGACGACGACCATCTGGCGGACAGCATCGGCCGCCACTGGTGGCACTTCCACCGGGCCGACGGCGTGCCCGCCGGCCAGGCCGCCACGCTGCGCGCCTTCGAGAACTGCCACGGCTTCCGCAACCTGCTCCTCGAGGTCCCGGACGGGGAGCGTACCCCCCGCTGGCTCAACATCTGCGGGGTACCCCGCGTCAACGAGGACGGCGCCTTCATCGGCCACCACGGCATCGCGCTGGACGTCACCGAGCAGGTACGCGGCAACGAGCGGGTGCGCCACCTGGCCTACCACGATGCCCTTACCGGCCTGCCCAACCGGCGTCTGCTCACCGACCGGCTGCACCAGGCGATTGCCCGCGCCCAGCGCCAGCACGGCCAGGTCGGGGTGATCCTGGTGGACCTCAACGACTTCAAGAGCGTGGACGAATTCGACGGTCAGGCCGCCGGCGACCGCCAGCTGCTCGACACCGCCAGCCGCCTGCGCGCCTGCGTGCGGGCCTGCGACACCGTGGCCCGCCTCGACGACAACGATTTCGTGATCCTGCTCGCCGAACTGGAACGCCCGGCCGATGCCGATCAGGTCGCCGCCAAGGTGCTGGCCGCCCTCGACCGCCCCTTCGGCGACAGCGCGCCCTACACACTGCTCGGCACGCACGTCGGCATCGCCACCTTCCCGCTGGACGCCGACGACGCCGACGGCCTGCTGGCGCTGGCCGATGCGCGCGCGCTGCAAGCCCGCCAGCTCGGCGGCCCGCGCATCGCCCACGCCTGAAAGCGGCCCCGCGGCCGCGGCCGCCGCTACAATGGGGCGACGCCCTCACGCCAACCCCGCGGCCCCGCCGATGAACACACCCTCCTGCCCCCTCCCCGCCGCCGACAGCGAACACAGCTGGCCCACCACCCGTCAGACCACGGTGCTGCGCGTGGAGGGCGGCCAGGCCCGCAGCGATCTCGACGAAGTCATCGAAGAAGTGCCGGTGGCGCTGGTCTACAACGGCATATCCCACGCCGTGCTGCTGGCCACGCCGTCCGACCTGGACGACCTGGCCCTCGGCTTCAGCCTCAGCGAGGGCATCCTGGCGGCGCGCGGCGAACTCTACGACAGCGAGCAGCACCCACATCCCAAGGGCATCGAGCTGCGCCTGCAGATCGCCTCCGAACGCTTCGTGGCTCTCAAGGAACGCCGCCGCAACCTGGCCGGCCGTACCGGCTGCGGCCTGTGCGGCCTGGAAAGCCTCGACGCCCTCGCCCGCCCAGTGGCGCCGCTACCGCCCGGCGAACCGGTTCCCGCAGCCGCCATCTGCCACGGCCTGGCCGAACTGCCCGGCTGGCAGCGCCTGCGCCACACCACCGGCGCCGTCCATGCAGCGGCCTGGATAGCCCGGGACGGTCGCATCCACGCGCTGCGCGAGGACGTAGGCCGCCACAACGCCCTCGACAAGTTGCTCGGCCACCTGGCCCGCACCGGGCAGGCCACGGAAGACGGCTTCGTGGTGGTATCCAGCCGGGCCAGCTACGAGATGGTGCAGAAGGTCGCCGCCGTCGGTATCCGTACGCTGGTCGCCGTGTCGGCCCCCACCGCGCTGGCGATCCGCCTCGCCAGCGACACTGGCGTCACCCTGGCCGGCTTCGCCCGCGACCGTCGCCTGGTCGTTTACAGCCACCCGGAAGGCATCACCCTGTAACGACCACACCCCGGTCAGGGCTTCGGCACTGCAATGGTCGTGCCGCCTGCGGGTGCAGGCCGGCAGACTCAGACGTAGCGCAGGCGCCGGCTGCGCTCCAGGCGCTCGGCGAACTTCGGGAAATCCAGCCCGCTACGGGCGCGCAGGGCCTTGGCCTGGTTGGCGATGTCGCGCCAGCGAGGGGCGAAAGACGGTGCGCGGAAGGCCAGCACGATGTCGTTACCATCGGGAATCGCCATCGTCAGCAGACGGTCGTCGAAAACCTCGGCGATCATCGCCAGATGGTCCTCCCGGTCGGCCTTGTCGCCGGCCAGGTTGGCCACCATCACGCCGCGCCCGGCCAGCGCATCGTGAACGTTCTGGTAGAAGTACGTCGAACTCACCGAGCCGGACAGCCCGTGGCGGTCGAAGGCATCCATCATGATCACGTCCGGCCGCTCCTCCCAGCCGGCACTGCGCAGCACGTGGTCGGCACCATCGCCCTCGATCACCTGCAGGCGCCCGTCGTCCGGCGGCAGTTCGAACTGGTCGCGGAAGGCGATCACATGGGGATCGATCTCCACCACGGTGATCCTCGCCGAGCCCACCTGGCGGTAGCAGAACTTGGCCAGCGAGCCGCCCCCCAGACCCAGCATCAGGATCTGCCGGGGGCGCGGCAAAAACAGCAGGAAACTCATCATCGCCTGGGTGTAGGCGAGTTCCAGCGCAAAGGGGTCCTTCAGGCTCATCGTGCTCTGGATCAGCGACAGGGAAAAATGCAGGGTCCGCGTCGTCCCGTCATCGATGACGAAGGGCTTGTCGTAGGCCCCGGAGACCACCTGGCGCAGTATCCACTGGGTATCGCAGTCCGCCGGCTCGAGCAGGCGGATGGTGTCGGAGTCGGAAAAGAAGGGGCTTGGCAGGACGAGCACGGCGGCAGGACGGGACATCGGGGCAGGACTCCGGCGAGACCGGAAGTTCACGGGAAACGGTCTGCGATTGTACGACCCTCAGCCTGCAGCGGGCTGCCCGCCACGCGAAGCCCCCCGTTCTTATGCGCCTAAAGTAATGCCGGACGGCGCCGTATTTGCACCATATGGACTCCCGCCACGACGGGAACCGCATAATCAAACAAGTTCAGAGGGAGACGCTCGATGTCCATACTTCAACGCCTGCAACTTCTGGTGGGCTGCGCCATCCTCGGTCTGATCGTCCTGACCGCGGTGAATTACCACGAGACGGACAAGGTGTTCGAGACCACCAGCCTGGCCAGCAGCAACGTGACACCGAGCATCCTGAAGCTCAGCGATGCACGCCTGTGGTACAGCCGCAGCCGCCTGCGCGCCGACCGCCACGTGATGCAGGACGATCCCGCGCAGATGGAAGCAACCGAAAAGACGATCCGCGAGGCCCAGGCCAATACCCGTAAGGCGCTCAAGGACTACGAAGGCCTCATCTCCAACGCCCAGGACCGCCAGCTCCTCGAAGCGGAGAACGCCACCCTTGCCGAATTCGACAAGCTTCTCGACGAAACCCTGGCCCTGTCCCGCAGTCAGCGCAAGAACGAAGCCCGGGAACACCTGCTCAAGCATGTACCGCTGGCGCGCAAGTTCGAAAGCCAGCTCGACGAGCACTTCAAGTTCAACAAGGAGCTCGGAGAGCAGGCGACCGTGGAGGCCAAACAGATCAAGGAGCGGGCCAGCACCACCGCCATCGTGGTAATGATCGTCGCCGCCATCCTGCAGGGCATCATCAGCGTGACGACGACCCGCTACCTCAAGCAGCGCCTGACCGACGCAAACCGGATCGCCGGACGCATCTCGGCCGGCGACTTCACCGCCAGCGACGACAGCCGCGGGCCGCGGGACGAGATCGGCAAGCTGCTGGAGGCGCTGCAGTCCATGCGCCAGGACCTGGCCCAGACCATCCGCGACATCATCGCCGGCTCGGAGAGCGTGGCCGGCTCCGCCGCCCAGCTGTCCAGCACGGCCCAGCAGGTCTCCCTCAGCTCCAGCCAGCAGTCCAGCTCGACGGCCGCCGCCGCCGCCGCCGTCGAAGAGCTGACAGTGAGCATCGACCACGTCGGTGCAAGCGCCGAAGATGCCAGCCGCCAGGCGGAAGACGCCGGCAACAAGGCCGCCACCGGCGCCCGCGGCGTGGAAGACGCTGCCAGCCGCATCGGCCAGGTGGCCAACCAGGTGGACGCCACCGCCGAGCGCATCCAGGCACTCTCCGAGCAGGTTCAGCAGATCGACCGGATCACCGTGGTCATCCGTGAAGTGGCCGACCAGACCAACCTGCTGGCCCTCAATGCCGCCATCGAGGCAGCCCGTGCCGGCGAGCAGGGGCGCGGCTTCGCGGTGGTGGCCGACGAAGTGCGCAAACTGGCCGAACGCACGACCAGCTCCGTGCAGGAAATCAGCCAGGTGGTCGGCGCGATCCAGCAGGGCGCAGTGGATGCCGTGAACAGCATGCAGTCCAGTCGCGAGCTGGTCGGCCAGGTGGTGATCAGCGCCCGTACGGCAGGCGAGTCGATGGGCGAAATCCAGACCTCCACGCGAACCATGCAAGGCGCCATCGAGAACATCTCCGATGCCCTCAACGAGCAACGCGGCGCCTCCACCGAGCTGGCCCGCAACGTGGAGAGCATCGCCCAGATGTCCGAAGAGAACGCGGCGGCAGCCTCTTCCGCCGCCGATACCGCCAACCGCCTGACCGGTGTCGCGGACCAGCTGCGCAGCAGCGTGGCCCGCTTCCGGGTCTAAGTGCCGGTAGTGCCTGACGCTTCCAGCAGGCGCAGCTTGCGGTACAAGGTCGCCCGTGCCACCCCCAGGCTGCGGGCGGCAGCAGACACGTTGCCGCTGCATTTTTCCAGCGCGCTGCGCACCGCATCCAGCTCCACGTCGCGCAGGGACACCTGCCCGTCCTGCACGCCCGCAACACGAGGGACAGTGCCGGCATTGCCCTCCACCACCTCCTCCGGCAGATGCTGCACGTCGATCTGCGCCTCGCCGTCCGCCAGCGTCAGGGCCAGACGCAGCACATGCCCCAGCTGGCGGATGTTGCCCGGCCACGGATAGGCCAGCAGCAGGCGGCGGGCCGCCGCCGACAGCGGCGGACAGGGACCGTCACCGGCCTCCCGGGCCAGCAGACGGTCGATGAGGGCCTCCCGGTCGGCACGCTCCCGCAGGGCCGGCAGGCTGACCCGCACACCCTTGATGCGGTAATACAGATCCTCGCGGAAGCGCCCCGTGGCCACCAGTTCGTCCAGACTGCGGTGGGTTGCGGTGACGATGCGCGCATCGAAGGCAATCAGTCTCGCCCCGCCGAGTCGCGTGAAGCTGCGCTCCTGCAGCACCCGCAACAGGCGCCCCTGCAACTCGAGCGGCATGTCGCCGATCTCGTCGAGGAACAGCGTACCGCCCCGCGCCAGCTCGAACTTGCCGGGTGCACCGCCACGCCGGCCACCGGTGAAGGCGCCATCTTCGTAGCCGAAGAATTCGGATTCGATCAGCCCGGCCGGCAGCGACGAGCAGTTGATCGCCACGAAAGGTCCGGCCGCGCGCTCGCTGCCCTCATGGAGATGGCGCGCCAGCACCTCCTTGCCGGTTCCCGTCTCGCCGTTGATGAGCACCGGGATGTCGCGCTGAAAAGCCCGCCGGGCGACCTGCAGGGCCCGCTCCGCAAGCCCGTCCACCGCATCGGAATCCACGCCATCGGAACCCACCGCTAGCGACGCGATGGCAGCCGGCGTCCCGGCCTGCCGGGCGGTGCGCGCAGCCTCTCCCAGGCGGGCCAGCAGCGAGCCCTGGCGTGCCGCCATGAAGCGGGCCTCGAAGCGCAGCCCCCCATCGCTCCACACCACCCCCTGGCTCAGGCGCCCTGACAAGGCCTGGGCAAAGGTCTCCGGCGGACAATCGAACAGGCGCCCGAAATCCATGCCGGCCTGCCCTTCCGCCGCCAGCTCCAGCAACTGGCGGGCCGCCCCGTTGGCGCCCAGCACCTGCCCCGTCTCGGCGAAGGCGATGACCCCTTCGAGCGGCGTGCCGAGCAGATCCGGGCGGTAATGGAAGCCCATCGTCAATGCCGCCCCCAGACCGCCCAGCATGCGGTTCTCCACCGCCCTCGCGGCAATCGCCAGCGGCTCCAGCACCGTCACCGGCCCGCCGTTGCAATGGCGGGTGGCATCGAGCACCCCGGCCAGATCCCCGGCCGGATCGAAGATCGGCACCGATGCGCAGGAGAAACCGCGGATCTCGTCGAGAAAATGCTCCGCCGCACGAACCACCACCGGCTGGCGGTCGACCAGCGCACAACCGGGACCGCTGGTGCCGATGCTGCTTTCACCAATCGGACGGCCGACCTCGAAGATCCGGTCCATGTCCCGATAGGCACTTCCGCTGCCGAACAAGGCCTTCACCACCACCCCGTCGGCGTCCGTACACACGATTCCCCAGCCGCCGCGGGCCAGCGCCGCGCGCAGCTTCTCCATCTCCGGCAGCGCGTGCTCCACCAGGCGGCGGTTGCGCTCCTCGATCCACGCCACCTGCTGGCGGGACAGCGGACTAAACACGCGCCGGTCGGCAGCCGCCAGCCCCTGCCCGCGGGAACGCTCCCACGAGCGGATCACGGCGTCGGAAACGAGGCCGGTCGGCATCCGCCCCTCGTCGAAGAAATCGCGCCGGGCCCGTTGCACCCGCGCCTCGAAAGTTGTCAGCAGCTCGCCCATGAATTGTCTCCTCGATGCGGCCAGTAACGAGTCAACCGTCAGTGCCGGACTGACTCGTTTCAAGTCAACCACCCATCCCGGCGTTTTCTCCGGGTGCTCCCATGGCGGTTGCAAAGGCCTGATTCCTTGTGATTTTTACGTATTGCCCGAGGTCGGCACGGATGCTGCGAATCGATGTGTGCACCACCGGGAGTCTGCTCCGCGATCCCGCGGAAACGCGTTCCACAGTAAAGAACTTCAACAAACGAAGTCAATCAGGAGACACGATGCACCACCACCCTCACGCCCCCCGCCGCCGGCTCGCAAAGGCGCTCGCGCTGGCCTTGCTGGCCACCTTCGGCCTGTCCACCAGCACCAGCTTCGCCGAGCCTGCCAAGGCCTCGCGGGAACACATCGCCGCCGCCACCGCCCGGGTGGACGAGAAGGCCGTCCGCGCCAACACCGCCACCAGCCGCGACTGGCCGACCTACGGCCTCGACTATGCCGAGACCCGCCACAGCAAGCTCACCGAGATCAACGCCGGCAACGTCAAGCAGCTCGGCCTGGCATGGAGCTACAACCTGGAATCGACCCGCGGCGTCGAGGCCACCCCGCTGGTGGTGGACGGCATCATGTACGTGTCGGCGTCGTGGAGCGTGGTGCACGCGGTGGACGTGCGCAGTGGCAAGAAGCTGTGGACCTACGACCCCAAGGTGCCCCGCGAGATGGCCTTCAAGGGCTGTTGCGACGTGGTGAACCGCGGCGTGGCGCTGTACAAGGGCAAGGTCTTCGTCGGCACCTTCGACGGCCGCCTGGTCGCCCTCGACGCCGCCACCGGCAAGCCGGTGTGGGAAAAGGACACCATCGAGGACCACAGCCACGCCTACACCGTCACCGGCGCACCGCGGGTCATCAAGGGCAAGGTGATCATCGGCAACGGCGGCGCCGAATACGGCGTGCGCGGCTATCTCACCGCCTACGACGCCGACACCGGCGAGCAGAAGTGGCGCTGGTACACCGTGCCCGGCGACCCGGCCAAGCCCTTCGAGAACGAAGCCATGGCCAAGGCCGCCAAGACCTGGGACCCGGCCGGCAAGTGGTGGCTGAACGGCGGCGGCGGCACCGCCTGGAACAGCATGACCTACGACCCGGAGCTCAACCTGATGTACGTGGGCACCGGCAACGGCTCGCCGTGGAACCACCGCAAGCGCAGCCCCGGCGGCGGCGACAACCTCTACCTGGCCTCCATCGTCGCCCTCGACCCGGACACCGGAAAATACGTCTGGCATTACCAGGAAACCCCGGGCGACAACTGGGACTACACCTCGGTGCAGGACATGATCCTCACCGACCTCGTCCTCGACGGCAGGAAGCGCAAGGTGATCCTGCACGCGCCGAAGAACGGCTTCTTCTTCGTCATCGACCGGACCAACGGCAAGTTCATCTCGGCCAAGCCCTTCACCGAGGTGAACTGGGCCACCGGCTACGACAAGAACGGCCGCCCCATCGAGACACCCGAAGCCCGCTCCCGCGAGGCCTTCGACAGCGTCCCCGGCCCCTTCGGCGGCCACAACTGGCACGCCATGTCCTTCAACCCGAAGACCGGCCTGGCCTACTTCCCGGTGCAGAACGTGCCGATCAACCTGGCCGAGGACAACAACTGGTCCCACAACAACAAGCAGCCCGGCCAGCCCCAGGCCGGTACCGGCTGGAACACCGGCATGCTGATCAACACCCAGCCGCCGAAGAGCAAGGCCTTCGGCCGCCTCATCGCCTGGGACCCGGTCAAGCAGAAGGAAGTGTGGCGCCAGGAATACGCCTCCCCGTGGAACGGCGGCACCCTCACCACCGCCGGCAACCTGGTCTTCGCCGGCACCGCCGACGGGCGCTTCGCGGCCTATAGCGCCGACAAGGGCGACAAGCTGTGGGAGGCCCCGATCGGCACCGGCATCATCGCCCCGCCGGTCACGTATGAGGTGGACGGCCGCCAGTACGTGTCCATCGCGGTGGGCTGGGGCGGCGTGTTCGGGCTGATGCAGCGCGCTACCGACAAGCAGGACCACGGCCGCGTCTACACCTTCGCCCTAGGCGGCAACGCCCCGCTGCCCCAGCCGCAGCCCTACGCCCTCGGCGAGCTGATCTCCGGTGTCAAGTACGACCCGGCCCACATCGCCGAAGGCACCAAGCTCTACGTCAGCAACTGCGTGTTCTGCCATGGCGTGCCCGGCGTCGACAAGGGCGGCAACGTCCCCAACCTGGGCTACGTGCCGGCCAAGGACATCGAGAACCTGTCCGACTTCGTCTTCAACGGCCCCTTCGTGAAGAAGGGCATGCCCGACTTCACCGGCAAGCTCAGCCCCGCCGACGTGGAGAAGATCAAGGCCTTCATCCAGGGCACCGCCGACGCCGTGCGGCCCAAGCCCTGAGGCAACACCACGCACCGACTCCTCCGGAGCAGCAGCTCCCTCTTGCCGCGGTCTCAGCCCTCCCCTGTCCGGCGGACCGCGGCCCTTTTTATTCCGCAGCACCCAGACCCAGACCATAACGACCAGGAGACAAGACCATGACCACCACCCAGCGCTTCGCCCTGCGCCTGTGCGCCGCCAGCCTCCTCGCCGCCGGCCTGTCGGCCAGCCCGGCCTACGCCGACGTGCGCCCCGATCCGGGCGACTACACCGGCCTGCCCGCCGGCACCAACCTGCTCCTCGCCTATGCCCAGTTCCCCCGCGGCGACAAGGTGTACAGCAAGGGCAACAAGGTCGTCGACAACCTGGACCTGTCGGTCAATGCCGGCATCCTGCGTTACGTGCACTTCATGAAGCTGGGCGACTACATCATCGACCCGCAGATCATCGTGCCCTTCGGAACCCAGAAGATCGGCCTGTCCGACAGCAAGACCAGCGGCCTCGGCGACGTGATCTTCGGCGCCACGCTATGGACCCTCGCCGATCTGGCCAAGGGCGAGCACCTGGGCTGGTCGGTGTTCTTCACCGCCCCCACCGGCGGCGACAAGAACCAGGGCTTCGCCCTCAGCAACAACCGCTGGGCCACCGACCTGCAGGTCGGCTACATCCGCAAGCTGTCCGACAAATGGACCGTCGATCTGATCGGCGAGACCGAGTTCTACCAGGACCAACGCGACACCAAGGCCCAGAAGGACCCGCTGCTGCAGGCCCACGGCCACCTGCGCTACCACCTCAGCGACGCCACCTATGTCGCCGCCACCTACCGCCACGCCTGGGGTGCCAAGGAGAAGCTCGACGGCGTCGAGCTGGCCGGCGCCAAGAACAACGGCACCGCGATGCTCACCTGGGCGTCCTTCGTCGACAAGCAGTGGCAGGTCCAGCTCCAGTACGTCCAGGACCTGAAGATCGAGGAAGGCCCCAAGACCAGTTCCCTGCAGGCCCGCGTGCTGTACGTCTATTGATCGCCCCCACCCAGAAGGAGACACGAGACATGAACCGCTTCCATGGAATCGAACTGAACCCAGCCACCGCCGCCTTCCTCGCCGCACCGCGCAAGATGCTGATCGGCGGCGAGTGGGTGGACGACCTCTCCGGCGCCACGCTGCCGGTCATCGACCCGGCCAGCGGCGAGGCTTTCTGCCACGTACCGGCCGGCGAATCCGCCGATGTCGACCACGCCGTGCAGGCCGCCCGCCGCGCCTTCGAGTCCGGCGAATGGCCGCGCCACCGCCCGGTGGACCGGGAACGCCTGCTGCTCCGGCTGGCCGACCTGCTCGAAGCCAACGCCCAGGAATTCGCCGAGCTGGAAGCCCTCGACAACGGCAAGCCGGTGACCATGGCGCGCCACGTGGACGTGGCCTTGTCGGTGGATTTCATCCGCTACATGGCCGGCTGGGCCACCAAGATCGAAGGCGCGACGATGGAGCTATCGGCCCCGCTGGTGCGCGACCGGGAGTTCTTCGGCTTCACCCGCCGCGAGCCGGTGGGCGTGGTCGGCGCGATCATCCCGTGGAACTTCCCGCTGCTGATGGCGGTGTGGAAGGTCGCCCCGGCGCTGGCCGCCGGCTGCACGATGATTCTCAAGCCCGCCGAGGACACCCCGCTGACCGCCCTGCGCCTCGGCGAGCTGGCCATTGAGGCCGGCTACCCGGCCGGCGTGCTCAATGTGCTCACCGGCCTCGGCCACACCGCCGGCGCCGCGCTGGCCGCCCACCCCGGCATCAACAAGGTCGCCTTCACCGGCTCGACGGAAGTCGGCAAGCTGGTCGGCAAGGCCGCCATGGAGAACATGACCCGCGTGTCGCTGGAGCTGGGCGGCAAGAGCCCGGTGATCGTCCTCGACGACGTCGATCCGGCGGTCGCCGCGGCCGGCGCCGCCCAGGCCATCTTCTTCAACCAGGGCCAGGTGTGCACCGCCGGCTCGCGCCTGTACGTGCATCGCAGCCGCTTCGACGCAGTGGTGGAGCAGCTCGCCGGCATCGCCGACGGCATGAAGATCGGCCCGGGCATCGACCCGAGCACGCAGATCGGCCCGCTGGTTTCCAAGGTGCAGCAGAACCGCGTGCTCGACTACGTGCGCAGCGGCCTGTCTGAAGGTGCCCGCGCGGCGGCCGGCGGGGCGGGCGGCGACGGCCCGGGCTGCTTCGTGAAGCCCACCGTGCTGGTGGACGTGCATGAGGACATGCGCGTGGTGCGCGAGGAGATCTTCGGCCCGGTGGTCGTCGCCCAGCCCTTCGAGGACCTGGACGACATCGCCCGCCGCGCCAACGACACGCCCTACGGCCTGGCCGCCAGCATCTGGTCCAACGACCTGGCGCGGGTCCATCGCCTGATCCCCAGGATCCAGGCCGGCACCGTGTGGGTGAACTGCCACAACATCATCGAGAGCGTGATGCCCTTCGGCGGCTTCAAGCAGTCCGGCATCGGCCGCGAGGCCGGCCGTTCGGCGCTGGAGCTGTACACTGAGCCGAAGTCGGTGATCATGATGCTGTAAAGGCCGGCTGGCGCTGCCGGCCGGTAGCTCAGGCCAGCAGCGCCACCGACTTGATCTGCGCGACGACGGGCAGGCCTTCGCGCAGGCCGAGCTGGTCTTTCGACAGGCGGGTGATCCGCGCCAGCAGCGGCGTGCCGCCCGCATCCAGGCGCACCAGGCACTGGGCCGGATGGGCCGCGTCGCCGAAGCCGACGATGCGTGCCGGCAGGCGGTTGACGATGCTCGACTGGTTTTCCCCGCTCAACGCAATGCTCACGTCGCGGGCCTGGATCTTCAGACGGGCCCGGGCCCCCACCTCCAGCGCTTTGCGGGTCACCTTGATGACGCCACCGGGGAAACCCAGGCGGGTCAGCTGGTAGTCGTCATCGTGGCCGACCACCCGGGTATCCACCAGCACCGCGGCATCCTCGTCGAGGGCCAGCGGCAGGTCCAGGCGGGCCAGCAGCTCGGCGGTCGGTCCGCTGGCCACCACTTTCCCCTGTTCCAGCAGCACCAGATGGTCGGCCAGCCGCGCCACCTCGTCCGGCGAATGGCTGACGTACAGGATCGGCGTCGCCAGCTCGTCGTGCAGGCGTTCCAGGTAGGGCAGGATCTCCTGCTTGCGCCGGCTGTCCAGCGCCGCCAGCGGCTCGTCCATCAGCAGCAGGCGGGGGCTGGTCAGCAGCGCGCGGGCAATCGCCACCCGCTGCCGTTCCCCACCGGACAGCGCCGCCGTGCCGCGGTCCAGCAGGTGCCCGATGCCCAGCAGTTCCACCGCCGCCTCCCAGCCCACCTTGCGCTCCGCCGCGGCGATGCGCTTCAGGCCGAACTCCAGGTTGGCGCGCACCGACAGGTGGGCAAACAGGCTGGCCTCCTGGAACACGTAGCCGAGGGGCCGCCTGTGGGTCGGCAGGAAGATCCGCCGCGCGTTGTCCTGCCAGCATTCGCCATTGATCTCCACGCGCCCGGCCGGTCGTGCCAGCCCGGCCACGCAGCGCAGCAGGGAGGTCTTGCCGGAGCCCGACGGCCCGAACAGCGCGGTCACGCCGCGGCCGGGCAGATTCAGGTCCGCGTCGAGGGTAAAATCCGCCAGCGGCAGGCGGCACTGCAGCTGGATGCCGGCCTCGCTCATCGCCCGCCTCCCAGCCCGTTACGCCCGCCGACGGCGTAAAGCCCCAGCAGCACGATGAAGGAGAAGGCCAGCAGACCGGCGGCGAGGCCATGGGCCTGGCCGTATTCCATCGCCTCCACGTGGTTGTAGATCTGCATCGAGATGACCCGCGTCTTGTCCGGGATGTTGCCGCCGATCATCAGCACCACACCAAACTCGCCGACCGTATGCGCGAAGCCGAGGATGGCCGCGGTGATGAAGCCCGGCCGCGCCAACGGCAGCGTGACGGTGAAGAAGGTCGCCAGCGGCGAGGCGCGCAAGGTCGCCGCGACCTCCAGCGGGCGGTCGCCCATCGCCATGAAGGCGTTCTGGATCGGCTGCACGACGAAAGGCAGCGAGTAGATGATCGAGGCGACCACCAGGCCGGTGAAGGTGAAGGGCAGCCGCCCGAGGCCAAGGGCCTCGGTGAAGCGCCCTACCGCTCCCTGTGGCCCCATCAGTACCAGCAGGTAGAAACCCAGCACCGTCGGCGGCAGCACGATGGGCAGCGACACCACCGCCCCGATCACGCCGCGCAGGCGCGACCGGGTGCGGGCCAGCCACCAGGCGATGGGGGTCCCTATGATCAGCAACAACACCGTGACGAGGGTGGACAGCTCAAGGGTCAGGCGAACCGCCGACCAGTCTTCCGGCGTCAATTCCATCGCTCAGCCATCGATCAAAGTTCGTACCCGTAGGACTTGATGATCGCCGCGGCGGTCGGCGACTTCAGGAAAGCGACCAGCGCGGTGACGGCCGCCTGGCCCTTGCCCTTGTTCAGCACCACCGCGTCCTGGCGGATCTGGCTGTAGTACTTCGACGGCACCAGCCAGTAGGAACCACCGTCGATCAGCTTGCCGTCCTTGTGGATCTGCGAATAGGCGATGAAACCCAGTTCTGCGCTACCCGACGAGACGAATTGCTGGGCCTGGCCGATGCTCTCGGCGAGGACAATCTTGGGCTGCAGGCTGTCGGCCAGGCCGAGAGCCTTGAGGGTTTCCATCGCGGCCAGGCCGTAGGGGGCCAGTTTGGGATTGGCGACGGACAGGTGTTCGAACTTGGCAGCCTTCAGCACGTCGCCCTTGTCGTCCACCACGCCGGCCTTCGGCGACCACAGCACCAGCTTGCCGATCGCGTAGGTGAAGCTGCTGCCCGCCACGCCGTCGCCTTCCTTGACGAGCTTGGCCGGCGTTTCGTCATCGGCCGCCAGCAGCACCTGGAAGGGGGCGCCAGACTTGATCTGGGCGTAGAACTTGCCCGTCGAGCCGAACACCAGCTGGGCCTTGTGACCGGTGGCCTTTTCGAACTCGGCAGCGATCTTCTGCATCGGCGCGGTGAAGTTGGCGGCCACCGCCACCGACACTTCGTCGGCTTTGGCCAGCAGGGACGTACCGGCGAGAACGGCAAAGAGGGCAAGCGAACGGAACGGCGATTTCATTGAGGAACTCCAGTCAGGTTGAAATTCAGTCGAAGACGGCAAGGATCACCGACGTGGCCTGGAAGACCGCACAGGCCGGCGTGCCGATGGCGAGGCCGAGGTTGTCGATGCTGTCGTGGGTCACCACCGATGTGACGGTGCGTCCGCCGGGCAGCGTGATGGTCACTTCCGAGCTCACCGGCCCTTCGTGGATGCGGCTGACTTCGCCCCACAGGTGGTTGCGCGCCGTGGTGCGCGCCTGCGGATCGGTGATCAGCAGCACCGACGGCGCCTTGACGAAGGCGTGCACGTCCTGGCCGATGCCCAGCTCCAGCGTCTCGGCGCTTTCGCGGGTGATCACCGCCACGATTTCGTTGGCATCATCGAGGCGGATGCGTACTTCGAAGCTCACCTCGCCCTCGCGCAGGCCGCTGATCGTGCCGGCGAACTGGTTGCGGGCGCTGGTGCGCATCGACATGCGGCGCAGCAGGGTCTGAAACTGGCGCATGCTGCCCTCCCCTCCGTCGCCGAGGCGCGCCGACAGACGGTCGATGGCTTCCTGGTACTCCTGCTCCACCGCCCGGTACATCGCAATGACCCGGCGGCCGTAATCGGTGAGGCTGGTGCCACCGCCATGCTTGCCACCCACCGAACGCTCCACCAGCGGCGCCTCGGCCAGGTTGTTCATGGCGTCCACCGCATCCCACGCCGCCTTGTACGACAGCGGCACGGCCTTGGCGGCCTGGGAGATCGAGCCGTAGCGGTCGATGGCCTCCAGCAGGCGGATGCGCGTGTCGCCGAGAAAGGTGCCGAACTCGGTATCGACTGTCAGCTTCCCGACAAGCTTGTGGTGAATGGTGCGGCGGGTTGTCATTTTTTCCTATATATCTCGATATACAACGAAGCGTACTGTACTCCAGCAAATTGCGGGCCACCAACCCGGGGCGCTGCACGCTTGAAAGGCATCGACACGCTTGCGCAAGCGGGCGGCACCATCGCATGCTGGCGCCCGCAGCCATCGTTTCCGGAACACGCCCCATGAAGATCAGCGCCCGTAACGCCTTCGACGGCACCATCGACGCCATCACGCTCGGCACCCTCAATTCGGAGGTGGACGTGGCGCTGCCCGGCGGCCTGAAGATCATCGCCACCGTCGCCAACGATGCGATCAGGGAGCTCAACCTGGCCGCCGGAACGCACGTCCAGGCCTTCGTCAAAGCCTCGTCGGTAGTGCTCGTGGCCGGTGGCACGGGGGCCAGGCTGTCAGCCCGCAACTGCCTCGACGGCACGATATCGGCGATCACCGAGGGGCCGATCAGCACCGACGTAGCCCTCACTCTCGGCAACGGGCAAACCGTCCACGCCACGATCACCCATGAAAGCTCGGTCGCCCTCGGCCTGAAAGTCGGTGCTCCAGCCACCGCCGCGTTCAAGGCCCCGTCGGTGATCCTCGGCCTCGTCGGCTGAGCGCACCGACGCCGCTCCACCGCCTTTCTTCGGCAAACACCGTGGCACACGCCACACATGCCGCAGCACTTCTGCGCGGCCTCTATATGCACTCAAATATAGCGAATGCCCAATCCGAGTGCATTTGCACCGCTTATTTGCGTGTCAATCAGAACCCCAGCGCCTCCTCTCGGTAAGCCGACAGCCCTTCGCCTCACAGGCTTTCGAGGAAGGCCAACAGCGCACGGCGCTGCTGGGTCGGCAGCGCAGCGAAACGTCGGCGTGCGACCTTCGCCTCGCCGCCGTGCCACAGGATCGCCTCGCTCAGGCTGCGCGCGCGACCGTCGTGGAGATAGCGCTGCTGCTCGCTGATCGTCTGCGTCAGCCCGATCCCCCACAGCGGCGGCGTGCGCCACTCCCGCCCGGACGCCGCAAAATCCGGCCGACCGTCGGCCAGACCGGGGCCCATGTCGTGGATCAGCAGATCCGTGTAAGGCGCGATGGTCTGCCCGGCGAGGCGCGGGAAACGCGGCGACGTACCGGTCGAGAGGTTCGGCCGGTGACACTGCGCGCAGCCGCTGGCGGCGAACAGCGCCTCGCCGCGCCGCACGACGTCACTATCCGCATTGCGGCGGACCGGCACGGCCAGATGAGCCAGATAGAACTCCACATCGTCCAGCTGGCGGGCACTGAGCTCCGGCGTACCGCCGTTCGGCGCCTGCCGGCAGGCGGCCTGCACCGCAGTGCAGTTTTCGATCGGATGCAGGTCGGACGTGATACCCAGGTCGCCCAGGAAAGCCCCGGCAAGCTGCGCGCGCAGCGTCGGCATGTTGGCCTTGTAGCCGAAGCGGCCGGCCTCCAGCGCCGCGCTCTCCGGGTTCCACACCCGGTTAACCCGCCCTTTCACCCCGTCCGGCTTGCGCTCCGCGGCCAGCGTCTCAAGGGTCTGCGCCGACACGGCATCGAGCAGCCCCATGCCCACCACCTGCTGGCCGACCCGCGGCGAGGTCTGCACCTTGCCGATGGCCCCGTAGCCCAGTTCGGTGAAAGCCAGCCGCGGACGGCGCAGCGACACCACTTCGCCATCCGCCAGCCGGTGCTTCGACTCGATCCAGCTCAGGCGGATGCGCCCTTCACCACGCACGCCGGGAATGCCCTCCTCGTTGAACTGGTCGCCATAGGCCGGATGGGGCCGTGGCCCCCCGTGTAAGCTGCGCCCTGCCACCGACAGCCGTACCAGCATCGACTGCATGCGCTCGTCCGCGCCCTCCGGCGGCAGGCCGCGGCCATTGCGGGCGTGACAGGAGATGCAGGCCAGCCGGTTGTACAGCGGGCCGAGGCCGTCCACTTGGTCGTCTTTGGCTGGCGCCACCACCCAGCTCTGGTTGAACAGGGAACGGCCGCGGAAGAAGCGCTCCCGCTCCGCATCGCTCAGCCCGTCCAGCGGCCGCGCGAAAGCCTCGCGGCCGGCGTCCGCCACCTGCCAGTCCGCCGACGCCCGGGCGCCCGCCCCGGCGAGGACGCCGCACATCAACAACAGAAAACCCAGCCGTCGCATCAGGCCACCCCCAGCAGGCTGGCGGCCTTCGCATAGCGCGCATCGACGCGGCTCGCCCAGGTTTGTTCCAGGCCGGCGGCCAATGCCTCAGCGGCCGGGTCGTCACGGCGGGCGAAAAAGGCGCGCTGGATCGCCGGATCGTCGGCCTCCGACTCCTTCAAGGGCGGCGCCGTCAGTAGCGGCCATACGCTGTTCCACGTCGCCCCGTCGGCCGCATGCAGGCGCGCCCACAGCTCAACAAGGCGCGCATGGGGGCGCACGAAGGCCTGCCCGAAGGCCGCCGCGACCGGTGCCGCGCGGCCGCGCCCACGGGCGTTGTCATAGAGATAGCCGCCCCGCGCGGCGGTGGCGAAGGGGTCGTGGTAGCCGGCTGGCAAGCCCGCGTAGACCGACGGCCGCACCGGCAACTTGCGGATGTCCGGGTGGGCGAGGATCTTCTGCCCGGCGTCGGACAGCACGAAGTCCACGAAAGCCTTCGCGCCCTCCGGGTTCGGGCTGCCGGCGGTCACCGCGATATGGGCCGGATTGACGCCGCCCTGACGCGGGTAGATGAACTCGACCGGCGCGCCGTTGGCCACTGCCGAGGCGACGAAGAAGTCGATGGACAGCCCGATGCCCTTGCGCCCGCCGCCGATCTCATCGCTGACGAAAGTGCCGCCGCGCCCGGTGAAGGCCGCGTTGGCGGCGATGGCGCTCCACAGGGCCCAGCCGATGTCCCAGCCGTAGGCCTGCAGCGGAATGTCCACCAGCACCGGCGCGAAGCCCACCTCCACCGGGTCCGGCACCGCCAGGTGGCCGGCATACACCGGGTCGGCCAGGTCGCTCCAGTCGGCCACCGGCGGCAACTGGTGGCGGTGCAGGTAGGCCGGATTCACCGCAAAGCCGTAGCCGGCCACCTCGGACGCGGCGTAGAACCCGTCCGGATCGTTGATGACACTGCCGCCGACCCGCCCCGGCAGGCCCTCCAGGCTCACCGGCAGCTTCCGGAAGGCGTGCTCGTCCTTGAGCTGGGCGTAGGTCTTGGGCGATGCGCTCCAGTACACGTCCACACCGCCCTGCCCCGCCTGGCGCAGGGTGGGCAAGGCGTCGTGGGGCATGCGCCAGACGATGCGCAGACGGTACTGGGGCCAGGCCTTCTCGAAGGCGGCCTCGAAGCGCGACACCACCGCGTCCGGGTAGGCGGTAAGCACCACCACGTCTTTCGCCGGCGCTGCCCACAGGCGGCTGGACGCTCCCGCCGCAGCGAGGGCGCCGGCGGCACGCACGAAGGCGCGGCGGGAAGGCTTGTGCAGGCTGTCCATGACCACGTCCTCAGAATTTGTAGGAGCCGTTGGCGAACCACATGCGGCCGGGCATCGGGTAACCGTCGGCCAGCGCGTAGTTGGCATCGAACAGGTTGGTCGCGCCCACTTCCAGCGCCCACGCCGGCAGCGGCTTGTACACCGCCTTCACGTTGGCCAGCGCAAAGCCGCCCATCTTCACGTAGGTCGCCGCATTGCCGCTGCCGTAGGCCACCATGCGGCCGTTCTCGGCATCCACCGAGGCCTGGTATTCCCAGCGGTCGGACGGCTTCCAGCTGGCGTAAGCGAACAGGCGGTTGCGCGGCGTATCGGTGAGCGGGGTCGTCGAGGTCCGGTTTTCCCGATCCAGGTAGGTGTAGTTGCCGCCCACCGTCCAGCCATGGCCGAGGGTTTGCTCCAGGGACAGCTCGACGCCGGCGTGGCGCGCCTCGGCGATGTTCTGCAACTGCGCACAGGAGGTCGCCGCACCAACACCCGGCTGATTGCACAGGGACACCGGGATGATGTTCACCCGCTGCATCAGGTTCTCGATGCGGCTGTAGAACAGGCTGGCCTGGCCGCGGGCGCCGCCCCACGGGCTGCCGCGCAGGCCGGTCTCGACGTTGAGGGCACGCTCGGGCTTGAGGTCGGGGTTCGGCAGACCACTGCCGAGGGACGCCGAGTAGCGGTCCTTGATGGTCGGGAAGCGGGTCTTGTGGGCCACGCTGACGAAGGCCTCGGCCCCGCCGCCGAACTTGCGGGTCAGCTCGGCCAGCCAGTTGGTGCCGGACGTGGAGCCGGTCGGCCAGTAATACACCTCCCTGGCGTCGCGCTGGTCGTGGCTGGCGCCGAGACGCAGGCGCCACAGGTCGGACACGCGAATCATGTCCTCCACCGCGATGGAGGTGGTCACGTCCCGATAGTTCTTGCTGAGGGCCAGGCCGTTGTCCTGGTGCTTGTCTTCCTTGTAGTGGTAGGCGATGGCCAGTTCGTGGCCACTGAACGCGAAGCTGTCCAGCTCGACGGACACGCCGGTCGTCGAATCCTTGTACCAGCTCGGGAAGTTGGCGGTGTTGGCGATCAGCGACGAATAGCTGCCGTTGGTGTAGGCGAGGATCTTGTTGTCGTAGTTGTCCTGGTACACCCGCGCCTTGACGATGTGGTCCTGCCCCACCGCCACGTTGGCGATGAAATAGGTGCTCTCCAGATTCCAGTACGGCCACTGCCAGAAGCGGCTGTTGGCGCCGCCGCCGCTGTTCAGGTACTGCCCCGGCGCATTGCCGGCGTAGGGCGGGTTTCCCTTGCGGCCGTTCTGCTGAACGTAGCCGATGGCGTATTCGTCGGTGGCGTTGGGGGTCAGGCCCAGCTTGAGAGACAGGCGGGAGTCGGTCTGGTAGGAATTCTCCCGATGACCGCCGTCCTCCAGCACGTTGCGGGTGGCGTTGCTGGCGCTGGTCGGAATGGACTTCGGCGAGTAATTGTTCGACAGCGGGAAGTAGTTGCTGTCGGTGTAGGACGCGCCGAGCTGTACGTACCACTTGCCCTGGTTGCTGCCCACGTTGGCGGCGTATTTCTGCTGGCCGCCGGCGCCGAAGCCGGCCCGCAGGTCGCCTTCGAGTGCCTTCGCCGGCTTGCGGCTGACCAGGTTGATCGCCCCACCCAGCGCATTAGGGCCGTAGAGCAGCGACGCCGCCCCCTTGGCGACGCGGATCTCGGCCAGATCGAAGGTCGTGAAACGGCCGAAATCCACATAGCCGTCATAGGGCACGTAGGCCGGGATACCGTCGATGAACAGCGGCACCTGGCGCACGTCGAAGCCGCGCAGATAGACGATGTCCTCGTTGCGGCTGTTGCGCGACAGGCTGATCCCCGGCGTCAGCGCCACGGCCTTGCCGAGGGTGTCGCGGTTGAACTCCTGTAGAGCCTCGCCCTTGATCACGGTTTCCCCAGGTACGGCATCGACCGGGCTGGCCACCACATCCACGGTACCAAGCTGGAACACCCCGTCCGCCGCCACCGCCGACCCAGCCAGCGCCGCCGACATGCCGCCCAGCACCCACGCCTGCATCTGCTTCTTCTTCATAGAGACCCCCCTGAACACCATCTATATAAGTTTGTATATATCGAAATACAGAACTGCCCTGACTCGATCCCAGCAATGACCATGCCCGCAGGGAAGTCCTTGTACACCGCACACAAATTCGAACAGAACCTTGCATCGATGTGCAAGTTACTACATAGCGATGTCTTAAACCCTACAAACAGAGGGCCGATTGAGTGCCATCGGAAATAAATTGATCCGCCGCAAGAATGGATAGCGCACTGTTTCCGTACGCGCCGGAACGGGCAAGGCGGCTTCATCCGGGTGCGATGCAGCAAACAGGCACGCCAGGTGCTAATAACGCTATATCAACAACAACATATCGAAAAAGGTTCGCTTCCGTCATGAGAATCCGCTCCGCCCAGCGCCGTCACCCGACGGCCCGCCCCTCCATTCCCACGCCTGTCGCCGCTGCGGTCGGGGCCGCCTTCGCCGGCATTCTCATTTCCTCAGATGTACGCGCCGAGGACACACCGACAACGCTTGGCACCGTCGTGGTCACCGCCACCGCCGAGCCCGGCCACGCGGAATTCCTGTCATCGCGGCCGGACACCTCCGCCACCACCTACCAGGTCGGGCCGGACGGCCTGGAGACCTTCGGCGCGCCCGGCGGCACCAATCCCTACACGATGGTTTCCGGCCTGCCGGCCGTGAAGGTGCAAGCCCTCGACCCCTATGGCCTGACCAGCCGGATCGGCGGCAACAAGGGTATGCGGGTGCGCGGCATCGCCGCATGGCACGGCGCCGTCGGCACCGTGGACGGCCTGACCCTGTCCAACATCAACCCCGGCCCCGGCTACCTGCAGATGTTCGACAGGGAGAACCTGGCCGGCGTGAGCATGGCGCAGGGGCCGGTCGCCCCCGACCAGCCGGCCCTCTTCAACACCGCCGGCGCCCTCGACAGCCAGATCCTGTGGCCGGCCCTCAAGGCCGGCGGCAGCCTGTCCGCGGCCAGCGGCGACAACGGCTTCGAGCGCTACTTCGCGCGAGTGGACAGCGGCGCCTTCGGCCCCGCCAATACGCGCATCGCCGCGTCCGCCTCCACCGCCCATGCCAACCTGTGGCGCGGCCCCGGCCAGGCCGAGCGCGAGAACTACCTGCTGGCCGTCGCCACCGACCTCGGCCCGCTGACCCTCAAGCTGCTGGCGGTGAACAGCAACATCGACCAGAACAACTACAAGCCGCTGACCGCCGCCCAGGCCCTCGACCTGTCCACCTACCGCTACACCGGCTACGACGCCAGGCCGGCGGCCGGCAACCTCCAGAACTACTACACCTACAACCGCCAGAGCTTCGACAACCAGGCCTACATCGGCGAGGCCGAATACCGCGTCAGCAACGACACCCGGGCCCGCCTCAAGCTGTTCAGCTTCGACGAGTCCGGCGCCACCTTCGATGCCAACGGCACCAACAAGGTCCGCCAGTGGATCATCGAGCACAACAGCTTCGGCGCCAGCGCCGACGTGGAAACCCGCATCGACGCCACGCGCCTGAAGGCCGGCTACAGCTACACGTCGATGCAGCCGCCCGGCCCACCCAACGCCCAACGCTTCTACACCGCCACCGCCAACGGCCTGAGCTGGGCCGCCGCCACCGCCAGCAGCAGCAACCAGGGCTGGACCACCCTCAGCGAAGTCACCGGCCGCCACGTCTTCCAGACCCTCTTCGCGATGGCCTCCTGGCAGTACCGGGAGCTGCAGCTCGAAGGCGGCCTGCGCTGGTTCCAGGAGAAGATGCCGAGCCTCGCCGAATACACCAAGACCGGCGTCGGCGACGTGTCCTACCGCGCCGCGCTGGCCGCCTCGCCGGGCGTCGCGGTGGCGGTAGACGGCCAGACCGTCGCCAAGGTGCTGCCGTGGTTCGGGCTGCGCTACGCCTTCACGCCGGCCGTCGAGGGGCGCTTCTCGGCCGGCCGCAACATCGGCCCGGCCTCCTTCGACATCTGGAACAGCAACATCCGCAACCTCAAGGCCAGCCAGCAGGCCCTCGCCCAGAGCCTGTGGAACAAGCTCAAGCCGGAAACCGACGACGCCGCCGACCTCGGCCTGCGCCTGCGCCTCGCCCAGGGCTACGTGGAGCCGACGGTCTACTACGCCAGCATCAACAACAAGTCGGTGAACGTGTATGACCCGACGGTCGGTCTCAACTACGGGCAGAACATCGGCAACGGCCATCTGGCCGGCGTGCAATTGGCCGCCGGCTGGGAAGCGCGTCCCAACCTGAACCTGTTCGGCAGCGCGTCGTGGAGCCGTGCGGTGTTCGACGAGAACCTGCGCACCGCAGCCAGCACCGTCGTCGCCGTCAAGGGCCAGCAGCTCCCCGACACCCCGCGCCTGATCGGCACCCTCGGCGCCGAATGGAAGGCCGGCGACTTCCGCGCCGTGCCGCTGCTGCGCTACATGGGCGGCCGCTACGACGACTCGGTGCATACCAACCGCTTCGGCGGCTACACGCTAGTGGACCTGGAACTGGGCTATCGCTGGCAGGTCGGCCCGACCCGCGTGGACGCCAGCCTCAGCGCCCTCAACCTGTTCGACCGCAAGTACCTCGGCCTGATCGACTCCGGCGACCTGCAGACCAGCACCACCAACTACTACCCCGGCAACCCGCGCACCCTGCTCGGCAAGCTGGCACTGAGCTTCTGAGGTCCGCGATGACATCCCGCAACCTGCGGCGCCTGGTGCCGCTGCTGGCCGGTCTGCTGCTGGCCGTCGCCCTGCCCGCCGCCGCCAACTCCACGCTGCCGGTGCTGCACGTGGCGGTGGTCGGTGGCCCGGTGATGGCCGGCGTGTGGCCCGAACTGGCCCGCCGGGCCAGCAAGGCCACCGGCATTCCCATCGAACTGGTCGCCGCGGCGCCCAAGGAGACCGTCGTGCCTGTCTTCCAGCGCGGCGATGCCGACCTGCTGGTGATCCACGGCAGCGACGAGACCTTCCAGCTCCTCGCCGCGGGCGATGCTGCGCCGCTGCGTGCGTGGGCCCTCAACGAGCACGTGCTGGTCGGCCCCGCCAGCGATCCGGCCGGCATCGCCGACGCGCCCGACGCCACCGAGGCGCTGCGCCGCATCGCCGCCCACGACGCGCCGCTGCTGGCCTTCCGCGATCCCGGCAGCTTCACCATCGTGCAGCGCCTGTGGCGCCAGGCCGGCCTGCGCCCCAGCCCGCGCCAGCAGCTCTACGACGACGCCGAGCGCCCGCAGGAAGTCCTGCTGTCGGCGGCCCGCCAGGGTGCCTACGCGGTGGTCGGGCACATGCCGGTGGCCTTCGGCAAGATGCCCGACGCCGGCCTCAAGGTACTTCTGAAGGGCGACCCGGCGATGCGCCGGGTCTTCGTGGTGGTCGAGCCCGGCCCCCGCCATCCGGCCGACGGCTCACGTCGCCGCCTGGCCCACCGCGTCGCCGACTACCTGACCGGGCCCCGAGGCCAGGCCGACCTCGTCGACGCCGACCGGGCCGCCGGCGGCCCGTGGATCTTCCCCCTGTCGGCCACCGGCCGGCGCCTGCCCGCTGCCGAGTAAGCCATGGCCTTCCTGCTCGCCCTCCTGCGCCCGCTCGGCCTGCTGACCGTTCTACTTCTCGCCGCCCCGGCCGGGCTCGCGCAGGAACTCACCAACCGGCCCAGTACGCGACTTTCACACCAACACAATGAAACGACGGCGCAAGCCAAGCCGCCACCCTGGCTCCTGAAGCACCACCGGCAAGGACTGCACTAACAACACCCCGACTGGCCTGCCACAGCCAGCGCGGTCACCGACGAACGAGGCCCCGCCATGTCGCATACAACGCTATATACACATCAATACTTTGATATCCGCCCCGGCCACACCCGCCGCACGGAAACGTCGATCCGCTGGAACGAGGGACTGCCGGCCGAATGGCAGGAGCAGGTCATCGCGCCCCTGTATTTCGACCACTACATGGATTACGTGGTCACCGCGGCGCGCATCCTCGGCCGCGACGAGGACGACAACGCCTGCTACTGCGCCCACAGCTACGTGCTCGAAGAAAGCCGCGGACCGGAGATTCCCGCCGCCTTCCGCACCCTGGCCTACGCCGAGTCCCTGCGTGCCTGGCGCCTGCGCGACGGACGCTGGCTGATCCACCGGGTCGTCGTCCGCGACGGCGAGCTGGACAAGGCTCACGGCTTCTTCTCCCTCGCCGAATCGATGCCGCGCTGAGGCGGACGGAATGAGCACCATGGTGCATGCCCCGGCAGTCTGATTCCAGGCTCGTGAATAGATAATTTCTATTCCATGCAGAGAATCAATTAACTGGACGCTCCATCCCGCCTCCGCCGATACTGGCCTCAATCGCCGCGTGATCTGCATATCCAACCCAAATTGCGGAATGCAGGAACCATTGGGACGGAAACGCTGACTACACAAGGGCGAGGGCGATCTTTGCGTGGCTGCAACGACGGGCGGCACGACCGCCTGCCCCGCCCAAGATGCGCAACCCACCCTGCAGCAGAAGACCGTTCAGCACGTCCATCGGCACGCTCCGGCCACAAGCCGACCGCGTGCCCATAAGAAGAAAGGAAGCATCATGCCCCCCGACACCTGCCACGACGCCGTCGCGCCGCCGGCCCCCAGCCTCATACAGCTCATCGGCCGCCAGAGCCTGTTCCTGATCGGCTGGGCCTGTTTCGCGGTGGGCACGGTGGGCCTGTTCCTGCCGCTGATGCCCACCACCATCTTCTGGATCGTCGCCGCCTGGGCCTGGAGCAAGAGCTGTCCGCGCCTGCAGCACAAGCTGTACGCGGTTCCCGCGGTCGGCCCCCACGTGCGCGCGTGGATGGAGAGCGGCACGATCAGCCGGCGCGGCAAGCATTTCGCCCTCGGCGGCCTCAGCTTCGGGCTGGCCATGAGTGCCTTCGCGCTGCAGGGCTCACCACTGCTGCTGGCCGTCGCCGGTCTGCCGCAGCTCGCCGCCGGCCTCTACGTCGCCACCCGGCCGGAAGCCTGACATCACGCTGTTCCCGACGCTTGCGTGCGCCCCCGAAAGCACCGCACGCAAGCGCCAAAAAACGCCCCAAAGAACCGACAAAGCCCGTACAATCCTACGGCCTTGCGCAAGCCAATCAGCGCAAAGGCCAATCTTCCATCCGTTTCGACTGATCGCCCCGCGATCACGAACTCTCGTTGCGTCCGCCCCGATTGGTGCTGCTCCCCAAAGAGCGGTCAGGCCGTCGCAGGAGCCCAACATCCAATGACTCAAGTCCAGTCCGCCGCCATGGCGCCGGTAGCGATTACCTTTGCCGATCTCGCCCTTAGCGAGCCCATCAAGCAGGCCATCGCCGAAACCGGCTACACGGCCCCCACCCCGATCCAGGCCCAGGCCATTCCGCTGGTACTCGCCGGCGGCGATCTGCTGGCTGCAGCCCAGACCGGCACCGGCAAGACCGCCGGCTTCACGCTGCCGATCCTGCACATCCTTTCCGAAGAACACGCCCACAACCAGAAGGCCGGCCGGCCGCGCTGCCTGATCCTCACACCGACCCGTGAACTGGCGGCCCAGGTCGAGGAATCCGTGCAGACCTACGGCAAGCATCTGCCGCTGACCTCGATGGTCATGTTCGGTGGCGTCGCGATCAACCCGCAGATCACCAAGCTCAAGAAGAAGGTGGACATCCTGGTCGCCACGCCGGGCCGCCTGCTCGACCACCAGAACCAGGGCACCATCGACCTGTCCGGCGTGGAGATCCTCGTCCTCGACGAAGCCGACCGCATGCTCGACATGGGCTTCATCCGCGACATCAAGAAGATCCTCGCGCAGCTGCCCAAGAAGCGCCAGAACCTGCTGTTCTCGGCCACCTTCTCCGACGAGATCAAGGCCCTCGCCGACGGCCTGCTGCACAACCCCGGCTATGTCGAGGTGGCGCGCCGCAACACGGCTTCCGAGCTGGTCCAGCAATCCGTGCACCTGTGCCCGCAGAAGCAGAAGCGCGAACTGCTGGCCTTCCTGATCAACAAGCACCAGTGGTTCCAGGTGCTGGTGTTCACCCGTACCAAGCACGGTGCCAACAAGCTGGCCGAATACCTCGCCAAGCACGGCATCCCGTCCGCCGCCATCCACGGCAACAAGAGCCAGTCGGCGCGCACCCGCGCGCTGGCCGACTTCAAGGACGCCAAGCTGCAGGTGCTGGTCGCCACCGACATCGCGGCCCGCGGCCTGGACATCGACCAGTTGCCCCAGGTGGTCAACTTCGATCTGCCCAACGTACCGGAAGACTATGTGCATCGCATCGGCCGCACCGGTCGTGCCGGCTCGTCCGGCGCTGCCGTGTCGCTGGTGGACCGGGAAGAGCTGCCGCTGCTGAAGGACATCGAGCGCCTGATGAAGCGCCTCATCGACAAGGTCGAGGTGCCCGACTTCGTGCCGTCCGCGGCCCCCGCCGAGAGCGACGAACGGCCTCCCCGCGAACCCCGCGGCGCCCACAACGGCGGCCGCGAGCGCCGCCAGGGTCAAGGCCAGGCTCAATCCCCGGGCCAAGGCCAAAAGCAGGGCCAGGGCCAGGGCCAACGCCAAGGCAAACCGAAGGGCCAGAGCCAGGAGCAAGCCGAGGGCCAGGGGCAGCAACAGGCCCGTTCCCCGAGGCAGGGACAAGGCCAGAGGCAGGACAAGCCCGCCCGCCAGGGTCAGCAACAGGAACGCCAGGGCCGTAACAACAAGGAGAACCGGCCCCAGGATGGCGGTGGCAGCGAACCGGGCAACCGCCAGCAGCGCGCGCCGCGCCAGAACACTGCGCAGGACGACGATTTCGGTAATCGCGTCGACTACCAGTCCAAGGCCAAGCCCCGC
This sequence comes from Zoogloea sp. LCSB751, assembly GCF_002028455.1. GTDB lineage: Bacteria > Pseudomonadota > Gammaproteobacteria > Burkholderiales > Rhodocyclaceae > Zoogloea. The sequence continues at coordinate 201,897 of NZ_MWUM01000001.1, read as the reverse complement.
TACCGGGACCCGGAAGCCAGCTTCAACACCCACCGCCAGGGTAACGGCTACGACAAGCCGGGCCATGGCAAGGGCGGTTTCGGCGGCGGCAATCCGAACCGCGGCACACCGGCCGCGCTGGAAGAGACCACCCGTCCGGCAGTCACCCTCACCGGCCGCAAGTCGGGAGACATCAAACCGGCGGCCTTGTTCTCTCCCCGCAGCAACAACGGCAACGGCAGACGCTGAGCGAAGCCGCGGCCCCGTTCCGGCACGGGGCCGGTTACAACAAAAACGGCACCTTCAAGGTGCCGTTTTTGTTGTAACCCCGGGACGGGAAAAGCCTTCAGCTCTTCCGGCGGCGGCGCATCAGGACAGCACCCGCCAACGCGCCGCTCGCCAGCACGATACTGGAGGGCTCCGGCGTATCGTAGCTGGCGGTGATGGCTGCAATCTTGACGTAGTCGTTGCCCCCATTGACGCTGGGACTGCCCGGCAGGGTCTGCACCAGGGTGTTGAGCGCGCCAACCAGCCAGTAGCGCGCACTGATGTTCAGATCATTCACCACCAGAGGCACGTACTTGCTCGCATCGGTGTTCTGCTGCAGCAAATTTCCGGCAGCGTTTGAATAGTTCGCGGTCCCGGTCGTCCCCGCCGACGCCTTCACGACGCTCCAGCCGCTGCTCAGCAGACTGGCGTAGCCCTGATTGGCGGAGACGAAGGTCGGTGTGCCGGTTCCAGTGTAGGCCAGCACGGTGATATCCGAATCGGAATACCACCAGCCAACCGTCACACTGTTGAGTGCGACCGACTTACCCGTTCCGAAGTCGAACAGCATCGAGTCATAGCGGTTCAAATTGTCCATCGTGTGGCCAGGCACCGACGAATTCGCAATGGTGCCTTCGCCTTCATTAAAGTTTTTCGTGCTGGTTTTGTCGTTATCGCCTGCACCAGAGGCCCCGTCTTGGTTGGTCACCCCCAGACCACCCGAATAGGAACCGAGATACGCCTTCTCGATGTACGCGTTGGTGACAGTCTGGCCACTGATGGTGGCGTTCTTCGTATCGGACCACGCGGAGATGGTCACGTTCTGGTTGGTGCCCGCCGAGTATGTACGCGTATTTCCGAAACTGTTCGCATTGGCTTCCGTGCCCCCCGTCGTGAAACTCCACGAAGACGCGGCCTGGACCGGAGCCGTAGCGATGAGCGCCAGTCCCAGCGCCAGGGACCCGAACACATATTTTGACATTTCACACCCCACTAAGAATTTACGCCCCGGATTCGTCTGAACACGACGAACGACGAGCAGCTGCGTATTCTTTAGCAAAATTCGCACCAATCCGACAATACAATGAAAAACAACATTTTTTTTATTCAATTGCCTCGGATTATCAAAATCTGTAAAACATACCGACAACAACTATTTCACACTTCGACTCACAATCCGAGCTCACCCCTCAATTGCTGGGCTTCCTGTGCGCTGTCGAACTCCCCTTCGGCACGTAGCGCCGCCGCCAATTCGAGCCGCGCTTCCTCCCGCTTTCCGCTGCGGTGCAGCGCCCACGCCAGGTGGTAGCGGATGTCACGAGACTCCGGCGCCTTCAGCCGGGCGTCGCGCAAGGTCTTCAAGCCGATATCCAGCGCCCCGTTGCGGGCACGCGCCCAACCCAGCGTATCGAGCACGTTAGCATCGCCCGGCGCCAGCTTGGCGGCGCGCTCCGCGGCGGCCACCGCCCCTGCATCGTTGAGGCGCAGCAGGACCTGGGCCAGGTTGTTGGCCGCCATGCCGTTCCGTGGATCGCGGGCGAGCACTTCGTCATAGGTGGAGCGGGCATCGGCCAGCCGGTTCAGGCGCAGATAGCCCTCGGCCAGCGCCGTGCGCGCGGCGGTGTCATCCGCATGCCCCCGCAGCCAAGCTTCGAGCAGGGCCACGCCCCGGCCACCGTCACCGGCGCGAAATGCCGCTGCAAAGGCCAGCAGGGCCAGGTTCGACGACGGCGCCTTGGCCAAGGCAGCCTGGTAGTGGCGCGCGGCATCCGCGGGTGCCCGCCGAGCCATGGCAATGTCGCCCGCCAGACGCAGGGCATCGGCCCCGTTGGCCGTACGGGCCAGCAGCGCGCGCTGCAGCGACTCCGCCCGCGGCAGATTTCCCAGGCCCAGCTCAGCCTGCACCTGCAGAACCTGGGCGGGCAGATAGCCGGCCTGGGCGGCCAGCGCCTTCTCCGCACTCGCCGCCGCCTCCATCGCGGCGCCGGCCTCCAGTTGCAGCCGCCCGAGCTCGACCAGCCGCTCGGCATCCGCTCCGATCAACCGGGCCAGCGTCGCCAAGGCGGAACGCGCCGCCTCCTTGTCGCCCATCGCCAGCGCAGAACGTCCAAGGGCCTCGGCCACCACGGGATTGTCGGAACGCTCCCGGCTCAGGCGCTTGGCCACGACCAGCGCCTGAGCCGGCTTGTTGGTCTGCCGGTACAGGCCCAGCAACTCGAGCCCCACCGGTACATCGCCCGGCGCCAGCCCCCAGGCCTTTTCGAGCCAGCCCTGCGCCTCCACCGGACGGCCGGCCCGCATCTCCACCCGCGCCAGTTCGGTCATCGCCTGCACCTGCTGCGGCGCTTTGCGGAGCAGACCGGCAAGGCGCTGGCGAGCCGCATCCAGTTTGCCTTCGGCCGCATCCAGGCGGGACAGGTTGAGCTGGGCCGGCACGAGATCCGGGGTCAGGGACAGAGCCTTCACGTAGGCCGCACGGGCCTCGGCAGGCTGACCATTGGCGGACCGGACGGCCCCGAGCAGGTTGTAGGCAAGGCCCACCGACGGCAGGCCCTTGACCAGCGCCTCGGCCACCTGCAACGCGTTGCGCCGGTCCCCCCGGCGCAGATACAGCGTGCTCAGGGCCGACGCCACGTTCACTTGGCGGGGTTCCTTGTCGAAGGCCCGGCGCAAGGCAGCCAGCCCCAGATCCGTCTGCTGATTGCCGACCAGCGCAAAGCCCCGTTGCGCGACGATGCCGGGATCGTCGCCGGACATGCGTGCCGCCGCCTCCAGGGCATTCGCCGCATCGCCATAGCGGCGCTGCTGCATCCGCAGGGCGGCCAGGGTCGTCAGCACCTGCTGGTCCGCCTCGCCGGCGCGCAGCATGGGATCGAGCAGGTCCGTGACCCGTGTCGGCTCGCCGCTGGCCAGGTAGATATTGGCCAGCAGCTTGCGGCCGGCAGGATCCCTCGGCATCCGCTGTACATACAGTTCGAGCAGGGCCCGCGCGCGTTCCGAACGACCGATGGCATAAGAGGCCAGGCCGCCGAGCATCAGCAGCGGCGGCTGACGGGATACGAAGTCCTCGGGCAGCGCGTCCACCAGCGTCGTGACCTCCTCCAACTGGGCCCGGGACGCCTTGCTGTCACCGCGGGCTGCGTAGACAAGACTCTTCAGATAGGCCACCCGCGGCTCCCGCTGGATCAAGCCGGACGCCTTCTCCAGATCGGGCCAGGCCTCGTCCGGGCGCTTCAGGTCGATCAGCAGGGAAGCGCGTGCCACCAGTGCATCCAGCAGGCGGGGATCGGCCGCGAGCGCCTTGCCGAAATGGGCAAGCGCCCCCTGCACGTCGCCGGAGGACTGCAGCTGCGCGCCGCGCAGGTTCAGCAACGAGGCATCGGCCGGCGCCATGCCGAGCGCGGTATCGAGCGCCTTGCGGGCCCGCTCGGGGTTACGGTCGCGCAGGGAAAGGTCCACCTCCGCACGCAAGGGCGCCAGAGACTTCGGATCGGCCTGGCGCCCGGCTTCGATGGCGCGGAAGGCCTCCCGCATGTTCCCCTGGTCCGCGTAGGCCGTCGCCCGCATGGCCAGCACCTCGGCCCTGGCTGCGGCGGGCAGGCCATCGGGGCGGATGCGCTCCAGCAGCTTCTCGCTCTTGCCGAACATCATCAAGGCCGCGCCGTAAGGCTGCGCGATTTCCGCAACATTGACGCCCAGCTCCAACGTGCGCTCGAACTCCGCCTCCGCGGCGGCCGCCTGCCCATCCTTCAACAGGGCCTTGCCGAGCAGCAGGTGGGCGGCGAGCATGCCCGGCTCCTGCTGGATCGCGTTGCGCGCCTGGATGATCGCGCCGGCGTAGTCCTTGCGCACGAAGCGCCCGTTCGCGTCGTCGTAGTAATGCACCGCCTTGTCGCTGGGCGCGCGGACAGCCGCCTCCGCGCCCGGTGCAGCAAGCCCCGCGCACACCAGCAAGCCGACGAGAGAGAGCCGGAAAGCCGGCTTGAGCAGGCGAAGACACGCAGAAGACATGAACAGGCGATCCAGATGAAGTTTTTCCACAGGTGCCATTGTGTCAGCCGGTTGGGCGGCTCCCCGTGACGGAACTCGCATGCGGACGCTCGGTCTGCAGGAAGGATGTCACATTGCCCGGCGCCCCCGCCGGCAAGCCGCAGCCGCTTGAAGCGGGCCCATCCCGCCCCCATATCGGGTACACCTAACTGCCCTTCGCCTTGCCCCGGCCCATGGAAAAGAAAACCCAGTTCAGCCTCTGGTACTTCATCTTCGCGCTGTTCGCGATCTTCACGCTGCACGACCTGTGGGTGCAGATGCGCACCGTCGAGCCGGTGCCCTACAGCGAATTCCAGCGCATGGTGAAGGCCGGCGAGGTGGCCGAAATCGCCATCGCCGACAACACCATCCAGGGCACCCTCAAGCAACCCCTGCAGGACGGCCGCCAGAAGTTCGTCACCACCCGCGTCGATCCGGCGCTGGCCAAGGACCTTGGCCAGTACGACGTCAAATTCACCGGCGTCGTCGAGAACACCCTGTTCCGCGACATCCTCGGCTGGGTACTGCCAGCGGTGATCTTCGTCGCCATCTGGATGTTCGCGATGCGCAAGTTCGCCGGCAAGCAGGGCCTCGGCGGCGGCTTCATGAACCTCGGCAAGAGCAAGGCCAAGGTCTATGTTGCGGCCAATACCGGCGTCAGCTTCGAGGACGTAGCCGGCGTAGACGAGGCCAAGGACGAACTCAAGGAGGTGGTTGGTTTTCTGAAAGACCCGAAGACCTACGGCCGCCTCGGCGGGCGCGTGCCGAAGGGCGTGCTGCTGGTCGGCCCGCCGGGCACAGGCAAGACCCTGCTCGCCAAGGCGGTGGCCGGCGAGGCCGGCGTGCCCTTCTTCTCGATTTCCGGCTCGGAGTTCGTCGAGATGTTCGTCGGCGTCGGCGCGGCCCGTGTGCGCGACCTTTTCGAGCAGGCCCGCGCCAAGGCCCCGGCGATCATCTTCATCGACGAGCTGGACGCCATGGGGCGGGCCCGCGGCGCCTTCGCGATGGGCGGCCACGACGAGAAGGAACAGACCCTCAACCAGCTGCTGGTGGAGCTGGACGGCTTCGACTCCTCCTCCGGCCTCGTCCTGCTGGCCGCCACCAACCGCCCCGAGGTGCTCGATCCGGCGCTACTGCGCGCCGGCCGCTTCGACCGCCAGGTACTCGTCGACCGCCCCGACAAGAGGGGCCGCATCGCGATCCTGGCGGTGCACATGAAGAAGATCACCCTCGCCGCCGACACCGACCCCGAGAAGGTTGCCGCGCTGACGCCGGGCTTCTCCGGCGCCGACCTGGCCAACCTGTGCAACGAGGCCGCGCTGGTCGCCACCCGCCGCAACGGCGAATCGGTCACCGTCGACGACTTCACGGTGGCGGTGGAGCGCATCGTCGCCGGCCTCGAGAAGAAGAACCGGGTCCTCAACGAACACGAGCGCACCGTCGTTGCCTACCACGAGATGGGTCACGCGCTGGTGGCGATGGGCCTGCCCGGCACCGACCCGGTGCACAAGATCAGCATCATCCCGCGCGGCGTCGGCGCCCTCGGCTACACCATCCAGCGCCCCACCGAAGACCGCTTCCTGATGACCCGCGCCGAGCTGGAGAACAAGATGGCGGTGCTGCTAGGCGGCCGTGCCGCCGAGCAGATCGTCTTCGGTGAAGTGTCCACCGGCGCCGCCGACGACCTGCAGAAGGTTACCGCCATCGCCCGCTCCATCGTCATGCGCTTCGGCATGGACGCCGAGCTCGGCAACGTCGCCTACGACAGCGACAAGGCCAACTTCCTCGGCCAGAACGCGGCGCCACCGCAAGAGCGCGCCTACTCCGAGGAAACCGCCCGCGAGATCGACTGCGCGGTGCGCCGCATCGTCGCCGCCGCCTTCGAGCACAGCCTGGCGATCCTCACCGCCCGTCGCGCCATCCTCGAGGAAACCGCCCGCGACCTGCTGAGCCGCGAAACCCTAGACGAAGCCGACCTGAAGGCCATCCACGCCCGTCTCGACGCCGCCTGAGCCAACGCTCCCCAGCAGCACTCCGCACTGCAGCAGAGCGGGCTACAATGCCCGGGACGCGCGCCAAGGCGCGCCCCGCCTCGCTGCGCCGCCAGGCGACGGGCGGAAGACCCGATCCGTGATCGTTCGATATTCCGTGGAGGAAGCCCCCATGCCGTGCATCCGCAAGTCTGCCCTCGCCGCGCTCGCCCTGACCGCCAGCTTCGCCACCCAGTCGGCCTTCGCCCAGGAGTCGCCGACCCTCAAGAAGATCAAGGACAGCGGCACCATCGCGCTGGGCCACCGGGAGTCCTCCATCCCCTTCTCCTATTACGACGACAAGCAGCAGGTCGTCGGCTACAGCCAGGAGCTGATGCTCAAGGTGGTCGATGCAGTCAAGGCCAACCTCAAGCTCAACACCCTGCAGGTCAAGCTTCTGCCAGTCACCGCCCAGAACCGCATTCCCCTCATCCAGAACGGCACCATCGACATCGAGTGTGGCTCCACCACCCATAACGCCGAGCGGGCCCGCCAGGTCGCCTTCTCCAACACCCTCTTCATCATCGGCACCCGCCTGATGACCAAGAAGGAGTCCGGCATCAAGGACTTCCCCGATCTCGCCGGCAAGAATGTGGTGACCACCGCCGGCACCACCTCCGAGCGCCTGATCCGCAAGATGAACGAGGACAAGAAGCTCGGCATGAACATCATCTCCGCCAAGGACCACGGCGAAGCCTTCCTGACCCTGGAGACCGGCCGCGCCGTCGCCTTCATGATGGATGACGCCCTCCTCTACGGTGAAATGGCCAAGGCCAAGCGCCCTGCCGACTGGGTCGTCACCGGCACGCCGCAGAGCTTCGAGGCCTATGGCTGCATGTTCCGCAAGGACGACCCCGGCTTCAAGAAGCTCGTCGATGCCACCCTCGCCAAGGCCATGACCTCCGGCGAGGCCGAAGCGATCTACAAGAAGTGGTTCACCCAGCCCATCCCGCCCAAGGGTCTGAACCTCAACTTCCCGCTCTCCGACGCCATGATCAAGCTCTACAAGGCCCCCAACGACAAGCCTTTCGACTGAAAACCACAGGGGCGAGTGCCTTCGCCCTCTGTCGCATGTATTGATGTCCGCGGGCGGATGAGTTCGCCCCTACGGCAGTAGCGGAGCGGCACCGTTCCAGCGCCTGCCCAGCAACGCGCCCCGAAAGGAACCCTTCCATGGGCTACCAATGGAACTGGAGCATCTTCGGCAGTACGGTCCCCACCGGTGAAACCACCTACCTCGTCTGGCTGCTGTCGGGCCTGCAGACGACGATCCTGCTGTCCCTGTCGGCCTGGCTGCTGGCCCTCGCGCTGGGGAGCCTGACGGGCGTGCTGCGTACCGTGCCCAGCAAGCCGCTGTCGACCCTGGCCAGCGCCTATGTGGAGCTGTTCCGCAACATCCCGCTGCTGGTGCAGCTCTTCATCTGGTATTTCGTGCTGCCCGAGATCCTGCCTTTCGGGCTCGGCGATGCCTTCAAGCAGCAGCTTTCGCCCCTGACCCAGCAATTCCTGTCGGCCATGCTGTGCCTGGCCTTCTTCACCAGCGCCCGCGTCGCCGAGCAGGTCCGTGCCGGCATCAACGCCCTGCCCCGCGGCCAGCGGGCCGCCGGCCTCGCCCTCGGCTTCACGCTGCCGCAGACCTACCGCCACGTGCTGCTGCCAATGGCTTTCCGCCTCATCGTGCCGCCCCTCACCTCCGAGTGCCTCAACATCTTCAAGAACTCGGCGGTGTGCTCGACCATCGGCCTGCTCGAACTGGCTGCCCAGGGCCGCCAGCTGGTGGACTACACCGCCCAACCCTACGAGTCCTTCATCGCCATCACCCTGCTGTATCTCGTCATCAATGTGGTGGTGATGGGGCTGATGCGCATCGTCGAAGCCCGCGCGCGGGTGCCCGGCTACCTGGGGAGCAAGTGAGATGTACGAGTTCGACTGGTCCTCGATTCCCGGCGCCCTGCCCTTCCTGTGGGAAGGCATGAAGGTCTCCCTGGAGATCACCGCCTGCGCGGTGCTGTTCGGCATCGCCTGGGGAACACTGCTGGCGATGGCCCGCCTGGCCGCCATCAAGCCACTGACCTGGCTGGCCGCGGGCTATGTCAATCTATTCCGCGCCATCCCCCTGGTGATGGTGCTGTTGTGGTTCTTCCTGATCGTGCCCCAGGTGTTGCGCGGCGTCTTCAACCTGAGCGCCACCACCGACGTACGCCTGGCTTCGGCGCTGGTGGGCTTTGCGCTGTTCGAGGCGGCCTACTACTCGGAAATCATCCGCGCCGGCATCCAGTCGGTACCCAAAGGGCAGGTCGCCGCCGCCGCCGCCCTCGGCATGACCTACGCCCAGGCGATGCGCTTGGTCGTGCTGCCGCAGGCCTTCCGCAACATGGTGCCGCTGCTGCTGACCCAGGCCATCGTGCTGTTCCAGGATACCTCCCTGGTGTACGTCTCGGCGCTGGCCGACTTCTTCGGCGTCGCCTACAAGGTCGGCGACCGGGACGGGCGGCTGGTTGAGCTGCTGCTGTTCGCCGGCGCCGTCTATTTCCTGATCTGCTTCGCGGCCTCCCAGGCGGTCCGCCATTACCAGAAAAAGCTCAATGCCCATGGGGCACACTGATTCCCGGAGTCCGAGATGATTTCCATCCAGAACGTTTCCAAGCACTACGGCACTTTCCAGGTGCTGACCGATTGCTCCACCGAGGTGAACAAAGGCGAGGTGATCGTCGTCTGCGGGCCGTCGGGCTCAGGCAAGTCCACCCTGATCAAGTGCGTCAACGGCCTGGAGCCCTTCCAGAGCGGCACCATCACCGTCGATGGCGTCTCCGTCGGCGACCCGAAGACCAACCTGTCGAAGCTGCGCAGCCGCGTCGGCATGGTCTTCCAGCACTTCGAGCTGTTCCCGCACATGAGCATCACCGACAACCTGACCATCGCCCAGGTCAAGGTGCTCGGCCGCAGCAAGGACGAGGCCACCGACAAGGGCCTCAAGCTCCTCGACCGGGTCGGCCTGAAGGCCCATGCCGCCAAGTTTCCCGGCCAGCTCTCCGGCGGCCAGCAGCAACGCGTCGCCATCGCCCGCGCGCTGGCGATGGACCCGATCTGCATGCTCTTCGACGAACCCACCTCGGCCCTCGATCCGGAAATGATCAACGAGGTCCTCGACGTGATGGTCGAGCTCGCCCAAGAAGGCATGACGATGATGTGCGTGACCCACGAGATGGGCTTCGCCCGCAAGGTTGCCAACCGCATCGTTTTCATGGACCAGGGCCAGATCGTCGAGGACGACGCCAAAGACGCCTTCTTCGGCAATCCGCGCTCCGAGCGCGCACGCCAGTTCCTCGCCAAGATCCTGACCCACTGATGTCCACTGGCATGGCACGCCCGCGCATCCACCTGCTGGCTACCGGCGGCACCATCGCCGGCGAAGCCGATCCTGCCGGCGACGGCGCGCGCTACCGGGCCGGCGTACGCCCGGTGGAGCAACTGCTGGCGGCCGTCCCCGGCCTGGACGCCACCGCCGAGCTGAGCGCCGAGCAGATCCTGGCCCTCGACAGCAAGGACATGACACCGGCCGACTGGCTGACGATTCTCGCCGCCACCCGCCGTGCGCTGGCCGATACGACCATAGCCGGCATCGTGATCCTGCACGGCACCGACACGCTGGAAGAGACCGCCTACTTCCTGCACCTCACGCTGCCCGGCGACAAGCCGGTGGTGCTGACCGGCGCCATGCGCCCGGCCGACCACCCCGAAGCCGACGGACCCGCCAACCTGCGTGCCGCCGTGTGCCTGGCCGCCAGTCCGAGCGCGCAGGGCAAGGGCGTGCTGGCGGTAATGAACCGGACCGCCTACCCGGCGCGCTGGCTCTGCAAGGCCCGCACCCATGGGCTGGATGCCTTCGAGTCGGCAAGGCCATGGACCGACGGCCGCCCCGACGGGCGCTGCGCCGATCTGAGCCCGGCCACGCTGCCGCGGGTGGATCTGCTGATGGGCTATGCCGGCGCGCCGCCGGAGCTGGTGGATGCCTGTGTTGCCGGCGGCGCCCGCGGCCTGGTGCTGGCCCTCACCGGCCATGGCAGCGTGCCGGCCGCCTGGCAGCCAGCCCTCGCCCGGGCCCGCGGACACGGCGTGGCGATCCTGCGCGCCAGCCGCTGCGCCGGCCCGGTGGATCACAACGCCAATGCCGACGACGACCGCGAAGGCTGGCTCACCGCCGGCGACCTGCCTCCCGCCAAGGCCCGCATCGCGCTGATGCTGGCCCTCGCCCGCGGCGGCGAAGCGCAGAGTTTTCTGCAGCTGGAAGAATGATCCGGTGGCGCCGCGGAATCATTGAGTGGCGTGACAAAAAGCTTTTGACGCACCACCCGATCATCGGAGCATATGACAAAGATTTTTTGTCATACGAAAAATCCTTTTTTTCATATGAAGAACAGGATTTTTCACACCGAAAACCCATCCGGCGGCATGACGGATTTTTTGCGTCACGCCGCCGGAGCCGTGGGGCACATGAAAAAATCGCCGGGCGGCGTGACAAAGGATTTTTGGCACACCGCCCGATCACCCGGTGGTGTCGCCCAAGCTTTCCGTCATGTGAAAAACGGCGTTTTCCATATGGAAAAAAGTTTTTTTCACGGGAAATAATCATTCCGCCGGCACGCCCGCGCCGGCCCGCAAGACGCCCCGCGATCAGGACGTCGCGCCGCGCCCCTTGCGGGTAAAGGCCACGCGGGCCTCCTCCAGCACCTGGGCCAGCTCCTCGCGGGCCTCCAGGGACGACTGGATCAGCTTGTGCTCGTCGTGGCCGATGGCCTGCTGCCGCGCCAGCACCTCGGCGTCGTGGCGGGCGAAGCGGTTCACCATCTGCTCCGCCAGCGCCGGCGGTTCGTTGAGCAGCTCCAGCGTCCACTTGGCCATTTCCAGGCTGGACGGCAAGGCCTCGCGGATCTGCCGCTCGATGCCCAGGTCCATCAGACGGCTGGCGTGGAAGCGGTTGCGCGCCCGCGCCACGATCTGCACATGGGGGAAATGCTTGCGCACCAGCTCCGCAGTGCGCAGGGAAGCCTCAACATCGTCGATCGCCAGCACGAAGACCTTGGCCTGCCCCACCTGCGCCGCATGCAGCAGATCCAGGTGGGCTGCATCGCCGTAAAAGACCTTCAGACCGAAGCGACGTACCGTATCCACCTGGCCCGCATCGGAATCCAGCGCCGTGAAGCTGACGCCCCGCGCCAGCAAAAGACGCCCGACGATCTGGCCGACCCGCCCGAAACCGGCGATCACCACCTCGCTGCCATCCTCCGGCATCTCGTCGAAAGCACGGGGCGGAACGTTTTTCTTGTCGGCCCGGGCCAGCCAGTCACCGAACATCAATAGCAGCGGCGATACCGCCATCGACAGGGCCACCACCAGGGTCAGCTTGTCGGCCTGCACTTCGCCGAGGACGCGGAAAGACTGGGCCGCATCGAACAGCACGAAGGCGAATTCCCCGCCCTGGGCCAGGGCCAGGGCCAGCAGGCGCGCATCCCCCGTCGTGCCACCGACCAGGCGCCGCAACACAAACAGCACCACGCCTTTCACGACGATCAACCCGGCGGTGAGCTGGGCGATCTGCCACGGAAACTTGACCAGCAGATCGAGATTGGTGGACATCCCGACGGCCATGAAGAACAAGCCGAGCAGCAACCCCTGGAAGGGCGCGATGGCCGCTTCCAGTTCATGACGGAACTCTGAATCGGCCAGCAGCACGCCGGCCACGAAAGCGCCCAGGGACATGGACAGGCCGCCGGCCTGCATCAGCAGCGCCAGGCCCAGCACCGTCGCCAGCGCGGCGGCGGTGAACATCTCCCGGCTGTTCACCCGCGCCACGTGGCGGAACAGCATGTCCAGCGTCGGCCGGCCGATCACCGCCACTACCGCCAGCAAACCGAGGCCGACCGCCGGATGGGTCAGCGCCGTCGGCCGCCCGGTGCCGAACAGCGGGATCAGGGCCAGCAGCGGAATGACGGACAGATCCTGAAACAACAAAATCGCGAAAGCTTCCCGCCCATGACGGGTGGAAAGTTCACGCCGCTCGGCGAGGGTCGGCAACACGAAGGCCGTCGAGGACAAGGCCAGGATGATCCCCACCACCGTCGCCGCCGGCCACGACAGGCCCAGATAACGTCCGGCACCGGCAAGCGCCGCCGCCACCCCGAACAGCTGCAATGCCCCCAGCCCGAATACCGATCGCCGCAGGGCCCACAGCCGCGAGGGCTTCAGTTCCAGCCCGATGACGAAAAGCAGCAACACCACCCCCAGTTCGGCCGTGTGGAGCAGGTTGTCCGGATCGCGCACCAGCTTCACGCCGAACGGCCCGATCAACACCCCCACCGCCAGATAGCCCAGCACCGTGCCCAGCCCGGCCCGCTTGAAGATGGGAACGAGCAGCACGGAGGCCAGCAGCAGGGCAGCGAAAGTGGTCAGAGATTGCATGGCGGGGAGATAGCGACAACAAGAAATCCAAGTCTCTCACAAACGGATGTCCGGAGCGCCAGCGGAAGAAACTGGAAACAATATGAGCCAATCCAATGAATTTGCAGTACACAATAAATTCAATATTTTTGTCAGAAAAATTTACATCTTCATCTGCGCTTGAAGTACTCCCCCCTGAGCACTCTCGCGCGAAGCCTTGAACAGACTCGATATATGACAAAAAAATCAAAATTGGCACAATTAATGCACCAAGACGAGAGCAAGACAAGTATTTCGTGTTTGACATCGGAAAGTCCTTAAAAAACGCCAACTGGCTTCTTTAATATGGACGGAGGGCATCATGAAAAACCATCATGCAAATATTGCACGTCTTACTGGCGCACTGGCTCTCGCTTTCTCTGCTTCAGTACAGGCCACGCTCGTTAACGGTATTGTTGATACATGGACTGTCGATGTTTCGACGGTTTTTGACACATCAACCATTTGCGATAGCAATAATGACTGTACTTCCCCTACCGGGGTGACCGTTGTAAACAACCAAAGCTTGCGCTGGGGTGACAGCACGGGCTTTGGGCAGAGTGGTCTCGACATCTCCGCGTCACCAAGCAGCACGAACGTCGCCACGAATGGCGCAGCCATCAACAACGTGGCGATCACCCACCTCAACCGCCCAATCACCGGCACTACGCTGAAGTCGCTGGATATTCTGTCCACTCTGATTCTCACCCCGTTCGCCCCTCCAGGTGGCGCTATGGCGCCTGCCTTGATCTCATTCAAGGTGCATTACCTTGAAACGCCCAATGGTGCGAGTCCCTGCGCGGATGGCGGAGCGAACGGTAGCGGAGTCAATTCAGCTGGGTGCGCCGATATCTATGTCACCGACGCTCAGTCTCTGAATTTCAAATTCAACTACGATCTGGATGGCCCGGGAGGACCTCTCCAGAATCAGGAATATTTCATCAGTTTCTTCGAGTCAACACATGGCTTGAACGCACTTTCGGCTGCTGCGTGCGGAGCAGTTGGAGTTGCGGCGCCTTGTCTCGGCTTTGAAACCCCCGAAGGCGCCGATACAACGGTCCATTTTGCCGCACTGATTACCACGGAGCCCGTAACGATCAAGGTTCCGGAACCTTCAACGCTGCTCCTTGGGGGGCTCGGCATTGCGGGGCTTGCTCGGGTCAGGCGAAACAGTCACGGGTAAAGCACGGATTTTATTGCCGGGGCCTCTCGCCCCGGTTTTTCTCTGCAGTTTCCCCGCAGCCCTACAGCCCTACAGCCCCGGATCCTCACCGCCCCCCGCCAGCGCGGCATCGACCACCCGACGCGTCAGGTGCGGCGCAAAGCACTCGATGAACGCATATATATATCCGCGCAGCCAGGCGTTCCGGCGCAGACCGATGCGCGTCGTACTCGAGGCGAACAGGTGCGCGGCATCCAGCATGCCCAGTTCCCTGTCCGCCACCGGGTCGTACGCCATCCTGGCGATGATGCCGACACCGAGCCCCATCGCCACGTAGGTCTTGATCACATCCGAGTCGATGGCGGTCAGGACAACGTTGGGTTTCAGGCCCCGGCCGGTAAACGCCTCGTTGATGCGGTTGCGGCCGGTGAAGGCGAAATCGTAGGTCACCAGCGGATAGCGGGCGATGGCCTCCAGCGTCAGCGGCTGCGTGGCCAGGATCGGGTGCCGCAGCGGCGCAACGACGCAGCGATTCCACTGGTAGCAGGGCAGCATCACGATGTCCTCGTGCTCGGCGATCGCCTCGGTGGCGATGGCGATGTCGGCCACCCCCGACAGCACGTACTCGCACACCTGGCGCGGATTGCCCTGATGGAAGGACAGACGCACGTTCGGATAGCGCGTCATGAAGGCCTGCACCACCGGCGGCAGCGCATAGCGGGCCTGGGTATGTGTAAAGGCAATCGACAAACTGCCGGTCGCCTCGTTGCTGAACTCGGCGCCGACTTCACGCAGGTTGTCCACTTCCTGCAGAATGCGACCCACGATGGTCAGCACCTGCCTGCCGGGTTCAGAGATATCCACCAGGCGCTTGCCATGGCGCACGAAGATCTCGACCCCCAGCTCCTCCTCGAGCACGCGGATCTGCTTCGACACCCCGGGCTGGGACGTAAACAGGGCCTCGGCGGCCTCCGACACGTTGAGTCCGTGGCGGGCCACCTCGAATACATAGCGCAACTGCTGAATGTTCATCGTCGCAGCGATTCCGTGGAAGAACCTCGAAATCCGATTATAGAACTTTAAGTTCTAAAGGTTTAACCCGGAACACCTTCTTTGCTCTAAAAACACGTTCTACGATGCGCCGCACAAGGAATTTGGGCTTATCATGAGTATCGCTTACACGATTGCCGGCTTCGCGGTGGGAGCCATCGTCGGCCTGACAGGCGTAGGCGGCGGGTCCTTGATGACACCGCTGCTGGTGCTGCTGTTCGGCATCAACCCGTCGGTAGCCGTCGGGACCGACCTGCTCTACGCCGCCGTCACCAAGGCCGGTGGAACCGTCGCCCACGGCATGAAGGGCACGGTGGACTGGACGGTGACGCGCCGCCTGGCTACCGGCAGCATTCCGGCGGCGACAATCACCCTGCTGCTGCTCGGTTACTTCGCACCTGGCGGCATCGGTGGCGCTGCCAGCCTGATCAAGGTTTCGCTGGGTGTGGCCCTGCTCCTCACCGCCGTGGCGATCGTGTTTCGCAAGCAGATCCAGGCCTACGCCCTGAAGCAGTCCGGCGGCCAGGAAAATCCGCAGCGCACCAAGCTGCTGACCATCCTGACCGGCGCAGTGCTGGGCATTCTGGTGTCGATCTCGTCGGTGGGTGCCGGCGCCCTGGGCGTCAGCGCCCTGTTCTTTTTGTACCCGCGGCTGGCGACCTTGCGTATCGTCGGCAGCGACATCGCCCACGCGGTGCCCCTGACGCTGGTGGCCGGCATCGGCCACTGGTTCCTCGGCAGCGTCGACTGGGCCTTGCTGGGCAGCCTGCTGATCGGCTCCCTGCCGGGTATCTGGCTGGGAAGCCACATTTCCACCCGGATCCCCGACCGGGTGCTGCGTCCGATTCTGGCAACCATGCTGGTCTTGGTGGGCAGCAAGTTGATTGCGGCCTGACCGGGCTTACGAACAAACCAGGAAAACGAAATGTACCGTTACGACCCCTACGACCAGAAGATCGTCGACGAGCGCGTCGCCCAGTTCCGCGACCAGACCCGTCGCTACCTGGCCGGCGAGCTGACCGATGACGAATTCCGTCCCCTGCGTCTGCAAAATGGCCTGTACGTGCAGCGCCATGCGCCGATGCTGCGGGTTGCCGTGCCCTACGGCCTGCTGTCGTCCACCCAGGTCCGCAAGCTCGCCCACATCGCCCGTACGTACGACAAGGGCTACGCCCACATCACCACCCGCCAGAACGTGCAGTTCAACTGGCCCGAGCTGAAGATCGTGCCGGAAATCCTGGCCGAGCTGGCGGGCGTGGAAATGCACGCCATCCAGACCTCCGGCGCGTGCATCCGCAACATCACCTCCGACCCCTTCGCCGGCGTGGCCGGCGACGAGTACCTCGACCCGCGCCCGTGGTGCGAGGTGCTGCGCCAGTGGAGCACCTTCCACCCGGAATTCGCCTTCCTGCCGCGCAAGTTCAAGATCGCCGTGAACGGTGCTCATCAAGACCGCGCGGTCATCCAGTGCCACGACATCGGCCTTGAGCTGAAGCGCGATGCGGCCGGCGAGATCGGCTTCCGCGTGCTGGTCGGCGGCGGCATGGGCCGCACCCCGATCATCGGTGAAGAGATCAACGCTTTCGTGCCCTGGCAGCACATCATCACTTACAACGAGGCGATCCTGCGGGTCTATAACCGCCATGGCCGCCGCGACAACCTCTACAAGGCGCGCATCAAGATCCTCGTCAAGGCCCTCGGCGTTGCCGAGTTCAAGCGCCAGGTCGAGGAAGAATGGGCCTTCGGGAAGGACGGCGCCAACACCCTGACCGAAGCCGAAGTAGCCCGCGTCGCTGCCCACTTCACGACGCCCGCCTACGAGACCCTGCCGGGCGAGGACGCCGGCTACGCCAGCCAGCGCGCCGCCAACACCGCCTTTGCCGCATGGGCCCGCCGCAACGTGCTGGCCCACAAGGTGCCCGGCTACGCGATCGTCGTGCTGTCCCTGAAGAACCCAGCCACGGCGCCCGGCGACATCACCGCCGAGCAGCTCGACCTGGTCGCCGAATGGGCCGACATCTACAGCTTCGGCGAAGTGCGCGCCACCCACGAACAGAATCTGGTGCTGGCCGACGTCAAGCAGGCCGACCTCTTCGCGCTGTGGGAAAAGGCCCGCGCCGCCGGCCTGGCGACGCCGACCTTCGGCCTGCTGACCGACATCATCTGCTGCCCGGGCGGCGACTTCTGCGCGCTCGCCAATGCCAAGTCGATCCCCATCGCCAACGCGATCCAGGCCCGCTTCGATGACCTCGACTACCTCTACGACATCGGCGACCTCGAACTCAATATCTCCGGCTGCATGAACTCCTGCGGCCACCACCACGTCGGCCACATCGGCATCCTCGGCGTCGACAAGAACGGCGAGGAGTGGTACCAGGTCAGCCTCGGCGGCGCCCAGGGCAACCACACCAGCATCGGCAAGGTGATCGGCCGCTCGTTTGCCGCCGCCGAAATGCCCGACGTGATCAGCAAGATCATCGACGTCTACCGGGCCCAGCGCCTGGACGGCGAGCGCTTCATCGACACCGTCCGCCGCACCGGCCTCGACCCCTTCAAGCTCGGCGTGTATGGCGAAGCCGCGATCATCGAAAGGAAGCAACATGCCTAAGCTCATCAAGAACGGCCGCGTGATCGACGACGCCGCTCAATTCCTCGCTCTCGACGAAGGCCAGGGCCCCGAGGCGCTGAGCCTGCCCGACGGCCCGCTGTTCGTGCCCCTCGCCGTGTGGCAGGCCCACCGCGGCGCCCTCTCCGGCCGCGCCGGCCTCGGTGTGTGGCTGGACAGCAACGAGAACGTGGACGAACTCGAAGGCGACCTGGACAGCATTGGCGCCATCGCGCTCAACTTCCCCAAGTTCACCGACGGGCGTGCCTATTCTGCCGCCGCGCTGCTGCGCAGCCGCTACGGCTTCAAGGGCGAGATCCGCGCCATCGGCGACGTACTGCGCGACCAGTTCTTCTTCATGCAGCGCTGCGGCTTCGATGCCATCCAGCCAAAGGCCGGCAAGTACAGCGACGCCCAGCTGGAAGAAGCGCTGGCCAGCCTGAAGGACTTCTCGACGCCCTACCAGGCCGCCATCGACCAGCCCGAACCTCTGTTCCGCCGCGCCCAGCGCGCTGCCTGAGCGAGGAGAGATCTCGATGCATCCGAACCAGAACCCCAAGCTCGACGATCCGGTGCTGCTCGCCAGCGTGGAGGCCAAGGTCGCCCAGCTCAAGGCCGACCTGGCCGCCTGGGCCGCCGAACTGCCGGCCATCACGATGGCCAACAGCCTCGGCGCCGAGGACATGGTGCTCACCGACGTGATCGCCACCAATCAGCTGCCCATCGAGATCTTCTCGCTGGACACCGGCCGCCTGCCGCTGGAAACCTACGATCTGATGGCCGAGGTGCAGAAGCGCTACGGCCTCAAGCTGAAGTTCTTCTACCCGAACCACGAGGCTATCGAGACCTTCACGCGGGAAAACGGCATCAACGCCTTCTACGACAGCGTCGAGCTGCGCAAGGCCTGCTGCCACGCCCGCAAGGTCGAGCCGCTGGGCCGCGCGCTGGCCGGCAAACAGGCCTGGATCACCGGCCTGCGCGCCCAGCAGTCCACCACCCGCACCGACCTGCCCAAGCGCCAGTTCGACGAGGGCAATGGACTCGTCAAGTTCAACCCGCTCTCCGACTGGACCGAGAAGGAAGTGTGGGCCTACATCCGCCTCAACAAGGTTCCGTACAACGCGCTGCACGACAAGTTCTACCCGAGCATCGGCTGTGCCCCGTGCACCCGCCCGGTGTCGATCGGCGAGGACGTCCGCGCCGGCCGCTGGTGGTGGGAAAATCCGGAAACCAAGGAATGCGGCCTGCACGTCAAGAAGTGACGGGCACCCAGGAACCATAAAACGAGTAAAGCAATGTCGACGCTCACCAAACAGACCCTGAGCCATCTGGATTGGCTCGAATCCGAAGCCATCCACATCATGCGCGAAGTGGCCGGCCAGTGCAGCAACCCCGTGCTGCTGTTCTCCGGCGGCAAGGACTCCATCTGCATGCTGCGCCTGGCCGAAAAGGCCTTCCGCCCGGGCAAGTTCCCCTTCCCGCTGATGCACATCGACACCGGCCACAACTACAAGGAAGTCGTCGCGTTCCGCGACAAGCGTGCCGCCGAGTTGGGCGAGCGCCTGATCGTGCGCTCCGTCGAAGATTCCATGAAGCGCGGCACCGTCGTCCTCAAGAACGAGAACGAATCGCGCAACAAGCATCAGTCCGTGACGCTGCTGGAGGCCATTGAAGAGTTCGGCTTCGACGCCTGTATCGGCGGCGCCCGCCGCGACGAGGAAAAGGCCCGCGCCAAGGAACGCATCATGAGCTTCCGCGACGAGTTCGGCCAATGGGATCCGAAGAATCAGCGCCCCGAGCTGTGGAACCTCTACAACGCGCGCAGCCACAAGGGCGAGAACATCCGCGCCTTCCCGATCTCCAACTGGACCGAGATGGACGTGTGGCAGTACATCGAGCGCGAGAAGCTCGAGCTGCCGAGCATCTACTTCGCCCACACCCGTCCGGTGGTGATGCGTTCCGGCGCCATCGTGCCGGTCAACGTGCCACTGATGAACGGCGAACTGACCAACCTGCCCAAGCCCGGCGAAGAGATCATCGACCTGCAGGTGCGTTTCCGCACCGTCGGCGACATCTCCTGCACCGCCCCGGTGGAGTCCGACGCCGACAACGTCGAGAAGATCGTGCTCGAAACCGCCACCACCACGATCACCGAGCGCGGCGCGACGCGTCTGGACGACCAGACCAGCGAAGCCTCCATGGAACAACGCAAGAAAGAGGGTTACTTCTAAATGAGCGCCCAACACGTTGAAGACCGCGGCCTGCTGCGCTTCCTGACCTGTGGCTCGGTGGATGACGGCAAGAGCACCCTGATCGGCCGCCTGCTGTTCGACACCAAGGCCATCCTGGCCGACACCCTCACCGCCATCGAACGTACCTCCAGCAAGCGCGGCATGACCGCCGTCGACCTGTCCCTGCTCACCGACGGCCTGCAAGCCGAGCGCGAACAGGGCATCACCATCGACGTGGCCTACCGCTACTTCTCGACCGGCACCCGCAAGTACATCATCGCCGATGCGCCGGGCCACGAGCAGTACACCCGCAACATGGTGACCGCCGCCTCCACCGCGAACCTGTCGATCATCCTGATCGACGCGCGCAAAGGCGTACTGACCCAGACCCGCCGCCACAGCTACCTGACCAAGCTGGTGGGCATTCCCCACGTGGTGGTGGCCGTCAACAAGATGGACCTCGTCGATTACGACCAGGCCACCTACGACCGGATCGTTGCCGACTACAAGGCCTTTGCCGACCAGATCGGCCTCACCGACGTGCGCTTCATCCCGCTGTCAGCCCTCAACGGCGACATGATCGTGGACCGTGGCGAGCGCCTGGACTGGTACGACGGCCCGACGCTGATCGACATCCTCGAGAATGCCCCCGCCGCCCACACCGAGCAGGCCGAGAGCTTCCGCTTCCCGGTCCAGTACGTTTGCCGCCCGCAGGCCTCCGACAACCCCGAGCTGCACGACTACCGCGGCTTCATGGGCCGTGTCGAGTCCGGCGAGATCAAGGTCGGCGACAGCGTCACCGTGCTGCCCAACGGGCTGACCACCAAGGTCAAGGACATCCAGCTGTACGGCGAGTCCCTGCCCAAGGCGATCCACGAGCAGTCCGTGACCCTGCTGCTGGAAGACGAGATCGACATCTCCCGCGGCGACATGATCGTCAGCAGCGCCGAAGTGCCGGCCCAGACCAAGCAGGTCGAGGCCATCGTCTGCTGGCTGTCGGAAACCCCGCTGTCGCCGGCGCGCACCTACTGGCTGCGCCACACCACCCGCGAAGTGAAGGCCAAGGTGGCGAGCATCACCCACCGCCTGGACATCAACACGCTGGACAAGGAAGCGACGAGCACGCTGGCCATGAACGACATCGCCCGCCTGCACCTCAAGCTGGCCCAGCCGGTCTTCGCCGACAATTACACCGACTCGCGTGCCACCGGTGCCTTCATCCTGATCGACGAATCCACCAACAACACGGTGGGTGCCGGCATGATCACGGGCCTGAACACCTGAGCCGACGCGTAGATTGCATCCCCTGCTGCGGCAGGGAGCTGCAAAGCAAAACCCCCGGACGCGCCGGGGGTTTTGCTTTTTGGGGACTGCCGACGGGACGCCCGGGGGCGCCCCGCTCAACATCGCCGCTCAGGTCGCGAAGACGTGCTTCACGCGCAGGGTCTCGCCCCGCTCGACGAGGCCGATCAGGCGATCGATGTTGGGATGCTTGCCGGGGTTCAGGCGCGCATCCTCGCTATGCTCCTCGTAGATCGCGATTCCCTGGGCCGCCGCCTCGGGGGTGATCGCGCCGTGGATCTGCGCCAGGTGGTTGTACACCGCCAGCGAGCCGGCCTGGCCGGGCTTGTTCTCGATGGTGGCGACCACCGCGTCGGCAGCGTCGATCAGCTGGATCGCGGCGAGGTGGGACACGCCCGGCAGGGTCTTGAGCTTGTCGGCAAAAGCCATGTCCGTCTCCTCAGATGCGCTTGGCCAGTTCGGCGGCCTTGCCGATGTAGCTGGCCGGGGTCATCTCCAGCAGGCGGGCCTTTTCGGCTTCGGGGATGGCCAGCGTGCCGATGAAGGCCTGCAGCGCGTCCTTGGTGATGCCCTTGCCGCGGGTCAGCTCCTTGAGCTGCTCGTAGGGGTTGGGCACGGCGTAGCGGCGCATCACGGTCTGGATCGGCTCGGCCAGCACTTCCCAGCAGGCGTCCAGGTCGGCCGCCAGACGGGCCGGCTCGGCTTCCAGCTTGCCGAGACCGCGCAAGCAGGAGTCGTAAGCCAGCACGGCGTAGCCGAAGGCCACGCCCATGTTGCGCAGCACGGTGGAGTCGGTCAGGTCGCGCTGCATGCGGGACACCGGCAGCTTGTCGGCCAGGTGGCGCAGCACGCTGTTGGCGAGGCCCAGGTTGCCTTCGGCGTTCTCGAAGTCGATCGGGTTGACCTTGTGCGGCATCGTGGACGAGCCGATCTCGCCAGCCTTCAGCTTCTGCTTGAAGTAGCCCAGGGAGATGTACATCCAGATGTCGCGGCAGATATCCAGCACGATGGTGTTGGCGCGGGCGGTGGCGTCGTACAGCTCGGCCATCGCATCGTGGGGCTCGATCTGGATGGTGTAGGGGTTGAAGCTGAGGCCCAGGGATTCGATGAAGCGGCCGTTGAAGGCTTCCCAGTCGAACTCGGGGTAGGCGGACAGGTGGGCGTTGTAGTTGCCGACGGCGCCGTTGAACTTGGCGGTCAGCTCGACGCTGGCGATGGCCTTGCGGACGCGGCGCAGACGGTACACCACGTTGGCCATTTCCTTGCCGAGGGTGGTCGGGCTGGCGGGCTGGCCGTGGGTGCGCGACAGCATCGGCAGTTCGGCGTGCTGGTGGGCCAGTTCGACCAGGCGGGCGATGATCTTATCGAGGGACGGCAGCAGCACACCGTCGCGGCCGTCGCGCAGCATCAGCGCGTGGGACACGTTGTTGATGTCTTCCGAGGTACAGCCGAAATGGATGAACTCGGTGACGCGGGTGACTTCGGGGTTGTGGCCGAGGCGCTGCTTCAGCCAGTACTCCATCGCCTTCACGTCATGGTTGGTGGTCGCCTCGATGGCCTTCACGGCTTCACCGTCGGCCACCGAGAAATCGGCGATCACGGCATCCAGCTCGGCGATCGTGGCAGCGGAGAACGGTGCGATCTCGGCCAGCTCGGGCGCGGCGGCGAGCGCCTTCAGCCACTCGATCTCGACCTTCACGCGGTTGCGGATCAGGCCGAACTCGGAGAAGTGCTCGCGCAGCGCGGAGACCTTGGATTCGTAGCGCCCGTCGAGGGGCGACAGCGCGGTGATGGGTTGCAGGTTCATGCGTAAAGGCCTTGAGGCGGAAAAGCAAAGTTCTCTATTTTAGCGTCTTGGAGAGCCGTTCGCCGATGATAAAATCCGGGGTCCCCAAACTGCAGCCCATCATCATGAGCAACGGTCCGCAACAAATAGAACGCTTCATTTTCTGGAGCCGCTGGCTCCAGGCCCCGCTCTACCTCGGTCTGGTCGTGGCCCAGGGCATCTATGTTTATCTGTTCATGGCGGAGCTGTTCCATCTGGTCAGTTCCGTCGTCGAAGCCGGCGGCCACATCAGCGAAACCGAGACCATGCTGGTGGTGCTCGGCCTGATCGACGTGGTGATGATCGCCAACCTGCTGATCATGGTCATCATCGGCGGCTACGAGACCTTCGTGTCGCGCCTCGACCTGGAGAACCACCCGGACCAGCCGGAGTGGCTATCCCACGTGAACGCCGGCGTGCTGAAGATCAAGCTGTCCACCGCCATCATCGGCATCTCGTCGATCCACCTGCTGAAGACCTTCATCAATGCCGGCAACCTGCCCGAGCACACGATCCAGTGGCAGGTGATCATCCACGTCGTATTCCTCTTCTCGGCCCTCGCCATGGCGATGGTCGACAAGATCATGAACCAGACCGTCCTGCTGTCCAAACACTAACGACATCACGTAGAGGGAGCTTCACGCATGACCGCCATCAAACAGGAAGACCTGATCCAGTCCGTCGCGGACGCCTTCCAGTACATCAGCTACTACCACCCGCTGGACTACATCAAAGCCCTGGGTGAAGCCTATGAGCGCGAGGAATCCCCCGCCGCCAAGGACGCCATCGCCCAGATCCTGACCAACTCCCGCATGGCCGCCGAAGGCCATCGCCCGATCTGCCAGGACACCGGCATCGGTATGGTGTTCATCAAGGTCGGCATGCAGGTCAGCTGGCCGGACGCCACGATGAGCATCCAGGAGATGATCAACGAAGGCGTGCGCCGCGCCTACAGCAACCCCGAGAACCCCCTGCGCGCCTCCGTGCTGGCCGACCCCGCCGGTGCCCGCAAGAACACCAAGGACAACACCCCGGCCGTGGTGCACTTCGAGATCGTCGAAGGCCACCATGTGGAAGTGATCTGTGCGGCCAAGGGCGGCGGCTCCGAAGCCAAGTCCAAGTTCGCGATGCTCAACCCGTCCGACGACCTCGTCGACTGGGTCCTGCACAAGATCCCCGAGATGGGCGCCGGCTGGTGTCCGCCGGGCATCATCGGCATCGGCATCGGCGGCACGCCCGAAAAGGCCATGCTGCTCGCCAAGGAATCCATCATGGCGCCGGTGAACATCCATGAGCTGAAGGAGAAGGCAGCCTCCGGCGCCGCCCTCACCCGCGCCGAAGAGCTGCGCCTGGAGCTGTACGAGAAGGTCAATGCGCTGGGCGTCGGCGCCCAGGGCCTCGGTGGCCTGACCACCGTGCTCGACGTGAAGGTGCTGGATTACCCCTGCCACGCCGCCAACCTGCCGGTCGCGCTGGTGCCCAACTGCGCCGCCACCCGCCACTGCCACTTCCACCTGGATGGCTCCGGCCCGGCCAAGATCGAGCCGCCGAAGCTGGAAGACTGGCCCGCCGTGACCTGGACGCCGGACCTCAAGTCGGCCATCCGCGTCAATCTCGACACCCTGACCAAGGAAGAAGTCGCCGCCTGGAAGCCGGGCCAGAAGCTGCTCCTCAACGGCAAGATGCTGACCGGCCGCGACGCCGCCCACAAGCGCATCGCCGACATGCTGGCCAAGGGCGAGAAGCTGCCCGTCGACTTCACCAACCGCGTGATCTACTACGTCGGCCCGGTGGATCCGGTGCGTGACGAGGTCGTCGGCCCCGCCGGCCCGACCACCGCCACCCGCATGGACAAGTTCACCCGCATGATGCTCGAGAAGACCGGCCTGATCTCCATGATCGGCAAGTCCGAGCGCGGCCCGGCGGCCATCGAGGCGATCAAGGACAACAAGTCCGCCTACCTGATGGCCGTCGGCGGTGCCGCCTATCTGGTGGCCAAGGCCATCAAGTCGGCCAAGGTCGTCGGCTTTGCCGACCTGGGCATGGAAGCCATCTACGAGTTCGACGTGCAGGACATGCCCGTCACCGTGGCGGTGGACTCCTCCGGCACCAGCGTGCACAACACCGGCCCGAAGGAATGGCAGGCCAAGATCGGCAAGATCCCGGTCACCGTCGCCTGATCACGCCCCAGCGCAGCACCCGAGCCCGGCCGTCTGGCCGGGCTTTTTTTCGGTCCGCACAAAATCTTTTGGCATAATCCGGGCTCTTTCCGGAAGCCGCCCTCGCGGCACCCCAGCGATTCTCCATGTTCCGCAAGCTCCGCATCGCCATCCTGCTGTTCATCCTCGCCACCGTGATCGTCGGCAACTGGAAATCCACGGCCCGCACAACGGCCTGGGAAAACACGCTGCATGTGACGATCTATCCGATCGCTGCCGACCCGTCCGATACAAGCCGGCGCATCGTCACCGACCTGAAACCCGAGGACTTCTCGGTGATCGGCGACTGGCTGGAAGCGGAGCTGCAACGTCACGGGCGCCCCCTGTTGCGGCCGCTGGCCATCAGCCTGGCGCCGCCGCTCGGCAGCCAGCCACCACCCTTCCCCGCCGGCGGTAATGCCTTGACGACGATAGGCTGGAGCCTGCAGCTGCGCTTCTGGGCCTGGCGTCACGACACGGCCCCCGGCCCCCGGCCGGACGTACGCCTGTTCCTGCTTTATCACGACCCAGTGCTGACACCTTCGCTGGATCACTCGGTCGGTCTCGAGAAAGGCAAGATCGGCGTCGTGAAGGTATTCGCCAGCCGCAGCGAGCGCCAGCGCAACGCCGTGGTCATTGCCCACGAACTGCTGCACACCCTCGGAGCCACCGACAAGTACGACCCCCACAGCCTCGCTCCGCGCTTTCCCGACGGCTATGCCGACCCACAGCAACAGCCGCTTCACCCGCAACAGACCGCAGAAATCATGGCCGGCCGCATCCCGCTCGACATCGACCGGGCAAGGATCCCCGACAGCCTGGCGCAAACCCTTATCGGCCCCCAGTCCGCACGGGAAATCGGTCTGCCGGACACACACCACCAGCATTAAGCGCCGTGCCTTTGCCATAATTGCAGGCACATAACGCCATATTTCACGCCCAAGCCAGCGCGCTTCGCCGTCATGTCAACACTTTGTGATATTAGTGTTCACCTGATATCCGTCCCCCCGCTCTTGTCCGTGTGCCTGGCGTCCCGATGCGTGTTGAAAATTCGCCCCCCCTGCTCCCATCCCGCCCCCAGGACCTGACCCAGGCCTTTTACTGGCTGGGTACGCTGACCCTGCTGTATCTCCTGCTCTGGCTGCAGGAAGGGGGCGTGGATCTGGGCCTGGGACGCTTCCTCCCTTTGCACGCAGGCATGGAAACCGCATCGATCATCGTGTCGATGCTGGTCTTCGGCATTGCCTGGAACGCGTACTCCCACACCCGACCGGGCAATGTGGTCCTGCTCGGCGCCGTGCTCCTGGGCACGGCTCTGCTCGATTTCGGGCACATGTTCGGCTACCGCGGCATGCCGGACTTCGTCACCCCGTCCAGCCCCCAGAAGGCCATCGTCTTCTGGCTGGCCGCCCGCACTCTGGTGGCCATCGGCTTGCTGATGGCTGCAGCCCGCCCGTGGCAGCCCATGCTGCGCAGCCATTCCCGCTACGGCCTGCTGGCAGCGGTGTTCGGCTACGTCGGCGCGGTGTATTGGCTGGAGCTGTTCAATGCCGCCAGCCTGCCGGCCTTCTTCGTTCAGGAAAGCGGCCTGACCCGCCTGAAGATCAACAGCGAGTATGGACTGATCATCCTCTACGGGCTCTCGGCCGTGCTGTTTTACCGGCAGGCCCGCCGCGGCGCCGCCCACAATGCGGCAGACCTGTTCGCCGCCGCGGCAATCGCCGCCCTGTCCGAACTGTGCTTCACCCTGTACGCATCGGTCAGCGACATCTTCAATTTCGTCGGCCACATCTACAAGGTCATTTCCTACGGCTTCATCTACCGGGCGGTTTTCGTCGACAGCGTGCACCAGCCCTTCGCCGCACTCAACCGGGCACTGGCCAAGGAGAAGCTGTGGGCCGCGGAGCAGCACTCCTTCGTGCGGACCCTCGACATGCTCGACGAGGCCGTGCTGGAACTGCTGCCCGACGGCCGCATCTCCAGTGCCAACAGCGGCTGGTGGCATCTCATCGGCAATGTACCGGGCAACGGTCCGCTGGCCGAAGCCATCCACATGGACGACCGCAATGCCTTCCTGAAATGCCTGGGCGACCTGCACAACGGCCACAAGGACGAGTTCCACGGCCGCTTCCGCATCATGGCCGACGCCGCCTACGAACAATGGATGGAATGCCGCTTCGTCGCAGAACGCAACGAAGAAGCGCAGCTGGTCGGCATCCGGGGCGTGCTGCGTGACATCACCAAGACCTATCTGCAGGAACGCCACATCGCCCACATGGCCCTGCACGACGCACTCACCGGCCTGCCCAACCGGGTCCTGCTGGAAGACCGCATCAAGAAATCCGTCCAGCTGGCACGGCGCACCAATGCGCGGCTTGCCGTGTGCTTCATCGACCTCGACCACTTCAAGAACATCAACGATGCCTACGGCCACAAGACCGGCGACGCGCTGCTGCTGAGCATGGCCAAGGCGCTCGAGAAGAGTCTGCGCGACGGCGATACCATCGCCCGCTGGGGCGGTGATGAGTTCGTCGCCCTGCTGCCCGGCCTGAGCAGTGCGGAAGACGCCCGCCAGGTGGCCCGCAAGCTGGTCGGCGTGATGCAGCAGACCTATGAGCTGGAAGGCCAGCCCATCAATGCCACCTTCAGCATGGGGATCTCCCTCTACCCGGACGACAGCGACAGCGTGGACACCCTGCTGGCCCATGCCGACCGGGCGATGTTCTATGCCAAGTCCCAGGGCCGCAACAATTTCCAGCTGTTCTCCGACATGTCGGCCCGCGGGCTCGGCAAGAAGGAACTCTACATCCAGTCGCGGCTGGCCCAGGCGATCCGCGACGGCCGCATCACCAGCTGGTTCCAGCCCCAGTTCGCCGCCACGCCGGACGCCAACGGCACGCGCCCGCTGACTGGCGCCGAAGCACTGGCCCGCTGGCACGACGCGGATCTAGGCTGGATCTCCCCGGGCACCTTCATCCCGATGGCGGAGACCCTCGGCCTGATCCACGATCTCGGCCAGCTGGTGCGTCGCCAGGCGCTCGAGCAGTTCGCCCAGTGGTACCGGTTGCGCCCGGACCTGCAGCTGTCCCTGAACATCTCCAAGCGCCAGCTGTTTGCACCGGATTTCGTCGACACCCTGCTGGCAGATGCGAACAACTACGGCCTGCCAGCCGCCGCCCTGATCCTGGAAGTGACCGAGTCAGTGGCGCTGATGGAGGTGGAATGCGCCGAGGAGCGCCTGCGCCAGCTGGTGCAGACCGGCTTCACGCTGTCGATCGACGACTTCGGCACGGGTTACGCTTCCCTGTCCCAACTGCACGAGTTGCCGGTCGGCGAACTGAAGATCGACATTTCCTTCGTGCAGCGGGTCCATACGCCGGACGGCCTGCGCATCCTGCAGGCCATCGTCAACCTGGCCCGGGCCCTGGGCCTGCGTACCGTGGCGGAAGGCGTCGAAGATGAAGCCACCGCTTCGACGCTCGAACAACTGGAGGTGGATGTCCTGCAGGGCTACCACCTGGGCAAGCCGTGCCCGGCGGAAGAGTTTGAAAAGCTGCCGTTCTTTGCCGGCCATCCGGCAGAAGGCGCAGCACTGGTCACGACCGGTTGACCGAGACAACATCCCGTCCTGCGGAAGTCCCTCAGCGGATGATTTCGATGATTTCCACGCCCATCTCGTAAACACCGGCCTGCTCCAGACCATGGCAGCGTCGCACGCGTACCCGCGCATGCAGGGGCATGTAGGCACCACCACTCTCCGGTGGGAGCACCGCGACTTCGAAGACTTCATCCATGCGCGGCACATGGCTGGAATGGATCGTCATGCCACCGACGCCCAGCTCGATGCATGTACCGACCACGGTCGGCCCGCCGCCGTAGGGCCGGATGCCCACCTTGCAGCCCAGCGGAATGCGGCGATCCTTCCGCCTTTCGGTCATTCGGTCCATATCAGCAATTCCAGCGGTCGAAGCGCGCACCATACGAAACTCGGCCCCGTCCCGCAAGGCTCCGAAACACTTGCAGGCACGGCGGTGTGACGCTTATCGCACCGGAACGCCCGGCGAGGGTTCCGCACGAACCAGACGCAACTCGCCAAAAGCAACCCGCTGGGCAAACGGACGGGTGCTTTCGAGCCCTTCCTGCCAGGAAATCACCTCGTAGGAAGCAAAGCCCGGCTGTCCGGCCAGTTGTGCCGCCCGGCGCTTGAACACCTGGCGGGCCTCGCCGTCGCCCCCGGAATGAATGGCCTTCAGGCGCAGGGCCAGCAGATAGCGATCGTCGCCCTGGCGGGCCTCTTCGATGCTCCAGTTGGGCGCGAAGGGATCGCTGACCACATAGAAGATCACACCCGCGGCCAGCATCGACGCATTCAGATATCCGGCGTCGGATGCCATTAGGATGCCGGCCGGCAACAGCGCCCACTCTTTCGCTGGCGTACTGCCGCATGCAGCAAGAGCCAGGCTGAGCCCGAGCACCCCGACGGATCGCAGACGAACCCGCATCGGCTTAATTGATGTAATTGAAGAGAGACAGGTTGCTGACCTTGATGAAGCTCTGCTGCGCCGCCTGCAGATAGATCTGCTGCTGGGACAGGCTGCTCACCGCCGATGCGTAATCCGCATCCTGCAGGCGTGACAGGGTTTCGCTGTACTGGAGGTCCAGGCTGCTGCCGATGTTCTGCTGCGTTTCGACTTCGAGCATGCGGGAGCCCACGCCGGCCTGCACACGCGAAATGCTGTCCTGCGCCGCATCCATGCCGGCAATGGCCTGACGCCCCCCAAAGCGGGTCACGGCTGTGTTGCCCGACTGCAGGGCGGTCGCGAAATTGCCCATGATGTCGAAGGCGCTGGCCACGGTACTGACCGAATAGCTGTCTCCGGCTGCCGGCGCCCCGGTCAGGGTCAGCGTCACGCCACCGAAATTGAGGGTCGTGTCCGAACCGCTGGTCGTCACCGTCGGGGTGATCGGCGCCGCATGGGTGGGGTCGGCGGTGGAGTCGAAGACCTGGTAGGTCGGGCCGGCCCCCACGCTGATGTCGTAGGCATGGTTGTTATAGGCACTCAAACTCATGCCGGAGACCAGTGCCGTGCCGGTGTTGCCGGCCGAACTGAGCGCAAAGGCCGAACCGGCGGACGCCCGCAGGACGTTGAAGATCTCATCGCCGGAGCTGGTCACCGGCAGGTTGCGCGATGAGGAGATCTGCAGGGTACGCGCGCCCTGATCGCCCTGGTAGGTCATGCCGGTGGTCAGGCTGCCGACGAAAGGCTGGGTATTGCTGGTGTAACCGCCGAAGACGTATTCGCCGGTGGAGTCCTGGCTATTGGCAATGCCCTGCAGGGCGGAATATTGCTGGGTGATGTCCGCAGCGATGCTCAACTGCTCGCTGGTGGAATAGGCGCCGTTGCCGGACTCGACGGCACGCGTACGCACATAGGTCACGAGATCCGTGGCGGCACTCAGCTTGCTGTCCACCAGCTTGAGCTGGTCCGCCGCGTAGCCCTGGTTGGAGGTGTACAGCGCATTGACGCTCTTCGACTGGGTCACTTCCAGCGCCCGTGCCGATGCCACGGGATCGTCCGACGGCGCCAGCACCCGGCGCCCCGTGGCAACCTCTTTCTGGCTCTTCATCAACTGGCTGTTCTGCGACTGGATCTGCGCGACGCCGCTGTCAAAGATCATGCCGGTGGTGACTCGCATGATGGTGCTCCTTACTGGCCAAGGGCCAGCACTTGGTCGAAAAGTTTGGAGGCAATGGTCATGACCTTGCCCGCCGCCTGGTACGCCTGTTGATAACGGATCAGATTGGCCGCTTCTTCATCCAGATTGACGCCGGCCACCGATTGCTGGGCCTGGGCCGCCTGATCCACCAGGCTTTTCTGCGCATCGCTGTTCACGCTGACCTCGCGGGCCTTGTTGCCGACCACGCTGACCAGCTGGGCATATACCGACTGGAAGGTTGCCGACGGCTGGCCATTGGCGGCGAGCAGCTGCTTGCTCGTCTGCAGGTTGCCGAGCAGAACCGCGTTGCGGCTGTCCGACACGCCGCCCGTGTTGGGCCCCAGCTTGAACGTATCGTTGGTTTGCGGGGCACCGTTCATCGCGAAGGACACGCCACCGAAACTGACCGTCATCCCGCTCGTATAAGGGATCGACGCCACTGGCGCCGCCGCCGTCACCGCCGTGCCGCCGGGCGGCGTGTAGGTGACCGGCAGGCCGGCCGGGAAGCCGGTCAGCGTACCGCCCGAGTAGGTCAGCGTCAGCGGGGCCGCCGTCGTACCGAAGCTGGCCAGATTGGTCGTGCTCGACACCACCGGCGCCGTGATGCTGGCAGAGCCCAGGTTGGAGCTGGTGGCCGATGCGGTGATCGGTGCCGCAGCGGCGATCATGCGGGTGTCGAAAATGGCGACGTCGATGTTGGCCGCAGCGTTGCGGGTGGGCTGGATGACGAAGCTGTCACCGGGCTTGGAGGTGGCCGGCGGCGTGATCGACAGGCCGACCGTCGCGGGGCTCACCGACATGCCGTCGGAAAGACGGGTCAACGAATAGTTGCCGATGGCGTCGGTGAAGACGAGCTTGTAATCATCGCCGGTCAGCTTGGAGACGTTGCTCAGTTGCACCGTCGGCGGGGTCGTGGTCGCGCTGGAGTCGCTCAGGACGGTGACGGGGGGCGTCGTGAAGAAGGACGTGCCGAGATTGCCATTGAGATCCTGACCAAGCGCATGCTGGGCATTGAAGGCGGAGCTCAGGCCGATGGCAATCAGACCAAGCTGGTTCTGCGTCGTATCGAGAGACTCCGACCGCATTGCCAGCAAGCCGCCGAGCTTGCCACCGCCGAGCAGGCTTTCAGGCACCGTCAGCGGGGCGCCACTCTGCGTGATGATGTTGACGTTGAGACGGGACGGATCGGTGGTGGACGGCCGGGCCTCGAGCTTGGTGGCGTTGATGCCGACCACCAGCGGCTGACCGGTGCCGATGAAGACCGACATCGAGCCGTCACTGGCCGTGGTGGTGGACACCCGCACCAGCTGATTCAATTCCTTCACCAGCTGGTCGCGCTTGTCGAGCAGGTCATTCGCCGGCTGGGACGACCCGGCCTGCTGGGCGATGGCGATCTGACGATTGACGTCGGCGATCTCCTGCGCGTAAGTGCTGATCGAGGTGACCGTGTCCTTGATCTGCCCCTCGACACCGGAGCGGATGTCGTTGAGGCGGGTGGCCAGGTTCTTGAAGCGATCGACCAGGCTTTGCGCGGTGGAGATCATCGACTGGCGGGCAGGAATGCTCGACGGGTTGGCCGCCACTTCCTGCACGCCCTGGAAGAAGGAGTCCACCGCCGGCTCGAGACCCACCGTGGCATCGGCCAGCATGTTGTCGATCTGACTGATCTCCACGCTGTAGGTGTTGTACTCGTTGTACTTGGTGTCGGCGGACAGCACCTGATTGGTCAGGAAGCTGTCGTAGGCCCGCTTGATCGTATCGACCTTGGTCCCTTCACCGAAGAAGCCCGCACCGCTGAACATCGCCGGGTTGGTGCTCTGGACCGTCGACTGGCGGCTGTAACCGGCCGTTCCCGCATTCGAGATGTTGTGGCTGGTCGTGATGAGCCCCGCCTGGGCGGCGTTGAGTCCGGTGAGGCCAATATTGAAGATGCTGCTGCCCATGATCCGCGTCCCTGGTTCGGAGGTATCTACGGCAGACTACGCAAGAACTTTGCCAGCAACGAACCGGCAAACACCGCCGCTCAGGCGCTGGGGGTGGATCCGGCAGCGAGGGCAACCCGCAGGGTGTTGCCGTTGATGATGCGGGCGAGCTTGTCCGCATACATGGGGTCGGTGGCATAGCCCGCCGCCTGCAGGCCACGGGCAAAGCGGGTCGCGTCCGTCTGGCCGACCACCGCGGCGTAACGCGGGTTGCTGCCGATCAGGCGGGCATAGTCGCGAAAGGACTCCTCGTAGGAGCCATAGGCACGGAAGCGAGCGCTCTCCGTCGTCGGCTGGCCATTGCGGTGTTCGGTGGTGGAGGTATTCACCGTGGCGCCGTTCCAGCTGCGTCCAGCCTTGATGTTGAAGAGGTTGTAGCTGGGCGTACCATCGGCATTCTTCAGCTCGTGCTTGCCCCACCCAGTCTCGAGGGCCGCCTGGGCAACCAGGAAACGTGCCGGAATGCCGGTGGCCTTGCTGGCCTCGACAGCTTGCGGCCAGACCTTGTCGACGAAAGCCCGGGCCCGGCTGCCGGCCGGCATGCCCGGCAACTGCGGCACAACGGCACTCGACGCATCCGCGGCCGGCAAGGCTGCGGCAGGATTTGCCGCTTCGCTGCCATCCTTTGCCGCAGGCGACACGGCGGCATCGAAACCACGCCGGATCGTCGGCTCCAGGGGCACCGGGCCATCCGGCAGGCTCACGGGCTCCCGCCCCTGGAGCATCTGCCGCTCGATGACCTTGGCGAGGCCGAAGCCCTTGCCGCGGGCAGACAGCTGCATGGACATCTGCTGGTCGAGCAGTGATTGGTACATGCGCGTCTCTTCAGTGTCGAACATGCCGCCCTTGGGCGTCGCATCACGCATGGACTTCATGACCTGCTGCACGAACAGGGCCTCGAACTGGCGGGACGCCTCCTTGATGGCCTCAGGCGAATTGTCCTTGGAAAGACGCTTCAGGCCGGACAGCGCATTCGGGTCGAGGGCGTTGATCTGGCTGAAATCCGCCATCAGATCACCTCGAGTTCGGCCCGCAAAGCGCCACTGGCCTTCATGGCCTGCAGGATAGCGATCAGTTCGAGGGGGTTGGCGCCTACGGCGTTGAGCGCCTTGACCACATCGGCCAGGTTGGTGCCGGCCTTGATGTTGAACAGGGTGCCGCCGTCCTGCTTGATGTCCACCGAACCCTTGTTGGTGACCGCAGTCTGGCCGCCGGACAGCGGGTTGGGCTGGCTCACCTGCTGCTCGTTGTTGACCGTCACGGTCAGGCTACCGTGAGCCACCGCACAATTCTGCAGCGCCACCTTCTGGTTCATCACCACCGAGCCGGTTCGCGAATTGACAATCACCTTGGCAGCCTGCACTGCCGGCGTCACATCGAGGTTCTCGAGACGGCCGAGGAAGGCCACACGGCGATTGGGGTCTTCCGGCGCCAGTACCTGGATCTGCCGCCCATCGATGGCCTGGGCCGCACCGGGCGTAACACGGTTGATGGCATCCACTACGTTCTGGGCGGTGCCGAAGTCCGCTTCGTTGAGTTCGACGAAAACCGAATCCCCCTGCCCCACAGGACTCGCCACCGCACGCTCCACCGTGGCGCCCCCCGGAATGCGCCCGGCCGACAGGTGATTGACGGTCACTTTCGCACCGCCCGCCGAACCGCTGGCGCCGCTCACGGCAAGGCTGCCCTGGGCCATCGCATAGATCTGCCCGTCGGCCCCCTTGAGCGGCGTCATCACCAGGGTGCCCCCCTTGAGGGAACGGGCGTTACCCATCGACGAGACCGTCACGTCGATCTGCTGCCCGGGGCGGGCAAAGGGCGGCAGGCTGGCCGTGACCATCACCGCCGCCACGTTCTTGAGCTGCAGGGACTGCCCGGGCGGCAAGGTGACACCCAGATTGCCGAGCATGTTGATGATGCTCTGCACCGTGAAGGGCGTCTGGGTGGTCTGGTCGCCGGAGCCGTCGAGACCGACCACCAGACCGTAACCAACCAGCTGGTTCTGCCGCACACCACCGATCGACGCCAGATCCTTCAGGCGCTCGGCCTGGGCCGGGGCGCCGACGGTCAGGCTCGCCACCGCGGCAAGAGCCAGGCACAGACGGGACAGGTAAGACATCGTTCAGGCCCCTCAGAAAGGCATCACGTTCACGAAGAAACGCTGCAGCCAGCCCATATTCTCGGTTTCGTCGATATAGCCGTTGGCCCGGTACTCGATGCGCGCATCGGCGACCTGGGTGGACTGCACGGTGTTGCTGCCGGTCACGTTCACCGGATTGACGATGCCGGAGAAACGGATGAATTCGTTGCCCTGGTTGATGGCGATCTGCTTTTCGCCGGACACCAGCAGGTTGCCGTTGGCCAGTACCTCGATGACGGTCGTGGTGATCGTACCGGTGAAGGCATTGTTGGCCGCCGCGTCGCCCTTGCCACCGAACTTGCTGGCATCCGAGGCGGTGGCGCCGAGCCCGTTGAGCGCACCGGCCAGCGGCACCTTGGCCAACCCCGACAAAGAGGCGCTGAGGCTGGCATTGCGTTCTGCATTGGCCGACGACTTCTTACTCGCCGCGGTCTGTTCGACCAGATTGACGGTGATCACGTCGCCGACGAAGCGCGCCCGCCGATCCTCGAACAATGGGCGCGAGAAGCTCGGCTGAAAGATCGAGCCGGCCTGGGAGGCCTGGGCCGTCCGTGCTTCCGGACGGATGGTCATCGGCTGGTGGACGGCAGTCGGCGGTGTGCTCTGCAGGGCGGCGCAGCCGCTCAGCCCAGCCAGCAACAGTACAGACAGGAAACGGGACAGAAACACGATCGATCTCCGAGGCTCAGGACTTACAGGGAGGTCAGCTTGCCGAGCATCGCATCGGACGTGGAGATGGCCTTTGAGTTGAGCTCGTAGGCCCGCTGGGTCTGGATCATCAGCACCAGTTCCTCGGCGACGTTCACGTTGGAGGATTCCACGTAGGTCTGGTTGAGCACACCGACACCATTGGTACCCGGCGTATTCGGATTGGGCGTACCGCTGGCCGCGGTTTCGAGGAACAGGTTTTCGCCGATGCTCTGCAGACCACCCGGGTTGACGAAGCTGGCCACCTGGATGTTGCCGATCTGGGACGGCGCGGTCTGGTTGGGCAGCGTCACCGACACCACGCCGTCCTTGCCGATGGTCAGGGACAAGGCATTCGCCGGGATCGTGATAGCCGGCTGCAGCGGATAGCCGCTGGAAGTCACGACCTGTCCATTGGCATCCTTCTGGAAAGCACCGTCCCGCGTGTAGGCGGTGGTGCCGTCAGGCAACAGGATCTGGAAGAAGCCTTCACCGTTGATCGCCACGTCCAGTGCGTTGCCGGTCAGCGTCAGCGTTCCCTGCGTGTGATTGCGCTCGGTGGCGATCGGTCGCACGCCAACGCCAATCTGCAGGCCGGACGGGATCGTCGTCTGCTGGGTGGACTGGGCACCGGGTTGCCGCAGGTTCTGGTACAGCAGGTCCTCGAAGACCGCCCGCGAACGCTTGAAGCCATTGGTGGAAACGTTGGCGAGGTTATTGGCGATGACGTCGAGCTGGGTCTGCTGGGCTTCGAGACCGGTAGCGGCGGTGGAGAGCGAACGGATGAGCATGGAGGGCTCCTGGGTGTCTGATTTGTGCAGGCGGCAAGATCAACCGGTGCAGCGGATTCGATACTAGACGGAGCAAGAGGTGTTCCAGCCCCGGAGCAGACGCGGAAAGCCCCGTCTATTCCGGCTCGCCCAGCGCCAATCAGGACTTGGCCACGAGCTGGGTGGAGGAACGGTCCATTTCCTGGGCGGTACTCAGCAGTTTGGTCTGCATTTCGTACTGGCGGGACAGGGAAATCATCGAGACCATCTGCTCGACGACATTCACGTTGCTGCCCTCCAGATAGCCGGAGGCAACCTTGACGGCAGGATCTGCCGGTGCCTGGGCACCATTTGCCAGGCGGAACAGGCCGTCGGCGCCGCGCTGCAGATCCTGCTCGGGCGGATTGACGAGCTTGAGCTGGTCCACCGCGCTGGTGTTGTTGCGCGAACCCGAGCGCTGCACGGTGGACAGCGTACCGTCGGCACCCAACTGCACCTCCACATCCGGCGGAATGGTGATCGGCCCACCGTTGCCGAGCACCGGCAAACCGTTGCGGGTCTGCAGGATGCCGTTGGGGCTGACCTCGAAGCTGCCGTTGCGCGTATAAGCTTCGGTCCCGTCCGGCAGTTGCACAGCGAACCAGCCCTTGCCCTGGACTGCCATGTCCAGCCCACGCCCAGTGCTCTGCAACGGGCCGGATGCAAGGTCGTCCGACACGCTGGCATCCACGACGAAGGCCCGGGTCGGCAGCAGCGCGTTCTGCACCGGCACCGCGCGCAGGCGGTGCAGCTCGGCCTTGAAACCGGTACTGGTGGCATTCGCCAGATTGTGGGAAACGGACGCCTCCTGCCCCATGGTGGAAGAGGCGCCGGTCATTGCGGTGTAGATCAGACGGTCCATGGCTTATCCCGGGATGTTCATCAACGCAGATTGACGAGGGTCTGCAGCACCTGATCCTGGGTCTTGATGGACTGGGCGTTGGCCTGATAGGCGCGCTGCTGGGTGATCATGTTGACCAGTTCTGCAGTGAGGTCCACGTTGGAATCTTCGAGGGCGCCGGACTGGATCACACCCAGCACGCCGGTACCCGGTGCATTGGGCTGCTCCGGCCCGGAGTCGTTGGTGGACACCCACTGGTTACCGCCAACAGACTTGAGGCCGTTGGGGTTCTGGAAGCTGACCAGGAACACCTGCCCCATGACCCGCGACTGGCCATTGCTGAAGTTGCCCAGCACCGTACCGTCGGCACTGACGCTCAGGCCGGACAGCTTGCCGGTAGTGAAGCCGTCCTGGGTCAGCTGGTTGATCCCGTAGCTGTTACCGAACTGGGTCGTGCCGTTCAGATCCACATCAAAAGCCAGCTGGGTGGTGGCGCCAGTGGTGATGTCGTAGGCGACCTGGATCTTGGAGCTCGGGCTCTGCACGTAACCGGTCTGCCAGGTTGCCCCCGGATTCGGCGGCAGTTCGGCCAGCGTTGCCGGCTTGTACAGGCTCGTGCTCTGGAAAACGCCGTTGCTATCGAAGGTCACCGACATCCAGCGGTTTTCAGTGGTGGTCGGATCCAGCGCCTTGGCATCCGCATTGATCTGCGGCGGCAGCCCGTCCAGGCTGCTGTACACGTCCCAGGTATTGGCCTGGGCGGTCTTCACGAAGTACAGGGACTGGGTGTGGGGGTTGCCGAGGGAGTCGTACACCGTCTGGGATGTGGAACTGGTGTAGCTCGACGGATCGTTGATGCTGAAGTTGGCGTTGCTGCCTTGCGTGGTCGTCGTGGGCAGCAACGAAGCCGGCGTGCCGGTCACGGTGATACCGGACAGGCGGCCGGTACGGGCCGACGTGAAGGTGAGGGCCGGGGTGCTGTCGCCCGACACCTTGATGCGCCCCTTGAGCGCACTCTGGTCGATCGCGGTCTGGATCGCCGCAGCCAGCGAGCCCACGTCGGTGTATGTCCCGGCCGGCATGGTCACCACCGTGGAGCCGGTTTCGCCGTCGAGCTGGAACGTCAGCTGGTCGGTCGCCGCCAGCGTGAAAGTCGGCGTGGCGCCGGTCAGCGAGGCAATCGCCGCGCTCTTGCCCGACGCAGCGGTGAGGGAAGTCGGCGTGGCGGAACGGGAATCGAGGTTCACGTTGTAGCCGGCGCTGCTGGTCGCCTGGGGCTTGGCGTCGCTGAGATTGAGCTTGAGGTCGCCGGTCGCGCCGGTCAGCACACCGTTCGCGTCCGCCACCTTGCCGGTCAAGCGCAAGCCCTGGGAATTCACGATGTAGCCGTTCTTGTCGGTCTGGAACTGACCGTTCCGACTGTAGGTGATCGCGCCATCGTTGCTCATGCGGAAGAAGCCCTGGCCGTTGATCGCCAGATCCAGGCCATTGGTGCTGGTCGTGATGTTGCCCTGCCCGAACTGCTGGGCCACCTTGGCAACCTGGGCGCCGATACCCACCTGGGTCGCGCCACTCGCCAGCGAGGCGGCAAACACGTCGGAGAACTGGGCGACAGCTTGCTTGTAGCCAACGGTCCCGGAGTTGGACACGTTGTTGCTGATCGCATCAAGGGCCTTGGACGCAATCGACAGGCCGCTCAAACCTTGTTGGAATCCCATTTTCTTCTCCGCTTACAGAATCTGCTTGATGTCGGACAGACCCACGGTACCGCCCGAACCCACATCCAGCGACACGCTGCCGGCGCTGGAGCGCAGCACGCTATTCACCGTCGTCAGCGTCAGCGCCGTCGGCTTCACGTCGGTATCGCCACGGGTGGCACTGACACTGATCGTATATTTGCCGTCGGCCGCGACAGTGCCGTTGTTGGTCTTGCCGTCCCAGGCAAAGTTATAGACGCCCGCCTCATCGACGGCGCCCAGTTCCATCTTGCGCACCTCGACGCCGTTGGAATCCTTGATCGTGACCGTCACCTTGTCCGCCGCACTGGCAACCTCGAAACCGCCATAGGCCTTGCTGCTCGACAGGGACAGGGAATTGCCCGACACCATCACGCCCTTGCCCACCAGCGCCGCAGCCTGCAGGGCATCGCTGGACTGGGACTGGTCAAGCAGGGATGTCAGCGTCGCATTCAGCTTGTCGATGCCATTCACGGTGCTGATCTGCGCCAGTTGCGACGTCATCTGCGCGTTGTCGGTCGGATTGAGCGGGTCCTGATTCTTCAACTGCTCGGTAAGCAGCTTCAGAAAACGGGTCTGTGCATCGTCGGTCTTGCTGGTGGATTTCGTCGAGGACTTCTGCAGCGCAGCCAGCGCATCCGCGGCGGTTGTCGAAGTGGAGGAATTGACGGTACTCATGATCGTGCTCCGTTACGCTTACTGACCGATGGCCAGCGTTTTTTCCATCAGGGACTTGGCCGTCCCCATGACTTCGGCATTGGTCTGATAAGCCCGGGAAGCCGAAATCATGTTGGTCATTTCCTCGACCACATTCACATTCGGCAGGGCCACGTAACCTTCGGCATTGGCGGCCGGACTCTTCGGGTCGTAGGTCATGCGCATCGGCGCGGCACTTTCCACGACCTGGGTCACACGCACGCCCTGAGCGCCCGGCCCCGCCATCGGCGTCGCCGCGAAGACCACCTGCTTGGCCTTGTAAGGCTGGCCGTTGCTGGAGGTGATGCTGTCCGCGTTGGCCAGATTGCTGGCGGTCGTATTGAGGCGCAGGGACTGGGCGTTAAGCGCACTGCCAGCCACATGGAAGACATTGAGCATGCTCACGATGCGCTCCTTACTGACCCTGAATGGCTTGCTGCATGGAGCGCAGCAGACCGTTGATGAAAGTTACGCTGGCCTGGTACTGAACCGAGTTCTCGGCAAAGGCGCTGCGCTCCACGTCCATGCTCACCGTATTGCCGTCGATGGCACCCTGCTCTTCCGTCCGGTACTTTAGACTGGCATCCAGCACGTTCTCGCCACTGCCAGCCAGGTGACGGGTGGAGGTCGTGGCCAGCGGCAGACCGGTGGTCTTTCCGCCCAGCGCGCCATTCAACGCCTCCCGGAAATCGACGTCGCGGGCCTTGTAGTTGGGCGTATCGGCATTGGCAATGTTGGAGGCGATCACTTGTTGGCGATAAGCCCGCACATTCAGCGCCGTTTGATGGAAGCGCAATGTGTTGTCCAGTCGATCAGCCATTCGATTCACCTCTAAAGTTTGTTTCCATCGATGCCGATACAGAGTTCGTTCATCAAGGCACCGTGGTAGTCGTGCATTTCATTGCACCTTCCGTGCCAAGCACTCTACGCCGCGGCGGGCCCATCCGATGGCCCAAACAGGCGGCAAATCCGGCATCAATTTGACTCGCGTGCGCAGCAGCCCCGGCGGCAACGGCAAACTTTGCCGCCCGAACCGGCAAGTGCCGTCTCTCCTGCGCGACGTACGGAGCACAGACATCTGATTTTTTCGCACTTCGGCGCCGGACGTGGTCGAATAGGGACACGCATCCGCACCCTTCCGCCCCATGAAGTCCGCTCTTCTCCGCCTGCTGTCCATCCTGGCCCTGCTGGGCCTGGTAGCCCCGCTTCATCCAGCCTTCGCCCGCCAGGATCCTGCCCCGGTACGCGCCGAGGTCTCACGCTTCCTGAACATCCAGAGCCGCAGCCTGCCGGGCGAAGTCAGCATCCAGGTGGGCGACTTCGCCGCTGACAACGTGCTGCCGCCCTGCCTGCAGCTGGAGGCCTTCCTTCCGCCCGGCAGCCGGCAGTGGGGCCGCCTGACGGTGGGTGTGCGCTGCCTGGCGCCAAGTACCTGGTCCGCCTATGTACCGGCCGAGGTCCGGGTCAGAGGCATCTACCTGGTGACCGCGGCGCCCCTGCTCGCCGGACAGGTGGTCGGCCCCGACGACCTGCGTCGCGAAACCGGCGAACTGAGCACCCAGGCCGCCGACGTACTGACCGACCCCTCCCAGGCCGTCGGCTACGCCGCCCGCATCTCCCTCCCAGCGGGCAAGCCTCTGGCGGCCAGCCAGCTGCGCCTCCCTCCGGCTGTGGTCCAGGGGCAGCCGGTGAAAGTCATCTCCCGCGGCCCGGGTTTCCAGGTCGCCAACGACGGGACCGCCCTCAGCACCGCCAGCGATGGTCAGGGCGCGCAAGTCCGGCTGAGCACCGGACAAGTAGTACGCGGCGTGGCCCGCAACGGAGGATTCATCGAGATCATCACGCCCTGAGGTGTTCCCCCCGAGCACCCGAACGGGTTAAAGTTTTGGCCCCGCGAGTCGTTGACCCGAACGACTTCTGGAAGAAAGGGCAAGACCGTGAAGATCGAAAACTCAGTCAAATCGACCGGCGGCCTGCCGTCCAGCGATGGACGGACCCGCGCCACCAAAGACACAACCAGAACACCGCCATCTGGCAGCGATACCGACAAGGTCGAGATTTCCTCCCTGTCCTCACGTCTGCAGCAGATGGAAGAAACCGTTGCCGGCACCCCCGTCGTGGACAGCGCCAAGGTCGACGAAATCAAGCAGGCCATGAGCCAGGGACGTTTCAAGGTAGACACCGGCAAGGTGGCCGACGGCCTGATCGAAAGCGTGCGCCAGATGCTGGCTACCCAAACGGGCCGGGCCTGATCGAAAATGGCAACCGTCGATCAGAACTTCATCCATCGCCTCGCCGTGCTGATCGGTGAAGAGCGTACCGGCCTGCAGCAGTTCATCGCGCTGCTGCAGCAGGAAGAAGCCTTGCTCATCGCCGGCAAGATCGACGCACTGACCTCCCTGGCCGAAGAGAAGACCCGCCTGTACCGCACCCTGCAGCGCCTGTCGGACGACCGGACGGTCATGTTTTCGCGGGTCGGAGCCCGGGTCACCAATGAGAACATCCGGCTGGCCCTCGGCAGCCTGCCGGCGGCCCTTACCAGCTGGGAAGAAGTGGTTACGCTGGCAGGCGAAGCCAAGGAACGTAATCGCCTCAATGGGCAACTGATTCTCGAGCGCCTGCAGAACAACCAGCAGGCCCTGAGCACCCTGCTGGCCGCTGCCGAACATCCGCAGATCTACGGCCAGGACGGTCAGTCCCGGCCCACCGCGGGCAGTCGCCACCTGGGCTCAGCCTGAACACTCACGCCCTGAGGGCGGAGGTCAAGGCTTGTTCTGAGCAGGAATGGCAGCGGACGGGCCAGCAGCTGTCGCCGGCGTCGTGGTACTGGACGACTGCGGCGGAAGCGCAGTCGGAGGCAGGATGGAATCGGCCACGCCCGACGCCCTGACGGGCTTGTTGGGCTCCGGCTCGGCCACTCTCGACTCGATCAGGATGGTGACGCGGCGATTGCGCGCGCGCCCGTCAGGACTCGTATTGTCGGCAACCGGCCGCTGGTCACCGTAGCCCGCCGCCGTCAGGCGGGCCGGCCGTACGCCATTCTCGACAAACAGCCGCACGACACTCGAAGCCCGCACGGCGGACAGCTCCCAGTTCGACGGAAACATCGCCGTTGCAATTGGCGTCACGTCGGTATGCCCCTCTACGGTGATCGGAAACTCAGCCCCGGCCACGACTTGGGCCACCGCGCGCAGGGCCCGTACCGCCTCAATCCCAAGCTGCGCATCACCCGGTGCAAACAGCACGCTGGCGTTGATCTCGACGGCGATCCCGAACGCCCCTTCGGTCACCCGCACCTGACCATCGGCAACCAACGGCGCCAGCACCTTGCGGATTTCCTCCGCCATGTTGCGCACGCGCTCGGCCTTCGAGCGGCGCGCGTCGTCGGTCTCGCTGGCGGCGTTGGGTTGCGGCGTGGTGCCCGGACGGATCGGCTGGATCGGGTTCGACACAATCCGTGGGTTGTCGCTGTTGGCAATGTTGCGAAAGGCATTCACCACCGAATCGGACATGATCCGGTACTTTCCCTCGTTGAGAGACGACAGGGAATACATCACCACGAAGAAGGCGAACAGCAGCGTGATGAAGTCGGCATAGGAAACCAGCCAGCGCTCATGGTTCTCGTGCTCGTCCTCGCCCTTCCCCCGCCGCGCCATGGATTTACCCCACGTAACCGTTGAGACGGCTTTCGATGATGCGCGGATTGTCGCCATTGGCGATCCCGACCAGACCGTCGAGCAGCATCTCACGCATGGACGTCAGCGTGCCGATGACACCCAGCAGCTTTTTCGAGACCGGCAGGAAGATCAGGTTGGCCGAGCCCACCCCATAGATCGTCGCCACGAAGGCGACGGCAATCCCCGAACCGAGGCGGGACGGATCGGACAGATTCTCCATCACGTGGATCAGCCCCATCACGGCGCCCAGAATGCCGATGGTCGGGGCGTAGCCGCCGGCCGCTTCCCAGACCTTGGCCCCCTGCTTCATCTGGCTTTCCCAGGTGTCGATCTCCACCTCCAGCACCTCCCTCAGGCGCTCGGGCTCGACGCCATCGACCAGCAGCTGCAGGCCCTTCTGGATGAACGGATCCTCCAACGCCGGAATCTGCGCCTCCAGGGACAGCAAGC
Source organism: Zoogloea sp. LCSB751 (assembly GCF_002028455.1). Classification (GTDB taxonomy): domain Bacteria; phylum Pseudomonadota; class Gammaproteobacteria; order Burkholderiales; family Rhodocyclaceae; genus Zoogloea. Next base: position 158,006 of record NZ_MWUM01000001.1, on the reverse strand, counting down.
CTTCCTTGCGCGCCACATGACTCCACTCGACGATCTGGGCGATCAGTTCGGCGTGGTTGAGCGCCGGTGGCACGAAGACCCAACGAATCATCCGGACCCCTGTCCGGAAAACTCTCAGCGAGCTCTGCAGCATGACCGCGCCGAGGGTCCCGCCGATGACGATCATGAAGGCCGTGGGCTGGATCAAGGAGCCGACATGCCCACCTTCCAGCACCTGGCCGATGAGAATCGCCGCCAGGGCCAGGGTGATCCCGATAAGACTGATGCTGTCCATGCGTACCCTCTGGCCGTGGTTCAGGATACTGCCGGGCGCCGACCGCGGCCACGGCCCTCACCCTTGGCCTTCGCCATGCCCTGCGCAGCCCCCGAGATGCGGGCCCGCAACCGGGCGATGGCCTGGCTGTGCAACTGGCACACCCGCGACTCCGACACGCCAAGGACTTCGCCGATCTCGCGCAGGTTCATGTCCTGTTCGTAGTAGAGCCCCATCACGGTCTGCTCCCGCTCCGGCAGGTCGTCGATGGCCTTCACCAGCACGTCCCGCATGTTGCCCTCGAGCAGCAGGGTCAGGGGGTCGTTCCCCTCCAGTGTGATGTGGCGTTCCAGGTAGTCGTCTTCCCCGTCGCTGGTGAAGTCTTCGAAATACACCAGCTGGTAGCCGCGGGCTTCCTGCAGCATGTGCTGGTATTCGGCGAGGGGCAGCCCGAGGGAGTCGGCCAGTTCCTTTTCGGTGGGTGGGCGGCCGTTCTGCTGCTCGAGCAGGTGCACGGCCGCCTCGATGCGTCGCATGTCGCGCCGCAGGCTGCGCGGCAGCCAGTCGTTCTCACGCAGGCCGTCGAGCATCGCACCGCGGACGCGCTGCACCGCATAGGTTTCGAACTGCGCGCCCAGGCCTTCCTCGTAGCGGTTGATCGCGTCGAGCAGGCCCAGCATGCCGTTCTGGATGATGTCCTCGACCTGGACGCTGGCCGGCAGCTTGGCCATCAGGTGATAGGCAATGCGCTTCACCAGCGGAGCATACTGGACAACGAGCTGTTCTTTATCGAGGGTGCCGGAGGCGGTGTACATCTGTCATCAGCTTTCTGATCTGGGTTCCCGGGGCCGTCCGCATGTTACGAGACCCCCACCGGCAACGCTACGCTTCTCTACGCCCCGTGCGACACAATCCACAAACAGGTTGATTCAGCCAGCCATGCCGGCCTGGCTCGACCAGGCCCGCAGACGCCGGATGAAGGCACTGGCCCCTTCGGCCGGGTGGCGCGCACCCAACGGCGTCGTCATCGCCTCGGCCAGCGGATCGCGCTCCACCTCACCGCGCCACACCAGCGGCAGGCCTACGTGGCGGGAGCTGAAATCCTGAAGGCTGGCAAACAGGGCCGTCGCATCGGCCCGGTCGCGGGCGCCGCTGACGGCGATCTCCAGCGACCCCGCGCCGGCGGCGGCCAGCCCCTTGATCCATTGGCAGGCCCCACGCGCACCGACACCACTCGCCTCCACCACCAGCAGCCGACGCCCCGCGGCACGGGCAAAAGGCGTCAGGCGGCGGGCATCGCCAACCGTATGGATGGCCAGCAGATCGGCCCGACGCTGCAGCTCGGCGATGCCAGCCTCAAGGCGCGCATGATGGCCGGCGCCCAGAAGGGGCACGGCCTGCACTGTCGCCGCGGCCGGCACGACCCACAGGCCATCGGCCACCTCGCGCATCGTTTCGGAGACTTCGTGCTGTCCCTGCAGGGCACCGAGCAGATCTCCCCCTTCCGGAAATCCGAAAGCAGCCAGCAGGGAGCCGCGCTCGGGCGCATGTTCATCGATCGCCACCACGCGTCGCGCACCATCGGTCAGGGCCAGCAAGGTCTGCACGGCCAGATCGCGGGGCGAGCGGCCCGACGTGAACAGCGCAACCACCGCAGACGGGGTACGGCGGAACAGGCGACGCAGGCCGGCAGCCTGATCGGAAGCGTGCAGCATCTTAGAGGCCTCCCCTCAGACTGGCGCTCGCCTTGCCTCCCGACGCCAGCAGCAGGCCGGCCTCCAGGGGGTCGAGGCGGAACGGTGAGGCCGCCGGCAACTCGCGCAGGGCCTGCCCGAGGAGCTTGTCCCGGTTCGGCAGGTGAAGGTCCTCCGGCACCCGCTGACCGTTGGCCACGTAAAAGACTTCCACCTGGCGGCGGATCGCCACGTCGAGGACCGGCGCGAGGGACATGGCCTCGTCCATCTTGGTGAGGATCACCCCTGCCAGATCGTCTCCGGCATAGGCATTGACCACGTCGTCGAGGGTGTCGCCGCGGGAGGTGGCATTGAGCAGCAGCAGGCGCGACACCTTGCCCGCGCCGGTCAGCATGGCGGCCTGCTCGGCCACCATCTTGTCTCGCTGGCTCATGCCCATCGTGTCGATCAGCACCATGTGCTTGTCGCGCAGACCGGCCAGGGTCTCGCGCAGATCGGTGGCGTCACGTACGACGAAGACCGGCACGCCGAGGATGCGGCCGTAGATGCGCAGCTGTTCGTGGGCGCCGATCCGGTAGCCGTCGGTGGTGATCAGGGCCAGCTTGTCGGCACCGTGGCGCACGACGCAGCGGGCGGCGAGCTTGGCCGTGGTAGTGGTCTTGCCGACGCCGGTGGGCCCGACCAGGGCATACACCCCCCCCCGGTCGATGATGTCCACGTCGCTGGCCATGGAGCGGAAGCGCTGCTCGAGCGCCCCCTGCAGCAGGCGATGAGCCTCTTCCGGCGCTTCATCCTCGGGCACTTCCTCGGCCAGTTCGCGAGCCAGTACGGCAGAGAAGCCCGCCTCCAGAAGATCGCCGATCAGCCGCGTACGCCCCGGTGCAGTACGGGCCATCTCGCCCCAGGCGAAACCGGCGAGCTGCCGCTCCAGCATGCCGCGGATGGCAGCCAGTTCATTGGCCATCTGGGAATTGGCGTTCTCGAGGGCACGGATACGCGCTTCCTCCTCGATGCCGGCAGGCCGCTGGCGCGCAGCGCCATCGCGAGCCGGCGCAGCCTCCCGCGACGGAAGCGGTTCGCTGCGCAGCGGCGAGCGCGGCGCCGACGGCGGCGTCATCACCGGATCCACTGGCGGACGCCGGACCTGGGCCGACGCGGCATGGAATACATCCCGGCTCAACTCGACCCGCGGCGGAGTGAAGCTCTGTACAGCCGGAGCCGGACTCTGCACGGCCGGAGCCGGACGCTGCTGCGCAGGGCGGGGAGCCGACGGTATCGGCGCGGCGGCGGCCGTCTGCTGACGATTGCCGGCAGCCCGCGACAGGCTGACCCGGAAGTCGTCGTCGAAAAAATCCTCCGGAGCCTTCGGCGCGGCAGCCGGCGCTGCTGCAGGCGCGGACTGCGCCTGACTGCGGGCACGCTGGGCCGACTGCATGCTGGCCACGTCGCCGGCCGGCAATGCAAGGATCTCGACGCCACCATTGGCGGCGCGATTGGAAAGCACCACCGCATCCGGCCCAAGATCATCCTTCAGCATGCGAAGGGCCTCGCGAGCGGTTTTGGCAAAGTAGCGCTTGACGTTCATGCTCCTGTCTCCGGGAACGAAGGCCTTCAGGGGCTGGGCGCATGCAAACGCCAGCGGGCACTTCGGTAGCCTTGATTATCTCCGGCCTGGTGCATTTCAATGGCGCGGAAAAGACAGGTTTTAGGGCGCTATTCCCGCGCCGTCGTCAGGGAATCCTCAGGACGTGACGGCAATCATCGCCGACACGCGGATCAGGCGGGTCTCGGGCACCTCGGAATTGGCAACCACCTTGAGGCTCGGCACCGCCCGCCGCAGGAAGCGCGACAGCAGCCAGCGCAGCGGCGCCGGCACCAGCAGCACCGGCGGCAGACCGATGTCCTCCATGCGCTGGGCCGCCGCCGCCGTTTCGCGCAGCAGGGTGTCCGCCAGGCCAGGCTCGATGGCGCCCCCTTCCGGCCCGCCCCCCGCCATGGCCTGCATCAGCACACGCTCCAGGCCCGGATCGAGGGCCATGACCTGCACCTCCCCATTACCCGGGAAGAGCCCCTGCACGATGGCCCGCCCCAGGGACTGGCGGACGCGGGTCGTGAGCTCCAGCGGATCCTGGAGGCGCGGCGCGAACTCCGCCAGCACCTCGATGATGCTGCGCATGTCGCGGATATTGACGCCTTCGTCGAGGAGGTTCTGCAACACCCGCTGCACCGTCGCCAGCGGCAGCAGCTTGGGCACCAGATCCTCGACCAGCTTCGGCGTCTCCTGTGCGATGTGATCGAGCAGCGCCTGGGTTTCGAGACGACCGAGCAGCTCGGAGGCATGGCTGAGGATCACGTGATTCAAATGGGTGGCCACCACGGTGCTGGCGTCCACCACCGTATAGCCGAGGGCATGAGCCTGCTCCCGCTGGCTCGCATCGATCCACACGGCGGGCAGACCGAAAGCCGGATCGGTGGTCTCGCGGCCATTGAGGGGGCCAGCCACCCGCCCCGGGTTGATCGCCATGAACTGCCCGGGGAAGGCCGCACCGGTACCGACTTCGACCCCCTTCAGCACGATCCGGTACTCGTTGGGCTTGAGCTCCAGGTTGTCGCGGATATGCACCGGGGCCGCCAGGAAGCCGATGTCGCGGGCGAATTTCTTGCGAAGCCCGCGGATACGCTTGAGCAGTTCGCCGTCCTGGCCCTTGTCCACCATCGGAATCAACCGGTAACCCACTTCAAGGCCGAGCACATCCACCGGCGTCACATCCGCCCAGCTCGCCTCCTGGCTCTCGATCGGCGCGAGCGGTTCAGCCGCCGGCGCCACCTCCTCCACGACCTCGGCCTGGCGCGCTCCGCCCTTCCAGGCCAGAAAGCCGAGTCCGCCGGCAAGCAGCAGGAAGACCAGGTTGGGCATGCCAGGGATCAGCCCGAGGATGCCCAGGATCGCCGCCGTCAGGATCAGCACCTGTGGGTTGGTGAACACCTGGCCGATCAACTGGGAGCCCATATCCCCCTCGTCGCCGACCCGGGACACCACCAGACCCGCCGCCACCGAGATGATCAGCGCCGGCAACTGGGCCACCAGGCCGTCGCCGATGGTCAGCAGGGTGTAATTGTTGGCCGCCTGGGCCAGCTCCATGTTGTGCTGGAGCACTCCGACGATCAGGCCGCCGACCACGTTGATGGCCATGATCAGGATGCCGGCCACCGCGTCGCCGCGCACGAACTTCGACGCACCGTCCATGGCGCCGTAGAAGTCGGCTTCCTGGGCCGTTTCGGAACGGCGACGCTTGGCCTCCTTCTCGTCGATGAGACCGGCGTTGAGATCTGCGTCGATGGCCATCTGCTTGCCCGGCATGGCATCGAGGGTGAAGCGTGCGCCCACTTCCGCGATCCGCCCGGCACCCTTGGTGATCACCACGAAGTTGATCACCGTCAGGATGATGAACACCACCAGGCCGACGGCGGTGTTGCCGCCGACCAGGAAGTGCCCGAAAGCCTCGATCACCTTGCCGGCCGCGTCCGGCCCCTTGTGCCCGTCCAGCAGGACCACCCGCGTGGACGCCACGTTGAGGGACAGACGCAGGAGGGTCGTCACCAGCAGCACCGTCGGGAAGACCGAGAACTCCAGCGGCCTGAGGGCGTACATCGCCACCAGCATGACGATCACCGACACCGCGATGTTGAAGGTGAACATCAGGTCCAGCACAAAGGCCGGCAAGGGCAGCACCATCATCGCCAGAATCAGGATGATGAGCAGCGGGCCGGCCAGGGCGCGGATATTGCTGGGCGCGAAGAGCGTTCGCAGGTTCAGGCTACCATTCATGGGCGCCATGGTCCTCCTCCTCAAGCCCGATGAAAAGCTGGAAGAAACAGGGATTTACCGTCCAATTCGGAGCGTGCCGGGCGGGCTGGCTCAGGGTGCCGCCGGCAGCCCCTCTGCCGGGTCCATGCCGGCCGGAACCGCCAGCTGGGCCGGCGCCTCCGGTGGCAAGCCGCCTTCGGCAATCCAGTGGTTGAGCTGATACACGTAGGCCATGACCTCCGCCACCACCGTATACAGCGTTGCCGGGATCTGGTGATCGAGCTCGCAATGGGCGTACAACGCGCGTGCCAGCGGTGGCGCTTCGAGAACGGGGATTCCGTTCTGCTGGGCCACTTCGCGGATATTGTGAGCAATCAGATTCATGCCCTTGGCGATCACCACCGGCGCGCCAGCCGCCTCGGGGTCATAGCGCAGGGCGACCGCGTAGTGGGTCGGGTTGGTCACCACTACGTTGGCGGTAGGGACATTGGCCATCATGCGGCGGCGGGACATCTCCCGCTGGGCGGCGCGAATACGCGCCTTGATCTGCGGGTCGCCCTCCTGCTCCTTCATTTCCTGGCGCAGCTCTTCCTTCGTCATGCGCAACTTGCGATGGTATTCCCACAGCTGGTAAGGCACGTCCAGCGCGGCGATCAGTGCCAGGCTGGCGACGATCAGCAAGGTCGAGAACAGCACCAGGCTGGCGAAGTCGTCCATGCTGGATTCGATCGGCTGCATCATCAGGCCGAACAGGTGGTCCCGCTCACGCCATACGACCCACACGCCGACACTGGCCACCAGCACAGCCTTGAGACTGGCCTTGACCAACTCGGCCAGGCCATGCGTCGAGAACATCCGCCCCAGCCCGGGCAGCGGATTCAGACGGTTCAGATCAGGCGTGAAGACTTTGGTGGAGAACACCCAGCCCCCCATCACGAAGGGCGTGATCAGCGTGGCCGCCAGCAATGCAGCCAGCAGTGGCGCGATGGTCAGCAGCCCGTCCGTGGACAGATCGGACAGTACCTGTCCCATGCCACCGGGCTCGAACGCCGCCTTGCGCTCAAAGGACAGGCCAGCTTTCATCAGCCCCATCATGCGATGCCCCCCCCAGCGTCCGAGCACGTACAGACCCACCACGCCGACGATCAGCAGGATGAAGGTGGACAGCTCCCGTGAATGGGGAACCTGCCCTTCTTCACGAGCCTGTTCTAGCCGTCGGCCTGAGGCCTCTTCTGTTTTTTCGGCGTCGCTGTCTTCAGCCACGGACGATCCGGAAGTCGTTTAGGGGCGTTCAGGATACGCGCAGACCAAGCCGGACTGCGCGGAAAACAACAGGAATTTGTCGCAGCTATTCCGGCTCCGACGTCAGGACTGGGAGCCTCCCCGCAGCAGACCACGGAGGCTGTCCGTCTCCCGCTGGAGTTCGGCAAGCTTCAGACTGAGCAGTATCAGGTGCTCTTCCATCATGTCGAGGATGTCCCGACAGGCCTGCACCGGACTGCCCGCCATCACGCGGGTCGTATCTATCCTGGACTGCAGCGCGGCGAGCGGCCCCTCATGGCCGGGATGCATCGCAATGCACTGGCGCAGAGCCAAATCCCTGGCCTGGAAAAACGCGACGGGATCATGCTCTGCGAGGTGTTTCCAGTAGTCGAAATCGAAGCCACCCACACACCCTCCCCCTGCCGGACATGGCGCGCGACACCTGAAAGGCGAAGGGCGGCGGCAGTCAGGAACTATCCTAACCGACCGCCGCCCATCTTACGAGCGCCGTATGTCACAAGACCGCCTGGCGGAATGAACGCTCCGTGGCAGGCGGTCGTGCCGCTCAGGCTGCGAGTGCAGGCGCCGCCAGCTTGGCCAGCAACTCCCGACGGGACACGCCTCCGCCGCGGGTATCGCCGAGCGCGCCCAGCAGTTCCTTCATGTCGAGGATCAGCACGATCTGGCCGTTGGACAAGGTCGTGACGCCGGCCACACCCTTCGGGCGGAAGTCATCGAGGGACTTGATCACCGCATCCTCACGACCGGCAAAGCTGTCGATGGCCAGGATGAAGCTCTGTTCGGCGCTCTGCATCAGCACGCCGTACTCCGGCGTCTGCACCGGCTCCCAACCCAGCAAGGTGGTCAGCGGCATGATCGGCAGGACTTCGCCGCGCACGACCATCGTCGCCCGTCCGCCAACCTCCTGAACCTCGGCCGGCTCGATCGGCAGGATCTCGCGGACCATCGAAAGAGGCACGGCGAAAGGCTGCTCGCCGAGCCGCACCAGCAGCACCGGCAGGATCGCCAGGGTCAGCGGCAGGCTGATGACGAAGGTGGTGCCCTTGCCGAGACTGGAGCGGATGTCGATGGAGCCGTTGAGCTTCTGGATGTTGGTCCGCACCACGTCCATGCCGACGCCACGACCGGACACGTCGGAGATCTGGCTGGCCATCGAGAAGCCGGGCAGGAACACCAGGTTGAAGCTCTGGCGCTCATCCATCGTGTTGGCCTCCTCATCGGTGATAAGGCCCTTCTCGACTGCCTTGGCCCGCAAGCGCTCGGCGTTCATGCCACGACCGTCATCGGCCACCAGGATCACGATGTGATCGCCTTCCTGACGGGCCTCGAGACGCACGATGGACTTCTCTGGCTTGCCGTTGGCCAGGCGCTCCTGGGTATCCTCAACACCGTGATCCACGGCATTACGGATCAGGTGGATGATCGGATCGGACAAGTCCTCGATCATGGTCTTGTCGATCTCGGTTTCCTCGCCGGCCAGCACCAGCTCCACATCCTTGCCCAGATTGCGGGCAAGATCACGAGCGATCCGCGGGTACTTCTGGAACAGGCGACCGATCGGCTGCATGCGGGTCTTCATCACCGCGTTCTGCAGGTCGGAAACCAGCAGATCGAGCTGGCTGACCGCCAGGTCGAGGGCATGCAGGGTCTCGGTGTCGTTGCGGCCGTTCAGGATGTCGCTGCGCAATGCGTTGAGACGGTTCTTGGTCAGGCCGATTTCGCCCGACAGGTTAAGCACCTGATCGAGACGCGACGTATCGACGCGGATCGAGTTGTCGCGGGTCTTTTCGCTGTCACGCCGGCCCACCGGCCCGGAGGCCCCCGGCTTGTCTGTCGCACGCCGGCCAACCGCTGCCTTGATGACCTGCTCCGGCGTCTTGTGGGCCAGCGCCTCATCGGACTGATGAATCACCACTGGGGCGACCGGCGCCTCGATCGTCACCGGAACAGGTGTCGGCGCCACCGCAGGCTTGGTCCCAGTCACCGTTTCGAACAGCGCATTCCAGTCCAGGCCATCGCCTGACGGTGCCACGGCAGGTGGCACCGCGACCGCAACAGGAGCCGCAGCCTGTGGAGCAGCCGCGGCTGCCTGAGCAACCGGAGCTGCGGGCGGCACGCGGGACAGACCACCGGCAATCGCCAGACGCAGGCTTTCGATCAGGCTGGTTGCAGCAGCGGGGGGCTGCACACCCTGCTCCAGGTAACCGAACATGTCACGGACCGCCCCCGTGGACGACAGGATCACGTCCATCACTTCGGGGGTTACCACCAGCTCACCGTTGCGCAACTTGTCGAACAGGTTCTCGGTGAGATGACACAAGGTGACCAGTTCGGTGGCGTTCAGGAAGCCCGCCCCGCCCTTGATGGTATGGAACCCCCGGAAAATGTCGTTTAGCAGGCCCTTGTCATTGGGTACCCGCTCCAGATCCACCAGCTTGTTATCCACACCCGACAGGAGATCTCCGGCCTCGACCAGAAAATCCTGCAGCAGGTCTTCCATCCCGCCAAAATCGCTCATTTGCTCTGCTCCTTGCGGGCTAACCCGCTACCTCGCGGTCAGAAACCCAGGCTCTCCAGCAGGTCATCGACCTGCTCCTGGTTCGACACCACGTCGTCACGCCCCACGGCGTTGATCACCGGTCCATTCAGGAGGCCGTCTTCCACCTTGCGCTCCGCCGGAATCGTCTCGATCAGCACCTGCAGCAGCTGCTTTTCAAGGCCTTGAGCCAGATCGACGACTTTCTTGATGACCTGCCCGGTCAGATCCTGGAAATCCTGGGCCATCATGATTTCCATCAGCTGCGCACTGGTGTCGCGGCTGCTGGTCACGACAGTACCGAGAAAGTCACGGGTTTCAGCCGCCAGTTGCCGGAACTCTTCAGGGCTCAGCTGATTGGCATACAGCCGGTCCCAGCGCGCCCGCAATACATCGGCATCCGCCTCGACCCGATCCTGGATCGGCTTGGCAATGTCGGTGGCGTTCAGCACCTTGCTGGCAGCCTGCTCGGTCATTTCGGCAATGTAGGTCAGGCGCTGGCGGGCATCGGGAATCGCATGGGCCGCCTCCTGCAGGCTGCGGTCGTAGCCAAGTTCCCGCAGAGTGTCATGAAGCTGTCGGGTCATCACACCGATCCGGTTGAAGACCGCATCGCAACTGTGCGGACGCACCTCCGGCTCGGCAGCGGGCTCACCCACCGAGTACTCGCTGGCCACGGAATCGAACAGGGCCTGCAGTTCGTCATCATCCCCTCCGGCACTGCTGGCCGGGGAAACCACTTCGAGGCGGGGCGGCGGTGCAGCCGGAGCCGGTGCGGCCCCGTCGGTAATGCTGTCGAAAAGGGCTTGCAGATCGTCGTTGTCGCCGGATTCATCGAATTTAAGCCGTTTTGCCATGATGGATTTCCGTCTGGTCAGCTGCCGTCAGGCAGCCTTCTTGCCCATCTTTTCGAAAATCTTTTCGAGTTTTTCGGAAAGGGTCGCTGCCGTGAAAGGTTTGACGATGTAACCGCTGGCACCCGCCTGGGCCGCCGCGATGATGTTTTCCTTCTTCGCTTCGGCAGTGATCATCAACACCGGCAGATGCTTGAGAGCCGGGGTGGCACGGATGTTCTGCAACAGGGTGAGACCATCCATATTGGGCATGTTCCAGTCCGTCACCACGAAGTCGAACGGCAGGGAGTTGAGCTTCTGCAGCGCAATCTGCCCATCCTCGGCCTCGTCCACGTTGGTGAAGCCCAGTTCCTTCAGGAGGTTGCGGACGATCCGCCGCATGGTCGAGAAGTCATCGACAACGAGAAATTTCATCTTGGGGTCCGACATATTGTTGATCTCCGTTCAATCCCGGTAGGCCCGCATCAACAAGGGGCGCAGGGTGTCAGCCAGGACTTCGGCGTCGAATTTGGCCACGTAGGAATCGACACCGACGCTTTTGCCCATCGCCCGATTGGCTTCCGACGACAGGGACGAGTGCATGACGACCGGAATGCCCTCGAAGCGGGCGTCCGACTTGATGTTACGGGTCAGCACATAGCCGTCCATTTCAGGCATCTCTGCGTCGACCAGAATGAGGTTGAGTTCATCGGACAGACTGGCACCGCGCTGCTGGGCATGGGTCGCCATCCCCTCCAGGCGGGTCCAGGCTTCCAGACCATTGAGTGCGTGCTTGTGACGCACTCCGAGCTTGTCCAGGGTTTCCACGATCTTCTTGCGGGCGACGGCCGAGTCATCCACAAAGAACACCGTCGCATCCTGCCCACCTTCCAGCGGGTGGATCTGACCAACGATAGCTTCGCCGAAAGTGCTGGCGAGAATGGTTTCCACGTCGAGGATGGACACCAGCTTACCGTCCTGCAACTCGGTAATGGCAGTGATGAAGTGATGGCCGGACGAGGTGACGTTGTCGGGCGCCCGCACCTTGTCCCATTCGACACGGATGATGCGGTCCACCTCGTGAACCAGGAACCCGAGGGTCCGCTTGCTGTACTCGGTCACCATCATCGATCCGCCCAGCGGGTCGCCAGGGGCCGAGATCCCCATGATCTTGGCCAAGGCCAGCACCGGGATGACATTCCCGCGCAGGGAAATCAGCCCTTCCACGCCGACCGGCATGTTGGGCGCCTTGGTGATGAAAGGGGTACGGGACACTTCCCGGACCTTGAACACGTTGATCCCGAAGATCTCCTGGGTACCCAGGGAGAACAACAGGATTTCCATGCGGTTGGAACCCGCCAGCTTGGTGCGGGCATCGACGGACTCCAACAGCCCACGATCGACATGGTCCATGCTCATCATGCTCCTCTACTTCTGTCAGTCCGCCTTGGCTGCGGCGCGCTGGGTAATCAGGCGGCGCAGCACTTCGGCCAGTCGCTGCGGCTCGAATTTGGCCACGTATTCGTCAACGCCCACCGAACGGCCGAGCTGCTGGTTGGACATGCCGGACAGCGACGAATGCATGATCACCGGCACCCCCTCGAAGCGCGGATCGGTCTTGATCCGTTTCGTCAGGATATAGCCATCCATCTCAGGCATTTCCACGTCGGTCAGGATCAATGCCAGCAGATCCTTGACCTTGCGCCCGCTCGACGCGGCAAAGCTGGCCAGCTTCTCGAGTTCGTCCCACGCCTGGCGGCCGTTCACCGACCCGACGTAGCGGATTCCCAGCGCGTCGAGGGTACGTTCGATCTGCTTGCGGGCCACGGACGAATCGTCGGCAAAATACACCGTCTGCGGCTCGTCGGCGGCAATCGGCTCAATCCCCTTGAAGAGGAACTCGTCGTCGTAGCGAGTGGTTTCGGACAGCACCTTTTCCACGTCGAGCAGCATCACCAGCTTGGGACCGGGCAGCTCCGTCACCGCCGTGACCAGCCCGCCCAGATTGGCCGTCAGCATTTCCGGCGGCACCCGCATCTGCGACCAGTCCAGGCGCAGGATGGTATCGACGGCCTCGACCAGGAAACCCTGGGTGTGGCCGTTGTATTCGGTGACGATCATGATGTCGCGCGGGCCGTCGCTGCCCATGCCGGCATACTTGGCCAGATCGACGACCGGCACCAGCACGCCCCGCAGGCTGACCATGCCCTCCACCGACGAGGGCATTTCCGGCGCCGCGGTGATGGGGGGCGTCCGCATGACCTCACGGACCTTGAAGACATTGATGCCGAAGGTCTCGCGCCGACCAGTGCGGGGATCGACCCCGAGGGTAAACAGCAGGATCTCGAGCTTGTTTGTACCTGCCAGCCGGGTACGCGCATCGATATTCTTGAGAAGTTCGGACATGCTCACTCTCCGTCGCAGACCACCTGCCATCCCGATGGGGCAGGCCTCGACTTGGAAGCAATATCGGCGGGGGACTAACAATCTTGAGGATCGTTAAACACCATTTCACGCCGCTGCGAAATGACAAAACGGCCCGCAACGAGGCGGGCCGGACTTTTTCGGGAACACTTCGGATCAGGCCCGATAGCCGATCCGGAAGCCTCCCCAGTGACGACCATTTACGTAAATCGGCGCCGAGATGTCGTGCATGATCTCACCCGTATCCCGTCGATACGTCTGGATCAGGAACGGCATTTCGTGCTTGCCACATTGCTTGCCGACCGGATCATCGAAGATCCGCTTGCCCCGATTACCGACGAAGTCCTTCTCGTAATCCCCCGTCAGCGCCTGACTGAAGCGCTTGTTGTGGGTCGGGACATAGCCGTTCCGGTCGGTACCGATGGCATAGACCATCTCCGCATTCCCATCCAGCAGGCGCTCCTGCACGGTGGGGAAAATTCGGTCGGTCAATGCATCAAAGCGCGTACTGTACTTCTGTGGGCGGGTATTGGGAATCGGCTTGTAGCTGTCATCGAAGACATCGGCCTCACTGACCTGGCCGCCGGCAATCGCCTGCTCGAGCAACTGACCGATCTGCCGGGCGGCTTCCCGCACCACGCTGGGCATTTTCTTATGAACGCCCATCGCCTGCTCGCCCTGCGGGCCGAGCTTGAAGACACGGCTGATTTCCTTGAGGTTCACCGCCAGCCCGCTCAGGCTCGATGCCTCATCGAGGGTTTCCTGGGCCCCAGCGGAGTTACGGCCGACCATCTCCATGATCTCCCGCACATGACCGACGATCTGGTCGGCCTCGCGGCTGTGGGCGTTGATCGCCTCGGCGATGGCATCCACCTTCTCCATCGTCTGCTGAGCCCCCTCGTTGATCTGCTGGAGGGAATCCGCCGCCTTCTGAGCCAGCGCCGCGCCCGCGTGGGCCTGGGCACTGCCGGCATCGATGGAGGCGATAGCCGTCTTGGTTTCGGTCTGGATTGCAGAGATCATCGTGCTGATCTCGGTGGTGGCGGAAGACGTCCGCTCGGCCAGCTTGCGAACCTCGTCCGCCACCACGGCAAAGCCGCGCCCCTGCTCGCCCGCCCGAGCGGCTTCGATAGCCGCATTGAGCGCCAGCAGGTTGGTTTGATCCGCTATTTCGCGGATGACCTTGACGATGCCGCTGATAGCTTCGGAACGCTCGCCGAGTGCGGAAATCACCTGCGCGGAATCCTCGACCGAGCGGGCAATCTGCTCGATCTCCCGAGACGCGCTGGTCACGATCTCTGCCCCCTTGATGGACAGCTCCCGCGCCACCTGGGCGTTGGTGGCCGTCTGACTGGCATGGTCGGCGACGGCATTGACGCCAGCGGTCATCTGCTCGATGGCCACGACCATGTTTTCTGCGGCATTCTTCTGACTACCAGAGCCTTCAGCCACGTTACCGGCATGACCGGACAGCAGATCGGCCGCCTCGGACACTCGCTGGGCATCGAAAATCACCTTACCGACGATACCCTGGAAGCTACCGATCAGCTCGTTGAAAACGGCCTCGACCTCCCCCACCTTGCCACCCGACTCAGGTGCCCGACGCGAAAGATCCCCATCCTTGTGCATTGCTTTGATGGTGTCACGCAACTCGGCCAGCGGCTGCACGAACATGACGCGGACGGCGACCAGCACAGCGCCACCGACCACAACGCCGAGCGCGAGCCCCGCACTGACAAGACTCGCTCCCAGCGGAGCACCAAAAGCCAGTCCTGTACCGACGCTGCCTCCCGCGACGATCAGACCGGCGATGATTGAAAAAAGCTGAATTTGCATGATGTCCGGCCAACCCCGTGTATTGAAATGGGTATGGGCAGGCGTATGCGCCTACCCCGGGAACCGGCACGCCCCCCGCGCGCCGGAGCCTCCGCCCCGTGCCCTGTCCTCTACAGGTCACATGGACGTCGCCCACTTATCGGCCAGCCGAAACAGAACTTTAAAGAACGCCCGAAGCCCCAATCGCAAATCCGTCACACTTGCGCGCTCGCGCCGTTTGCGGCATCGGGATGGGGTCACACCCCTTGTCAGTCGATGGGAAACAGCTTCCCGAAATTGGCGATCTCGAGAACCTGATGAACGCTACCCTTGGCATTCGCCAAACGAACCGTCTTGCCGGCCCCCTTGGCCTTATCCCGCAGCATGAGCAACATGCCGAGCGCGGAACTGTCGAGGTAGGCCACGTTCGCCAGATCGACGGACACTTCCGAGGTATCGGGGCTGCTCAACGCCCTGTCGACCGCATCACGAAACTCCCGATGGGAGTTGAAATCGAACCGGCCGGAAAGCTGGATCCGGGCCTGGTTTTGCTGGGTGCTGACTGTAGTATCCATGTAATGCCTCTGCTATGACTCGCTCCGGCGACATGCCGACAGACGTCACCCTCGCATTTTCACACTTTTCCGCGCCGCTCACCGCCCCGCAGACGCGCCAGCACACGCTGGCCGACATCCTTGAGGGAAACGACCTCGTCCAGCGCACCGATGCTGGCAGCCTCCCGCGGCATTCCGTAAACGACGCAGGAGTCCTGATCCTGGCCGATTGTCCACGCTCCGGCCTTATGCATGGCCAGCAAACCCTGCGCACCATCCTTACCCATGCCGGTCAGGATCACCCCCACGCCATGAGCCCCGACCTGACTGGCCGCCGAATGGAACAGCACGTCGACGGCGGGTCGGTGCCGGTTCACCGGTTCCGACTGAGCCAGCTCACACACGTAGCCACCCGCAGCACGACGCACCGACAAATGGGAATGCCCAGGCGCCAAGTAGGCAGTTCCCGGCATGACCCGCTCACCGTGCTCGGCCTCCTTGACCCTCACGCGGCACAAGCCATCCAGCCGTTTGGCGAAGGACGCGGTGAACATCTCGGGCATGTGCTGCACGAGCAGGATGCCGGGCATTTGCGCCGGCAGCGAACATAGCACTTCCTTGATCGCTTCGGTGCCCCCGGTGGACGCGCCGATCAGCACCAGGCGTTCCTGGAGGACCCTTTCAGGTAACCCGCCTGAACTACCCGGAACAGGCGCCGAGAGCTCTCTCTGCAAGGAACTGGCCCCCATCGACGCCGCCGCCGCTCCCCTGGACTGCAGGCGGGCACTGCAAGCAGCTCGGATCTTGTCACAAATTTCTACACGATAAGCCTCGATACCGGCCGGCAGATCGAGCTTCGGCTTGGGCAGGAAATCGACCGCACCCAACTCCAGGGCCTGCAAGGTCGCCTCGGAACCACGCTTCGTCAGGCTCGAAATCATCACCACCGGCATGGGGCGCAATCTCATCAGACGCGCCAGGAAATCGAGTCCGTCCATGCGGGGCATTTCGATGTCGAGGGTCAAGACGTCTGGATTGAGGGTCTTGATCATCTCGCGGGCGGCGATAGGGTCGGGTGCCACACCCACGACCTCCAGATCGGGGGCGGAATTGATCACCTCCGACAACAGACTGCGCATCAGCGCCGAGTCGTCGACGACGAGAACCTTGATTGTCATGCTTCACTTCCAGATCAGGACGGAACCCCAACGTCCCGTCAGCCAAATAGTTCAACGTCACCTTGTACATTGTCGCGCCGCAGGCGGGCTTCATATTCGCGCTCGCGGGCAATGAGCGTGTCATTCTTCACACGCACCAGCTTCTTCATCATGACGCGCCCGCTGGCGGGAAAGAAATAAACCTTACGCGGATAAATGTCGAGCAGATCCTGCGCGACGATCGGTATGCGCTCGGTCTTGAGGTAGTTGAGCACGAATTCGGCATTCTTCTCGCCGACCTGGGCCTGGCTCAGGCTCGCCAGCACCTTGCCTCCACCGAACACCTTGGCTTCCAGACTGCTGCGACGGGCCCCGAGCTTGAGCAGATGGTTGAGCAGGACCTCCATCGCATAAGCACCATAGCGTGCCGACGTGGACAGCACGCCGCCATCACCGCCGTTCTCAGGCAGCATGAAATGGTTCATGCCTCCCAGCCCCTTGTCCCTGTCCCTTACGCAGGCGGTGACACAGGACCCCAGCACCGTAACCAGGACGATGTCGGACGTGGTCACGAAATACTCCCCCGGCAGCACCTTTACCGCATCGCAGTCGAAAGTCCGGTCGAAATAGCGATTGTTCGCCAGATGTTCCACGTAACCCGGGTCAGCGTGCACGAGCGTCGGCCCTTTCGTAAACAGTCCGGCCGAGAGACCGGAAAAGATCGGCCGAATGCAGGAAGCTCTCTGAATGGCCGGCGAACAGCAATCCGTCCTGCTTCAGAAGCGGCACGAAGCGCTGGAGGATCCCATGCTGGGTCGGCTTGTCAAAATAGATCATTACATTACGACAGAACAGCGCGTCGAAAGGCCCCTGCACCGGCCAGCTCTTGTCCAACAGGTTGATGCGCCGGAACTCGATCAGACGCTGTAATTCCGGACGCACGCGGGCATAGCCATCCTGAGTTCCTGTCCCCTTCAGGAAGAAACGCTGCATGCGCTCCCGTGACAGACGCTCGACCCGGTCCAGGCCATAAACGCCCTTTTCAGCCGTCGCGAGTACGTTGGTGTCGATGTCGGTGGCAATGATATGCACCGGTGGGCTCAGGCTGTTGAAGGCCTCGCAGGCGGTGATGGCCAGGCTGTAGGGCTCTTCTCCCGTCGAGGCAGCACTGCACCAGATGCGGAATGGCGAGCGCACAGTGTGCTTCTTGAGACGTTCCGCCAGAATCTCGAAATGATGCGCCTCCCGGAAGAAGGAGGTCAGATTAGTGGTCAGGCTGTTGACGAAGGTTTCCCATTCCTGCGGCTCGCGCTGGGCCCGATCCAGATACTCGCTGAAGGTGCGGTCACCCCGGGCACGCAGACGGCGGGCCAGGCGGCTGTACACCATGTCCTGCTTGATCGGTGACAGGGAGATGCCGGCATGGCGGTAGATCAGGTCACGGACGCGCTCGAAATCGGCTGTCGAGAACTGGAACTCACGCTCAGGCGCAGAGGGGTCGTGCGCCCGCAAACTGCCGACGGCGGGACGCACGGCCGCGCCGGTGCGGGAGGCCGCGCCAGACGGCGGCAAGGGGCTACGGGAAAACGGTTTATCCGACATTCAGTCGCTTTCTAGAACTCTTCCCACTCATCATCGATGTCACTACCGACCGCCCCGCCAGTGCGCCGAACCTTGGGCAGGGGCGCAGCAGCCCGTACCGCAGCTGGTCGCACAACGCGCTCGGGCAGGCGCGACACATTATTGGTCGGGCTCGACTCCACCGCGGGGGAGACTGACGGAACGACGACCTGCACTCCCGACTGCAAGCGGAACATGGCCACGGAACGGACGAGGCTGCGGGCCTGATCCTCCAGACTCTCCGCCGCCGCCGCCGCCTCTTCCACCAGCGCCGCGTTCTGCTGCGTCACCTCGTCCATCTGGCCCACCGCCTGCGTCACCTGCTCGATCCCGCCGCTCTGCTCCTGGCTCGCTTCCGCAATATCCGTCACCAGCGCCGACAGCTTCTGGAAGTTCGACACCACGTCTTCCATCGTCTGGCCCGCCTCGTTGACCAGCCGCGCACCGTCTTCCACCTTGTCCACGCTGTCCGCGATCAGCGCCTTGATCTCTCGCGCCGCCTGCGCGCTGCGCTGCGCCAAACTCCGCACTTCGCTCGCCACCACCGCAAAGCCCCGCCCCTGCTCACCCGCACGCGCCGCTTCCACCGCCGCATTGAGCGCCAGAATGTTCGTCTGGAACGCTATCGAGTCGATCACCCCAATGATGTCCGCGATCTTCTTCGAGCTCTCCTGGATCGAGCCCATCGTGTCCACCACCCGCGACACCATCTCACCGCCCTGCACCGCCACTTCGTTGCTCGAACTCGCCAACTCCCGCGCCTGACGTGCGTTCTCCGCGTTCTGGCGCACCGTCGCGTTCAGTTGCTCCATCGAGCTCGCCGTCTCCTCCAGGCTGCTCGCCTGCTCTTCCGTGCGCGCCGACAGGTCCGAGTTCCCCGCCGAAATCTCCTGCGCCGCCACGTTGATCGACTCCGACGCTTCCTTGATCTGGCCCACCACTTCGCGCAGACGCTCCACCGTCGTGTTCGTGTCGTCCTTCAACTGACCGAACGTCCCGCTGTATTCCGCCGTGATCTTCTCCGTCAAATCACCACGCGCTATCGCATTCAGCACACGCGCAAGGTCGTTCAGGCTACCCGCCACGCCTTCCATCAAACGATTGATGCCATCCGTCAGATCGGCGAAGAAGCCCGTCTTGCCTTCGCGCTGCAGACGGGCGGAGAAATCGCCATCGGCCGCCGCCGACACGATGGCCTGAATCTCCCGCTCCGCAGCCAGTTCATCGGTACGGTCACGCCATTCACCCACCGACCCGAGACGCTCACCGCCGGCATTGAAGATCGGGCTGGTCACGACCTCGAAAGTACGCCCGCCGATCTCCATCATGCTGCGTGTCGTCTGTTGCAGAGCCGCCAGACGCTGGCGGGCTGCAGACGAATCGGCGTACAGACGGGTGATGTCGCTGCCGACAAAGCTGTCCGCACGAAAGTCCGGCACGCTCTTGCTTATGACCCCCTCGATCCCGCGAATGGTCTTCAGCAGCGCCGGATTGGCGTAGATGACCCGGCCATCGGGCTCGGCGATCCGCACATTGGTCTCGACGCTGTCCAACGCCTGGCGGATACGGGCGTTCTCATCGCTGACCCGCTTCTGTTCGACGATCTCGCTACCCAGCTTGACCTGCATCGACTCGATGGCCTGCATGACACGCCCCACCTCGTCATTGCGACTGACATCGATCTGGTTGTCGTAACAACCATTGGCCACGCTCTGGGCTGTTCTCACCATCTCGCCGAGCGGACGCGCTACCAGGCTGCGCAACAAGATGAAAAGAAGTCCCGCCAGCAATACCGTAGCCAACAGACTGATGCCCAGCAGGATCGCACCGATATTGCGGGACACGCTCTCGAACTCATCCATGTAGGTGCCGCCGGCGATCAGCCAGTTCCATTCCGGAAAGCTGTCGAAGGCCACCACCTTTTCCCGCGGCGACGTCTCATTCAGCTCTGCGTTCAGCCACGGGTAACGGATCACACCGTGCTTGCGCTCCAGCATCTCGCGGATGAACTGGCGCCCACCGGCATCCTTTGAGTCCAGAACACTTTGCCCTTCCTTGGCCGGGTGGACGACCAGCGCCCCCTGAGTCTTGCCGGGCGTCGAATCCAGCACATAGGCGTAGCCTGAATCACCAAAACGGATGGCCTTGATCTGCGCGCGCAGAGCCGCCATCTCCTCGGCAAACTTGCGTCCAACGAAGGTCGCCCCAATGACTTTGCCGCTTCCATCCTTGATCGGCGCATAGCCCGTATAGGCATCGGCGCCGAACAGCACGGCCTTGCCCACATAGCGCTCCCCCGCCAGCAGGCGGGCATAAGCAGGATTGTCGTGGGCCAGGGTGGTGCCGACAGCACGCTCTCCGTTCTCCTTCTTCACTGAAGTCGCGACCCGGTAGAACTCATCCCCCTTCCGCGCAAAGAGCGTCGCCACCGCACCGCTCGCCGCAGTGAAGCGGTCCACCTCCTGGGTGCGCTGGTTCATCACAGTACCGCCGTTGAGCAGCACCGGCATCCCATCCCCCGTCGTGTTGACGGAGAAACCGTCGCCCAGACTGGACGCAAAGAGACTGCCGAGCCTCTCGGTTTCGACCCTCAGGCTCTGCGCCTTGGATTCGACCAGAGCCCGCGCCGCGGCGACCTTGTCGGAGACCACGGCCAGCCCCTGCTCCTCCAGAGACTCGCTTGCACGTCCGCGCATGTACGCCGAACCGGCCCCCAGGATCACCGCCATTACCAGGGTCGCGATCAACGCCGTACGCGCCGCCAGGGACAAACCGCCCAACCGGCGTCCGATCAGGAGCCCGAAGCCGCCGGACACAACCTTGCCATCGACGATCTGCTTTGAGCCGGCCTTGCCTTCACGGAACTGGGCATAACCCGCCTCGGCGCTGCGAATCTTCTCCACACTCGCCTTGCGCCGCACCGACATGTAGCCAAGTACCCGGCCGTTGTCGAAAATCGGTGAGGCATGGGCTTCGACCCAATAGTAATCCCCGTTCTTGCAGCGGTTCTTGACCATCCCGACCCAGGGACGACCGGCCTTCAGGGACTGCCACATGTCGGCAAAGGCCTCCACCGGCATGTCCGGGTGGCGGACCATGTTGTGGGGCTGGCCGAGCAGTTCGTCTTCGGTGAAGCCGCTAATCGTGATGAAGTCGGAATTGATGTAGGTGATCTGTCCCTTGAGATCGGTCTTCGACACGATCAGCGTCGTGTCCTTCAGCTCGACCTCCCGTTGGGTCACCGGCATATTTATTCTCATCTCGCACCCTTCCCTGGCCAACGACAGATAGCGACCAATGGCTGATCAAACATTCAGAACTCTTCCCACTCGGCTTCGGCCAGATTGACCGCGCCAGCCTTCAACTTGGGCAATGGCGCACCAACCTTGCCACCTTTGTCGCCCTTGCCTCCCCCGGTACGGGATGGCAGCGGCGTGACACTGGCCTTGCTGGCAACCGGCACCGGCGCTGCAATGGAAAGGCCACCGCAGCTTTGCTTCATGCGGCGGATCTCCTGGATGGTTTCATCGGACAGCACCGAAAACTCATTCAGCAGCAGACGCTTTGCCCCCGCTTCGTCCCCATCCTGCTTGGCGCGGATGACCGCACCGGCACATGCATGGAAATCCGCATGCTTGCTGCGCAGACGGGGGAAATGGGGATCGCCGGCATAGCGCTTGCCTTCACCGTGGATCCAGCAACCGAGCACGCACTTGTCGTCCCGGGAAACCACGGCAGGATCCAGGAGCTCACCTTCACCGGCCAGATAGTTGCGGAGCTTGTGCTTCCAGCCCATGTGGGCCTGGATCACCCCGTCGAAATCAAGACTGGCGGGGGCAGCTGAATCTCCGGCCGAGGCGGACAAACGGAAGGTCGCCACGGAGCGGACGAGGCTGCGGGCCTGATCCTCCAGACTCTCCGCCGCCGCCGCCGCCTCTTCCACCAGCGCCGCGTTCTGCTGCGTCACCTCGTCCATCTGGCCCACCGCCTGCGTCACCTGCTCGATCCCGCCGCTCTGCTCCTGGCTCGCTTCCGCAATATCCGTCACCAGCGCCGACAGCTTCTGGAAGTTCGACACCACGTCTTCCATCGTCTGGCCCGCCTCGTTGACCAGCCGCGCACCGTCTTCCACCTTGTCCACGCTGTCCGCGATCAGCGCCTTGATCTCTCGCGCCGCCTGCGCGCTGCGCTGCGCCAAACTCCGCACTTCGCTCGCCACCACCGCAAAGCCCCGCCCCTGCTCACCCGCACGCGCCGCTTCCACCGCCGCATTGAGCGCCAGAATGTTCGTCTGGAACGCTATCGAGTCGATCACCCCAATGATGTCCGCGATCTTCTTCGAGCTCTCCTGGATCGAGCCCATCGTGTCCACCACCCGCGACACCATCTCACCGCCCTGCACCGCCACTTCGTTGCTCGAACTCGCCAACTCCCGCGCCTGACGTGCGTTCTCCGCGTTCTGGCGCACCGTCGCGTTCAGTTGCTCCATCGAGCTCGCCGTCTCCTCCAGGCTGCTCGCCTGCTCTTCCGTGCGCGCCGACAGGTCCGAGTTCCCCGCCGAAATCTCCTGCGCCGCCACGTTGATCGACTCCGACGCTTCCTTGATCTGGCCCACCACTTCGCGCAGACGCTCCACCGTCGTGTTCGTGTCGTCCTTCAACTGACCGAACGTCCCGCTGTATTCCGCCGTGATCTTCTCCGTCAAATCACCACGCGCTATCGCGTTCAGCACACGCGCAAGGTCTTCGAGACTCGTGGAAACGATACCCATCAGGTTGTTCATGCCTTCGGCGACCATCGCGAAGATGCCAACCTTGCCCTCGAGGGACAAGCGACGGGCGAAATCGCCGGCCACCGCGGCGTCGAGCAGCCCGGCCAGCTCCCGCTCTACCCGAACCTCGTTGGTACGATCCTGCCATTCCACCACCGACCCCAGACGCGTGCCCTGCGCATCGACCACCGGATTGGCCACCAGCGCAAAAGTGCGCCCACCGACCCGGACATCGGCCTTGTGCTCGCCTTGCAGACGGCCGAGAACGTTGCGCTGGTGGGCCGGATTCTGATGGAAGTCGTCGAAATTGCGGCCAACCAGACCGGCAGCACTGAAGTTCGGCAGATCGCGACGGATGTCGGCTTCTGCGGCGCGCAGCATGGCCAGCACCGCCTCGTTGCAGTAAACGATCTGCCCATCGTTATCCGCCAGCATGATGTTGGTCGACGCCTTGTCCAGTGCATTGCGCACCCGGAGATTGACCTCCGCTACCTCGTGCTCGGCGAGGAACCGCGCCTTGAGACTGGCCTGCATGCCATTCAGGGCGGTGGCGATTTCGCCAAACGCATCGTTCGAAGTGACATTCACAGGGTCGTCGAGACGACCATCGGCCATGCGCCTCACCCCGGCCTGAATCTCGCTGATGCCATCCAGCATGGTGCGGCGGAACCCCAGGAACAGGTAGCCCACAACCAGCAGGCTGAAACAGATCACCCCGACTGCCGTCCAGCGCGCCATGAACAGACGCTCCAGACGCACCCGCACATAGCGATCGAACTCCAGTGCAGCCACGTCCAGGATCGCATAGCTTGCATCCACCGCTTTGGAACCCTCATCGAACACCTGCGCGGGGCTGACCGTAACAACCGCCCCTTGCAGCACCTGCTCGTTGATCAGGCCCCCGAAGGCCTTGGTCGCCACATCGAAGTTCTTGCCCGGAACGTCCAGGCGGGCGCGTAGCCCCGGATCGTTGCTGCCCACCTTGGCAATCGCCGCCTCAACGACCTCACGCCGGTCCCCCAGGCGCCGCATGAACACGCTCATGTCGATCCGCTCGGCCTCCGTGCTGTGCTGACGGCTGGCGAGCGCCGTGCCCAGGGCCCGTGCCCGTCCCGCATCCTCGGCCAGCGCCGGGAGACGCACGGTAAACATGTCCATCAGATAGTAAGTCTCGAGTTCCGGATCGAGCGTGGCATTGCTCTTGTCCGCAACCAGATTAATAAAGCCTCGGACCCGGGCGATGTACTCGGTATGCAGCGTAAAGCTCTCAGGCCCGCTGACACTGACGGCCTTCGCCTGCACCTCGCTCCAGCCTTGGCGCAGCGACGCCCAGTCCTCAGCGACACCAATGCTCGCGCCAAAGCGCGCCGTCGCGGCGTCGCCTTCTGCAATAGCCTTGTCCACCTGGACCCGCAATTCGGCAAGTTTGCCGGCGAGGGCCGTATTGCCACCGATCAAGCCCTGGGCCACCCCACGATGGGCCTGAAGCGCCTGCATCAGATGGCGTGCGGGCATCACCAGCGGCACCGCCTGGGTCTCTTTTTCGGAAAAACGGATATCCCCTTCAACCCGATCCAGCAGCATGTACGCCAGCACCACCACGGACACCATGGCTATCAAGCCGAGCAGGAGCATTTTGCCTTGCACGGACAGGCGGTTCATCACTCCGACCGCAGGAGAGAGGAGGGCATTCATGACGAAGACTTTCTTAGGAAGTGGTGACGGGCGACGGCGGGACCAGGAAACCTAAGCCGCAGCCTCATCCACCAGAGCCATTTCACTGGAGAGCATCAAGCGCTCGATGTCGACCACGATCAACATCCGCTCGCCGAGCGCGCCAAGCCCCATGATGTAAGCCGTATCCACCGACGACGCAAAATCGGGCGCCGGGCGGATCTGTTCGGGCTTGAGAGCAATGACATCGGACACCGCATCGACCACCATGCCCACCACCCGACCGGCGATGTTGAGAATGATCACCACAGTGAAAGGCGTGTATTCCGCGACGCCAACGGAAAACTTGATGCGCAGATCGACGATCGGCACGATCGTGCCGCGCAGGTTGATGACCCCCTTGATGAAACTGGGGGCATTGGCAATGGTCGTTACCGCATCGTAGCCACGAATTTCCTGAACCTTCAGGATGTCGATGGCGTACTCCTCGGCACCGAGGGTAAAGGTCAGCAATTCCTGCACGGCACCGGAGTCTTCGGGCTCCTGCGTGGCAGTGGTATGGGCGGCCTGCGGCATGGCAACACTCCTCCAAGGGAACACTTGCCTTTACGGCACGAGGCACCTTTTCTGAAGCCAGCGAAGGCGCTGGCGACACCAAAAATAACCCTCGCCACGGGCAGGCGCCGCCCCAACCGAAGGCGGCACCTGCACGCTCAGGCCGCGGCCGGCAGCACCCGCCGAGCCATCCCCACCAGCATCGGCACATCGAGGATCAGCGCCACCCGCCCATCCCCCATGATCGTGGCGCCGGCAATACCCTGCACCCGACGGTAATTGGCTTCCAGGCTCTTGATCACGACCTGGTGCTGACCGATCAGCTGATCGATGAACAGCGCAGCGCTCTGTCCATCCGCCTCGAGCACCACCATGATGCCCTTCGACCAGTCGGTGATCGCTGCGGGGATGCGGAACACCTCATGCAGGCAGACCACCGGCAGGTACTCGCCGCGCACCTGGATCAGACGCTCCACGCCGGACACGCTCTTCATCATCCCCCGCTCAGGCTGCATCGACTCCATCACGTAGCCGAGCGGAATGATGTAGGTTTCCGGCCCGACGCCGACGCTCATACCATCCAGGATCGCCAGCGTCAGGGGCAGACGCACGGTGATACGGGTTCCGATACCTGCCATCGAGTCGAGCTCGATGCGCCCGCCCATCGCCGAGATGTTCTTCTTCACCACATCCATGCCGACACCCCGCCCCGACACTTCGGTAACCTGATCGGCAGTCGAAAACCCCGGCTCCATGATGAGCTGCCAGACCTCCTGATCGCTCATGGCGTCACTCACCGCCATCCCGCGCTCCCTGGCCTTGGCCAGGATGCGCGCACGGTTGAGGCCCGCCCCATCGTCGCCGACTTCGATAACGATATTGCCGCTTTGATGATAAGCGCTGAGGGTGATTGTTCCAGTTTCCGATTTGCCCGCCGCACGCCGCTTCTCGGGGGTTTCGAGGCCATGGTCGAGGCTGTTGCGGACCAGGTGGGTCAATGGGTCCGTGATGCGCTCGACCAGGCTCTTGTCCATTTCGGTGCTCTCGCCGATGGTCTTCAGCTCCACCTGCTTGCCCAGCTTGTGAGACAAGTCCCTCACGACCCGCGGGAACCGGCTGAACACCACCGAGATCGGCATCATCCGGATCGACATCACGGACTCCTGCAGATCGCGTGTATTGCGCTCCAGCTGCGCCAGGCCGTTGATCAGGCGTTCGCAGATGACCGGATCCACATTGACAGCAGCCTGAGTGAGCATCGCCTGGGTGATGACCAGTTCGCCGACCAAGTTGATCATCTGGTCCACCTTTTCGACGCTAACCCGGATGGAACCGCTGTCGCCAGCGCTGGCGGCACGTGCGGACGGCTTGCGGGCAGCCGGAGAGGGAGCCACGATAGCTGGAGCAGGAGCCCCCTCGGCAGCGCGCACCTCGACCGGCTCCGGAGACGTCGCCTCCGCCATGACAGGCAAGGGCTCGAACAGGCCATAGGCTGTTTCCTGCACCGCCTGGACGGGCGACTCAGCATCGAGCACCGGCAGCTCGGTAAAGAACCCATAGGGCTCTGCGGCCTGCTGCCTGGCCAGCAGGCTGGCCACCTCCTGTTCGTCGAAAAATCCGTATGCTTCCTCGGCAACCCCCCTTCCAGACTCGGAAGCGGGGAGAGGCTCAAAGAAACCATAGGCGTCATCACTGCTGCGCCATTCGTCGGCCCGCACAGGTTCCGGGATATCCTCGAAGAAGCCATAGGCTTCATCATCACCCGCACCGGCAGCAAGCGGCTCGATGCGCAGGGACGTGGCCTCGGCCACGAAGTCAAGGATGCCTCGCAAAGCATCGGCATCGACAGCGGTCACAATGCGAAGGTGACAATGACGCTCGCCCGGCGTCGGCGCCTCCAGCACATCCACCGTCCCAAGCTGCCTGAGCTCGGATAGCAGGTCCGCAAACGCATCCCGCTCGCCGCCTACATCGCCGACCAGCGTGAACAGCAGATCAAATCCGGCGGACTGCCGCAGCAGCTCAGGCTGCATACTGGACAAGGGGGACGCCACGGGCTCGGCGCGCGCCGCCTGACGCGGCACATCGAGGGCGCGACACAAGCCTTCGAGCCGGTGACAGATGGCCTCAGCAGCAGGCCGGTCCGCCTCGTCCTCGCCCCGATGAGCCGCCAGCAGATTCTTCAGGACATCACCGGCCACCAGCGAGGCATCGACCATGTCATCCGTCAGGGGCGCCTCACCCTTGCGCACGCGATCGAGCATGGTCTCGAGGATGTGGGTGACCTCCATCATGTCCTGGAAGCCAAAGGTCCCGCTCGATCCCTTGATGGAATGCGCTGCCCGGAAAAGGGCATTCACATCCTCCGGATCGGGAGCCACCGGATCGATGGAGAGCAGCAACGCCTCCATGCTCGCCAGATGCTCAGCGGCCTCTTCAAAGAAGACCTGATAGAACTGGCTCATATCTATGGCCATGACTGCCTCCCGTGATGCCCGCCCTACGACAGCGTAATCAGCCGATCACCTTCTTGACCACTTCGATGAGCTTCTGCGGATCGAAGGGCTTCACCAGCCAGCCCGTGGCACCCGCGGCACGCCCCTGGGACTTCATCGTGTCGGAGGACTCGGTGGTCAACATCAGGATCGGCACCGAGCGATACTGGGGCATGGCCCGCAGCGACTTGATCAGAGACAAGCCATCCATGCGAGGCATGTTCTGGTCGGTCAGAACCAGATTGCAGGCCTTGGCTTTTGCCTTGTCGAGACCATCCATGCCATCGACGGCTTCGATGACTTCGTAGCCAGCACTTTTCAGGGTGAATGAAACCATCTGCCGGATGGAAGCAGAATCATCAACAGTCAGTACGATCTTGGCCATCGTCTATTTCCTAGGGTTCTTAAAACTAAAACAAATCGATCTCGCCATGCGAGACTTCCTGGGCACGTCCGCTCACGCGCTCTTCGACAACGACAAGTTCGGCAATCCGCCGCTGGACAGACTCGGCAGCATGCTGCAGGGAGCGGACATCGCCCACACCGGCAAGCCGGATTTCGCCCATCATGGCATCCAGTTCCTTCTCCACAAGGCCGAGTCCTTCGATCCGTCGCTGTACGCGCCCGATCAGTTGGGACACGAGATCCTGAAACTGCAGCGCCGTCACCGCGCGATTCACCTCCGCGTCCATCGCATGGGTATGCTCACCCAGTTCCCGGATGGCTCCGCTGCGAGACTTGTTGAGCGCCTCCATCGACGTCAGCACCCGCTCCACCTGCTGCTTCGACTCCAGCGCAAAGTTCATGTCCGTGGATGCCAGCTTGGCAATCGCCTCTTCCGTCCCCTTCACACCTTCCCGCATGGACTTCATCACCACAGCGATCTGCTGGCTGAACTGGGTCGTACGAGTAGACAAATCCCTCACTTCATCGGCCACCACTGCAAAGCCACGACCGGCCTCCCCGGCGCGGGCCGCCTCGATGGCTGCATTAAGGGCCAGCAGATTGGTCTGCTTGGCAATCGCCCCAATCTCACCGAGGATCGTTTCCACATCGCTGGCCCGCTTGGAGATGCGATCGGTCAGTTCCACCAACTCCATGCCCAGCTTGCTGTTGGTAACGACGCTATCCACCACCCGCTGCATGACTCCGGACGTATGAGCGACAAAGCCATCGAAGCGGCTGATGCCATCGACGGTATCCCCTTCCTTGGCCAACCCAAGGGCAATCACCTGCTGCTCATTGGTGGCGGCCAGGATGCCCTGAAAACTCTGCGTCAGCGTCACAATGGCTCCGGACAACATTTCCTCCACCCGCCGAACTTCGTCCAGCACCGCTTCGTGCTGCCCCCGGAACCCCTGGATACTTTCATGCAACGCCTGCTCCACAGTAGCCAACCCCGCACTTCCCGACGGAGGAAGGTCACCCGGTACATCGCCCGACGAATTCCGCCCCTGCAGCAAGAGCAGCCCTCCCCAGCCAACAGCGAGCAGAGCGCAGGCCAGCACCTGCCAAACATTGGCTTCGAGAAGAACAGCCGCCACGCCAGTGATCAACAGAGACCACACCACACCGGCTAAAACTGCATTTGATCGTGACATTTTCCTAGCACCTGGCCAATCGGATCACCGAAAGCCGCTTGTCGCCATTCGCAAAATCGCCCACGCAGACAGGACTCACTGCGCAGGACGTGTGCCTTTTACCATGCCACGGCGAATATCCGTCGCATCCATATCATCACCACTGCTGACCTCCAGGGTCCGATTGGTACTCGCTTTCAGCGCAGCCTCGGCATGCCGGTTGAGCACGATGATGCTGATCCTTCGGTTGATGGACGCATTCGGATTTGCTGCATCGAGTGGCACGGTATCGGCGAGACCGACAACCCGCACCATTTTTCCTTCGGCAAGCCCCCCTGCAACCAGTTCACGCCGCGAAGCGTTGGCACGGTTCGCGGAAAGCTCCCAGTTCGAAAAGCCTCGCTCCCCTCCCGCATAACGGGTCGAATCGGTATGCCCGGAGAGGCTGACATTGTTTTCCACACCATTGAGTGTCGAACCGATGGCACGCAACAACTCTTGCGTATATGGCCGGAGTGTGGCGCTGGCGGAATCGAACATCGGTCGGTTCTGCTCATCCACGATCTGGATGCGCAGGCCTTCCGATGTGATATCCAGCAAGAGCTGGCTCTTGAACGCACGCAAGCTGGGGCTGGCTTCAATGATCGCCTCTATCTGCCCCTTCAAATCCTCGAGCTTGGCCCGCTCCTTCCGCTCCTCGTTCTTGCTCTGGACGCTCTTGCCGTCATCCCCTTCCGGCTTGGTCGCGCCCTTTGCAGCCTCGATGTTGACCGAGCGCTTGCCATCCACGTCGCCACGCTTCACCTGCCCGACGGAACGCGTCAGATCCTGCCCCCCGCCGGCAATTGGGCTGAGTGCATCGCCAGCCCCGGAACCGCCGTTCATGGCAACCTTGAGAGGCGAACTGAAAAAATCGGCAATCCCTTTCAAATCCCCCTGCGCGGTCGAGCCCAGAAGCCACATCAACAGGAAGAAAGCCATCATCGCCGTCACGAAGTCGGCGTAGGCGATCTTCCAGGCACCACCATGGGCTCCGCCGCCGCCTTTCTTGATTTTCTTGACGACAATTGGCTGCTGGGTATCGTCGCTCATTCAGCGCCCCCTCCCGCTCCCTGGCAATCCACGGTAGCCGACCTCACTTGCGGCTCTTGATGGCTTCTTCCAACTCGGCAAAGCTGGGCCTGTCCGACGAGAACAGGACCTTCCGGCCGAACTCCACGGCCACCTGAGGTGCATAACCGTTCATGCTGGCCAGCAATACTGCCTTGATGCACTGGTAGATCTTCCCACCCTCATCCACCTTCTGCTCAAGCTGTCCAGCAACAGGAGCGACGAAGCCATATGAAACGAGAATACCCAGAAAGGTCCCGACCAGCGCACCGCCGATCATCTTGCCAAGCACGGCCGGAGGCTGTCCGACCGACCCCATCACGTTCACCACGCCCATCACCGCCACGACGATACCGAAAGCCGGCACACCGTCGGCGACCTTGGATACCACGTGGGCCGGACCATGGGCTTCCTGATGATGGGTTTCCATTTCCACATCCATCAGATTCTCGATTTCAAATGCGTTCAAATTGCCACCGACCATCATTCGCAGGTAATCGCACAGGAAATCGACGGCATGATGATCCGCAGTGAAGGCCGGGTACTTGGAAAGAATCGGACTGCCGTCCGGATTCTCCACGTCGCCCTCGATCGACATCAGCCCTTCCTTGCGCACTTTGGCAAGGATCTCGTAGAGCATGCACAACACATCGACATAGAACGCCTTGTTATAGGGCGACCCTTTGAAGATGGTAGGCAGTGCCGCAATCGTCCCCTTGATGGCCTTGGGGCCATTGCCCGCAACAAAGCCGCCAATGGTCAGACCGACAATAGCGATGTACTCGGTGGGCACCCACAATGCGGCCAGGCTGCCGTGCACCGCATAAGTGCCCAGCGAAGCCGCCAGGATAATCACATAGCCGATGATCAAAAACATCGCAGCAACCTCTATCAGCGGACACGTTCCTACGGCAACGCATCCGGAGCGTTATTCTTCTTCGGCGATATCGGCCCTCGCCCAGGAAACTTGAGCCCCCGGAGCCAGCCTATCGTTCCCAGAGATGCAAAAAAAATGCCGCCACAAGGATGGCGGCATTTTCTGCAAGACAGCCAAGCTGCATCAGGGCGCAGCAGCCTCCGTACCCGGCACAGCGCGTCGAGTCTTCCCTGCACGGGAAGGCACATGACACAACCCGCACACGTACTCATGGGTAGGGTCGAAAGCATGGGCCACAAACTCCCCCCCGCAGCATGTACACCGGGCCGACTGCAGCAAGTTGGCATCAAAGAACCGGATCAGCGTCCACGCCCGGGTCAGGCTGAGCACCTGCTCCATCTCGAAAGACTCGATGTGCTCGTTATACAGGCGGTATCCCTGCACGATCGCATCCAGCCCTTCAAGCTTGGCATGCCTGCGCACAAACCGGTACAGCGCCATGAACAAGGACGCATGAATATTCGGCTGCCACGACATGAACCAGTCAGTGGAGAACGGCAGCATCCCCTTGGGCGGAGAGACGCCCTTGACCTCTTTGTACAGCTTGAGCAGGCGCTCACGACTCAGGGACGTCTCCGCCTCGAGCATCTGCATCCGTGCACCGAGACGTATCAGCTCTACGGCCTTCTGGATGTCCTGCGCTTCAAGCAACACGCTCTTGTTACGCATGGCAGAACCTCGGCGCAGATACAACGATCAGGCCAGATCCTCTACCGGACGGCCTGCAGCCAGGATGGCTGCATGCAAATGAGCAGTGCCGCGCTCCCGCCCATGCGCCGACAGCAGATCGACCAGCATCGTGTCGTTGAAGCGGAACTGGCACAGCAGCATGTTCGAACTGGCCATGCGGAGAACCTGCGCGGCACTCAATCCCTCAAGGATCGCCGCCACATCTTCGCCAACGCCGAGGCGATAGATGGCCGCGGCGCGGTCTTCCCGCAGCATCTGCTGGGCCAGCATCAGGTAAGCGAGATTCAACTCTCTGATTTCATCTTGCATACCATTGGTGCGCATGGTTTTCTCCTCAGCATTCGGCCATCGTATGCGGCAAATTCTGCCGTTACCCGGCAAGGCTCGCCATCCGACGGCGACGGATTATGAAGTAAGAAAAAACTGTACACAAATGTAGGGAAAAATCCTACCAAAAAATATTAGACTAATTACTCCGCAGATCCCGCAACGTATTGTCGACCACGCCATCCGCGATCCTGGCCAGTGCAGCCCGAAAATCCTCAGCCGCCACAGGCCTTCCGAACAGATAGCCCTGAAAGAAGTCACACCCATCAGTGCGCAGGGCATCCGCCTGACTCGATGACTCGACACCTTCCGCAATCACGTGAAGACGCATGCTGCGCGCCAGCACGATGATCGCACGCACAATCGCGGCATTTTCTTCGTCATCGCACAGATCACGCACAAAAGACTGGTCAACTTTGATCACGTCAACGGGGAAACGCTTGAGGTAAGCCAGTGACGAATAGCCCGTCCCAAAATCGTCGATGGCGACCCGAACTCCCATGTTCTTGAACGCCCTCAGCATGGCCACAGCGGTTTCTGCATCCTGCATCAGGGACGATTCCGTTATTTCGAGCTGCAGACCGGCCGGCTCCAAGCCAGCATCCTCGAGCGCAAGCCGCACCACCTCGATTAGACGGGGTTGAGCGAACTGGACGGCCGACACATTGACCGAAACGAACATGTCACCTCGCCCCATATCGCGCCACCGCCGACATTCCCGACACGCCTCCCGCATGACCCACTCACCGAGCTCGATGATCATGCCGTTTTCGTCCGCAATCGGAATGAAGCGATCCGGACCGACAGGCCCCAGGCGGGGATGCCGCCAACGCAAGAGCGCCTCCGCACTGACCACGCGACCATTGCCCCCCTCGACACAAGGTTGGTAGGCGACCCATAGCTCCCTGCGCTCGATGGCGAAGCGCAGATCACTCTCCAGCGCGATCCGTTCAGCCGAACCGGCCAGCATGTCCGAATCAAAAAAAAGGAAACCATTTCCTCCTTTTTGCTTGACCGCACTCATGGCCGCTTCTGCATTGGTCAGCAGAGAAAAGACATCGCCATCCCCCTCGCGCAGCCAGGCCACACCGACGCTGACCGACAAGAACAATTCGATCCTATCCAGTGCAAAGGGGAGTTCGAAAGCACGCAGCAACCAGCGGGCAAACACATCCGCCCCCGTGCGCTCGCAGACGCCCGGCACAAGGATGCCGAAGGCATCTCCCCCCAGGCGCGCGACCAGCCCGTGGGATTCGGAACTCTCCAGCAGCCGCTTGGCCACTTGACGCAACAGGACATTACCGGCCTCGTAGCCAAAACTCGAATTGATGCGCTGAAAACGGTCCAGATCGACATGAAAGACCGCCGCCTTCAACGGGACCTGCCTGGCGACGGCCTCCCGCGCCCATTCGGCCAGGCGTGCACACATCAGCTGCCGGTTCGGCAAACGCGAAAGTGAGTCGAAATAGGCCAGCGCCTGAATCTGACTCCCTGCTTCCCGCGCCACCCTGCGGGCTGCGGCGCCGCGCAACTCTCGGGTGATGACCGGTACGAGCCGAGCATAATTGCCCTTCGGCACATAATCGCTGACCCCATCCAGCATGGACGAGAATGCCTGCTGGTCGCTGATCACCCCCGAATAGATCACAAACGGAAGGTCACAACCGCTGTCCTTCAGGACCTGCAGCGCGGCGGTGGAGTCGAATCCCGGCATACGGTGATCGGAAATGACAATGTCCCACACGGACTCACGTAACGCATCCCGCATTGCGCCTTCGTTGTCGACACGCTCGCAGCGGACCTTCATCCCCCACTTAGCGAGAGCTCGCCCCAAAAGAAAGACGTCGTCCTCACTATCGTCAATCACCAGGATTCCGATATCTCCGTCGCCCCCCCCTTCGCGATTCCCTACGTACCCGTTCAGATTCATCGACGCGCGACTACCATTATCAGTTGCGAAATCAGGACGAGATGAAGCCCACGGCTCTCAGCGAGGCGGGACAACAGGCCCCGGACGTGAAACCTGCACGCTCATGACCCGATTCCTTCCCTTCTCCTTCGCCAGATAGAGTGCCTGATCGGCACGCTTGATCAGCGCGTCAGGTTCTGACATCTGCCCATCCCGACTCGCCACACCGATACTGAGCGAAATCCGGAGGGAGATGCCATTGAGCGGCGCTCTCGCATTCTCAACCGCAAAGCGCACGCGCTCCGCGCAGGCCAGCGCCGCATCCAGATTCGTATCCGGGCAGATGACCAGGAATTCGTCCCCCCCCGTTCTTGCCACGACGTCCTGGGCCCGCAGTGCGCCCTTGACTACGGCTGCAACACGCTTCAATACCGCATCGCCCACGTCATGACCATGAGAATCGTTGTAGTGCTTGAACTGATCCACATCGATGACCATCACCGACAAGGCACGGCGCGTACGTGACGACACCAGCCACTCCTGCTGTATTCGATCCATCGCGTAGCGCCGGTTCGGAAAGCCCGTCAAGGCATCGGTCAGCGCCACCTCCTGGAGCCGTCGATTCGACACCGCAAGCTCTGCGGCAAAACGGCGAATTTCTTCACGATCGCGATCCACCTCCTGCTGCAGGCGAATCACTCGCTGCCCCGCGCGCAAACGTGCAGCCAAGACGCGCGGATTGATCGGCTTGTTCATGAAATCGTCGACGCCATTTTCAAACGCCTCAATCAGGCGGTCGTCGTCGTCGAGACTGGTCATGATGAGGATGTAAATGGCCCGCCCAATCTTCGTCTGGCGCAGCGCACGCGTCAGCTCAAGCCCGCTCATCTCGGGCATGACCCAGTCCACGATCATCAGCTGGGGCTGGAACTCGAGCGCCATCTCCATGCCCGTCCGCCCATCACCCGCCTCCATCACCCGGTGCCCCACAGTTTCCAGGACCTTGCGCACCACACCACGCATGGAGGCATCGTCATCGACGATGAGCACTCGCATCGGCGGGCTTCCAAGAGCACTTGAATCCACTGCGGACGCCTGTTCTTCAGCCTCGGCAACACTCGCTTGAAAGGCTCCGGTGGCTTCAGGCAGATCCGCGCGACGCGCGGCCAGCTCCTCACCGCGGATCGCCAGCTCGTTGAATGAAGGCACCTCATCAGCATGCAGGGCCAGAAGCTGCCCCCAGGCTTGCCACTCACCGACGACATGGTCACACAGTTCGGTCACCGCGCCCCGATCGAAAGAAAGATGCCCCCCGATCTCGAACAGCCTTTTCATCAGATTGGGACGTTCGGGCGGTGCAGCCGTACACACTTCTGCTATGTAGGCAGCAAGGTGAAGGGACTGCACAACCACAAACTCGCGAGACCCATCGGCATAACCCGACTCCTCCGGCGCCTCCGCAAAATAGGCCGTTTCATGGAAGATGCGCGGCATACCCCAATCAGACAGCATTGCCGATGTCAGCTGCCGATGGTCCATCGCGAACATCTTTTGTTCGAGCTGCGCCAAACTGACATCACGAAACTCCAGCATCTGTCGGAGCACTCGCTCGTAGTCGTCAGGATAAAGTGTGGCGAGCGCCAGCTCGCCAACCCTGGCTAGAAGCCCGAGACAAAACGTTTCTTCCGCGGCAGCGATTCGCGTTCTCTGGGTGATTGCTTGCATCGCAATGCCATAAACCAGACATCCGCTCCAGTAGCGCTCATAATCAAAGCTCTTGCACGCTCCTCCCCGGTAATTCGAAAGGAGCGAGAACCCCAGAGCAAGCGTCCGAACAGCCGGCAAACCCAGCACCATCAACGCCTCGTGTACGGACGCCACTGCACGCCGCCCGTGCGCCGTACGCGAATTGGCCGCCTTGATCAAACGTCCCACAAACGCAGGATCCGTCTTCACGATGCGGGCTAGATCGTCGATCGAGCTACTCTCTCGCTGAATCAACTTGATGATGGCCAGCGCAACACCCTTCGGAGACGGCAAATCCCCGGATACCTTCAACTGCTCGAACTTCGTAATATCAATCGACGCTGCCATATTCCCGCCTGGCTCTCGCCAGCGTTTCCAGTCCAGCTGTCAGTATCGGAGCATCGCACTCTCACTTGAGCACAAACGCGAACTCCAACACACAGCAACAAGCGGTACGTATACCCCACGGCCATTGAATTAGAATGACCGGAATGTCCAAGCCAGTCCGCCAATCATGAATTTCTGTTCCCACTGCGGCGCCCCAGTCAGCCTCAAGGTTCCACCGGGCGACAATCTTCCCCGCCACGTCTGCAACCAGTGTGGAACGATCCACTACCAAAACCCGAAGGTTGTGGTTGGCGCTATCGCCGAATGGGGAGACAAGATCCTCATGTGTCGCCGGGCAATCGAACCGCGCTACGGTTGCTGGACTTTACCCGCAGGTTTCATGGAAAACAACGAAACCACCGGCGAAGCCGCATTACGCGAAACACTCGAGGAAGCAGGAGCGAAGATTGCCCTCGCGGAGATGTTCACCTTCGTGGACCTGCCCCACATCAGCCAGATCCACATCATCTATCGTGCAAGGCTACTCGACCCCGATTTCTCACCAGGTGAAGAGTCTCTCGAAGCATCCCTGATCACGGAGGACGACATCCCATGGGATGAGATCGCTTTCCGCTCCATCGACTACACATTGAAGTGCTATTTCGAAGACCGCCGCCGTGGGCGCTTCGACCTGCATGCAACAACACTGGCCATCCCGATTCCCGGAACCTACCGATAGACGTCCCGCGGACCTGAAACACCGTCACTACATGGTCTCGAACAGCACCGGCAGCACCACCGAGAATGGCTGATTCTGCGCAGGTGCTGGCACCTCCAGAACGGCACGCCGTATAAGATCCAGCGCGCCTTCATCCAAAACGCTCTGGCCACTGGATTCAGACAGACGAATCTCGGGAAGCGCGCCCCCCGACCTGAAGTGCACAACAACCACTGATTGCCCCGCCCCCCTACTCGCAGTGCCTTTCCCTGACGCGTACTGCAAACGGACGGCGGCAATGGCGAGAGCCAGCCGGTATCTTCTGACCCAGGCAGCCTCTACATCGTCGTCCAACACCTTTGAGCTGACTGGCGCAACCAAGGTATCCGCAGCAAATGACGAAGGAGGCTCCACGCTGGCCTTTGCCCCAGTAACGGGCCTGCCTTCCACCATGGCGATTTGCCGCTGACCTGACGCCCCCTGGAGAGGGACAACACGCTCCGCCATCCGGCCCGCGCCCTCCAAAGGCTCCCCGCGGGTATGCACTTCCTCAGCTTTTGGTTTCGACTCCCAAACCGCAGAGTTGTCTTTGGCTGCAGGACGGTCAACCAAACGCACGACAAACCTCGTAGCGACGGGCGGCGCAAGCCTCTGCGGACCTGGCCAAAACAGAACCAGATGCAGGAATAACGAGACCGCGAACACTGCATACAAATAGCGCCCCATCTCGAGCCTCTTACGCACAACCGTCACCCACAAAAACAAAAAGGGCCAGCTTACGCTGACCCTCCTTGCCACGTGCTTTCTAACTCTCCGGCTTACGCCGCTGCTTGCTCGGCTTCCGGAGCTTCAACTTCGCCCTCCGGACGATCCACCAGTTCAACGAACGCCAGCGGAGCGTTATCGCCATCACGGAAACCGCACTTCAGGATACGCAGATAACCACCATTACGGGCGGCAAAACGCGGACCCAGTTCGTCAAAAATCTTGACGACGATTTCACGATCGCGCAGGCGATCGAATGCCAGACGACGATTAGCCAGGCTCGGCTTCTTACCAAGCGTGATCAGCGGCTCAACAACCTTGCGCAGTTCCTTGGCCTTCGGCACGGTCGTCTTGATGACTTCGTGACGCAGCAAGGAATTTGCCATGTTGCGCAGCATAGCCTGACGATGGCTGCTGGTGCGGTTGAGCTTGCGAAGACCGTTACGGTGACGCATTTGAAATTACCTCTTCTTCGTTACGCTCAACCGAGCTTTTCCAGCCCGGCCGGCGGCCAGTTTTCAAGTTTCATGCCCAGCGTCAAACCGCGCGAGGCAAGGACTTCCTTGATCTCATTCAGCGACTTACGCCCCAGGTTCGGGGTCTTGAGCAATTCGGTTTCGGTGCGCTGAATCAGATCACCGATGTAATAAATGTTCTCGGCCTTCAAACAGTTAGCCGAACGAACCGTCAATTCGAGATCATCTACCGGACGCAAAAGGATCGGATCGATGGCCGGCGCCTTCGGAGCTTCCACGGCCGTCGGAGTGCCTTCCAGATCAGCAAACACCGATAGCTGATCCATCAAGACACGGGCAGCAAAACGCACTGCCTCCTCCGGATCGACTGCACCGTTGGTCTCGATGTCGAGAACCAGACGATCCAGATCGGTACGCTGCTCAACCCGCGCACTCTCGACTGCGTAACTAACGCGACGAACCGGGCTGAAAGACGCATCGAGAACAATGCGCCCAATCGTCTTGGACTCGTTGGCAGCGGGACGTTGGTTGCCAGGCACGTAACCACGGCCCTGCTCAACCTTAATCTGCAGGTCCAACTTACCACCCGGGGCAAGATGAGCCAGCACGTGATCCGGGTTGATCACCTCGACGTCATGGGAGACTTCAATATCAGCCGCCGTCACCACGCCTTCACCGGACTTCGCCAACGACAACGTGGCTTCAGCACGGCCGTGCAACTTGAGGACAACACCCTTCAGGTTAAGGAGAAGATCAACCACATCTTCCCGCACACCATCGAGCGTCGAGTACTCATGCAGTACGCCCTCGATCGACACCTCGGTCGGTGCGTAGCCCGGCAGAGAGGACAGCAGAATACGCCGCAGGGCATTGCCCAGCGTATGACCGAAGCCGCGTTCAAACGGCTCCATCGTCACACGAGCGTGCACCGGCGAAACGTTCTGCACCTCAATGATGCGCGGTTTCAGCAGAGCATTACTTTGCATCGACAATCCTTCTATAGAGTCGCGCCTGCGGCGCGACCACCATTAACGCGAATACAGTTCGACAACCAGACCTTCATTCAAGGTCGCGGGCAGCTCGGTACGCTGGGGGTAAGCCTTGAGCGTACCCTTGCCTGCCTTGATGTCGACGGCCAACCACTCCGGGAAGCCGCGCGATTCAGCAGCTTCGAGCGACGCCTTGACGCGGAGCTGATTGCGCGCAGTGTCGGTCAGCTGAATCTCATCGCCCGGACGAACCGTATACGAGGGGATATTCACCCGCTTGCCGTTCACCAGCACGCCGTTATGACGGACGACCTGCCGAGCCTCTGCACGGGATGCTCCGAAGCCCATACGGTAAGCAACCGCATCCAGACGACCTTCAAGAAGCTGCAGCAGGTTTTCACCGGTCTGCCCCTTGCGACGATCGGCTTCGGCGTAAGTCTTGCGGAACTGACGCTCAAGCACGCCGTACAGGCGACGGATTTTCTGCTTTTCACGCAGTTGCACGCCATAACCGGAAAGACGCTGACCAGACTTCTGGCCATGCTGACCAGGAGCGTAGGACCGACGCTCAATCGCGCACTTGTCGGTAAAACATTTTTCGCCCTTCAGGAAGAGCTTCTCACCCTCACGACGGCACTGACGGCACTTAGGGTCAAGATTACGAGCCACTGTTCAACTCCTTGTCAGATACGACGCTTCTTCGGCGGACGGCAGCCGTTGTGCGGGATCGGCGTGATATCGGTAATCGTGGTGATCTTGATACCCAGCGCGTTGAGCGCACGCACACTGGACTCACGACCAGGGCCAGGGCCCTTTACGCGCACTTCCAGGTTCTTGATACCGCACTCGATGGCAACCTTGCCGGCAGCCTCGGCAGCGACCTGCGCGGCAAACGGGGTGCTCTTGCGGGACCCCTTGAAGCCAGCGCCACCAGAAGTCGCCCAAGACAGCGCGTTACCCTGCCGGTCGGTGATGGTGATAATCGTGTTATTGAAAGACGCATGAACGTGGGCGATACCTTCAGCCACGTTCTTTTTGATCTTTTTGCGAACCTTCGCAGCAGTCTTAGCCATGTCTAATCCCTATTACTTCTTGCCAGCGATCGCCTTACGCGGCCCCTTGCGGGTACGGGCGTTCGTGCGCGTGCGCTGGCCACGAAGGGGCAAACCACGACGATGGCGCACCCCGCGATAGCACCCCAAGTCCATGAGGCGCTTAATACTCATCGTTACTTCACGACGCAGATCACCTTCGACGGTAAACTTCGCGACTTCGTCGCGCAGCCGTTCCATATCGGACTCGGTAAGCTCTTTAATCCTGATTGCACGCCCGACACCAGCAGCGTCACAAATCTGCTGCGCGCGGGTGCGGCCGATACCGTAAATCGCGGTCAACGCGATTTCAGCGTGCTTGTGGTTGGGAATGTTTACCCCTGCGATGCGGGCCATGCGTTCACCCCAAAATGCTAAACATTAAATTATAAAGAATGCGGGTGACCGCATCAACCTTGACGCTGCTTATGACGCGGATCCGTGCAGATCACGCGAACCACACCCTTACGGCGGACAATCTTGCAGTTTCTGCAAAGCCGCTTGACAGATGCTTGAACTCTCATTTCTAGCTCCTAACTACTTTTCTGTTATTTCGCGCGGAAAACGATCCGGGCTCTACTCAAATCGTAAGGGGTCAACTGCACCGTGACCCTGTCTCCGGGAAGAATACGAATGTAATGCATGCGCATCTTTCCAGATATGTGACCCAAAACGACATGGCCGTTTTCTAGTTTTACCCTGAAGGTTGCATTGGGAAGGTTCTCGAGAACCTCGCCCTGCATTTCAATGTAATCTTCCTTCGACATAAGACTATTTGAGCGGAACCCGCGAACCCTTGAAGTTAGCCTTCTTCAAAAGACTCTCGTACTGGTGGGACATGACGTACGCCTGAACCTGGGACATGAAGTCCA
This sequence comes from Zoogloea sp. LCSB751, assembly GCF_002028455.1. GTDB lineage: Bacteria > Pseudomonadota > Gammaproteobacteria > Burkholderiales > Rhodocyclaceae > Zoogloea. Next base: position 116,996 of record NZ_MWUM01000001.1, on the reverse strand, counting down.
TCGTCACCACCACGATGATCAACAAGGAGGTCCCACCGAAATAGAAAGGTACATTCCACTTCAGGATCAGAAACTCGGGCAACAAGCAAACCAGCGTTATATACACCGCACCGGCCAGCGTAAGCCGCATCAGAATCTTGTCGATGTAACGCGCTGTCTGGTCACCCGGACGAATACCAGGGACAAATGCTCCACTCTTCTTCAGATTATCTGCAGTCTCCTTAGAGCTGAAGACAAGCGCTGTATAGAAGAAGCAAAAGAACACTATCGCTGCCGCATACAGGATCACATAAATCGGCTGCCCAGGAGCAAGCGTCGAACCCAGATCCTTCAACCACGCCATCTGCTCGGACGAACCGAACCACTGGGCCAAGGTTGCCGGAAACAAGATGATGCTCGAAGCAAAAATGGGAGGAATCACACCAGCCATATTCAGCTTCAGGGGCAAATGGGAACTCTGACCGCCATAGATCTTGTTCCCAACCTGCCGCTTGGCGTAATTCACCAAAATCTTCCGCTGCCCGCGCTCGACGAAGACAACAACACCCGTCACCAGCACCACCAACACACAGATGACCAGCGCAGTGAAGGGGTGCATAGCACCAGTCCGCACCAGCTCAAACAAGCCCCCCAAGGAATTCGGAAGACCTGCCGCGATACCAGCAAAAATGATGATCGAGATGCCGTTGCCCAGACCACGCTCGGTTATCTGCTCCCCAAGCCACATCAGGAACATGGTTCCAGTGACAAGAGTGGACACAGTCACAAAGCGGAACATCAACCCAGGCTCGATAACCAAGCCTTGCTGCGACTCCAGAGCCACTGCGATACCCAACCCCTGAAACAGCGCAAGGGCGAGTGTTCCATAGCGAGTAAACTGAGTGATCTTCCGTCGTCCAGCTTCACCTTCCTTCTTCAGCGCCTCCAGCTGCGGCGATGCAACCGTCAGCAGCTGCATGATGATCGACGCCGAAATATACGGCATGATCCCGAGAGCGAAGATCGTAAAGCGGGAAAGAGCCCCTCCGGAGAATAGATTAAATACTCCGAGAATACCGCCCTTCTGACTCTTGAACAGATCACCCAAGGCCACTGGATCGATCCCGGGAACCGGGATGTGCGCGCCGATGCGATACACAATCAGCGCGCCCAGCAAGAACATCAAACGTCGCTTGAGGTCCCCGAACTTACCAGGAGCCGCCAGCGCGGACTGTTGGTTCGCCACGCTGAACCTTACTCGGCAGACTCGACGGAACCGCCGGCGGCTTCAATAGCGGCCTTGGCACCCTTGGTCACCGCCACACCGCGCAGGTTGACCTTACGGCTGATAATGCCGGACAGGACGACCTTGGCAGCAAGCGCATCCGCAGCCACAACACCGGCTTGCTGCAGAACCAGCAGATCGACATCTTCAACCGGCAAGGCTTGCAATTCGGAAAGACGAACCTCACCGATACGAGCCCGAGTCAAAGATACAAATCCGCGCTTAGGCAGACGACGCTGCATGGGCATCTGACCGCCCTCGAAGCCCACCTTGTGGAAACCGCCGGTACGGGACTTTTGACCCTTGTGACCGCGGCCCGCAGTCTTGCCCAGACCGCTGCCGATGCCACGACCGACGCGCTTGGCAGCGTGCTTGGCACCCGCCGCAGGTTTAATCGCATTCAGGCGCATTTAGGCCTCCAACTTAACGAGGTAAGCGACCTTGGTGATCATGCCCCGCACGGCAGGAGTGTCCTGCAGTTCCACCGTATGGTGGAGACGACGGAGCCCAAGACCGCGCACGGTTGCACGATGAGACTGTTTCGTGCCGATAACGCTTTTTACCAGCGTCACCTTCAGTTTCTTGTCGGACATGACTTACCCCTGAATCTCTTCGACCGTCTTGCCACGCTTGGCAGCAATTACGGAGGGAGCGTTGGTGGCCAACAAACCGTTCAGCGTGGCACGAACCACGTTATACGGGTTGGTCGAACCAATGGACTTAGCGATGATGTCGGTCACGCCCATCACTTCGAACACGGCGCGCATCGCGCCGCCAGCGATGATACCGGTACCCTGCGGAGCCGGCTGCATCAGCACGTACGAAGCACCGTGCTTGCCGGTAACGGAATGATGCAACGTGCCGTTCTTCAGGGACACCTTGGCCATCTTGCGACGAGCCTCTTCCATTGCCTTTTGCACCGCAACCGGGACTTCACGGGACTTGCCCTTGCCCATACCGATGCTGCCATCACCGTCGCCTACCACGGTCAGAGCGGCAAAACCGAGAATCCGGCCGCCCTTGACAACCTTGGTGACACGATTGATGGAAACCATCTTTTCGCGCAGGCCGTCGTCGCGCTCCTCGGAGGCCTGCACTTTCTTATTACCTTGCTGCTTAGCCATGCTAAACCTCGCTTAGAACTTCAATCCGCCTTCGCGGGCGGCATCGGCAAGCGCCTTCACGCGACCGTGGTACTGAAAACCGGCGCGGTCGAAAGCGACAGCCTCAACACCAGCGGCTTTGGCGCGCTCGGCGATCAGCTTGCCAACCACCACAGCTGCGGCCTTGTTGCCACCGTTGGAAACCTGGGCACGCACATCGGCCTCAACAGTCGAAGCAGCCGCCAGAACCTTGGAACCACAACCAGCGATGACTTGCGCGTAGATGTGGGAATTGGAACGGAACACGGACAGACGGACTGCCTTCATTTCCGCAATTTTGGCACGGGTTTTCCGTGCGCGGCGCAAACGCGTTTCCTTCTTGGTGATCATGATCCGCCCTTACTTCTTCTTGGTTTCTTTCAAGGTCACCACCTCGTCGGAGTAACGAACGCCCTTGCCCTTATAAGGCTCAGGAGCGCGATACGCACGCACTTCAGCAGCAACCTTGCCGACGACCTGCTTGTCGACACCCTTGATGACAATCTCGGTCTGAGACGGGGTCTCAACCTTGATACCGGCAGGCATCTGGTGCACCACGGGGTGCGAAAAACCGAGACTCAGATTCAGCTTGTCGCCCTGGGCTTGCGCACGGTAACCCACACCAACGAGGGTCAGCTTGCGCTCGAAGCCCTTCGAAACGCCGGCCACCATGTTATTGACCAGAGCACGAACAGTGCCGGACATGGCTTTGGCATTCACGGCACCCTCGATCGCCGAACACTGCAGGGCATCGCCCTGACGCTCAACCTTGACCGACGGATGCAGAACCTGGGTCAGCGTGCCCAGCGGGCCCTTCACGACGATCTGGCCGTCACCAACAGTGACATCCACACCCGCCGGAACGGCAACAGGATTCTTGGCTACACGGGACATTGCACTCTCCCCTTAAGCCACGAGGCACAGCACTTCGCCGCCGAGACGGCCAGCGCGCGCTGCACGATCAGTCATCACACCCTTGGGAGTGGACACGATTGCCACGCCAAGACCATTCATAACGCGGGGCAGATCATCGCTACCCTTGTAAACGCGCAAGCCAGGACGGCTGACACGCTCAATGCGCTCGATAACCGGACGACCCGCATAATACTTCAGAGACAGGGCCAGTTCGGCCTTGCCAGAAGCCTCGGTCACCGCGAAATCATCGATGTAACCTTCGCTTTGCAGAACCTTCGCGATAGCAACCTTCAACTTGGAGGAAGGCATCGCGACAGAGCTCTTTTGCGCCTGCTGAGCGTTACGAATACGCGTCAGCATATCGGCGATCGGATCAGACATGCTCATATCTATCGACCCCTTACCAGCTTGCCTTGGTCATGCCAGGAACTTCACCGCGGAAGGCAACTTCACGCAGCTTGTTACGACACAGACCGAATTTACGGAAAACACCACGCGGACGGCCAGTCTGCTCACAGCGGTTACGCTGACGACTCGGGCTGGAATTGCGCGGCAACTGCTGCAGCTTCAGACGCGCAACCATGCGCTCCTCGTCAGACAGCTTGGCGTTATTGATCTGCTCGAATAGAGCAGCGCGCTTGGCCGCATACTTAGCAACCATCTTGGCGCGCTTTTCTTCGCGCTTGATCAGAGACAGTTTCGCCATATCACCCTCAGTTCTTGAAAGGGAACTTGAACGCGGCGAGCAGAGCGCGCGCTTCGTCGTCCGTCTTGGCCGTCGTCGTGATGCTGATATTCATCCCGCGCAGAGCATCGATCTTGTCGTACTCGATTTCCGGGAAAATAATCTGCTCTTTAACGCCAAGGTTGTAATTGCCACGACCGTCAAAACCCTTACCAGCAATACCGCGAAAATCGCGGATACGCGGCATGGCAATTGTCACCAGACGATCGAGGAACTCGAACATGCGAGGACCGCGCAACGTAACCATGCAGCCGATCGGATAACCGTCACGAATCTTGAAGCCCGCAATGGACTTCTTCGCCTTGGTGGTCACCGGCTTCTGACCAGCGATCTTCTGCAGATCGCCAACAGCATAATCGAGAACCTTCTTATCGCCGACAGCCTCACCCACACCCATATTCAGGGTGATCTTGGTGATGCGGGGCACTTCCATGACCGTCTTGTAACCGAACTTCGTCAGAAGCTCAGGCGCAACGGTCTCTTTGTAGAATTCTTGCAGGCGCGCCATGACTACCCCTTACGCATCCACTACTTCGCCACTGGACTTGAAGACGCGCACTTTGCGACCATCTTCAAGCACCTTGAAGCCAACGCGATCAGCCTTCTGAGTGGCCGCGTTGAACAGCGCCACATTGGAAGTATCGATCGGCATTTCCTTCTCCACGATACCGCCAACCTGACCCTTCAACGGGTTCGGACGCACGTGCTTCTTGACGCGATTAATACCTTCGACAACCACAGCACCTTCCAGAACACGCAGAACGGTACCGCGCTTACCCTTGTCCTTGCCCGTAAGGACGGCGACTTCGTCGCCTTTGCGAATCTTATTCACAATAACCCCTTAGAGAACTTCAGGCGCCAAGGAGACGATCTTCATGAACTTCTCGGTACGCAACTCGCGCGTAACCGGCCCGAAGATACGCGTACCAATCGGCTCGCCCTTGTTGTTAAGCAGGACCGCAGCATTGCGATCAAACTTGATCAGCGAGCCATCCGGACGACGAACACCCTTGGCAGTACGAACCACCACGGCGCTATAAACGTCACCCTTCTTAACACGACCACGAGGAGCCGCATCTTTAATACTCACCTTGATGATGTCACCAACACCGGCGTAGCGACGCTTGGAGCCGCCCAGCACCTTGATGCACATCACATGACGCGCGCCGGTATTATCGGCGACGTCCAGCATCGTTTGCATTTGGATCATTTAAACTCTCCAACTTGGCTCGCCAGCAGCGACCAGTTTTGGATCCCGTTCGGGTTGATTGGACTTGCACGGAACCGTGCAAGAGCAAAGACAGCAATAATAATGGCTTGCCAATCGCTTGGCAAGCCATTTCTACAACATCTACTACTTAAACTGCCACAACCTGCTCGAGAACCTTGGTCACCCGCCAGGTCTTGGTCTTGGAGATCGGGCGAGTTTCCTCGATTTCTACGAGATCGCCCTCTTTCGCAACACCAGCCTCGACATGGGCGTGGTACTTGGCAGTGCGCTTGATAACCTTGCCGTACAGCGGATGCTTCACACGACGCTCAACCAGAACGGTGACGGTGTTGGTCATCTTATCGCTGACAACGCGGCCAACTTCGACGCGCTTGTTTTTCACTTGATCAGTCATTTCGCACCCGCCTTCTGACGAAGAATGGTCTTGACTCGAGCGATGTCCTTACGAACCTTGCCGAGCTGCGAAGTATTGCCGAGCTGCTGCGTGGCAAGTTGCATACGAAGGCTGAACTGAGCCTTCAGCAACTCGAGCAGTTCAGCATTAAGCTGGCCGGCATCTTTAGCCTGCAATTCCGAAGCTTTCATGATTTACCCCACCATCCGGACAACGAAGACGGTTTCGATCGGAAGCTTGGCAGCAGCAAGACGGAACGCCTCACGGGCCAAGGCCTCATCAACACCATCCATCTCGTAGAGAACCTTGCCAGGCTGGATCTCGGCAACCCAATATTCCGGGCTACCCTTACCGTTACCCATCCGCACTTCCGCCGGCTTCTGAGAAATCGGCTTGTCCGGGAACACACGAATCCAAATGCGACCACCACGCTTGATGTGACGGGTCATCGCACGACGCGCAGATTCGATCTGACGAGCAGTAAGACGACCACGCCCAACCGCCTTCAGACCGTACTCGCCAAAGCTTACCTTGGCACCGCGGGTGGCGAGACCCTTATTGCGGCCCTTCTGCTCCTTACGATACTTCCTTCTCGACGGCTGCAGCATCATTCACTCCTGCTTCTTTCTTGGTCCGTTTTGCGCCATCAGCCTGATCGCCACCAGTGCGGCGTGCGGGCCGCTTGGCACCCGGCTTGCTGTCGGCACCCTCATTGCGACGACGGCCACGACGGGCATCGCCCTCGTTCTCCGTCGCAGCGGGCTGCTCGTTGCGGGCGAGCGCCTCGCCCTTATAAACCCACACCTTGATGCCAATAACACCATAGGTCGTGTGAGCCTCGGAAACACCGTAGTCGATGTCAGCGCGCAGGGTATGCAGAGGCACACGACCTTCGCGATACCATTCCGTACGGGCGATTTCCGCGCCATTCAGACGACCGGAACTCATGATCTTGATGCCCTGGGCACCCAGACGCATGGCGTTCTGCATCGCGCGCTTCATGGCGCGACGGAACATGATCCGCTTGACCAGCTGCTGAGCGATGGAGTCGGCGATCAACTGAGCATCCGTCTCAGGCTTGCGCACTTCCTCAATATTGACGTGCACCGGCACGCCAATAATGCCCTGAAGATCAGCCTTCAGCTTTTCGATGTCCTCACCCTTCTTGCCGATCACAACGCCCGGACGAGCGCTGAAGACGGTGATGCGGGCATTCTTGGCAGGACGCTCGATGACGACACGGCTCACGGAAGCGTGGGCAAGCTTCTTCTTCAGATGCGCGCGAACCTTCAGGTCCTCGTTGAGCATCGTGGAGAAGTCGCTACCAGCAGCAAACCAACGAGAGCCCCAATTACGCGTTACCGCCAGGCGAAAGCCAGTCGGATGGATTTTCTGTCCCATGGGTTCTCCTTACTCTCCGACCGTCACATAAATATGGCAGGTCGGCTTGCTGATCCGGTTGCCACGACCCTTCGCACGCGCAGTAAAACGCTTTAACGTCATGCCTTGCTCGACGTAGATCGTCTTGACGCGCAGCGAGTCAATATCGGCGCCGTCATTATGCTCGGCGTTGGCGATAGCGGACTCGACAACCTTTTTAATGATCTTCGCGCCTTTTTTGGGCGAGAAGGTCAGAATATTCAGCGCTTGCTCAACAGTCTTGCCGCGCACCAGATCGGCCACCAGGCGACCCTTTTGTTCCGACAGACGAACGCCGCGGAGAATGGCTTTGGTTTCCATTGTCATTACCCCTTAGCGCTTGGCCTTCTTGCTCGCTGCGTGACCCTTGAAAGTACGGGTCAGCGCAAATTCGCCGAGCTTGTGACCAACCATGTTTTCGGAAACGTACACCGGGATATGTTGGCGACCGTTATGAACGGCAATCGTCAGACCAACAAAGTCCGGCAGCACAGTGGAGCGGCGCGACCAAGTCTTGATCGGGCGCTTGTCATTCGAGGCCCGGGCGGCGTCCACCTTCTTCAGGAGGTGTGCGTCGATAAAGGGGCCCTTCTTAATAGAACGTGCCATGTCTTACCTCTTATCGCTTGTGCCGACGCTGAACAATCATCGAGTCGGTACGCTTGACGCTACGGGTACGATAACCCTTGGTCGGCTGACCCCACGGGCTGACAGGCACGCGGCCTTCGCCGGTACGGCCTTCACCACCACCATGCGGGTGATCAACCGGGTTCATAGCCGTACCGCGAACGGTCGGGCGGATACCACGCCAACGATTCGCACCGGCCTTGCCGATTTTGCGCAGGCTATGCTCTTCGTTACCCACCTCACCGATGGTCGCGCGGCACTCGATGTGCACGCGGCGGATTTCACCGGAACGCAGACGAACCTGAGCGTAGATACCCTCGCGAGCCAGCAACTGGACGGAAGTACCAGCAGCGCGCGCAAGCTGAGCGCCCTTACCCGGGATCATTTCAACGCAGTGCAGCGTCGTACCAACCGGGATATTCCGGATCGGCAAGGTATTACCTGCCTTGATCGGAGCCTCGGAACCGCTCACCACGGCTTGACCGACAACCAGCCCCTTGGGAGCGATGATGTAACGACGCTCACCATCGACGTAGCACAGCAGAGCGATATTGGCGGAGCGGTTCGGGTCATACTCGATACGCTCGACCTTGGCCACGATCCCATCCTTGTTGCGACGGAAATCGATGACGCGATAGTGCTGCTTGTGACCGCCACCCTTGTGACGAGTGGTGATATGGCCATTGTTGTTACGACCGGCAGTCTTCGACTGCTTCTCCAGCAAGGAGGCAACAGGCGCCCCTTTGTGAAGACCGGCGTTAACCACCTTGACCACGGCACGGCGGCCAGCGGAAGTCGGTTTGACTTTAACGAGTGCCATCTTGCTTACTCCCCGGCCGCGAAGTTGATTTCTTGGCCCGGCTTGAGGCTGACATAAGCCTTCTTCCAGTCCTTACGACGACCGAAAACCTTGCCGAAACGCTTTTGCTTGCCCTTGACGTTTGCCACTTGAACAGCCTTCACTTCCACCTTAAACAGAAGTTCGACTGCAGCCTTCACTTCCGGCTTGGTAGCGTCACTGGCAACGCGAAAAACAACCTGCTCGTTCTTGTCGGCGATCAGCGTCGCCTTCTCAGAGATCTGCGGGGCGAGCAACACCTGCAGCAGACGCTCTTCCTTGAATGCGCTCATTGCCAAATTTCCTCCATCTTGGCGACGGCACCCTTAGTGACCAGCACGTTCGGGAAGCGCACCAGGGATACCGGATCGGTCTCGCTGACTTCGAGCACGAGAACGTTCGGCAGATTCCGGGACGACAGGTAAAGATTCTCGTCAAAGGAATCGGTAATCACGAGCACGGATTCCAGACCGAGATTCTTCAGCTTCTGAGCCAGAAGCTTGGTCTTCGGAGCCTCGACGGCAAAACCCTCAACAACAGACAAGCGACCATCACGGGCCAGCTGCGACAGAATCGCAGCCACGCCAGCGCGGTACATCTTGCGGTTCACCTTGTGAGAGAAGTTTTCGTCCGGCTTGTTCGGGAAGGCACGACCGCCTCCACGCCAAATCGGACTGGAGCTCATACCGGAACGGGCACGACCCGTACCTTTCTGACGCCACGGTTTGTGGGTAGTATGAGCAACTTCATCACGACCCTTCTGGGCACGATTGCCAGAACGGGCATTGGCCATATAAGCAACGACAACCTGATGAATCAAGGCTTCGTTGTACTCACGGCCGAACAGTGAGTCGGACGCCTGCAGGGTTGCAGACGGCTGACCCTGTTCATTCAACAGCTTCAGTTCCATCATGCTCCCCCTCAGTTGCCAGCCTTGACAGCCGGACGAACAACCACGTCGCCACCATCATGACCAGGCACACCACCCTTGATCAGCAGCAGACCGCGCTCAAGATCTACGCGAACCACTTCGAGATTCTGCACCGTGGTATTGGCCGCACCGAGGTGGCCAGTCATGCGCTTACCAGGGAAAACACGCCCCGGATCCTGCGCCATACCGATGGAGCCCGGAACATTATGGCTACGGGAGTTGCCGTGGGTAGCACGACCGGAAGCGAAGTTGTGACGCTTGATGGTGCCGGCATAGCCCTTACCAATCGAAACCCCACTTACATCAACCTTCTGACCGACGGCAAAGATATCGACACCAACCACATCACCAGCCTTCAGGGCGGCGAGACGATCTGCATCAACGCGAAATTCCTTGAACACATGACCCGCCTCGACACCCGCCTTGGCGAGATGACCGGCAGCAGCCTTATTAACACGACTGGCACGCCGAACACCGAACGTCACTTGAACGGCGGAATAACCGTCCGTTTCAGCCGTTTTGATCTGGGTCACACGGTTATTGGACACATCCAGCACAGTTACCGGAATGGACTGACCATCCTCAGCAAAAATGCGAGTCATGCCCACCTTGCGCCCGACAAGGCCTAGACTCATTTTATTCTCCTTACCCTGGTTGCGATTGACCAGGACCGATTGTCATCACAAACTGCGCCAAAAAGCGCAAGGGCCGGATTATACCGGCCCTTGCGCAATTAGCGCAATAGATTCGATTACTGCAGCTTGATTTCGACGTCAACACCGGCCGGCAGATCAAGCTTCATCAGCGCGTCAACCGTTTTGTCGGTAGGATCAACGATATCCATCAGACGCAGATGAGTGCGGATCTCAAACTGGTCGCGGGAAGTCTTGTTAACGTGCGGGGAGCGCAGAAGGTCGAAGCGCTCAATGCGAGTCGGCAGCGGCACAGGACCACGAACGACAGCACCGGTACGCTTCGCGGTATCCACGATCTCAAGGGCGGACTGGTCGATCAGCTTATAGTCAAAAGCCTTGAGGCGGATACGGATCTTTTGGTTTTGCATGCTATTTCCCAAAGAGCAAGACGGCACGACGCACCATGCGCCGTGCCCGGATAGTATTACTCGATAACCTTGGCAACCACACCGGCGCCGACGGTACGACCGCCTTCACGGATGGCGAAACGCAGACCTTCTTCCATGGCGATCGGAGCAATCAGCTTGACGGTCATGGAAATGTTGTCGCCCGGCATCACCATCTCGGTGCCTTCCGGCAGGGAGATGGAGCCCGTCACGTCCGTAGTACGGAAGTAGAACTGCGGACGGTAGTTGTTGAAGAACGGGGTGTGACGACCGCCTTCTTCCTTCGACAGCACATACACTTCACCGGTGAAGTGGGTATGCGGCTTGATGGAGCCCGGCTTGCACAGCACCTGGCCGCGCTCGACGTCTTCACGCTTGGTGCCGCGCAGCAGCACGCCCACGTTATCGCCAGCCTGACCCTGATCCAGCAGCTTGCGGAACATTTCCACGCCGGTGCAGATGGTCTTGACGGTCGGCTTGATGCCGACGATTTCAATTTCTTCACCGACCTTGACGATGCCGCGCTCGACACGACCGGTCACCACGGTACCACGACCGGAGATGGAGAACACGTCTTCGATCGGCAGCAGGAACGGCAGATCGATCGCGCGCTCCGGGGTCGGAATGTAGGAATCCAGCGCATCAGCCAGACGGAAGATGGACGGCTCGCCGATATCGGACTGATCGCCTTCCAGCGCCTTCAGGGCGGAACCCTTGATGATGGGCACGTCGTCGCCCGGGAAGTCGTACTTGGACAACAGCTCGCGCACTTCCATTTCAACCAGCTCGAGCAGCTCTTCGTCGTCAACCATGTCGCACTTGTTCAGATAGACGATGATGAAGGGCACACCAACCTGACGGGCCAGCAGGATGTGCTCGCGGGTCTGCGGCATCGGGCCGTCAGCGGCGGAACACACCAGGATGGCGCCGTCCATCTGGGCGGCACCGGTGATCATGTTCTTCACGTAGTCAGCGTGACCCGGACAGTCAACGTGAGCATAGTGACGGGTCTCGGTTTCGTATTCGACGTGCGCGGTGTTAATGGTGATACCACGAGCCTTTTCTTCCGGCGCCGCATCGATCTGGTCGTAGGCCTTCGCCTCGCCGCCGAACTTGCGCGACAGAACGGTCGTGATTGCAGCCGTCAGCGTCGTCTTGCCATGGTCAACGTGACCAATCGTGCCAACGTTCACGTGCGGCTTTTTCCGCTCGAACTTTTCCTTTGCCATTGCTTAATCCTTATCTGGTTTCGATTAATTACTTGCGATTGCTGATAACGGCTTCCGCGACGCTCTTCGGTGCCTCAGAGTAGTGCTTGAACTCCATCGAGTAAGTCGCACGACCCTGCGTCAGAGAACGGAGCTGGGTCGCATAACCGAACATCTCGGCCAGCGGCACCTCAGCCTTGACTTCCTTCATGCCGCCAGGAATATCGTCCATACCCTGAACGATACCGCGACGGGAGGACAGATCGCCCATCACGTTGCCCATGTAGTCTTCCGGGGTCTCTACAACAACAGCCATCATCGGCTCAAGCAGAACCGGATTGGCCTTGCGCATTGCATCCTTGAATGCCATGGACGCAGCCATCTTGAAAGCGTTTTCGTTGGAGTCCACGTCGTGGTAAGAACCATCGAACAGGGTCACTTTAACGTCAACCACCGGGAAGCCGGCCAGCACGCCATTCGGCAGCGTTTCCTGCAGGCCCTTGTCGACCGCAGGGATGTACTCGCGGGGAACCACACCACCCTTGATCGCATCGACGAATTCGTAGCCCTTGCCGGTTTCGTTCGGCTCAAGCTTGATCCAGACGTGACCAAACTGACCACGACCACCCGACTGCTTGACGAACTTACCTTCTTGCTCGACAGCCTTGCGAATAGCCTCGCGGTAAGCAACCTGCGGAGCGCCGACGTTGGCCTCAACGTTGAATTCGCGCTTCATGCGATCAACGATGATTTCGAGGTGCAACTCGCCCATGCCGGAGATGATGGTCTGGCCAGACTCTTCGTCCGTACGCACACGGAAGGACGGATCCTCGGCAGCCAGACGACCCAGCGCGATACCCATCTTTTCCTGGTCGCCCTTGGTCTTCGGCTCGACAGCAACGTGAATCACGGGATCAGGGAATTCCATGCGCTCGAGAATGATCGGCGCATCCGGATCGCAGAGGGTTTCACCTGTCGTCACTTCCTTCAAGCCCACACAAGCAGCGATGTCGCCTGCCAGAACTTCCTTGATCTCTTCACGCTCGTTGGCGTGCATCTGCAGAATACGGCCGATGCGCTCTTTCTTGTCCTTAACGGAGTTCAGGACGGTAGCACCGGAGTTCAGCACGCCAGAATACACACGAACGAAGGTCAGCTGACCAACGAACGGATCGGTCATCAGCTTGAAAGCCAGTGCAGCAAACTTTTCGCTATCGGACGCCTTGCGTTCAACAGCCTTACCATCCTCGTCTTCACCCTGAACTGGCGGAATATCGACCGGAGACGGGAGGAATTCGATCACGGCGTCAAGCATGCGCTGTACACCTTTGTTCTTGAAGGCAGTACCACACAGCATCGGCTGGATTTCACAGGCGATGGTACGGGTACGCAGACCGAGCTTGATCTTCTCTTCGGACAGATCACCGTTCTCAAGGTACTCGTTCATGAGTTCCTCGGAAGCCTCCGCTGCCGCCTCAACCATCTGCTCGCGCCAGGACTGAGCTTCGTCCTGCAGATCAGCGGGAATCTCGACGTAGTCAAACTTCATACCCTGGGACGCCTCGTCCCACAGGATAGCCTTCATCTTGATCAGATCGACCACACCGGTGAAGGTATCTTCAGCACCAATGGGGATCACAACCGGAACCGGATTGGCCTTCAGACGGGTCTTCATCTGGTCGACGACCTTGAAGAAGTTGGCACCCGAACGGTCCATCTTATTCACGAAGGCAAGGCGAGGCACCTTGTACTTGGTAGCCTGACGCCACACCGTTTCAGACTGGGGCTGAACGCCACCCACAGCACAGTACACCATGCACGCACCATCAAGCACACGCATGGAACGCTCGACTTCAATAGTGAAGTCCACGTGCCCCGGGGTGTCGATGATGTTGAAACGATGTTCCGGGAGGTTCATTTCCATGCCCTTCCAGAAACAAGTGGTCGCAGCGGAGGTAATCGTGATACCCCGCTCCTGCTCTTGCTCCATCCAGTCCATGGTGGCGGCGCCATCGTGAACTTCACCGATCTTGTGGTTCACACCCGTATAGAAAAGGATGCGTTCCGTCGTGGTGGTTTTGCCGGCGTCAATGTGAGCCGAGATACCGATATTACGGTAGCGCTCGATCGGGGTCTTCCGTGCCACAGTGCTAACCTTGCCTTCCTGAATTTGCGAACCCCGCAAAATGGAGTTCGTACAGATACTTACAAACAAGTCGAGCCCCTTTCAGGGCCCGACGTGGACTTCGCCAAAAATCAGAAGCGGTAGTGGGAGAAGGCCTTGTTGGCTTCTGCCATGCGATGCACTTCTTCACGCTTCTTCATAGCGGCGCCACGGCCCTCAGCGGCCTCAAGCAACTCGCCAGCCAGGCGCTGGGCCATGGACTTCTCGGAACGCTTGCGAGCAGCTTCACGCAGCCAGCGCATGGACAAGGCCATACGACGAGCAGGACGCACTTCCACGGGCACTTGGTAGTTAGCACCACCAACGCGGCGGCTCTTGACTTCCACGACCGGACGAACGTTGCTCAACGCAGCGGAGAACACCTCAAGGGGGTCCTTGCCGGCAGCCTTGGCAACGATGGCATCAAAGGCGCCATAAACAATGCGCTCAGCGACGGACTTCTTGCCGCTTTGCATGATGGCGTTGATGAACTTGGAAACATCCTGACTACCGAACTTCGGATCGGGCAGGACTTCACGCTTGGGTACGTCACGACGACGGGGCATGATTGACTCTCGCTATTCTTTGAATGCCGACAATTAAGACTTTTTCGGGCGCTTAGCACCGTACTTCGAACGGGACTGCTTACGATCCTTGACGCCTTGCAGATCAAGGGAGCCACGAACGATGTGGTAACGCACACCAGGCAAATCCTTAACCCGGCCACCGCGGATCAGCACAACCGAGTGCTCCTGCAGGTTGTGACCTTCACCACCGATATAGGAGATCACTTCGAAGCCGTTGGTCAGACGAACCTTGGCCACCTTACGCAGTGCGGAGTTCGGCTTCTTCGGAGTAGTGGTGTAAACACGGGTGCAAACGCCCCGCTTTTGCGGGCAAGCCTCGAGCGCGGGAACCTTGCTCTTGGAAACGGGCGCCTGCCGGCCCTTACGAACGAGTTGATTAATTGTTGGCATAGCTAAGAATTTCCCAAAACACCGAGGCAGCCCGCCAGGGACCGCCTCGGATGGTTATTCCGGCTGCGACTGACTACGATTGGCCAGTCCGCAAAAAGAGGCCGGAGTATATCGCCTTCGTCAAGTTTTCGTCAACCAGCATGCGGGGCATTTTCGGCTTCCGAGGCCTCGACCCGCGGCTCCCAGGCATGCCCTTCACCTAGATCCTCACCCAGTGTCTGGGCTTTGCGATTGCGGTGATAGGCCAGACCGGTACCCGCCGGAATGAGACGACCGACAATGACGTTTTCCTTGAGGCCACGAAGCTCGTCACGCTTGCCGAGAATTGCGGCCTCGGTGAGCACGCGGGTCGTTTCCTGGAAGGAAGCCGCGGAGATGAACGAGTCGGTAGACAGCGACGCCTTCGTGATACCCAGCAACAGGTAGCTGTAGTTGGCCGGCAGCTTGCCTTCGGCAACGATCTTGTCGTTCTCGTCCAGTACTTCCGCACGCTCGACCTGCTCTTCGCGGATGAAACCGGTATCGCCCGGGTCGGTGATAACCACGCGACGCAGCATCTGGCGAACGATCACCTCGATGTGCTTGTCGTTGATCTTCACGCCCTGCAGTCGATACACGTCCTGCACCTCGTCGATGATATAGCGGGCCAGAGCCTCGACACCCTGCAGACGCAGGATGTCGTGCGGATCCGCCGGACCGTCGACGATCAGCTCGCCCTTGTTCACGACTTGGCCATCGTGCACCATGACGTGCTTGTCCTTCGGGATCAGGAACTCGTGGACCGTGCCGTCCGGCTCGGTGATCACGAGACGCTGCTTGCCCTTGGTATCCTTGCCGAAGGAGACGGTACCCGTCACCTCGGCCAGAACGCCCGCATCCTTCGGGGCGCGAGCCTCGAAGAGTTCTGCCACTCGCGGCAAACCACCGGTAATGTCGCGAGTCTTCGCGGATTCCTGCGGGATACGTGCAAGCACGTCACCCACGGAGACTTCCTGACCATCCTTCACGGTGATCAGCGAACCGACCTGGAAGGTGATCGACACGGCGTGCTCGGTACCGGCGATCCTCACTTCCTCGCCGGTCTCGGTCAGCAGCTTGACCTGCGGACGCACACCCTTCGCCGAGCTGGCGCCGCGCCGCTTGGCATCGATGACCACCAGCGTGGACAGACCCGTCACTTCGTCGATCTGCTTCGCAACGGTGACGCCCTCTTCGACATTCTCGAACTTAACGAAGCCGGCGTATTCCGTAATGATCGGACGAGTGTGGGGATCCCACGTGGCAAGCTGGGTGCCCGCCTTGATCGCCACGCCCTCGTCGACAGCCAGGGTGGCGCCGTAAGGAATCTTGTGGCGCTCACGCTCGCGGCCCATTTCGTCGGTCACGACGACTTCGGCCGACCGGGAAATCACGATCTTCTCACCCTTGGCGTTGGCCACATAACGCATGTTCTGCGTGAAGCGGATCACGCCGGCAGACTTGGCCTCGACCGAACTGGCGGCGGCGGCCCGGGATGCGGCACCACCCACGTGGAAGGTACGCATCGTCAGCTGGGTACCCGGCTCACCGATCGACTGGGCAGCGATCACGCCGACAGCCTCACCGGCATTTACCAGGGAGCCGCGGCCGAGATCGCGGCCATAGCACTTGGCGCACAGACCATAGCGAGTCTCGCAGGACAGCGGAGTGCGCACGCGGACTTCGTCGATGCCGAGGCTCTCGATGAGCTCCACCGCATCTTCGTCCAGCATCGTGCCAGCGTCGATAACGGTTTCCTGCGTATCCGGATTAACCAGGTCATCGGTCGTAACGCGGCCGAGAATCCGGTCGCGCAGCGGCTCCACAACCTCACCGCCTTCGATCAGGGCCTTCATCAGGAAGCCGCTCTTCGTGCCGCAGTCATCCTCGATGACCACCAGATCCTGCGTCACGTCCACCAGACGACGGGTCAGGTAACCGGAGTTCGCGGTCTTCAGCGCCGTATCCGCCAGACCCTTACGGGCACCGTGGGTGGAGATGAAGTACTGCAGAACGTTCAGACCTTCGCGGAAGTTGGTCGTAATCGGAGTCTCGATAATGGAGCCGTCCGGCTTCGCCATCAGACCGCGCATACCGGCCAGCTGACGGATCTGCGCAGCGGAACCCCGTGCGCCGGAGTCGGCCATCATGTAGATGGAGTTGAAGGACTCCTGTTTGACCGTCTTGCCGTTGCGATCGACGACATCCTCCTGGCCAAGCTGGTCCATCATCGCCTTGGCGACCTGGTCACCGGCGCGGCCCCAGATATCCACCACCTTGTTGTAGCGCTCACCATCGGTCACCAGACCGGAGGTGTACTGCTGGGCGATTTCCTTGACTTCCTGCTCGGCAGCCTGGATCAGCGGGTGCTTCAGTTCGGGCACCAGCATGTCCTTCACGGCGATCGAGATACCGGCGCGGGTTGCGAGACCGAAGCCGGCCTGCATCAACTTGTCGGCAAAGATCACGGTGGCCTTCAGGCCGCAACGCCGGAAGGAGGCGTTGATCAGCTTGGAGATCTCCTTCTTTTTCATCGGCTTCTGCAGCACGCTGAAGGGAAGACCCGCCGGCAGGATTTCCGACAGGATGGCGCGACCAACGGTGGTCTCGTGGCGGGTGATCTTTTCGATCGTCTCGCCTTCCGGCCCCAGATCCCATTCCTTCAGGCGGACGATGACCTTGGCGTGCAGGGACACCTGACCCGACTCGTAGGCGCGCTTCACTTCGCCCACATCGGCAAACGCCATGCCCTCGCCCTTGGCATTTACACCGGCGCGCGTCGCATAGTACAGACCCAGCACGATATCCTGGGACGGCACGATGATCGGCTCACCGTTGGCAGGGGACAGGACGTTGTTGGACGCCAGCATCAGCGTGCGGGCTTCCATCTGCGCTTCCAGCGACAGCGGCACGTGGACGGCCATCTGGTCACCGTCGAAGTCGGCGTTGAACGCCACGCAGACCAGCGGGTGCAGTTGCAGTGCCTTGCCTTCGATCAGGGTCGGCTCGAAGGCCTGGATACCCAGACGGTGCAGCGTCGGCGCACGGTTCAGCATGACCGGATGTTCGCGGATCACCTCTTCGAGGATGTCCCACACCACCGGCTCCTGGCCTTCCACCATCTTCTTGGCCTGCTTGATGGTGGTCGCAAGCCCCATCAGTTCGAGCTTGTTGAAGATGAAAGGCTTGAACAGCTCGAGCGCCATCAGCTTGGGCAGGCCGCACTGGTGCAGCTTGAGCTGCGGGCCCACGGTAATCACCGAACGGCCGGAGTAGTCAACGCGCTTACCCAGCAGGTTCTGACGGAAGCGACCGCCCTTACCCTTGATCATGTCGGCCAGGGACTTGAGCGGACGCTTGTTGGCACCGGTCATGGCCTTGCCGCGACGACCGTTGTCGAGCAGGGAGTCGACGGACTCCTGCAGCATCCGCTTTTCGTTGCGGACGATGATTTCCGGCGCCTTCAGCTCGAGCAGACGCTTCAGACGGTTGTTCCGGTTGATGACGCGACGGTAGAGGTCGTTCAGGTCGGAAGTCGCAAAGCGGCCGCCGTCCAGCGGAACCAGCGGACGCAGGTCCGGCGGCAGCACGGGCAGCACTTCGAGGATCATCCAGTCCGGCTTGATGCCGGACTGCTGGAAGGCCTCCAGCACTTTCAGGCGCTTGGAGATCTTCTTGATCTTGGCTTCGGAACCGGTGGTTTCCAGCTCGGAGCGGAGCTTCTCGATCTCGTGGGGCAGATCGAGGCTGCGCAGCATCTCGCGGATACCTTCGGCGCCCATCAGCGCGATGAAGTCGTCACCGTACTCTTCAACCTTGGCCAGATAATCGTCTTCCGACAGGATCTGGGCACGGTTCAGCGGGGTCATGCCGGGATCGGTGACCACGTAGGCTTCAAAGTACAGCACGCGTTCAATGTCGCGCAGGGTCATGTCGAGCACCATGCCGAGACGGCTCGGCAGGCTCTTCAGGAACCAGATATGGGCAACCACCGAGGCCAGCTCGATGTGCGCCATGCGTTCACGGCGGACCTTCGACAGCGTCACTTCGACGCCGCACTTCTCGCAGATCACACCGCGGTGCTTGAGGCGCTTGTACTTGCCGCACAGACACTCGTAGTCCTTCACCGGGCCAAAGATCTTGGCACAGAAGAGGCCATCACGTTCCGGCTTGAAAGTCCGGTAGTTGATGGTCTCAGGCTTCTTCACTTCGCCATACGACCAGGACCGGATCGTCTCGGGAGACGCCAGGCTGATGGTAATGGCATCGAACTCTTCCTCGTTCGGCAGGCTTTGCTTGAACAGATCAGCGAGCAAACTTTTCATCAATCACTCCATCCAGGGTGAGCACGCATCGTCGAAACCGGCCGCTTAGTAGCGGTCCAGATCGATATCGATGGCCAGAGAGCGAATTTCCTTGACCAGCACGTTGAAGGATTCCGGCATACCGGCATCGATCTTGTGCTCGCCCTTGACGATGTTTTCGTACACCTTGGTCCGGCCGGTAACGTCGTCCGACTTGACGGTAAGCATTTCCTGCAGCGTGTAGGCGGCACCGTAGGCCTCGAGTGCCCACACTTCCATTTCCCCGAAACGCTGACCACCGAACTGAGCCTTACCACCCAGCGGCTGCTGAGTAACCAGGGAGTACGGACCGGTGGAACGGGCATGCATCTTGTCGTCGACCAAGTGGTGCAGCTTCAGCATGTGCTTGTAGCCGACGGTCACCTGACGCTCGAAGGGCTCGCCGGTGCGGCCATCGAACAGGTTGACCTGACCACTGGACGGCAGACCTGCCAGCTCGAGCATGCCCTGAATTTCATCTTCTTCCGCGCCGTCGAAGACGGGGGTTGCGAAAGGCACGCCCTTGCGCAGGTTATGCGCCAGTTCGAACACTTCGGTTTCGCTGAAGTCGCTGATTTCCTCAGGCTTGCCACTATCGTTATAGATCTCTTCCAGGAAACCGCGAACCTCGGCGGCAGTGGCCTTGGCACGCAGCATGCTGTCGATCTTGTTGCCGAGGCCCTTGGCAGCCCAGCCCAGATGGGTTTCCAGCACCTGACCGATGTTCATCCGCGACGGCACGCCCAACGGGTTCAGCACGATGTCCATCGGCGTACCGTCTTCCATGTACGGCATGTCTTCAACCGGAACGATCTTGGAGACCACACCCTTGTTACCGTGACGGCCGGCCATCTTGTCACCAGGCTGCAGACGACGCTTCACGGCGAGGTACACCTTGACCATCTTCTGCACGCCCGGCGGCAGTTCGTCGCCCTGGGTGAGCTTCTTCTTCTTGGCTTCGAAGGCCAGATCGAAGTCCTTGCGGGTCTTCTCGAGGGCTTCGCGCACGGACTCCATCTGCGCCGCGATGGCCTCGTCGGCCATGCGGATGTCGAACCAGGTGTAGTGCTCGAGACCTTCCAGATATTCCTTGGTGATCGCGGCCCCCTTGGCCAGACGCTTCGGACCACCGTTAGCCGGCTGACCGATGATCATCCGCTCGATACGCTCGAAGGCATCGCGCTCCACGATACGCATCTGGTCGGCCAGATCAGTCTTGAAGCCGCGCAGCATGTCGTCGATGATCGACTGGGCACGCTTGTCGCGCTCGATACCTTCGCGGGTGAACACCTGCACGTCAATGACCACGCCGTTCATGCCGGACGGCACGCGCAGCGAAGTATCCTTCACATCGGAAGCCTTCTCGCCGAAGATCGCGCGCAGCAGCTTTTCTTCCGGCGTCAGCTGGGTTTCGCCCTTCGGCGTCACCTTGCCGACCAGCACGTCACCGGCTTCGACTTCCGCGCCGATGTAAACGATGCCGGACTCGTCGAGGCGGGACAGCTGTGCTTCGCCGAGGGATGCGATATCACGGGTGATTTCTTCGGGGCCCAGTTTGGTGTCACGGGCAACGACGGTCAGTTCCTCGATGTGGATCGAGGTGAAGCGGTCATCCGCCACCACGCGTTCGGAGATCAGGATCGAATCTTCGAAGTTGTAGCCGTTCCAGGTCATGTAGGCGATCAACATGTTCTGGCCAAGCGCCAGTTCGCCCATGTCGGTGGAAGCACCGTCGGCGATCACGTCGCCGCGCGCCACCACGTCGCCCACTTTCACCACCGGACGCTGGTTGATGTTGGTGTTCTGGTTGGAGCGGGTGTACTTGATCAAGTTGTAGATATCGACACCGACTTCACCAGCCACGGTTTCATCGTCGTTCACGCGGATCACGATACGGTTGGCATCCACGTAGTCGACGATACCGCCGCGCCGCGCCTGTTCGGCAGTACCCGAGTCCACCGCCACGGTGCGCTCGATACCGGTACCGACGAAAGGCTTCTCCGGACGCAGGCAGGGCACCGCCTGACGCTGCATGTTGGCGCCCATCAGTGCGCGGTTCGCGTCGTCGTGTTCCAGGAACGGAATCAGTGAGGCCGCCACAGACACGATCTGACCTGGCGCCACGTCCATGTACTGGATCTGGTCGGCGGTCACCAGCATCGATTCGCCGCGGATACGGCAGGACACCAGCTCGTCGATCAGCTTGCCTTCGGCGTCGATTTCCGCGTTCGCCTGGGCGATCACGTACTGACCTTCCTCAATAGCCGACAGGTAGTCGATCTGGTCGGTGATCTTGCTGTCCACCACCTTGCGGTACGGGGTCTCGAGGAAGCCGTACTGATTGGTGCGGGCAAACAGCGCCAGCGAGTTGATCAGGCCGATGTTCGGACCTTCCGGCGTTTCGATCGGACACACGCGGCCGTAGTGGGTCGGGTGCACATCTCGCACTTCGAAGCCGGCGCGCTCGCGGGTCAGACCGCCCGGGCCAAGGGCCGACACGCGGCGCTTGTGGGTGATCTCGGCCAGCGGATTGGTCTGGTCCATGAACTGGGACAACTGACTGGAACCGAAGAACTCCTTGATGGCGGCGCTGATCGGCTTCGCATTGATCAGGTCGTGCGGCATCAGATTGTCGCTCTCGGCCTGGCCAAGACGCTCCTTTACCGCCCGCTCGACACGCACCAGACCGGCACGGAACTGGTTCTCGGCCAGTTCGCCGACGGAACGCACGCGACGGTTGCCAAGGTGGTCGATATCGTCGATCTCGCCGCGGCCGTTACGCAGTTCGACAAGCACGCCGACAACCGCCAGGATGTCCTCGTTGGACAGGGTGCCCGGACCTTCACCATCCTTGCGACCGACGGTCTCGTAGAGACGCTTCTGCCAATCGGGCGCCTTGTCGTCCAGCTTCTCTGGGTAGGCACGGCGATTGAACTTCATGCGGCCGACAACCGACAGGTCGTAACGCTCGGGCAGGTAGAACAGGCCCTGGAACAGCGCTTCGACGGCATCTTCCGTGGGCGGCTCGCCCGGACGCATCATGCGGTAGATTGCCACGCGGGCAGCCCACTGGTCGGCCGTTTCGTCCGTCCGCAGGGTCTGGGAAATGTGCGAACCGCGGTCCAGGTCGTTCAGGTACAGCGTGTTGAAATCGGTGACACCGGCATCCCGCAGCTTGTCAAGGACGTCTTCGGTGATCTCTTCGTTGGCGCGCGCAACCAGCTCGCCATCGGGGCTGACGATGTTGGTGGCCAGCACACGCCCCAGCAGGAAGTCATCCGGCACGGTGACCACGTCGATACCGGCAGTCGCCAGTTCGCGGATGTGCTTGGCGGTAATCCGCTTGTCCTTGGTCACGATGACCTTGCCAGACGCGTCCACGACATCGAATTTCGCCATTTCGCCACGCAGGCGGTCGGGAACCAATCCGAACTGTGCGCCCTCGCCCAGCAGCGTGAATTTCTCAAAGTCGTGGAAAGTGGCCAGGATCTCTTCCGGCGACATGCCGATCGCCTTCAGCAGGATGGTCACCGGCATCTTGCGGCGACGGTCCACGCGGAAGTACAGGTAGTCCTTCGGATCGAACTCGAAGTCAAGCCAGGAGCCGCGGTAGGGGATGATCCGCGCGGAGAACAGCAGCTTGCCCGAAGAGTGGGTCTTGCCGCGGTCATGCTCGAAGAACACGCCGGGGGAACGGTGCAGCTGGGACACGATGACCCGCTCGGTACCGTTCACGACGAAGGAGCCGTTGTTGGTCATGAGCGGAATTTCGCCCATGTACACTTCCTGCTCCTTGACTTCCTTGATGGTCTCCTTGGCCGCTTCCTTGTCCAGGATGACCAGACGGACCCGTGCCCGCAGCGGCGATGCATACGTAAGGCCGCGTTGCTGACACTCCTTCACATCGAAGGCGGGCTCACCGAGATTGAATTGCACGAATTCCAGCCGAGCGTTGCCGCTGTGGCTGGTAATCGGAAAAATGGAATTGAAGGCAGCCTGAAGACCTTGATTTGCCCGCGCTGCAGGCAGAGTATCTGCCTGCAGGAAAGACGCATAGGATTCAAGCTGAGTGGCCAGCAGATAAGGCACATTCTTGACAGCTGCGCGCTTGGCGAAGCTTTTACGAATGCGCTTTTTCTCGGTGTAGGAGTACGCCATAGATGCTCCGGGTCTGAGAAGTCGGACGTCAGAAGACAAAAGACAGCATTTCGGACACTTGATTCAACGCATGGCGCGCTTTAATCTGCGTCGAACGCTCTTTTTTGTCGTCTGGCATGGACGGTTGAAACAGAAAACAGAAAGCGCAAAAGGGCCGATGCCAAAACGGCATCAGCCCCTTGCGGGAGATCAAAATTACTTGATTTCGACCTTCGCGCCCGCGTCTTCGAGCTGCTTCTTCAGCGCTTCGGCGTCGGCCTTGGCGATGCCTTCCTTCACGGGCTTCGGAGCGCCATCGACGAGGTCCTTGGCTTCCTTCAGGCCCAGGCCGGTCACGGCGCGGACAACCTTAATCACTTCAACCTTCTTGTCGCCGGCGGCCAGCAGCACGACGTTGAACTCGGTCTGCTCTTCGACAGCAGCAGCAGCCCCACCAGCAGCGCCAGGAGCGGCGACAGCCAGGGCAGCGGCGGAAACGCCAAACTTCTCTTCGAACGCCTTGACCAGGTCGTTCAGTTCGATAACGGTCAGCGCGCCAACGGCTTCGAGGATGTCTTCTTTGGTAATTGCCATCTCAAAATACTCCAGATCTAATTTCGTACGTTTTGCCGGGGATCGACCAATCAGGCCGCGGCTTCTTCTTCACGCTTCTTGGCGAGGGCGCCCAGCACAACGGCAAAGCCGGAAACCGGGGCCTGCATGACGCCGACGAGCCTGGCGAGCAGTTCTTCGCGGCCGGGGATCGAGGCCAGGGCTTGCACGCCAGCCTTATCGAGCACCTTGCCAGCGTAGGAACCAGCCTTCAGCACCAGCTTGTCGTTGGTCTTCGCGAAATCGGCGAGGACCTTGGCGGCAGCCACGGGATCAGCGGAAATGCTGTAGATCAGCGGGCCGATCATTTGATCGGACAGCCCGGCGAAGGACGTATCCGCCACGGCACGACGGGCCAGGGTGTTCTTCAGCACGCGCAGATAAACGCCGGACTCGCGAGCCTTGGCACGCAGCGTGGTGAGATTACCCACCGCAATACCTGCGTACTCAGCCACGATGATGGTCTGGGCGTTCGCTACTTGCGCCGACACCTCGGCCACTACGGCCTTTTTGTCGTCGAGATTCAGACTCAAAGTCTTTCCTCCTATCAAGTCAACACGCGATGAAAGCTTCATCGCACCTACGGCGACCTGGATCAGGAGCTTTGCCTTTCGTTGGCACGAAAAGCGGAAATCCTGTCTGGGGCACCGTCTACGCAGGCTTTCGGTGATTAAGCAGCCCTGCCGGAGCCGGACTGCACCTGCGGTCTTTGACGATCCGGCCAGTCATCTTGCGACGACTGGCCGTCCCAAAGTTCTAGTTACTGCTGTGCAGTGACAGTTGCGGGTTCCACACGGACACCGGCGCCCATGGTGGACGACACGGCAACCTTGCGGAGATACACACCCTTGGAAGCGGCGGGCTTGGCCTTGACCAGCGCGTCGATCAGGGCGTTCACGTTCTGCTGCAGCGCTTCCACAGAGAAGGAGGCGCGGCCCACGGTAGCGTGGATCAGACCAGCCTTGTCGGTGCGGTACTGAACCTGGCCAGCCTTGGCATTCTTGACAGCGGTGGTCACATCCATGGTCACGGTGCCAACCTTCGGATTCGGCATCAGACCGCGGGGGCCGAGGATCTGGCCAAGGGCGCCGACGACACGCATTGCGTCCGGGGTGGCGATGCACAGATCGAAGTCGATCGTGCCGCCCTTCACCTGCTCGGCGAGATCGTCGAAACCAACCACATCGGCACCCGCCGCACGGGCAGCTTCAGCCTTGTCACCCTGGGCAAACACGGCAACGCGGACGCTCTTGCCAGTACCGGCAGGCAGCACCACGGAGCCACGAACCAGCTGGTCGGACTTCTTGGCATCAACGCCGAGGTTCACCGCGATATCGACGGACTCGTCAAACTTGGCAGTGGCACAATCCTTGACCAGGGCCAGGGCTTCGGTCAGCGGGTAGGTCTTGTTACGGTCGACCTTGGCACGCAGGGCCTGACCGCGCTTGGAAAGCTTCGCCATGATTACAGACCCTCTACGGTGATGCCCATGCTGCGGGCGGAACCAGCAATGGTACGGATAGCGGCTTCGACGTCGGCAGCGGTGAGATCCTTGACCTTGACCTTGGCGATTTCTTCGCACTGGGCTTTGGTGATCTTGCCAACCTTGTCGGTATGGGGCTTGGGGGAACCCTTCTGGATACCGGCAGCCTTCTTGATCAGAATCGTGGCCGGGGGAGACTTCATCACGAAGGTGAAGCTCTTATCGGCGAAGGCGGTGATCACCACGGGGATCGGCAGGCCGGGCTCAAGACCTTGGGTCTGGGCGTTGAACGCCTTGCAGAACTCCATGATGTTGAGGCCGCGCTGGCCGAGGGCCGGACCGATCGGGGGACTGGGGTTGGCTTTACCTGCAGGGACCTGCAGCTTGATGTAGCCAATAATCTTCTTTGCCATTCGGCAACTCCTTATTGAGTGCTAGCGCGCGGAATGTCCGCGCTCCTCCGCCCTTGCGGGCTCAAAACAGGGCGCCGCAGCGCCCTGGCGGGGTCAGGTCTTTTCGACCTGACCAAAATCCAGCTCAACCGGCGTCGCACGACCAAAGATGGTCACCGACACACGGATCTTGCTCTTGTCGTAATTGACTTCTTCGACGGAACCATTGAAATCGGTAAACGGGCCCTCCTTCACGCGCACCATTTCACCCACTTCAAACAGCACCTTCGGACGCGGTTTGTCGACACCATCCCGCATCTGCTGCATGATCTTCTCGACTTCCTTTTCGGAAATCGGCGTTGGCTTGTTGGCCGTGCCGCCAACAAAGCCGGTAACCTTGGGCGTCGACTTGATCAAATGCCAGCTATCGTCGTTCATCTCCATTTCCACCAGCACGTAGCCGGGGAAAAACTTGCGCTCGGAGATGCTCTTCTGACCGTTCCGCATTTCCACGACTTCTTCGACGGGAACGAGAATCTGGCCAAAGAAATCCTGCATGCCTGCTCGAGCAATACGCTCGACGAGCGCCCGCTGCACCGACTTTTCAAAGCCGGAATAGGCGTGTACCACGTACCAACGCTTGCTCATGATTTTTTCCAGCCCAGGATCAGGTCATAAAGGGTCCACTCGAGGGTCTTGTCGGTCACCCACAGGAAAACCGCCATGATCACCACGAAAGCAAAAACGATCCCGGTGGTCTGAAACGTTTCCTTGCGGGAAGGCCAGGCGACCTTCTTGGTTTCCGCTACCGTTTCGTTGGCGAAAACGGCAAAACGCTGCCCAGGCTCGGTTTTCCAAGCCACAGCAGCGCACAGCGCAACACCCGCGAGCACCGAAAGGACGCGCAGAACCATCGCCTGCTCGGAGAGCAGATAGAAGCCCACAACGCCGGCCACCAGTAAGACCAGTGCCAGCGCAAACTTGATTTTGTCGGCCATTGAAACTTGCGTCCGAATTAACTATGGCAGGGGCAGAGGGAATCGAACCCCCAACCTTCGGTTTTGGAGACCGACGCTCTGCCAGTTGAGCTATACCCCTGCAGCAGAGACTACGAAGAACCCCACGGGAAGCAGGGCTCTTCGAGTACGACTATCGAGTATTACTCGATAACCTTGGCAACCACACCGGCGCCGACGGTACGACCGCCTTCACGGATGGCGAAACGCAGACCTTCTTCCATGGCGATCGGAGCAATCAGCTTGACGGTCATGGAAATGTTGTCGCCCGGCATCACCATCTCGGTGCCTTCCGGCAGGGAGATGGAGCCCGTCACGTCCGTAGTACGGAAGTAGAACTGCGGACGGTAGTTGTTGAAGAACGGGGTGTGACGACCGCCTTCTTCCTTCGACAGCACATACACTTCACCGGTGAAGTGGGTATGCGGCTTGATGGAGCCCGGCTTGCACAGCACCTGGCCGCGCTCGACGTCTTCACGCTTGGTGCCGCGCAGCAGCACGCCCACGTTATCGCCAGCCTGACCCTGATCCAGCAGCTTGCGGAACATTTCCACGCCGGTGCAGATGGTCTTGACGGTCGGCTTGATGCCGACGATTTCAATTTCTTCACCGACCTTGACGATGCCGCGCTCGACACGACCGGTCACCACGGTACCACGACCGGAGATGGAGAACACGTCTTCGATCGGCAGCAGGAACGGCAGATCGATCGCGCGCTCCGGGGTCGGAATGTAGGAATCCAGCGCATCAGCCAGACGGAAGATGGACGGCTCGCCGATATCGGACTGATCGCCTTCCAGCGCCTTCAGGGCGGAACCCTTGATGATGGGCACGTCGTCGCCCGGGAAGTCGTACTTGGACAACAGCTCGCGCACTTCCATTTCAACCAGCTCGAGCAGCTCTTCGTCGTCAACCATGTCGCACTTGTTCAGATAGACGATGATGAAGGGCACACCAACCTGACGGGCCAGCAGGATGTGCTCGCGGGTCTGCGGCATCGGGCCGTCAGCGGCGGAACACACCAGGATGGCGCCGTCCATCTGGGCGGCACCGGTGATCATGTTCTTCACGTAGTCAGCGTGACCCGGACAGTCAACGTGAGCATAGTGACGGGTCTCGGTTTCGTATTCGACGTGCGCGGTGTTAATGGTGATACCACGAGCCTTTTCTTCCGGCGCCGCATCGATCTGGTCGTAGGCCTTCGCCTCGCCGCCGAACTTGCGCGACAGAACGGTCGTGATTGCAGCCGTCAGCGTCGTCTTGCCATGGTCAACGTGACCAATCGTGCCAACGTTCACGTGCGGCTTTTTCCGCTCGAACTTTTCCTTTGCCATGTCATCAACTCCGCAAAAAAATCAGAAAACCGGGTACTCACCCTGAGCTGCCGCACCAAACCGTGGTGCCCATGGGCAGGATTGAACTGCCGACCTCTCCCTTACCAAGGGAGTGCTCTGCCACTGAGCTACATGGGCCTCACACACTCAACCTGGAGCGGGTGAAGGGAATCGAACCCTCGTCATAAGCTTGGAAGGCTTCTGCTCTACCATTGAGCTACACCCGCTTTACAACGTACGACTCACATTCACCACTCACAACACCGCGACCTGCGGGCGGAGCTAACAGCAAAACCGCTGGTGGAGGGGGAAGGATTCGAACCTTCGAAGGCAGTGCCGTCAGATTTACAGTCTGATCCCTTTGACCGCTCGGGAACCCCTCCAAACGAGACGCGCATTATAGGTAGGCATAAAAAAGCTGTCAAACACTATTTTGTTTTTTTGTGGGATTGTCCCGGCTGTAGTGAAATGACTTCTCACAGGATATCTCTCTGCCCATGACTGACCAGGATGTACTCGTTGCCGCAATCCTCTCCAGCGGCGTAGTCCTGCCGAGCCCCGGCGCCGGCTTTCTGCGCCTACAGGCAGCGGCAACCGACGAAGATGCGGGACCGCGGGAGTTCACTGCGGCCATCGCCCACGATCCCGCGCTGACCGGGGCTTTGCTGCGCGTGGCAAACTCCCCGGTATTCCGGCCACGCAGTGCCCCCCGCTCTGTCCATGAGGCGATCACCATGCTGGGCCGGGTGCGAACCCTCGCCACCGCAGCCAGCACCGCGATGCGCGGCCAGTGTGTCGGCCTGGATGCGGCAGCCATTGAAGCCCTGTGGCAGGCGAGTGCCCGCGCAGCGGATCTCAGCTATCTGTTCTGCCGCGGCACGGAGCATCGGGCCTGGGCCGACACGGCCTATCTCGCGGCCCTGATGCAGGATGCGGGTGTCGCCGTCCTGCTGCGCCGCGCTCCCGAACACGCCCGCTTGCTGCGCCAAAGCGGTCCGGCACTGGAAGCCGGCACCCGCGCGGTCAACGCACTGACAGGCTGCGACCACGCGGCCGCCGGTTTCCTGGTCGCCCGCAACTGGCGACTTCCGGAGGTGGTCTGCGACGCGATCCGCTGCCACCACGACCCCCAGCTGGCCGGGCGGCTGGCCGACAATCCACGCCGGATCGCGCTTCTGCTGGCCATTGGCCGCCGCCTGCGCGACGGGCCGTCACCCGACTGGACCGACTGGGCGGCTCCCGTTCAGGAGGCGTTCGGAGTCGACGAAGACGAGCTGGACCGCTTGTTCACCGAATTCACCGGGCGCAGCTGAAGCCCGCTCACTGGCGGGAGGTGCCTGCCAGCAGCGCCCCGGCAGCCACAAAGATGCCGCCGAAGACCCGGTTGGCGAGCAGGCCGCGGCGCGGGCTGGCCAGCACACCTCGAAAACGGCTCGCCAGCAGTGCATAGCACGACATAACCGCCGTATCGAGGCTGCACATGGTCAACGCGATCACCGCGAACTGCGGCAACTGGGGAGCCAGCGGATCGATGAACTGAGGCACCAGTGCAGCGATGAAAACGATCGCCTTCGGATTGCCCAGATTGACCAGGATGCCCTGGCGATAGAAACCCCGATTCACTTCCGGGCCTGGCTCACCGAGCGCCATCGGCTCCCGCCAGCGCTGGATTCCCAGCCACACCAGATAGGCCGCGCCGGCCAGCTTGACGACCAGAAACGCCAGCTCAGAGGCCGCCAGCAAGGCCCCCAATCCCAGCGCGACCAAGGTCAGTTGCAGCAGCAGGGCCGTCTGCAGCCCGCAGATGGCCTTCAGCGCATGACGATAGCCATGGCGCAGCCCGACGCTCATGCTCAGCACCGCCCCTGGCCCGGGGGACAGGGCCACCACCAGCGTCGTCAGAAAGAAACCCAACCATAGATGCAAGGCCATACGAATCTCCAATCAACCGGCGTCGTCGCCGAGACGAAAACGCACCGGCACCACCACCGTGTCCTCGATCGGCTCGCCGCCGCGCTTGGCCGGCACGAATTTCCAGTGCCACACCGCCGTCGCCGCCGCCTCGTCGAGGCTTTCATGCCCGGAGCTCTCCCGGATCTTGACCGCTGTCGGAATGCCGTCCACGGACACCCGCACATCAAGGCGTACGATACCTTCCAGACCACGCCGACGGGCCATCATCGGGTAGGCGGGCTTGGGATTGTGCAGGTAGCCGGCGTTGAAACTGGCTGGCGAATAGGCTGGTGCCGCAGCCGCGATCCCGGCCCCCACCGACGGCGAACTGGCAACACCGGCCGGGGCCCCCGTTCCCTGGGCAACGACAAACGGGGATACAGCGGACGGCCCGCTGACCACTGTTGCTGCCGGTCGCTCGGCGGGCTGCTCGCTGACCAGACGGGCCGGCGCCGACGCAATCGGAGCCGCGGCTGGCGGATGACGCGTCTCGGACCTGGCAGCCTCCGGTCTGGCCGGCCGCGGAGGCGCCTCCTGGCGCGGCGGCGCCTTGGGTTTTTCGGGCAGCACCTCCTCCTGCACCAGGCGCGCCTCGAGAAGGCGCGGGGGCATCGTGACTGCAGCCGGCGCGAAGCCGCCGAGCCCCAGCGCCGCGCCATGCAGGGCCATCGACGCGGCCAGCGCAACGAGCACGCCGCGATCCGTCATCACAGGACAATACCGGCGGTCACGCGCAGGTAAAGCGCTCCGGACGCCCGCGCAGAAAGCTTGCCGGTAGGAGGGGTATCGGTCTTCAAAGGGTGCTCGTCGTAGTAAGTCGGTATGGCCGGCACTGTGCTCGATCCGTATCCAGAGCCCCGGCAGAGTGCGTAATCTGCCGCGCCGGCCGCTGGGCGACCTTAAGATCGATCAAGGTCGAGGGGACGGATCCTACCGAATTGTCCCCGATCAGTGGACGAACCCCAACATGACGCGGCCCTCAGGCCACCGGTTGGGAAGCCACCTCGCGCGCCCGGGCCAGCCGCAGCCCCAGCACGAAACTGCCAAAGATCACCCCGACCACCGCAAGGCCCAGCGCCAGTTCCTTGCCTTCCCCCCAGGCCTCCAGATCGGGCGACACCATCCGGGCCAGTCCGTAAGCGGCCACCAGCAGGCTCATACCGGCCACCGCCAGCGCCATCACCCGCGACGCGATCCGCGCGGTGTCATCGGCGCGGGCAATCAGGCGGGCAATCCACCAGCCGTTGGCCCCATCGGCGATCAGCATACCGAGCATGAAGACCAGGCCCAGCCCGGCCGCCGGCAGCCAGCCCCCGACCTGCACGCCGGCCATCGCGAACAGTGCCGCCTGGCTCACCGTGTCGAAAGACAGCGCGAACAGCGCCCCCACCAGGGCCACCCCCCCCGGATGGGCAGCCTGTCCGAGGCGCCCCAGCCAGCGCCCCTTGAGGCCCACCGGATGCACCACTTCGTGCGCTTCGGCGGCGAAGACCGCACGCAAATTGAGCACGCCGAGCAGGACCAGGAAGGCGATCGAGATCCACGCCCCCGACAACTCCAGCCACTCAGGCGCCGACCACGCGCCGGACAGCAGGCTCACCGCCAGCGCAATGGCCACCACCACCACACCGTGGCCAACGGAGAACAGGGTTCCGCAGTAACGCGCCCAGCCCGGATTGGCGCGGGCATTGAAGCGGGTCAGACCATCGATGGTGGCGAGGTGGTCGGCATCGAAGCCGTGCTTAAGCCCCAGAACGAAAACCAGCAGCACGAGCGCGAGGTGGTCGGAAGGCAAGGCAGTCATGGCGCGATCCCGGACGATCCGTATGAAGAAACTATCTTAGTTCATACAACAATCGTGCCAAAGCGCCACATCACGTCCCGACAGGGCCCGATCTACAGACGACGACAAGCACGCTGCCAAAACAGTCGTTACAGGGAAAAGGACGCTTCCAGACCATCACGACCGTCCCTGCCCATCTCCCGCTCGCGGCAGCCGCAACACGAACTCCGCGCCACCGTCGGGATGATTGCCGGCCGTCAGCGCACCGCCGTGGCGTTCGACGATGCCGTAACTGATCGACAAACCCAGGCCGGTTCCACTACCCACCGGCTTGGTGGTGAAAAAGGGGTCGAAGATATGCGGCAGATGGCGCGCGTCAATGCCGGGCCCGTTGTCGTGGAAGCGCACGACCACCGCGCCGTCCTCGACCGTCCCGTCTATCTGCAGCCGCGCGGCACCCTGGCCGGCGGTGGCATCGCTGGCGTTCTGGACCAGGTTCATCACCACCTGCTGCATCTGCCCCGAGGAGCCGCTCACCGGCAATTCGGCGGGCAGGCGGACATCCACCGTAAAGCGTTCCGGCGCCGCCTTGCACACCCAGGTCACCGAGCGGCCGATCACCGCCACCAGGTCGAAACGGCTGCTCTCCTCCCGGTCCAGCGCCGAGAAGCGCTTGAGGCCATCGACGATGTCGCGGGTCCGCTCAGCCCCTTCGATGGTGCCCTCGATGAGCGGATCCAGATCGCCCAGGATGCGGTCGATGCGCAGGCGCTGGCGCAGCTCGCTCAAGACCTCCGGCTGCTCGCAGGCATGCACCGCCGCCAGGTACTCCGCCAGGCGCCCCGCATAACGCTTGAGCGCATGGGTGTTGCCGAGAATGAAGCTGATCGGGTTGTTGAGTTCATGGGCCACCCCGGCCACCAGGCGGCCGAGGGAGGCCATCTTCTCCGAGTGCAGCAGCTGCTGCTGGGTCCGTTTGAGATCGTCATGGGCCTGGCGCAGCGCCGAATAGGCCTTGCGCAGTTCCCCCACCGGCCGCCCGGTGATCACCATCCCCAGTGACTTGCCCACCGACGAATAGCGCGGCGTGCAGTTGAGGGACACCGGCACTGCACTGCCATCGGCAGCCCGCAGGGACAGTTCGCAATCATGGATGGGCGCATCGCCACGCAGCGCGAACCAGCCACGGGCCAGCTCGATGGCCGCCGGATCGGCCAGCAGATCGAAGAACGGACTGCCACGCAGCACTTCGGAGGCCCGCCCGGTGAAGGCCTCCAGCGAACGGTTCACTTCCTCGATGCGCCCGCGCCGGTCGCACACCACCAGGATGTCGGAGATCGAGGTCAGCACCGACAGGATGAAGCCCTGGCTTTCCTCCAGTTTGGCGTTCTTCTCCTCGAGCGCGACCTCGTACTGCAGCAGGTCGGAATACACCTCGTCCATCTTCTGGATCACGTCGATCCAGGCACCCTCCCCCACCCCTTCCGGCGCCGCGGCCAGCAGGGCCGAGGAATCGGGCAGGCGACGCTCACCGTCCGCCATACTCAGCTCCGCGGCCGGTAATGGCCATGGGGAGGGGCGTGCCCATCGGCATGCGGATGGCTATGCCCATGGGTGTGGCTCTGCGCGCCAAACTCCGCCGTCACCAGGTTCAGTGCGCCGTGGCGGATGCCCGGCTTGGCGATCAGCGCATCGGCAAAGGCCCGCACCTCTGCCGTCGGCCCGCGCAGGATCACGCTTTCCATGCAGTTGTCGTGATCCAGGTGCGCATGCAGCGTCGCCACGCACAGGTCGTGGTGCTCGTGCTGGTCATGGGTGACACGCTCCGCCAGCTCGCGCTCGTGATGGTTGTAAACATAGGACAGGTTGGCGATGCAGTGCCCCGCTTCCTCCCGCGCCAGCCGGTTGCTCTCCAGCTGGGCGCGCAGAATGTCGCGCACCGCCTCGGAACGGTTCGAGTAGCCGCGCGCAGCGATCAGCGCATCGAACTCGCGGGCCAGATCTTCGTCGAGGGAGATGGTGAAACGTTCCACGGGGCGCTCCAGGCAAGGTCAGGCGAAGCATTCTGCCCCGCGCTCCCGTCCGCCGCAATCGACGCCCCCACGCCCTTCGCTGCACTGCGATAATCGAGCCAATGACATAGCCCTCCACGAAGGACGCCCATGGCCCGCATCCAGATCGAACTGCCCGAGCAGTTCCTCTTCTCGACCGACATCCCGATCTACATCACCCACATCAACAAGGCCCAGCACCTCGACAACGCCGCCCTCATCGCGCTGCTGTCGGAGGCGCGGGTACGCTTCTTCCGCTCCTTCGGCTACGACGAGCTGGACGTGGAAGGGGTCGGCATCGTGGTCGCCGACGCGGCACTGCAGTACAAGTCGGAAGCCTTCCACGGCGAGACCCTGGCGTTCTCGATGGCGCCCGCCGACTTCAACAAGTACGGCTTCGACCTGATGTGGACGGTTGCCGACAAGGCCAGCGGCCGCGAGGTGGCCCGCGGCAAGATAGGCATCCTGTTCTTCGACTACGCGGCCAGACGCGCCGCCCTCATCCCGCCGGCCTTCAGGGCCAAGATCAGCACCCCGGAGGCCGCGTAAGGGCAGCCCTCAGACGTTCACGTCCACCTGCTGCATCGTCCCGACGCGGCCGTCCTCGGCGACATACACCCCGGTGCTGCGGATGGCCCCCAGCTCGCTGCTCTCCTTCAGGGTGAACGGGGTCGCCGTGCGGCCGAGGTAGAGCGCCCCGACGCCGGCATCGCGCAGGGAACGTACGCTGCCACCGCCGCTGGCGTCGGGCGTCCACACCCCGAGGCGGTCGAACACCGCGTCGGCCTCGTCGATCCAGCCGCTGGCATCGCCGTCGTACTTGGCCAGATCGGCAAAGCCGTCGCCACTGGCCGGCCCGAACAGCTGGCGGCCAGACGTCACCTGGCCACTATCCACCGCATCCAGAACCAGGAAGCCACTGCCCTGGCCGAGCAGCGGCATGTCCACCTGCTGGCCGTCGCCCATCAGGTCGAAACCGAAGCGCTGGCTGCTGAGGCTGGCCGCCTCGCCATCGAAGTTGATCACCAGCGGATCCTTGCTCACCGCATTGCCGGCCCGCAGGCTCAGGCTGCTGGTTGTCGTCTCGCTGCGGCTCATCGACAGCGCGACGCTGAAATCGATGCGCTTGCCATCGGCAGTCTGAATCGTGCCGCTCGCCGAAAAATGACTTTCCTCCGACTCCGTGCGGGTTTCCGTCCGGTCGTAGGCAATGCCGAATTCGGGTGCTGGCGCCTGGTCCTGCGCTGCGGGGGCGGCCGTACTCACCGGCGCGGCGCCCAGTTCATCGGCCGACATCAGGTGGATGCGCTGACCGGTCAGCTGCTCGATGATGGACTTGAGCAGCGCCAGCTTGGGATCGTTCTTCGTCCCGTCGTCATCGTCCGGCTTCCCCACCGCAGCCGCGGCCTGGGCCTGCTCCTGGCTGAGAACCTGACGGCCGGCCTCAGAGACCACCACTCCGCGCGGCGAACGGCCCTCCCCGGGCGCATCGGGCCGGCGCCCGACCCACGCCGCCAGACGCTCTTCCACCGTGCGCGTAGCCTGGCTGCGGTTGCTGGCAAGCATGTCCATGCTGGATGCGGCGATTTTCATGGCGAACCTCGGTACAGGCGTGAAGATGCCCTGCTCTACGGCGCTCCGCCCCACAACTTTACCGCCCGATGAGGGGCCGACAGGCTTTCATGGGCAAGGGCTGCCGGTGGTAATCTGCGCTTACAGAGTCCCGCCCAAGACCTTACGAAGGGGCTCTAAGATGAAAGCAGGATCCTTCGCCTTTCGCCCTGACCCGGCCCATTCCGGGAGTCCATCATGCCTGTCGCCCCCCTGCTCCGCCCCCTTGCCCTTTTAGCGGCCCTGCTGCCGGCCGCCGCCCACGCCCAGACCGTCTTCATTGCGGAACCGATCCAGCTGTACGCCGGCCCGGCGCCCGACTACCCCATTCTGATGACCCTGTCGCCCGGCATGGAAGCACGCCTT
This sequence comes from Zoogloea sp. LCSB751, assembly GCF_002028455.1. Classification (GTDB taxonomy): domain Bacteria; phylum Pseudomonadota; class Gammaproteobacteria; order Burkholderiales; family Rhodocyclaceae; genus Zoogloea. The sequence goes on along the minus strand of NZ_MWUM01000001.1, from coordinate 80,961 downwards.
TTCGGGTGCCTGCCGGACTACCAGTGGTGCGACGTGCGGCTTTCCTTCGGCGCCCGCGGCTGGGTCTTCGCTGGCGGCCTGTACTACCCATGGATGGGCGACAGCGTACCCATCCTGCAGTACGGACCGACCCTCGGCATCCCGCTGATCAGCTTCATCATCGGCGACTACTGGGGCGCCCATTACCGTCGCCAGCCCTGGTATGGCGAGCGGGAGCGGTGGCAGGAACGCTGGCGCGAGCGGCCGCCGCCGGTCGCGCCCATGTACCCGCCACGGACCATGCCGCCTCCCGCCGGCTGGAGCCAGCCTTATCCACCCCAGCGTATCGAACGGGGCCGGGAGCGGGATTGGGGACGCGAACAACGCCGGCAGGAAGACGCAGGGGAACGAGAGCGTCCTCGGGACCGCAATCCGCCGCCCCACCAGGAGGTCATGCCGCAGCAGGTTCCGCCGCGCAACGCCATGCCGGCCCCGAACCCCGGCTGGAGTGGCGGCAGCATGCCGAACGCACAGCCCCGCCCCGAACAACACACCGCACCGCGCCAGGAGCCGCCGCGAGCCTTCTCACCGATGCCGGCCCGGCCCGAACCACCGCGCGACGCCGGCCCACCGCCGCGCCAGGAGCGCGGCACCGGCCACGACCGCGGCCCACGTCCGGAAGGGCCGCGGGAAGAACGCCCCGGCAACCGCTGAACGGGCCCAGCCGCAGCGCTCAGTGCACCGTGCACACCATGCACGGATCGAAACTGCGCACCACGTGCTGCACCAGCAGGGGCTGGTCTTCCGGCAGGCCGACCAGGGCCTGCTCCAGCGCACCGGGAATGTCCGCAGCGTCCCGTGGCGAGAAGTTCCAGGTCGTCGGGGCGATGATCTGATAACGGCTGATGTGCCCACCGCGCAGGGTGATCCAGTGCCCCAGCGCGCCTCGGGCTGCCTCCACCAGGCCCACACCCCGCCCGTCGCCGGGCAGCGCCACCTGGGCACAGAACGGGCTGTCGTCCACGTCGCGCAGCCAGCCTTCCATCGCCGGCACCACGATGGCCAGTTCCAGAAGGCGGGCTACCACCCGGCTGAACACATTGCCGCCGCCGTGGGCCACCAGCTCGCGGACCAGCGGATGGCCGGCGACAGCCTGGCGGGCCAGTGCCCCGCACTCCACCACCTGCTGCTGCCAGCGCGGCGCCTTGCACCACGTGTAGGCGCCGGGCTTATCCTCCACCGGCCGCGTTTCGCCTTCCGACGGATGGCGCGGCGGCTCGTCCTCCAGCCAGGCGTGGCTGACGTCCTCCAGCACGTCGCCGGGCAGGAAAGGCTGCAGCGCCCCCGCCGGCAGGTCGAGCACACCGCGCGGGAACAACCAGCCGCCGCCGACTTTCGGATAGGCGCCATGGCTCAGGAAGCGGTCCGTACCCCGTCCGTAGCGCGCCAGCTGCAGATCTTCGGCAATCTCCAGGAACAGGCGGAAATCGCTGGCCTCCGCCGGCCGGCTGTCCATCCAGCGATGCAGCGCGACCTGGGAGTCGAGGGCCGCGATGGCCTCCAGCTTCTCGCCGAACAGCTGCCGCTCCAGCCAGCCGCGAAACTCCCGCAGCGCCGCAAGAACCCGCAGGCGCTCGGCCGCCTGAGGCGCCCGCGCCACGCCGCCGGGCTGCAAGGTCAGCGAGTGGGGCCACTTGCCGGCCAGCAGGCCCATGATCTGCAGGAAGCCCGCCCGCGCCGGCAATGCATCGCGCGTCGCCGTGCCGCTGACCGCCTTGAAGCGCGCCTCGGCAGCCGGGAACCAGGCCCGCGCCCGGTAGGCCTCGCGGGCGAAATCCGGCATGAAGAACAGGTAGAAATGGGTGAAATGGTCGGCCAGGTTCTCGGCGGCGAGGATCAAATTGCTCATCCGGCGGCCGTTGGGCGTCGGCTGCACGCCGGCCAGATCGGCCAGCGCGGCGGCGGCCGCGGCCGACTGGGATACCGAACAGATGCCGCAGATGCGCGGCACGATCACCAGCGCGTCCAGCGCCTCGCGGCCGACCAGGATCTGCTCGAAGCCGCGGAACAGCGGCGAATTGACGTAAGCCGCGGCCACCCGCCCGTTCTCCATCTCCAGGCTGACCTCCAGGTCACCCTCGACACGGTTGAAAGGCCCCACCGTCACCCGGCTCACGGACGCGCTCCGGCAACGCCCTTGACGGTTTCGGAATGGAGCGGCAAAGGCGGGCAACAACGGAGCATGGCGGCCGGAACAGAATGTGGTCTCGACCGAAGGATACAACGCCGCCCCGGCTAGCTCCCGATCCGCACACCGAAGCGGCGCAGACCGGCCCAGCCGGCCAGCCCCAGCCCGAGGACACTGGTCAGCACCGGGCCGACCCAGGCGGTATCCAGCGTCCACGCCTCCACCAGCCACGGCGCCAGCAGCATGGACGCGGCGCCGGCCGCAAAGGCCGAGCCGACCACGATCGCCAGCGTATCGCGGCGCAGCCTCACGTGATCTGCCTTCAGGCCGGCCAGCAAGCGGGCGTGCTCCGCCTCCAGCGTGGCCTGCCGGGCCGCCAGGTCGGCCGCCGCATCCTGCAGCATGGCGGCCATCAGCTGCTGGCGGAAGCCGTCAGGCAGCGCCGGCGGCGTCAGCACCTTGCCCAGAGCGCAGTCCAGCACCTGCAGCGCGCGGGCTTCGGCGGTATCGGGATTCGTCTTGTCCATGCTCTCTCCTTCCTACAGCCACAGCCCCGGTTCATCCAGCCCGCGGCGCTGGAATTCGGCGAGCAGCAGCTTGCGCGCCCGGTGCAGGTGGGTCTTCACGGTGCCGTCGGGCAAGCCCAGCATCTGCGCTACCTCGGCCACCGAGCGGTCCTCGTAGTAGAACAGCGTCAGGCAGCTGCGGTAAGCCACCGGCAAGTCGTCCACCAGGCGTCCGAGCAGGGCCGCCGGCGTCTCGCCGGACACATCCGGCAGCCCGGCCAGTGCCTCGGCCTCCGCCCACACCTCTGGCACGCTGAGGGAGGCATGCTCCGGGTCGCGCCGCGCCAGCAGGGACAGGCAGCGGTTGCGGGCGATGGCGTACAGCCAGGTGGACGGCGCGGCACTGCGGCGATCGTAAGTCCCCAGCGCCCGCCACACGCGCAGGAACACATCCTGGACGGCATCCCGCGCCTGCGCCTCGTCGCGCAGCAAAGCCATGCACAGGCGATGGACCTTCCCTTCGTAGCGGGCCACCAGGCGCTCGAACGCGCCGCCCCCATCCCCCTGCTCCAGCAACGCAACGATGTCCGCATCGCGGCGGGCGGCGTCGGAATCCTCGGCGTTCAGGAAAGGGGGCACATTCAGGTCCATGCCACTTGATACCCTCCCGATGCCATCCGGTTTCACCCGAACGCAAAAAAATTTTGCCGCCGCCACGAAACCTGTCACCGGCCGGCCGGGTATCAAGGACATCACCCATCACACGGAAATGCACACATGTCCATCGACGACTCCAGCGAACTGGTCTCCATCCTGCGCGCCTCGGTGCCCCTCGCCACCATTGTGCTGAGCATCGGCATCGCCATGCTGGGCACCATGCTCCACTACCGGCGACGCACCCGCATCGCCGAACTGATCCACACGGAGCGCATGGCCGCCATAGAGCGAGGCATCGAACCGTCACCGCTACCGCCGGAACTGCTCAATGGAGGGGGGCGCCGCGCCGCAATGACGCCGGCCGATTACCTGCGGCGTGGCCTGCTGCTGCTCTTCATCGGCATTGCGGTCGCCATCGCGCTGCTGGTCAGCAGCCGCCATCCCGAGCGCGCAGTGTGGGGCCTGGTACCGGCCGCAGCAGGCGCCGCCTATCTGCTCATGTACAGGCTGGATGCCCGGCGGCAGCAGTCCGGCAGCAGTCTGGCTCCCGCCCCCCAGCACCACGACGGACGGTCCCCCGGCTGACGCCGGCACGCCTTACTTCAAGCCGGTCTTGCGGATGGCCGGCGCCACGACTGGCGTCTCGGCCACCGCGTTATGGCGCACCCGCGCCGGCGTGGCCGACTTTGAGAGCGCCGCCAGCGCGACGAACCAGGCCTTGGGCATGTCCGACGGCAGGCCGATCGGAATGCCCGCCACCTTCGGCGTGCGCGCAAAGGCGTGGCCCGGCGCTTCGAAGCCGGGCTCGGTGCAGCTGATGCACGGGTAGCCGCCGTTGGTGCATGAACCGACGCCGTTCCACGGACGGATGTTGCAGTCGGCATGGGCCTGGGTGCCCTTGCAGCCCATGTGCTCCATCATGCAGCCGAGGTCGCCGGGTTTCTCGGCGCTGGCCTTGAACTCGTAGAACTCGTTGCGCGTGCAGCCGTGGTGCACCAGCTGATCCGCGTAGAAGCGCGGCCGCCCGAGGGCGTCCAGGTCGCTTGCGGCGAACTGGCCGAGGGCCAGCGCCAGCAGCGTATCCACCACCCAGTCCGGATGGGTCGGGCAGCCCGCCACGTTGATCACCGGCAGGCAGGCAGCCGAGCGGTAATCCACGCCCAGCAGCCCGCCCGGATGCTGGCCGTCGTACTGCAGGCCGATCGCCCCCGCCGGGTTGTTGCCGGCGGCGGTGATCCCGCCATAGGCCGCGCAGGTGCCGATGCCCAGCGTGTAGCGGGCGCGGGCCGCCAGCGCACGCACCCAGGCGATCATCGGCCGGCCGGTACCCGCCAGCATGTGGAAGCGGCCGCTGCCGTTGGGGCCAGTGAGCAGGGAGCCCTCGATGCACAACAGGTCGAGGGGCTCGCGGCCGGACTCGAAATCGGCGAGCAGCGCGCGCACCTCGTCACCGGTGGCTTCCGACAGGGACGGATGCCAGGCCAGCTCGATGCCCGCCGACGCCAGCAGGCCGGGCAGATCCCGCGCGCCGGAGCACAGCAGCGACATCGTGCAGCCGCCGCAACCGCCGGACTGCAGCCACAACAGCTTCACTCCGCGTCCCCCGCCTTGTCGCCGCCGTCCAGCCCGAAGCGGGCCAGCTTGGCGCGCAGGCCGACGCGGGACAGGCCCAGCTCGTTGGCGGCGCGGGTCTTGTTCCAGCGCAGGCGGATCAGGGTCTCCTTCAGCACGCGGGCTTCGAGGGCATCGACGCGCTCCTGCAGCGTGCCGCTGAAGCCAACTGCCTCCAGATCGCCGTCATAGGGGCTCTCGTCGCGGCCGTCGGCGCCGGCCTGCAGCACCCGCGGCGCCAGCAGGTGGGCACCCAAACGCGGCTCGGAAGACAGGGCCAGCATGCGCAGGATGGCGTTCTGCAGCTCCCGCACATTGCCCGGCCAGCGGTAGGCGGCCATGCAGTTCAGGGCCTCTTGCGTGAAGCCCTCGCTGTCCTTGCCGAGGGCGTTGCGGCTGGCCTCCAGCAGGCGCTCGGCGAGCAGCGGGATGTCCATCGGCCGTTCGCGCAATGGCGGCACGTGCAACGGCACGATGGCCAACCGGTAGTACAGATCTTCACGGAAGCGCCCTTCCCTCACCTCGGTTTCCAGATCCCGGTTGGTGGCGGCGATGACCCGCACATCCACCGTCACCGGACGCGTGCTGCCGAGCGGGCGGAACTCGCCCTCCTGCAGCACTCGCAGCAGCTTGACCTGGAAGGCCGGCGAGGTCTCGCCGATCTCGTCGAGGAACAGGGTGCCGCCGTCCGCCTGCTGGAACAGGCCGATGCGGTCTTCGTAGGCGCCGGTGAAGGCGCCGCGCTTGTAGCCGAACAGCTCGGCCTCCAGCAGCTGGTCGGGCAGCGCCCCGCAGTTCTCGATGACAAAGGCCTTGTCGGCACGGCTGCTCTGATAGTGGAGCGCCCGCGCAATCATCTCCTTGCCGGTGCCGGACTCGCCGGAGATCAGCACAGACAGGTCGAAGGGCGCGACCTGGGCAATCAGCTCGCAAACCGGGTTGAGCGGACTGCCCGGCGCGCGGGTCAGCCCGTCGAGGCCGAACTCGCGCTTGACCCGTTCGTACTTCATCTCGACGCGCTTTTTGAGCACCGGCCCGGCGGTACGCAGCTCCAAGCTGAGGCGCTGGTTCTCGGCCTGCAGGCGGTGCAGCTCGGCGGCGTTGCGGATCGCCATCAGCAGGTGATCCGGCTGCCAGGGCTTGAGCAGATACTGGTAGATGCCTGCGTCGTTGATGCCGGCAATGATGTCTTCCGAGTCCGTGTAGCCGGAGATGATGATGCGCACCACGTCCGGCCACTGCTCGCGCACGCGCTTGAGGAAAGCCACCCCGGACTCGCCGGGCATGCGCTGGTCGCACAGCAGCACCTGGATCACTTCCCGTTCGAGGATGGTGCCGGCCTCCTCCGCCGACGAGGCGGTAAACACCTCGAACTCCTCGTCGAGGGTGCGGCGCAGGGCTTCCTGGGAACGGACTTCGTCATCCACCACCAGCACCGCCGGCAGGCGGGCGGCGGGTTTGAAAGGGGTATTCATCGGCCAACCTCCCGGTGACGGGCGAGGTGGCGGGGGGTCCAGGACTGGGGGCTCTTCATCACGAAATGGTAGCGTGCGCCGTGGTAGCTGGGGTCGAAGCCATAGAAGTTGCGGCGCATGTGGGCAAGTTCTTCATCGCGGTAGGTGGCCAGCGGTTTGGCGGCCTCGTCGGCGGCCCGGCGGGCCTGCTTGGCGGCGAGGCGCTCGGCGTAGTCCGGCGCAACGGCCAAAGCGGTGGCGCGGGCCAGCACCTCGGCCTCGAAGGCCGGCCGGTCGGCGCCGAAGCAGGCGTCGATGAGGCCGCCCTCCACCGCCCGTGGCGCACCGAGGGGCAGGCGCGCGGCCATGATCGCGCGGGCGCCGTCCGCCCCCACCCGCCGCGGCAGCAGGTAGGTCCAGTATTCCGAGCCGTACAGGTTGCCCATGTTCTTGTAGTGCGGGTTGAGGATCACCCCGCCCCGCGCCCACACCTGGTCGGCGGCCAGCGCCAGGAAGCAGCCGCCGGCGCCGGCATTGCCGCGCAGGGCCGCCACCGTCAGGCGGTCGGTGAGCTGCAGGATGGCGAGGCACACGTCGTCCATCGCGTTGATGTTGTCCCACGACGCATCGGCCGCCGAACCGCCGTCCAGCTGCACGGCCTCGATGCGGTTGAGGTGGATGCCGTTGGACCAGAAATCCGCCCCGCCTTCCAGCACCAGCACGCGGGTCGGCCGGCTGCGGGCGAAGTCGATGGCGGCGATCAGGCGCCGGCACTGGTCGGTGGCCATAGCCCCGTTGTAGAAATCGAAGGACAGCACGCCGACTGCCCCACCCGCCTCCTCCCGGTAGCGCAGTTCGGCGCCGTCGTCGGCGGCGTCACGCCACAGTTCGGCCGGTCGCTCGGGCAGGCCGGTGGCCTCGGCGGCAAAGGCGATCGTAGCCGGCAGCTTGATCGCATCCGGCCGGTCGCCGCGTTTCACGTGGCCGATCCACACAGCCCCATCCACCGTGGCACGCAGCACCGCACCGTCCCGCCGGGCCAGCAGTGCGCCGGGCGTGGCGCCGGGCTCAAGGGGCGCCGGATGGGCGTCGAACAGATGGCAAGGCACGCCGAACAAGCTGTCCGCCACGCCGGGAAAACCGTCCGCCGCGCGCAGGCGGGCGAGGATCTGCGCGCTGCTGTCGCGCAGCCAGTCGATGGTGCGGTCGGCCTGGCGCATCAGCGGCTGCAGGCCGCCCCGCACATCGCCGTCGCCGGGCTGCACGCGGCGCGGCTGCCAGCGGCCGGCACGCCAGTCGTCCACGCGGTCGAGGGCTTCCAGCACGGCAGCCAGTGCCGCGTCGGTCACCTCGTTGCGGTACAGGCTGGACTTCCTGGCCGCCCGCATCGGAAAGGTCGAGCTGGCCCACACCGGGCCGGCGTCCATCTCCGCCTCGGCCTGCAGCACGGTGACGCCCCACGCCGCCGCTCCGGACTGGATCGCCCAGTCCAGCGCCGACGGGCCGCGGTCGCCGACGATGCCGGGATGGACGATCAGGCACAGCTGGCGCGACCACAGGGATTCGGGAATGGTGCGCTTGAGGAAGGGCGCCAGCAGCACGTCCGGCTGGAACAGCGCGACCGCCTCCTCGGTGACCGAGTCGGCGATGTCGAACTCCACCGACAGTGCGTGGCCGCGCACCGCCAGCGCCTCGAAGAGGCGCTGGGTCAGGCTGTTGAAGCTGTGGGTCAGCAGCAGGATGCGCACGATTTACAGCACGGCCTCGAAGCCCTCGAACTGCGGCGGCCCCAGGTAGATGTCGCGGCTCGTGCCGGCACCGGCGTGGGCCTTGCGGAAGGCCTCGGAGCGGGTCCAGGCCTCGAAGGCCGCCGCCGACTCCCACACCGAGTGGGATGCGAACAGCGTGAACTCCGGCGTCGTCGGCCCCTGCAGCAGGTGGAACTCCTTGAAGCCCGGCACCTCGTCCAGGTGCGATTCGCGCTGCTTCCAGATGTCGATGAACTCGGCCTCGCGGCCCGGGGCGATGCGGAAACGGTTCATGGCGATGTACATGGTCGGTCTCTCCTGGGAGTTAACAAATCCGCGGCAGCTGTTCGCCGGCCAGCCAGTCCACCATACGGCGGCCGCCGAAGGCGGTTTTCATCTGCACGAAGCGGTGCTCGTCGGCGATCACCTCGCCAACCTTCGCCGCCCGCGCGCCGAGGGGATGGGCGCGCAGCGCGGCGAGCAGCGTGTCGGCCTGCTCAGCGGGGCAGACGGCGATCAGCTTGCCTTCGTTGGCGATGTTGAGCGGGTCGAGGCCGAGGAACTCGCAGGCGGCAGCGACCTGCGGGTCCACCGGGATGGCCGCTTCGTCGAGGACGATACCGACGCCCGACTGCTGGGCGATCTCGTTGAGGGTGGCCGCCAGCCCGCCGCGGGTCGGGTCGCGCAGCAGGCGCAGCTCCGGCGCGGCGTCCATCGCCACGGCGGCAAGGCCGTGCAATGCGGCGGTGTCGGAACGGATTTCCGAATCGAAGGCCAGGTTCTCGCGCTGGGCCATGATCGCCATGCCGTGGTCGCCGAGGGTACCGGAGACGATCACCGCATCGCCCGGCCGCGCGTTGGCGCCGGACAGCTCGCGCCCGGCCGGCAGCGCGCCGATGCCGGTGGTGGTGATGAAGATGCCGTCGCCCTTCCCTTTCTCGACCACTTTGGTGTCGCCGGTGACCACCGGCACGCCGGCCTCCCTGGCCGCCGCCGCCATGCTCAGCACCACGCGCTGCAGCTCGGCCAGCGGGAAGCCTTCTTCGAGCACGAAGCTGGCGGCCAGGTACAGCGGGCGGGCGCCCATCACCGCCACGTCGTTGATGGTGCCGTGCACGCACAGGCAGCCGATGTCGCCGCCGGGGAAGAACAGCGGCGACACCACATGGGCGTCGGTGGCCACCACCAGGCGCTCGCCGGGGGCCGGCGCCGGCAGCACGGCGCCGTCGTCGCCGCGGCGCAGCCATTCGTTGTCGAAGGCGCGGGCGAAGATGTCGCTGATCAGCTGGACCATCGCGCGGCCACCGCCGCCATGGGAGAGGTCCACGCTGCCGTGGCGCAGGTCGAGGGGGCGGACATAGGCTTTTTTCATATCAGGGCTTGAACACGAACAGGTCCGGATGGCTGCGGCGATAACGGCGCAGGTTGAGGATCAGCGCCGGCACCAGCGAACGCACGCCGAAAGCCAGCGCCTCATCCACCGTGGCGCGCTGGACGCTGTGCAGGCTGCGGGCGGTCAGCGCCCAGCCGTCCCGGTCGATGGCGGACAGCGCGGTCGCCGCGTCGGCGGGCAGGTTGGCGAGGGAGTCGGCGATGACGATCAGCTGGCGGATCGCCTCGTCGCGGGTCAGGCGCAGGGAGAACAGGGTCGCGTCCTCCACCCCGTCGGTGAGGGTCAGGATCGCGTGGGCGGCATCCTCGACGATGCCGAGCAGGGCGCCGGTCAACATGGCCGGGCCCCGCGCGTGGGGATGTCACAGGGCAGCATGGGCGTGTCGTGTCGTTCGGGGGCCGAGCGGCACGGCACGCGCAGGCGTGCCCGCCGGGTCAGCCCCGGGTCAGTTGGCTCTCGGTCAGGTGTTTGAGGGTATCGGCCACCGCCTTGGTGTGGCCGGCCGTCTCGGAGGTCTTGCCGCTGAAGGCCTGGATGTCGGTCAGCATGCCGGACAGGTTGGACACGTCGCCGGCCTGGCGCTCGATCTCCTGGGCGACGCGGCCGATCTCGCTGGCCAGCGTGGAAATATCGTTGCCGATCTCGCCGGCACTGGCACGGGACTTCTCGGCCAGCTTGCGCACCTCGTCGGCGACCACCGCGAAGCCGCGCCCGGCCTCGCCGGCACGCGCGGCCTCAATCGCCGCGTTGAGGGCCAGCAGGTTGGTCTGGTCGGCGATCTGCTGGATGACCTCCACGACGCCCTGGATGCGGCCGCTGGCCTGGGCCAGCTTGCGCGCGCTGTCGGCACTGTCGGCGGCCTGGTGAGTCAGCTCGCTGACCGTACCGCCGGCGGCGTTCACCACCCGCTCCTGCTCGTCGATGTGCGCGGACAAATCGCCCACCGACGAATACAGGTCGCCGGCGCAGCTCTCCAGCTGATGCGCCATCTGGTCGCGCAGGGAATGGGAGGACTGCAGCGTCTGGCCGAGGCTGTTGAGGCCATGCACAACCAGCGCGATGTTGTCGTCGAAGTTCGACGGGTCAAGCTGGCTGTCGAAGGCTTCGGCCTGGTAATCGGCGATCTGCTTAACGATGACCCGCGACAGGCCGGTCAGCTTGGCGCTCTGGCGACGCAGGAAGAAGGCCTTGAACTCGCCGTAGTGGGCGACGAAGTTGTCCACGTAGTCGTCGCGGAAGGGCGTGCCTTCCGGCACGCGGAAGAAGAATACCGCGGTGAGAGTCTGGTTCAGGTTGAGGCCCAGGATCTCGCCGAAGGTCGAGAAGCCGGCCATCTGCTTGCATGGCAGCGCACTGCCAACGCGGGACAACTCCTTGTCGTTGTACAGGCGACGCAGGATGCAGTCGTTGAGGATGCCGGCCACCGGCGCGCCGGGCTTGCCGGCCATGAAGTTGCGGAAATCCTGCTCGGTGCTCTGCACCAGGCCGGTCCGGCGGACCAGCATCAGCTCCTCGCCCGGCGAGATGTCGCAGTAGAAATTGACGCGGCCGGCGCCCACGTCCACGTTCACCACCGAGCGGACGAAGATCTCCTTGCCGACCTGGATCGCGAAGGAGTAATCGGCCAGCTTGCCTTCCAGCTGGGCCGGCTCGCAGCGGAAGTGGCTGCACAGCGCGTCGATGAAGGGCACGATGCGGCCGTCCGCGGCGATCACCTGGCTGACGTAGCGCTGCTCCAGCGAGGCGCCGATGACCGGGAAACGTGGGCCGTCCGGCACGAAGTTCTGGCTCTTCAGCACGCCGAAACGGGTGCCCTTGGCCACCTTCAGGAAGGCGATCAGCGCGTGGTTCTCCAGGCGGCGCGTGCCATCGTGGATCCAGGTGTTCTTGAAGTCGAACTTGCCGCCGGCCGAACCGCCGACGAACAGGCAGGGGAAGCGCCCGGAATCATAGAGCGCCTCCATGAAGAAGGACTCCGATGCCGACAGGCCATCGAACAGCACGTAGGCCAGTGTGTCCCGGTAGTCGATGTCCATGTCGAGGCGCACCGCCTCGATATTGCGGGCGATGCGCGCCAGGCGCTCCTTCACCGGCACCTCGGACTTGCCGCGGCGCAGGTCCTCGCAGGCCAGCGGCACGGCCACCAGCTGGGCGCGGGCAATCAACGACGCGTCGAAGCACTGCAGGACCACCCGGTCCCACTGTTCGCCGGTGCGGCAGTACAGATTGTCGCTGTCGCCGCACAGCTCGCCGGCGGTGGAACACAGCATCACCGGCACGCCCGGGAAACGGGCGGTCACGGCGCGGGCAACCTGGTCGATATCCACGTGCGGCGACACATAGCCGCCGACGAAGGTCGGTGCGATGGATGCGGACGCGAGGCGTTGGGCGACCTCGGACGCACGGCATTGCAGGGTCACGACACCCGGGGCCGACGCCCCCCGCAGACTTTTGAACAGGTTCATTTTCTTGTCTCCTTGCACGGCCTCGAACAGACCGTATGGCGGCTTATCGGCCGCAACGAGACGAGATTTAACCCTGTTTTCGGTAATAAATCACTGACCAAAAGCGGCGGATTCAAGCCACTGTTCCCTTTCGGCACAAGGACTTGGCGAAAGCGCTCCATCATGCAGCAACCACCGGAATGTCGCGGAAGCGGCCGTAGGTGTAATGGGCCGCACAAGCCCCTTCGGAGGACACCATGCACGAGCCCATCGGCGTCTCCGGCGTGCACACCGTGCCGAACAGCTTGCAGTCGAGGGGCGTCTTGACGCCGCGCAGGATGGCCCCGCATTCGCAGGACTTGTGATCCGGCACGCCCTGGTAGTGCAGGCCGAAACGCGCCTCCGCGTCGAAGGCGGCGAAGCGCTCGCGGATGCGCAGGGCCGAATAGGGCACCGTGCCAAGGCCGCGCCATTCGAAGTCGCGGCGCAGCTCGAAGATTTCCGACACCAGCGCCTGGGCCTTCAGGTTGCCATCCTCGCTGACGGCGCGGGAGAACTCGTTCTCCACCTCGGCCCGGCCTTCGTTCACCTGGCGCACCAGCATGCGGATTGCCTGCATCACGTCGAGAGGCTCGAAGCCGGCGATCACCACCGGCTTGCGATACTCCTCGGCAAAGTGCGCATACGGGCGGCTGCCGATCACCGTGCTGACGTGGGCCGGCCCGATGAAGCCGTCCAGCGGCACCGTGCCCAGTTCGCGCACCTCCGGCGACTCGAGGATCGCGGTGATCGCCGACGGCGTCAGCACGTGGCAGCACAGCACGCTGAAGTTCTTCAGGCCCAGCTGCGCGGCCTGGCGGATCACCAGCGCGGTGGGCGGGGTGGTGGTCTCGAAGCCGATCGCGAAGAACACCACCTGCCGCTCGGGCTCCTTCTGCGCCAGCGCCAGCGCATCGGCTGCCGAATAGATCATGCGGATGTCGGCGCCCCGGGCCCGCGCGCGCAGCATCGACAAGCCACCGGAGGCCGGCACGCGCAGCGTGTCGCCGTACGTGCACACGGTGACGCCACGCTCCAGCGCCAGTCCGATGGCCTGGTCGATGCGGCCGATGGGCAGCACGCACACCGGACAGCCGGGGCCGTGGATCATGCGCACCTGGGGCGGCAGCAGATCAGCCACGCCGTAGCGGGAGATCGCGTGGGTATGCCCGCCGCAGAACTCCATGAAGGCGTAGCGCCGGTCCGGCCGCGCTTCGCGGGCGATGGCCTCGGCAAGGCCACGGGCGACCTCCCCGTCGCGGAATTCGTCCACGTACTTCATGCGGAGGCCGCCTCGCCGGCCACGTCGATGCCGGCTTCCTTCATCAGCGCCAAGGTGCGCTCGGCCTCCTCCGGGTCGAGGCGGGTCAGCGCGTAGCCCACGTGGACAATCACGTAGTCGCCGGGCTGCACGTCGTCCACCAGTTCAAGGGAAATCGTCTTGCGCACACCGCCCAGGTCCACCAGGGCCTGGCCGTCGGGCAGGAGTTCGACCACGCGGGTCGGAATTGCGAGACACATGAAATCAGTCCTTCCGGTTACCGGGCTGCCCCGCCTTCACCACACGCCCCGCGCCAGCTGCGCGCGGGCCACCCAGGCCTGACCGAGGGCCACGCCGCCGTCGCCGGGAGGCGCGTGCTGGGCTTCGAAAACCTTCAGCCCGCGGGCCTGCAGGCGCACCCGCAGGCCCGCGGCGAGCAGGCGGTTGTGCAGGCAACCGCCGGACAGCGCGACCTGGCGGATGCCGGTGGCGAGGGCGGCATCGCCAAGCCACTGGGTCAGGCCATCGACGAGGCCGGCGTGGAAGTGGGCCGCGCCACGGGCCGCGTCGCCCTCGTCGGCCAGTTGATTGAGCAGCGGATAGAGATTGAGCACCGACAGGCCTGCCTCCGGGCGCTCGTCGATGTAATAGCTGCCGGGCAGCGCCAGGCAGTCGCCGAAAGCCCGCGCCAGGGTTTCGAGCAGCATCGCCGCCTGGCCTTCGAAGGTCATCGTGTCGCAGATGCCGAGCAGGCCGACCGCCGCGTCGAACCAACGGCCGAGGCTGGTGGTCGGCGGGCAGCGGGTGCCTTTCTGCAGCATCGCGAGCACCGGCTCCACGGCCTGATCGGGGAAACGCCGAGCTGCCTCATCGCTGCGCCCCAGCGCGTGCAGCACACCGCAGGCCATGCGCCACGGCTCCCGCGCCGCGCGGTCGCCGCCGGGCAGCGGCAACGGGCTGAGGTGGCCGAGGCGGCGGAACTCGGCGCCGTCCACGTAGAGCAGCTCGCCGCCCCACGGCATGCCGTCGGTGCCGAGGCCGACGCCGTCCGCGGCCAAACCAAGTACCGGCCCTTCGAGGCGATGCTCGGCGCACACCGCGGCCAGGTGAGCGTGATGATGCTGGACCGCAATCGCCGGGATGTCGAGGCGCTCGGCCAGGGCCAAGGCGGCCTGCGTCGAGTAGTAATCGGGATGGGCGTCGTGGGCCACCGCCGCTGGCTGTACCGACAGGATGGACTGCAGGTGCTCGGCCACTTCGTCCAGCGCCGCGCAGGCGGCCGGGTTGTCGAGGCCGCCGATGTGCTGGGACAGGAAGGCCTCGCGCCCGCGGGCCAGGCACAGGGTCGCCTTGAGGTGGGCACCGAAGGCCAGCACCGCCGGGCCGTCGTCGGGCAGCGGCAGGGACAGCGGCGTGAAGCCCCGCGCGCGGCGCATGAACTGGATGCCGGCGCCGGCGGCCTCGTGCGGCCCGGCCGGCAGGTCCGGACGCAGGCGCAGCACCGAGTCGTCGCAGCGCACGACGATGTCCCGGTCGTGCATCAGCAGCACGTCGGCGATGTCGGCGAGGCGCTCGAAGGCTTCGTCGTTGTCCTTCACCAGCGGCTCCCCGTGGGGGTTGGCGCTGGTCATCACAAGGCCCAGCGGCTGCACGTCGGCGAGCCATGCAGTGCCGGTGGGCCGGCCAGCGGCCTCGTGGAAAAGCAGGTATTGCAGCGGCGTGTAGGGCAGCATCACGCCGACTTCGTCGAGACCCGGCGCAATGCCCGGAAAGGCCTGATCGAACTCCAGCCCCTTTTCCAGCAGCACGATGGGCCGCTCGGGGCTTTCCAGCGCCGCGGCTTCCGCCTCCGACACCCGCGCCCAGCGCTTCACGCTGGCCAGGTTGGCGAACATCAGTGCCAGCGGCTTGTGCGGGCGGCGCTTGCGTACCCGCAGGCGCAGCACCGCGTCACCGTCCGCCGCATCGCAGGCCAGATGGAAACCGCCCAGGCCCTTCAGTGCGACGATCTCGCCGAGTTGCAGGCGGCGCAGGGTCTCGGCCACCGGATCGCGGGCCAGGGCCTGCACGCCGTGGGGTTCGTAGAGGCTCAGCTGCGGGCCGCAGACCGGGCAGGCGTTGGGCTCGGCATGGAAGCGCCGGTCGCCCGGGAAAGCGTACTCGGCCTCGCAGTGCGGGCATTGCGGAAAGGCCGCCATACTGGTGTTGGCGCGGTCGTAGGGCAGGCGGCGGGTGATCGTGTAGCGCGGACCGCAGTTGGTGCAGTTGATGAAGGCATAGCGCCAGCGGCGGTCGTCCGGGTCGAACAGTTCGCCAAGGCAGGACGGGCAGATCGCCGTGTCGGGACCGATGGCAGTGGCCACCGCGCCATCGGCGCTGGGCAGGATCAGGAACTCGGTGCGTGCCAGGTCCGGTGCAATTACCTCCGGTTCGACGGAATCCACTCGCGCCAGCGGCGGCGCCTCGCTGGCGAGGCACAGGGTGAAGGCATCCAGGATGGCTTCACCGCCCTGGATCTCGATCTCCACGCCGGCGCCATCGTTGCGCACCCAGCCGGTGAGGCCGAGCTTCCGGGCGAAGCGGTACACGAAGGGCCGGAAGCCCACTCCTTGCACGACGCCACGCACGCGCAGGCGGCGGGCGACACAGGTCGGGTCGACGATCATCAGCATCGGCGCGTCACCCCTTGGCGGCGAGCCGGGCTTCCAGCTCGGCGATGCGTGCGCGCAGTTGCTCGACGGTCTGCTGGCGCCCGGCGCAGGCCTCACCGAGGCGGGCGTCGATCCAGCCCAGCCAGTCGGCAAAGCCGGCGCCGGTGGTAGCGGACACCTGGATCACCTCGAGCCTGGGATTGACCCGCCGCGCAAAATCGATGGCCTTGTGCACGTCGAAGCTCAGGTAGGGCAGCAGGTCGATCTTGTTCACCAGCATGAGGCGCGCGGCGGCGAACATGTCCGGATACTTGAGGGGCTTGTCCTCCCCTTCAGTGACCGACAGCACCACCACCTTGGCGGCCTCGCCCAAGTCGAAGGCAGCCGGACAGACCAGGTTGCCGACGTTCTCGACGAGCAGCACGCTGTCTTCCGGCGGGGTCAGTTTCTCCAACGCACGGCCGACCATGTGGGCGTCCAGATGGCAGCCCTTGCCGGTGTTGATCTGCAGCGCCGGGGCGCCGGTGGCGCGGATGCGCTCGGCGTCGAAGCTGGTCTGCTGGTCGCCCTCGACGACGGCGACGGGCACCTTGCTCTTCAATTCTTCAATGGTACGCACCAGCAGCGTGGTCTTGCCGGAGCCCGGGCTGGACACCAGGTTCAGCGCCAGGATGCCCCGGTCGGCCAGCCAGCTGCGGTTGCGCTCGGCGTAGCCGTCGTTCTTGGCGAGAATGTTCTGCTCGATCTTGACCATCTGCGCCTGACTCATGCCCGGCGCGTGGGCGCCGGCCGGGCCGTGGCCGTAATGCACACTGCCGTCGCCATGGTCGTGGATGTGCTCGCCCTCATGGGCGTGATCGTGGCTGTGTACGGAACCGTCGGCATGGCGATGGGCATGCCCGTGGACGGCGGCTGGCACCCACTGGTACGGGGCGTGGCCGTGCGCATGCTCGTCCGCGTGGTGATGAGCATGGCGGTGCACGGTGCCGTCGGCGTGCACGTGCTCGTGTTCATGCTCGTGATCGAGGGCTTCGCCCTCCAGGCGGGTTTCTCCGGTTCCGCAACCGCACACATTGCACATGTCTCAAACCACCTTCATTCGATTTCCAGTTCCTTGACCCGCATCTCGGTGCCGCCGGTGGCCTGCACCTGGTAGCTGCCACATTTCGGGCACGGATCGTACAGTGCCGCGACGGGCACCGTCTCGGCGCACTGCATGCACCAGCCGCTGCCCGGCACGCTGTCGATCTGCAACGCGGCGCCGGCGGCGATGCTGTCCCGCATCACCACGTCGAAGCAGAAGCGCAGGCTGTCCGGCTCCACCGACGACAACTGGCCGATTTCCAGCACCACCGTCTTGACCTTGTGAAAGCCCTGGCTGCGCCCGGCGTCCTCGACGATCTGGCGGATCCCTTCCGCCAGCGACATTTCATGCATCCGCAATCTCCACTTCATACGCCACGCAGGGGTCGAGCAGCAGCACCGCCCGCTCCACCGCCTCCTGCGCCGCGGCCCGTGTCGGCAAATCGGCGGGCAGCAGCTTCACGATACCCGTTTCACCGGCAAAATTGCGATCCGTCGGCGCCTCCACACGCCAGGCGGCGACGCGCTCGCCCTCCAGGCGCAACTCGTGGCGCAGCGCACCGCGGGCCGTGTGGATCCATGCCTTGCCGTGCCCGACGCCCGGCTGACCGTTGCTGCCATGGGGATAGACGTCGTCCGCGGCGAGGGATTCCTGCGCCGCGTGCAGCGCCGCCACACGGGCTTCGAGCCCCACGCGAACGGCCGACGCCCCTTCGGCATCCAGGCGCGTCAAACCCGCTTCCAGCAACCCGCCTTGCCCACCACCGCCCAGGGTCTCGTCCAGCACCCGCACGGTGGCCGCCACCAGCGCCGAACGCCCCTGCCCACGCACACCGCGCCAGGCCGCGAAGGTCGCTGTCTGCGGCGCCGCACCGAAACGCCGCGGCCAGTCGAGCAACAGGCGCCACAGGTGTTCGTGCAGGCATTCCGCCCATAACTGCCACGATGCGGCCGGCTCTTCCGTCGCCTGCCCCGCCGCCAGCAGGGCCAGGCGTCCGGCTTCGCGCTGGGCATGGGCGCACAGGCTGTAGTACAGCGGCACACGGCTCAGAGCCTCGTCCGGCGTCAGTCCAACCAGGGCCTTCGCAACCGGCGGCCGATGGAGCGTGACCCGCCAGTCGTTCAGACAGCCGTCCGCCCAGCGCGCGCTGACATGCAGCCCACCAGCAAGGGAAGCACTCGTCACCGCTGGCGCCCTCGCCTCACGCGGCCGACGCGCCGCCGCGCCCGAACAGCCAGCGCCGGCGCGACATGGGTTCGGCCGCCGGTGCGTCTACGAAGGCCTCCAGCGGCGGGCGCAACAGCGCCAGCAGCGCCGCCTGGGCCGTCGCACAAGCGGCGTCCATCGAATCGAACTCAAGTACCGGCGAGAACAGCGAACACATCTGAAAGGGACCGAAGCCGACGTCCTCGGCGTGGATGAACTCGTACTCCCCGCTCGGGAAACGCCAACACTGCTTGGACAGCGCCGGCGCCGCCTGCCACGGGGCGCTGCCCGGCAAAAGCAACAGGTTGATCGCCCAGGGCATCACCAGAGCCCCCACGCGGACGCCTTCCCAGTCAGCCAGCCCGAGCAGGCGTACGGACAGGCTGGGGTTGCACAAAGGCACAGCGGCCATCGGCCCGGCCGCCACGCAGCGGTAATGGGTCTCGATGTGGGTCACCAGTTCGGCGGCTGGACGCAGCTCAGTCATCCTTCAACACCATGAACTTGTGTTGGGGCGCATCGCAAGTGGGGCAGCGCCAGTGCTCCGGTAGCTGCGAGAACGGCGTGCCGGGCGGGATGCCCCAGTGCGCGTCGCCTTCGGCCGGATCGTAGACCGACCAGCAGATGCCGCATTCCAGCTTGTCGGTGTCGGCCAGCCTGGCGCCGTCGCCGAGAAAGGAGCCTTCGAACATGCTCAGCCCTCCTTCAGCATCTGGATGTATTCGCCGAGGCGCTCGATGGAATCGGCGTAGTCCTCGGCGGCGGCCAGCACCACCTCGGGCATATCCACCACCTCTATGGTATTCAGGATCAGGCTGTCCATGCTGTTGAAGTACTGCACCCACCACACGTTGGCGAGCCGGGTGCTGGTGACCCGGCAGTTGCCATAGCCCCGCGACAGGATCGACACCTCCCGGTGGCCAAGGGCGCCGTACAGGTAGTCCAGGTCCGTGTCGGTGACCGGCAGCAGGGTCAGGTTGATCACATGGGCCGGCTTGCCGGCCTGGTGGCGGGCCGCCTGCTGCTGGACTTCGGCGAGCAGCGCCTCGCCGTTCATCATGTTGGGCAGCAACGGCGGCAGGCTCAGCTCGGGCAGCGTGGTGGCGCGCATCGCCGCGTACAGCTCGACCGGCACCGGACCGGCGACGAGGCGGTCGGCGACGATTTGCCCAGCGACGCCCTCCTCCAGCACGCGCCACAGCGCGGCGAAGGCGGTTTCCTGCACGCGCACGCGGGTCGGTGCCAGCGTGAAGGCCGACACCTCGCCGAAGCCGAGGGACTGGGTCAGCACTTCGCGGACACCGGCCGACTCGCCGTCGAGCAGTGCCGTCGCCGGTTGCGCGGCATCGATGGGCTGGCTACGCATCGTCGCCAGCAGGCCTTCGAGCACCTCCGCTGCGCGCGCGATATCGGCGGCGCTGGCAGCCTCCGGCAGGCGCGGCGCCTGGAAGGTATTCATGCCGCTCGGCATGGCCAGGTAGTCGGGCGCCTCGTCGGTCTGCGAGCCGGGGCCGACGGGCACGACGGGAATCGGGAAGGGTTTCATGAACAGCTCCTGGCGTCCTGGACGGCAACGGAAATCGGGGGGCGGCTGGGGGCGGCGGCGGCCAGGGCCTGCAACTCGCCGACGAAGGGGCCCCAGTCGAGGATGCCGCTGAAGGCGCCCAGGTAGGCGCCGTCGCGCAGCACGACGACGGTCGGGAAACGGCTGGCACCGAAGCGCTTGGCCAGCAGCGGGCTTACCTGCGCATCGGCGGCGAAGCGCCGCGCCGGCAGGCCGAGGGCCTGCAGCGCCTCGGGCAGTACGACGATGACGTCGAGGGATTCGGGGCTGCGCTGGGGATCGTCGGTCAGCAGCAGCACGGCCAGCCCTGCGCCGGCCTCGAAGGCGGCCGCGTCGGCGACGCGCTCGAAGCCGTGGCGCTCGGCCAGGCGCTTGAGGGCCGCGTCCAGCTTGTCGAGGGACGACTGGGGCGGCGCGAATTGAACGCTCATGAAAGATCCTTCAAGTGATCGGGCAGGCTCGGTTCGCGGTCGACCAGGTCGGCGAACAGCGCGTCGATGCGCGCATGGTCGCCGGCCATTGCCGCATCGAGCGCAGCCAGCGCGTTGTTGATGGCGGCGGCCCGGTCGGCGTCGATCACCTCCCGCGCGGCGCCGAGAAAAGTCAGCAGCCAGGTACCGGGCGGCTGTTCGCCGACCAGCGACAGATCGATGTGCTGCTCGCCATCCGGCCCGTCGCAGCGGGCCATCCAGCCGGCGGATTCGATGACGCGGTACGGTACGCCGAGACACACGGCTCAGCCCTCCTGCAGGAAGCGCGCATCGCCGAAGCGGCAAGCCTCCTGCTCGCTGGGTCGGCCGGCCTCGTAATTGGCCATTTCCAGGCTGCCTTCGTTGAGGCGCGGCCCGGCGCCTTCGCGCGGGGCCAGCGGCGCGCCCCAGCGGGCCAGCCATTCGCCGGCCACCGCCAGCGCCGGCTCGATCTGCGCCTTCACCGCATCGCGCAGGCTACCGCCAAAGTCTTCCAGCTCGACCGGCTGGCAACCGATCAGCACCAGCTCCTCGGGCAGGCGGCCGAGCAGTTCGGCGGACGCCAGCACTTCCTGGAAGCCGGTCTGGTGCAGGCTCATCTTCTTGGCGCCCATGAAGCGCGGCACCTCGCTGCCGGTGACGATGCGCAGCGTGCCCGGCGCATCGCCGTAATCGACCGCGTCGAAGACCAGCAGGCGCTGCGCCTCCTCCACATAGGGCAACAGGTACAGGCCCTGGGTGCCGCCATCCATCGCGGTGACGTTGTCGGGCAGCGCATAACGCTCGGCCAGCGCCTCCACGCAACGCACGCCAAAGCCTTCGTCGGCCCACAGGAGATTGCCGATACCCAAAACGAGAATTCGCGGCACGGAAGTCATGAACACGCCTTTGTAACGGGACGAGTTACACAATCAAGATCCGTGCCGTCTTCGCTTGTAGGGCCATACGCGGGCAAATGGCAGGTCTGGCAGGCCTCTCCACAGCGCCGGGGCATCCGTCTTTAGAGAAAGCGATCACCGGACTTCCACATGAAAACCAAATCGAAACCATTGTTTTCGGCCACTCACCAGGGCTGAAACGGCAATTGCATATCCCGGCCGGCCACCGGCGCACACTCCGCCGGCCCCCTGCCGTCGAAATATTTCATGAACATACTCCGGACTGCGCAGCAGGAATTTTTTCGCATTGCAACGGAATTTGCGCTGCACTCCAGGACGGAGTGGTTTATTGTCTTGAGCCCATGAAAAAGATCCTGCCTGCCCTTACCGCTCTCGCCCTCCTGACGGCGGCACCACTGGCCCGGCCAGCCGAAGACGACTCGCCGAAGCCTGCGGCTGAGGCCCAGACCGACGCGTCTGCCACACCCCGCAAGATCACCCGTTGGGAGGACACCGGCATGAAGCCGGCGGAAGCCCGTGAATGGGAGGGCTATTCGTTCAAGCCCCACGATGCGCGCGAG
The DNA here is from genome assembly GCF_002028455.1 of Zoogloea sp. LCSB751. Classification (GTDB taxonomy): domain Bacteria; phylum Pseudomonadota; class Gammaproteobacteria; order Burkholderiales; family Rhodocyclaceae; genus Zoogloea. The sequence goes on along the minus strand of NZ_MWUM01000001.1, from coordinate 59,247 downwards.
TGGAAGAACGCCGGCTTCGCGCCCGTGGTGGCACGCACCTGGTCCGACAAAGGTTTCGATCCGGATGAGGCGGCCGAATGGCGCGACTCGACCAAGAACAACCGCACGCTGATGGCGGAGCTCGATCAGTCCGATCCCGCCCAGTGGAAACGCGAAGGCTTCACGCCACGGGATCGCCTGGCCTGGTGGGAGGCCGGCTTTGCCTTCGAAGACGCAGTCACCCTGACCCGTGCCGGCATGTCCCCGGCCGATGCGGCCTGGCACGGCCACGAGAAGCTGAAGGAGTTGAAGGGCTCCGCCGATGTGGCCAAGACGGACACCTCGACGTCGAGCGCTTCTTCTTCCTCCTGGACACGGGACGACCTGGAAAATCTGTGGCAGGCAATCCGCCCACACCTGAAGACGGGCCTGATCATTGCACTGGTCCTGGTGTCAGCTGGACTGAATGTCTATCTGCTGCGGATCCGTAGATCGAATGCGACGGCAAGCAAGGACAACGAACCCGACAGCACGACACCCGACACCGATCCAGAGCTCGCCCCGGCACCAAAGAAGAAAGTCAAAAAGACGGCGCAGCCGGCCGTCAAGATCGAGGATCGCCATCGCCCGGCCCGGCGGACCACATTCTGGACCCCCACAACCCCAACCTGCGTACATTGCAACAGCACCAACGTACGCATCTCGCGGATCAATCCACGCAGGATCGCCGGCATCACGTTCAGCGAGTATTTCCGCTGTCGCAACTGTGGCCGCCATTTCTCCAACGTGAGCTACGCTCCGCTGGTGGCGACCGGCGTGGGCCTGGTGCTGGTGCTGACCTTCAGCACCGCCGGTCTCATCCACCTGATGTCGCAAATCCCGTAATGCTGCTCGGGCCGCATCCCACGGCCCGACACTCCCGGTACAGATCCCACTGCAGTTGCAACCCCAGCCAGAAGGCCGGCTCCAGCTGAAACAGCAACGCCAGCCGTACTGCCGTATCCGGCGTCACGGCGCGTTTACCGCGCACCAGCTCATTGACCCTGCGCCGCGAGATCCCCAGCGCCCTCGCCAGCGCATCCTGGGTGATGCCCAGCGGCACCAGGAAGCGACTCTCCAGGAAATGCCCCGGATGCGGCGGACGCCGCCCCGCGCGCAAACGCAGAAAGGCCGGAACGCCCTGTTGCCAGGGACGGTCCGGCCCGGGGAGGGAGACCTTGCGGCTCATTGCGCGCAGCTGCGCAACACTCAATCCTTGAACATCCGCCAGCCGGAGATCATCGTCGAGATCAGGCTCTGGCGGCTCATGATGTCCTCGCGGATCGCCGCATACACGTGCACGACGACGAAGCTCATCATGATCCACATGCCCAGTCGGTGCAGGCTGTGGGTCTGCATCGAGCCGCCGAGCAGGGGAATCACCCAGCCGAACAGACGATCGGCCCAGGAGCCGAGCCCCAGCCCCTCGCCATACAGCGCGAAACCGGTGCAGAGCATGCCGAAGGCCAGCACGGTGAAGAAGAAGAACATCATCAGCTGGGCCATCGGGTTGTGGCCGACGTATTTCTTCGGCTGCTTCTCGAGGAACAGATACCAGCGCAGCTCGAAGAACACTTCGCTCCACCAGTGGCTGTTGAAGATCGGCAGCTTGAAGATCTGGCGCGAGTGGTGGTTGCCGACGAAGGCCCAGTACACCCGCCCGGCCAGCCCCACCGCGAAGATGTAGGCCGCCGCAAAATGGGCAAAACGGATGTAGCCCATCAGGAAGTTGTCGGACGCCTCGCCCGGCAGCGTCGGCAGCGGCTTGCCGATGAAGTAGCCGCTGACCGCCAGCACCACCATCGCCAGCGCGTTGATCCAGTGCCACAGACGCACCGGGGCTTCATAGACGTAGATCGAGCGTACCTGCCGGCCGTGCCTTTCGGCCTCCAGCATGTCCTGTTGTGACAGCATGATCAGCTCCTTAACGGACCTTGACTGACGCCATTTCCTGTCCGTCCGGCGCCATCACGTGAGTGGAGCAGGCCAGGCAGGGATCGAAGGAATGCAGCGTGCGCAGGATCTCCAGCGGCTCGTCGGGCTTGGCCACCGGGGTGTTCATCAGCGAGGCCTCGAAGGCGCCGATCTGCCCCTTGTCGTCGCGCGGACCGCCGTTCCAGGTGGTCGGTACCACGGCCTGGTAGTTGTCGATGCGGCCGTCCTTGATCTTGATCCAGTGCCCCAACGCGCCGCGCGGCGCCTCGGTGAAGCCGGCACCCTTGGTTTCGGCCGGCCACTTGCTCGGCTCCCACTTGTCGATGTTGGCGGTGTTGAGGTCGCCGGCCTTCAGGTTGGCGATCAGCTTGTCGAAGAAGTAGCGCGACTTGTGGGCCGCCCATGACGCTTCAAGGCCCCGCGCGGCGGTACGGCCGAGAGTCGAGAAGATCGCCTGCAGCGGCAGGCCGAGATCGGACAGCAGCTTGTCGACGGGTTCCTTGAACTCCGGGTTCTTCTGCACGTAGCCGATCACGTAGCGGGCCAGCGGGCCCACTTCCATCGCGTTGCCGCGCCAGCGCGGCGCCTTGATCCACGAGTACTTGCCGGCTTCGTCGAGGCTCTCGATCCGGGTCTTGGTGCCCTTGGTGTTCTTGCCGAGCTCGAAGTGCGGCTCGGTGACGCCGTCGAAGGGATGCAGGCCCTTGGACTCGTCGGCGTACTTGTACCAGCTATGGGCGACGAATTCCTGGATCTGCTCCGGGTCCTTCAGGTCCACCTCGTGGATCTTGGTGAGGTCGCCGCCGATGATCGCGCCGCGCGGCAGCAACAGGCTGGACGCAGAGTAATCGTTGGCCTTGTCCGGGATGTCACCGTAGGACAGCAGCGCCTGGGACGAGATGCCGCCGCCGTAGGTCCAGTCCTTGTAGAAGCTGGCGATGGCCTTCAGGTCGGGGATGTAGACGTTGTCGATGAAGTCGATGCAGCGGTCGATGATGGAACTGACCAGGTTCAGGCGCTCCATGTTGATCGCCCCGACCGCGCCAGTGCCTTCCAGATTGATGGCGCAGGGCACGCCGCCAACCAGCCAGTTCGGGTGCGGGTTCTTGCCGCCGAAGATGGTATGAACCTTGACGATGTCCTTCTGGAAATCCAGCGCTTCCAGATAGTGGGTGACCGCCATCAGGTTGGCTTCCGGCGGCAGCTTGTAGGCCGGGTTGCCCCAGTAGCCGTTCATGAAGGGGCCGAGCTGGCCGGATTCGACGAACTTCTTCAGGCGGTTCTGCACGTCACGGAAATAGCCCGGCGAGGACAGCGGCCAGCTGGAAATGCTCTGGGCCAGCTCGGAAGTCTTCTTCGGATCGGCCTTCAGCGCCGACACCACGTCCACCCAGTCCAGCGCATGCAGGTGGTAGAAGTGCACCAGGTGGTCGTGGATGTACAGGTTGAGCTGCATCAGGTTGCGGATGATGTTGGCGTTCTCAGGGATCTGGATCGCCAAGGCATCTTCCACCGCGCGCACGGACGTCAGCGCATGGGTGCCGGTGCACACTCCGCAGATCCGCTCGGTGAAGGCCCACGCATCGCGCGGGTCGCGGCCCTTCAGGATCACCTCCAGCCCGCGCCACATGGTGCCGGTGGACACCGCGTTGCGGATCACGTTCTTGTCGTCGATGTTCACCTCGACGCGCATGTGGCCCTCGATCCGGCACACCGGATCGACCACCACGCGCTTGCCGGAGTTATCGAGCTTGAAGCCCTGGGTTTCAAGCACAGTCATTATTTATCTCCCGAATTCTGATTGTCGCCCTGCTTGTCGCCGCGGGCCCGCGCCAGCGCCGTCACCGCGGCATGGGCGGCGACCGCCGCACCGACCACGCCGGCCGCCGTGCCGCCGACCTTGTCGGCATTGCCTTCGATGGCGAATTGCTTGATGTCGGTGACGCGGTCGTAGAAGCTGCCCTTGTCCCAGAAGCCGTCTTCCGAGCAGCCGATGCAGCCGTGGCCGGACTGCACCGGCCAGCTCACGCCGCCGTTCCAGCGCATCGACGAGCAGGCGTTGTAGGTGGTCGGGCCCTTGCAGCCCATCTTGTAGAGGCAATAGCCCTTGCGCGCCGCGTCGTCGTCCCAGTTCTCGACGAACTGGCCGGCGTCGAAGTGCGGGCGGCGGTAGCACTTGTCGTGGATGCGCTGGCCGTAGAACATCTTCGGGCGACCCTGGCGGTCGAGTTCGGGGATCTTGTCGAAGGTCAGCATGTAGGTGACCACGCCGGTCATCACTTCGGCGATCGGCGGGCAGCCGGGCACGCGCACGATGGGCTTGTCGGTGATCACCTTGTGCACCGGCGTCGCACGGGTCGGGTTTGGCTTGGCGGCCTGCACGCAGCCGTAGGACGCGCAAGCGCCCCAGCTGATGATGGCCTTCGCGTCGGCGCAGGTTTCCTTCAGCACTTCCACGAAGGGACGGCCGCCGTGGATGCAGAACATGCCGTCCTCGTTGAGCGGCGGATTGCCCTCGACGGCGACGATGTAGTTGCCCTTGTACTTCTTCTTGACCTCTTCGATGATCGCCTCGGCCTGGTGGCCGGCTGCGGCCATCAGCGTGTCGTCATAGTCGAGGGACAGCATCGACAACACCACGTCCTTGGTCAGCGGGTGGGCCGAGCGGATGAAGGACTCCGAGCAGCAGGTGCACTCCAGACCGTGCAGCCAGATCACCGGCGTGCGCGGCTTGTTTTCCAGCGCGTGGGCAATCTTCGGCACGAAAGCGCTGCCGAGGCCCAGCGAGGTGGCCGTCAGGCTGCAGAATTTCATGAAGCTGCGGCGCGTGATGCCTTGCCGCCGCAGCACTTCGTAGAACGTTTCAGTCATGGATAGCAACCCCCTGGTGGAACATCGGGCCCGGATATGTTCTGATCTGTCGCGACGCAAGCGGGCCGGCACCGTCGCACATGTCGACAGGGGGTTTAACAAAAAGCGTGCCCAATTCCGGCAGTCTTCTAAAACCCTTTCAGCACAAGGCTTTAGTAATTTTCCGCAGACCATGGCAGCGACAACGCCGAGAGACTGGTAATCGGCTGACCGGTCAAATGGAAACCAGACATCCACCTCAACAGCAAGCACACGGCATAAACCTGATTTTGCGGACACCCACGATGAGCGACCTCTCCATCCAGCCCGTCGACTTCGACGACGAAGCCCAGCGCGACGATTTCCTCGACCTGCTCGACCACTACATGCGCGGCCCCACCGGCAGCGGCCAGGCCATGAGCGACGACTTGCGTGCGCGCCTGCCGGACGAGCTGCGCCGCCGCCCGACCGTGCTGAGCTTCATCGCCTACTGGAACAAGAAAGGGGAGCGGCAGGCCGCCGGGCTGATCAACTGCGTGGAGGGCTTCTCCACCTTCGCCGGCCGGCCACTACTGAATGTGCACGACATCATCGTGCATGAGGACTTCCGCCGTCGCGGCATCGCCTCGGCGCTGCTGGCCCACGCCGAACAGGTGGCGCGGCAACGGGACTGCTGCAAGCTGACCCTCGAGGTGCTCGAGGGCAATGCCGGCGCCCGCCAGGCCTATCTGAACTGCGGCTTCGCGGGCTACCAGCTCGACCCGGCCATGGGCCAGGCCCTGTTCATGGAAAAGAAACTCTAGGGCTCAAGACGCTGCCGGCGCTCAGCCCAGTTCCGGCGGCACCCACTCCATTTCGTGGGGGAACAGGCCGACGCTGCTCACCGCCGTCGTCTCCACGCAGTTCCACCACATGGTCACCCAGGCGCGGCCCTCCTCGTCGATCTTCTCCACCTCGGAGATCGCCCCGACCATGAACATGATCATGTCCAGTTCATCCTCGTCCATGTCCGGATCCGGCGACACGGACAGGATCCGTACATGTTCGCCCACGGCGACCGCCCGGCCGTTCCTGTCCTTCACACTCACTCTTGCATCCATGTGGGTCTCCCGCTGTCGCATTGTCCAAGACCGCCGCAATCCGGCGGTGTCGAACAGGTATTAGCAAGCTTCGAACCACGCCTCCTCCGCCCTGGATAACGCCTCCGGCGCGGCATCCTGGCCCCCTTGACGCCCCCGGCTTGTCGGGAAGGCGACATCCCGTCGCCGCAACCCCGCCACGCCGGACGCGGGTTTTGTCGTTGAAACGACACATCGCCAACCGCCGGGCGGGCCCCGGCATCCGGCAACTTCCGCTTTGCCGACAAGCACTTGAACGGCACACCGAACGACACGCCGGGAGCTGGCACTGTATCTGCTGATAGCTGGGGAAACATCACAAGCGAGCGGAGTCCCCCATGGAAAAACCCGAAAAGATCACCCGCGAGGCCGCCCTCCGGGTTGCCCTTGCCTCCCGGGCCATGCCCAACATCGGCCTGACCCGTCTCATCGAAGTGCTGCAGGAATGCCTCGGCGACAGCATCGACACCGAGACCCTGCGCAACATCACCGTCACCCACCTGAAGACCGGCTTCGGCAGCCTCGACGGCGAAGAGGACGGCGAGGACATCGGCATCGGCCTGGAAGCCATGAAGCTGGCCGTGCGCATCCTGTGGGGCGACGCCGACGACGACGAGGGCCTGCCGCCGCTCGAACCCTATAACGAAGGCGACATGCCGGGCTCGGTGCGCGTAGCCATCGCCTCCGACTTCGGCCTGGCCCTCAACGGCCACTTCGGCTCCTGTCTGCGCTTCCTGGTCTACCAGGTGTCGCCCACCGAGAGCCGCCTGATCGATGTGCGCCACACGGCCGAGGCCGATTTCGCGCCGGACAAGAACCTGTTCCGCGCCCAGCTCATCGGCGACTGCCACGTGGTGTACGTGGTGTCCGTCGGCGGCCCAGCGGCAGCCAAGATCATCCGTGCCGACATCTATCCGATCAAGCTGGCGGAAGGCGGCACGGCGGACGAAGTGATCGCCAAGTTCCAGGAGGCGATGGAAAACTCGCCGCCCCCCTGGCTCTTGAAGATCCTCGGTGTTGCCGCCGAGAACCGGCTGCGCAACTACGGCGCCAACCGGGCCGTCGACGACGTACACGCGGACTGAAAACCGTTCCTGGAGGACACGCCATGACCAAGCCGAAACCCGATCACTTCGAGGCCACTGCCGCGCTGATCAGCAACGCGATCGGTACGGCCCGCGTCTTTGGCGAGAACCCGCGCATCACGCGGCTGGTGGCCAGCAGCATCGGCCGCTTCGCCGCAGAGCTGGACAACGCGCCGGACGCCATCGCCGCCGGCACCCAGCTGATCAGCTACGCCCTCGCCCAGATCAGCGAGCAGGACGCGCTGTTCGTGCCGAAGTTGCATGCCTCGCTGGAGGAGCTGGGCCGCTGAGAAGGCGGCGCGCCCCTGATCTCCGTGGGGGCGAATGAATTCACTCCTACAAGAGCGGGACGTTCCAGCCGCGAGCCACCACAAAAAACAAAGCCCGGCTTTCGCCGGGCTTTGCTCTATCGCGCCGAAATCTGACTCAGCGCTGGATCTGCGTCACGTCACGCACCGCGCCGGTATCGGCACTGGTGGTCAGGGCCGCGTAAGCCTGCAGCGCGGCCGACACGTGGCGGACGCGGTTGGCCGGCTTCCAGCCACGGGCATCCTGGGCTGCGCGGCGGGCAGCCAGCACCTCGTCGGACACCGCCAGGTTGATGCGGCGGTTGGGGATGTCGATCTCGATGATGTCGCCCTCTTCCACCAGGCCGATTGCGCCGCCGCAGGCCGCTTCCGGCGAGGCGTGGCCGATGGACAGGCCGGAGGTACCACCGGAGAAGCGCCCGTCGGTGAGCAGCGCGCAGCTCTTGCCGAGCCCCTTGGACTTCAGGTAACTGGTCGGGTAGAGCATTTCCTGCATGCCGGGGCCGCCCTTCGGGCCTTCGTAGCGGATCACCACCACGTCGCCAGCGACGATCTGGTCGGCGAGGATGCCGGCCACGGCGTCTTCCTGGCTCTCGAACACACGGGCGCGGCCGGTGAATTGCCAGATAGACTCGTCGACGCCGGCGGTCTTCACGATGCAGCCCTTCTCGGCGATGTTGCCGTACAGCACGGCGAGGCCGCCGTCCTGGCTGAAGGCATGCGCCTTGTCACGGATAACCCCGTGGCTACGATCCAGATCCAGTTCGTTCCAGCGGCGATCCTGGCTGAAGGCGACCTGAGTCGGCACGCCACCCGGAGCCGCCTTGTAGAAGTTGAACACACCACCGTCATGGGCCTTCATCACGTCCCAAGTGGCCAGCGCCTCGCCGAGGGTCTTGGCGTGGACGGTGGGCAGGTCGGTATGCAGCAGGCCGGCGCGGTTCAATTCGCCGAGGATACCCATGATGCCACCAGCACGGTGCACGTCCTCGATGTGCACGTCAGCCACCGCCGGCGCCACCTTGCACAGGCAGGGCACGTGGCGGGAGATGCGGTCGATGTCCTTCATCGTGAAGTCCACACCGGCTTCCTTGGCCGCGGCCAGCAGGTGCAGCACGGTGTTGGTGGAACCCCCCATCGCCACGTCGAGGCTGATGGCGTTCTCGAAGGCCTTGAAGCTGGCGATGGAGCGCGGCAGCACGGACTCGTCGTCCTGCTCGTAGTAGCGGCGGGCCATGCCGACGATGGTGCGGCCGGCGCGCAGGAACAGCTGCTCGCGGTCGGCGTGAGTGGCGACCACGGTGCCGTTGCCTGGCAGGGACAAGCCCAGCGCCTCGGTCAGGCAGTTCATGGAATTGGCGGTGAACATGCCGGAACAGGAGCCACAGGTCGGACAGGCGGAACGCTCGACGGCGTCCACTTCCTCGTCGGAGCAGCTGCTGTCGGCGGCCTTGACCATCGCATCGACCAGGTCGAGGGAGATCACCTTGGCTTCCCACTTGACCTTGCCGGCTTCCATCGGGCCGCCGGACACGAAGATCGCCGGGATGTTGAGGCGCAGCGCGGCCATCAGCATGCCCGGGGTGATCTTGTCGCAGTTGGAGATGCACACCATCGCGTCGGCGGTGTGGGCATTGACCATGTACTCCACGCTGTCGGCAATCAGGTCGCGGGACGGCAGACTGTAGAGCATGCCGCCGTGGCCCATGGCGATGCCGTCGTCGATAGCGATGGTGTTGAATTCCTTGGCGACGCCGCCGGCAGCCTCGATCTCGCGCGCGACCAGCTGGCCCAGGTCCTTCAGGTGCACGTGGCCCGGCACGAACTGGGTGAAGCTGTTGACCACGGCGATGATCGGCTTTTCGAAATCGCCGTCCTTCATGCCGGTGGCGCGCCACAGGGCGCGGGCGCCGGCCATGTTGCGACCGGCGGTGGAGGTGCGGGAACGGTACTGGGGCATCTCGGGGGACTCCGTCTTCAACGAATGGTTTGTTGCAATCTTGCATTCTAGCGCTTGCAGCGGCCCGTGCTGCAGCGGATGTCTGAAGTCCGCCAGTGCGCCACACGCCGTTCGGGTATTCCCTCGCCTTCGCCGCGTCCCGGCCCCCACGCCCTTGCGGCACCAGCAAAGGCGCAGCACGCCGGGGCAGCCCGACCGGCACATCGCACCATTCGTTACATTTGAGCAACGGTGTGGACAAGGTCCGGCCCTAGGCTAGCTGCCATAACGATACGGAGACACCGCCATGAGCCCCTTGCCGATCCTGGCAACGATCATCACGCTCGTCCTCGCCGTGCGGCTCGCCCGCCGCTTCATCGAGACGCAGCGGCGCCCAATTCCCATTCCCGTCCGCCGAACCCTCCCGACGAAACACTGATCGGCCACACTGCGGGAGGTCCTATGAGCGAGTACATCCTCGAAACCGCCGGCCTGACCAAGGAGTTCAAGGGCTTCACGGCGGTTTCCAACGTGGATCTGAAAATCCGGCGCGGACACATCCACGCGCTGATCGGCCCCAACGGCGCCGGCAAGACCACGGTCTTCAACCTGCTCACCAAGTTCCTGCCGCCGACCCACGGCACGATCAGCTTCGACGGACAGGACATCACCCGCGAGGCGCCGGCCGCCACCGCCCGGCGCGGGCTGGTGCGCTCCTTTCAGATCTCGGCGACCTTCCCGCACCTGACGGTGATGGAGAACGTGCGTATCGGCCTGCAGAAGAAGCTCGGCACCGAGTTCCACTTCTGGCGCTCGAAGAAGAGCCTGGACGTGCTCAACGGCCGCGCGATGGAGCTGCTGGAGTCGGTGGACCTGGCCGGCTTCGCCGACACCGTCACCGCGGAAATGCCCTACGGCCGCAAGCGCGCGCTGGAGATCGCCACGACGCTGGCGCTGGAGCCGACGATGATGCTCCTCGACGAGCCGACCCAGGGCATGGGCCACGAGGACATCGCCCGCGTCGTCGCGCTGATCCGCAAGGTATCCGTCGACCGCACGATCCTGATGGTGGAGCACAACCTATCGGTAGTCGCCAACCTGTGCGACCGCATCACCGTGCTGCAGCGCGGCAGCATCCTCGCCGAGGGCTCTTACGAGGAGGTTTCGAAGAATCCGCAGGTGCTCGAAGCCTACGTGGGCTCAGCCGACATGCACGACGCCCACCACTGACCGGAATCCCGCCCCATGACCAGCGCCTTCGACCCCAAGCCCGAGATGCTGCGCATCCGCGACCTGCACGCGTTCTACGGCGAATCCCACATCCTGCACGGCATCGACCTGCACGTCGGGCGCGGCGAGTGCATCACGCTGCTGGGCCGCAACGGCGCCGGCCGGTCGACCACCCTCAAGTCCATCCTCGGTCTGGTGGGCCGGCGCAGCGGCTCGATCATGGTGAACGGCAAGGAAGTCATCGCCGAACCAACCCACCGCATGGCCCGCTACGGGATCGGCTACGTACCCGAGGAACGCGCCATCTTCGCGTCCCTTTCCACCGAAGAGAACCTGTTGCTGCCGCCCCAGGTGGCCAGCGGCGGCATGTCGGTGGACGAGCTCTACGCCATGTTCCCCAACCTGCTGGAGCGCCGCCACAGCCCGGGCACCAAGCTGTCCGGCGGCGAACAGCAGATGCTGGCGATGGCCCGCGTGCTGCGCACCGGCGCCAAGTTGCTGCTGCTCGACGAGATCACCGAAGGGCTGGCGCCGGTCATCGTCAAGAAGCTCGGCGAGGTCATCACCGAGCTCAAGGCACGCGGTTTCACGATCGTCCTGGTGGAGCAGAACTTCCGCTTCGCCGCGCCGCTGGCCGACCGCCACTACGTGCTGGAGCACGGCGAGATCCTCGCCACGATCAGCAAAGAAGAACTGCCCGGCCGCATGGACTGGCTGCACCACACGCTGGGCGTCTGAACCCCGACACACGATAAACAAAAGGAGTGAGACACATGAGCATGAAGAAGACGATGAGCCTGGCCTGTGCCGCAGCCCTCGCCACCCTGTCCGCGGGCGCCCACGCGCAGATCTCCGGCGGCGTGGTGAAGATCGGCGTGCTCACCGACCTGTCCGGCACCTATTCCGACCTGGCCGGCTCTGGTGCAGTCCTGGCCACCAAGATGGCCGTAGAGGACTTCATCGCCAAGGAAAAGCCGAACTTCAAGATCGAGGTGGTCACCGCCGACCATCAGAACAAGGCCGACATCGCCTCCAACAAGGCCCGCGAGTGGTTCGAGCGCGAAGGCGTGGATACCGCCACCGAACTGGTCACCACCTCCACCGCGCTGGCGGTGATGAAGGTGGCCAAGGAGAAGGACCGCATCGCGATCATGAACGGCCCGGGCTCCACGCCGATCACCAACGAGCAGTGCAACGACGTGTCGGTGCATTACACCTACGATACCTACGCCCTCGCCAACGGCACTGCCAAGGCGGTGACCAAGCAGGGCGGCAAGAGCTGGTTCTTCATCACCTCCGACTACGCCTTCGGCCAGGCGCTTGAGAAAGACGCCTCGGCGGTGGTCACCGCCAACGGCGGCAAGGTGCTCGGCTCGGTACGCCACCCCTTCCCCGGCTCAGACTTCTCGTCCTTCCTGCTCAAGGCCCAGGCCTCCGGCGCGCAGGTCATCGGCCTGGCCAATGCCGGCGCCGACACCACCAACTCCATCAAACAGGCCGCCGAGTTTGGCATCACGCCGACCCAGTCCCTCGCGGGCCTGCTGATGTTCATCACCGACGTGCACGCGCTGGGCCTCAAGTCCACCCAGGGCATGTACCTGACCGAAGGCTTCTACTGGGACCTCAATGACGAGACCCGCGCCTGGTCGAAGCGCTTCTTCAGCGTGCAGAAGAAGATGCCGACGATGGTCCAGGCCGGCCAGTACTCATCGATCTACCACTACCTGAAGGCGGTCAAGGCAGCCGGCACCGACGACACCAAGAAGGTCATGGCGCAGATGAAGAAGACGCCGATCAACGACTTCTTCGCCAAGAACGGCCAGATCCGCGAGGACGGCCGCATGGTGCACGACATGTACCTGATGCAGGTGAAGAAGCCGTCCGAATCGAAGTACCCGTGGGACTACTACACCGTGCGCCAGACCATCCCGGCGGCAGAGGCCTTCCAGCCCCTGTCCCAATCGCGCTGCGCGCTGGTCAAGAAGTAACCGCGCGAGACCTTGCGGGGGCGTCATCCAAAGCGAGACATTCGCCCCCGCAGGAGAAGAAGTCTCCTCAACATCGTCTGGTAGACCGACGCGATACCAGGACTGGAGTGCCCCATGGAAATCTTCGGCGTCCCGACGGCCCTGCTTGGCAGCCAGTTGCTGGTTGGGCTGATCAACGGCTCCTTCTACGCGATCCTCAGCCTCGGGCTGGCGATCATCTTCGGCCTGCTCAACATCATCAACTTCGCCCATGGCGCGCAGTACATGATGGGCGCCTTCATCGCCTGGGTGGCCCTGACCAAGTTCCAGATCAACTACTGGGTGGCGCTGATCGCCGCACCGCTGCTGGTCGGCCTGCTCGGCGTGATCCTCGAACGCACCATGCTGCGCAAGCTCTACAAGCTCGACCACCTCTACGGCCTGCTGCTCACCTTCGGGCTGGCGCTGATCATCGAGGGCATCTTCCGCGACCAGTTCGGCATCTCCGGCGAGTCCTACGAGGTGCCGGAAGCCCTCTCCGGCGGCATCCACCTGGGCTTCATGTTCCTGCCGCTATACCGCGCGTGGGTCGTCGTCGTGTCGCTGACGGTGTGCTTCGGCACCTGGTTCATGATCGAGAAGACCCGTCTCGGCGCCTACCTGCGCGCCGGCACCGAGAACCCGCAGATCGTCCAGGCGCTGGGCATCAACGTGCCGCTGTTGATCACCTTCACCTACGGCTACGGCGTGGCGCTGGCGGCCTTCGCCGGCGTGCTCGCAGCGCCGGTGTTCCAGGTCAATCCGCTGATGGGCTCCAACCTGATCATCGTCGTCTTCGCCGTGGTGGTGATCGGCGGCATGGGCTCCATCCTCGGTTCCATCGTCACCGGCATCGGGCTGGGCCTCGTCGAGGGCCTGACCAAGGTCTTCTACCCGGAAGCCTCCGCCGTCGTTGTCTTCGTCATCATGGTCATCGTCCTGCTAGTGCGGCCTGCGGGCCTGTTCGGCAAGGCCTGATCCACGGAAACCAGGAGTCAGCGTGAACTCTCCCGCCCAGCCCAGCGCCCTGATCAAGACCGAGGTCTTGTACACCGGCCTGTTCGTCGTCGGCCTGCTCGCCCCCTTCGCGGTGTACCCGACCTTCCTGATGAAACTGTTCTGCTTCGCGTTGTTCGCCAGCGCCTTCAACCTGCTGCTCGGTTTCGCCGGCCTGCTGTCCTTCGGCCATGCGGCCTTTCTCGGCACGGCGGGCTATGTGTGCGGCCTGCTGGTGCGCGACTCCGGCGTCTCGCCCGAGGTCGGCATTCTGGCCGGCACGGTCAGCGCCGGTCTGCTCGGCTGGCTATTCGGCATCCTGGCGATCCGCCGTACCGGCATCTACTTCGCGATGATCACCCTGGCCCTCGCGCAGATGGTGTACTTCCTGGTCCTGCAGGTGCCGGCCACCGGTGGGGAAGACGGCCTGCAGGGCGTACCCCGCGGCCACCTGTTCGGCTTCATCGACCTGTCGGACAACATCGCCATGTACTACCTGGTGTACGCAGTGTTCAGCCTCGGCTTCTTCCTCATCTACCGGACGATCCACTCGCCCTTCGGACAGATCCTCAAGGCCATCCGCGAGAACGAGCCACGGGCCATCTCCCTTGGCTACGACGTGGCCAGGTTCAAGCTGCTGGCCTTCGTGATCTCGGCCTCCCTGGCCGGCCTCGCCGGCGCCACCAAGACCCTGGTCTTCCAGCTCGCCTCCCTGTCGGACGTGCATTGGCACACCTCCGGCGAAGTGGTACTGATGACCCTGCTCGGCGGCCTCGGCACCATCCTCGGCCCGGCGGTCGGCTCGGCGACCATCGTGACACTGCAGAACGAGCTGGCCGACAAGGTCGGCTCGTGGGTGACGGTGATCATGGGAGCGATCTTCGTCGCCTGCGTGCTGGCCTTCCGGCGCGGCATCGTCGGCGAGATCCAGGCCCTGATCCAGCGGGCCGGCATCCGCTGAGGCGGCCAGCCGGATCGACGACAGAAGCATCAGGCGGCCACGATGGCCGCCTTTTTCTTGCGCTCAGCGGTGTAAGTCCGCGTAAGTCGCCACCGGCCCAGTCTCGGGCGGGGTATTCGCGCAGGATTACACCCGGAAGCGCGACACCGTCTGCTGCAGCTGGCTGGCGAGGTTTTCCATGTCCTGGGCCGCGCGGGCCGTAGACTCGACGGACTCGTTGTTGTCCCGCGCCATCGCGGCAATCGACTCGATGCTTTCGGCCACGGCGGCACTAGCCGAGCGCTGCTGCTCGGTTGCCTCGGCAATCTCGTCGAGACCATGCCCGACCGCCACCACCGACTCGTTGCCGGCAGTGATCGCACTGGACACGGTGGACACCGCCTCGCGGCTGGACGCCAGATGCTCCAGCCCCTGCTGGATCGATTCGCGCACCGCCACCGACTGCTTGCTGAGGCGCGAGGTGACCGCGTCGATCTCACCGGCCGAACGGGCCGACTTCTCGGCCAGCTTGCGCACCTCGTCCGCCACCACGGCAAAGCCGCGCCCCTGCTCGCCGGCACGGGCCGCCTCGATGGCTGCGTTGAGCGCCAGCAGGTTGGTCTGCTCCGCGATGTCCCGCACTTCCTGGGTCATCGCGGTGATCGCGGTGGTGGACTCGACGAACTGTTCCACCGACGAGGCCATTTCACGTACGGCGCTCTCCGCATGGCTGACTTCGGAGACCAGGGAATCGAGGGTCCGGCTGCCTTCGTTGGCCTGCTTCAGACTCTCCTGGGAACGCTGATGCACCCGCTCGGCGCTGGCCGCCACATTGGCGATGTTGGCCGCCATGTGCTCCACCGACGCAGCGGCATTCATCGACTGGTCATTCTGGCGGCGCGAGCCATCAGCGACCCGGCTCGCGCTGGCCGACAATTGATGGGCCGAACTGGTCACCCGCGCCGCCGATTCGGACACATGCCGCACCAGCTGGGCAATCGTGCCGAGCATCTCGTTGAAGGTCGTCGCAGTCTTGCCGATCTCGTCCTGACCGGCCACCGCCAGGCGCCGGGTCAGGTCGCCCTCACCCTTGGCGATCTCGGCCAGGCTGTTGTTCATCTCGGTGAGGGGATTCACGACGAAGCGCCGGATGAAGAACATCACAAAGGCGATCAGCGGCAAGGACACGACCAGGGCGCTGACGATGCTCTTCCACAGGAAAGTGTCGACCGCTTCGTTCACCCGGTCCAGGGAGATCTTCATGCTCACCAGGCCCAGCGGGGTGCCCGGTGCCACCTGGTGACAGGCCGTACAGTTCTTGCCAAGGTAGTTGGTGGACGCCAGCGCCGGCTTGACGACCCGCAGGTATTCGCCGCTAGCGTTGCCGTGCTCGACCCGCACGATGGCCTGGCCGCTGCTCAGCGCCTGCTTTTCGTCTTCGTCGAGCGCCGGCATCTTGCGGTTGCCGGGCCCGAACTGCTTGCTCACCGCGTCGGCGCGGATCACTTCGAGATCGCGGATCACCGACAACTGCTTGATCTGGTCGAGGAAGACCTCCCGTTGCCCCACCGTACCGGTGATCATCATGCCGGTCAGGCCAGCCATGGTCATCTCGTGGATGCTGTGCGCAAAATCCTCCGCCTGGGCAATCGCGATATCCCGATTGACGCGGGACTCCCACGCGATCATGCCCCCCCATGCGATCACCAGCATCAGCCAGATCGCCCCCGTCAGACGTAGCCAGATAGGCGTATCCGATAGCTTGCGCATGCTTACCACCCCAGATTCATGTCGGCCGTCGAAAGGCCGATCCATTGTTGTCTATGGAAGGTATACGGCAAAGGCAGGACGGGCTTTAAGCCCGCGCCGAAATCAGCGGGGCGCCTTAGGGGCTGCGGGGCGGGTATTAAGACGTTGGGTTGCGCCGCTCCAGTCGGCCCGGGCCATCAGGGGCCAGGCCAACAAGGCACGATCGATGGACTCGTCGATGAGGGCCGACTCCTCGCGCCGGGGCGGCTTGAGGACGAAATTCACCACTTCGTTGCGGTCACCCGGATGGCCGATGCCAATGCGCAGGCGCCAGAAATCCTGGGTCCCCAGGTGAGCGGTGATGTCTTTCAGGCCATTATGCCCCCCCAGACCACCGCCGAACTTGACGCGTAACTGGCCGGGAGGAATATCGAGTTCGTCATGCACCACCAGGATCTCGGCGGGTGCGATGCGATAGAAACGCGCCAGCGCGGCCACCGACTGGCCGGAGCGGTTCATGAAAGTCTGTGGCATCAGCAACCACACACCCTCGTTGCGGGCATTGGCGGCGAGGCCGTGGAAACGGGCTTCCTTGCTGAAGCCCACACCCAGCTCGCGGGCCAGGCGCTCACAAAACCAAAACCCGGCGTTATGCCGGGTTTCAGCGTATTCCGCACCGGGATTGCCGAGGCCGACGACGAGCTTGGGTGCAAGCTGGCTCATCGCTTCAGTGGCCTCGCAATCCCTCTGACGATCAGGCAGCCGGGGTTTCGGCAGCTTCGTCACCACCACCGCGAACGGCCAGGATGGTCGCCACGACGGGGTCTTCGCCATGGGTCAGCGCCTTTACGCCAGCCGGCAGGACGAGGTTGGAAACGTGCAGGGAGTGGCCGGTAGCCAGATCCTTCAGGTCAACCAGGATGAACTCGGGCAGGTCGCCGGGCAGGCACTCGAGTTCGACTTCGGTCTGCACGTGGGACACGATGCCACCGTCGAGCTTCACGCCCGGGGCGATTTCGGCGTTCACGAAGTGCAGGGGCACCTTGACGTGGATCTTGTGGGTAGCGTCAACGCGCTGGAAGTCCAGGTGCAGCACTTGCTGCTTGTACGGGTGCCACTGGGCATCCTTCAGGATCACGGCCTGGGCAGCGCCGTCGAGCAGCAGGCTCAGCACGGAGGAGTGGAAGGCTTCGTTACGCAGAGCGTGGTAGATCTCGTTGTGATCGACTTCGATCTGCTGCGGAGCGGCGGAGCCACCGAAGACGATGGCGGGCACGCTGCCGGCACGACGCAGGCGGCGGCTCGCACTCGAACCCTGCTGAACGCGCGACTTGGCATTGAATTGAATGGTCATCAGTACTACTCCAGTAAAAAGCCTGTCCGCGACCAGACAGGCTGAAAAAAGCCGGCGGGCTTGCACCCACCGGCTCAAAACTTGACGATTTACTCGGTGAAGAGCGAGCTGACCGACTCTTCGTTACTGATCCGCAGGATCGTGTCGGCCAGCAGATCGGCGATCGAGACCGATCCGATCTTGCTACAGGCTTTGGCTTCGTCCGACAACGGAATCGTGTCGGTGACGACCAGTTCGTCGAGATCGGATTCGTTGATACGGCTGATCGCCGGGCCGGACAGCACCGCATGCGTACAGTAGGCCAGCACGCGCTTGGCGCCGTTCTCTTTGAGGGCCTGCGCGGCCTTGCAGAGGGTGCCGGCGGTATCGACGATATCGTCCATGATCACGCAGGTGCGACCTTCGACCTCGCCGATGATGTTCATCACCTCGGAAACATTGGCCTTGGGACGACGCTTGTCGATGATCGCCAGATCGCATTCCAGGCGCTTGGCGAAGGCACGGGCACGAACCACGCCGCCGACGTCCGGCGACACGACCATCAGGTCGTCGTACTTCTGCTTTTCCAGGTAATCCAGCAACACCGGGGTTGCGTAGATGTTGTCCACCGGAATGTCGAAGAAGCCCTGGATCTGGTCGGCGTGAAGATCGACGGTCAGGACGCGCTGCACACCCGCCGCTTGCAGCATGTTGGCCACCACCTTGGCGGTGATGGGCACACGCGCAGAACGCGGACGGCGATCCTGACGGGCGTAACCGAAATAGGGAATGGCTGCGGTGATCCGGCCGGCAGACGCACGCTTCAGCGCGTCGACCATGATCAGCAGTTCCATGATGTTGTCGTTGGTGGGAACGCAGGTCGGCTGGAGGACGAAGATGTCCTTACCACGCACGTTCTCCAGCAGTTCGACATTGACTTCGCCGTCAGAGAAACGCCCTACAGTGGCGGAACCCAGAGACTTGCCCAAGCGGCGCACAACATCTGCGGCCAGTTTGGGGTTGGCGTTGCCGGTGAAAACCATCAGGCTGCCCGAAGCCATGATCACCTCTCGTTACTGCGATGTAGAACAGCTTAAAACAAAACGGGCAGGTTTTTGGCCTGCCCGCATAATTTGGCTGGGGAAGAAGGATTCGAACCTTCGAATGCCGGAATCAAAATCCGGTGCCTTGACCAACTTGGCGACTCCCCAAGAAATCGTTCTCGCTACTTACACAACCCAGCTCTGCAGAGGGTGCCTGTCGAGCCCTTCGGCTACCCAGACCTTCAAACCCTGCGGGGCTTTGGCCATAACCTGCTCTGCCGCGTCCTTCGAATCGAAGGGAGCGAAGATACAAGCTCCTGAACCGCTCATTCTCGCTGCCCCGTACTGCGACAACCAGACCAGCGCTTCAGCCACTTCCGGAAACTTCCTGCAGACTGTTCCCTGCATGTCGTTTCGCGTTGTGTGCGTTGCGAAGGCCCGCATTATTAGGATTTCGCTATCGCGTGTCAACAGTGGATCAGAAAAAATTTCAGCAGTTGGCACGGAAACGCTCGGCGCCGCCATCACATACCAGGCCGGCGGCACGCTCAGGGGGCTCAGATCCTCCCCCACACCCTCGGCAAAGGCGGTCTCACCGAAGATGAAGAAAGGTACGTCAGCGCCCAGCCTCAGGCCGATTTCCTGCAGGTGCCGGCGGGGCAGCCTGCAGCCCCAGATCCTGTTGAGGGCGAGCAGCACCGATGCCGCATCGGAGCTTCCGCCGCCCAAGCCACCACCCATTGGGATCTTCTTGCTGACACCGATCTCGGCACCGAAGGACGTCCCCGTTGCGGCCTGCAGGGCCCGGGCAGCCCTTATCACCAGGTCGGACTCGGCCGGCACCCCGGGAATGTCGGTAGTGCGCAGGATCGCGCCGTCGTCCCGACGGCGCAGGGTGATCTCATCCCCCCAGTCGAGCATGCGGAAGGCGGTCTGCAGCAGATGATAGCCATCCGGGCGGCGCCCAACGATGTGCAGGAACAGATTGATCTTGGCCGGCGCAGCCACGCGGATGGTGGCAGCCGGATCGAATTGGGCAGTCGTCACGTCAGGGATTCCAGGTATCGATGATCAGGCGCAGCCGCGTTTCGCCGCGGTGAATGTCGATCTTGCGCGGCAGGTCGGCCAGGGCATCGCCGGCGTATTCGAGATATTCGATGGTCCAACCCTGGTCCACCACCCGCAACGGGCGGCCGATGGCGTCCAGTTCGCGAACCTCGGCACCGCCCGGCAAGCGGGCCGTCACCCAGCGCGGCAACTGGGCGAAGGGGGCGTGCACCTCGAACAGGCGCTCGGCCAGCTCCGCCGCCGACGGGGCTTCGATGCGCCGTCCATCGGCGAGGGTCATCCGCGCGCCTTCGGGGCCGGACTGGATGCGCGCCAGCCCCTGTCCGAGCGGGCCGGAGAACAGCCACTCGTCCCCCTCCTCCGCGTGCATCCATTCGACCCCGACCGCGGCGGTCTTGTCACCATCCCGGACCTGCAGGCGACCATCGATCTCGAAGCGGGACAGGAGCGCCACGGCGGGCGGCTCGACGATCCTCACGGCGGCGGCCGGCGCAGGAGGCTGCGATGCGCAGGCGCCGAGCAGCAGCGGCAACAGACTTGCAACGACAGTGCCCCTCACGGTTTGAACTTCTTGATCACGTCGGCCAGCACGGTGTTGTCAGGGTTGGCCTTGGCGGCCTCGCGCCAGGTCTTGGTCGCCTCCTCGCGCCGCCCCAGCACCCACAGTACTTCACCCAAATGGGCGGCGATCTCCGGATCGGCACGCAGCTCGAAGGCTTTCTGCAACTGCTCCAGCGCCCCCTTGAGATCGCCCTTGCGATACAGGGCCCAGCCCAGGCTGTCGATGATGAAGGGGTCGCCGGGCATCAGGCTGAGGGCCTTGCGGATCAGCTTTTCCGCCTCGGCAAGGCGCTGATTGCGATCGACGAGGGAATAGCCGAGTGCGTTGTAGGCGTGGGCCTGGTCGGGCTTGAGGGCGATGACCTTGCGCAGGCGCCCCTCCATCGCCTCCACGCGGCCAAGCCGCTCGGCCGCCAGCGCGGATTCGTACAGGAGGTCGATGTTTTCGGGATCGCGGCGCAACGCCTCGTCGAGCACCAGGAAGGCCTCGTCGGCCCGGTTGGCATCGCGCAACAGCTGCGCCTCGGCGAGTACATACTGAACCTTGTCCTGGGATGCGTCGCGGGCCACGGTCTGCAGATGCAGGCGCGCCTCGGCCAGCTTGCCGCGCCCGACCAGCACCTGGGCGACGCGCACCTGGGCGCCAATGAACTGTGGGCCCGGCGCCACCGCCTTGTACCAGTTGAGGGCATCGTCGTAGCGCCTGGCGTCCTCGGCGATCTGGCCGAGATACATGCGGACGGTGTCCGGATCGCCAAAGCCGAGCGTCAGCAAGTGACGGAAATGGGCCTCGGCAGCATCACGGTCGCCCTGCTGCATGGCCAGCAGGCCTGCGGCGTGGACCACGTCGCGGTCGTCGGGCTCGCGCTTGAGCTGGATCTCGAACTGCTCCCGCGCGCCGGCGTACTCCCGGCTGGCCACCAGCATGCGGGCGAGCACGATACGGACCTCGCGGGATTCGGGATGGACGCCCAGGTAGTCGCGCAGGATTTTCACCCCCGCGCCCGGCGATGCCTCCTGTTCGAACTGGGCCTTCAGCACGACCGCCTGCTCCCAGTCCGGCCGGATCGCCAGCGCACCATCCAGGGCCTGGGAGGCCGCCACCGCATCACCGGCGACGAACGCCGCATTGGCCCGCGCAAAATGCGCCTCCGCCCGGTCCAGATAGGGCTCGGTCAGCTCATTCACCAGGCGCCGGATCAGCACCTTGTCGGGAATCTGTGCCAGCCCGCGATTGAGCCCCATCAGCGCGGCGCCGATGTTCTGCCCCTGCTGGGCCAGCGCCCGGGCCAGCTGGGCACTCAACTCCTCGATGCGCGCCTCGTTGGCGAACGCACCGCTGGCCAGCTGCTGAGCCTGCAGCGACCGGGGGTCGAGCTCCAGCCATAGACGCGAGGCTTCGCTGGCCAACTCGGCCTGGCGCGAGACCACGGCGATCTCGGCGGCCCGCCGGGCAATGCGCGGATCCCGCGTGCGCCGGGCCAGATCCAGATAAGAGCGTGCCGATACGACCAGTTGTCCACGCGCGCCGGCAATTTCCGCCAGCATCAACTGCTGCAGGATCTGTGGCGTCAATGGCTGTGCGGGATAGGTCGTAACAGCGCCAGCCGGCTCCTCGACGGCGGACTCCTGGGCTTCTACCGTCGCTGTCTGCCCCCCCGCTATCAACAAAACGGCCAGCAGGCGGGCCGGGCGCACGAGGCGAATTAAAGGCTTCATCGAAGGGCTCTGACAAGATGTTGGAGAAGGCCGCAGCCGCCAGCCCAGGCGGACGATTGTTGCATCGACGGCCCCCGGACACCGGTTGGATCGCGCTATTACAATAGGGTTCGGGGTTCGCCGGATGTTAGGCGGTTTCCCCACCCCCAGCAAGCCAACTCCATTCAGCCCCATGCCAGAGCTACCCGAAGTCGAGACCACCCGCCGGGGCATCGCCCCCGAACTCGCCGGCGCCGACGTCAGCGCCGTCACCATCCGCAATGGCCGCCTGCGCCACCCGATTCCCGCCGATCTCGGCGAGATCCTTGCGGGCCAGACCCTGTTGGCGGTCGAGCGTCGCGCCAAGTACCTGCTGTTCCGCTTCCCGGCCGGCAGCCTGCTCGTACACCTGGGTATGTCGGGAAGCCTGCGCATCGTACCGACCGGGCATCCCCCCGAAAAGCACGACCACCTGGACATCGTCTTCGGCAGCCGGGCACTGCGCCTGCGCGACCCGCGTCGCTTCGGCCTGGTCCTGTGGCAGGCCGGTGACGAGGACCATTCACTGCTTGCCGGCCTGGGCATCGAGCCCCTCGGCGACGCTTTCAACGGCGCCTGGCTCCATGCGGCCAGCCGCGATCGCCGGACACCGGTCAAGCTGTTCCTGATGGACGCCGCCCATGTGGTCGGCATCGGCAACATCTACGCGTCCGAGAGCCTGTTCCGCGCCGGCATCGATCCGACCACGCCGGTGGGCGAACTCGGCCCGCGCCGCTGCGCCCGCCTCGCCGGCTGCATCCGCGAGACCCTGCTCGACGCACTGGCCGCCGGCGGCAGCACCCTGCGCGACTTCGTCGGCAGCAACGGCTCGCCGGGCTACTTCCAGCAGCAATACTTCGTCTATGGACGCGACGGCGAAGCCTGCCGCAACTGCGGCACAACGATCCGCAAACGCATCATGGGACAGCGCGCCACCTTCTTTTGCCCACGCTGTCAGCATTAAAACCGGTTCCTGCCGGCCGCGTTCACGTTTATGCTTAGGATATTGGACATTCGTGCCGACGCAGCGGCGCCCAGCCAGGAATGAAGCCCGTGAAAGACGCCCACATGCTTGCTGAACACTTCTCCGCCTACACCCAATGGCGCGGCGACGTCGCGACCGGGATCGAGGAGTTACGCAAATGGCTGCACCTCAACGAGATTGGTGATGCCCAGTCCGACCTGCGCCTGCAGTACCTGCTCGACCGCCTTCGCGAAGACAAGCTGATCGTCGCCTTCGTGGCCGAGTTCTCCCGCGGCAAGTCGGAGCTGATCAACGCCGTGTTCTTCGCCGGCTACGGCAATCGCATCCTGCCGTCCAGCGCCGGGCGTACCACCATGTGCCCGACCGAACTGCAATGGAAGCAGGGCGACAAGCCCGAGATCCGTCTGCTGCCGATCGAGAGCCGCAAGACCAACGCCAGCATCACCGAGCTCAAGCGCTATCCCGAGGAGTGGCGGGTCCGCCCCCTCGACACCAGCTCGGCCGAAAGCCTCCAGCAGGCCCTCGCCCAGGTCGGCGAAACCCGTCTGGTGAGCCGGAGCGAGGCCGACGAGCTGGGCTTCCCGGTCGATGACAGCGGCGACACCGGCCTGCGCCCCGACGCCGACGGCGCGATCGAGATTCCACGCTGGCGCCACGCCATCATCCAGTTTCCCCACCCGCTGCTCGAGCAGGGGCTGGTCATCCTCGACACACCCGGCCTCAATGCGATCGGCGCCGAGCCGGAGCTGACCCTCAACCTGCTGCCCAACGCCCACGCGGTACTGTTCATCCTGGCCGCCGACACCGGCGTGACCCAGAGCGACCTGGCCGTCTGGCGCGAACACGTCAACGCCGGCCGCCGCCAGCGCGGCCGCCTGGTGGCCCTCAACAAGATCGACGGCCTGTGGGACGGCCTGCGCAGCGAGGCTGACATCGAACGGGAGATCGCCGGGCAGGTAGCCAGCGTGGCCGCCACGCTGGAAGTCGACCCGAGCCAGGTCTATCCGGTATCCGCCCAGAAAGGCCTGGTCGCCAAGGTCAATGACGACGACGACCTGCTCGCTCGCAGCCGCATCGTCGAACTCGAGGAAGCCCTGTCCACCGAGCTGCTGCCGACCAAGCGCGACATCGTGCGCGACAACACCTACGGCGACGTGAACGACATCGTCAGCCGCAGCCGCGAACTCCTCAACGCCCGCCTCACCGGCCTGCGCGAGCAGCTACAGGAACTCACCGACCTGCGCGGCAAGAACCAGAACGTCATCGAATACATGATGCGCAAGGTGCGCTCCGAAAAGGACGAGTTCGAACAGGGCCTGCAGAAGTACTACGCGGTGCGCAGCGTCTTCTCCAACCTGTCCAACAACCTTTTCGGCCACCTGGGCCTGGACGCCCTGCGCGACGAAACCCGGCGCACCCGCGAGGCCATGCTCGACGCGGCCTTCTCCCGTGGCCTGCGCGAAGCGATGAAGGGCTTCTTCGAGCACCTGCGCGGCAACCTCCGGAAATCCACCGACGAGATCGGCGAGATCTCCAAGATGCTCGACGCGATGTACAAACGCTTCACCGTCGAGCACGGCCTCAAGCTGGCCGCCCCGACGGCCTTCTCGACGCTGCGCTACGAGAAGGAGATCGAGCGCCTGGAAGACGCCTTCAACAGCCAGTTCAACACGGTACTGACCATCGTCACCACCGAGAAGCACACCCTGACCCAGAAGTTCTTCGAAACCGTCGCCGTGCAGGCGCGACGAACCTTCGAAGTGGCCAACCGGGATGCCGAGCAGTGGCTGCGCGCCGTCATGGCGCCACTGGAAACCCAGGTCCGCGAATACCAGCTGCAACTCAAGCGCCGCCTCGAAAGCGTCAAGCGCATTCACCAGGCCACCGACACGCTGGAAGACCGGGTCGGCGAACTGCAGCAAGCCGAAGATCTGCTGGTCCAGCAGCTCCGCCAGCTCAACACGCTATCCGAACGCATCGAGCAGGCCCTTGACATGCCGGCCGACACTGGCGCCGCCGCCGCGCTGGCGGCCTGAACGTCGGAGCGGCGCCCCGGCGATTCAAGGTGGAGCAAGGAGGACGTGGGGGCGAATTCATTCGCCCCCACACCAGCAGCCCCCCAAAAAAGACAAGGCCGGACGCTCCTGTCGGAGCGGCCGGCCTTGCTTCTTCAGGACTGAAGCCGGGTCTTACTTTTCGGCGGTCAGCTTGTGGAACTTTTCCAACAGGTCTTCCTTGCTCTCCGGGTGCTCCGGATTGAAGGGAATGCAGTCCACCGGACAGACCTGCTGGCACTGGGGTTCGTCGAAGTGGCCGACACACTCGGTACACTTGTTCGGGTCGATCACGTAGATCTCTTCACCCTGGGAAATGGCACCATTCGGGCATTCCGGCTCGCAGACGTCGCAGTTGATGCACTCGTCGGTAATCATCAAAGCCATTTTGCTTTACTTCCTCGTTACTTACTGTTGATCTTCAAACGCAGCCGCTCGAGCACACCGGGCTGCACAAACTTGCTCACATCGCCACCGAGCCGCGCGATCTCGCGCACCATGGTGGCAGACACGAACATGAACTCGTCGGAGGGGGTCAAAAAGACCGTTTCCACGTCCGGATAGAGCTTGCGGTTCATGCCGGCCATCTGAAACTCGTACTCGAAATCCGACACCGCACGCAGGCCGCGGAGAATGACGCGTGCCCCGTTCTGATGGAGGAAATCCATCAGCAGGCACGAGAAACCCTTCACCTCCACGTTCGGGTAGGCCGCCAGCACTTCCTTGGCAATCTCGACCCGCTCCTCGACGGAGAAGATCGGCCCCTTTCCGCCACTGGTGGCGACACCGACGATGACCCGCTCGAACAGGCGCGATGCGCGTCGCACCAGATCCTCGTGTCCACGCGTAAATGGATCGAAAGTCCCCGGATATACCGCGATACCGTCCCTCATCCTGCAGCCCTCCCCTGTTGGCAAAAACTACGCGGCCGTCAGGCGCAGGCGGCAAAGAGGTGGTAATACACCTGCCCGGCCGTTCCGTGCTTGATTCGCGTCAATCCTTCGATGCTCTCGATACCGTACTCCGCCTCCACATACACCACACCATCCTCGGTCAGAAGGCCAGGCAGCAGCGACGCGATCCGCTCAATCCAGCCCGCCCGGTACGGCGGATCGAGAAACACCACATCGAAGGGCTGGGGTACGGAGCGCGCGAATTTTAACGCATCGCCCCGCACAAGCTGTACACGCGTCGCCTGCAGGGCTTTTGCGTTGTCGCGCAGCGCGGCGAAAGCAACCGGATCCTGCTCGACCATCGTCACGCTCTCCGCACCGCGCGACGCCGCCTCGAAACCCAGTGCGCCACTGCCGGCGAACAGGTCCAGGCAACGCCGGCCATCCAGCTCCTGCCCCAGCCAGTTGAACAGGGTTTCACGCACCCGATCCGGCGTGGGACGCAAACCCTTGACGGTGCTGACGTCGATCAGGCGTGAGCGCCACTCCCCACCGACGATACGGACACGGCTCAAGGCTTGGCCCCCGTCTTTACCGGCGCACTCTTGTCCCCATCGCCACCGACCACCACCGTCACCAGGTGGTCCTTCGACACATGGCGCCGGAAAGCATCGCGCACCTGAGCGACAGTCACCGCCTTGACCTTGTCCCGGTAGGTATCCAGGTAATCCAGCGGCAGGCCGAAGCCGCCGATGACCGCCACCTGCTCCAGCATCTTGCGGTTGGAGTCGAGGCGCAACGCAAAGCCGTTGATCAGGTTGTCCTTGGCGGCCTGCAGCTCCGCCGCCGTCGGCCCCTTGGCGAGAAACTCGTCGAGGGTTGCGGAGACGACACGCAGGGCATCGTCGGCCTGACTGCCCTTGGTCTGCAGGCCGATCTCGAAGGGCCCCACGTCGCGCTGGGGCATGAAATAGCTGTACACGCTGTAGGCGTAGCCACGCTTTTCGCGCACCTCATTGGTCAAGCGCGAGACGAAGCCGCCACCGCCGAGAATGTAGTTGCCGACCACCAGCGGGAAGAAATCCGGGTCACCCCGCCGGATGCCGGGCTGACCGACGGAGATATGGGCCTGGGCCGACGGATTGGGCACGCGAATGATCTGGGCTTGCGGCAGCGCGGTGTTGGCAGTGGCGCTGGGCGCCTCGCCGGCCGGCAGACCGCTCGTGAGACGGCTGGCGATACCCTCCGCCTCGGCCCGCGACACGTCGCCGACGATGCTCACCACGGCCCGCGCCGCGGTGTAGTTGCGTTTGTGGAAATCCACCAGTTCTTCACGCGTAATGGACGACACCGTTTCCACGCTCGGCAGGCGGCCGTAGGGATGGCTGGGAAACACCGCAGCGGCAAAGCGGCGGGCCAGGATCGCGTCGGGCTGGGTGTCGGCCTCCTTCAGGCCCGCGATGCTGCGGGCCTTTTCCCGCTCGACGATGGCCGCCGGGAAGGTCGGTTGCTGGATCAGCGTGGCCAGCAGATCCACCGCGCCGTTGCGCTCCTCCGGGTTGCTGAGGGTGCGCAGGGACAGGGACGCCCGGTCCATGTCGGCATCGCCGCCGAGCTGCACGCCCAGGTCAGCGACGCGGTTGGCGATGGCCTCCTCATCCAGGCTTCCGGCACCGGCATCGAGCAGGCCGCGGGTCAGCCCGGCGATGCCGGCCTTGCCGGCCGGCACCTCGGCGCCACCGGCACGGAAATCCACCTGCACATCGACGATGGGCAGGGCATGGCTTTCGACGAAGAACACCTTGGCGCCGCTGGCGGCGGTCCAGGTCTGGATGTTCAGCCCGGCATGGGCCGACAGGGTCGCCAGGGTCAGCGCCACGGCAGCCCCGAGACGTAGGGAATGGGAAATCATCGGAAAATCACCTCGAAAACGGGGGCGCTCAATGTTGATGCGGTGCAGTAGCCTTGGCGCGGGCCTGGGGATCGACCGGCAGCGGTTCGAGCTCGGCGACGGTCAGGGTCTCGTCACGGAAATACTTCCTGGCCACCGCCTGTACCTGGGCCGCGGTGACGCCACGGATGCGCTGCAGCACCAGGTCGTCGTCCTTCCACGACAGACCGACCATCTCGTCCATGCCGATCTCCATCGCCTGGCCCATCAGCGAATCGCGCTTGAAGACCTGGCCTGCCACCGCCTGGACCTTCACGCGGCGCAGCTCCTCGTCCGACACGCCTTCGTTCTGGATGCGGGTGATCTCGGCACGCAGCGCGGCCTCCACGTCGGCAACCGTCTTGCCGGCGGCCGGCGCCCCGTCGAGGATGAACAGGGACTCGCCGCGAGCCGAACCGTCGTAGCCAGCGCCAGCAGTCACCGCCACGCGGCTGCCGCGCACGATGTTCTTCGCCAGGCGGGCGCCTTCATAGCCATCCAGCACGGCGGCCAGCACCTGCAGCGCATAGTAGTCGTCGTCGCCCTTCACGTTGTGCAGCGTCGGCGCGCGCCAAGCCAGCGCCACGTAGGGCAGCTCGGCCGGCGCCTTCACGACGGTGCGCCGCGGCCCGGTCTGCTCGGGCTCGACGAGCGGCTTGCGCGGCGGCAACGGACGGCTCTTCACCTGGCCGTAAGTGCGCACAGCCTCCTTGAAGACCGCCTTGTGATCCACGTCGCCGACCACCACCAGGGTCGCATTGTTGGGCACGTACCAGCGCTGGTACCACTCGCGGGCATCGCGGGCGGTCATGTTGTCCAGATCGCTCATCCAGCCGATGATCGGCCGGCGATAGGGATGGGCCTGGAAGGCGGTCGCCATCAGTTGCTCGATGACCAGCGAGCGGGGCTTGTCGTCGGTGCGCAGGCGACGCTCTTCCTTGACGACCTCGATCTCCTTGCTGAAACCGGCCTCGGTCACCTGCAGGTTGGCCATGCGGTCGGCCTCCAGAGCCATCATGCGGCCCAGCGCCTCCTTCGGCACCTGCTGGAAATAGGCCGTGTAATCGTGGCTCGTGAAAGCGTTGTCGCGCCCGCCTGCCGCGGCGACGAGCTTGTTGAACTCTCCGGGCCCGACCTTCTTCGTGCCCTTGAACATCATGTGCTCGAGCAGATGGGCCACGCCAGAGGTGCCATCCACCTCGTCCATCGCGCCCACCCGGTACCACACCATATGCACCACCGACGGCGCCCGCTTGTCTTCCTTGACGATCAACTTCATTCCATTCGGAAGCACGCTCTCGTAAGGATTAGCCCAGGCCGGGGCGGCCAGCGCCACGGAAAGGACGACAGCGGACGAGGCGATCCGCAAACTGCGTTTCATCATAGGCTGTTGAAGCATCTGGTAAAATTGAAGGACGATGGCCACTGGCCGGCGAGTGGCGCGGCATCATAGCGGCATTCCGACGACCCGGCCAACCGGACATGACAGGCCTTTTCGCCCCATGCACCGGTCCGATCGACCCACCTTCAGACTCAGCACCCCATGTTTGGTTTCCTCAAGAAAGCCCTCAAGCCCGGCGACGCTCCGGCACCGGCCCCCGAAGCGCCGGCCGCAGCCCCCCAGGCGGACCTCCCCGCCATGCCCGCGCCGCAAGCGCCGGTGCCGACTCCGGCCCCCGTCGCGGCGGCCCCGGCGCCCGAGCCCGAGAAGAAACGCTCGTGGATGGACCGCCTGCGCGCCGGCCTGTCCCGCACCCGCGAGCAGATCGGCGGCGGCCTCGGCAACCTGACCAGCCTGTTCTCCCGTCGCAAGATCGACGAGGAACTCCTCGAAGAACTCGAAACCACGCTGTTGATGGCCGACTGCGGCGTCGAGGCCACCCAGCACCTGCTGAATGAGTTGCGCCTGCGCTGGAAGCGCGACAAGCTAGAAACCGCCGACCAGTTGCAAGGCGCGCTGGCCGAGGGCCTGTTGTCCATCCTCGCCCCCCTCGAGCAACCCCTCGAGATCAGCAGCCACAAACCGTACATCATCATGATCGCTGGGGTGAATGGTTCCGGTAAAACCACCTCCATCGGCAAGCTGGCCAAGCACTTCCAGAACCAGGGCAAGAGCGTGCTGCTGGCCGCCGGCGACACCTTCCGCGCCGCCGCCCGCGAGCAGCTGATGACCTGGGGCGAGCGCAACGGCGTGGCCGTCATCGCGCAGGAGTCCGGCGACCCGGCCGCCGTGGTGTTCGATGCGATCAGCGCCGCCCGCGCCCGCAACATCGACATCGTGCTGGCCGACACCGCCGGCCGCCTGCCCACCCAGCTGCACCTGATGGAAGAGATCGCCAAGGTCCGCCGGGTCATCCAGAAGGCCGAGCCCTCCGGCCCCCATGAAGTGCTGCTGGTTCTCGACGCCAACATCGGGCAGAACGCGCTGCAGCAGGTCAAGGCTTTCGATGCCGCCATCGGCGTCACCGGACTGGTCCTCACCAAGCTCGACGGCACCGCCAAGGGTGGCGTAGTCGCCGCCATTGCCCGCCAGAGCCCGAAGCCCCTGCGCTTCATCGGCGTCGGCGAGCAGATCGACGACCTGCAGACCTTCCGTGCCAAGGAATTCGTCGACGCGTTGTTCACCCCGGTCGGCGGCACCGCCGAGCAGGCGGACTGACCCGACCTGCCGCACGTCATATCCAGCGTGCACCGGCCGGCGTTCTCGCCTATTCTTCCGGAATGACGAGGGGCGCCTGACGCGCGGCGATCCACGCCCCTCCTTCCAGCGGAGAGACGCGGATGCAGCCAGCCCCCGACTCCCGCCCGGCCTGCCGGGCGGAGTACCTTGCCGACACGCCGGCCTCCCCCTTTCCGCTGAGCGGCTGGCTGCGCATCGGCCTGCTGCTGTTCACCGCCCAGGCCCTGGCGCTGGGACTGCAGGCCTTGCTGCTGCTCCACAAGGAGCACGACCTGCTGGTCGGCATCACCGTCTCCCGCATCGCCATCGCCGCGGACCAGGTGCAGGCCACCTTCCAGCGCAGCTCCGCCAACGGCCTGCTCCTCGCCGAATCGGCCGGCATCCGCCGCCTGCTGCCCCGCCTGCAGGCGGAAGACCCGGACATCAGGGCGATCCGCGTCCTTGCCGCGGACGGAAGCATCCTGTTCGACAGCGGCCCCTCGACGCAGACGCCTGGGCGGGACGAGCTCGACCTCGTTCTCAAGAGCAAAGGCGCGTGGTCGCAACTGCCTGCACACGGGCCGCTGCGGGTCGGACTGCGTCTGGCCGACAACGATGGCGAAGTCGTCGGCGGCGTGCTGTTCGAGGTCGACGCGGGCGCGCTGTCGGATACGCTGCAGGCTGCCCGCCACGCCGCCTGGCCGCGCCTGCTCGCCACCCTGGCGGGAGTGGCGGCCGCGCTGCCGCTGCTGCTGGCCGCAGCGGGGCGCTGGGGCGGCCACCGGGCGAAGCTGCGCCTGCGTATCCTCGTCGCGGCCCTGCTGCTCGCCCTGAGCAGCAGCCTGGCCCTCAGCCTGCAGACGCTGCCGAGCTTCTCGGAGCGCCTGGCCCCGGCCCTCGACGCCAAGGCCCGCACCCTGGCCGCAACGCTGGCCGGGCGCATCTCCACGGCGCTGAGCCTGGGGATTCCGTTCGAACGCCTGAACGGCGTCGAGGCCTATTTCGACGACGCCCTCGCCCACCATCCCGAGATCCTCTCCCTGCGCCTGCAAGGCCCGGTGCTCAGCTATCTGCGCGAACATCCCGGCGAACCCGGCCACAGTGTCGAAGCCACCGTCACCGGCCGGGACGGCCACCCCCTGGCCCAGCTGACGGCGAGCACCGACAGCCATGTGGTCCATCGGGAAATGCGCAGTCAGGCGATCGACCTGGCCATCGTGTTCCTGGTCGCGGTCGTACTCTTCAACGAAACTCTCGGCGCCATTCTGGCCGGCGACCGCCTCGATCCCGCCTCCGCCGGTCGCGGGCGCCTCGGCCTGGCGCGGCTGGCAGTGTTCCTGCTGATCCTGTCGGAAGAGCTGACCCGCGCTTTCCTGCCGCTGCACATCGCCGGCCTCGCCCAGGCCGCCGGCGAACACGGCGCCACGGCGATCGGTCTGCCGATCTCCGCTTACATGGCGAGCTTCGCCCTCCTCACCCCCTTTGCCGGCCGCTGGGCGGAACGCTTCGGCACCGCCCGCACCTTTGCCCTCGGCTCCGCGCTGTCCGCCACCGGCTTCGGCTGGGCGCTGGCCGGCGGCGGCTATGCGGCCTTCGTCGCCGCCCGTTGCCTGTGCGCGGCGGGCTACGCCATCGGCACGATGGCCATGCAGCAGTACTTCCTGCGCGCCGCCGCCGACGGCGAGCGGGCCCGCGCCCTCGCCCTGTTCGTCGGTGCGGTACAGACCGCGGCAATCTGCGGCGCCCCGATCGGCGGCCTGCTGGCCGAGCAGTTCGGCGCGGCCGCCGTCTTTGCCGGAGCCGTCGGCATGAGCGTGCTGGCGCTGCTCGTGCAGCGCCTGGATCGCCTGCCACCGCCGGCAGCGCTGCCGAGTTCGTCCCCGCCCCTGCTCGAGCTGCTGTTTCAGCGCCGGGTGCTGGCCCCGCTGCTCACCGCCGCCCTGCCGGCCAAACTAGCCCTCGCCGGCTTCCTGTTCTACCTGGTTCCGCTGGCGCTGCAACAGGAAGGCTTCGGCAGCGGGTCGACCGGCAGAGCCATGATGCTGTATTTTCTGCTGGTTGCCGCAAGCAACCCGTTGGCATCCTGGCTGGCCGACCGCTACGGCTGGGAACGGGGCCTGGTGTTGCTCGGCGGGCTGGTGATCGGCATTGGCGGCCTGGCCGGGCTGCTCGGCGGCGCCCCGGCGCTGTTCGCCGGTATCGCCGCGCTCGGCGTCGGTACCGGCCTGTCGGCCGCCGCCCTGCAGGCGATGCTTGGCCACCATGGCCCGGCGGCCGTGGTGCTGCTGCGCACCGTCGAGCGCCTGGGTGCGGTGATCGGGCCACTGCTGGCCGGCAGCCTGCTGACGATCGCCGCCTATGGCGGCGTGATGGCCACGATAGGCGCACTGGTCATTGGCGCCACCCTTGGATTCGCCCTGCTCCAGGCCCTGGAAAGGAAAGCCGCGTGAAGTTCCCGTTCCGCCCGCTGCTCGCTGTCGCCGCCTGCGCCCTCGGCCTGCAGGCCCCGCTAGCGGCCGCCATCAAACCGGCAACCGAAGTCGCCCCCTACCGCATCACGCTGCTGCTGTTCCGCGGTTGCGAGGAGGCCTGCCACGGTTTTCAGGCCTATTTCCGCCAGCGCGGCATCGCCGCCGAATTCACGCTGCGCGATGCTGCCCAGGACAAACGCCGCGTCGCCGGCTTCGTGGACGAAATCCGCCGCAGCAAGCCCGACCTGGTGGTCACCTGGGGCACAACGGTCACCCAGGAAGCAGTGGGCGACTGGCGGCACGTCGATCCACAGCGCCACATCACCGACCGGCCGGTGCTGTTCATGATCGTCTCCGACCCCGTCGCGGCCGGCGTCGTGCCCGACCTCGCCCGCCCGCGCAGCAACGTCAGCGGCACCCTCTACCTGCTGCCGGTGGAAACGCAGATCAAGGCGGCCCGCAGCTACCTGGATTTCAAGCGGATCGGCTACATCCTCAACGAGACCGAATCCAACTCGGTCAGCACCCGCGACGAACTCCGCGGCCTCGCCGCCAGCCACGGCTTCACGCTGGTCGAGCGGCGGCTGCCGGTCTCCCCGTCCGGCACGCCGGACGGCAACGCGCTGCCCGGCCTGCTGGACGAGCTCGCGCGCGACAAGGTGGACCTGCTCTACCAGGGACCCGACAGCTTCCTCAACAGCCGCCGTGACACCCTCACCGACGGCGCCCTGGCCCGCGGCCTGCCCGTCTTCGCCGCCGCCGAGGCGCCGGTGCAGCAATCCCGCGCGCTGTTCGGCGTGGTCAACAAGTACGAGGATGTCGGCCGTTTCACCGCCGCCCAGGCCCTGCGCATCCTGCGCGACAAGACCTCACCGGCGGACATCCCGGTGACGCTGCCGCGCAACTTCTCCTACCTGATCAACCTGCCGGTCGCCCTCCAGCTCGGCCGCTATCCGCCCCTCAAGCTGCTCGATGTCGCCGAAATCGTCGGCATCGACGGTGGAGAACACTGACATGCGCATTCTGGTCTGCTCGAAGCGGGATCTCCACGGCCTGCATTTCCTCAACCGCCTGCTGCCGGCCCTGGCCGGCCACCGGGTGCAGGAAGTCTGGCTGTCGGACAAGACCCGCGAAGCCGAAAATGCGGTGCCGGGCCTGGTCGCCCTGCGCTTCCTCGAGCGAACCCTGCCGGAAGAACTGGTCTTCCCGCTGGTCGATGCACTGCCGCCGAGCCCGGACCCCGCCGAAGCCACCTTCGCCGGCCTGGCCGAGCGCTACAGACTCCCCATCCAGGTGGTCGGCGACGTGAACAGTTCCTCCGCCCGCGAGCGGATGGCCGCGCTCGAGCCGGACCTGGTCATCGTCGCCCGCTTCAGCCTGCTCTTCGACGCCGACACCATCGCCATCCCGCGCTTCGGCATGCTCAACGTCCATCCCGGCGAACTGCCGGCCTATGCCGGCCTGCACGCCCCGCTGCGCGCGGTACTGGATGGTGCCGACGCCTTCGCCTGCAGCGTCCACTGGATCACCCCGGGCATTGACGACGGCCCGCTGCTGGGCGTCCACCGCCACCCCATCGAGACGCGGCGCTGCCTGCTCAGCCAGGTCCGCGAGCTGTATCCGCTGGCCATCCCGACCCTGCGCGCCGTCATCGACGAATGCGCCGCCGGGCGCCGCCCCGCCGGCCATCCCCAGGACCGCCGGCAGCGCCGTTACCGCTCGATGCCCAGCGCCGACGAATTCGCCCACCTCGAAAGCCTCGGCCTGCAGTTGTGGTGCCCGACCACCTACGCCGACTGGCTGCAGCGCTTCGTCCCGCCGGGCCAGTCCATCCCCCTGTCGCCGGCCTTCGTCCGATGAGCTTCGAACGACAGGTCTTCATCAGCTACGCCCACCTGGACAACCAGCCCCTGACGGCCGACCAGCTGGGCTGGGTGAGCCTGTTCCACAGCACCCTGCAGACCCTCCTCAGCCAGCGCCTGGGCGCCCCCGCCGACATCTGGCGGGACGACAAGCTGCGCGGCAACGACGTGTTCTCCGACGAGATCCTCGACCAGCTGGCGCGCACCGCGCTGTTCGTGTCGGTACTCACACCGCGCTACCTGAAGTCCGAATGGTGCACCCGCGAGATCACCAACTTCTGCCAGCGGGCCGAAACCGAACACCGCCTGGTGGTCGGCAACAAAGCCCGCGTCATCAAGGTGCTCAAGCTGCCGATCGACGGCAGCGGCGCGTTGCCCGAGGCGGTCGGCCAGCTGCTCGGCTACGAGTTCTATGAGTTCGACGAGGACCGCACGCCCCGCGAGCTCGACCCCGCCTACGGCGACCAGCCCCGCCAGGCCTTCCTGCGCAAGGCCAACAAGCTCGCCTGGGACCTGGCCGCCCAGCTCGAACAACTCCAGCAGCAGCCCGCCGCCAACGATGCCACGGACACCAGCAAGCCCGCGGTCTTCCTCGCCGAATGCAGCCGCGACCGCCGCGACGCCCGCGAATGCATCGAGGCGGAACTGGCCTGTTGCGGCTACACCGTGCTGCCCGACCGGCGCCTGCCGGACGACGAGGACGACCACCGGGCTGCGGTCGCTGAGCTGCTGGAGCGCTGCGCGCTGTCGGTCCACCTGATCGGCGCGGGCTACGGGCGCGTGCCGGACGGCGACAGCAGCGAATCGGTCGTCGTGCTGCAGAACCGGCTGGCTGCCGAACGCAGCCGCCAGGCCGGCCTGCGCCGGGTGATCTGGCTCCCGGCCGACACCACCGCCACGCAGCCTGCCCAGCAGACCTTCATCGACGCACTACAACAGGATGCGGCCCTGCAACTGGGCGCCGATCTGGTGAATGGCGACCTGGAAGCCCTCAAGGCAGCCATCCACGCCGCGCTGAAGAAGCCCGAAGCGGCCCCCGACACGCCGGACGAAAGCGGCACCGCCGGCGCGCTACGGGTCCACCTGCTGTGCGACGCCCGCGACCGCAAGGACAGCGTCCCCCTCATCAAGCTGCTGCGCGGACGCGGCCTCGACGTCACGCTGCCGCTGTTTGCCGGCGACGCCGCCGAAGTCCGCGAGGCCAACCGGCAGCGCGTGCTCGACTGCGACGCGCTGATCCTCTACTACGGGGCCGGCGACGAGACCTGGAAGTACCATCAGGAAAACGAGCTGCGCAAACTGCAGGGGCAGGACCGCCAACGCCCGCTGCGTGCCCGCTTCACCCTGCTCGCGCCGCCCCTCAGCGACGACAAGGAAGTGCTGCAGGCCCTCGCCGACGCGGACACCCTCGACGGCCTGGGCGGCCTCGACCCGCAAACGCTGGCCCCCCTCGCCACCGCCCTCGGCCTGGAGCCGGCGCCATGAGCAACGCGGCCACGCCGACCTGCCCCTACCCGGGCATCCGTCCCTTCCGGGAGGACGAGGAATACCTGTTCTTCGGCCGCGAAGCCCAGGTGGACGCCATGGTGGACACCCTCGCCCGCCAGCGCTTCCTGGCCGTCATCGGCAGTTCCGGCTGCGGCAAGTCCTCCCTCGTCAATTGCGGCCTGCGCCCGGCCCTGCACCGGGGCCTGCTGGCCAGCGCCGGCAGCGCCTGGCGGATGGCCAGCTGCCGGCCCGGCGGCCAGCCCCTGCGCGCGCTGGCCGAAGCCCTCGCCCAGCCCGGCGCCCTGTACCGGGCGGCCCCGCCGGGCCCCTTCAGCGCTGCGGAGCTCATCGAAGCCACTCTCGCCATGAGCCGCCGCGGCCTCGTCGAAGCCTGCCGGCAGGCCGGGCTGCCCGCCGGCACGCAACTGCTCGTAGTGGTAGACCAGTTCGAGGAACTGTTCCGCTACCGCAGCCTGGCCGCCCCACAGGAAGACCAGGCCACCGCCTTCGTCAACTTGCTGCTCGAAGCCCGCTGCGCCGACGCCCCGATCCACGTGGTAATGACGATGCGCTCCGATTTCCTCGGCGACTGCGCGCGTTTCGCCGGCCTGCCGGAGGCCATCAACGGCGGCCAGTACCTGGTCCCGCGGATGAGCCGCGACGAGCGGCGGGCCGCCATCGTCGGGCCGGTCCGGGTCTTCGGCGCCGACATTGCCCCGACCCTGCTGACCCGCCTGGTCAACGACGTCGGCGACGACCCGGACCAGCTCTCGCTGCTCCAGCATGCCCTGGCGCGCAGCTGGGCCCACTGGCTGGCCAGCGGCGAGCCAAGCCCCATCGACGGCCGCCACTACGACGCCATCGGGACCCTCGGCCAGGCCCTCAACCAGCATGCCGAGGAGATCCACGCCAGCCTGCCGGCGGCACGGCAGGCCCTGTGCGCCCGCGCCTTCCGCGCCCTGACCGACACCAGTACCGACAGCCGCGGCATCCGCCGTCCGACCCGCTTTGGCGATCTGGCCGCCATCAGCGGAGCCGACGCCGCCGAGCTGGATGCCACGCTGGCGCCATTCCGGGCACCCGGCGCCGCCTTCCTGATGCCCCCTGCCGACGTCCCGCTGCAAGCCGCCAGCATTGTGGACCTGGCCCACGAAAGCCTGATGCGCATCTGGGATCGCCTGCGCGACTGGGGCGCACGGGAGGCCGACTCGGCCCGCATGCTGCGTCGCCTGGCCGATGCCGCCGAACTCCACGCCGCCGGCGAAGCCAGCCTGTGGCGCGACCCAGAACTGCAGTTCGCCCTCGACTGGCAGGCCCGCGCGCAACCGACCCCGGCCTGGGCCCAGCAATACGGCCGCGCCCTCGAACCCGCGCTGGCCTTCCTCGACGCCAGCCGTCGAGCCCGCGACGAGGCCGCCGCCGCCGAACAGGCACGGACCGCGGCCGAAAGGCAGGCCGAGGCCGAACGACGCCGCAACCAGCGGGTGTGGCGCGTCACCGTCGTCGCCATCGTCGCCGCCACGCTGGTGGCGGGCGTCACCGGCTTCCTGTGGCAAAGGGCCGAGCAGGCCAGTGAAATTGCGCTGTCCCGCCAGCTGGCCGCCGAATCGTCCAGCGAACTGGCCAGCGGCAACCTGGCCGGCGCCCTGCAACTGGCTACCGCCAGCTATGCCCGGGAACCGACGTTCGAGGCCCGCGACAGCCTGCTCGCCGCGCTCGCCCAGTCGCCCCTCGACTGGTGGCAGGCCGGCCAGAAAGGCGTGCAGGCCCTGGCCTTCAGCCCGGACGGCGAATCCCTGGCCTCGGTCGGCTACGACGGCAACCTGTTCCTGTGGCGTCTCGACGGCAGCAGCGCACCGCTTGCCCGCGCCAGTCACCCCGCCGTGCTGCACGATGTGGCCTTCGCACCGGACGGCAGAACCCTCGCCACCGCCAGTGCGGACCGGCACGTACTGCTGTGGCAGGCCCCCCGCCTCGTCCAGCTCGGCGACCCGCTCGGCGGCTACGAGGCCGGGGTTCGCAAGCTGGCCTTCAGCCCGGACGGGCGCCGCCTCGTGGCGGTGGGCGAACAGCGGCAGGTGCGCGTCCATGAGCTTGCCCAGCCCGGCCGCGCCGCCATCGAGCGGCCAGGCCACATGGGCAACGCGCTGGCCGCCGTCTTCCTGCCGGACGGCAGTTTTCTCAGCGGCGGCGACGACGATCTGCTGATCCGTCACGACACCAGCGGCCACGGCCCCTTGAGCCGGCCTTTGACACCAACCAGGGAAACCGTGTGGGCCCTGGCCTTCAGCCCCGACGGACGCCACCTCGTCAGCGCCGACGCCAAGGCCCGCCTGCAATGGCACGACGGGCCTAGCGGTGCCCTGCTGGGCCCGCCCCGAGAGGGCCACACCGCGCTGGTGGGCAGCCTGGCCTTCAGCCCCGACGGCCAGACCCTCGCCAGCGCCGGCCAGGATGGACGTCTGCTGCTGTGGAACGCCGGCGGCGACCAGCCCCCGCGCGCCCTGCTGGACGAAGGCCCGGCGCTGCAGCGTGTGGCCTTCAGCCCCGACGGGCTGGGCCTCGCCGCCGGGGGGCGGGACGGCCGCCTCCACCTGTGGAACATGCCGGCCGCCACACCGCGGCAGCTGACGCTGGAACACGGCGGCCCGATCGCCAACCTGGCCTTTGCCCCGGACGGACGCCGCATCGTCAGCGTCGGCTACGACGGCCGGGCCCGGCTGTGGGACAGCACCGACGGGCAACTGCTCGCCACCCAGGCCACGGCCGGCACCGGCGCCCTGTACGGCGCGGCCTGGCTGCCCGCAGGCAGACAGCTGCTCATGGCCAGCCAGCAGCAAGGGCTGCTGCGCTGGAAGGGCGACGCCACCCCCGCCACACCGCTCGGCAACGCGGGCGGCACGCTGCTCGGCCTGGCCCTCGCGCCGGACGGTCAAACCCTGGCCGGCTTCGACCGGCAGGGCCGGCTGCGCCTGTGGGACACGGGCTCCGGTCAAGCCCTGCACGCCCCCCTGCTCCACCACGGCAGCCCCATCCTGGCGCTGGCCTGGCTGCCGAACGGCGTCGGTCTCGCGTCGGCGGACTGGCAGGGTGGCATCACCCTCTCCAGCGGCACGCCGTCCGAGTGGGTCAGCCTGGCGTGCGCGCTGATTGCCCGGATCACACCACCGGACGCCGGGCAATCCCTCCCCGCCTGCACGCCCGCCCGCGCACCTCGTCCTTGACATAAGCAAGACACCATCTAACCTGAGTAATCAGATTGCGAATCGCGACGCTTCGAAAAATAATGACAAAGTAATAAACCGTTATATAATCGGCGCCGCTTTCCAACAGACAGGATCGGGAGGAGACATCCCATGGCACTGATCATCCCCGGCGTCGAAGTCAAGGTCGTCAAGGAAGTCCTCGCCCCGCAGCTCGCCCCGTCGGGCGTGCTCGGGCTGGTCGGCATCGTCGAAAACCCCAGCGCCGCGGTCGGCCGGGCGGCAAGCTGGCGCAGCTTCATCGACGGCTTCGGCGCAGCCAGTGCCTTCAGCCTGCCAGAAGCGGCCCAGGCCCTCGGCAACGGGGTGTTCGAACTGGTGGTCTGCCCGGTCGCCTGCAGCAGCACGGCAAGCGTCAAGGTCCCGGCCGCCACCGGCAACGCCACAGCCTTCACCCTCGCCGCCCGCGCTCCGGGGCCGTGGGGCAACGCCATCTCGGTCAGCATTCAGTCCCGCCAGATCCCAACCGGCAAGAAGCTCGAAAGCGGAGAGGACGAGACCCGCACCGTCTTCGACCTCATCGCCCGCTACGCCGGCAGCGATTACAAGGAAGTGCACCGCAACCTGTCCGCCGACCCGGCCGACCAGATCCGCAATGCCCGCGACGTGCTGGCCGCCCAGTCCCAGCTACTCCGCATCGGCGAGGACCGCGACAAGCTCAAGCCTCCCAAGGACAGCCCCGACAGCAAGGACGCCAGTGCCGCCCCCTACGCCCTGGCCGGTGCCAGCGACGCGGACCCCGATGCCTACCGCCAGGCCCTCGCCCAGCTCGAGAACGAAGCCGACGTGGACATGGTGCTGGTATCGGTCCAGGACACCCGGGATGCCACCCGGGTTGGCCGCATCTACGCTGACGTAATCAGCCATTGCGACCGCATGAGCGCCCGCAGCCAGGGCCGCATCGGTTTCGGCGAGGTCCCCGGCGCCACGCCAGCGGAGATCGCCAGCGCGGCCGACAAGCTCACCGGCACACTGGTCTCCGACCGCTTTGTGCTGGTTGCCCCGGCCGGCGTCGTCGGCGCGGTGGCCGGCACCACCGGCAGCCTCGACTACTTCCAGTCCCCCACCTTCAAGCGCCTGTCCGGCCTCGGCGAACCCGCCCCGGCCCTGGGCGTGGAAGCCCAGCAGGAGCTCCTGCGCAAGAACGTGGTACCCATCGTCGCCCAGCGCGGGCGCGGCATCATCGTCATCCGCGGGCTCACCACCGACGGAGACCAGATCAGCGTGCGCCGGGTCGCCGACCACGCGGTACGTGGCGTCAAGACCATCGGCGAGCTCTTCATCGGCCGCCTCAACAACGAGGAAGGCCGCGGCGCCCTGAAGCAGAAGCTGGTCGAGTTCCTGGTCCAGATGCAAAAGGAAGGCGCCATCGTCCCCTCCACCGACGGCACCGATCCGGCCTTCAAGCTCAACGTCTATTCCAGCCAGCAGGACTTCGCCCAAGGCATCGTCCGCGTGGACCTGGCCGTCCGTCCGGTGCGGGCCATCGACTACATCTACGCCACGGTCCTGGTCCAGGTCTGAGCCCACACTGCCCGAGCCACTGTTTTCCCCGTAGCCCCCAGTTCCTTCGGAGAAGCCCGTCATGCCGACCGTTTTTTCCGCCAATCGCTCCAGCGTGCTGGTCGATGGCGAAGCCATTGAAGGCCTGCAGTCCCTGGCCTACCGCGTTGTCACCGAACGCGAGGACATCCGCGCCGTAGGCAGCGACGAGCGCGTTGCGGTGAGCTTCGGCCTGCGCACCGTGCAAGGCGAGATCACCGTCCGTTCGGCCAGCTTCAAGCTCGACGGGCACCTGGACAAGCAGGCCCGCTTCCAGCTCGTCGCCAACCTCAAGAAAGACGACGCCGCCGACTCGCCGAAGCGCACAGTCTCCTTCGACGATTGCTACATCGAGGACAAGGCCTTCAGCCTCGGCGCCGGCGGCACCGTCGTCACCGCCTATACCTTCAGCGCCACGCGGGTCCGCGAGGAATGAGCCCTTGGGTCCGCTGGAGCTGAACCTCGCCGGCAGGGCCTACAGGCTCGACTTCGCGGGCTTCCACCGTCCCCTCGGTGTCGCCACCGACAGGCTGGCCGTCACCCTCCCGCCCTGGACCTATCGCCGTCACATGGACACCCTGCGCCGGTGCACCGCGCCCTCCGCCACCGGCCTGCGCCTCGACAGCCAGACCCTGTGCGACGCCGTGCTGAGCGGACTGGAGGCGGACACCGCCGCCCGCCGCCAGCTCGCACCCGTCGCCCTGTGGTGGGCGGCCGGCGGCGACGCCCCGCTGGCCCAGCCGCCGGCCGAAGGTGAATGGCTCGACCTGGGCAGCTACGACAACCCGGCCCGCGTGCGCCTGCGCCCATGGACCGAGCACCAGCGCCTCGCCGCCCTCGACGCCAGCCTGTCCGGCGATCGCGACGACGACAGCTGGTTCGACCCGGTGCGTTACCTGGAACGCATGGTCGATGCCACCGTCGCCACCTTCGACGCCCCAGGCGGACTGGACGATCTCGACGCCCGCGCCACGGCCCTGCTGCTCCATGCCACCGTGGCCCTCAACGTCATCGACGAGGAGGCCGATCACCTGCTGCAGGGCGGAGAGGCCGCCCGCCAATGCGCTGCCCGCACCCTGCGGCTGTGCCAGGTGCTGGGCTGGACGCCGGCCAAGGTGTGGGCAACGCCCGCCGCCGAGGTCGACCGCCTGCTGCGTATGCTCGACCTGCTGCAGCCCAGCCAGCAGACGCCCCGGCGGCGCAGCCTGGCCGACCATCCCGACGCCACGGTGATTCGCATCGACGACGACGGCGACGAGCAGGAAAGGAGGGCCCGGTGACGACCGGCACCGAGCTTCTCGTCGCCCGTATCCTCCAGCCCCTCGCCCGCAGCCTGGAAGAGGCGCGGCGGAATCTCGCCCTGGAAGTAGACGCCTCTCCGGACGACGAAGAAGGAAACAGAGTCTCCGCCGTCTCCAGCATGCCCGCCTCAACCTCCGCAGGCGTGGCACCGCCCTACGATGTACCCCGCGACACGCAGCGCCCCAGGCAGCAAACACATCCTGCCATCGACGTCCCCGTCGCCCTCCCAGCCGCCGCTCAAACACCGCCTCCGTCCCCCCGGAGCGCAACCGGGCCTGGCGACACAGTCCTCCACCGGCCGACCGGCAACGAAGCCCCCCCGCCCGCCTCCAGCTCACCGCGTGCCAGCGTGGCCCCCCTTCCGCTGCGCAGCCCCCCACCGCAGACAGCGCCGGCATCGCCACCCACCGCGCCGTCATTCCGCGCCCCCCCTTTCCTCCGCCCGGTCTCCGGCCTGGCCGGACATCCGACAGTCCCGCTTCGCGAGGCGCCACACGCGTGGTCGTCGGGAGAACCGATACCCGCCCCGGCGACTGTCGCGGGGGACGCCACGGACAGGACGGAACGACCGGGCAAGGCGCCGTCGCTGCTGCGTACCATCCCGCCGCAGCCCGGCTTCACCGCGGATACCGCTCCGTCGACAGGCGCTGCGGCAAGCCCCGTACGTTCAGGCTCCGCCCCCGCCACCAGGCCACCGGACCTTGCTGCATGGCAGGACACGGCTGAATCGCCGCCCGCTCCAGCCACAGGTACGGCCGCAGTTTCACCGGCACCCTCCGACACGGCACCCAAGCACTGGCGACTGCGAAGGCAGGTCGCCGAAGCCTTCTCCACGCCCTCTCCGCCGATCGACGGCGCGCCGCAGACGGCCAGCCCACCGCCGGCCAAGGCCCTGCTTTCTCAGCCCGCACCGTCGATTCCGCGCGGCGCTCCGGTCGGGCGCGTGGCCGACGCCATGGGCCCCGTGCTCGACAAGGCCTGGCTGCTCACCGATGCCAGCCTGCGCGACGCCGACGACGCTCAGCCCGCCCCCTTGTCAGCCGGCCCCCGCGTCAACAACCACTTCCATGTCAGCGTGGCACTGGCCAGCGACGGCTCGACCCC
Organism: Zoogloea sp. LCSB751; assembly: GCF_002028455.1. Classification (GTDB taxonomy): domain Bacteria; phylum Pseudomonadota; class Gammaproteobacteria; order Burkholderiales; family Rhodocyclaceae; genus Zoogloea. The sequence goes on along the minus strand of NZ_MWUM01000001.1, from coordinate 15,778 downwards.
CCGCGATGCCCAGGAGCTCGAAACGGCCCTCGTCGCCCTGCTTCGCGACGCGGCACGCCGCCAAGGACTGGATGTATGAAATCCACCGGCCGGAACGCCTACCAGGTGCAGATCGGCAGCGCACTGGCCAGCAGCAGCGCCAGCGAGTCCCACCGCCAGCTGCTGCAGCTGTGCGTCGATCTGAACATGGATGGCCCCGGCGCCGCATGCACCGTCGAACTGGCGGACAGCACGGTGGCACCACCGGCCGCCGGCGATCCGGTCAGCGTCAAGCTGGATGCAGGCGACGGTGCACAGACGGTGTTCACCGGCAAGGTCGCGGATAGCGAGGCCCGGGCCACCGGCCAGGCCATCATCGCCCATGGCGCCATCGCCGAACTCGGGCGCCACGAAGTGGAGGGCACCTACGACAGCGTCTCCGCCGACTTCATCATCAAGGACCTGATCGGCAAGGTCGGCGCGACGGCAGGCACCATCAGCAAGGGGCCGGACCTGTCCGGCTGGGCCCTGCACCGCGGCCCCACGGCCCTCGGCCATCTGCGCCGGCTGGCCCTCTTGTGCGGAGCCGACCTGTTCGCTGACGGAAACGGCAGGATCCACTCCGCGGCGCCCAAGGCCGGTGGTGCCGATCATCGTTTCAAGTTCGGCGAGACCGTGATCCGGCTGGCGATCCAGAAGCACAGCCCGGCCTTCGACAGCATCGAGGTGTGGGGGGAAGGCGCCGCCAGCGCCAAGGGGGCCGACAAGGCCCACTGGCTCAGCACCGACCTGGCCGGCGTCAGCGCCAAGGCTGCCGTCGGCAGCGACGGGCAGGTCCAGGCCGGCAAGCTGGGCACCCGCCCCTTCAGGCTGCGCGAAGGCGCACTGCGCTCCGGCGAGTCCGTCGAAGCGGTTGCCAAGGCCTGGGCCACCAGTCTGGCGGCCCGCCTGCTGAGCGGTAGCCTGGAAGTGTTCGCCGCCCCCAAGGTCCAGCCCGGCGACCTCGTTTCCATCGACGGCCTGCCTGCCGACCATGCCGCCGCCAGCCTGCTCGGCCAGGGCGGCACGCTGCGCGTCCGCCACGTCCGCCACCTGCTGGACCGCCAGCGCGGTGCCATCACCCGGCTGGGTTTCTGAACATGAGCGTGCGCATCGGCAAGATCGAACTCACCGGCGTGCAGGACCTGCACACCGAGGAGGCGCGCACCCTCGTCGAACAGCGGGTACCCGAACAGCAGGGCAGCGTGTTCCAGGACCTGGGGCGGGAGCCGGTCACCATCCTCATCGACGGCCTGCTCCTCGGCGAAGAGGCCCTGTCGTCCCTCGAGACCCTGCGCCAGGCCCATGCCAAGGCCGAACCCCAGTCCTTTGCCGCCGACCTGGTGGTCGGCACCGACCTCACCGAGGTCGTCATCGAGGACTTCAAGGTCCGCCAGGTGGCCGGCTACCGGGACCGCTTCCGCTTCAGCCTGCGCCTGCGCGAGCACATCGAAGCGCCCCAGGCCGGGGACGCCGCCCTCGCCGACGTAAACAGCGGTGTTGCCACGGATGCCGCGGCGTGGAGCGACGGCAGCCTGGCGGCGGCCAGCGTACTGCAGGACCCGGCCTCCCTGTCGGCGGCCCTGGCCGCCCAGCCGGCCCTGCTCGACAACCTCGACATGGACGCCCTCGGCGATGCCGTCGCCAGCAAACTCGACAGCCTGGACGCGGGCCAGCTCAACGGCGTGCTCGACACCCTGGCCGCCGCCGACCCGAGCAAGGCCAGCGGCTTCTTCGATGCGCTGGGCAAGGCCGGAGCCCTCGGACCGATGCTGTCCAAATACGTCCAGGAAGGCGCAGCCTTCCTGAAGCAGCTCGACCCGTCCAAATTCAGTTCGCTGATGAAGGCCTTCTCCGGCGGCCTCGAATTCCTCACCCAGCTCAAGAAGGTCCTCGACGCCGCTGGCCGCCTGGCCGGCGACATCAAGGACCTCAAGCTGCCGCCCGAGCTCGACCGCATCGTCAAGGGTGGGCTGAAATGAGCAGCGCGGCCGACATCGTGCGCGACCTCGCCGCCCTGGTTCATGCGCTGGCCGCCCTGCTGGAGACCAAGACCGCCCGGGAGATTCCCAACATCGCCCGCGATCTCGGCGCCCAACCGCAACTGGTCCAGGGCGTCGACGCGCTCGGCCGGGTGCTCGGCGAGATCCGCGCGGGTGCCGTACCACTGCGCCGCACCGCCCTCGACGCCGACGCCCTGGCCGCCCTGCTCGGTTGCGTGCCGACCTTTGTCGGCGGAATCGGCGACGCGGCCGACGCCTCCGGCGACTGGCTGGCCCGCCTCGGCATCGGCCTGGGCGACGCCTCCGGCGCCGCGCGGCAGGTATCGGGGCCGATACGCCAGGTATCCGGCGTGCTCGACATGGGCGTGGACATCGCCGAAGGCGCGGTGTCCCTGCTCGCCCCCGCGGAATGGCGCGGACTGATCACCGCCCTCGACCATCTTTCCGAGTCCCTCAAGGCCCTCAAGACGCCTGCTCCCCCGACCACCCCCGCCAGCGCCACACCCGGCGCCGCTCTTTCTGGAGGATAAGCACCATGCCCGACAACACGCCCGTTCCCGCGCCCGCCTCCGACGGCCGCGCCGACAACCCCTTCCGCGCCGTCGCCATCCTGCTCGACGGGGTACGCGTCGCCCTCGAGAACAGCAAACGCCAGGAGCAGGCCCCACGCTGGGTGCGCATCGTGCGCGTACGCGAATTCCGCGACGACACCATCGCCAAGGGCGTCATGAAAGCCCTCGACGTGCTCACGCTGGCGGTGGCCTACCTGCAGCGCTTCACCCTCGACGCCAACGACCTGCTGATCCAGGGCGACGCCGCCAAGGCCCTCGTCGAGGTCTCCGCCGAATTCATCAAGACCGCCACCAGCAAGGAGTTCATCAACTCCCTCGAACTGGCCGTCGGCCAGGACCCGAGCCCCGACTCGCCGATCCCCGACGTGGCCAACATCATCGACAAGATCGTCCAGATCGCCGACAAGGTGCCCGAGCCGGACGACCTGAAGGTCATCGGCGCCTCCCTCTACAAGCTGCTCGGCATCGAGCAGGCCCCGCTCGACGAAGTCAAGCTCGGCGCCGCCACCGAGAGCCACGTGGTCCTCGCCCACACCGGCACGCTGCGCCTGCTGCAGTTCGGCTTCGACCAGAACTTCAAGCTGCAGAATTTCGGCAAGGGCGCCAGCGTGTCCTCCCTCGACATCAACCGCCTCGGCGCCCGCCGCCTGTGGGAAGCCAGCGCCGACAAGCTGCCGCTCAAGTCGCTCGGCAAGTTCGGCGAGGCCCCCGACGTGGAAACCGTGTGGGAGCTCGACTTCTCCACCGACAAGAGTGGCAGTGACGTGCAGGACGCCAACGCGATCCTCGAGGCCCTCGGCTACACCACGCCCAACGTAGCCGACCGCAAGCTCTTCAGCCCCGAATTTGCCGGCCGCCTGCGCAGCTTCCAGCAGCTCAACGAACTGCCAGTCACAGGCAAACTCGACAATGCGACCCTCAACCGCCTGCTGCACCTGGACTACGACGCGAAGAACCTCAAGCGGGCCAAGCGCTTCAAGGCCGATGCGCTGCCCAAAGGCTTCGATCCGCTGAAGGCCCCGGCCTGATCCGGCAAACGCTGCACATCCGGCCATGAGCGATCCGATCGACATCATCCGTGCGGTGGTCCGCGACGAGCTGCGCAGCCTGCGCCTCGGCGAGCTGGCGGTGGTGACCAGCGTCTTCCCCCACACGGGGGAGGACGACGGCAACAACCACGAATGCACGGTCCAGCTGCGCGAAGGCGGCCTCGAACTGCGCAAGGTCCCCATCGCCACGCCCCACGTCGGCATGGTCAGCCCGCCGCAGGTCGGCGACCTGGTGCTGCTCAGCTACGTCGGCGGCGACCCGAACCGGGCCGTCGTCATCGGCCGTCTGTATTCCGAGAAGATCAATCCACCGCTGCACAAAGAGAAGGAATGGCACGCCTTCGCCACCGCCGACGGCGTCAGCAGCTTCGCGATCGATGCCGACGAATCCTGCATCGTCACGGCCGGCAAGACCGTCGTGACGGTGAAGAAGGACGGCAACATCGAAGTGGAGGGCGAAGCCGACCTGGTCATCGAGGTGAAGGGCAAGGTCACCATCAAATGTACCGACTTCACCCTCGACGCATCCGGCAACGTGGACCTGGGCAAGAACGGCGCCGGCGTGATCACCGAGCAATCCCACAAGTGCTACTACACCGGCAAGGCCCTGGTGCCCTCCGGCACTGTCAAGGCCAAGGGCTGAAGCGAGGAGACCCGACCATGCCTGCCCCGACGCCCGCCCAGATCGAATCCCCGGCCAACGGCTTCCTCAAGGCCGCCGGCCTGCTGGGGGAAGACATCCCCGGCCTCGCCACCGCCATCGCCAACACCACCGGCCAGGCGCTGACGATGTTCCTGGCCCAGGCCATGGTGATGCCCGGCATCCCGGTGGCGGCCGACCCGATCACCGGCAGCGGCGCCACCGCCGGCCCGGGCAAGCTGATGCCACCGCCGGCCGGCGGACCCGGCGCATCTCAGCTGGAAGGACTGGCCAGCGCCCAATGCCAAGGGCAAGGACTGCGTGGCGAGGACGCGGACGGACTGGCCAAGACCATCGCCGGCACCGTCGCCCAGGCCATCAACCTTTTCTGCACCCAGAGCATGGCGATGCCCGGCATCGCCGTGGCCGGTTTCGTCAGCGCCGCGCCAGGCATGCTCCAGCCGGTGCCGCTGCAGTCCCCGCTGGAAGGCTTCGCCAACGGCCTGCTCAGCCAGAACGGCCTGCGCGGCGAAGACGCCCCCAAGCTGGCCCAGGCCCTCGCCCAGAGCGTGGACCTGGCCCTCACCCTGTTCGCGTCCCAGGTCCTGGTCTCGCCCGGGATTCCCTGCCCGCCCGGCACCAGCGCCGGCCCCGGGCGACTGATGTAAAGGAGGCCACGACGATGGCGACCGCCCCCGACCTGTTCGGCACCGATCTGCGCCTGGTCTTCTCCCGTGGAGAAGCCGGCGTCGACCTGGCCCTCGGCCTGCAGGACCTGGAAACCGTCAGCGGCCTCGAGAACCTGGTCCAGGCCCTGACCCTGCGCCTGCTGGTAGATCGCGGCGAGCTGGCCGGCCTCGCCCACCCGCGCTACGGCAGCCGCATCCGCGACCTGATCGGCGAGCCCCTCGACCGCCCCAACCTCGAACTGCTGCGCCGCTACGTGCGCCAGGAACTGCTGCGCGACCCGCGCGTCGAGGAAGTGCTGCAGGTCGCCGTCACCCCCCATGACGCCCGCCGCGATGGCGTCGACGTGGTCGCCCGGGTGCGTGCCATCGGCGGCCAGGAAGCCGGCGTGGAGGTACGCATCGATGCCGCTTGACCGGGTCTTCATCAAGAAGGACTTCGCCGGCGTGGTGGACGCCCTGCTGGCCGACATCGGCTCGGGCATGGGCGGCCGCGTGGCCCTCACCGACGCCAACGAAGGCAGCGTGGTGCGCACCCTCGCCGAGGCCTTCGCCCGCGAGCTCGCGGTCTGCTACGAACAGCTCGACGCGGTGTACCGCAACGCCTACCTGGAGAGCGCCGCCGGACCGGCCCTCGACAACGTCGTCGCCCTGCTCGGCATCGAACGTCAGTGCGGCGGCCACCTGGAGGGCACGGCCCTATTCGGCCGCGGCCAGCCGGCCCCGGAGGACATCCATATCCCCCTCGGCACCCTGGTCGCCGGACGCGACGTGCCCCTCTTTGCAACCACCGCCAACGCGGTGCTCGGCAAAGGCGAACGCCAGCTGATGGTCGGTGTCCGCGCGGTCGAGCCCGGCGGCAACACAGTCAAAGCCAACACCCTCGCCACGCTGCCGCGGCCGATCGCCGGCATCGACACGGTCGGCAATCCCGGCGATCTGGTCCTCCGCCAGCGGGAAGAAACCGACGAGGAGCTGCGGGCCCGCGCCCGCCGGCTGGTGCAATCCTCCAACACCGGCACCGTCTCGGCACTGGAGCAGGCCGCCCGCAGCCTGGGCATCCAGGAAGTGCAGGTCATGGAAAATCCCGGTGGCCGCCCCGGCGAGGTGGAAGTGATCCTCGGCGACAAAGACATTCCCGCCGATCTGCTCGAAGAGGTGCGCAACCGCCTGGAAGACGTGCGCCCGGCCGGCATCGTGCTGCGCTGTGGGCCAGCCACCCCGGTGTTCGTGCAGATCACGGCAACGCTGACCCTCAACGCCGAACTTCCCGAAAAAGAACAGAAGGACATCGAGAAGCGGCTCGTCACCACCCTCACCGACTACTTCAGCAGGCTGAAGGTTGGCGAGGCGGTGCGCGAAGCCAAGGTCCGCTCCCTGCTGCTCGGCCACGACGCGGTGGTCGGCTGCGGCCGGACCGGCCAGCGCCCGCTGCTGGAACCCTTCGTGTGGCAAGACGGCAATGGTCTCCAGTCGGTGGCCTACCGCGCCCTGCTCGGCAATGGCGACGTGCTGGCCAGCCCCGGAGAACGCATCGGCCTGTACCCCGAAGCGCTGCCGCTGCGCCTGAGCATCGAGCCGCCCAAGCTCAATCTATGGGTGGATGCAAACCTGACCCTCGTTGCCGGCACGCCGGTCAACGGACTGCAGGCGCGCGTCACCAACGCCCTCAAGGACACCTTCGACAAGGCCGCCCATCAGGCGGGTGAAGATGCGCCAGCCGAGATCGCCTACGCCGCCCTGCACGACGCGGTCGCCGCGGTTACCGGCGAGAGCGCCATCGCGCGCCTGCGCATCACCGTCATCCACGAACGCGACGGACTCGCCGAAGAACTCGACGACGCCAGCGGACGAGCCCATGTGGCCGCACGGGAACAGCCCATGCCGCGGACCATCACCCTGCGCGCGGAGACGGGCGATGTCTGACCCGCGCCGGCGCCGCGAACGCCTGCAGCAGTTGCTGCCGCGCATCTACGCGGCGCAGCCCGGCAACAGTGCGGTGGGCGCCGTCATCGGCGGTCTGGCCGCCAGCCTGGCCCACCTCGACGATGCCCTGACCCGCGTCCAGTACGACCGCTGGGTCGGCCTGGCCAGTGCCCAGCGGCGCGATGCGGACGACACCAGCGCGGTGGAGCAACTCGGTCAACTACTGCAGGTCGGCCGCCTGCCTCCCCGTCTCAACCATGCCGGCTACGACAGGCCCGCCCCCGACCGGCTGGACATCCGCTTCGACCATAGCGCACCGCTGGACGAGGCCCTGACCGAGCTCATCGGCGAAGGCTGGCGGCGCACGCGCAACGGACGTCCGCCTCTCGACCCGGCAGAAGCCCTCGGCGCCCTCTTCCCAGGCCTGAGCTTCACCCTGGGCGGCGACGATCACAGCCTGAGCGTCATCGCCAGCACCCCCGCAGCGCCGGAAGACCTGGCACGCTTCCAGGCGGTGCTCGATCCCGAGCCGGGCGAGACCTACCGCCAGCGCCTGCTGGTCACCGCCCGCGTGCGCACCGGCGGCCTGGCCACCCCACGGGCGCTGCTGTCCCTGGCGATCGCCGACCTGGGTGCCGAGCCCTGCCCACGCCTGCAACGCCGGCAGGACAGCACCCTGGCCTTCGGCATGCCGCCGGGCACCCGCAAGCGCTGCAGTGCTTGCGACGGCAAAGCTCGAACCCCTTGCCCCAACCAGGCCAGAGCCGTCGTCGAAGCCTGGCTCACCGAGAACCCCAGCCTGCCGGCCAGCCACACGGAAAGCGCGCCGCGCCTGCGCCGTCCGTTTGCCATCGACAATACGAGCCTGCACCCGGACCGTCCGGTGGTGAGCCTCAAGATCACCGGGCAACCAGCCGCCTACCCGGCCATCCGCAGCGTCGACAGCGGCGAGATCACCCTCTACGCAGGCACCGTCAAACCGGACGAAACCCTGGTGCTCTTTCCTGCCGTCACGCCCGCCGAGGCCGCCCCCTTCGACGGCTTCGACGCCCCCGGCCACCACGCCTGGCTGAGCGCCCACCCGGCCGGGCAGGCACTGCTGATCGGGCCGGACGGCTCCGAAAAAGACGTCAGCAATTCCATCTTCTACCTGTGGGGCAACCGCTTCGACGATCCCCAGTCGGCCCTCGGCGCCATGCGTTGCGGCGTGCTCGACCAGCGGGTGCTCACCCCCCGGCTGCAGCACGGCAGCAACCAGTGGATGCTGCTGACCTTCGCCCAGCCCGACGCCGAATTCGCCGACGCCAGCACCACCGTCCATACCTCGCGCTTCGCCGGGCACGACGATGTGGGCGGCACCAGCTTCGCGCTGCTCGACGGTTCCATCAGCCACAGCGATTCCCGCTACGCGTCCGTCCTGTTCGAATCCTTCAGCAAGACCGACACCGGCAGCATCAGCGAGGAGACCACCGCCAACGCGCCGCGCCTGTCCCTTCGCCTCGACTGGATGTCGCGGCCACCGGCCAGCTACCGCCTGCGGATTCCCAAGACGGACTGGGTCGCCGCAGCCGCAGCCCGCGGCGTCCTCAAGCTGCTGCGCAGCGACGTCACCCGCGCCACCGCCGCCGGCGTGCGGGCGATGGTGGATTTTCCTGAGCCGCCCCGCCGCGAAGCCGTGCAGCCCGGCGATGCGCTGGCTGCCATCACCACCGGCCAGCAATGGACCGAAGACGCCGCCCCCGCCGACGGCGGACTACACACCGGCCTGGACCTGGGCTCACAGGAGCGGCACGAGCCCGGCGAAGGACGCTTTTCGATGCGGGTGGTATTCGACACTACCCGCCTGGACTGGAGCCACGCGGGATAAATCGCCCCGAGGAGTTGAAGAAGATGCCCATGAAGGAATGCCACGGCCTCGCCGGCCGCCTCTCGATCGAACTGCGCGACGCCAGCGGCCGCGTCGTAGAGCGGCGCCGGGTGGACAACCTGATCACCAACGCCGGCCGCAATCTGCTCGCCCGCCTGTTTGCCGGCGCCGCCCAGGGGCCCGAACTGCGCATCGCCGTCGGCGGCCAGGGCGGCGAAGTGAGCCTCGACGACACCGCCCTCGGCGACCCGCTCGACTCCGCCCCGGCCAGCATCCCGAGCATCGCGCCGGCCGACCACGACGGGCAGCCGCGCATCACCGCCCGGGTCACCGCCACGCTGCCGGCCTCCGGCAGCGCCGACCCGCAGGCCCTGCAGGAAGCCGGCATCCTGATCAGCCTGCCAGGGGCCGAGCCGGTGCTCTACAACCGCGTGACCTTCCCGCTCATCAACCGGGCAGGCAACCTCGAAATGACGCTGACCTGGGAGGTGATCTTCTGATGGCCGACACACCCGACCCCTATCTCCGCAAGGATCCCGGCGACATCATGCTCGCCGCCGACTGGAACGAGATGCAGGTGCGGGCCCGCACCGAACTGCGCGCCCACGACCACACCGGCAACGCTGCCCGCCAGATTCCCCGCGACGGCATCCAGGACAAGGCCATCGACGCCAGCAAGATCGATCCGGACATCAGACTCAACCTGAAGGAGCTCACCGTCAGCGGCCCTCTGAAGGTGACCGGCACCAGCCAGCTCGCCGACATCCGTGCTGCCCTGGCCAGCTTCTCCGGCGCCCGCCTGACCACCGCCGGCGACCTCGGCATCGGCACCGACAGCCCCGAAAACGCCGAAGGCTGGAACCGCGTCGCTGACGTGGTCGGCGCCCAGCACGCCAAGCTGTCGGTCCGCGCCGGCGACATCGACAGCCGGCTGATGAGCCACACCGGCGGCTTTTTCGGCGCCGAGCCCGGCATGATCGTCGGCACCAGGAGCGCCCACCCCGTCAGCCTGGTGTCTGCCGGCGCGCTGCGCCTGCAGGTGCACTCGGCGAAGGCTGGCGACGGCTCCGAGACACCGGTCGTGGACTTCTTTCCGGCAAACAATCCGCTGCGCTTGTCGTCATCCTGGACCGGCAAGTACGACAGCACGACGAACGGCGCCGAGATCTGCAACGACACCGTGGTCAACAAGACCCTGATGCTGGTCGGCAACAGCAGCGCCGGCCTCGGCCGCCGCGTCTCCGTGTGGGACCGGCTGGACGTCAATGGCAACACCTTCTCCTGCGGCCTCGACGTCAGCAATCAGGTGGCCCAGCACATGAATAACGACGGCACCTTCTACCGCTGGCAGGGGCAGGTGTACCTCAACGTGGACGACAACCTGTACGTCCGCGACAGCACCCGCGGCATCCGCATGCACTTCGACACCATCAATGGCGTGTTCACGACCGACGTGCTGCGCCTCGGCGACAAGTGGCGCCTGTCCGGCACCGGCGACCATGAGGCCAACGACGACTGGCTGCGACTCAAGAACGTGGCCAACAATGCCTACTGGGGTGGTTTCGCAGCATCCAAGATGTGGACCATGCAGGGCCAGTACCAGCAGTCTGACCAACGCCTGAAATGCAACATCCACGAGATCGCTGAGGCCCTGCCGCGACTGAGCCAGCTGCGCGGCGTCAGTTTCAACTGGAAGAGCGACACCTCGCGGGAGGTGCTCGGCCTGCTCGCCCAGGACGTCGAAGCGGTTCTACCTCAGGCGGTCAGCGAAGGTCCCGAGGGCTGGAAGGGTATCGACACCTCGGCGGTGGTGGCCCTGCTGGTGCAGGCCGTCAAGGAACAGCAGGCCATGATCGAGGCCCTGCGCAACGCCCTGCCGCAGCGCCACTGACGGAGTCCCCCATGGCCGAACGCCCCGATCCTTACGTCAAGCGCAGCGCCGGCGACATCATCCGCGCCGACGACTGGAACGAAGCCCAGGTACTCGCCCGCGAGGCCCTGGCCGAGCACGATCATGGCACCGGCAACGGCGCCCCCATCCCGCGGGAAGGCATCCGCGAAAAGGCCATCGACGGCAGCCGCATCGACCCGGCCGCCAGCGTCACCGTCCAGACTCTGGAAGTGCGCGGCAGCCTCAAGCTGAGCACCCACGACCTGGCAACCCAGATCAACGACATCCTCACCAGCATCGGCAACACGCTCGGCCGCAGCGGTGGCGCCATCAAGGGCAGCCTGTCCATCAGCGATCGCCTGACGATAGGCAGCGAGCGCCCGCCGAGCAGCCGCCTGCAACTGGGCAACCTGACTGCCATCGATGCCGGCGGGCGCAGCGAAGCGTGGTCCAACCTGGGCTCCAACGCCTACTACGACGGCGCCTGGAAGCGCATCGACACGGCCAAGGCCGGCGTCAACCTGCACATGAACCCGGACGCCGACGGACAGGAATTCCGCTTTCTGCGCGTCGAGGCCGATGGCAACAACCTGCGCAACATCGCCACCCTCGGCAGCAAGGTGTGCGCCATCACCGAGGCCAGCGTCGGGATCGGCACCGGCGCGCCGGCCGCCCGCCTGGACGTTCGGGGCGCCATCCACGCCGGCGGCTCCGACCTCTACTTCACCGAAACCAAGCACCGCCACACCGGCTTCGGCAACAATGTCGGCTACGCTGCACTCGAGAACGACGGCGGCGACTACAACGCACTGATGATCCTCGGCCGGTCCACCGGCGGGCCGCTCGGGCGGGTCGTGAAGATCTGGGACAACGTGTTCATCGCCGGCAACCTGGGCACCCACGGCTTCTCGCCGACCCCCAAGACGCCGGGCTGGGGCGGCGGCATCCACACCTACGACATCGAGGCCGAGGCCACCATCTGGGCGCGCAACAACGTGCAGACCGGCAACCGCGACCTCGCCGAGAACTTCGATACCGCCGAAGAACTGGAGGCCGGCGACGTGGTCAGCCTCGATCCGGATGGCAGCGGCATGCTGCGCTGCCGCCGCGGCCAGGACCCGCTGGTCCTCGGCGTAGTGTCGTCGCAGCCCGGCCTGCTACTGGGAGCCGACCCGGCCCGCCGCATTCCGCGCCCCGGCGAATACCCGGTCGCCCTGTCCGGCCGAGTGCCCTGCAAGGTCAGCGGCGAGAACGGACCGATCCGTCGCGGCGACCTGCTGACCAGCGCCAGCCTGCCCGGCCACGCCATGCGCGCCGACGCGGCCCCCGTCGGCACCACCATCGGCAAGGCCCTCGACGCCTTCGACGGCGAACAGGGCCTCATCGACATCTTCGTCTTCCTCCGCTGACTTACTACTGCCAACTCACCACCGCAGACCATCATGAAAAACCATCTCGAAGCCCGCCTGCACGAACTCCGTGACGAATACGAGGCCGGCACGCAGGTCTTGAGCGACCTGCAGAAGAAGCAGGACGAACTGCGCAGCACCCTGCTGCGCATCAGCGGCGCCATCCAGGTGCTGGAAGAAGTACTTGCCGCCGAAGTCGCCGCCGATCCGGGCAGCGATGCCAGCGGCCCACGCCTGGTCGCCAACTGAACGCCGGCCGTCGATGGACGCATCGGTGACGCTCCTCGGCCCCGACGGCCAGCCGGCCAAGGGACGGCAATTCACGGCCGCCAACGGTATCGAGCTGTCTGTCGGCGTGCCTCCCGGCCGCCGCCTGACCAGTGCACGCCTGCGGCTGGCCGCGGCCGACGGCAGTGTCCAGACCGTTCAGCCCGCCTTGCAGAGCGACGCCGGCGACAAGACACCGGATGGCAACGCCACCGTCACCTTGCGCTGGGCCACGGCGGACTGGGGCGAGGAGCGGGCCATCGTCGGCCTCACCGTCGTCGCCGATGGCCCCCCACCCCGGAATGGCCTGCGGGCACGGCTGTTCAACCGCGGCAGCTGGTTGCCGGTCATGCCCCTCGACACCCTGCCCACCGGCAGCCAGCAGCGCTTTCCACCCCAGAGCGCCAGCCGCCTGAATGCCGAGATGCTGGTTGAAGGCAAAGTCGGCGACACCGCCACCGGCGTCCTCGTCCCCGGCCCACTGGCGATCAAGCAGTTCAGCATCCACCTGAGCCAGCAGCCCTGCGGCCTGACAGCGGCCATTGCCGACGAAGCCCCCTTCTTCACACCCGACGGCCCCCTGCCGCTCACCCCTACCGAAGTGAGCGGCCTGGTCCGGGCCCTCAACCGCTACCGCAACGACCACCCTCAGGCCTCCAGCCTGCCGCTGCGAATCCGTTGCGCCGGCCAGCAGGCATTCATCGTGTCCGATTTCGAAGCCGAACTTGAAGCCCTGCCGCCGCCACCGACACCGCCCGGTCCGCCGGTCGGCCCGCCGGATGCGCCGCGCCCCGGAGAGCTGGCCTGGCTGCCCGAGGGGGCGGCCAGCACGGGCCTGGCCCGTCTGTGCGATGGGCGCCATACCGCGGCCGTCGTGCTGGCCCCCGTGGATAGCGGAGAACTGTCCAGCGTTGCCCTCCGCCTGCGCGCCCTCGGCCCACGCAACCGGGGGCAATTGAGCATCCACCTGGCAAACGGCGCCCACCCCCAGGACACGGCCTTGCTGAGCATGGATTTTGAGCTGGTCACGACCGAACCGGCGGCGGCCGCCCCTGTCTGGCTGACTGCGCGCCTCCCCACGCCGCAGCCCCTCGCCGGCCGGACGTGGTGGCTGGTGTGCCGGATGAGCGAAGGCGCAGTGCTGTGGTACGCCGATCCCGACCGCCCGCCGCGGGTGACGGACAGCCGTCATCAGAGCGCAGGCGGCCCCTGGCTGCCGCTCGAGGCGCCGGGCGATTCCCCCTGGCTGCAACTGCGGGTCGGGGTGCTCGACACCCCCGCCGCCTGAGGACGATCCGATGCTGGGAGCCTTGGAAAACCTTCTTCTGCCCGCGTTGCGGGAAGCCTTGGGCGCCGCCCAGGACCTGCAGGGTGGCCCGGCCGTCGCCCCTGCCCAGGGCGACAGCCGCGTCGCCATCCACGCCACCCGGCTGCGCCGGGCCCGCAGCGCACCGGACGACGACGGATCGCTGCCGACCCGCGACCCGGCCAGCCTGGGCTGGCAGGGAACGCTGACGAGCCATGCCGCGCACCCGCTGGATTTCCCGCTGCCGGCCGAGGCCATCGGCGAACTGATGGAGGTACAGAGCCCGCCGGGCCGGATCCTGGCCGCCGGCGACGCCTACCTGCTGGACGGCCGCACGCTGCGCTTCTTCCGCGCCCCGCCGGGCAAGCTCATCGCCCGCACCCGCGGCACACGCAGTGCCGGTTACCGGGAGCGCAGCGAAGGACGCATCGATCTGGAGCTGCAGGTGTGGGCGAAGGACGCAGAAGTCATCGATACCCTGCTGGCGAAAGGTCTGCAGGCGGTGCTGGCCACCTTCGAAGCGCTCAACGTGATCGACCTGACGGGCGTGCCGCCGAGCTTCGGCTTGCGCCTGACCCGCCCCCGCCTCGGCCTGGCGGCCATCGAGCGCCGCTTCGACCCGGCCGCGCCGGGCTGGTTGCTGGGCGTGGCCCGCTGCAGACTGCGCGGGGAACTGGAACTGGAACTGGCGCTGGGTGCGCCGGAAGAAGAAGGACGGATCGCCGAGGTGGCGATCCAGCTGCACACGCCCTCGAAATCAGGCTGAGGGCGGGTACAGGCAGCGGCCCCCGGTGCGGAGCCGCCATGGAACGGTGCTCAGGACAGCAGCAGGCGATCGAGCTCAGCGACGATGCGCTCGGCGGCCTTGCCGTCCCACAGCAGCGGACGGCGCCCCTGCTTGCCGTGGCCGGCCAGCACCCTGGCCGCTTCTTCCAGGATGCGCACCGGATCCGTACCGACCAGCACGTTGCTGCCTTCATCGATGGTCACCGGGCGCTCTGTGTTCTCGCGCAGGGTCAGGCAGGGCACGCCCAGCGCGGTGGTTTCCTCCTGCAGGCCGCCGCTGTCGGTCATGATCAGCGCCGCGTCCTTCCACAGGTTGAGGAACTCCATGTAGGACTGGGGCTTGGTGAGCACCACGTTGGGCCCCAGGTCGAGACCGAACTTTTCCAGGTTGCCACGGGTCCGCGGATGTACCGGAAAGATCAGCGGCAGATCGACGGCGATCTGCTTCAGCGCACCGGCGATGCCGCGCAGGTTGGCCTCGTCATCCACGTTGGACGGGCGGTGCAGGGTCACCACGCCATAGCGGGGGTACTGGGCCTTCAGCGCCTGGGTTTCGAGGCCGCTCTTGTCGGACGCATCGAGCTTATCGCGCTGGAACAGCAGGTTGTCCACCATCACATGGCCGACATGGAAGACTGCCGCCGGGTCCTTGCCTTCCCTCAACAGGTTGTCGACACCCGCCGGCTCGGTACAGAAGAACCAGTCGGAAATGCTGTCGGTGACGAGGCGGTTGATCTCCTCCGGCATGCGCATGTCGCCGCTGCGCAGGCCGGCCTCCACGTGAGCCACCGGGATGTCGAGCTTCTTGGCGTCGATGGAGCAGGCCAGCGTGGAATTGACGTCGCCGACCACCAGCACGCAATCGGGACGCGCCTGCTGGCAGATCTCCTCGAAGGCCACCATGATCTTGGCGGTCTGGGTGGCATGGCTGCCGCCGCCGGCTTCCAGGTGATAGTCGGGCTTGGGAATCCCCAGCTCGTCGAAGAACACGTCGCTCATCTCCCGGTCGTAGTGCTGACCGGTGTGGACGATCTTGAACTCGAAGCGGTCAGCCCGGGCCTGCAGGGCCCGCACGATCGGCGCGATCTTCATGAAGTTGGGACGCGCGCCGGCGACGAGGTAGATCAGCGAACGGGACATACGGGACTCCACGGACATAAGATGACAAGGGCACATTATCGCCCGCGCCCGGCGGGGCTAACAAAGAAATAGTTGTCAGGCGGACAGCGGGTCCGCCCGATGCGCCAAGGCGGCGGCGAGTCTCAGTCGAAGGTCTCGCATTCCGCCAGCGCCTTGCCGGCCTGATCCTTGGCCGACAGCAGCGGCGGGCCGTCCAGCTCGTGCAGCGGCCACGCGAC
>NZ_MWUM01000019.1 GCF_002028455.1 Zoogloea sp. LCSB751 | reverse complement strand
GTGCTCAACAAGGCCAACGGCACCTACAGCCTGACCGACGGCGGCAACCTGGTCGGCACCGTCGCCAAGCCGGGCTACGACCCGAACGGCTACATGCTGGGTGTGAACCACGTGTTCTAAAACCGGCGCGGCCCTGCGGGGCCAGGCTGGGAAACCGCCTGACCCTGCAGGAGCTTGCGCTCGTTGGAGCGAATGAATTCGCCCCAACGGGCAAGCCCACAGCTATGTCCCGGATACCCTGCGCCAGGGCGCACTGTATCCGTTTGTCTAATCCTTGCCCGCGCGGATGTTGGCCAGCAGGCCACCCAGCTGGGAGTCGAAGTCCAGTCCCCTGTCGAAAGCCGCCAGGGTCTGCTCGATGCCGCGGGACAGCATGGACAGCATCTGTTCTTCCTGGACGTCCGAGAGGCCGAGATACATCAGCTCCTTGGCAAAGAACTGGTTGAGCTCGTGCAGGCTGAGGCGGGTTTCCGCCTGCAGCGTCCGGTACTGCTCGCGCAGGGTGACGATGGCGTGCTCGACGCCGGCGGCGGTGTCCTGCAGCAGGCTGGTGCGGGCCCGGATCTCGGTGTCGCGCAGCAGGGCCAGCATGCTAGCCTCGCAGCCTTCGGCGATGATTGCCAGGTGATCGCGCAGGCGCCCGCAGCGCTCCTCGTCCTCGATCGGGAAGTTGTTGATGAGGATGGAGACGTGCGGGTAGTTGATGACGATCTTGCGGCGGAACTGGAAGATGCGTTCCATCTTGCGCGCCTGCTCGAACACCGATTCTTCGAGTGGCGTCGCGCTCCCTGACGGGACGAAAGTCCTGGCCCGGCCCAGGGCGCCGAGCTGCACGTGGGCATCCAGCTCGTAGTCGCGCAGGGCGGCAATCGTCAGTCGGGCCAGTTCGGCCATGTCTGTGCAGGCCAGGCCGCTGCGCAGGAACTGCAGCGCCACGCCGCTCTCGCCCAGGTTGGTGAGGAAGGACATGGCCATCTTCTGGATGGAGTCCTTTTCGGACTGCACGCGTTTGCGTTCGGCCACCAGCGTGACGAGTGCGCGGACCTTGCTCACCACTTCTTCCGGCGCCGGTGGCTTGGCGATGAAGTCGTCGCCGCCCGACTCGTAGGCCTTGAGACGTTCTTCCAGGGTGTCATGGCCGGAAAAGAAGATCACTACCGGCTGCTCCGTCGGTGACGACCACTCTTCCAGCGCATGCAGGCGGCGGCAGGTCTCGTAGCCGTCGATCCCGCTCATTTGTATGTCCAGCAGCACCACGTCGGGGCCGAAACGGATCAGGTGGTCGAGGCAGGCTTCGCCAGAGGGAAGGGTGCAGGTCTCGAATTCGTCTTCGAGCAGGCTCTCGAGCAGACCGGCGGAAATCTCGTCATCGTCGACGATCATCACCCGCGCTCGCGGCGTGCGGTCGGTCTCGAACAGGTCCTCACTCATTTTTGCGTTTCCATGGCGTTCTCCCGCGTATCCCAGGTCTCCTTGATTTCCAGGAGCTGCGGGAGGATCGCGGTAAATATCTCAATCAGGCGCGGCTCGAAATGGGTTCCCGTGTTTTCTTCGACGAACCTTATCACGCGCTCAATGGGCCAGGCATCCTTGTATGGCCGTTGCATCGTCAGGGCGTCGAAGACGTCGGCCAGCGCGACGATCCGCGCCGATTCTGGAATCGTGGTGCCGGCCAGACCGTCCGGGTAGCCGCTGCCGTCCCATTTCTCGTGGTGGCGCAGGGCCAGCTCGGCAGCCAGTTGAAAGACCGGGGCGTTGCTCTTGCTGAGGATCTCGTGGCCAATGGTGGTGTGGGTGCGCATGACAACCCATTCGTCCGCGTCGAGCTTGCCGGGTTTGCGCAGGAGGGTGCCGGGGATGCCGATCTTGCCGGTGTCGTGCATCGGGGCTGCGAGTTCCAGCAGCGCGCAGGCTTCCTCACTCCAGCCCGTGGCTGCTGCAATCGCCCTGGCGTAGGCGGCCATCCGCCAGATGTGCAGGCCGGTGTCGGTGTCGTTGAAATGCCCGGCTTCGCCCAGCATGGTGATGGCGTCCCGATAGCTCTGTTCGAGTTCGGAGGCGCGTACCAGGTTGAGCTGGTTCGCGACTCGCACCTGGACGATGGCCGGGTGGATGGGTTTGGTGATGTAGTCCACCGCTCCGACCTGGAAACCGTAGGTTTCGTCCGGAGTCTCCGACAGGCTGGTCACGAAGATGACGGGGATCGCCGCAGTGCGTGGATCGGCCTTCAGTTGGCGGCAGGTTTCGTAGCCGTCCATGCCGGGCATCTGGATGTCGAGCAGGATCAGGGCGGGGTGGTGCCGGTGTGCGGCGGCGAGCGCGTCGACGCCGCTGGTGGCGAATGCCAGGCGGTAGTTGTCCTTGAGGGCCTCGCGTATGGCGTCCAGGTTGAGGGGTTCGTCGTCGACGACGAGTATGGGTCCGATAGGCATCATCGACCTCCGTTGACTATGCCGAGCTCCCGGGCGAGCGATGCGAGCACCGTTTCGGCTCCGCGGAAATCGTAGCGTGAGACAGCATCGATCAGGGCCTTGAGTTGCTCAGCACGTACGTGAGACAGGAGCTGGGCGATGAAAGGTTCCACGTCATCCGGGTTGTCCCCCTGCAGCGCCACCCGCAGTTGCCCGAAGAGTTCCTCCAGGCCAGGGCCGGCAGGCGGCGGACTGGTGGCGGCCGGAGGGCAGGGCGGGGCGTTGACGGGGATTCGCGCAAGAGTGATGGACAGGGCGTACCTGAACTCATCGAGGGCAGCACTGCAATCCTCCTGCCGCTTGAGCTGCTCTTCGGCGGTCCTGGCAGTGTCAGCCAGCCATTCCAGCCCGACGTTGGCGGCGGCGCCCCGGATCCTGTGGATCAATGCGCCCCGATCTGCCGGACTCGCCGCATCCAGTTGCGTGGCAAAGTTGCCGAACTGGCTGGCGAACTTCTGCAGGAAGCTCAAGTGTTTTTCCTTGCTTTTCCAGATGGAGATACCGCGCTCGAACGCGATGACGGGCAGATCCTGGCCTGCTTCCCGTTCGTCGGCGTTTGCCGTCGTCGGGGCTTCAATCGTGGATGGCATGATGGATGGCGATTCGCCCGTCGGGGGCTGTGTCGTGCTGTCGGTCCCGAGCCAGCGGAGCAGGGTCCGGTAGAGGATGAGAGGTTCGACCGGCTTGGCAACGAAGTCGCTCATGCCGGCCTCTTCGCAGCGTTTGCGGTCCTCGTCGAAGGCGTTGGCGGTCATCGCGACGATGGGAACGCGCTCGAGTCCCGGGAGGGCCCGGATGCGCCGGGTGGCCTCCAGACCGTCCATGACGGGCATCTGCATGTCCATCAGGATGAGGTCGTAGGATTTGAGCTTGACCACGTCGATGGCTTCCGCCCCGTGGTTGGCGATGTCCACCGTGAGTCCGAACTCGGCGAGGATCTCCTTGGCCACATCCTGATTGAGTTCATTGTCTTCCACGAGAAGAACCTTGGCACCGGAGCGGATCGGGGCATCGTCCACGTCAGGTCCGGACGTCTGGAGCAGCATGTCCGGGCGGCCAAGGGCCAGCCGGGCAGTGAACCAGAACGTGCTGCCTGCGCCTGGTTGACTGCGTACGCCGGCGTCGCCGCCCATCAGCATGGCGAGCTTGCGCGAGATGACCAGTCCCAGTCCTGTTCCACCGTACTTGCGCGATGTCGAGGCGTCGGCCTGGCTGAAGGCCTGAAACAGACGCGACTGCTGGTCCGGTGAAATGCCGATACCTTTGTCTTCGACCTCGAACCTCACCGTAACCATCTCATCGTGCAGTTCATCCAGCCGGGCGTGGATGATGATGCTCCCGTGCTCGCTGAACTTGACCGCGTTGTTGATGAAGTTGATGAGGATCTGCCCCAGTCTGAGGGAGTCGCCGATGACGACGATGTCGTTCAGGCGCCCGTCGATATCCCTGCGCAGGTCCAGACCTTTTTCTTCAGCCTGCATGGCCAGCATGCTGTAGGCGTGATCGATGACGGCCGGGATACGGAAAGGCTGGCTCTGCAGGTGTATCTGTTCGGCCTCGATCTTCGAGAGGTCGAGAATGTCATTGATGATCGCCAGCAGGTGGCGTCCCGCGGCGACGATTTCGTCCAGCTTGGCGGCGTGCGCCGTGCCGGCGATGGGTTTCTTCAGCAATTGTGAGAAGCCGATGATCACGTTCAGTGGCGTGCGGATCTCATGGGACATGTTGGCGAGGAAGGTGCTTTTTGCCCGGTTGGCATCCTCGGCCTCCTCGACCCGCTTCTCGAGCTGCAGGTTGAGCTCCTTGATGGTGCGTGAGCGGTCCTCGACCAGGTTCTCCAGATGGTCCCGGTAGTTGGCCAGCGCGAGTTCGGCGTATTTGCGTTCGATTGCGAGGGAGGCCAGCGTGGATACGTGGCTGATCAGCTGGATGTCGTTCGGAGTGGGCAGGGACGGTGTACGGTGATAAATGGCGAAGGTGCCCAGCACGTGCTGGCCCGAATCCTTGATGGGTTCCGACCAGCATGAGGCGAGCCCGGCTTGTACCGCGATGTCCCGATATCTGGTCCAGAAGGGGTGTGACCGAATGTCCTCGACGATCACCCGCTGACCCGAATGGGCGGCTGTGCCGCATGAGCCTTCCCCCGGGGCCACGGGTAAGCCGTCGATGGCCGTCATGTAGAAACTGGGCAGGTTGGCGGCCGCGCTGTGCAGCAGCTGTCCGCCCTCGGGGCCGATGAGCAGGATGCTGCACAGGGCGGTCGGGTCGATTCTCTCGATGCCGTGCACGATGGTGTCGAGGATCTTCTCCAGTGGAGCGCCCTCGACAATGAGTTGCAGAGCGCCGCTGCGGAATTTCTCGAGCGCCTCGGCACGGTTGCGTTCGGTGAAGTCGGCCACATTGGCCAGCGCGAAATCCTGGTCGTTGTCGCGAAAGTGGCTCAGGCCGACTTCGATGGGGAACAGGCTGCCATTCTTGCGCTTGCCGTACAGGGCATCGCCCTTGCCCATCTTGCGGTTGAACGGTTGGTCAAAGTAGGCGGCAAGAAAGGATGCATGGGCGTCGCGGCTCTCGTCCGGCAACAGCCGACTGAGCGGCTGTCCGATCAGTTCCTTGTGGGCGTAGCCGAATATCCGGTCCAATTCCCTGTTGGCCATGACGATCCGGCTATTCACGTCCACCACCGCGAGACCGTTGGAGTTGGCTTCGAAGACGACCTGGAAGTTCTGTTGAGCCTGGTAAAGCAGTTGGGTGGCCCGGGCTTCTTCACGGGCGATCTGCTCGGCGTTGTGGAAGGCGTTGCGCTGGGCGTTCGAAATGACCAGCCGGCGACATCCGACAGCAAAAAGGGTCAGGAGCAGGAGGGTGCCGACGACGATTTGCGACCAGACCTCCCAGCGCAGTTGCGCCAGGCCCTCGTTCGGCAGGCGGCTGATCACTTTCCAGGTATTGCGGGTTTCGACACGGCCCTCATAGCTTTTTGACAATGCGACGGTGGACCAGGTCCAGATGTCGTCGGCGATGAGTTGCTGGCCGTTGTCCGCGGCAGTGATGGCATGCCAGGCTTCCGGGTAACGGGTGCCGAAATTGTAGGGGCGCTTCAGCAGGAAGCCCCATTCTTCCGCAGGATCGGTGCTCCGCAGCCAATAGCCGTCGGTGTTGAGCAACTGCAGCCGGGGTATGACCGGGATGAAGGGAAAACATATACATATCCCCTGTAAGTCTTTGTTTTGTATGAGTGCAAATTTCAACGTCGGATCGTTGAGTATCTGCATGACCGCGGGAAAATACCTTAGACTGACATCCGTCCGATAACGACGGTGGAGTGTCAGGTGGCATCTCTTGAGAACACGGCGTACCCCCAGTTCCTGAGCTTCTACTCCCAAGATGATTTGGAGCAGTTTTTCCCGCTCCCCGAGGATGACATTCCTTGGCTACACGCCAAAGCACGGTCAGCTTCTGCAAGACTCAGTCTGGCAGTATTGCTCAAGTGCTTTCAGCATCTTTGGCACTTCCCTCCAGAAGAGTCCATCCCGCCTGAAGTCATCAATCACATCCGCAAACAGCTGAAACTCGGTGACTCGATCGCTTTCGATTACTCAGATGGAATGAGGCTGTCTCGTCGTCGAACGGCAATTCTTGAATATCTCAAGGTGCAGTCTTTCTATGCCGGCGGTGCGAACTCGATGGCTCGGACCGAACGCCTTGCTCTCGATGCTGCTGAGCTGCTAGATCAACGATCCGACATCATCAATGCCATGATCGAGGGGTTGATCATGGTGCGATACGAACTCCCGGCCTTCTCGACGCTGGAGGATCTGGCTGAGAGAGCCCATGTCGCGGTGCAGACGCGGATTTTCGAATCGGTTTCTGGGCGCATCGGCGACGCGCACCGTGAAAACCTAAAAGCGCTCCTGCAGACGGACAAGTTCGAGCAGCGCCAAAGTGAATACAACCGGCTCAAGAAATCAGCGAAACGCCCGACCCGCAAGCACTTGGAAACACTGGTTGATCACCTGGAGTGGCTGGAGTCGATCCCTGGGTTGGAGAGGGTCTTCGAGGGAATCCCGGACACCAAGGTGCGTTATTTTGCCGGACAGGCGATGGTCTACGATGTATCGGAACTGAAGGAGTGTGGCGAAGCCAAGCGTTACACGCTGATGGTTGCTCTGATCCACCGCATGCAGGTTCGCGCCCGAGATCAGCTGACTGAAATGTTCCTTCGCCGCGTGGCCACCATTCACAAACGCGCGAAGGAAGAGCTGGAAAGGATACAGATCGACCAGCGGGGTCAGGTCGAGCGCCTTGTCGGAACATTGGACGGTGTGTTGTCGATCCTGGCGGACGAGCCAGACAATGCTGCTGCCGGCGCCCAGATTCGAGAGTATCTTGAGCCTGCGGGAGGCATCGAACAGGTTCGAGAGCGCTGTGCTCAGATACAGGCCAGCAGCGGCAATAATTATCTGCCGTTGATCTGGAAGCATTTCCGGCCTCACCGCTCGTTGCTCTTCAGGCTCGCACATCTTCTTGATATTCGTCCGACCAGCCAGGATCGAACATTGATCGACGCGCTTGAAGTCATCAAGCTGTATCAGGACAAGCATCGCATCGACTGGATTGGAGACAGCGTAGACCTCTCGTTCGCCGCGGAACGCTGGCGCAAGCTTCTGCGCACCGGCGATACTGCTGGCATCCATGCAGGAATCAGCCGTCGTCACCTGGAAATCTGCGTGTTCTCACACCTGGCAGAGGATCTGCGCGCGGGGGATCTCAGCATCGCCGGTTCGGAGGAATTCGCGGATTACCGTGATCAGTTGATTCCCTGGGAAGAGTGCCAGGCACTCCTTCCCGCCTACTGCGAGAAAATCGGACTTCCGCTCAAGTCGGATGACTTTGTGAAGGGACTACGCGACGCACTCAGCAAGACTGCACAGACGTTGGACGAGAGGTTTCCCGAGTGCCATGGTGACGTGATTCTGAATGCCTTCGGAGAGCCGGTGCTGCGTAAGACGACTGCCCGCGAAATCCCGCAATCCGCGGTGGCACTGCAGAATGCGCTGACGGAACGCATGCCCTCACGGCACATCCTTGACGTGCTGGGAAACATCGAGCAATGGGTGGGATTCACCCGACATTTCGGCCCGCTTTCCGGCAACATGGCCAAGATCAAGCAGCCTGCCGAACGCTATCTGCTGACCATCTTTGCCATGGGTTGCAACCTGGGTCCTAGTCAGGCCGCGAGGCATCTAAGCAACAACGGCATCACGCCGCACATGCTCTCGTTCGTTAATCGCCGCCACTTGTCGATCGAGAGCCTCGAAGCCGCTCAGCGCGAACTCAACGAGGTCTATCTTCGGCTGGATCTGCCCAAGATCTGGGGGGACGGCAAGACCGTTGCCGCCGACGGTACGCAATACGACTTCTTCGACGAGAATCTGCTGGCCGGATACCATTTTCGGTATCGCAAGATGGGCGCTGTGGCTTACCGCCACGTTGCCAACAACTACATCGCGGTGTTCCGGCACTTCATCGCTCCCGGTGTCTGGGAGGCCATTTACGTCATCGAAGGGTTGCTCAAGGCGGGCCTGTCTGTCGAATCCGATACGGTGCATTCCGACACTCAGGGGCAGTCTTCGACGGTTTTCGCCTTTACCCATCTTCTGGGCATCAAGCTGATGCCCAGAATCCGGAACTGGAAGAATTTGACGCTCTACCGACCTGAAAAGGCCGCGAAATACGAACACATCAACCGCCTGTTCTCCGGTGTGGTGAACTGGGAGTTGATCGAGCGCCACTGGAAAGACCTGATGCAGGTTGCGCTTTCCATCTACGCGGGCCGGATCTCTTCCGCCACGCTGCTCCGTAAGCTGGGCTCCAGCAGTCGCAAGAACCGTCTTTTCTTCGCTGCTCAAGAGTTGGGGAATGTCGTTCGGACCATGTTCCTGTTGGAGTGGATCGGCAACCGGGAGATGCGCCAGGAGATCACGGCCAACACCAACAAGGTCGAGTCCTATAACGGCTTTGCAAAATGGGTCTCATTCGGTGGAGACGTCATCGCCGTCAATGAGCCGGACGAGCAGCAGAAGCGGTTGCGCTACAACGATCTCGTGGCTTCAGCCCTGATTCTCCATAACACTGTTGACATGATCCGGACGCTTCAACGCATGAAGCGGGAGGGATGGATGATTTCGGACGAGGAAGTGTCCTTCCTGAGTCCCTACCAGGTGGCGCACGTGAAGCGTTTCGGGGTTTACAGCCTCAAACTCAATCGCAAGCCCGAAGCCTGGATTGGCGACACCACGTTCAAAGAGGCTGCGGCCTCCGTCCAATATGCGCGGCAGGCAAAAACCAAGGCTGAATCAAAATGAAAATACCGCCTCCGAACTTTTTAACAACGCCGTACGGCGACGTGAACGCGGCCAAACTGGTTGATCTGCAAGACGGCTATGACACAACTGAGTTGCTGAGGCAGGTTGAACACCTGGAGCCGATCATGCGGCGCCTCAAACAGAGCAATGGGATTCGAGACGACATCCTGCGCCTTCACCGTATGGCCCACACGGTGATCAACGGTGCTCCGCTTAGTGAGCCCTATAAGGAGGATTTGTGGGAGGCGGCAGCTGCGCTGGTAGAAGAGCTTCAGTCGGTGGCCAGGGCGTGCTGCGACATTGCAGACGCGATTCAGCCCCTCGCGGATCTTGAACCCCACTTAGAGGATTGATCGGCATGGGTCTTCACCTACCGGCGCATGATGCTTCCGCGAGACTCCGCCCAGTTTCTGCAGAAACCCAGGCCTGCAGCATCGAATTCAGTCTGTAGCGATGCAGTGAGGCGTCGGCCGTCACAGTAGTCGGCATCGTTGGAGCTGATGAAAAGGACTGAGGGCGCGCCGGCATTCTGGAGGTTTTCTCGGGCGATACGCAGTGCGAATTCGGTAATCACACAATCCGGCAAGCTGGATTTGCCCCGCTTCGCAGGCGCAACGCCTTTCAAGGAGCGCATGCCCGCACGTCGGACATCTTCGTCGGAGGTCGGGAGCTCTTGGGCGGCATTGATCAGGTCTCGCGCAAAGCTTACGCAATCCGCGATCCATTGGGCCGCGTCATGAGTCAAAGGGCTCGGCGTTCGGGCTAACAGAATGTCCAGTGTCTGGTGTGCATGGGAGAGATTCGACAGCGTCCGGGAAAGCTCTTGAACCGCGTCATCTTGGACCTTTGGTAGGTTCAGTTCAAACTCTTCGCGAACTAGCGAAGGGATGACGATACGGAATTCCTGAGCTTGAGCGCGTACCCGGCTGGAGACATCGACGAGTGCTCGTGAACTCTCTGGGGAGAATTCGCGTCGGACTGGCGATCGAACGATATCCAGCAGGACACAGGTATCGAGAATGAAGACCCACGGCCGACGAACGTCCTCATCGTCGGTGCTCATGCGTTCTGCTCGGCAAATTTCAAAAGGCCTCGTCCGAACTCATATTCGATGGCCAGATCACTTGCACGCTCGAAGGTCCAGCCTCCTTGCTCCATCAGCCATCGCTGCAGCATGTCCGTGTCCAGTTCGCATCGGTCTTGATGGCAGTGCAGAAGAAAAGCAAACCAGCGCTCCCTGTCCAGCGTGTGGGCCGAGCCTGTTCCATGGTTGGCCAGAATGCTGAAGCGCCGCAAGGCGTCCCCTGCCGCGGGGCTGACCCATGCCGTAAAAGGCTTCAAGTCGTCGGTGAGTTCGCATTTGAGCCCCAATGCCACAGCAGCAGGTTGTATCGCGCTTGTGGTCAGTTCAACCAGGACTGCGTTGTACTCCTGGACGGACAACTGACTTTTTTCGAGCGGGACGATGTTGACGACCTCCGCTTTCTCGCCGTCAGTCAGCATGGCGACCCCGGAAGCGGGTAACCCTCCAGAACCATCCCTCTCGAAAACAAGCAGCGATCTATCGCCGAACATGCGGGTATTTTCCTGCTCCTTGGCCTTGTCGCGTAGCCAGTGTGTGGGCAAGTGCTCCTGGATCACATCTCCCAAGCGCTCAAGGGCGGGAGAGAGGCCGCGCACCGTCAGTTCCCGAAAAACGAGGAAGGAGCCCAAATCGTTATCCATGTGAATCAATCCCAGGTGGTGTTGGTCGCAGGTTCGTGGAAGCGTGTTTCGAGTCCGCAGTGATTGTCATCCGCAAGCTGATACATCGTGTCGATCAACTCATAGATCGTTTCGTCCAGCGCATCTCTGGATACAAGGGGAATCGCCAGTTCGTACTCGGAGCCGTCCGCGTTGATACGGCGCATGTTCAAGGGTTCGAAGCAGTGCTGTTCAATGGCTTGGCGGGCCCGGTTCATGCCGCGCGCTGACTCGCTCAGACGGATCAACGTGAGTTTTACGCGGACAGTGGCAGTCTCGGACGCAAGGCGTGACTCCGCCGGCGCGGTTTTATCTTCAGCAGGCACCTCCCGCAAGATCAACCCCTTCTCGAATCGCGCCTGCAGCCCGGAATCCACTGCATCGATGTAACGCATGGCCGACTTGATGTCCTTCCAGCCGACATAGGCCATCAAGTCCTTCACGTCCCAACCGCTGGCCCGGGCCCACCCTGCAAAGCCTCGGCGCAGTGAGTGACTGCTGTAGTCTCCCGATTCCTCGATCCCCGCAGCAGCAAAGATCTCCCGCAGCAGCGGGATCAGGCTTCCCGGATGCAGTCCCGTCGGCGCGAGGTTTCCCCATCGCCCAATCTTCCGAAAGACCTCACCCTCAACGAGTCCCGCGGTTGCGATCCATGTCGAATATGCGGTCACGGGACAGAGTCTCGACAAGGCCGGACATTGGAAGCGCCGTCCCGCAAATTCCCTGTCTCCTTTGCTTCGCGGGAGATAGCAGGTCAAGCCTTCGCCCGGGACGACCTCGATGTATTCAACGCGCAGACTGGAAAGTTCGTCGGCTCTGAAACCCCGCCAGAAACCAACGAGGACAAGTGCCCGATCGCGGGTATACCGGAGGAGCGCCCGTCGATCGTCAGATTCTTGAGCAAGGGCAATCCCTCGGTTAAGCCAATCGACAATATGCTGCAGACGGTCAAGTTCGAGGGGTTTGGCCTGCTTCTCCTGACTGGGATGGAGCGCACGGATGCCCTTGAGAACCTGGCGAATCAGGGGGGCTTTGGTCGGATCAACGAAACCGTGATCGGCATGCCACCGTGCCAGCGCTGCCAAACGCTGGCGCAGCGTGCTGGACGCAAGCTTGCTGCCGTAGTCGGCCAGATAGCGGGCAACTGAGTCAGTGGTGGCCGGCAAGAAGCCTCCCCATTCGACCTCGAAGTGTCGCAAGGCCGACTCGTAGCTCAGCCGAGTGTTTTCCCGCTGGGCGGCTTCAAGATATTGGTCGAGGCGGTTCATCAAGGGCAAGGGTATGACAAATCCACTACAGGGGAAACAAGCCAAATCCCGTAAAAGGCTATGGGTGAATGAGCGGACTCGCAAGCCTGTCGGCCGCCGTTGAATGGGGCTGCCGGCAGGCTTGTGTGGATGAGCGCTCAGGGAAACATCAATTAGTCCCAGGCGAATCCTCGCCTTCATTGTCTTCATCTGAGCCGTGTGCCAAGCGATATAGCAGTGGCAGCACAAGCAGAGTAAGGATGGTCGATGAGAGGATGCCACCAATCACGACAGTGGCCAGGGGGCGCTGAACTTCCGCACCCGTTCCTGTTGCGATCGCCATCGGCACAAAACCCAGGGATGCCACCAGCGCCGTCATGAGAACGGGTCGCAGACGGGTCAAAGCCCCTTCGCGGATCGCGGGATCAAGCGCCTGGCCTTCCTCGCGCAGGCTGCGGATATAAGCAATCATCACCAGGCCATTCAGTACCGCAACGCCGCACAAGGCAATGAAGCCCACTGCCGCCGAGATGGAAAGGGGAATGTCACGTAGCCACAGGGCAATGATGCCTCCGGTCAGTGCGAACGGGATGCCCGAAAACACCAGGAGGCCATCCTTTATGTTGCCGAACATCGCAAAGAGCAACACAAAAACGAGAAGCAGCGCAACGGGCACGACGACTTGCAGGCGTGCCGTGGCGGACTGCAGGTTCTCAAAGGTGCCTCCCCACGTTGTCCAGTATCCTGCGGGTACCTTGATTTGTGAGAGACCCCGTTCGGCCTCCCCAACGAAGGAACCGATATCCCGACCTCGTACATTGGCACTCACCACGATTCGTCGTTTGCCGTTTTCCCGGCTCACCTGGTTGGGGCCGGGGGCCAGGTCCAGGGTGGCGATCTCGGCCAGTGGAATGAAATTCGCCCGGGTCTCTCCTGCGGCACCGCCGCGTGGCAATGGAATCGGGAGCCGCCTGATCGCCTCCAGATCACTCCTCAGGTTGTCGGGCAGCCGGACCTGGATGTCAAAACGACGATCGCCTTCGAAGACGGTCCCGGCTTCACGACCACCGACCGCAGTCGCCACAGCATCCTGCACATCCCCGACATTCAGCCCGTAGCGGGAACTCTTGTCCCTGTCGATTTGAACGGTCAACACTGGCAAGCCCGTGGTTTGCTCCACCTTCACTTCGGAGGCTCCATTGATTTTTTCCAGCATGGCGGCAATCTCCGTGGCCGTTCCATTCAGAACGTCCATGTCGTCGCCAAAGATCTTGATGGCCACATCACTTCGGACACCGGAGATCAACTCGTTAAAACGAAGCTGGATGGGTTGAGAGAACTCATAATTGTTTCCAGGCAAGGTGGCCACTTCGGCCTGAATGGCTTCCAGCAAGGTGTCACGCGCTCGCCTGGGCTCGGGCCAGTCCTTCTCGGGCTTGAGCATGATGTAGCCATCCGAGATGTTAGGCGGCATCGGGTCCGAAGCGATTTCGGCCGTCCCCGTCCGTGCAAAGACACGCTCGACCTCTGGGAATTTCTCTTTCAGTCGGCTCTCCAGCTGCCGCTGCATGGCTACCGACTGCGTCAGGCTGGTACCCGGGATGCGCAGGGCCTGGATGGCGAAATCACCTTCATTGAGATTCGGAATGAACTCGCTGCCCATCCGCATGGCGATCAGACCACTGAGCATCACTGTCACGAGGGCAAACGTGAGCACGACGGGCTTGGCGCTCATGGCCCACTGGAGTGCAGGTGCGTAGGCCTCCTTGGCCAAGTGCATCAGGCGGTTCTCCTTCTCGGACACCTTGTCACCGATGAAGAGAGCCACCGCGGCTGGGATGAAGGTCACCGACAGGATCATCGCGCCCAGGAGTGCAATGACGACGGTAAAGGCCATCGGATGGAACATCTTGCCCTCGACGCCGGTCAGGGCAAAGATCGGCAGGTAGACCACCATGATGATCAGTTGCCCAAAAAGCAATGCTCGACGCGACTCGCGCGAGGCTTTGAAAACCTCGTGGAAGCGCTCCGTCCGGTTCAGGGGACGGCCCAGGGATGCCCGCGCATGGGATAGCCGGCGGACACAGTTCTCGACGATCACCACGGCACCGTCGATGATGATGCCGAAATCGAGCGCCCCGAGACTCATCAGGTTGGCACTCACCTTGTTGGCCACCATGCCTGAGAACGTAAACAGCATCGCCAGAGGGATGATGCAGGCGGTGATAAGTGCGGCCCGGATGTTGCCGAGGAACAGGAACAGGATGGCGATGACGAGAATGGCGCCTTCCAGGAGGTTCTTTTTCACCGTGGCAATCGCCTTGTCCACCAGCGTGGTGCGGTCATAGACGGTGACTGCCTCCACCCCGGCAGGCAGGTTGCGGTTGATCTCCTCCATTTTCTTGGCCACGGCCTGGGAAACTGTGCGGCTATTCTGGCCGATCAGCATGAAGACGGTGCCGAGTACCACCTCACGACCATTATCGGTGGCAGCCCCAGTGCGAAGCTCCCGGCCAATGCCTACCTCGGCCACGTCACGGATGCGGATGGGGAGACCTTGGGCAGTGCCAATGATGACGTTGCGAATGTCCTCTTCGGTCTTCACCTGTCCGGGGGCACGAACCAGGTATTGCTCCCCTCGCTTTTCGATGTAGCCGGCCCCGACGTTGCCGTTGTTGCGCTCCAGCGCCGTGACGATCTCCTGGAGTGTCATGCCATAGGCCGCCAGGCGTTCCGGCAAGGGAGCGACCTGATACTCCTTGGCATAGCCGCCAATGGAATTGATTTCCGTCACGCCCGGCACATTGCGCAGTTGTGGCTTGATGATCCAATCCTGTATCTCCCGTAGGTCGATGGGGGTGTAGGGGCTGCCATCCGGTTTCCTGGCGTCTTCCTTTGCTTCCACCGTCCATAGGTAGATCTCGCCGAGCCCGGTTGATATCGGCCCCAGGGCTGGCGATATGCCGGCGGGCAGCTTGTCCCGCGCGCCCTGGATCCGTTCGTTCACCAGTTGCCGTGCGAAGTAGATGTCGGTCCCATCCTTGAAGATCACCGTCACCTGGGACAGACCGTAGCGAGACAAGGAGCGTGTCTGGACCAGGTTGGGCAGACCAGCCATCACCGTTTCAAGGGGGTAGGTCACCCGCTGCTCCGTTTCAAGCGGGGAGTAACCCGGGGCCAGGGTATTGATCTGGACCTGGACATTGGTGATGTCAGGCACGGCGTCGATGGGAAGCTTCTGGTAACTAAAGACCCCCAGCGCAGCCATCCCGAAAACCGCCAGAAGGATGAGCCAGCGCTGTTCAATGGAAAAGCGAATGATGCGTTCAAACATGATCGTTCACCTTTTCCTTAATGCTCGTGTTCAGCCGAGCCTTTGCCGATTTCCGCCTTGAGCACGAAGCTGCCGGCAGTGGCATAGGGGGTGCCTGTCTTGAGTCCGGACAGGATTTCGGTGCGTGCTCCATCGCTACGCCCGATCTGGACGGGCTGAGTCACAAAACCATCGCTGACCCGGACGAACACGACGCTCTTTCCGTCCATGCTTTGAATGGCTTCCGAAAGCACGGCGACCGGCACTTCGGTTTCGTTCGAGATCACTTCCACGTTGACGAAGAGGCCGGGACGCCAGCTTCCGTGGGGATTCGAGAGGAGCACCCGAGCCCGTGCCGTACGGGTCTGCTCGCCAATGAGCGCGCCCACATAGGCCACGGTGCCGGTCGCCGTGGAGTCGAAGGACGAGGCCCTGATGGTGACCTTCTCGCCAACCCGGACCCGGGCCAGATCCTTGGCCGGAACACTGATTTCCGCCCATACGGTCGACAGGTCGGAGATCGTGAACACCTGGCCGTCTTCCTTGACCGCTTCGCCCAGGGCAATGTGCTTTTCGACGATCATTCCATCGAAGGGGGCACGGAGCACGTAACGGTTGAGGCTGCCATCCGCATCCACACTGGCACCAATGGCGGTGAGCTTCTGCTGCACGTTGGCAACGGCAATTTCGGCCTCACGCAACACCTGTTGTGCCTGCAGGTAGTCCTGCTCGGCGGAGATTTTTTGCTCCCACAGCTTCTGCTCCCGCTCATAGGCTGTTCTGGCAAAGCTCAACCGCTTCTGAGCCGCCATCAACTCGCTACGTTGTTCAGAAAGCGCCGGGCTTGCCAGTACGGCCAGCACTTGCCCTTTCTTGACGATCTGTCCCAGATTGGCCGACACACTCTGCACGACCCCGGCAACACGCGGAACGACGTGCGCTGTGCGATCCTCATTGAAGCGAATTTCCCCGGGGAGTTGCAGAGATGATCGAATCCGGGCTGGGCCGGCTTTGTCGATCTCAATTCCTGCGGTCTTGATCTGCTCGTCGCTGAGCTCGACCTTGCCTTCCTCTCGGTCCGGTGGAATCTCCGTCGCGGGCTTGTTATGGTGTTCCGCGTCATCATGTGCAGCATCGTTGGCGTGGGTGCCGTCTGCCTTGGCTGCCTGTCCGCTGTGCAGAATGAACCCTCCTGCTACTCCGCCAAAGGCGATGATCAGGGCTACGGCGATCAGGTGCTTTCGGCTGATCCGGGTCGTCATGTTCTTCAGATTCATCTTGGAATCCTCCTTGCGTTATTCAGAGATACGATCAGCCAGAAGGCGATCGATTTCGGCCGAGGCCCGATGGGTGTCGGTTACGGCGCGCAGGTATTGGTTACGTGCCTGGAATAGCGTCCGCTGGGCATCGAGGACATCGAGAAAGCTGAATTTGCCCAGCTCAAAACCCTTCGCTGCGTTCTCGTAGGCCAGTTGCGCCCCGGGCAGCACGTCGCGTTGTAGGGATTCGAGCTCAAGTCGGCTGTTGCTCAGCCGCTCACGGGCCTGCAGGACATCACCGGTAAGCCGGACCCGCAGGGCGGTATGTTCGTCCCGCGCCTTGTCTTCCCGCTTGAGGGCTTCGAGGAGGTTGCCGCGGTTGCTGTCGAAGACGGGAATTGGGATGGACACGCCCACGAGGAGTTGATCTCGACCAAGCTCCTCGGCACGTTTTACCCCGACGCTGATTGTTGGGTCAGGAATGCGCCGGGCACGCTCCAGCGCCGTGACAGAGGTGCGCCGCGTGATCTCGACTGAGGCCCGCTTTAGGACGGGTGATGCCTCGATACGCTGCTCGACCGTGTTGGAAGACGGTATTGGCGGAAGCGTGTCGACGTCACCTTCTGCACGTTCGAATCGCGGGATCGGATTGCCCCAGAGCCCTGTCAGCCGCTGACGGGCAACCCGCAGCTCACCTTGAGCCTGAGCCAGTTCGACCCGGACCCCGGCTTCCGCGACACGCGCCTTGGTCTCCTCGACGGGAGAGACTTTTCCGGCGATGACACGCTTGGAAACCGCAGCTGTGGCTCGCTCCGCGAGGGTGACGGTCTCTTTTGCGAGCCGGGTCCGCTCTTGTGTTGAAAGTACGTCAAAAAAGGCGCTGACCACCGAGGCCCGGATCTCGGCACGGCGAGTGGCCAGCTCAATGTCGGCAATGTCCCGGCCACGCTCGGCGATCGCAATCCGGGCACTCCGCTTGCCTGCCAGCTCGATGGGCTGATTGAGCTGTACGGTTGTGGTACGGGTCGTGGCGCGGGTGTCCTCCACAAGATACTCAATGGACGGATTGGGCCGGGCACGTCCCTGAATCACAGCGCCTTCACTGGCTTCGCGCTCGCGTAGTGCTACGGTGATGTCGGGGTTGGCCCGGAGGGCCAGATCAAGCGCGGCGGCGAGGGTCAACGGGCCACCGGCTTCGACGGGAAGCTGATTGCGTACGACGGTTTGCGTGGCAAGCGATGTCGGCACCTGAGCCTGGACACCGAATGCGGTCGCAAAAAGGACCGCGAGCAGCGGAAATGCGGTTCTGAATGGCACGGGGGTGCGCATTGAAATCTCCTTGTTGTGAAGTCGTCGGCCGAAACCGACAGAACGACGAAACAAACGAGATCCGGCGCAGGCGCCGCCTGGAGGCGGGCTCTAAGTGGAACCTAGTGGAAACTAAAGCAGGTCGCTGCGCCGAATCAGAGCGCAGCAAGCCAGTTGGGCCGTTCGGGGCCTGGGGGGATGTGGGTGCGAAAGAAGGCTGGCGTTGATTCCGGAGCAGAGGGCACCGGGCACCAAGGCAGGCAGAGCGTGTCTTGACCGAGAATCTTGAGGGCGCTGTAGTGGCACAGCCCACAGTCTCCATCGATGGAGACACCTTCGCCAGAATTAGATTGCTTTGAGGTCTCCGCCTTCGATGCTTTGTGCTCGTGACTGTGATGCCCGAAATGGCCGGCTTTCTCCCCGGTCTCATGCTGGCAATAAGCACCCACCGCTGACCAACTGAGCTGGAGCGGCATGAATACAGCCAGAAGGAGGGCAACCCAAAAACGCATGTTCAAAAGTATCCCGGAAGATGTTTCAACTCAGACGTGAACCTTGGTGGACTGATCGTCAGGTTGCCCAAGGCGTAGCAGTCGCAGCCCGTTGCCGACCACCAATAAGCTGGCTCCCATGTCGGCAAACACCGCCATCCACATAGTGGCACTGCCTAGCAGGGCCAGGACCAGGAAGATCGCCTTGATTCCCAGCGCCAGAATGATGTTCTGCCAGAGCACCCGGTACGTCGTGCGCGAAAGCTGAATGGCTTCAGGGATACGGCGCAGATCATCGTTCATGATCACGATGTCGGCGGCTTCCATGGCGGTATCCGTTCCAGCAGCCCCCATTGCTATGCCGATATCGGCGCGCGCCAAGGCTGGCGCATCATTGATCCCGTCACCGGTCATCGCCGTGGGGCCAAATTCTTTCTGCAAGGCTTCGATGGCCTTGAGCTTGTCGTCAGGCAGTAGATTCCCGCGTGCATCGTCCACATTTGCCTGTTCGGCAACGGCTTGAGCCGTTGCCTGGTTGTCGCCAGACAGCATGACTGCCTTGACTCCCAAGGCATGCAATGTCGAGATGGCTTCCCGGGCATGAGGTTTGATCGTGTCGGCAACGGCGAAGATCGCCAGCACTCCGCTTTCGTTGGCCAGGAGTGTCATCGTGCGCCCTTGGGCCTCGTGTTCGACGAGGCGAGCTTCAATGGCAGGACCGCACAGTTTGCGTTCCTCGATCAAACGATGATTCCCAAGGATCAGGTCTTGGTTACCGATGCGCCCCTGGACACCACGCCCCGGCAGCGACATGAAGTCATCGACAACGGTGGCGGCGGGCGCCAGTGCCGTTGAAATGGCTTTCGATACCGGGTGGTTAGAGAGGGCAGCCAGGCTACCGGCCCAATCCAAAATCACTTTCTCGGATACTGTCTGGTCCAGAATTTCGGTTGCGACCAGCTTCGGTTTTCCTTCGGTTATCGTCCCCGTCTTGTCGAGGGCAATGACTTTCAGCTTACGGGCATCTTCCAGATAAACGCCGCCTTTGATCAAAATTCCCCGACGTGCTGCTCTGGCGAGCCCACTCACCACCGTAACGGGCGTTGCAATCACCAAGGCACAGGGACAGGCGATCACAAGAAGGACCAAGGCTTTGTAAAGCGCTTGAGACCAGCTCCATTCCAACCACCACGGGGTCAGGAGCGCCACGGCCAGTGCGATCACGAACACGGCGGGCGTGTAGAGGGCCGCGAAGCGATCGACAAAACGCTGCATGGGCGCCTTGCTGCCTTGAGCTGTTTCAACCGCGTGGATGATCCGGGCCAGTGTGGTCTCATTGGATCGGGCGGTAACCTTGAACTCCAGTAGCCCCGATTCGTTGATCGTCCCTGCAAAGACCGTGTCGCCGATGGCCTTGTCCACAGGCAGGCTTTCCCCGGTAACCGGTGCCTGATTGACCGCACTGCTGCCGGCAGTCACGACGCCATCCAACGGAATGCGTGCGCCAGGTTTGACCCTGACGACTGCAGCAAGCATCACGTCGCGGGAGGAAAGCTCTTCCCAGTTACCATTGGCTTGTTTCACTTCAGCGGTTTCGGGTGTGAGTGCGAGCAAACTCTTGATGGCGTTCCGCGCCCGATCGACCGACCTTGCTTCGATCAGCTCTGCAATGGCATATAAAGCCATCACCATGGCGGCTTCAGGCCACTGGCCGATGGCAAATGCACCTGTAACCGCTACCGACATCAACGCATTGATATTCAGACGTCCCTGAGACAGGGCAGCAAGCCCTTTGCTGTAGGTTGAAAACCCGGCCATCATGATCGCTGTTGCCGCCAAACCCATCCCGGCCATCTTGGCTAGAAGCACTTGGGGCATCAGGTAAGCCAAGAGCTCTGCACCCAACGCCAGAGCGAGCGCCATCGCAAGAACAGCGATGCCACGGGGAATGCCGTCGCGATCTTTGCCCACCGGCGTGCCCGGCTTGACGAGCTCTGTAGCAAAGCCCGCCTTGCGGATGGCGTCGATGATTGTCGGCAAAGCGTCTTCCGGCGCATCGATGCGCAGGGTACGGGCCGACAAGTCAAAACGGAGCCCACCGATAGCCTCGACATGCTCGACAGCCCGGCGGATCTCGCTCTCTTCAGCAGGACAATCCATTGCTGGAATGTGGAGTAGCAAGCCCTCTCGTACGGAGTCAGCTCGAAGGGTATCGTCCGTCGCGGATGCCCCCGGTGCGTGGCACGTGCTACCGCAACCGCAGGATGGGGGCTGCGTCTCGGATTGCAGACTGATGGGCAATGGTTTCATGGTGCTCTCCTCTTTCCATCATTAAAAACCCTGTAGCAACTCCAGAGTCAAGCGGGTAAGGTGATGACCTTCCTCGATTCACTTTTGAGCCCACGCCGGGCTTCAGGCCTTGCAATGAAAATCGGTCAGCTCGCCCAGCAGACAGGTACGCCGGTGGACACCATTCGTTACTACGAGCGCGAAGGGTTGCTCCCGCGTGCTGCGCGGACGGAAGGCAACTATCGGATCTACGATGCCGTTCATCTCGAACGCCTCGCCTTCATTCGGCGATGTCGCTCCCTTGACATGACGCAGGACGAAATCCGGGTGCTCCTGCGTTTCAGGGACACTCCGTCGGAGAGTTGCGAAGACGTCAACGCGTTGCTCGATGCCCATATCGGCCACGTTGCCGAGCGGATACGGGAGTTGCAGCAGTTGGAAAAGCAGCTTCAGACGTTGCGCGAGTGTTGCCAGGAAGGCCGACAAGCGGCCGAGTGCGGGATCTTGAACGAGCTATCCCATGGAGGGGCAGAGCTCACCACGCCCGCCGCATCGGAGAGCCATCTCGCCGCCACGCATGCCGGTGGGCGACAGCATGTGCCCCCAAGACAGGGAGGCGGCGCGTGATGGTTGAAGGTGCCTTGCGCAACCCCAGGGCCATCATCTGCCGCGTCTCAGGCGTGAGGCGTCGTGAAGCGACGCGATTCGCGTTGGGAAGGATCGCGCATGAGAAAAGGAATTGCACGCATTCTCATTTGGACGCAGAATCAAAAAAAGACATTCAACGGTAAGACCCCTCATGCAAGCCCTGCGTCTCCTTTCAATCGTTCTGTTTTCTTTGGTTGCGACGGTCTCGATCGCCCAAGTTGCGCCTCAAGCGACGCAAGACAAGACCAAGCAGATCTGGCAGCTGCTGGATTACCTTGCCGTCGACTATGGCCGTTCCGTTAATGAGGGACAGGTCGCCAACGAAGCCGAATATGCCGAGATGCAGGAGTTCGCACAGGCCGCAGAACGACAGTTGGCCGAATTGCCAGCGGTGCCGGCCGCTCCGACCCTGGCGAGCGATGCAGCGGCGCTACGTGCGCTCATCGCACAAAAGGCTTCGGCCGCATCTGTGGGAGAACAGGCACGCAAATTGGCAGGCGGACTCATCGCGGCCTATCCGGTCTCGATGGCCCCCGGCAAGTTGCCCGATCTACAACGGGGCGCCACGCTCTATCAGAGCCAATGCGCGTCGTGCCACGGCGTCTCGGGGCATGCGGACGGCCCACTCGCTGCCAAGCTGAACCCACCTCCCATCGCGCTGGCCGACCACGAACGCGCCCGGGAGCGCAGTGTGTTTGCGCTTCAGCAGATCATCACGCGAGGTGTGGCGGGAACGTCCATGCCGGGATTCGTACAGCTCTCGGACGAAGACCGCTGGGCACTGGCCTACTTCGCCTCGACGCTGTCGTACTCCGAGGCCGATCAGCAGGCAGGGGCCAAATTGTGGGCCGCGCAACCTGCCCTCCGTGAGGCCGTGCCGACCCTGGCGACGCTGAGCCAGCATTCCGAGGCAGCGCTCGCCAAGACCGTCGGCGCCGATGCCGCTCGCCAGCTCACCGCCTACCTACGGAGCACGCCCCAGTTACTCGCAACGTCAAACACGGGCAGCATACAGATCGCGAAAGACAAGCTGAGGGAGAGCGTTGTCGCGCTGGACAACGGAAACGAACGCTTGGCCTCGCAGCTGGCATTGTCGGCCTATCTGGATGGCTTCGAGCCCGTCGAGCCGGCGCTGGCCGCCAAGAATCAAGCGCTTTTCCACGACATCGAAAAGACGATGGGGCTCTACCGCAATGCACTGACTGCCGGGCAGGTCGAGCGTGCCCACGACATTGCCCAGCAACTGCAAGCCCAGCTCGATGAAGCGCAGGAGGCCTTGGGGGGCACCAAAGACGCCCTCTCGACCTTCCTTGGCGCACTGACCATCCTGCTGCGGGAAGGCCTGGAAGCCTTGCTGGTGGTCGTCGCAATGATGGCATTCCTGAAAAAAGCGGACCGGACCGATGTACTGCCCTATGTACATGCGGGATGGATGACAGCGCTCGCCGCCGGGGGCCTGACCTGGTTGGTGGCCACCTATGTCGTGGATGTGAGCGGCGCCAGCCGCGAGATGACGGAGGGCGTTTCCGCCGTGTTTGCCGCCGTTGTGCTCCTGGCCGTGGGCATGTGGATGCACCAGAAGAGTCTTGCAGGCCGTTGGCAAACCTACGTGAAGGAAAAACTGTCGTCCGCGCTGAGCAAGAAATCGGCGCTGATGCTGTTCGTGTTGTCGTTCGTCACCGTCTATCGTGAAGTCTTCGAAACGGTCCTCTTCTATGCTGCGCTCTGGACCCAGGACAATGGCGTCTATTTGCTTGCCGGCCTTGCCTCCGGCGTGGTCATCCTGGCGGCGGTCGCAGCGGTACTCCTGCGCTCCGCGGCACGTCTGCCGATCAACCAGTTCTTTGCCTTCAGTTCAGCCCTCGTGGGGGTGCTCGCCGTCGTTCTGATGGGCAAAGGTGTGGCCGCACTGCAAAAGGTCGGCATCCTGCAGATCACGCCTATCTCGATACCGCGCATCGATGTTCTTGGCGTTTACCCGTCGATCCAGACCGTTACCGCACAGGTCCTGATCCTGCTCATTATTGTGGCAAGCGTCGCCTACAATTTGAGGTCGCAACGGGCCGCCACGCAATCGTGATAACGTCGTTGTCCCCCGGCCTTTGGCGAGGACAGGACGGCGATGCTGACTCACTGGGAACTGGAACATTACCGACAGCTGTACCGCAATCAGATTGACCGACTTGTCGAGACCTTGACGGTGCGCCTCCTGCCGACCTTTGACTCCGTACACGCGGAAGTCGAGGCGCTTCAACAGGAGGCGTACCGAGCGAGCCGTGAGTGTGCCAACGATGGCAACTGGCTCGATCCGCAAATGGCTCATGAGGCTGCTTTCGAAGCGTCGTTAGCGCATTTCGACATCGTTCTCGATTTGCGCCAGGGGCTTCAGAACATGTTCGCGGTCAGTCTCTACCACCTGTTTGAGCAGCAAGTCCGGGCGTTCCACGTTCGAGTCCTACACCAAAAGCCGCTCAAGTTCGGGCCCGATGTGCTCAAAGCGTGGGACAAGACGCTCCCGGATCCGGTCCTGAGCATGGACCAGCGTTCTGGCCTGGATGAACTCCGTCTGCTGGCCAATACCGTCAAACACGGAGATGGCACGTCGGCTCAAGAACTCTATGCGGCTGCGCCCCATCTTTTTCTGGCTGATTGGGAGCAGGATGCGCTCGATGACCCGACGGTCATTGTCCATAAACCGGACATCGGGACGCCGCTCTTCGGGCAGGACCTTTTCGTTCGTCCGGGCGACATACATCGCTACCGGCAACTCCTCAACGGCGTATGGTCGACCTACTTGGAGGCGTTTCACGGGAGGGGGTAGCCTGTCAGTCGCAGCTGACGCGTGTAGAGGTCCTTGATGACGTACATGGGGGCCGTGGAGTCTCTAGTCCGCGATCACCTGACCCACGCAGCTCACGAAACGGAAAAATCGTACGCTAAGGCGCGCGACGGCTTTTGACCTAGCAGCAGTGCAAAGCCGCGATCAGTGGGCAGGAGACATTGCCGTGGTGCGCGTTGCACTCGCTCACCAACTTCGACAGCGCCACCTCCATTTGCTTGAGGTCTGCTAGGCGGGCACGTACATCAGCCAGGCGTAGAGCAGCCAATTCAGCCGCCTCGCCGCAATGCGTGCCGTCCTCCAGCCTCAGGAGTTGGCTGATTTCCTCCAGGCTGAACCCCAAGCGCTGGGCTGATTTCACAAACTTCACCCGCGCCACGTCCGTCTGCCCATAGCGGCGGATGCGTCCATACGGCCGCTCCGGCTCCGGCAGCAGGCCCTTGCGTTGATAGAAGCGGATCGTCTCCACATTGACCCCGCCTGCTTTGGCGAAGGCCCCGATGGTCAGGTTCTCCGAAGCGTTCTCCATGGCGCTTGACTCCGTAGTTGACTACGGAAATAACGTTACAACATCAAGCGAAATCCCGGAAGGAGAACCTGATGTTGGAACCCAAGAACGGCCGTGGCGCACTGGCGACCGGCGGCGTAGCGGCCGTCCTCGCCTCGACCTGCTGCCTCGGCCCGCTCGTGCTGGTCGCGCTCGGCTTCTCGGGTGCCTGGATCGGCAATCTGACCGTGCTGGAACCGTACCGACCGTTCTTCATCGGTGCGGCGCTCATCGCACTGTTTTCCGCCTGGCGCAGCATCTTCCGCCCGGTTCATGCCTGCAAGCCGGGTGAGGTGTGTGCCGTGCCGCGGGTGGCGAAGGCCTACAGGGCGATCTTCTGGATCGTGGCCACCTTGGTCTTGGTTGCCCTCGTTTTTCCCTACGTCCTGCCGCTGTTCTACTGAAAGAATATTGTCATGAAAAAACTCGCAATCCTGATCACCCTGAGCCCCCCTGCCTGGGCTGCATCCCAAACCATCACCCTGTCTGTGCCCGGTATGACCTGCGCCGCGTGCCCAATCACGGTCAAGAAAGTACTTACCAAGGTGGACGGCGTGAAAAAGGCCGAAGTGCGCTACGAAAATCGGATAGCCATCGTCACCTTCGACGACGCAAAGACCAACGCCGAAGCCTTGACCAAGACCATGGCAAACGCGGGCTACCCCGCTACCGTCAAGCAGTGAGGACGCCATCATGGCCGAAACAATCGCCTTCCACATCGATGGCATGACGTGCACGTCGTGCGCCGAGCATATCCAGGAGGCTCTGGGGAACGTGCCCGGTGTGCGCTCGGCCTCAGTGTCCTATCCGCAAGGACGGGCCGAGATCGACATGGACGCGGACATGAGCTTGGACCCGTTGGTCGCGACCGTGACAGAGCTTGGCTACCGCGCACGGATTGCCGACTCGGCAGGCAAACTGACCGGCGGACTGTTGGACAAGGCGATGGGTTGGCTGGGCGGCGATACGAAGCGCGGTGGCAGCGAGCAGATGCTGCATGTCGCCGTGATCGGCAGCGGCGGTGCGGCGATGGCGGCGGCCTTGAAGGCCGTGGAACGTGGAGCGCGCGTTACGCTCATCGAACGCGGCACTATCGGTGGCACCTGCGTCAATGTCGGTTGTGTGCCCTCCAAGATCATGATCCGCGCCGCACACATTGCGCATCTGCGCCGCGAAAGCCCGTTCGATGAAGGTCTGCCTACCGCAGCGCCGATCGTGCTGCGCGAGCGGCTGCTGGCCCAGCAGCATGGCCGAGTAGAAGAACTGCGCCACGCCAAGTACGAGGGCATCCTGGCGAGCACCCCGGCCATCACCATGCTGCGTGGCGAAGCCCGTTTCAAGGACGTGCGTACGCTGATCGTAGCGACTGGTGACGGTGGCACGCACGAGGTGAGCTTCGAACGCTGCCTCATCGCTACCGGGGCCAACCCCGCGACCCCGCCAATCCCCGGCTTGAAGGACACGCCTTACTGGACCTCCACCGAGGCGCTGACAAGCGACCGCATTCCCGAGCGGCTGGTCGTAATTGGCTCGTCCGTGGTCGCGGTCGAGCTGGCGCAAGCCTTCGCCCGCCTGGGCAGCCAGGTCACGATCCTGGCGCGCAGCACGCTGTTCTTCCGTGAAGACCCGGCCATTGGCGAAGCCATTACGGCCACCTTCCGCGCCGAGGGCATCGAGGTTCTAGAGCACACCCAGGCGAGCAAGGTCGTCTATGCTGACGGGGAATTCATGCTCACCACCGGACACGGGGACGTGCGCGCCGACAAGCTGCTGATCGCCACCGGCCGCGCACCGAACACCCGCAGCCTCAATCTCGATACGGCAGGCGTCGAGGTCAATGCGCAAGGGGCCATCGTCATCGACCGCGCCATGTGCACCAGCGCGCCGCACATCTACGCAGCCGGTGACTGCACCGCCCAGCCACAATTCGTCTATGTGGCAGCGGCGGCCGGCACACGCGCCGCGATCAACATGACCGGCGGCGACGCGGTGCTGGACCTAACAACGATGCCGGCGGTGGTATTCACCGATCCACAAGTAGCGACAGTGGGTTACAGCGAAGTGGAGGCACAGCACGACGGCATTGAGACCGACAGCCGAACGCTCTCGCTCGACAATGTGCCAAGGGCGCTCGCAAACTTTGATACGCGCGGCTTCATCAAGCTGGTCGCCGAGGTCGGCACGGGGCGGCTGATCGGTGTACAGGCGGTAGCCCCAGAAGCGGGCGAGCTGATCCAGACGGCGGCGCTGGCGATCTGCCACCGGATGACCGTGCAGGCGCTGGCCGACCAGTTGTTTCCCTATCTGACCATGGTTGAGGGACTCAAGCTCGCGGCGCAGACCTTCAGTAAGGACGTGAAGCAACTGTCCTGCTGCGCCGGGTGAGAACTGGGGTGTTCGATGTGGATGCTCTGCCGCGGCTGTGTTTCGTGCCGGCGGCCTTCTCATGCGGGGATCCGCCTGGCCCCGCTGACGCGGTAGTGCCGGGCGCTGGACGCGCCGGATGCCCGCCCTATCTGACCGAAGGCAAATACCCAGTTGACGCGTTTGCAAACAATCTTAGCTGGATTCGGTG
This sequence comes from Zoogloea sp. LCSB751, assembly GCF_002028455.1. Taxonomy (GTDB): domain Bacteria; phylum Pseudomonadota; class Gammaproteobacteria; order Burkholderiales; family Rhodocyclaceae; genus Zoogloea. The sequence goes on along the minus strand of NZ_MWUM01000019.1, from coordinate 80,294 downwards.
GTGGTCCCCCGACATTGTCTGAACTAGACTTCATTAAGTGAAAATGAGTTGTGCTTTCATGTGTGGTGTGAAATGACCCGGCGACGCCGAAATTCTCGAGCCAATCAATCAGTGGAGGGCGATAGTCTCCACGCTGGAAAACCTTGCCGAGCGTTGTGTTGGCGCACTAATGCCATGGTCTCATCCGATCATCGCAGCACTTGCAGCAGGTTCCGTTTGGGAGGCGCAGACCTCGATCAAAGTGAGCCCGATGCCAACGGACGTCGTCAGCCTGACGCTGTGGCGTGTTAACCATGACCCGCCACTTCAAACAACTAATCTGTCATCTGTTGATTGGGGTATTTCTGTTCGCGCAAATGGCGGTTGCGTCGTATGCCTGTCCTCAGTCCTCTCCGGTTGGATTGAATCAAGTATCGGTATCCATCATGTCCTCGGACGACAACCCATCCATGGACATACCCGCCTGTTGTGACGGGATGGAGCGACCGGACATGGCTAACCCCAATCTTTGCACCGAACATGCCCATTTTGGTCAGTTGAATGATCAGACGCAGATCCCGACGCTGCCTGCAATTCTGCTGACCAGCCTCTATGTCGTTTCCACAGCATCCGAGCTGAATTTCCGGTTCCCGCCTGCCGCCTTAGCCAACTTCCTCGCTGAGTCGTTCCCACCGCACGCCATCTTGCACTGCTGCTTCCGCATTTAGGCCTCCCGACGACACTGTGCTGACGACCTGAGCGGTCGATACAGCACAACGGTTCTGCTCCCCCGCGCTTGTGACCTTTAGGCTCGCTCGCATGGGGATTCGCCCGAGCTGATTCGTTTCCATGTCTGGAGGCTCCGTGTTCGCCGACTCGCTCCGCGCTGTCCATTGGCTTCGTTTGTTTCGCTCTTGCACTGGCCTTAGGCACCGCGGTCCCCAGTACCGAGGCTCGACATATGCTGGATGTCGGCCAAGGCCCTGAGCTTGGCTCAGGCCTCCTCTTGCTGGCTCCGAACGCTGGTCATCCCCGCTGCCTCTGCGAGATGGCGATGGCTGCCGGCCTGTTTCAAGGTTTGGCGACATGATCACCGTGCCGCTCCGATCACTGTTCGTGATCTCGGCCGACCTGCGGTGGCGGTGTCACCTCAACCCTGAATCGGAAATGGAGGTGATTCAAATGTGATAGATCGACCCAGAAAAGCAAATGCAATCAATCTAATCCATGCGAAGGAGAATGATCATGCGCAAGCTGTTGATACCCTTGTTACTGGCTGTCTCACTGTCCGCTTTGGCCGCCGGCGAGCGGGTCACGGCACAGACCATTGAACTCAAGGATGGTGGCAAAGTCTTCGTGCGAAAGGACGGGACGATGGTTCATATCGACGCCGCCGGCAATCGCGTCAAGATGCGGAACGGTGTGACGATGGAAGCCAAGGACGGAGCCAAGTACGTGATGAAGAACGATGCCCTGTGGAAGACAATCACCGAAAAGGGAACGCTGAACCCGAAGTTCTGAGGTGGTAGCGGATGGTCTTCGGACCATCCGCTTCAACTCGCGTTCAGAGGCCCTTGAAAACGTCCCGGTGCATCTTGATCGTGGCGGCGGGAGCGCGCTTCTTAGTGTGGTTCTTGGCCATGTCTTCCGCCCACAGACTGGTCTCGAAACCGAGCTTTTCGTAGAAGCAGAGAACTGCGTCGTCGTTGTCCGCATCGACGACGATCAATCGCGCAGCAGACAAGCCCGCCGTATTGAGAATGTCACCGAGGAGGAGTGCCATCAAGGCGCCGCCCACTCCCCTGCGTTGCAGATCCTGATGGACCGCAAGTCGCCCGATCTTGACGGCGGGAAAGGCAGCAAGTTCGATGTGCTCACCGAACCCCAATTCGAACTTCTCGGAGTCGTTGAGCTTGATCGCGTCGTTGGCGAGCGTGAAGTAGCCGACTGGACCTTCGAACTGCTGATGGAAGACCACGTTGGTGAAGCCCAGTCTGGCTTCATGCAAGGCCCGCGCCTGTGTGGTCAGGAACTCGTCCAGCCGAGGCTTTCCGCAGGTGAATGCCCCAAGGGTCGCGGGCTCCACCTCCGTGATCGGGAGGTAGCCATAGCCCTCTTCAGGCAGCATCAGCCGGGGGCAGCGCGATCCGGTACTTGTCGAGGAAGTGGGCTTCTTTGGCGCGCCGAGCCGCAGCGGCCAGATGTACCGCGCGCTCCTGAACAGCCTGAGTCGGCCGGACAGACTCCACGGACACGACAAGCCGCTTCTTCGCCTTGAGGGACGAAGCGTGTTTCTTCATAAGAAGGCTGCGGGCAGAGTGTTTCATGGTAAGGGCACAGTACGTAAGAACGCCTTCCACGCGGCGGGAAGGCACTCGGATACTAGATCAAAAAAGAGAATGTATCCACTGGATATATCCGGCAGATAGCGCACTCCGCTCATGAAGCCACAGTGTGGTGGTTCAGTATGAGCCGCGGTCCCGGACAGTAATGTGCGGCAGGAAGGCCTCCTGCAGTACCTGACGTATTGAAGCGCAGGTCCGTCGGTCATCGTCCATGAGGTTCATGTAGAGCTCGGCGGTCAGTTCGATCAGGTAGGTGTGTTCCCGAAGATGGGCTTCCCGATCAGGGCTCGCACAGGCCTTGAGCCAGCGCTCCTCTAACGCGTAGCTGCGATACGCGCAGTCGATGAACTGGGCAAACAAGGCCGTGACCGTCTCGGCGTCTCCCGAATCCGTCGCCTGGAGCGTTTGCAGTCCGAGGGCCTTCAGGCGACGACTCGTCGCTTCAAGCAAAAGGTCGTTTGATGAAGAGAATGCATCTGAGCAGATCATGGCCGTGAGCCTGCAAACGGATCAGTCCGCGCTGTGGGGCGTGACGATCGATGTCGGTATCCACATCTCGAAAATGTTGCTGTCTTCCCCCGTCCGACCCTCGATGTCGCCTTGGTGCGCGCGGAGGATGGAACGGGTGATCGCAAGGCCCAGTCCGGCGCCATCGCCCGAATGGCGGCGCGATGCGTCCACACGGTAGAAGCGATCAAAGAGACGGGACAGGTGTTCTGTCGGGATAGGCTCCCCGGTGTTCTCGACGGCGAGGTGGACGATTTCGGTGTCGGTGTTGTCGCATATGACGCTGACCGTTACGGTGATGTGCCCACCCGATGGCGTGTAGCGAAGCGCGTTGGATAGAAGGTTGCCGATGGCGCGTCGGAGCATCAGCCGGTCTCCGGTCACCCATCCTGAACCTTCTAGCTTGAGGGCCACGCCGTTCTCTTCGGCCAGGGCCCCGTAAAAATCGAACAGGGCCATGACCTCGTCCGCCAGATCAAAGGTTTCCTGACCTGGCACGATGAGACCATTTTCCGACTTGGCCAGGAACAGCATGTCCGAGATCATGCGCGAGAGGCGTTCGTACTCCTCGGCGTTGGATTCCAGCACTTCCCGGTACTCGCCTGATGTGCGGGTCTTCGAGAGTGCCACCTGGGTTTGCGTCATCAGGTTGCTGACTGGCGTGCGGAGTTCGTGGGCCAGATCGGACGAGAAGTCCGAGAGACGCGTGAAGGACTCCTCCAGCCGGGCCAGCATGTCGTTGAGGGATTCGGCCAACTCGGCCAGTTCGACCGGCACGGTGTCCACTGGCAGGCGCTGGTCAAGATGCTGGGCGCTCACTTCCGTTGCCCTCCGTCTCATCTCGCGCAGAGGTGCCAAGCCTCGGCGGGCGACGAACCAGCCGAGCAGACCGGTTGCGGCCGTGCCGCCCACGATGACGAGCCACAGTGTCCTCATGAACGAGTCCATGAAATTGCGGTGATGGGAGATATCTGTCGCCACTGCGACAACGGCCGGCGGCCACGACGGCACCCCGGTCGGCACCTCGGCCGCAATGCCCCGGAAAGGCATTTGTCCATCCACTTGCCAGACGTAGGGGTGATTGACCCCGGCCGTCTTGACACGATCCAGCAGCGGTTGAGGGAAAGGCGCGCCTTCGGTCGCAAACAGGGTGCGCCCATCCGGTCCCTTGAGTGCGACGACCAGGCCGTGATGTCCGATCAGTGAGTCATCCATCTGCTGGGGAATGGCCGCCAGGTCCGTGGGTGAGCGGACCTTCGCCATGGCATGGCGAATCAGTTCAAGTTTGCCGGTCAGGGCCTCCATGTCCTGTTCTTCGAAGTGATGTTCGACGGACTGGGCCACGATCAAACCCAAAACCAGTAACACGGCCGTCGATGCCGCCGCGAAGAGAAGGGTCAGGCGGAAGGTCAGGGACTTGCGGCGGATGCTCGTGCGCACTATTCGCTCTCCTGTTCTTCCAGCACATAGCCCATGCCCCGCACAGTGCGAATCAGCTTGGGCTCGAAGCCGTCGTCGATCTTGGCGCGAAGGCGGCGCACGGCCACTTCGATCACGTTGGTGTCGCTGTCAAAGTTCATGTCCCATACCTGCGATGCGATCAACGAGCGCGGGAGCACTTCGCCACGTCGTCGTAACAACAGTTCAAGGAGGGCAAACTCCTTGGCGGTCAGATCAATCCGCCGACCTGCTCGGGTGACACGCCGACGCGGGAGATCCAGTTCGAGGTCGGCTGCTCGCAAGGCATCGACTTCCTTGTTCTTCACACCACGGCGTAGCAGTGTGCGCACTCGGGCCAGGAGCTCCGAGAAGGCGAAGGGCTTCACGAGGTAATCGTCAGCGCCCAGCTCCAGCCCCTTGACCCGGTCATCAACGCTGTCTTTGGCGGTCAGAAACAAGATCGGCATCTCCTTGCCAGCCTTGCGCAGGGCCTGCAGGACGCGCCAGCCATCGAGCCCCGGCAACATCACGTCGAGCACGATGAGGTCGTAGGCTTCGGTCATGCCGCAATGCAGCCCGTCCATGCCATCCCGGACCAAATCCACATTGAAGCCGGCCTCAACCAGCCCCTGCTTAAGGTAGTCCCCGGTTTTGGGTTCGTCCTCGACGATCAGTATTTTCATGGTCTTCCTCGCTTCCTGCTCATACGGCTGGCGCTAGTGTGGCGCAACGCACTTCCGTTTTTCCCAAGATTACAAAGATGTAATTCGTGGGTCAGTCTCCTGTCGGTTTTTGCGCCGCACACTGCTCGCCATGGGAACGCCAGATTCCCAGCCTACCTTTTGACCCCATGGAGAAGACCGATGCGATCCTATTTGCTCGGGCTATCGGCGCTGGCCATGATGAACAGCGTCTGGGCGGCTACGCCGCCTTTGCTGGAGACGAGCTCCAGCCCGTCCCCGTATGTGTCCTCCCTGTCGGATTACCACGCCTGGTCGGAACCGCCGGTCGAGCCGTGGCGCGCCGCCAATGAATCGGTCCAGCGCGGAATGGATGCACATGCAGCCCCCTCCACGCCTGACCAGCCCGCTGAGGCTCGTGAAGCCCGTGAGGCTTTGCAGAAAAAGGGCGATGCGGCGCCGACGCCGCCGGCCATGCCGCCTGCCGGCCATCATCATTAGGAGGCCGCCATGCGCTCATACCTATCCGTACGCCCCCTGGGGCTGATCAAGACCCTGACCGTGCTGGTGCTCGGCACGCTGACCCTCAGCGGCTGTGCCAGCTTTTCTGCGGACGGAGGCTTCGGCACGGTCCGGGATACGACCCGTGCCCGAATCGGCGCCGATGCCCGCTGGGCCAGAGACGATGCGGACCGCAAGGAGGTCGATGCCCGCGTCGCCGAATTGCTGACCAAGCCGCTGACGGTGGAGGACGCGGTTCAGGTCGCCATCTATAACAACCGCGGGCTGCGCGCGTTGTTCTACGAGCTTGGCATCAGCGAAGCTGAAATGGTCCAGGCCGGGCGGCTGCCCAACCCCCATTTCTCCATGCTGCGTGCCAGTCGAGCCGAGAATGGTGTGCGCGAGTTCAAGATCGAACAGGTACTGACCTTCAACCTGTTTGCGCTGATCACGATGCCCATGGCCGTTGAGGTCGAGAAGCGGAATTTCGCCCAGACCCAGCGCATGACGGCGCTGGAGGTTGCCCGGGTGGCCTCGGAGACGCGCAAAGCCTACTTCGGTGCGATCGCCGCGGAGGAGTCGGTGCGTTACCTCCGGAAAGTCAGGCAAGCTGCAGAAGCGGGTGCCGGACTGGCTCGCAAGATGGCCGAGGTCGGTAATTTCAATCGCTTGCAGCAGGCGCGTGAGCAAGGCTTCTATGCCTCAGCCGCTCTCGATCTGGCTCGCGCAGAGCAAGCCCATATCGCGGCGCGGGAACGCTTGACCAAGCTGCTCGGTCTGCCGTCGCCACAGTCGATTCAGCTCCCCGAGCGCCTGCCGGATCTGCCCAAGGCACCCGACGAACAGCCGGCCGTTGAACAGACCGCGCTTGATCAGCGGCTGGATCTCCAGGCCGTCCGTCTCGAAACGGAAGCGCTGGCCAAGAACCTTGGCCTTACCCAGGCCACGCGCTTCATCAACGTGCTGGAGTTCGGTCCGGCGCGCGTCCTGGAGGGGACGCGGGACAGTGGCTACAAACGCGGCTACGAAGTGAGTTTCGAGCTCCCGCTCTTCGATTTTGGCGGCAGCAAGGTCGCCAAGGCCGAAGCCATCTATGGGCAAGCAATCGAACGCGCGGCCGAGGCGGCAATCAATGCCCGTTCGGAAGTACGCGAAGCCTACTCGGCATACCGCAGCAGCTTCGATATCGCCAAGCACTACCGGGACGAAATCGTACCGCTCAACAAACGGATCGCCGAAGAGAACCTGCTGCGCTACAACGGCATGCTGATCGGGGTGTTCGATCTGCTGGCCGACGCCCGTTCCCAGATCACCAGCGTGAACAGCTACATCGAGTCCTTGCGTGACTACTGGATCGCCCAAAGCGATCTGCAGATGGCCCTGATCGGTAAGCCGTCCCTGGCTCCTGCCGCACGCACCGCACCGGCCAGCACCGGCCGTCCGGATCACTGAACCAAAAGGACATCCGATGACATCACGTCGCGCATTCATCCAAAGTCTGGGACTGACCGGAGGTGCCGTTGCCGCGGCTTCGGTAAGTCCGGTGGCCATGGCCGCCTTGCCGGAACTGATCACGAAGAATGATCCGAACACGGCACCGCCACATCTTCCCCGCGGCGTCACTGGCGCAGGCCGGCCCTACAACCCGGTGGTCACCCTCAATGGTTGGACCCTGCCATGGCGCATGAACAAGGGGGTCAAGGAGTTTCACCTGGTGGCTGAACCGGTTGTGCGCGAAATCGCGCCCGGGATGAATGCCCACCTGTGGGGTTACAACGGACAAAGCCCCGGCCCCACCATTGAAGTGGTCGAAGGCGATCGGGTCCGCATTTTCGTCACCAACCGCCTGCCCGAGCACACCACCATCCATTGGCACGGACAGCGCCTGCCCAATGGAATGGATGGTGTCGGTGGGCTCACCCAGCCTCAGATCCCACCGGGCAAGACCTTCGTCTACGAGTTCGTGGCACGCCGCCCGGGTACCTTCATGTATCACCCCCACGCGGATGAGATGACCCAGATGGCGATGGGCATGATGGGCTTCTGGGTCACCCATCCGAAGGAGCGAAATCCGCTCATCGACGAGGTGGACCGGGACTTCTGCTTCCTCTTGAACGCCTACGACATCGATCCGGGTAGCGATACGCCAAAGGTGAATACGATGCTCGACTTCAACTTGTGGACCTTCAACAGCCGGGCCTTCCCGGGCATCGATTCCCTCAACGTGCGCCAGAACGATCGCGTGCGGATCCGCGTGGGCAACCTGACGATGACGAATCATCCGATTCACCTGCATGGCCATGAATTCACGGTGACCGGCACGGATGGTGGCCCGACACCCAAGGGCGGCCGCTGGCCGGAGGTGACGACCGACATTGCTGTCGGGCAAATGCGCCAGGTCGAATTCATTGCCAACGAACCGGGGGACTGGGCGTTCCATTGTCACAAGAGCCACCACACGATGAATGCGATGGGGCATGACGTGCCGACGATGATCGGTGTCGATCACCGGGAGGCCGCCAAGCAGATCACCGATCTCATCCCCGACTACATGGTGATGGGTGAGCGCGGTATGGCTGACATGGGGGAAATGGAAATGCCGCTGCCGGACAACACGCTTCCGATGATGACGGGCCAAGGCCCGCATGGCGCCGTCGAGATGGGCGGCATGTTCACCATCCTGAAGGTCCGTGCCGAGCAGAAGGCCGGCGATTACTCGGATCCCGGCTGGTACAAGCAACCGCCTGGGACGCGTGCTTACGAATGGACTGGGCCCGCTGCCGAGCCTCCACGTGCCAGCAGCCAGGGAGGACAGTCCATGCCGGCACAAGGCAAGCCTGCTGCAACGGAAGTTCAGGTTCGAAAGCCAGGCCCGCACGCCGGACACTGAATCGCGGTCACGATAACGAGAACTGAGGAGCCCCATCATGAAAAAAACGCTGATTACTGTCGTGGCGCTGGCTGCTGTGAGTGCAGCATCGGGCGCCATCGCCCTGTACGCCGGCGCCATCAACATTGCGGCCGATGAGCCGCATCACCTACTGACCTACCGTTTGCTGGAATTTGCCCGGGAGCGCTCCATCGCCGTTCGGGCCGGAGACATCAAGCCGCCGATCGATCTGGCGAATCCGGAACGCGTCCGCCGCGGCTCCGGCAACTACGACGCGATGTGCGTGGGCTGCCATTTGTCTCCGGGTGCGGAAGACTCGGAGATTCGCAAGGGGCTGTATCCGACGCCACCCAAACTGGCCGACAAGCCGGCGGCGCTGCTCGATCCTCAATTTGCCGAGGCGCGCCAGTTCTGGATCATCAAGCACGGGATCAAGGCGTCGGGTATGCCGGCCTGGTCCAAGGGCGGGATGGAGGATGAGGCGATCTGGGATCTAGTCGCGTTCGTTCAGAAGCTCCCTGGGCTGACTGCCGCCGATTACACGAGGCTGGTGGCGTCCAGCGAGGGACACAGTCATGGTGGGCTCGATGGGCATCACGATAGGCACGCGCATGACGACGACCATGGGGATCATGATCACAGCGACGATGCCGGCCATCATAACGATGAGGCCGCCTCGGTGTCGCCCCAGGAGAAAAAGGGCCATACCCATCCGCCCGGCTTCAAGCATAGCCACTGACGCCGTCCCAGATTACTGAAATGTAATTTTTGGGACAGCTTCCCGTCGGGTTGCGCTTGTCAGAATGAGCCATCCCAATCACCAAAGGACGGATCATGAAACTGCAAACGCTGATCTTGTCGTCCGTACTGAGCCTGATGGCCGGCTCGGCGCTGGCCGCGGTGCAGGTCGATGTGTACAAGAGCCCGTATTGCGGGTGCTGCGGAAAATGGATTGAACACCTGCGTGCCCAGGGCTTCGAGGTGACAGCGCACGATGTGACGGACGTCCCGGGCCAGCGCAAGAAGCTCGGTATGCCCGAAGCCTATGGTTCGTGCCACACCGCCAAGGTCGGCAACTATCTCATCGAGGGGCATGTCCCGGCCGCCGATGTCCAGCGCCTGCTGAAAGAGAAGCCCAAGGCCATCGGGTTGGCCGTCCCCTCAATGCCGCCAGGCTCACCGGGCATGGAAAGCGCCAGGCCCATGCCCTACGAGACGCTGCTTGTGCGTGCCGATGGCTCCAGCCGCGTGTTTGCCCGCCACTGATTATTCATTTGCGTTCATCTGGATCAAATCATGAAAACCACCCTTGGAATCGTCCTTGCCGCCCTTGTCGGCACCGTGAGCCTGCCGGCCCTTGCGGACAACGAAACGCCCGACGCGGCGGCCCACAACCATGCTGGGCACGGTATGGCTGCATCTCAAATGACCGAAGGTCTTGTGAAGAAGGTCGATAAGTCGGCCGGCAAACTCACTTTGTCTCACGGGCCGCTGCCCAATGGCATGCCTGGGATGACCATGGTGTTTCGCGTCAAGGATCCGGCCTGGCTGGATCAGGTGAAGGCCGGGGACACCATCCACTTCATGGCCGAGCAGATCAACGGTGCTATGACCGTCGTGCACTTGCAGCGCGACTAAGTTGCTTCGCGATGTCGGAAGCGCGGGGAAGCACCCGCCTTCCAGGCGTCACCGTCCAGGGAGTGGAACATGAGAATACGAGGCAGGCGGATGCGGTGTGCCGCCATCGCGTTGTTGGGCGCATTCAGTTGGGTAGCTCAGGCACAGGAGGCCCCGATCGGCGCCGACGTGGACTCGCTACTGAACTATGCCCGCAGTCGCAACCCTGACTACGCGGCGATGCGGTTTGAAGCGGACGCCGCCACAGAGCGCATCGTGCCTGCCGGGGCACTGCCCGACCCGAAGTTCCGTACCGAACTGCGCGACATCACGCGCATGGGCGAACAGAATCCAGCGCTGCTGCCGGCCCAGGTCGGCAGCACGCGCTACCTGCTGATGCAGGACGTGCCCTGGCTGGGCAAGCGGGACCTCAAGCGGGAGATCGCTGAACTCGATGCCCGCGGCGCCGAAGGGCGTGCCAGCGGCACCTGGGCGGAACTGGCCGCGCGCATCAAGACTGCCTATTCCCAACTCCAGTACGTCTATCGCAACGAGCAGCTGACTCGCGAAATCCTCGATCTGATGGTCCGTCTCGAGAAGATCGCCCAGGTGCGCTACGCCGGCGGCCTGGCCGCTCAGCAGGACGTGATCCGCGCCCAGGTCGAGCAGACCAGCATGAAAAATGAGTTGGTCGCCCTGCAGAACGAACGTCGGCAACTGCAGGCGCGCCTGAACGCGCTTCTTGCAAGGCCGACGTCTTCGCCCTTGGCAGCCCCGGAACGCCTGCGGACACTACCCGCGCCCGCTCAGCTCGATCCGACGACCCTGGAAGAGCGGGCCAGGACAAGGAACCCGCAGATCTTCGCGGACGAAGCCCGCATTCGCTCGGCGGAGAAGAGTCGCGAACTCACTTACAAGAACCGTTACCCGGATTTCACGCTGGGCATTTCGCCGATCCAGTACCAGGGCGCGGTGCGTGAATGGGAATTGATGGTGGAACTGAACCTGCCGCTACAGCAGGGCAGCCGCCGGGCCCAGGAGCGGGAGTCCGAGGCCATGCTGTCCGCCGCCAAAGCGCGCCGGGATGCGACCGCCAATCAGGTTCTGGGCGATCTGGCCGAAAACCTGTCCGGTTTCGATGCGGCTCGCCGGACCGAGAGCCTGGCCTCAACGAGCCTCTTGCCGCAATCCGAACTTACTTTCAAGGCGGCCTTGGCCGGCTATGAGACCGGCAAGGTGGACTTCGCCACGCTGCTCGACGCCCAGCGGCAGATTCGCCAAGCCCGGCAATCCCAAATCAAGGCCCAGGCCGAGGCACAGATCCGCCTGGCCGACATCGAACGCATTCTCGGAGAAGACCTATGAAAACAGGCGCAGGCATTGCGGTCGGCCTTGCTGTTGCGTTGGCTGCCGGTGGCGGCTACTGGCTCGGGCAACGCCCTTCGTCAGGCCATGAACCCGCTGCCAGTCCGGTTGCGGCGGCACCGATGGATGGCGCGAAGAAGGAGCGCAAGCTGCTGTATTACCGCAACCCGATGGGCCTGCCGGATACGTCGCCGACGCCCAAGAAGGATCCGATGGGGATGGACTACATCCCGGTCTATGAAGGCGAAGCGGATGACGAACCCGCGGCAGCCAACGCGATCAAGATCAGCACCGACAAGGTCCAGAAGCTCGGCGTGCGCACCGAGGCGGCCGAGTTGCGCAGCCTGGACCGCACGGTGCGCGCCGCCGGCCGCGTGGAGATCGACGAGCGGCGCAGCTTCGCGATCTCGCCGAAGTTCGAGGGCTACGTCGAGCGCCTGCATGTGAATGTCACCGGCCAGCCGGTCGCCCAAGGCCAGCCGCTCTTCGAGGTGTACAGCCCCGAGTTGGTGTCGGCCCAGCGGGAATACGCCATTGCCGCCCAGGGCGTCGACGCGCTGAAGGATGCCGGCAGCGAAGCACAGAGCGGCATGAAGCAACTGGCCGAATCGAGCTTGCTGCGCCTGCGCAACTGGGACATTTCAGAAGAGCAGATCCGTGCTCTTGCCAAGTCGGGTGCCACCAAGCGCACGCTGACCTTCCGCTCCCCGGTGGCCGGTGTCGTCACCGAGAAGAAGGCTTTGCAAGGGATGCGCTTCATGCCGGGCGACACCTTGTATCAAGTGGCCGACCTGTCGTCCGTGTGGGTCATCGCTGACGTGTTCGAGCAGGACATCGGCCTGGTGCGTAGCGGCAGCCTCGCCAAGGTGCGCATCAATGCCTATCCGGACAAGGTCTTCGAGGGCAAGGTGAGCTATGTCTATCCGACCTTGAATGCGGAAACGCGAACGGTCGCGGTTCGGGTGGAGTTGCCAAACCCGGGGCAGCTGTTGAAACCCGCAATGTTTGCGCAGGTAGAGGTACCGGTGGAGGGCAAGGGCCAGGTCGTGACTGTGCCGAGCTCGGCGGTCATCGACAGTGGCACCCGCCAGATCGTCCTTGTCGCGCACGGCGAAGGCCGTTTCGAGCCACGGGACGTGAAGCTGGGCGGTCGTAGCGAGAACCATATCGAAGTGATGGATGGCGTCAAGGCCGGCGAAAAGGTGGTTGTCGCCGCCAACTTCCTGATCGATGCGGAAAGCAACCTGAAAGCCGCGGTCGGTGGCTTTGGTCATTCGGGCCATGGTGGAGCACCGAAGTCCGGAAAGGACGGCGAGAAGCCTGCGGCGGCGCCCCAAGCGGCCGGGCACCGGGCTGAAGGCACGGTGGGCAGTGTCGATGCCAAGGACGGGACGGTCAGCCTGAGTCACGGCCCGGTCGCCAGCCTCAAGTGGCCGGCGATGACCATGGAGTTCAAGGTGGCCAATCCCTCGCTGCTCCAGGCCTTGAAGCCGGGCGTTAAGGTGGATGTTGAATTCGTCGAGCGCCAGCCCGGCGAATGGGTCATCACCTCGGCAACCCCTGCCGGCAAGGCGGCCCCTTCGGCGCCGGCTGCCAATCCCCACGCAGGCCACTGACACAGGATCCATCATGCTGGCCCAAATCATCGACTGGTCGGGCCGGAACCGCTTTCTGGTTCTGCTCGCCACACTGTTCATTCTCGCGGCTGGGGTGTTTGCGGTGCTGCGTACGCCCATCGACGCGCTGCCCGACCTCTCCGACGTGCAGGTCATCGTCTACACCGAATACCCCGGCCAGGCGCCGCAGGTGGTCGAGGACCAGGTCACCTACCCGCTCACCACGGCCATGCTGTCGGTGCCCAAGTCGAAGGTGGTGCGGGGTTTCTCCTTCTTCGGTGCGTCCTTCGTCTACATCATTTTTGAAGACGGCACCGACATTTACTGGGCCCGCTCACGGGTCCTCGAATACCTCAACTTCGCCGCGGGCCGCATGCCCAAGGGCGTGACACCCCAGATCGGCCCGGACGCCACCGGCGTCGGCTGGGTCTATCAATACGCGCTGATCGCCAAGGAGAAGACCCTTGCCGAGCTGCGTACGATCCAGGACTGGTATCTGCGCTACCAGCTGGCCAAGGCCCACGGCGTCGCCGAGGTGGCCTCCATCGGCGGCTTCGTGCAAACCTACCAGGTCACCGTCGATCCGGTGAAGCTGCGCGCCTACGGCATTCCGCTGATGAAGGTCGCCCAGGTGATCCGCGACTCCAACCGGGACGTGGGCGGCCGCGTGGTGGAGATGGCCGAGACCGAGTACATGGTGCGCGGCAAGGGCTACCTGCGCGGCAAGGCGGACATTGAACGGCTGGTGGTGAAGGCTGACAAGGGCACGCCGGTGCTGGTCCGCGACATCGCCCGCGTCGAGCTGGCGCCGGACGAACGCCGCGGCCTCACCGAGCTGAACGGCGACGGCGAGGTGGTGGCCGGCATCGCCATGGCCCGCTACGGACAGAACGCGCTGGAGGTCATCCACAACCTGAAGGACAAGATCGCCGAGATCGGGCCCGGCCTGCCGGAAGGCGTGTCGGTGCAGACCGTCTATGACCGCTCCGAGCTGATCCACCGGGCCATCGAGACCCTGAAGGGCACGCTGATCGAGGAGTCGATCATCGTGGCGCTAGTCTGCGTGGTCTTCCTGCTCCATGTGCGCAGCGCGCTGGTGGCGATCCTGATGTTGCCGGTGGGCGTGCTGATGGCCTTCATCGCGATGCGCCTGCTGGGCATGAACTCCAACCTGATGAGCCTGGGTGGCATCGCCATTGCGATCGGCGCAATGATCGACGCCGCCATCGTGATGATCGAGAACGCCCACAAGCACCTGGAGCGCCTGCCGGACGGCCACACCACGGCCGAACGTTTCGAAGCCATGCTGGCCGCCTGCAAGGAGGTCGGCCCGGCGCTGTTCTTCTCGCTCTTGATCATCACCGTCTCCTTCCTGCCGGTGTTCACGCTGGAAGGCCAGGAAGGCCGCCTGTTCTCGCCGCTGGCCTACACCAAGACCTTCTCGATGGCCGGCGCCGCGTTCCTGTCCGTCACCTTGGTGCCGGTGCTGATGCTGCTGTTCATCCGCGGCAAGATCATGCCGGAAGCCAAGAACCCGGTGAACCGGGTCCTGATCTGGCTGTACCGGCCGATCATCGCCGCGGTGATGCGCTGGAAGAAGTTGACCATCGTGCTGGCCGTGCTGGCCTTGGGCGTGTCGATCTATCCAGCTTCGCGTCTCGGCTCGGAGTTCATGCCGACCTTGAACGAAGGCACCTTGCTCTACATGCCAGCCTCTCTGCCGGGCATGTCCATCACCAAGGCTGCCGAGCTCATGCAGACCCAGGACAAGATCATCAAGAGCTTCCCCGAGGTCGAGTCGGTGTTCGGCAAGGCCGGCCGCGCCAACACCGCGACCGACCCGGCCCCGGTCGAAATGTTCGAGACCGTCATCAACCTCAAGCCCCTGTCCGAATGGCGGCCGGGCATGACGACCGACAAGCTGATATCGGAAATGGACAAGGCCCTGCAGTTCCCCGGTGTCGCCAATGCCTGGACGATGCCGATCAAGGCCCGCACCGACATGCTGTCCACCGGCATCCGCACGCCGATCGGCATCAAGGTCTTCGGCAAGGATCTCGCTGAAATGGAGAAGCTGGCCAAAGAGATCGAGGCCGTCGTGAAGACCGTGCCCGGCACCACCAGCGCCTTCGCCGAGCGCATCACTGGGGGCTTCTACCTCAACATCGAGCCCGACCGGGAACAGCTGGCCCGCTACGGTCTCGCCGTCGGCGACCTGCAGGATGTGATCGGTAGTGCGCTCGGCGGCGAGATGGTCACCACCACCGTCGAAGGGCGCGAGCGCTTTGGCGTGACCGTACGCTACCCGCGCGAGCTGCGCTCCGATCCCCAGCAGATCGCCAGCCAGGTGCTGGTGCCGACGATGGGGGGCACGATGGTGCCGCTGGGGCAGTTGGCGAAGGTCTCGGTCGCAAAAGGTACGCCGGGTATTCGCACTGAGAATGCCTTGTTATCGGCCTATATCTTCGTGGATATCCGGGACCGGGATATCGGTGGCTACGTGGCCGACGCGAAGAAGGCTGTCGCCGCGCAAATCAAGTTCCCACCGGGCTACTACGTGACCTGGAGCGGCCAGTTCGAGTTCATGGAGCGTGCCATCGAGAAGATGAAGATCGTCATCCCGATCACGCTGCTGACGATCTTCCTGCTGCTCTATCTGAACTTCCGGCGCATCACCGAAACCTTGATCGTCATGCTGTCGGTGCCTTTCGCGCTGGTCGGTGGCGTGTGGCTGATGTGGCTGCTCGGCTACAACCTGTCCGTCGCGGTGGCGGTCGGCTTCATCGCGTTGGCTGGCGTGGCGGCGGAGACCGGCGTGGTGATGCTGATCTACCTGGATCACGCCTGGGAAGCGCTCAAGGCCCGCTGCCGCGAGGAAGGCCGCGCACCCCACGTGGGCGACCTGTACGAGGCGGTGATGGAAGGCGCCGTCGAGCGCGTCCGCCCGAAGATGATGACGGTCGTCGCGATCATGGCCGGCCTCTTGCCGATCATGTGGGGCACTGGCACCGGCTCGGAAGTGATGAGCCGCATCGCCGCACCGATGGTCGGCGGGATGATTTCCTCCACCGTCCTGACCCTCGCCGTGATCCCGGCCATCTACGCGCTGGTCAAGCAATGGCGGCTGGGACGTGGGCTGGAGGGGTAGCCATAAACAAGGAGGCTCAGATGAACGCGCGCACGCAAACCCAACGGGACCCAGTGTGCGGCATGACGGTGAGTGATGGCGCTCACACCACGGTCTACCATGGGGTGACCTTCCATTTCTGCTCGGCCCAGTGCCTGGCGCACTTTCTGGAGGCACCGGCCTTATTCGCCGGTGCAGTCCGCGGGGAGGATATTCGGGCCATGCCCAAGCGCCGCCTGTTGCGCATCGCGACGGGTGCAGCCCTTGACGAGACCTGCCGCCGACTCCAGGCAATGATGGGGGTGAGCGCGATTCGGGCCGAGGCGGATCGGCTGCACATCGACTATGACCTGCGCCGGGTGTCCCTTTCCCAGATCGAAGCCGAAATACAGGCGGCAGGCATCGTCCTGAAAGGTGGCCTACACGCACTGCGCCGTAGCCTGTAGCGCTTCACCGAGCACAACGAACTGCAGAACGCGGCCCGCAGCGGGCCTCAGGCTTGCTGCAACCGGCCGCCCACGCCGCGCTGAGTGTGTCCTTCACTTTAGGAGGCCGTGATGATCGACTCCCGTGAATCGTCTCAAACTGGAACGGATGCCCAGGCCCACTACCATCACCGCCGCGGTCGATGGATGTGGTGGCTGTTTGCCGCGATGGCCCTGTTCTACCTGTTGGCGGAACACCGCGCCCATCTGTTCGGCGTTCTGCCCTACCTGTTGGTGCTGGCCTGTCCCCTGATGCACCGCTTCATGCATGGGCACCATGGTCACAAGCCTGGACATGCGGCCGAAGACAAGGGAGATCACCATGAACAGCCATGACGGTGATTACGGATTGTGGACGCTGGTCGTCATCAATTCGCTCTTCTTCATCCTGTTTGCCGCAAGCTATTTCAAGCCAAAGAGCAAACAGGACTGGCGCACGCTGGGCATGTTCTCGGCATTTGTCGTCGCGCTGTTTACCGAGATGTACGGCTTTCCTCTGACCATCTATCTGCTCTCCGGGTGGCTCACGGAGCATTTCCCGGGGATCAACTGGCTCTCCCATGACGCGGGGCATCTGCCGGAAATGATTTTCGGGTGGAAGGCCAATCCCCACTTCGGTCCGTTCCACATCCTGTCCAGTCTCTTCATCATCGGCGGTTTCTGGCTGCTCGCCGACGCCTGGCCGGTGCTCTACGAGGCGCAGAAGACGGGGAGTCTGGCAACCACGGGGCCTTACGAGCGCATCCGCCATCCACAGTACGCTGCCTTCATCCTGATCATGATCGGCTTCCTGTTTCAGTGGCCGACCTTGGTGACGCTCATTCTATTTCCGGTCTTGCTCGTGACCTACGTCCGTCTCGCCAAGCGGGAGGAGTCGCAGGCGCTGGAGACCTTCGGCGAGGCGTATCGCGACTACATGCGCCGGACACCCGGGTGGTGGCCGGCCTTCAAGCCGCGTCGGTCGCCCAACTGAGCCAGACGCGCACCCACAAGGAGCTGCCATGAAATCCGCCGCTTCCGGGCACGGGCATGACCATGCCCACCCTCATTCACTGTCCGCTACCCACGACGCCATCCTGGGCAATGCGACAGATCCGGTCTGCGGGATGACGGTCCCGCCCGAGTCGACGCATCAGAGCGCATTTTCAGGTACGACCTACCGGTTCTGCAGTAGTCACTGCAAAGCACAGTTCGATACCGATCCGCCACGTTACGTCCATCCGCAGGCTTCGGCGGCGAGCACCGACCCCGGCGCGGAATACACCTGCCCGATGCACCCGGAAGTCCGCCAGATCGGTCCCGGCAACTGCCCGAAATGCGGGATGGCGCTCGAACCGGTGATGCCGGACCTGTCGGCCGAGGACGATACCGGCGAATACCGGGATTTCCGGCGCCGCTTCTGGTTCAGCCTGCCGCTCACCCTGGTCGTGGTCGTGCTGGCGATGGCGGGACATCTGCTGGGCAACCTGTCGCCGGCCCTCCTCAGCGGCGTGGAGCTGGTACTCAGCATTCCCGTCGTCCTGTGGGCCGGCGGGCCTTTCTTCGTGCGCGGTGCGCAGTCGATCCGCCATCGCAGTCCGAACATGTGGACACTGATCAGCCTCGGTACCGGCGCGGCCTTTCTTTACAGCGTCGTCGCCACGCTGGCGCCTGGGCTCTTCCCGGAATCCTTCATGGCCCACGGCCGGATCGGCGTGTACTTCGAAGCGGCGGCCGTCATCATCTCGCTGACGCTGCTGGGGCAGATGCTGGAACTGCGTGCCCGCTCGCAGACCTCGGCGGCGATCAAGTCCCTGCTGGGCCTGGCCCCGAAGACCGCCAGACGCATCGGGGCCGATGGCAGCGAGGAGGACATTCCCCTCAACCACGTCCATGTGGGTGACCTGCTTAGAGTCCGACCGGGCGAGAAAGTCCCGGTGGATGGCGTGGTGGTCGAAGGCGGCAGTGCCGTCGATGAGTCGATGCTCACCGGTGAGCCACTGCCGGTCAGCAAGCGGGTGGCGGACACGGTGATTGGTGCGACGCTGAACACCTCGGGCAGCCTCGTCATCCGCTCGGAAAAGGTCGGCGCCCAGACCATGCTGGCGCAGATCGTCCAGATGGTCGCCCAGGCCCAGCGCTCCAGGGCGCCGATGCAGCGCCTGGCCGACAGCGTGGCCGGCTACTTCGTGCTGGCCGTCGTCACCATCGCCGTCGCCAGCTTTTTTGCCTGGGGGCTGTTCGGGGGGGAGCAAGGCTGGGTCTTCGGGCTCATCAGTGCGGTCTCGGTGCTGATCATCGCCTGCCCCTGCGCCCTCGGGCTGGCGACGCCGATGTCGATCATGGTGGCCACGGGCAAAGCCGCCACCCAGGGCATCCTGTTCCGGGATGCGGCGGCCATCGAGCATCTGCGCCGGATCGACACGCTGATCGTCGACAAGACCGGCACGCTGACCGAAGGGCGTCCCGCCTTCGAGCGGGCCATCGCCTTGCAAGGCATGGGCGAGGACGAGATCCTTCGCCTTGCGGCCAGTCTCGACCAGGGCAGCGAGCACCCGCTGGCCGATGCCATCGTGCGGGCTGCCCGCGAGCGGGGAATGAATCTCGACAGGGCCGAGCAGTTCGAGTCGGCGAGCGGCATCGGCGTTCATGGCACCGTGGCAGGCCGGCGCCTGGCACTTGGCAATGCGGCGTTGATGGCACAGGAGGGCGTGGCACTCGACTCCACCGCCGAGCTCGACGCCCTTCGCCACAGCGGTGCCAGCGTGATCCATCTCGCCCGTGACGGGCTCCTTATTGGCCTGCTGGCCATTTCCGACCCGATCAAGGCGAGCACGCCAGAAGCCCTGGCGAACCTGCGGGCCGCCGGACTGCGCGTGGTGATGGCGACCGGTGACGGTTTCACCACCGCACGCGCAGTGGGGCAGCAGCTTGGGATCGACGAAGTCTACGGAGAGGTCAAGCCGGCCGACAAGCTCGCCCTGGTGGAAAGACTGCAGCGGGAAGGACATGTCGTGGCGATGGCCGGCGATGGTATCAACGACGCGCCGGCCCTCGCCAAGGCGGATGTCGGCATTGCCATGGGGACCGGCACCGATGTAGCGATGAACAGCGCGCAGCTGACCCTCGTCAAAGGCGACCTGCGAGGTATTGCCCGGGCCCGTGCGCTATCAACGGCCACCGTCCGCAACATGCGGCAGAACCTGGCCTTCGCGTTTCTCTACAACGCCCTCGGCATCCCGATTGCCGCGGGCGTGCTCTATCCAGCCTATGGGCTGGTGCTCTCGCCGATGATTGCGGCGCTGGCGATGAGTTTGTCGTCGGTCAGCGTAGTGGGGAATGCCTTGCGCCTCCGGAGCGCGGAAACAGGCCCGCAGTCTTCCTGACATTTCGAGGACAGCGATGTAATGCTTGGGTCACGCCAGCGTCAGCCGGCCAGTCGCATACTGATCCTGCACATTCATACGGAGGTGACATCATGAAACGCAGTCTTGGCATGACACTCGCGGGTGTCGCACTGGTCCTGTCACTGGGCGCCTGTTCTTCGACGCCGATCACGCCCCCTGTCGCGGAGCTGCCCGAGTTCATCTCGAACGCGTCCACGCCGGCGGATCATCAACGCATCGCCGATTACTTTGCGAAGAAGGCGGCGGGCTACGACGCCGAAGCGAAGCAACACGACAGGATGGCTGTCGCGTATTCGGGGCGTCCCAAGGGCGACGCCGGGCTGTGGGCCTCTCACTGCAGTGCCTTGAGGCTGAAGCTCAAGGAAGCGGCCCAGGAGGCCCGAGTGCTGGAAAAGGCACATCGCGACGCGGCGGCCAGTCTGAGCCAATGAGGGCACGGTGCCTCGGCGGGAGGTGCGGCGGGGTCATCGAAAGCGAGGGGGAAGACCATGCAAGAATCGAACGAAGACCTGCGGGAGCGCCTGCAGGCCCAGTTGGACCTAGCCGCGGGTTTGTGCCGGCTGGGTTTTACTTACGGCGAGCAAGTCGCCACGTTATCCACTGAGGCCGTGCAGAAGTGGGTGCGCCAGGCGGATCACGATGCCGAGGCGCTGATACGCGGGGACTTCTCCGTATTCCCGGAAAAGGGTCGGATTGCCGTGGATCACTGGACGGCGCTGCTGTCCTGCACGCTGGAGTTTCAGAAAGCCGTTCTGGCGGCACTTCCAAAGCGCGAGTGAGCATGTGGCGGTCTGGCAACCTGACAAGAATGTAATCGTTGGGTCATGTCTCTGACGGCTAGAAAAGCACACACTGGGCATGTCGGACTCGCCCACCGGCTTCACGAATTTTTTGGATACCCACTTTTGGAGATGCTGTCATGAAACTCAATACCTTCCTTTCGACCGCCCTGATCGCCACCGTCGCAGCCCTGTCCTTTGGCGCGCAGGCCGCAGATGCCGACAAGGCGCCGACCGAACAAACCGAAAAGGCTGCACCGAAGAAGGTGAAGCCCCATTCCCACATGACCGAGAAGACCGGCGTGCCGGCTCCGGCCTCCGAAGCCACGGCTGACAAGCCGGCTCCGGCGAAGGATGCGAAGCGTCACAACCACCAGCGAGACGCTAAGTAAGTTAATCGTTCAGAGGCCCCTCTTTAGGGGCCTCGGTGTTTCCAAAATGAAATCGCACGTCCACGATGAACACGGGAGCCGGTGTTCGTGCCGCATCCTGGCCGAAGCGGTCGGCTGCAAACCCGAAGCCATCGCCTTTTCTTTTTGCCAGGCGGTGTTGATGAAACGCTGGATCGTGGAGTGCAACCATGGCTGCCTAGACAAGCCGCCGGTGCCAAAGCTCAGCAGTAAATGGCACGAGACCGGACCGATCGACCCGGTGAAAGCCATCCTGATCATGAACGAACAGGAGTAATGGGCCATGCCTCCCGTCACTGGCGTTGGGACTTCTGGATCTGCTCCGGTAGTCGAGAATAACGGACACAGTGCGCATGGGGCACCGATGAGCGGCGCACCCTCTTTTGCGTCCGCGCTATCCCAGGCATTGGGCCGCGGTACCGTTGGAGCGCCCCCTGCAGGTGCGTCCTTCCCTGTTGCCTCAAGCACGGCGGGGGCCAGTTCGGCTTCGCGCGACACACGGACGGCGCTGGGAACGGGTTTGCAATCCCGACACATTCCCTTGGCAGGTTCGGGGCATCCGAGCCACGACTTTCAACAAGTCGCGATGGGACTGCGAGCGTATCGGCAGCAGATCATCGCGTCGAATATCGCCAATGCCGACACGCCGGGTTACAAGGCCATCGACATCGATTTCCAGGAAGCGCTACGTATTGTCCAGGCATCGGAAACCGTACCTCCGGTTTCCTTGGTTACGACCTCGGCAGGGCATTTGCCTGGGCAAAGTGCCAATCCCCAGGCATCCATCCCGCTCAAATACCATGTGCCCAGCCAGGGCTCGATCGATGGGAACACGGTCGAGATGGATGTCGAGCGCGCCAAATTTGCGGAGAACACGATGATGCTGCAGTTCGCAATGGACCGGGTGAGTGGGCACTTCAAGCATGAAATGGAAATGCTCCAGAACCTGAAGTGACGGGCTCACGTGAGTACCCCTTTGCCGGAAACCCCCCGTCAGTTGCGCTGGATGCTGGCCATCCGACTTGGGCTGGCTGCGCTGGTTGTTGCGCTCATCGCCGGCGGTGTTGCCTACTGGATTGGTACCTACCGCGCCGAGCGGGCGGCCTTGGAGCAAGCCACGCGAAGTGCCCGCCATTTCGCGAACCCTGCAATGCAGATGATCCTCAGTTCCGGTCGGCCAGACGGTCATGACGGCCTGGAACGTCTGCTCGATAAGAGTCGCTTTGTCGGCCTGCAGGTGTTCGACCGGGCTGGCCGTCAGGTCTATGAGAACTGGGGAACGAGCGCCACCTCGCTCATCGACGTCCTCCGTACCCAGGCGCTGAAGCGCCCCGAACGCGATCAGATTCACCGCACCTGGCTCGACGTGAGTGCCGAACACCTCATTCACGTGGTTGTTCCAATTGTGGACAGCAATGACCGCCTTGCGGGCTACGTGCGAACGATCAGCCGGCTCGATGCGGAAACCGTCCGGGCCCAGCGGGATCAGGTTCGTACGGGAGCTCTCACTGCCGTCGGGGCCGTGCTGGCCACCGCCTTCGTGCTGTACCCGCTGATGCTCGCCATGCTGCGACGCTCCATGGGACTGTCCCGTTCCTTGCTCGACTCGAACCTATCGCTGATCCGCTCCCTGGGTAATGCCGTGGCCAAGAAGGATTCCGGCACGGATGCCCATAACTATCGGGTCACCCTCTACGCCATCGGTCTGGCGGAGGCACTGAAGGTCTCGGTGGAGGAGATCTCGCATCTGGTCGCCGGCGCCTTCCTGCACGACGTGGGCAAGATCGGCATTCCCGACCACATTCTCCTGAAGGGGGGCACCTTGACGCCCGCTGAACTCCAGATCATGCAGACGCATCCGGTCCTTGGTACGGAGATCGTCACTGGAAACCCCTGGTTGCAGGAGGCCGCGGTGATCATCCGGCACCACCATGAAAGGCTGGACGGCAAGGGATACCCGGATGGTTTGCGCGGTGACGAGATTCCGCTGATTGCCCGGATCTTTGCTGTCGTCGATGTGTTCGATGCGCTGACCTCCGAGCGTTCCTACAAATCCCCGATGGGGTTCGAGGAGGCGATGCAGATCATTGTCCGCGAATCGGGAAGTCATTTTGATCCGCGCATTGTTGGCACCTTCAAGGACATCTCGCCAGTGTTGTACGCCACGATCACCGGTGCGGATACGAAGGAATTACAACGACGCCTGCATGAGGCGCTGTTACGCTACTTCAAACTGGGTGGTGTGGCATCAGTTACGTGATTTAAACGGGAGCAGGCCGATTTCGGGTGCCACGCCATCCCACGGTGATCTGGTCGTCGGGAGATTTTGGATACAATATTCGAATGCTTAGATCGGAACTAATGGCTCTATTGGGGGCACGAATGCCGCACGTCGAGTCGGATCGGGTTGAACAGTCGGTCCTTACGATCCTCCGCTCGATGGCCCAGTCGCTCACGGACGGCGGACGGATAGAAATCCGCGATTTTGGGAGCTTTGCCCCCCACCGGCGTGACGCCAGAAAGGGGCGCAACCCGAAGACCGGAGATGCCGTGAACATCCCTCCCAAAGTGGTCGTGCGATTCAAGGCCGGCAAAGCGCTACGCGAGCGAGTGTAAAAGGCATCAGGAAAGCCCCTGTGCAAAGGTGGGCCCGAGCCCCGTTGCACCTTTGCTTGGTGATATCCTGATCGATTATCTGTCTTGCCTTTCTTGTTCATGTCTGAGACCACCCACCTCTTGATCGATCGTTGGAAGCAAGACCCCAATGGAACATACCAATCCTGGTTCTTGTGGCCCGAACGCCTGAAGAATTTTCGTTCGATTCGACGTGGAGTCGGCCAGGTCATCAAAGAGATCGACGAGGACACATTCGGCAATGTCTATCGAGGATCATCCCTCGAAACCGTTGTTGCCTCGATTGCCGAGCAGCGCCAGATCTTCAAGGGGGCTGACCATGCCTTCCTGTGGAAGCCCAAGCTGCGGATTCCGGACATCTACGAAGACAGGGACAACCAGCGCGCCTTTGGCCGCCTACTGCATGCATGCGACTGCTGTACCAAGGAGGCCGACGTGCTCCAGGCGATCCGCACGCTTGAGGCCAAGGGCATCAAGGGCCTTGGCCCCGCCGCGGCCAACCTGCTGTATTTCATCCATCCGACGATCGTCGTTCCGTTCAATACCGCCATCGTGAAGGGCTACAACGCCCTGACCGGTGCGGCGGTCAAGCTCGGGCGTTGGGATCACTATCTGGCGATGCGGCAAGGGCTCATCGAGTTCAACCAGCGTCACCGGGATCGCCTGTCCAATGACCTCGGCGCGGTGGCTGGGCTCATGTTCGACCTGGGCATGGAGCGCTACCCTTTACCGCCTGCGGCGGGGGATGCCAAGGCGACCGACGCCTGGGAAAAGGACCTGGCGGCCGTGCGGGAGGAAACGGCTGCCTTTGCCAAGCAACTGGACAAGAACCGGGTCTCCGACGAGGGGCACACGGAAGTGCAAGGGTGGCTGAGAGATCTCGGGCTGGCCTTGGGGTTCTCGGTGTGGATCGCCAGCAACGATCAGACGCGCCCGTATCGAGAGGGTCGCCTCGGGGATGGCTGTATCACGGTCTTGCCGCCGGTTTTGCAGAGCGAAGGAGCTGAGGCCGTGCGACTCATCGATGTGATCTGGTTCGAACGGGATTCCGGTGCCGTCGTGGCGGCCTTCGAGGTGGAGCACACGACGTCGATCTATTCCGGCATCGTTCGGCTCCTGGATCTGGCGCTGTCAGGTGGAACGGCACAGCGTCTTCACCTGTTCCTCGTTGCTCCCGATGATCGGGAAGCCGATGTTCGGCAGCAGGTGCTGCGTCCCGCGTTTTCTCAGGTTCGGGAACTGAATATTCGCTATCTGCCGTATGGCGAGCTACGACAGCACCGGGAAGCCATCTCGCGCTTCGGGAGCGGAATCAAACCTGTGGAAGCCATCGCCCGTGCATTCTGACGGGCGCGGCTGAAGGTGAAGCGGCGGCCCAAGGAGGACCGCCGCGTTATTCCTCTTATTTACCCTTGGTGGCCTCGTAGAGGCCGTGCCCGCCGACGCCTTCTTCGTGGTTGTCCTTGCCACGGTCGAGCGACTTCTCGGCCGCCCGCTTCTTGGCTTGGCTCTCCTTGGTGGCCGGGGCCATCTTCTTCACTTCGTGAAGGGCGTGACCTCCGACGCCTTCCTCGTGATTGCCCTTGTCACGGTCCAGGTTCTTCTGGCGCTCGCGCTCCAGTTTGACGTCTGCCGCCGTGGGCTTCTGCTTCTGGACCTCATTCAACATGTGGCCGTTGGCTTCTTCATGGTTGTCGATGCCCGGGTCGGCGTAGGCACTTGCGGCGGCGACCATCAAAGAGGCAAACAGGGTCGAAATCAGTTTCATGATGTATCTCCTTCGGTTCCGTTGTTATGAACTAACTGGCAGACACATCATGCGACTTCGACCCTTACCGTTCCCGAACCGGGCGGTTACAACTCGGTCATCAAATTGTCAGGATGTCCTGACCCGCTTCGCCGCCCTCGACGGGGCCTCATTTCTTGCCCTTGGACTGTGCCAGGGCACTGCCTGCTGCTGATTTCGACTGGGCGCTGGTTCGACCATCGTTCAGGACCTTCGATGCCGCTGTCGCGGCTTTCGGCGAGGTCTGTTTCTTAGGTGCGTCTTTTTGTGAGAGGGCACTTCCGGCAGCAGTCTTGGAATTGTTGCCCGTCGCCTTGCTTTGCAGGGTCTTGGACGCCGCCGTCGCAGCCTTGCCCCCCGTCGTCTTCGTGTTCGGCATTACGAATTCTCCTCATAATTGGTGAAGGAACGCGCCAACAGCATACATGACTTTGGAATTCTCTTGCTTGGACCAAGAAGCATTTCGTCGAGGTGGCGAGGGCCGCACACCAAGCCGCTCAGCCCGTGATTTGGTGGCCGCGGCGATGGCGCTTGAGCGACGCCGCGTTGGCTTCCGACGTGGCCTCGTCGCCGCTTCCTGCCAAGGTCTCCAGGATCGGACAGTCAGGGCGATCATTTCCCTGGCAGCCGTGGACCAGATGTTCCAGTGCGGATTTCATGGAATGCAGTTCTTTCAAGCGTTTGTCGAGTGTTTCCAGATGCACCGCAGCCAGCGCCTTGACCTCGCGACTTGGACGGTTGCGGTCTTGCCAGAGACTGAGCAGATCGCGGATCTCGTCGATGGAGAAGCCGAGGTCGCGCGCACGACGGATGAACTGGAGGGCACGTACGTCGTTCTCCGTGTACTGCCGATACCCTGAGTCGGTTCGTTGTGCCGGGGAAAGCAGTTGAACCCCCTCATAGTGACGAATCATCTTGGCCGAGATTCCAGAGAGCCTGGCGGCCTCACCAATGTTCATGATGGCGTTCCTTCTGGATTATGGAGTGGGTCATTGCACGGCGGATGCCCCGCGCCAACGGCGCAGGAGCAATGCATTGGCCACGACGCTGACACTGCTGAATGCCATGGCGGCCCCCGCAACAACGGGATTCAACATGCCAAAGGCCGCCAACGGAATCCCTAGCGCATTGTAGGCAAAGGCCCAGAACAAGCCTTGCTTGATCTTCGAGTAGGTTCTCCGGGACACGTCGAAGGCGTCCGCAACCAGGCGCGGATCGCCACGCATGAGCGTGATTCCAGCGGCTTCCATTGCCACATCTGTTCCCGTGGACATACCGAGCCCGACGTCTGCAGCCACGAGGCTGGGCGCATCATTCAAGCCGTCGCCCACCATGGCTACGACGTGGCCCTGGTCGCGCAGGGATTGCACGATGGAGGCCTTGTCCCCAGGCAGCAACTCGGCCCTCACGTCGTCGATGCCCAGCGATCTGGCCACGGCTTGCGCACTGCCCCGATTGTCCCCGGTGAGCATCACGGTCTTGATGCCTAGGGCTTGCAACCGTTTGATGGCGGCAAAGGACGCTTTCTTGATCGAATCACCGAAAGCCAATACCCCCAGAACTTCCCATTCATTGCCCTGGCCGCGCAACAACCACGATACGGTCTGTCCTTCAGCCTCCAACTGTTGGGCGTGTGACTGAAGAAGGCCACCATCGGCCCCGCGTTCCGTCATCAGGCGGGCACTGCCGAGCGCGAACACTTCGTTCCCGACAACACCCTGGATACCTCGTCCTGGCAGGGCGGTCGCATCGCGGACCCCGGGAACATCCAGACTGAGCGCATCGGCCCGTTCCAGAACCGCATGAGCAAGGGGATGTTCGCTGGTTTGCTGGAGGGCCGCCGCCAGCTTGAGCACGTCGGCCTCATCAAGGCCTTCGGCAGCGATGAGGGTCGTCAGGGACGGTTTGCCTTCGGTCAGGGTGCCGGTCTTGTCAAACGCAGCGGCCGTGACTGCATGGGCGACCTCAAGAGCGGAGGCGTCCTTGATCAGAATGCCATGTCGTGCGGCAACCCCTGTCCCTGCCATGATCGACGTGGGGGTTGCGAGCCCCAGGGCGCAGGGACAGGCAATCACTAGGACTGCGACCGCGTTGAGGATCGCCGTCTCCCAGCTGCCCGACACCAGCATCCAACCCGTGAAGGTTGCCGCGGCAATCAGCAGGACGACGGGCACGAAGACCGCGCTGACACGGTCCACGATCCGCTGAATGGGCGCTTTCGCGGCCTGGGCCGATTCGACCATCCGGATGATGCGCGCCAAGGTGGTTTCGGTGCCGATCGCAGTCGTGCGGACGCGCAGGAGGCCGGCACCATTCATGGCCCCCCCGGTGACCGTTTGGCCGGGTGACTTGGGCGCCGGGCGACTCTCGCCGGTGATCAGCGATTCATCGACTTCGCTCTGGCCTTCCAGCACCTCGCCGTCGACGGGAATCCGCTCGCCCGGGCGAACCACCACGACGTCCGACAGCGACAGTTGCTCGACCGGCGTATCGATCTCTTGACCATCGATCCAGACGCGGGCGATCGTCGGGCGAAGTGCATTCAGCGCACGGATCGCATCGGCGGTTTGCCGTTTGGCCCGGTGCTCCAGCCACTTGCCCAGCAACACCAGCGTGATGACCGCGGTGGAGGCTTCGAAGTAGAGGTGGGGCATCCCCGCGCCGGCCTGCTGGAGCAGCATATAGACGGATAGCCCGTAAGCCGCGGAGGTCCCGAGCGCCACGAGGAGATCCATGTTGCCGGCGCGTGCCTTCAGCGCCTTCCAGCCGGCAACGTAGAAGCGCCAACCGAGCCAGAACTGCACCGGTGTGGCCAAGGCGAGTTGCCACTCACCGCTGAGCATCCAGTGGTATCCCAAGACCTGTAGCACCATGGGTACGACAAGAGGAAGCGTCATCAGGGCGCTGACAAGGACCGGCCACCATTCAGGCCGCCGATGAAGCGGTGGTGCGGATGGCTGAGCCTGCGCGACGGGAGATGCAGTGTAGCCGGCCGCCTCAACGGCTGCGGCAAGCGTGGCATAGGAAATGGAGGTGACGCTCTCGATCCGGGCTTTCTCAGTGGCGAGGTTGACTGTTGCGCTGAGCACGCCGGGCACTTTCAGGAGCGCCTTTTCGAGACGGGACACGCAGGAGGCGCAGCTCATGCCGCCGATCTGCAGTTCGGTCGTACGTGTTTCCACATCATAGCCCGCGGCACGCACGGCCTCGGCGAGAACAGCAGGCTGGAGTGTCGCCGCAGTGCTGACGATGGCCTCTTCAGTGGCGAGATTGACGCTGACTGCCTGGACGTCCGGCAGCTTTGCGAGTGCTTTTTCAATGCGCGTGGCGCACGTCGCACAGGTCATTCCAGTGACGCGGAGGTGATGCTGGACCAGGGAAGGCATCGAGAGGGATGCAGACATGTTTCGCTCCAAAACGAAGATGTGTCTGCATGGTGAAGTTTCCCACGGTGGGAAGGTCAAGGGTCGGCGTCACCTGAATTTCTTGAGGCAACGCTTGACCTTCCAACGGTGGGAAGGTCCAGAGTGTTTCATACGAACCGTTTCTCAACCCTCAAAGGAGAACATCATGATCACCTTCGCCATTCAAGACATGACCTGTGGCCACTGTGCCAGCACGATCACCAAGGCGGTGAAGGAGGCCGCGCCCGACGCCACCGTCGCGATCGATCTGAAACAGCATCAGGTTTCGATTGCGACGAAAACGATGACCACGACCGAGCTCCAGGAAGTGCTTGTCGAAGCGGGCTATACACCTATCCAGGTGGGTATTTCCGCTGAGAGCTGATGGCGTGCTCGCTGGTACGCCTAGGCGCTTGAAGGCTTACTCGCGATGAAGGTCCGCGGATCGTAAAACCAACGCCGGGTCTTCTTCGCGGTAACACCCTTTGCATCTGGATGGGCAGGATTGATGAGTATCACCGAATCCTCAGGCGCAATGGATGAGGGCAAAAGGATTACGGGCGAGCGCATGGACTGCAGCCAGTCATCCCCGAAATCCAAGCTCACTTTGCCCGGGGGCGCTGCGTCCCAGCCGACTGGCAGCGTAGCTTCAGCATGTTCCTCGCGCCGGTCCCAGGCTTGATCCGGGATCTCGATCTCAACGAGGTAACGATTGAGAGGCAGGCCTCCTACACCTAGGTGGGGTCGTCTCAGAAAACGGAAAATAAAGCACGCTAAGCGTGCGTGGAGGCTGGCACCCAGCGGTACAGCGTCGGAATGGACACGCCGAGGTTCTTGGCCACGTCCTTGGGCGGCACCCCGCTGGCCAGCAGCTTCTTGGCCGACTCGATCTTGCTGTCGGTCATCTTCGGCTTGCGGCCGCCTTTGCGGCCGAGCTGCTTGGCGACTTCCAGCCCGGCGCGGGTGCGCTCGACGGTCAGCTCGCGCTCCATTTCGGCAAGGCTCGCCATGACGTGGAAGAAGAACCGCCCGGATGGTGTGCCGGTGTCGATGGAGTCGGTGAGGCTCCTGAACTGGACACCGTGCTTGTGCAGATCGCCGACCAGATCGACCAGTTGCTTGACCGACCGGCCCAGCCGGTCGAGCTTCCAGACGACCAAAGTATCGCCTTCGCGCAGCATTTCGAGCGTCTTGGCCAAGCCAGGCCGGTCTGCCCGCGTGCCACTCACCTTGTCCTCGAAGACCTTTTTACATCCGGCCTTGCTCAAGGCTTCGCGTTGCAGCTCCAGGTTCTGATCCTGCGTCGAGACGCGCGCATAGCCAATCAACATGGCTTGTCTCGCGCCCGGTCGATGCGTTCCTGCATCGCCTGCATCACTTCTTCGTGGGTGTACGATCTGGCGTTGGCGTCGGTGGCTTGCCGCAGGGCTTCCTCAACCTCGCGCGTCATCCGCTCGTAATCCTCCGGCCACAGCGCTTGCTCCATGCGCAGCGACGCCTGACCCAGCAGGTGCAGCAGGCTGAACAGCCGCATGTCGTTGGTGGCGACGATGCGCTCCCGAATCTGCTCCTGAATAGCTTCGCTAGCCCGATGCGCTTGTGGTGTGGCAGTCCCCTCGTAGTCAGCGGGGAATTCCGCTTCCTCGGCAATCCTTGCCCAGGCGCTGGCCAGCGCCTCGATGGTTGACGTGCTCATTTCCGCCGCTCCTGTGCTCTTTGGCGAATCAACCGGCCAAGGGGCCTCGACGCGAAAACCAGCAGCATCACGCCTATCGGATACCAGGTCGAGAAGACCACCAAGGCATCGAAGGCTGGCCGTCCGGTGTTGGTAGGCAGTACGGCGGTCACAGCCATCAACCCGCCGACCGTCCAGATGATGCGCCACACGTAGGGCATCACGCGGGGCACGTAGCCGTCATCGAAAGCGGTCTGGTAGTAGCGGCGCAGGCCGCGCTCGGCAAGCGCCTGGCGCTGCCGCTCCGACAGCGCATCCGTCCGGCCATACCAGCGCCGGAATGGTGGACAGCGCAGCAGCAAAGGGGTGAAGAGGATCATCACCGCCACGATCGCGACACCCCACGCCATGACGGCGCCGGCATCGGGCCGCTTGGCGTTCTCGATCACGGGCGCGAAGACGCCCGGAGCACCGATCATCCAGAACAGCGCAATGTGCTGATGGAAGGAGAGCTTCATTTGCTCATCCACTTGCGCAGCAGGCGCTTTTTCAGGGAGGCGCGTTCTTGCGGGTTGCGTCCCTTGTGATTGGCGATGCGATCCGCCGTGGCGGCCTGGCGCTTGACGGGCCAGTAGGAGCGGCCATCCTTGCCCATCGACCAGACGCTGCTGGCCTGGTTTTCCAGCAGGGGCAGATGGGCGCTCAGGGCTTCGGGCGACGCGCTGGTCAGCGCCGTGCGCTCACGGGTGCGCCAGCGCTGATGCCAGAGCTTCTTGTCCTCGCGCTCGCTGCCGCAGGTCGTGTGCCCGACGATGGGTGTTTTGCGGCGGCTGCGGCTCATAACGTAGTGGTCTCCAAGAACATTCAGGACTGATCCCAGGCGTCGATGGTCAAGACCTGATCGGCAGGACAGGCGGCTACGCGGTCGGGAACTGGATGGTGTTCAGTCTCATGCCGACCCCATTCGATTGATCGCGTCGCTTGCGGCACGCTGCGACGCAAGGAGGTTTGCGACCTGGTTTAGCAGCCGTGTCCGCTGCATGTCTGTTACCTATCTCCCCGACCGCTCATTGGACCAACTCCAGAGATTGGGCTCTATCGCTCAGCCAATACGAAACCGGCATTGGCTGATGCCACAACCGAGACGAACACAAATGGCTCGGTACCTGTATTTCGCGCCCCGTGCACTTGGCCCGGTCTTGCCACGGCTATCTCACCTTCCCTGAGGGCACGAACAATCCCATTGCCCTGAAAGTAATCAGCCATTCCCGACAAAACAGTCCACGTGTCTTGGCCGTGAGGATGAATGTGAGCCGCAATTTCCTGCCCGGGATGGACATGCCAAACCACGATAATTGAGTCTCGGGTTTCAAGCACAACGGAACGAATAGGCTCGCCTTCGGACGGCTGAACATACTCGGCTACAGAAAATATTCTCGATTCAACAGTCATCGGAGATCCCTCTTTCACAGTGCCCCCAGACAGGCTGGATATGAGTTCTAACTCGAATTTGAACGGGAGGCTGGTCGTGCGGTCGTGCAGTTGCCGATGAGCGTGTCGGCTGCTGCCTCCTTGCCCACCAGCGAACTCACGTCCGTTGCGGCCATCCAGAAGGTCTTGCCCGAGCGCGGCTCATAGGTCGCGGGATCGAACACGCCAGAGGGGCCGAACATCGGCGGCTTGATTGGTCATGGCTCCATGCCTTTGTCGTTACGGTCTTCATCGTCGGCATCCTGACGCACGGCGGGCAATTGCTGGAGCAACGCCGGCAGCCATTCCTGTACCGTCTCCCACACCACATCGAGGTTGATGTCGAAATAGCCGTGAGCCATGCGATTACGCATATTGCGCATGCTGCGCCACGGCACGTCGGCATGCGCCTGGGTGAACTCGACGTAGCCATCCATCACCTTTGTGGCCGCCTCGCCGATGACGATCAGGCTCATGATGACGGCCTGCTGGGTGCGCTTGTCGGCCAAGAAGTCGTCCTTGGCCATCCCTTCCACGAAGCTGCGCGCATCGGTTGCGGCCTGCTGAATGTGGTCGAGGTAATCGGGCAGGCGGTTCTCGCTCATATCGGTTGCGCCTCCGCGAGCACCTTGGCCCGGAACTTCGGCGGCAGGTCGCCGGGAGTCAGCAGATCGACGTCAACGCCGAGCAGCGATTTCAGTTCTTCTTCCAAATCGCCCAAGTCCAACAACGTGGCACCGGGCAGCGCATCGACCAACAGGTCGAGGTCGCTGCCATCCCGGTCGGTGCCATGCAGCACCGAGCCGAAGACGCGCGGGTTCGCGGCGCGAAAGCGGCCTACCGCTTCACGCACTGCGCTTCGCTTCATGTCAAGCACAACAGACGGTCGCATGCGCATCCTTTCTTATCGAAACTCGTTGAGATGATATGCAATCAAGAATAGAATTTCAAGAACTATTTTCGAGAATCGCAATGCCTTGATTCCCGTGCCGCGCCTGTGAATTTCACCCGCTCGACGAGCGCAACACCGACGCCGCCTACGCCAAGAACCGGCGAATCGACCTCAAACTCACGAACCGCTGAGCGACGCGTCACCGCGCTGCTGCGCCAGCCAGTCGCGCGGGGCGCAGCCCATGCGCACGCGGAAGGCGCGCGCCAACGCGTTCGGGCTGCCGTAGCCGACGCGGTCGGCCACCACCGCCACCGGACGCCCCTGCTTGAGCAGGGTGCAACTGACGTTCATCCGCCAGTCGGCCAGATAGTCGCCCGGCGTGACGCCCACCGCGTCTTTGAACGCGGCGGCGAAGCGCGCGCGTGACATGCCCGCCTGCGCCGCCAGCGCCTCGAGCGACCACGCGGTCTGCGGCGCATCGTGCATGGCGGTTATGGCGCGCGCGAGTTTCGGGTCGGCCAGTCCCGCCAGCAGTCCGGTGGCGCCAAGCCGCCCATCCATCAGATAACGCAGCAACTGGATCAGTAGCAACTCGCACAAGCGGTCGATGGCGGCCTGCCGACCGCACTGGTCGCGCTCGGCTTCGGCAAACAGCAGCTCTAGCGTCGGCCCGAGGCCGGGCAAGTCCGCCAGCGGAATCAGCAGCATCGACGGCAAGGCCATGGCCAACGGATTGCCCGTCGAAGCGCCCAGATCGACCTCCGCACACAACAGCTCAGCGGTATCGCCGGGGGCGGCGACAAAACGATGCGACGCCACGCGCGGATAAAACAGCAGGCTCGGCTCGGTAACCAGCAGATCTTCATGCACGGGCGAACGCGCCGTAATCGGGCCGCGCCGCACCAGATGGATATAGCCATGCGGCGCCGCGTAATGATGCTGCCCACAGAAGGCGCCGCTGTGAAAAACGCGCGCCGAAAGCGAGTAGTGCCGGAGCAAGCCGGCCAGTCGATCCGCCATTCCACTCTCCATATAAGACGATAGGTTACGTATTTGATACTTTACGTGCCATATCGTACCAAACAAAGGGCGATCATGCCCACGTGCTCTTGCACCTCACCCACTACGGAGATAGACATGACCCAAATCGCCCCCCTGACCATCGACACCGCTGACGCCGCTACCGCTGCCACACTCAAGGCCGTCAAAGCCAAGCTCGGCGTGGTGCCGAACCTGCTCGCCACGCTGGCCCACGCGCCGGCAGCGCTCAACGGCTACCTCGGCCTGTCCGAAACGCTGGGCACCGGCCGCCTGAGTGCCACCCAGCGCGAGATCGTTGCGCTGGCTGCCGGTCAAGCCAATCGCTGCCAGTACTGCCTGAGCGCACACACCCTGATCGGCAAAGGTGCCGGACTGTCGGCAGAGGCCATCGCCGCGGCCCGCACCGGCCAGGCGGCCAACGCACTTGACGATGCAATTGCCGGCTTTGCCCGCGCGCTGGTCGAGCAACGCGGCGTGGTGTCGGCCGACGCCATGG
Organism: Zoogloea sp. LCSB751; assembly: GCF_002028455.1. Lineage (GTDB taxonomy): Bacteria > Pseudomonadota > Gammaproteobacteria > Burkholderiales > Rhodocyclaceae > Zoogloea. The sequence continues at coordinate 45,769 of NZ_MWUM01000019.1, read as the reverse complement.
CCAACTACCGCCGCGCGGGGCTCGACGACGGCCTGATACTGGAAGTGATCGCCAACATCGCGCTGAACACGCTCACCAACTACACCAACCACATCGCCGACACCACGGTGGATTTCCCCGTGGTCGCCGTCTGATCTCCATAGGCATATAAGGAGAACACAATGAAAATCGCACTCACCGGCGCTCTGCTCGCCAGCGCCCTCGTCCTGCCACTGGCCGTCACGGCCGGCGACTTTTCGCCCTATGTGGACAGCCAGGGCGGCATCAGCCGCCCCACAGACTTCCGCACAAACTTCGTCCACCTGGGCTCATATGCGGTGTTGGACGAAAAATCCGCCTCTCGCGGCCTGCACGATGTGTACACCGAAAAGGCCTCGGCCGAGCACTACCGCAAGACCGGCAAGTTCCCGGACGGCGCCACGCTGGTGAAAGAGATCCGCAAGCTCGAAACCAGCGCCATGACCACCGGCGACCCTGTGGTCTGGGGTTCCGATGCGGCCGTGTGGTTCGTGATGGTCAAGGACGCCAAAGGCCGTTTCGCCAGCAACCCCTTGTGGGGCGACGGCTGGGGCTGGGCGCTGTTCAAGGCCGACGCCCCCGCCAAGAATGTCGCCGTCAGCTACGCAGCCGACTGCATGGGCTGCCATGTGCCGGCGGCCAAGACCGACCGCGTATTCATCCAGGGCTATCCGACACTGACCCAGCACTGACTTGCTTGTCACTTTCAGAAGGCGACAGCACGAAATATCAAAAGTCGACCGCACGGTCTAGGACTAAACCGCTCTCGCGGTAGCCCTCCGATTCCGCGCAGTGGTCGCTGACAGAAGCGCGCGGTTTCCTACCTTGAGAACTGAGGCACTCCGCCTCGTTCTCAAGGAGCCGCAGCCATGACCGCCTCCACACACACCATCAGTCCATTGCGCCAACGCATGATCGACGACATGCGCCTGCGCAAGCTCGCAGACAAGACCCAGACCCATTACCTGCGCGCCGTGCGGCAGTTCGCCGCTTACCTCGGGCGCTCACCGGACACGGCCAGGACCGAAGATCTGCGCAATTATCAACTGCACCTGGTTGATCAGGGCATCTCGCCGGTCTCGCTCAATGCGGCGATCAGCGGACTGAAGTTTTTCTTCGACATCACCCTCGGCCGGGTAGAACTGATGGCCCGGATGCGGCCGGTACGGGTGCCACGAACGCTGCCGGTGGTGCTCAGCCCCGAGGAAGTGTCCCGCCTGATCGCGGCGGCCGGCAACCTCAAGCACCAGACCGCCTTGTCAGTCGCCTATGGGGCCGGGCTGCGGGCTAGCGAAGTGGTCGCGCTGAAGGTGGGCGATGTGGACAGCCAGCGCATGACCCTGCGCATCGAGCAGGGCAAGGGCCGCAAGGATCGCTACGCGATGCTCTCGCCGGTGCTGCTCGAGCGGCTGCGCGTCTGGTGGAAGGTCGCCCGCGCCCAGGGCAAGATGCTCGACGGCGGCTGGCTGTTTCCGGGGCTGAACCCGATTGAGTCGCTCAGCACACGGCAGCTCAACCGGGCCATCCACGCCGCCGCCGAGCTCGCCCAGATCGACAAGCGGGTGTCGATGCACACCCTGCGGCACAGTTTCGCCACCCATCTGCTGGAACAGAAGGTCGATATCCGGGTCATCCAGGTGCTGCTCGGACACAAGAAGCTGGAGACTACCGCGCTCTACACTCAGGTCGCCACCGACCTGCTGCGCGAAGTGATCAGTCCGCTGGAGCGCTTGCAGCCGGCGTAAGCCGCTCCCATGGGGCATCCTGCCCTGGAGGTCGCGGACATCTTCCGCGCCCATGGGCCGGCCTGGCGGGCGCGCACCGCCCTGAGTGCAGGCCAGCTCAAGGTCATGTCGGCCATCGAACAGTGCCGCAGTGCGGCGCTGGGCGGACATGTGCTCCGCTGCGAGGGCTGCGGGGAGGTGGAGATCGCGTACAACTCCTGCCGCAACCGGCATTGCCCGAAGTGCCAGGGGAACGCCGCCCGGCGCTGGCTCGCTGCCCGCGAGGCCGATCTGTTGCCGGTCCCTTATTACCACGTGGTGTTCACCCTGCCGGCGCCGATCAGCCAGATCGCCTACACCAACAAGGCCGTGCTCTACGGTCTGCTGTTCGACGTGGCCGCCGAGACTCTACGCCGGATCGCCACCGACCCGAAGCATCTGGGCGCGCAGATCGGTGCGACGCTGGTCCTGCACACCTGGGGTTCGGCACTGACCCATCATCCCCACGTGCACGGCATCGTGCCCGGTGGCGGGCTGGCGCCCGACGGGGCGCACTGGATCGCTTGTCGGCCAGGCTTCTTCCTGCCGGTACGGGTACTCTCGCGCCTGTTCCGGCGGCGCTACCTTGAAGAACTCAACAAAGCCCATCGCGCGGGGCAATTGCGTTTCTTCGGTGACGAGGCCGGGCTCGCCGACCCGGCGACGTTCGCTGCGTGGATGAAGCCGCTGCACCAATGTGAATGGGTGGTCTATGCCAAGCGCCCGTTTGCCGGGCCGGCGGCAGTGTTGGCCTATCTGTCCCGCTACACGCACCGGGTGGCGATCTCGAACCAGCGGCTCGTCGCGCTGGACGAGAGGGGCGTCACCTTCCGCTGGAAGGACTACCGGGCTACGGGACGGACCCGTCACAAGACGATGACGCTGGGGGCCGACGAGTTCATGCGCCGCTTCCTGCTCCACGTGCTGCCCGGCGGCTTTCACCGCATCCGTCACTACGGCCTGCTCGCCAACGCGGGAAGGCGAGAGAATCTGGCCACGGCGCGGGAACTGCTGGGCGTTGCGACGAAGCCGGAGACGCCTGGAGGCGCGGATGCGCAGGTCAGCCACGTCCCGCCGACCTTTGTGTGCCGGTGCTGCGGCGCGGCAATGGTCGTCGTCGAGGTCCTCGCACGCAGACCGTCGATCCGCGCTCCACCGCCACGATCGGGTTGCCCATGAACACCCACGTCCCATGCCGTGCAAACAGACTGTCGGCTCCGGGGTTGCCCGAGCCGAAAGGGGACGTTTGTGCTGGTCATGGAAAGCGCGCCGTTTCCTGTGCGCGGCCCCGGCATACCTCAGGCATTTCCGCCTTCACGTCGGGTGAATGGCCGGCGTTGCCATTCATGAATGCACGCTCGGCGCCCCATCTGGCCACCGTACGGGGCGTCAATTCGCCATAGCGGCCTCACCCGCTCCGGGTGTGTCGCCCCCGTTCCGCGGTTTCCTCCCCCGAGGCTTGTCCGCCGCCTGCCCGGCCGGGTGAGGCAGGGCTTTAACCCGTTGCACGTGGGGGCAGGCATCGGACAACCCTTAACCTTTTCTGACGTTGGAGTCGCCTCAGAAAACGGAAAATAAAGCACGCTAAGGCGTAGTTCCCTCGGGCTACACCGCGTCCGCACTGCGCGGTTCTTTCTTCCCTTGCAGTGACGCAATCAGCGGGCAGGAAACGTTCCCCTTCCGCGCATGGCAGGCGCACACCAAATCAGACAGCACGGCCTCCATGCGCGCCAGGTCAGCCATCCTCTCGCGCACGTCCTTGAGCTTGTGCTCGGCCAGGCTGCTGGCTTCCTCGCAATGGGTGCCATCCTCCAGCCGCAGCAGCTCGGCGATCTCATCCAGGCTGAAGCCCAACCGCTGGGCTGATTTCACGAAGCGCACCCGCGTTACATCCGTCTCGCCATAGCGGCGAATGCTGCCGTAAGGCTTGTCCGGTTCCGGGAGCAAGCCCTTGCGCTGATAGAACCGGATGGTCTCCACATTGACCCCGGCCGTCCTGGCGAAAACGCCAATGGTCAGGTTCTCCAAATTGTTTTCCATATCGCTTGACTCCGTACATAACTACGGAAGTAAGCTTAAGCTATCCAATTCAGATTCGAAAGGACAAACGTATGTCTGAACCTCAAAACGGGCGCGGCGCGCTCTTCACTGGCGGGCTGGCCGCCATCCTCGCCTCGGCTTGCTGCCTCGGGCCGCTGGTTCTGATCGCCTTGGGGTTCAGCGGCGCTTGGATCGGCAACTTGACGGTGTTGGAACCCTATCGCCCCATCTTTATCGGCGTGGCGCTGGTGGCGTTGTTCTTCGCCTGGCGGCGCATCTACCGGCCGTCAGCCGCCTGCAAACCGGGTGAGGTTTGCGCGATTCCCCAAGTGCGAGCTACTTACAAGCTCATTTTCTGGGGCGTGGCCGTGCTGGTTTTGGTCGCGCTCGGATTTCCCTACGTCGTGCCATTTTTCTATTGATCACAGGAGTTCACCATGAAAAAGCTGCTTTCCGCCCTTGCCCTCGCTGCCGTTGTTGCCCCCGTGTGGGCCGCCACCCAGACCGTTACGCTGTCCGTACCGGGCATGACCTGCTCGGCCTGTCCGATCACTGTCAAGAAGGCGATTTCCAAGGTCGATGGCGTCAGTAAAGTTGACGTGACCTTCGAGACGCGCGAAGCGGTGGTCACCTTCGATGATGCCAAGACCAGCGTGCAGAAACTGACCAAGGCTACCGAGGATGCGGGCTACCCATCATCAGTCAAGAACTGATCATGAAAGACCCGAAGACACTGCTGCGGGTCAGCATCATTGGCACAACCCTCGTGGCGCTGTGTTGCTTCACCCCTGTTCTGGTCATTTTGCTCGGTGTGGTCGGCTTGTCCGCGCTGACCGGCTATCTGGACTATGTGCTGCTGCCTGCGCTGGCGATTTTCATCGGCTTGACCATCTACGCCATCCAACGAAAACGCCAAGCCGATGCCTGCTGCACCCCGAAATTCAATGGAGTAAAAAAATGACCGAAATCACCGTGAATGGCATGACCTGCACATCCTGCGCCACCCATGTCAAAGATGCTTTGGAAAAGATTCCCGGCGTGAATGCCGCTGTGGTGTCCTATCCAGAAAGCCGCGCGCAAGTCATGGCAGACACCGCCGTGAGCCACAACCAACTGCTGGCCGCCATCGCCGCATTGGGTTATCAAGGCTCGATCCGGGTTGGTGATTTCAAAGATGAACCAAAAATCCGTGATGCACTTGAGGGCGCCGGTTTGCATATCGCCATCATTGGCAGCGGCGGGGCCGCGATGGCGGCGGCGCTGAAGGCCGTCGAGCAAGGCGCGACGGTCACGCTGATCGAACGCGGCACCATCGGCGGCACCTGCGTCAATATCGGCTGTGTGCCGTCCAAGATCATGATCCGCGCTGCCCATATTGCCCATCTGCGCCGGGAAAGTCCGTTCGACGGCGGTATTGCGGCAACTGTGCCTGCGATTGACCGCAGCAAACTGCTGGCCCAGCAGCAGGCCCGTGTCGATGAACTGCGGCACGCCAAATACGAAGGCATCCTGGACGGCAATCCAGCCATCACCGTTTTGCACGGTGAAGCGCGTTTCAAGGACGACCAGAGCCTGGTCGTCCGTTTGAACGAGGGTGGCGAGCGCGAGGTAACGTTCGACCGCTGCCTGGTCGCCACCGGTGCCAGTCCGGCCGTGCCGCCGATTCCGGGCCTGAAAGAGTCACCCTACTGGACTTCCACCGAAGCGCTTGTCAGCGACACCATTCCCGCACGCCTGGCCGTGATCGGTTCGTCGGTGGTGGCGTTGGAACTGGCGCAAGCCTTTGCCCGGCTCGGCAGCCAGGTCACGATCCTGGCACGCAGCACCTTGTTCTTCCGGGAAGACCCGGCCATCGGCGAGGCCGTGACAGCCGCTTTCCGCGCCGAGGGCATCGAGGTGCTGGAGCACACGCAAGCCAGCCAGGTCGCCCATGTGAACGGCGAATTCGTGCTGACCACCGGACACGGTGAATTGCGCGCTGACAAGTTGCTGGTTGCCACCGGTCGGGCACCGAATACGCGCAGCCTCGCGCTGGACGCGGCGGGGGTCACTGTCAATGCGCAAGGGGCCATCGTTATCGACCAAGGCATGCGCACGAGCAACCCGAACATCTACGCGGCCGGCGACTGCACCGACCAGCCGCAGTTCGTCTACGTGGCAGCGGCCGCCGGCACCCGTGCCGCGATCAACATGACCGGCGGCGACGCAGCCCTCAATCTGACCGCGATGCCGGCAGTGGTGTTCACCGACCCGCAAGTCGCCACCGTGGGCTACAGCGAGGCGGAAGCGCACCACGATGGCATCGAGACCGACAGTCGCACGCTGACACTCGACAACGTTCCGCGAGCGCTTGCCAACTTCGACACACGCGGCTTCATCAAGCTGGTCATCGAGGAAGGTAGCGGACGGCTCATCGGCGTGCAGGCGGTGGCCCCGGAAGCGGGCGAACTGATCCAGACGGCGGTGCTCGCCATCCGCAACCGCATGACGGTGCAGGAACTGGCCGACCAGTTGTTCCCCTACCTGACAATGGTCGAGGGGTTGAAGCTTGCGGCGCAGACCTTCAACAAGGATGTGAAGCAGCTTTCCTGCTGCGCTGGATAAAAAAAGGAGGTTTTCAATGAGCGCCTACACCGTGTCCCGGCTGGCCCTTGATGCCGGGGTGAGCGTGCATATCGTGCGCGACTACCTGCTGCGCGGATTGCTGCGTCCGGTGGCGTGCACCCCGGGCGGCTATGGCCTGTTCGATGATGCCGCCTTGCAACGGCTGTGCTTCGTGCGGGCGGCCTTCGAGGCGGGCATCGGCCTGGACGCGCTGGCGCGGCTGTGCCGGGCGCTGGATGCTGCGGACGGCGATGAAGCGGCCGCGCAGCTTGCCGTTCTGCGCCAGTTCGTCGAGCGTCGGCGCGAAGCGTTGGCCGATCTGGAGGTGCAGTTGGCCACCATGCCGACCGAGCCGGCACAGCACGCGGAGAGTCTGCCATGAACAGCCCCGAGCGCTTGCCGTCCGAGACGCACAAACCGATCACCGGCTACCTGTGGGGCGCGCTGGCCGTGCTCACCTGTCCCTGCCATTTGCCGATTCTCGCCATTGTGCTGGCCGGCACGACGGCCGGCGCGTTCATCGGAGAGTACTGGGGTATCGCAGCCCTCACGCTGACCGGTTTGTTCGTCCTGTCTGTGACACGACTGCTGCGGGCCTTCAAAGATCGATCATGAGCGCTTCCCATTGAGACAAACCACGCTGTCGCTACGTTGCCTCATGCCGGCATCAAATTCGGCTGAGTAGCTTCTCGCCATCTGGACGTAGCTCACCCTTGGGTGAAACATGCCGATACAGGGTCTGCCGCGTGACGCCAAGTTCCTGGCACAGGTCGCCGACCTTGGTCTCTGGCTGACCCATTGCCGCCATCGCCAGCCGCAGCTTGGCGGCGGTCATCTTGAACGGCCGGCCGCCTTTCCGCCCGCGCGCGCGGGCCGAGGCTAGGCCGGCAATCGTGCGCTCCGCGATCAACTCGCGCTCGAACTCGGCCAGGGCGGCGAAGATGCCGAAGACCAACTTGCCGGCGGCCGTCGTGGTGTCAATGGCTGCACCGTGCCCAGTCAACACTTTCAGACCGATGCCTCGCCCGGTCAGGTCATGCACGGTGTTGATGAGATGCCGCAGATCGCGCCCGAGCCGGTCAAGTTTCCACACCATCAACGTATCCCCCGGTCGTAGCGCCTTCAGGCAGCTCAACAGGCCGGGACGATCCTCGCGTTTGCCCGACGCTTGATCCTCGTAGAGATGGGCCGGATCGACGCCGGCAGCGATCAGTGCATCACGCTGCAAGTCGGTGGCCTGTGAGCCGTCTGCTTTCGATACCCGCATGTAGCCAATCAGCATCTTGCACCTGTCACATATACGTTCGATTATGTGACAGTGTGCACCGGAAAGTTCTGGTCGTCAAAATTTGTCACTTAACCCGTCATTCTGTCTAAGACATGCAAAGGGTCCATCAGGCACGTAATGTGACAGGAATTCCGGGGGGGATGCCTTCCTTTGCGAAGGTGGCGCGCAACTGTTCCAGGGAAGCGGGGTCGCGCCGACCATAGGAAGCCAACGCGAACAGCGAGCGTGCCGTCTCGGGGTCGTGCCGCGCTTCAATGATGGCCTCATCGATGGCCTGGATTGCCCGTTGCCAGTGATCGACGGGTTCGGGCTTCGGCGTTTTCGCCGACAGGCCACTGGTGAAACCGGTTTGGGGTTCGGACCAGAACAGCTTTGCATGCTCGCCCGGCGGGCTTATATCCCTCACCTCAATCAAGCTGATTGCCGTTGCCGCCGCCTCCAGCATCTGCAACCGTACTGCCGGGTTCAGGGTTTCATACGGTCGCCACAGACTTTGCCCAGCACGCAGCGGATGCCCGCAGCCTTCCCAGACTTGGCGGAGATACCCCGCGCAGGTTCCGCACGTCGAAAGCGGGGTGTTCAGCTCATCGAGCAGCGTGCGTAGTAGCCGAAACCACAATCCAGCGTGGATGCGTCGGCGCGGCAGCTCCACATGGCCGGTCGTCAGTGCCTGCCAGGTGCGCCGGTCCATCACCGCAATCGCGTCGCTGGCGGTGCGCGGCGCAGTGTCGGCGTTCTCCCAGCCGAGAAACCGCCCAGGCACGCCCCAATAGGATTCCAGCCAGCAGCCATGCAGCGGGCAGCTCAGCATCAGGGGCAGCTTCCATGCAAGCAGTACGGCTTGGTTTGCCGGGTCGTTCAGACAGAGCGGGCAGGCGCGATGTATCGGCTGGCTGGGCAGCCAGGCACGCCAGCTCGTGATGGATCGCGTCCTACGGCGGAGTTTCGGCAGCAGCACCGAGAGCTGGAACGCATAGGTTTCCAATGCGTCTGGAATCTGATCATCAAGGCTGTCCAGTAGCCAAGGCACCCAGCCGGCGAAACTCATGCAACGCAGCCGGTCCGGCTCGATGCCGCTCCGCTGGGAGAGCATCGCCAGCAGCGCCAGTGGTGGCGCGGTGTCCAGGTCATCAACCTGGCCGTGACCAAGATCGTGCTCCAGCAGCTCGGACACCTCCATGTGATAGCAAAGGGCCACGCGGTTGAGCCACGAAGACAAGGCTTCGCCTTCCCTGGGAGCCGGATGCAGTGGCCAGTGTGGCGCTGGCTTCACATCAGTTCCCGCTCGAATTGCCGCCGCCGCTCGCTGGGACCGGTGTAATCGGCCATGCTGAGCGTGCGATGGTTGATCGCTTCCTCACCGCTCTCCACGGCAGCGACGGCCGCCGCCATCAACAGGTGCGCCAGCTCGCCGATGGTGCCCTCGCTGCGCGTGAGCAGGTAGCGGGCCATATCCAGCGTGGCAATCGACGAGGGTCGCCGCAGCGGGAGCGAAGCCGCGAAGCTGGCCAGCAGTGAGCAGCAATCGTCGTTGGCCTCCCACACCGGCAGCATCATCGGCTCGAAGCGGTTTTCCAACTGGTCGTCCGAGCGGATCGCCAAGTAGGCATCGCGTGTGCCGACCCCGACCAGCGGGATGCGCAGCTCGTTGCCGAGGAAACGCAGCAGGTTGAGGAATTCCCGGCGGTTGACGCTGTTGCCGGCCAGGACGTTGTGCAATTCGTCGATCACCAGCATGCGCACGCCGACCTTGCGTAGCAGTGCCAGCGCCAATTGCTCCATTTCCGGCAGCCGTGGGCGCGGGCGCAATGGCGCGCCCATCGCGGCAAGTAGCGCGACGTAGAAGCGGATTACCGACGGTTCGGATGGCATCTGCACGACCAGTACCGGAATGTGCTCCTGGTCGGCGTCGGAGCTGGCCGGGTGGGTGCGGCGGAATTTCTCGACGATCATCGACTTGCCGTTGTTGGTTGGACCGACCAACAGCAGGTTGGGCATGCGTTGTTTGTTCGGCCACGCATACAGGGCTTCCAGCCGATTCAGCGCCTCGACTGCTCGCGGATAGCCGATCCAGCGGTCAGCGCGAAGGCGATGGATGCGTTCGTCCGCCGGAAGACGGGCCAAGCCCTGGGCCACCGGCATCAGGTGGGACAAGTCGATGATGGGATATTCTTCCACGGCTACCACTCCTCAATCTGGTCGAACGGTTTGGCAGGTGGCTGGTTGTCTGCCTGCGGGTCAGCCATGTCCGCGTCCGGTGGTGGCGTGGTTTTGAAAAGAACTGCCGTTGCCTTGAGATGCTGGCGTCGATCCGCGTCGCGCCGCGCCTTGCGCGTAGCTTTCTGCGCGGTGGACACGATTTCGCGCATCTGGCCGATCATGCGAAACAGCGCCGACTCATCCACCTGTTCGCGCCCTTGCTGCCGCAATTTCGCCAGCGCCTGTCGTTGTTCCCAGAGGGTGACAGCCGGGTGCGACAAGGTGCGGTATGGAATTTCCAGATAGTGCTGCCCCTCCGGCTCCAGCACCCAAATGCGGCTGATGTCGCGCGGGTCGCGCCGGATCAGGAACGCAGGCAAGCGGTCGCGCCGAGCTATCCACGGCTTGAGCGCATCGGCGTAGTAATGGATGTGGTCGATGACGAAGCCGGTGCGGGTCAGCGTGCGGCGGATGATGGGCAGAAAATCGACCAGAAAAGCCGTGGTGCGAGTGATGACGGTTGGCACGCCGGTCCGCGCGATAGCTTCGGCCCAGCGCGCTGCCGGCGGCTGGAGCAGGCCGTTGTGCACGGAGCCGTGGTAGGTGCCGACCGCCAATGTGAGCCAGCGCTCCAGCTCACGCAGCGTCAGGGCGGCCTTGTTTTCGGAATCGTAGTCGCCGCGCTGGTCAGGGTTGGAGAAGGTCGTCCCTGGCAATTCGTCGTGGATCATCTGCATCGCCGTGCCGATGATCCGTTCCACGATGCCGCCGTAGTGCGGCTGCCCGAGCGGGCGATAGTCAAGCCGGATGCCATGCTGCTCGCAGCCTCGGCGTAGCGCTTCGCTCTTGAACTCGGCCGCGTTGTCCAGGTAGAGCAGCCTGGGCTTGCCGCTCATCGGCCACTCCATTTCTATGTTCAGACCCTCCAGCCAGGGACGCTTGTCGCAGGCGACATGCACAAGGCACAGGCCGACCGAAACAGATGACGGCGCTTCCAGCGTGACGACCATGCCGAGCACGCAGCGGGTAAACACGTCGATGGCGATGGTCAGATACGGACGGCCAATCGGTTGCCGGTCGCGCTCGTCCACCACGATCAGGTCGATGACCGTGCGATCAATCTGCACTTGTTCCAGTGGCGCGGTCACGGCGGGAGGCTCACCACCGACACCTTGCAGGCTGCGGGACGCATCCTGACCTTCCCGGCGGCGAGTGGCCTTGAGCGGATCGAGGCCGGCGATCCGCAGAGCCACGGTGTTGCGCGCCGGCGCCCGCAGCTTTTGCGCTTTGCAAGCCTGCGCGACCTCGCGGTGGAACGCTGCCAGGCTACGCTTCTGCTTGGTCAGGAAGCGCTTTTGCAGCAACTCGCGGATGATGCGCTCAACTGATTCCGGCAAGCGTCCCTTGCCTTTTCCGCCGCCGGATCGGCTGCGAGCCAGGTCCGTCACAAGCCCAGCACCTTGCCGGGCACGGCGGATTAGGACATACACCTGCCGCCTGGACAGGCCAAGCGCGTGAGCAGCGGCATCGGCGGCTTCATGCCCGACCACATCAAGCGCTGCCAGCGGCCCGATGATTTCCGCCCGTTGCCGGGCCTGCGCCCAAGCCGCATCGGGCAGGGTGGCCACGCCTTGCTCGGCAATCAATGATGTGTCTGACGCCATGCTCACACCTCGCTTTGGTGCACACGAGTATTGAGCATAGTCGAGATTGGTGCAGATGACTTCTGATATTGCGTTGTCAGGAGTCGCCTGCACATCTGGCGTTACGCCCCGTCAATTGGTGCAGTCGTCTTCTGAAAATGACAGCGCCGGTTGCCTTGGCGGGCTTGTCACAAACCTACGTTTTCAAGAAGAAGGAAACCGCATGCCCCGCCGTTCGATCCTCTCCGCCGCCGAGCGCGAAAGCCTGCTGGCGTTGCCGGACACCAAGGATGAGTTGATCCGTCACTACACGTTCAGCGAAAGCGACCTCTCCATCATCCGGCAGCGGCGCGGCCCGGCCAATCGGCTGGGCTTCGCGGTGCAGCTCTGCTACCTGCGCTTTCCCGGCGTCATCCTTGGCGCTGATGAGCCACCGTTCCCGCCATTGCTGAGACTGGTCGCCAACCAGCTCAAGGTCGGCATCGAAAGCTGGGACGAGTACGGGCAGCGTGAGCAGACCCGACGCGAGCACCTGGTCGAGCTGCAAACGGTGTTCGGCTTCCAGCCGTTCACGATTGGCCACTACCGGCAGGCTGTCCAGTTGCTGACCGAGCTGGCCATGCAAACCGACAAGGGCATCGTGCTGGCCAGAGCCTTGATCGAGCACCTGCGGCGGCAGTCGGTCATTGTGCCCGCCCTCAACGCCGTCGAGCGGGCGAGCGCCGAAGCGATTACCCGCGCCAACCGGCGTCTCTACGACGCCTTGGCTGAGCCGCTGACGGACGTGCATCGCCGTCGCCTCGACGATCTGCTCAAGCGCCGCGACAACGGCAAGACGACGTGGCTGGCCTGGCTGCGGCAATCCCCGGTCAAACCGAACTCGCGGCACATGCTGGAACACATCGAACGCCTCAAGGCGTGGCAGGCGCTCGACCTGCCCTCCGGCATCGAGCGGCTGGTTCACCAGAACCGGCTGCTCAAGATCGCCCGCGAGGGCGGCCAGATGACGCCCGCCGACCTGGCGAAGTTCGAGCCGCAGCGGCGTTACGCGACCCTGGTGGCGCTCGCCATCGAGGGCATGGCCACCGTCACCGACGAAATCATCGACCTGCATGACCGCATCCTGGGCAAGCTGTTCAATGCCGCCAAGAACAAGCATCAGCAGCAGTTCCAGGCATCCGGCAAGGCGATCAATGCCAAGGTGCGGCTGTTCGGGCGCATCGGCCAGGCGCTGATCGAGGCCAAGCAAGCGGGCCGCGATCCGTTCGCCGCCATCGAGGCCGTCATGTCCTGGGATGCTTTCGCCGAGAGCGTCACCGAAGCGCAGCGGCTCGCGCAACCCGAGGACTTCGATTTCCTGCACCGCATCGGCGAGAGCTACGCCACGCTGCGCCGCTACGCGCCGGAATTTCTCGACGTGCTCAAGTTGCGGGCCGCGCCCGCCGCCAAGGACGTACTCGACGCCATCGAGGTGCTGCGCAGCATGAACAGCGACAACGCCCGCAAGGTGCCCACCGACGCGCCGACCGAGTTCATCAAGCCGCGCTGGCAGAAGCTGGTGATGACCGACACCGGCATCGACCGGCGCTACTACGAACTGTGCGCGCTGTCGGAGCTGAAGAACGCGCTGCGCTCCGGCGACATCTGGGTGCAAGGCTCGCGCCAGTTCAAGGACTTCGAGGACTACCTGGTGCCGCCCGCGAAATTCGCCAGCCTCAAGCAGGCCAGCGAATTGCCGCTGGCCGTGGCCACCGATTGCGACCAGTACCTGCATGACCGGCTGACGCTGCTGGAAACGCAGCTCGCCACCGTCAACCGCATGGCGCTGGCCAACGAGCTGCCGGACGCCATCATCACGGAGTCGGGCCTGAAGATCACGCCGCTCGATGCGGCGGTGCCCGATACCGCACAGGCCCTGATCGACCAGACGGCGATGATCCTACCGCACGTCAAGATCACCGAATTGCTGCTGGAGGTAGACGAATGGACGGGCTTCACCCGGCACTTCGCCCACCTGAAGTCAGGCGACCTGGCCAAGGACAAAAACCTGTTGCTGACCACGATCCTCGCCGACGCGATCAACCTGGGCCTGACCAAGATGGCGGAATCGTGCCCCGGCACGACCTACGCCAAGCTGGCCTGGCTGCAAGCCTGGCACATCCGCGACGAAACCTACGGGGCGGCACTGGCCGAGCTGGTCAACGCGCAGTTCCGACATCCCTTCGCCGAGCATTGGGGCGACGGCACCACGTCATCGTCGGACGGCCAGAACTTCCGCACCGGCAGCAAGGCCGAGAGCACCGGCCACATCAATCCGAAATACGGCAGCAGCCCAGGGCGGACGTTCTACACCCATATCTCCGACCAGTACGCGCCGTTCCACACCAAGGTCGTGAACGTCGGCGTGCGCGACTCGACCTACGTGCTCGACGGCCTGCTGTATCACGAATCCGACCTGCGGATCGAGGAGCACTACACCGACACGGCAGGGTTCACGGACCACGTCTTCGCGTTGATGCACCTGCTGGGCTTCCGCTTCGCCCCGCGCATTCGTGACCTGGGCGACACCAAGCTCTACATCCCGAAGGGCGATGCCACCTACGAGGCGTTGAAACCGATGATCGGCGGCACGCTCAACATCAAGCACGTCCGCGCCCATTGGGATGAAATCCTGCGGATGGCCACCTCGATCAAGCAGGGCACGGCGACGGCCTCGCTGATGCTCAGGAAGCTTGGCAGCTACCCGCGCCAGAACGGCCTGGCCGTCGCCCTGCGTGAGCTGGGACGCATCGAGCGCACACTGTTCATCCTGGACTGGCTGCAAAGCGTCGAGCTGCGCCGCCGCGTGCATGCCGGGCTGAACAAAGGCGAGGCGCGCAACGCGCTGGCCCGCGCCGTGTTCTTCAACCGCCTGGGGGAAATCCGCGACCGCAGCTTCGAGCAGCAGCGCTACCGGGCCAGCGGCCTCAACCTGGTGACGGCGGCCATCGTGCTATGGAACACGGTCTATCTGGAGCGGGCCGCGAACGCCTTGCGTGGCCACGGTCAAGCCGTCGATGACGGCCTGTTGCAGTACCTGTCGCCGCTCGGCTGGGAGCACATCAACCTGACCGGCGATTACCTCTGGCGCAGCAGCGCCAAGATCGGCGCGGGCAAGTTCAGGCCGCTACGGCCGCTGCAACCGGCTTAGCGTGCTTTATTTTCCGTTTTCTGAGACGACCCCTAGGTGGACCATCGTTTCCAGGCACGCAAGGCATGGACGATGCGCAGGTTGCAATCCGCCATGCGCGCATCAGGAAAAAACCCCGGCTTGGGACTGCACAAGCAGGCGGGAAACCAGTTCTTGTCCTTCTATCGTGTCCATGTAGTCCGCTGGCTTCGCCCCTCCCAGCGCAGGAATGGGCTGTTCAAGCCAATCGCCGACCCATCGGGCCGCATCAAAGCCTGTTGAATCCCCAGAGTCGCCGACCATGACAGCGACTTGACCGATCAAGCGCTCCAGTCCCAGTACGCGTTCTGACTGATCGGTCGAAAGCATCTCGCCTTCACGTATTTTCCGCGCAATGGTGGCTCGCCGCAGGTCAAGGATATGAACAAGACGCTCTTTCGGAACGGACGTCACTTCAACGATCAGGTCCACGCGGGTGGCCGGAACCTTTCCCCGAATCGCGCCGACAAGCTCGGCCGGGGAGGCTTGGTAGAGACTCTCAGCGTAAGCGAGCACGCCGACGCGAGCATCAGTGATGCCTGCAAGCTTCTTGATCACCCTACCTTGGGACTTCTTTATGGGGCTGATCACCTTGACGCCAGAGGTCGCGCGCGCCTTGGCTTGAGCTGTCTGAACCCTCTTGGGATGTGGTGTCTTCACACTGAATTCCATGATTAAACCCGCTCATTTGAGCTTTTAGTATAGCTCCGATGAGGCAACGCCCCGGGTCCGTCCAGGCTGCGCTTGCCTGCAGCCGAAAAAGCCAAAGAGTCAGTGACGAAGATGCTGCATGAACGCTCTGCGTCCATAGGGCCAGAGCCCTCAGTACGCCAGAGGCGTGTCCGCTTGCCTCACCAAGGGGTTTAACATTGAATAACCCCCTATTATTGAATGTTAGATTTCAAGGAAATTTGAAAAATCTGACGCCACTTTTAGTATGTACTATCATGATACGTAATACAGTACGAAATTAGAGGCAGACCATGGCCAGGGCAGGCATCTACAAATCCGAAGTGGTGCGAGCACGGGACAAGCTGATCGCCCTCGGCAAGCACCCGTCGATTGATGCCATTCGGGTAGAGCTGGGAAATACGGGGTCGCGGACCACCATCAGTCGCCACCTGAAGGAGATCGAGGAGGAGGAAGGTCCGGTCACGGGCAGTAAGGTGGCCGTCAGCGAATCCTTGCTGGATCTGGTGGGACGACTGGCTGAACGCCTCCATGGAGAGGCAAATGCCAGAGTGTCCGAGGCAGAAACACGGTACAGCAAACGCCTTCAAGACGCCCAAGCGCAATCAAAGGCTGCCTCCGATGAGGCGGAGTCCTTTCGCCAGCAACTGGAGGCGTGTCAGCTCGCGCTTGTGCGTGAGCGGGAGGCACACAAGGACACGCAAAAGGTGCTGCGCGATGAGACCTTGATCCGCACGCAGCTCGTTCAACAGGTGGCGGATCTTCAAGAGCGTCTGGCGGCCGAGGAAGAGCATCGGCAGTCGCTGGAGGAAAAACACCAGAATTCCCGTGAAGCCCTGGCGCATTTCAGGCAGTCAGTGAAAGAGCAGCGGGATCAGGAGTTGCGCCAGCATGAACAGCAGGTGGCCTATCTGCAGGGAGAGCTTCGCGCCCAACAGGAGGCCGGCAACAAAAAGCAGCATGAGCTCATTCACGCTCACCAGGAATGCTCGCGCTTGGCGAGCGAATTGGCGGGATCCAGCACCAGCTTGCGTCAGGCAAAGGCAGAGAATCAGTCGCTCAAGAAGGAGCGGGATGAACTCATCTTTGCCCAGCAACGCCTGCATGAGGTCGAGCAGCAGGCTCTTGAGCGCGAAGCACGCATCGGCGAGCTCGTCGAACGAAATCAGGGCCTCGAAGCCAGTCGCACTGCGCTGGAAGAGCGTCTGCAGCAAATGAGTCTGGATCTGGCAACTTCCAAGGCTACCGCAGCGGCCCTGGAGGCGATCATTGAGCGCATTCAGGGAGATGTTGCCGAGCTGGTCACCGAGCGGCGCAAGAAAATGCAAGGGCCGCAAGCGCATGGCTCGTGACGCAAAGTGAGTGGATCAGTGCAGATGCGACCCGGCCTGGAAGATTTCACTGGCCGTCTTCCAGAGTCCGAGCCGATCGGGCCATCTATGCAGGCGCAGACTCGACCGCATCACTTAAAGTGAATTCCCGACAAAGCTCGAATTCGGTGTTATCCCGATCATTTTGGATGGAGTAGTACCGGTTTCCATTTGCGACTTCGTATCGGTGAGACCAGGAGTTCGACGGATCTCTCCAAATCCGAACCAGTGGTTCCATCTTCCAGCGCCGTGTGCCATTCAAGTGCGGCGGGCTGACGAGTTGGACGTCGATAACCGTGACGTCATCTTTTCGTTGATCGAGAAACGACAGCAGATCGTGCGAGGGATGGGAGATCAGGATGATCTCCGGGAATTCGCCTTCCGGAGATTTGACCAAGCAATTCAAGTAGAACCATTCATCCAGCGTAGCCAAAGTGGCCGCTCTCCAGACATTCATTCCATCACCATAAAACTGGGAGGCAAATGGATGACGGGCGGCGTTATCGGTAAGAAACATCAGACTCTCTCATGGCAGCGAAGAGCCATCGCACCGGTTATACGGCTCGAATGGCTGGGCGAGGGGATTGGAACAAACGAGGGGGAACCATCGAATGGAGTGTAGATTATATTCCGTGGATTGATAATCCCGCCACCGGCATCGTTCGTCGGTGGTCAAATCTTTCGACGAACTTCGTGCCGACCTTGCCGCTGAGATCAAGCAATCTCGCAAGCGGCTTGGGCTATCTCAAGAGGCGCTGGCCTTGCAGGCCGAGGTGGATCGAACCTACGTCTCGCAACTAGAGCGCGGGGTCGCCAATCCATCGCTGCTGATTCTTCATCGGATTTCTGTCGTACTGGGCGTGGACTTGTCGGTCAGTTTGAGCCGAACAAGTGATGCGTAACCCTTCCGCCACTGCACCACATTTCCTCGTTCCCGTATTCATCAACTGCTAGGCATTGCGGGCATCGCAAAGTCCGTTACGACGGACCATCAGCTTACTGAGATCGGTGATCCTGCCTTGGCAGGAGTTGTGCGCGCCGCCAAAGTGAGGCTTGTGAGGTGGGTGGGTGAGTCTGCGGCCTCGTGAACTATGCCGAATAAATCAAAAATGGTTATTTTTTAATCCTTTTAAAACATTGACTTCCAGGGGATATGTATATGTTTTCCCTTCATCCCGGTCATACCCCCAGCCGGGATGCGAGGGGTGCTGCGCTCTTGATGAAGGCGTCGATGTTGTTGCGTGCGGCCAGGTTGATCAGCAGGAAGCCGCGCGCCTTGCCGTGCTCGTCAAACACCCGTTGCCCGACCCTGAGGGTCGGCGTGTAGGGCTCCACGATGCGTGAGCCTTCCATCATCAGGTCGAGGGGGGAGATGTAGATCAGGTTGCCCTGCATCTCCATGATCTCCTTGAAGAAGTAGCGATCGCGCTTGTTCTGGAGCTGGGCGCGCGGGAGGGGCCGGCCGTTGATGCCGTTCCAGTCGACGCGAACCCGTTCCTGGCCGTCCTGATCGATCCAGCGAACGGAGCTGTAGCCCGGGTTGCGGGACAGCAGCGTGACGAAAGCCTCCTGCATGGCGGCCAGCGTATCCCCGGACGGAGACAGGTAAGCGTTACGGATGGGGGCTTCCGTTACCAGGCTGTGAATATGGTTCAGAGGAAGCGCGAGGTCTTCCTCCAGGCGGCGACGGGCCGCCGATATGTGCTCCTGCTCATGGGCAAGAATCGGCGTGATCGCAGCCTGTTCCGAAGAGCGTCCCAACAGCCAGGCGCCTCCGGTAACGATCAGCGCTACCGGCAGGAAAATGGACAGGAACTGGATCAGCAGATCGCGTCTGTCTATTGTGCTGACGCCCTTGGGGTCTTTCGAAATGAAATAAATGGAACTGATTCGAGTCTCCTGCATTTCTTCGAGGAAGATCGATGAACCTTTCTGCTCATCATATTCCCGATAAATGCAGGAAGGTAGTGCAATGGCGCACACGATTCCCGGCATTCCGTGCCGGAAAAGGCCTGTGGACCATTCCTGCCCTTGCAAATTGGGCAATTGACGGATATGCCAGGTATGGGCTCCGGGTTTTCCCTGCGTCTAATGGACGGGGAGATTCATTTTTTTCATATTCGAATTTCCCGCCCGGAGCGAGGCGTGATGTTGCGATGTATTTCCTGTCTGGGATGCCGCTATTCGAGTTCTCGGTCAGTGCCCGTTGGCGGCCAATTTCAACAGCCGCCCCACGATTTCCCGAAACTCCAGGTCGATGTCGGTGGCCCGGTCGAAATAGCGATGCAGATCGTCCAGGGCGCCTTTGAACAAGTCGTCCAGATAGGCCCGTTGAATATCCGTCAGGCTCATGCTGTCCAGGGCCCGCTCAAGGTTTTCCAGCGGCTCGACAAGCAGGTGCTGGGCCTGGGACAGATTGTTGCGACCTTGTTCCGAGATCTGTACCAGCGTGCGGCCCAGTTCGGCCAGCTGGCGGCCGATGTCGCTCGACTGGGCGGGCTGGCCATTCAGGGCTGCGATATCACGGATGCGCAGATCGGCACATTCGGCCAGAGTCGATAGATGCTCGCGCAGGCCGGCGCGCCGTTCCGGTTCGTCGATCGGCAGGTTGTGGATGAGGATGGCGATGTACGGATAGGTGACAAGTGCACGGCTGCCGAATTCGAAAAGATGTCCCGAGTCACGCCGGGTGGCGAGCACGGAGGCCGCCAGTGGCGAAAGCGGGCCGTCGGTGGTGCGATCCAGCGGGCCGCCCTCACCGATCACCCGTACCGCACCGTTCAGATCCCAAGCCTTCAGAATACTGACCAACAGGTCGGCAACGGCCTCATGGCTACCCTGGGCTGCGAGCTTGCGCAGGGCGTCCACCACCATGCCCAGATCGCCGACCTTGCTGAAGGCCTTCTGCACCAGAACCTGCGCTTTGTTCGATTGATGGGCGAGGGTATGAATCGCCTCCCGGTGGGCGACGATGCTGCTCAATTTGTGGCGCAGTTCATGGGCAGCCACCGGTTTCAGTACGTAATCGTCGCCGCCTGCCTCATAGGCTGCGACCCTGTCGTCCGCCGTATCGTGGGCTGAGACGAAGACGACTGACACCGCGTTGCCGCCAGGCCGCTTGCGCAAGGCCCGACAGGTGTCGTAGCCGTCGAGGCCGGGCATGCCGATATCGAGCAGCACGACGGCAAAGGCTTCGGTGCTGGCCAGAAAAGCATCCCCACTCTCGAAAGCCTCGACGTCGTAGTCATTGCCCAACAGTTTGCTCAGGATGAACCGTTGCGGAGCATTGTCATCGACAACTGCGATACGAACCTTTTTACCCATGGCGATTCCTGGCTCCTCAAGCCCTGATTCAGTCTTCTGGTCGGCGGTCCGGGCGTATGTGGTTTGTTGCACCTGGATCAAATGGGAGGGTATCACGGCGACTCGGAAAGTCGTGCCATGGCAGGTATGTTCCGGGGAAAGACAGTTGCCGTGACAGCAGGCCTGAAATGAAACAAATAGCTCGCAGGTTTCAAATATCCGTCTCGAAGCGGTTGACCTGAAACCCTCCGGGCGGGCACATTTGTCATGCGGATCACCTGGAGCGCCGCAGCAGGCATCAATATGCGCGATTGGTGCAAGGCTTCGCGAAGCGTGCGCCGGCGATAACTATTTAACGGGGCATGATATCGATCCGGAAAACAGGCTCCGTGCCGTTTGACTTCGATCAACCGGGGGGCGTTTTACAGACGTTTAAAATCGAGGTTCGGCGAAATAGTGCAGTCATTGCTTTTATTTCGCTCTTTTCATAACAGGGTCTGAGCGGGTTTTCCGATGCAAATGAAGTTGAATCAGTGGTTTGAATTCCTTTCTATTGACGGGAATGTTTCGGACACCCTAAGGGAATTTCTTCCGCTCATCGAGGCCCATATCGATTCAATTCTGGACGTGCTGTACGAGAGGCTGCGTGCCTGTACGGCATCCGCGCAGGCATTTCGAGACGAGGACACGCTCGCTCGGGCCCGGCGGAGCCAGAAGGAGCACTGGCTGAAGCACGTGTTTGCCGGCAATTTCGACGACCATTACCTGGAGGCGGCCAGACGCATAGGCAAGGCGCATCACCAGTTGGGGGTCGATCTCAGGCTTTACATGGGGGCGTACGCCATTGTCCTGAACGAGCTGACCCGCATCGTGCAGGAGGCCATACCCGACAGCCGGGAAACCCGCCTGCGCTACATGAATGCAGTGACCAATGTGGTGTTCATGGACATGGGGCTGGCGACCTATGTCTATTACGACACCATGCTGTCCCACGTGGAAGAAATGGCCCACCAGTTGAACATGAGCCTGGCGCGCGCGGGGGAATATCGGGACAACGAGACCGGTGAACACATCCTCCGCATGAGCCGCATGTGCGAGGCGGTGGCCCTTTCGTATGGAAAGGACGCCCGATGGGCCGAGATGCTGCGGGTGGCAAGCCCGCTCCACGATGTCGGCAAGATCGGCGTGCCCGACTGCATCCTGCTGAAGCCGGGTCGTTTGACTGCCGACGAACTCTCTGTAATGCGACAGCACCCGGAAATCGGTGGGGACATCATCCCGGAGCACCCTGCCGAGGTCATCGGGATGGCCAGGCGGATCGCGCTCACGCACCACGAGAAGTGGGATGGCTCGGGTTACCCCATCGGCCTGCGAGGTAGCGAGATTCCGCTCGAGGGGCGGATTGCCGCAATCTGCGACGTTTTTGACGCCCTCATCTCGAAGCGCCCCTACAAGCCGGCCTGGTCCAAGGAGGAAGCCATTGGGCACATCTTGGCGAGCAGCGGGACCCACTTCGACCCGGAGGTGGTACGCAGTTTCCTCACCTGTCTTCCCCGCATCGATGAAATCCAGCGCACTTATGCGGATACTGACGGGGAGGGCGCCCAACCGGAGAGCGGTGCTGTCTGCTGCTGAAATACGGGCGCTGCAATGGCCGGGCACGGACTCTCCGGGCAAGGATAGTTGCCGTATATCGTCGAGATCAGGCAAAGCAAATGGGTATCGTTGCGAGCGACTGCTAAGCTGACCTACAGGTAGAGCTTGTCCGTTTGTAAAACGAGAAGGAGACACTCATGAGCGAACAGCAAAAGTGCCCGTTTGCCGGTATGCACGGCGCCCCTGCAACAGCTGGGGTACGCTCCAACCGGGACTGGTGGCCGCAGCAACTCAACCTGGCGATCCTGCACCAGCACGCGCCGGCCTCTAATCCGATGGACCCGGGCTTCAACTATGCGGACGCCTTCAAGCAACTCGATCTCGCCGCGGTCAAACAGGACCTGACCGCCCTGATGACCGACTCGCAGGACTGGTGGCCGGCGGACTGGGGCCACTACGGCGGCCTGTTCATCCGCATGGCCTGGCACAGCGCCGGCACGTACCGCACGGCAGATGGCCGTGGTGGTGGCGGCACCGGTAATCAGCGCTTCGCACCGGTCAATAGCTGGCCCGACAACGGCAACCTGGACAAGGCCCGCCGCCTGCTGTGGCCGATCAAGCAGAAGTACGGCAATGCGCTGTCCTGGGCCGATCTGATCATCCTGGCCGGCAACGTGGCGCTGGAGTCCATGGGCTTCAAGACCTTCGGCTTCGGTGGCGGCCGCGTGGATATCTGGCAGCCCGAGGAAGACATCTACTGGGGGCCGGAGACCGAATGGCTGGGCGACAGGCGCTACAGCGGCGAGCGCGACCTCGCCAATCCGCTGGCTGCCGTGCAGATGGGCCTCATTTATGTGAACCCGGAAGGCCCCAACGGCAACCCGGATCCGGTCGCCTCCGGCCGCGATGTGCGCGAAACCTTCGCCCGCATGGCGATGAACGACGAGGAAACCGTCGCGCTGGTGGCGGGCGGCCACACTTTCGGCAAGGCGCATGGGGCGGGCGATCCGAAGCTCGTGGGGCCCGAGCCGGAAGGCGCACCGCTGCAGCAGATGGGCCTCGGCTGGAAGAACGACTTCGGTTCCGGCAAGGGCATCCATACCACCACCAGCGGCATCGAGGGGGCCTGGAAGCCCCATCCCACTACCTGGGACAACGGCTATTTCGACACGCTGTTCGGCTACGAGTGGGAGCTCGTGAAAAGCCCGGCTGGGGCCTGGCAATGGCTGGCCAAGGACGTCAAGGACGAGGACCTGATTCCGGATGCCCACGATCCGTCCATCAAGCATCGCCCGATGATGACCACTGCGGATCTGTCCCTGCGCTTCGACCCGCTCTATGAGCCGATCTCCCGCCGCTATCACAAGGACCCGCAGGCTTTTGCAGATGCCTTTGCGCGTGCCTGGTTCAAGCTCACCCACCGGGACATGGGACCGAAGGTGCGCTACCTCGGCCCCGAAGTCCCGGCCGAGGATCTGATCTGGCAGGACCCGATCCCCGCCGTCGCTCACCCGCCGATCGATGCCGCCGATATCGCGACGCTGAAAGAGAAGGTGCTCGCGTCCGGCTTGTCCGTTTCGGAACTCGTCTCCACCGCGTGGGCCGCAGCGTCCACTTTCCGGGGTTCCGACAAGCGCGGAGGTGCCAACGGCGCCCGCATTCGCCTGGCTCCGCAGAAGGACTGGGAGGCCAACGAACCGGCGAAGCTTGCCAGGGTGCTTGGTGCGCTGGAAGAAATCCAGCAAGCCTTCAACGGCGCCCAGCGTGGAGGCAAGAAGGTTTCCCTCGCCGACCTGATCGTGCTGGGCGGCTGCGCCGCCGTGGAGCACGCCGCCAATGCTGCCGGACATGCCGTTGACGTGCCTTTCACGCCCGGCCGTGCCGACGCGCTGGCGGAGCAGACCGACGCGGAATCCTTTGCCGTGCTGGAGCCGCAAGCCGACGGTTTCCGTAACTATCAGAAGCAGGCTTTCAGTGTGCCGGCAGAGACGCTTTTGGTGGACAAGGCCCAGCTTCTCAAACTCAGCGCACCGGAAATGACGGTGCTGGTTGGCGGCCTGCGCGTGCTGGGTACCAACGTCGGCGGAGCGAAGCACGGCGTATTCACCCGCCGGGTTGGTCAGTTGAGCAATGATTTCTTCGTCAACCTGGTGGACATGGGTACGGAATGGAAACCGGTGTCGGACACAGCGGATATCTTCGAAGGCCATGATCGCAAGACCGGCGAACTCAAATGGACCGGTACGCGGGTTGATCTGGTCTTCGGTTCCAACTCGCAGTTGCGGGCCCTGGCCGAGGTGTACGCCCAGAACGATGCGCAGGAGAAATTCGTACGTGACTTCGTGGCGGCATGGAACAAGGTGATGAATCTGGACCGGTTTGATCTGGCCTGAGCCTCACCACCCGGGTTGGCCCGATGGCTGAATGCACCTGAACGCAATTGGTGCTGCAGCTTTCCATCAACCTGGCCCGCTTCACCGGTATGGCAGTGGACACATATTCCCAGTCGATACGGGCCGGGAAAACCTAGCTCACCGCGCTTCGGCCCTGACCGTAACGGGTGACCTCAATCTGCGGCACACCGCCTTCATCGAGGCCGGTGTGCCGCTTTTCATTTTCCCTTGCGCTTCTTACCGGCGATTTTCACGTCGTCGCAGGCAATCTGGTCATTCAGAAACCCGTCCATCGTTACAGGTGCAGCCTTTATGCGCAGGAGGGCAGGGCCGCATGGCATTAACTTTGCGATACAAGCCTGACGCTATTCAGATTGGCCCATAGGCATGGCAAGTGTCTGGTTATGGAGCAGTACCGTTGAAATTCATAACACTTTAGAAATAGGTGTTGCACAGGAAAGTGCTCAAGGGGAAAGTTATGGCTATCAAATTTCAATCGATCCAGCATCGTATTTCTGCTGTCGCCGGGGCGTGTCTCGTTGCTTCAGTGATATCTACGGTGGGTTTCGGGGTGTACTCATCGCGTGACACCCAGCAACTCGTCAGCGAGCGCGTCAGCGGACTGGTTAAGGAAAACACACTTACCAGCCTCAAAGGTATTGCCGGAACTCAGGCCGGCATCATTCAGGCAAAGTTTGATGTAGCGCTTGATGCGGCGCGGACCATGGCGCATGTCTTCGAACTGGGGAAAAAGGAAAATGGTCTGAGCCTGGGGCGCGGCCAGATCAATGCAGTGCTGTTGAATGTGCTGAAGAACAATCCTGACTTCAACGGCACGTATTCTTGCTGGGAACCGAATGCCCTGGACGGTCGCGATGACCAGTTCCGTACCGGACAGGCCGGAAATAACGAAAGGACGGGGCGCTTTACACCCTATTGGAATCGTGATGCCAAAGGCAATATTGCAGTTCAGCCGCTGGTCGAATACGACACCATGGACAAGCATCCGAACGGTGTGCTCAAGGGCGGCTGGTACATCGGGCCGCGGGACACAAACACGGAAAGCGTGCTCGATCCCTTCCCTTATATCGTCCAGGGCAACCAGGTCTGGCTGACGACGCTCTCCGTACCCATCATGGTGAACGGCAAGTTTGTCGGCGTAGCGGGAACCGATTACAACTTGAACTTCGTGCAGGAGTTGTCCCAGCAGGCCGATCGAGGTCTGTTCGGCGGAAAAGCCGAAGTGTTGATCGTCAGCAACATGGGCTTGATTGTCGCCGACAGCGAAAAGCCGGAAATGATCGGCAAGCCCTTGCAGGAATTGATGCCTGGCAAGGATGTGTCTGCATTGGTGGCCGATATCAGGGCGGGCAAATCCGAAGCCCGCCTTGAAGAGAGCACTGGTTTGATTACGGCAATGGCGCCGATTCAACTCGGGCGGACCGGCAAGCCGTGGGCGGTGTTGATCCGCGTCAGCAAGGAGGTCGTGCTGGCCGAAGCCTATGCGCTGGACAACAATCTTGCAGCTCAGGCCAGAGCGTACACCGGCTGGCAGGTATTGGTCGGCTTGTTGGCGGCCTTGGGAGGAACGACTTTCCTGTGGTTTGCGGCCGCTTCCCTGGCCCGTCCTATTCGTGAGGCCGAACGGCTGGCCAATACCATTCGTCAGGGGGACTTTTCCAGTCGCGTCGAGAGTGGCTCTGACGACGAAGTCGGCCGTCTGGGGGTGGCGCTTAACGACATGGCGGCTCGTTTGCAGGCCCAGGCCGATATTGCCGAAAGGATATCTCAGGGAGATCTCAATATTCGGATCGATCTCGCGTCGGACAGGGATCAACTGGGCATGGCGCTCCAGCGGATGCTGGATAACCTGAATGATGTAGTTGGGCAATTGCAGAGTGGGGCGAGAGAAATCACCGCCAGTGCCGAGCAGGTGTCGGATCTCAGCAATGGATTGTCGACAGGCGCAGCCAAGTCCGCATCGTCGGTGACCGAGATCGGCGCAGCGATGCAACAGCTGACCTCCACGACTCGCGACAATGCCGACAATGCTGGCCAGGCGGACAGTTTGTCGAAGGCTGCGCAAACCTCCGCGGTAAGCGCCAGCACGCACATGGGTGAAATGATCTTGGCAATGGGCGAGATAGAACAGGCCGGCGTCAGTATCAACGAGATCATCCGGGTCATCGACGAGATAACGACGCAGACCAATCTTCTCGCGCTGAACGCCGCAATTGAAGCCGCCCGGGCCGGGGAACATGGGCGCGGTTTCGCGGTTGTCGCAGATGAGGTTCGTAACCTGGCGACGCGCAGTGCGGAAGCAGCAAAGCGTGCCTCCAGTCTGATTGCCGGCTCCGCCGAAAAGACTCGCCGCGGTGCAGCCATTGCCGATACGACGGCCGGCGCATTAGGTGAAATCGTCAATGCGACCACACAGGTATCGAACTTGCTGTCCGAGATTTCGCTGGCCTCGCAGGAGCAGGCTGCCGGCTTTTCGGAAGTGTCGATCGGACTGGGTGAGATCGACCGCGTGACCAACGGCAACAGCACTGACGCCGAGATCTGTTCGCGTGCGTCGGTCATGTTGCGTCAACAAGCGACGAATCTGGTCGGGCTGGTCGGGCGCTTCCGGATTCGGAGTTAGTCAGTCGTGGAGGTGCCGGGTGCCCGCCGAGCCGGCACCCGGCTGGCGGACCGAGACTGCTTTTATCCGGGGGCGTATGCCAGGACACCGCTTTAGCCGAGTGCCGGTCATGCGCACTGTGGTTCGCGTTGCCAATGGGGCGGGTTACGCCTATGGTGATTCATGTCGGAAGACCCGCAGTACCGCCGACGACAACCATCCCGCCCGCGACCGGTCCATCGACAGCAAGCGGAATACAAACCCGTTCTACGCTGCAAGGAGATTCGCATGAGCACGTACAAAGTTGGCTATTTCGTCGGCAGTCTCTCCAGCACCTCAATCAATCGCCTGCTGGCCAGGGCCCTGGTGCGCCTGGCGCCTCCCGAGCTGGAATTGACCGAAATTCCGATCCGGGAACTGCCGCTTTACAGCCAGGATTACGACGCCGATTTTCCACCGGTGGCATGCAGCTTCAAGCAGGCCATCATCGATTCCGACGCCATCCTCTTCGTTACGCCGGAATTCAACCGCTCGATCCCGGGCGGCCTGAAGAATGCCATCGACTGGGCCAGCCGCCCGTGGGGCAACAACTCCTTCGCCCGCAAGCCGGCCGCGGTGATCGGCACCTCGCCCGGCGCCATCGGCACGGCGGTGGCGCAGCAGAGCCTGCGTGGCGTGCTGTGCTTCTGTAATGCGCCGCTGATGAATACCGTCGAGGCCTACATCCAGTTCAAGCCCGGCCTCATCACCGAAGACGGACAGGTGACGGATCCATCGACGGAGCAGTTCCTGAGCAACTACATGAAGGAGTTTCACGCCTTCATCGTGCGGGTGCTGACGGTGCTGCCGCGAAGCAGTTGATCCATGCATCGACGCCAGGTGAGATCGCTTCGATCCCACCTCACCCGGCGGATAGCGCGCTCCTCAGCCAGCCCATGAGCCTGCCTATGACCGGCAGCTTCATGTACAACTCCTCGGCGGCATCCCAGTAGTCCCGGTGGTAGTTGATCTTGCCATCGTCACCGAACTTCAGATGCGATACGCCGCGAATGACCTGCGCATCGCCCTGGCCCCAGCGGCTCACGCGATAGGAAAACTCCCAGACCAGCATGGCGCCGTGCCCATCGCGCACATGCTCGGTGACGACGAAGCGCGGCCCATCCACTTGCCGGAACATGTGCGTGAAGATGTGCTGGATGGCCTCCACGCCGCGCACCTCGTTGAACGGGTCCTTGAAATAGGCATCTGCGCCGTAGAACTCGGCAAAGCGCCCGATGCTCTCTGGCGTCAGCGCGTGGTAGAAGGCGATCACGCGATCTAGATCCATGTCAGGCTCCGGTTAGGCGGCGGATCAGCGGGAAATACCAACGATAAGGCAGCAGCGACAGGAGCTTCAGGACGCGGGTGAAGCGCTTGGGGAAATGGATTTCGAAGTTCCCCGTCCTGAAGCCGTCCACTGCCTCGACGGCCGCCTGCTCGGCTGTCAGCAGCGCCGGCATGGTGAAATCGTTGCGGGCCGTCAGGCGGGTCTGGACGAAGCCGGGGTTGATCAGCCAGACGCCAATACCGCGCGGCGCCAGGTCGAGATGCAGGCACTCGGCAAAGTGGATCAGCGCTGCCTTGCCCGGACCGTAGCACAGGGCCTTGGGCAGCCCGCGATAGCCTGCCACGCTGGCCACGAAGGCAATGCCGCCACCCGCTTGCAGGGTGGGAAGCACGCTGGAGGTCAGGCGCATCGCCCCGTTGAAATTGACGGCGACGACCTGCTCGGCGCGGGCCAGATCGAAATCGGCTGCACGCATCGGCACGTAGTCGCCGGCCAGGTACACCACCAGGTCGATGCCGCCCCAGGCGGCCAGCAGCGCTCCATGCGCGCGGGCCAGGCTGGCCGCATCGGTGGCGTCGCAGGGCAGCAGCACGGCAGCATCGATGTCCAGCGCCCGCAACGTGTCTGCCGAACGTGCCGACAAAGCCAGCCGCGCGCCGCGCCGGGCGAGTTCCTTGGCCATGGCCGCACCGATGCCGCTTGAGGCGCCGACCAGCCATACGCGCCGACCTGACCAGTCCGAGATTGCCGGATTCATCGCGATCTTCGTTCCCGCGGCGTTAACGTTTGGCGAAGCTCAGCGTCACCTCGCCGAGCCTGAAGCCCCACTTCGACATGTAGGAGCGGTTGAGCATCACCTTGTCGTCCATCAGGAACATCCAGTCGTCGAAGTCGACGTGGTAGGTTCTGCCATCCACGGGCAGTGCCAGCACGTAGCGCCAGCGCAGCGCGTTGCCGGCCACCTCGCCCACCGCCTCGCCGATCACGTCGTCGGCGGTGCCGCGATAGCTGCCGTCCGGCTGGCGCTTCAGCGTCCATACCCGGCGCGATGTGGTGCCGTCGGACCATTTGAAATGCTCGTCGAGGACGCCGGTATCGCCTTCCCAGCGGGCCTCGATGACGGCGTGGAAGCGCTTCTTCACCTCGCCGGAACGTCCTTGGAAGATGCCCCAGGCGTCCAGCGTGCCGTTCAGGTAGTGCTTCAGGTCGAGCACCGGTTGCTCGGCCTTGTAGTGCTCCACGCCGTTTGATGCGCAGGCGGTGAGGCCGAGGGAGAGCAGGGCAGTGGTCAGCAGTTTCATCATCGAATCTCCAGTGAATCGCGCCAGCGCCAGAGCAAGGCGGCGGCCAGCAGTTTGAAGCCGAGAGGAAGAAGGGCGTAGGCGAAGCTCAGCGCCTCAAGTCCGCCCGCGCCGCCCGGCCGATAATCGAGCAGATCCAGCAGCGGCAAAGCCAGTCCGGCGGCCAGCGCCAGGTTGAGCTTGGCGACCAGATTCCACAGTCCGAAGCAGGCGCCGGCCTGTCCCTGGCGTTGGCCCAGATCGGCGGCAATGGCGGCGGGTAAAGCCAGGTCGGCGCCCAGTGCCAGTCCGGATGCAAGGCAGATCACGGCGAAGGCTGCGATATCTCCGCTGCCGAGGAATGCGGCGCTGGCAAAGGCTGCGACGGCCAGCAGCATGGCCAGCGCCCACGCTCGCACCCGCCCGTAACGGGCGGCCAGCCTGACCCACATCGGCAGGGATGCGGCCCCGGCGACGAAATACAGGGCCAGCAATGGACCGCTGGCGTTGGCTGCGCCGAGCACATCGGCGACGAAGAACAGGAACAGCGTCGCCGGCAGGGCCGCGGCGATGCCGTTTACGATGAACACACCGAGCAGACGACGGAAGGCTGCGTCGCCGAGGGCTCGACCCATGCTCCTGCCCAGCGGCATACCCGCCGCGGCCACGGGCAGGTCGGCACCGACCCGCGAAAAGGTTGCTGCAGCGGCAACGAGCAGCAAGGGTGGCAAGACCCAGGACAGGTGTGCGGTGCCGGTGCTCAGATCGTCTGCCAACAAGCCAGGCAAAGCGGCCGCCAGCATCACGCCGATCAGGCCGAAGCCCTCGCGGGCTGCAGTCAGCCGCGTTCGCAGCGCCGAATCGCCGCCCAGCGCAGCGCCCCAGGCCTGGTAGGCCACCGAGGCAGCGGAGAAGCCCAGGTAGGTCAGCACCAGCGAGCCGATCAACCAGAGGGCCGGCAGATTGGGGCGAGGATTGAGCAGGGCGACGAAGCCGATTGCGAAAGGGAGCAGGGCGAATGCCAGCATGCGCCGGCGTGGCCAGCGGTCGGCAAGCCAGCCCAGCCACGGGTCGACAAAGGCATCGAGCAAGCGTGCGCCGAGCAGGATGGAGCCGAGCAGCGTCAGATCCATGCCGGTTGTCTCGACGTAATAGCGGGGAACGTGGACGTAGATCGGCAGCGCGGCGAACGCCAGCGGGAGACCGAGTGCGCCATAGGCCAACGCCGCGCCGCTCGACACCTTAGCCGTCCTTGCGCCGGAGCAGGGCGGCCCGCAGATCCGGGGCGCTTGTCCGCGTATCGAGCCAGATGGCGAAGAAGGCTTCGGCGAAGCCCGGCATGCTGATGGCGCCGAGCAGGCGCTCGTCCTGGTAGAAGCGTGCCCCGTCGGCGCGGTAGAGGCCGAGGATGTGATCGCCCGCCTTCACGTCGGGGAAGATGCGCTGCATTTGCTCGCCCCAGCGCTTCAGCAAGGCCTCGTCGGTAACGAAGCGCCGCATCTCCTTGACGCTGGCGTCGGCAATGGCTTTGCCGTCGATGTTGCGCTTGTAGTCGAGGCGCAAGGCGAGCGGCGGGCGTTGCGGGTCGTCGCCGGCCCACAGGGTGGCTTCGTAGATGAGAAAGCCGAAGCGGCGGAATTCGCCGCTGCCCCAGCGCTTCAGGCCGGCCATGGCTTCAGTGGCGGCATGGGTTTCGGCGTGCCCGCCAAGCACGGTGCCTGCCATCAACGCGAGCAGTAGCCGGCGGCGCGCCATGGCGGCCGGACTGCCTGTGCGTGGCGCGGTAGGCTCAACGATGCGCGAGTTCGAACTGGACGACATCGATGTTTCCGGCCAGGAAGCCGGCCTCGCAGTAGTGGAGGTAGAAGCGCCACAGCCGGCGGAAATTCTCGTCGAAGCCGAGCGCTGCGATCTGCGACCAGTTGGCCTCGAAGGCGGCGCGCCACTCGGCCAGCGTGCGGGCGTAGTCGAGGCCAAAGGCGAATTCGTCCGTGACCCGCAGGCCCTGCCGTTCGGCCGTCTTCCGGAAGACGCTGCGCGACGGCAGCATGCCGCCGGGAAAGATGTATTGCTGAATGAAGTCGGTGCCGCGCCGGTAGGTGGCGAACAGGTCGTCGCGGATGGTGATGCTCTGGATCATGGCCCGGCCGCCCGGCTTGAGCGCGTGGGCGATGGTGGCAAAGTAGCTCGGCCACCACCGCTCGCCGACAGCTTCGAACATTTCGATGGAGACGATGTGGTCGAATTGCTCCCGGGTGTCACGGTAGTCCTGCAGCCGCAGGTCGGCCTGCGGCACGCGCTTTTGTGCCCAATCGAGCTGGGCCGGCGACAGGGTCAGGCCGGTGATGTGCAGGCCGCGGTGTACGGCCATTTCGGCGAAGCCACCCCAGCCGCAGCCGATTTCCAGCACGCTGTCGCCCAGCCTGGCCCGCAGGCGGTCGAGAATGCGGTGGTACTTGGCCTGCTGGGCGGCGAGCAGGGAGCCGTCGTCCTGCGGTCGGTAGAGGGCCGACGAGTAGCTCATGCTCGGATCCAGCCACAGACGGTAGAAATCGTTGCCCAGGTCGTAGTGGGCCATGATGTTGCGTTTGCTGCCAGCGCGGCTGTTGCGGTTGAACCAGTGGCGCATGCGCGCTGCCAGAAGTTGCCTCCAGGAGCCGTAGATGGCCTTGGCAAGCGACCCTCTGTTGCGCGCGAGCAGGGCGAGCAGCCCGGTGACGTCCGGCGAGTCCCACTGGCCGTCCAGATAGGCTTCTGCCAGTCCGATGTCGCCGCGGGCGAGCACTCGCCCGAACATGGCTTCGTCGTGCACCTGGAGGCTCAGGCTGCTGTCTCCCTCGCCTTCTCCGAACAGGGCGCGGGAGCCGTCCGGCAGGCGTACTTCGAGCAGCCCGCCGGTCAGCTTTTCCAGCAGCTTGAAGACGGTACGGGTATCGCGGGCCTGTGCTTGGGCGCCGCGCAGGGGGAGTGCGTAGTCGAGGGTCTGGGTCATTTGGATGATTCCTGTACGGATCGGGGAACGGGATTCGCCCCGCGGAAGGGCACCCCCTTGAGCCACAGCCTGAGTGCCTGCCAATGGATGCGGGCGATGACGCCGAGGGTCAGGAAAGGCATGCTCAGGAAGGCTTTGAGCAGCGCGCCGGCCGACCAGGGGCCGGGTTTGCCGGAGAGGGCGGTGAGCAGCAGTTCGCCTTCGGCGTCGTCGTAATCGATGCGGGCCACTTGCACGGCGTGCTGGCGCATGAAGCGGAAGCTGTAGCCACCCTCGATTTCATTGAAGGGCGACACATGGAAGCGCTTCTCGGCGCGCAAGGTCTCGCCGTCGGGCAGCGTTTCGCCCTGGCGGTGCAACAGGTAGCTGTGTCTGCCGCCGAAGGTGTTGTTGACCTCGGCCAGGACGGCGATCAGCCGGCCGGACCGGTTGTGGCAAAACCAGAAGCTGACCGGATTGAAAACGTAGCCCAGCACCCGCGGGAAGGTTTGCAGCACGATCTCGCCATCGTTGGGCAGGCCGTGTTCGGCCAGCATGCCTTCGATCCACGGCAGCAGAGGGCTGCCGTCGCGGGGGCCATGGTCCTTGCTGTGAAAGCTCAGCAGATTGGGCCCGTCTACCGAGAAGATGCGGCACGCTGCTGCAGCCAGATCACGTACCGGCAGCTGCACGTAGAACACGGGGTACACGAAGGCGTTGGTCACCGGCCGCAGGCGGCGGTGCATAACGCGACCGAGGCAGATCTGCGGAAGTGCGTTCATGGGGGCTCCGGCAGGTGTTCCCTAGACGGTTTCCGCTTCGCGGGACCGGCGCACTGAAGCGTCCTGCCAGGGCGCCGTGACCCCCAGGCCGTTGGCGACCCGCAGCGCGGATCTCAGACCATCCTCGTGGAAGCCGTAGCTGCCCCAGGCGCCGGCCAGCCAGATGCCGCCTTCGCCCTGCACCTTGCCCAGCCGTTGCTGGGCAGCAATGGCCGGGCCATCGAAGATCGGGTGGGCATAGTCGAATTCGGCGATCACTCTGGCCGGGTCCGGCTCGCGCGCTGGATTCAGCGTCACCACCACCGGTGTCAAGAACGGCAACGGCTGCAGCTTGTTGATCAGGTACGACACGCCGACCGGCTGAGTATTCGCGTCGGCGTTCGGTGCCGCCCCACCGCCGAAGTAATTCCATGCCGACCACAGCTTGCGGTCGCGCGGCAGCAGGGCCGGGTCGGTGTGCAGCACGGCGCGGTTCGGCTGGTAGCCGATGGCGGACAGCACGTCGCGCTGCCCGTCGCTCGCCGTCATGCCGAGAATGGAGAGCGCCTGGTCACTGTGGCAGGCCAGCACCACCTGATCGAAATGCTCGCTACCGCCCGCATGCACCACGCGCAAGCCGTCTGCTGCGCGTGTGACGGCGTGAACCGGGCAGGCCATACGCACATCGTCGAGCCCGGTGGCGATCTTTTTTACGTACTCGCGGCCTCCACCCTTCACGGTGCGCCACATCGGCCGGTCGAAAATCTGCAGCAGGCCGTGGTTCTGGCAGAAGTGAATGAAGGTGGCGAGCGGCATGTCGAGCATCTGGCCGGTCGGGCAGGACCAGATTGCCGCCGCCATGGGCAACAGGTACCAATCGGAAAAGGCGTCCGAATACCGGCCCTCGTGCAGGAAGTCGCGCAGGCTGTACGTGGTGTCCGGATCGGTTGCCAGCCAGGCCGTGCTCTCGCGGTTGAAGCGGAGGATGTCGGACAGCATCGACCAGAACGGGCGCCGCACCAGGTTGCGCTTCTGCCCGAAGAGGGTCGCCAGACTGCTGCCGGCCCATTCCAGATCCGGGCGCTCCAGGCTCACCGAGAAGGACATTTCGGTCTCGACACTATCCACGCCAAGCAACTCGAACAGCGCGATCAGGTTCGGGTAGGTCTTCTCGTTGAATACCAGAAAGCCTGTGTCGATCGGATGCGTCTTGCCTTCGAGCGTCACATCGACCGTGTTGGTGTGGCCGCCGAGGTAGGTGCCGGCCTCGAACACCGTGACGTCGTATTGGCGGGACAGCAACCAGGCCGCGGCCAGGCCGGAGATCCCGGCGCCGACCACCGCGATGCGTTGCCTCGGATTGATTCTGGCGTTCATGCTTTTCTCCTGATGACCCACGTCCATCACTACGGCCGCCTGGCCCGAAGGGCGCGCGGCAGACGGCTCGGCGTTACACCTCTGTCCAAGCTCTGCTTGTTTGTCCTGGACAAACACGAATTTTGTTCGTAAGGTAGTGAGCAAAAGAGCAGCTGTCAACGGTTTGTCTAATATTTGTTCAGGACAAATTATGAATACCCCGAGCTTTACCATTGCGGCTGTCGAGCGCGACACCGGGCTCTCCAAAGATGTTCTTCGCATGTGGGAGCGGCGCTACGGTTTCCCCGTGCCAGAGCGGGACGCTCACGGCGAACGTGTCTATCCGGCCGCCCAGGTTGAGCGCCTGCGCGTCATCAAACGTTTGATGGATCAAGGGCATAGGCCTGGAAAGCTGATCGCTACGCCCGTGGAGGAGCTGAGCTTGCTGGCGCCGCGTCGCAGTCGACCGACCCTGGCAGAGGGGCATGCAGTCGATAGCGCGGGGCAGGACGAATTGCTCACGCTGATCAGGCAGCATGACGCCAACGGCTTTGTGCATGCCCTGCAACAGCGGCTGGCCCGCCAGGGGTTGCAGCGTTTTGTTCAGGACATCGTCGCACCGCTGACGCAGCAGGTTGGCGACGCCTGGGAGGACGGACGCTTCGAGGTGTTTGAGGAACACCTGTTCACCGAACTGACCAAGCGCGTGTTGCGCCAGGCCATCGCTGCCCTGCCGCAGGGCAGCGGTTCGCCACGCGTGCTGCTGACCAGCGTGCCGGACGAGCAGCACATGCTCGGCCTGCTGATGGTTGAAGCCTTACTGGCGCTTGAAGGGGCGGAGTGCATTCCGCTCGGCACGCAGATGCCCTTGCTGGAAATCAGCCGGGCGGCAACTGCACACCGCGCTGACATCGTGGCCCTGTCGTTCTCCGTGGCGTTTCCGTCGCGGCAACTTCCGAAACTGCTGGAGCAATTGCGCGATGCGCTTTCCGCCAACACCGAGCTGTGGGTTGGCGGCAGTGGGGTCTCGCGCCTTGTTCCTCCTGCCGGGGTCCGCCGCTTCTCTAGTCTGGAGCAGGGCGTCGAGGCGCTGGCGGCATGGCGGAGCGCACACGCCGGACAGCCGATGGGGCGGAGTACATCAACGTGATGTACCTGCTCAGCCGGTCGACGAGTCCATCTCCATTCATGTGCAGGTATCAGCCGTCCAGCAGCCCGACGATCGTGTTGCGCAGCCAGACTACCGCAGGGTCGGTGTGGTTGCGCGGGTGCCAGGCCAGCCGCAGGCCGAATCCCCGGTCGTCGAAAGGCAGATCGAACATGTCGAGCACGCTCGAGAAGCGGCTCCTCAGCATCGATGGCAGGGTGCACACGTAATCCGAGTTGCGCAGGATTTCCGGCACCAGCATGAACTTCTCGACCGACACCACCACGTTGCGGCGATGTCCCTGTTCGGCCAGGGTTTCATCGATATAGCCGCTGAAGCGCCCCCCGAACTCGGTCACCAGCACGTGCTGCAGGGCGCAGTAGGCGTCCATGTCGAGCGGTGCGGTGCCACGGGGATGATCCTTGCGCTGCGCCATCACGAAAGACCCGTGGAGCAGGGGCTTCACCTTCATCGACACCGGCAGGATGCGCTCGGAAGCGATGAGCAGATCGACTTCGCCGCCCTCCATCTGCGCCGCGATCAAGCTCGCGTCGGGATTGCGGAACGCGATGCGCACGCCGGCCCCTGCGCAGGATGCGATCTGCTCGATCAGTGGTAGTCCCAACACGACCATGGCGGTATCGTTGGCGGCGATCTGAAAGCTGCGTTCGTCTGTGCGCGGGTCGAAGCTCGGCCGATACTGCACGACCGATTCCAGGTCTTTCAGCACCGAATGAAGGATTGGGCCCAGGGCCAGCGCGCGGGCGGTGGGGGTCATCCCGCGGCCGGCCTCGGCAGGCAGCAGCAGCGGATCGTCGAAGATCTGCCGCAGGCGTGCCAGTTGGGCCGACAGCGCCGGCTGGCTGAGGTGCAGGCGACGGGCAGCGCGGGTCACGTTGCATTCGGCCAGCAGCGCGTCGAGGGAAACCAGCAGGTTCAGATCGATCTGGCGTAGATCCACGGTGAGCTATCCATGTGGCGGATTGGTCGAATATCAACAATCGATTTCAACTATATATCGATGATTGCCATACTCCAATCAAGCCAAGCGCAAGGCCATCAAACCATCGTGAGGAAGATCATGGAAAACAGCGCCACCAAGACCCAGCCCAGTACCGCGAACCCCGTTATCCGCGTCGCCCGCCGCCACATCCGGGCGGGAAATGAGGCTGCATATGAAGCGCTTGTCGGCGAGATGTTCCAGCAGATGCAGGCCTGCAAGGGCTTCCTCGGTGCGGAACTGATCCCGGCCGACGAACCGGGCAACGAGCACCAGGTCATCATCCGCTT
The DNA here is from genome assembly GCF_002028455.1 of Zoogloea sp. LCSB751. Taxonomy (GTDB): domain Bacteria; phylum Pseudomonadota; class Gammaproteobacteria; order Burkholderiales; family Rhodocyclaceae; genus Zoogloea. The sequence continues at coordinate 8,899 of NZ_MWUM01000019.1, read as the reverse complement.
TGCATCGGAAGAAGCGCTCGCCAATTGGGATGCCAGCGCAGCGCGTTCGGATCTGCTGGCGCGGATGCGCAAGCTGGCCGACACCGATCCGGAGTATCGCCGCCTCTCCGGGCTGGAGGCCTGGTTCACCCCGGCCGTCGTGCCTGCGACGATGCACCCGCCGCGGGCACGCATGGCGCTGGTGACATGGATGGGCATCTTCCCCACGGTGTCGCTGGTCCTGTGGCTGATCGAGCCGCTGCTGCGACCGTATCTGCCGTTCCTGCCCAAGGTCGCCTTGCTCACCGGACTCATCGTCGTGACGATGACCTGGGTCGTGATGCCACGACTGACCAGGGTGATGCGTGGCTTCCTGAATCCGCACTCACGCTAGTGATGCCGATCAGCGGGCGCGCTAGCGGGTTTCTCCGCGCAACTGCGTAGCCAGATAGTCGACAAAATGCGCGACCCGCGCCGCCAGGAAACCCTGACGGTAGAACACCGCCCAGACGGGCTGCTTCCATGGCAGCACGGCGTCGGGCAGAACCTCGATGAGGCTGCCCGCGCTGAGATCGTCGCGGACCAGGAAGTCCGACAGGCAGGCGATGCCGTTGCCGGTGCGTGCCAGGAAGGCCAGCGTCTCGCCGTTGGAGGCGGCGATGGTCGGTTCGATCGGGTAGCCGTCGGCGCCGGCGTGCTGCAGCGGCCACAGGTTCAGGGATGAGGGCTGGGTGAAGCCGAGCAGCGCGTGCGTCGCCAGGTCGTCCGCGTTCTGTGGACGCCCGCGGCGTGCCAGGTAATCGGGCGCCGCCACCAGGCGCAAACGGCTCTCCAGCAGCAGCCGGGCGTTGAGCGTCGAATCCTGCAACTGGCCAACGCGCAGCGCCACGTCGGCGCGCTGCTCGATCAGATCGACGATGGTTTCGCCGGACGTCAGTTCGAGCTGGATGCGCGGATAGCGGCGGCAGAATTCGGGCAACAACGGCGCCAGCACATGGTTGAACACCGGCGTGGCGGCGTTGACGCGCAACAGCCCGGAAGGATGCTCGGCGGCCGATTGCAGCGTCAGCGCCGTAGCCTCCAGGCGGCCGAGGATGTCACGTGCGTTGTCGAGAAACCAACGGCCCTCGTCGGTCAGGTCCAGCCGCCGCGTCGTGCGGGTGATCAGGCGCACGCCGAGCTGCTTTTCCAGCTTGCCGATGCTGCGGCTGATGCCGGAGGGCGTCAGCTGCAGGCGTTCGGCGGCAGCGGAGAAGGAGCCTTCGTCGATGACGGCAACGAAGGCTTGCAGGGTCTCGGTGGCGAGCATTGCTGATTCAAAATCAAAAGATATTGCTCTTTTGACGCATTTTTCCCGGCTTGGCAAGCAAAGACAATGCGGGCTCCCTAACCCGAAATTGCTTCAGGAGTCCGCCATGCCTCTTGCCCTCTGGGCGCTCACGCTGAGCGCCTTCGCCATCGGCACCACCGAATTCGTCATCGTCGGCCTGATTCCGACCATCGCCGCGAGCCTCGACGTATCGCTGCCCTCCGCCGGCCTGCTGGTCAGTCTGTATGCGCTCGGCGTCGCCGTCGGTGCGCCGGTGCTGACCGCACTGACCGGCCGCGTGCCGCGCAAGATGCTGCTGCTCGGCCTGATGGCCCTGTTCACCATCGGCAACCTGGTGGCCTGGCGGGCGCCCGGTTACGAGGCACTGATCATTGCCCGCGTGCTGACCGGGCTGGCGCACGGTGTCTTCTTCTCCATCGGTTCGACCATCGCCACCGGCCTGGTCCCCAAGGAAAAGGCGGCCACCGCGATTGCGCAGATGTTCTCCGGCCTCACCGTCGCCCTCGTTACCGGCGTGCCGCTCGGCACCTTCATCGGCCAGACCTTTGGTTGGCAAGCGACCTTCCTCGCCGTCTCCGGACTCGGAGTCGTCGCCTTCGTCGGCAGCCTGCTGCTGGTGCCGGCGGATATCGCGCGCTCGGCGCCCGCATCACTGCTCAGCCAGTTTGCCGTGCTCGGCAAGCCGCGCCTGCTGCTCGTCTATGCGATGACCGCGCTCGGCTACGGCGGCTCGTTCACCGCCTTCACCTACCTGGCGCCGATGCTCGAACAGATCAGCGGTTTCCAGGCCTCGGCAACCGGCGTGCTGATGCTCATCTACGGCCTGTCGGTGGCGGTCGGCAACGTCTGGGGCGGCAAGCTGGCCGACCGCAAGGGCCCGGTGCGTGCGCTGCAAATCATCTTTGCTGGGCTGGCCGCCGTCCTGCTGCTGCTCGCCGTCACCGCCGCATCGAAGTGGCTGGTCGTGCTCACCGTGCTGCTGTGGGGCGCGGTCGCCTTCGGCAACGTCGCCGGGCTGCAGCTCTACGTGGTGCAACAAGCGGAGCGGGCGACGCCTCACGCTGTCGATGTGGCCTCCGGACTGAACATTGCCGCCTTCAATGTCGGTATCGCATTCGGCGCCTGGGCCGGCGGCCACATCGTCGCCCAGCTCGGGATCATGGCAACCCCGTGGATCGGCGCGCTGATCGTGCTCGTCGCCCTCGGCCTGACCACCTGGTCGGGCACCCTCGACCGGCTGGCCGGCACTGTATCGTCCGCGCGCTGATCGGCGTAGTCTTGGTGAGCGCCATACCTGCCAGAGTGTTGCGCAATCTTCAAGAACAGGAGGCCTCAAATGTTCTGGGATGCCGTTGACGCCGGTTTCTTCACGCCGTTCCTGATTCTCGCGGCAGTTCTCTTTCTCGCCTCGGCCATCCGCATTTTCCGCGAGTACGAGCGGGGTGTCGTCTTCACCCTCGGCCGATTCCAGCGGGTGAAGGGGCCGGGCCTGGTGATCGTCATCCCCGCCTTTCAGCAGGCGGTGCGGGTCGATCTGCGCACCGTCGTGCTGGAAGTGCCCACGCAGGACGTGATCTCAAAGGACAACGTATCGGTCAAGGTCAGTGCCGTCGTCTATTTCCGCGTGGTTGACCCGCAAAAGGCCATCATCCAGGTCGTCGATTTCATGAACGCCACCAGTCAATTGGCGCAGACCATGTTGCGCTCCGTACTGGGCAAGCATCTGCTCGACGACATGCTGTCCGAGCGCGAAAGACTGAACCTGGACATTCAGCAAGCACTCGATACGCAAACGGACACCTGGGGTATCAAAGTCTCGAACGTCGAGATCAAGCAGGTCGATCTGACCGAATCCATGATCCGCGCCATTGCCAGACAAGCCGAAGCGGAACGTGAGCGGCGCGCAAAAGTGATTCATGCCGAAGGGGAACTGCAGGCCTCAGAAAAGCTGTATCAGGCCGCCAAGATCCTGGCGCAAGAACCGCAGGCCATCCAGTTGCGCTATCTGGAAACGCTGACGGTGATCGGAGCCGACAAGAACACCACCATCGTCTTCCCGCTACCGATGGATCTCGTCGCCCCGTTCCTCAAAAGAGACCCATAAACCAGACCGCTGAAATCGCCGTAGCCCGACAAGCTGGCCGTCTTTACCTCCTTTTACCACCGGTCCCTCTTAAACTCTGCCGGTCTGATGCCGATAGCAAACATGGAAAAACCATAAGGAATGAGGTTCTCAAATGGCATCCATTGCTACCGTCTCCGCGGCCTCGAGCGCATCCCACTCCACCACCACCACGAGTGTGAGTAGCGACCCACAGATTGCAGCACTGGAAAAGCAGCTTCAAACCGTGCAGAAGCAGCTCGAGAACGCGCAGAAGGACACGTCCGGAAAGAATGCGGAGAAGATCAAGCTGCTGCAGCAACAAGTCGCCCAGCTTGAGGCGCGTATCGAGCAGCTCAAGGCCCAGAAGAAGCAGGAATCCGAGGAGGGCAGCAAGGCAACAACAGCGGCGCAGCCTTCCGCCAAGGCTACGGACGGCAAGCTGGGGACCAATGTGGATGAGTTTGCTTAGCGTCTCGCCGGCCAGCCAGGGACGCGATCACAGAACGTCTGTAGCGGCTTTCATCTGCAAGGCAATAACACGTCGATAGCGTGCGAGACTGTATTTTTATTCAATACTCTGCCACCATTGCGGCCCCCCATTTTTCCCCTTGTGGAAAAAGAACGTCGTCGAGCAATGGCTTCAAACAAAGCGCATCACGCCACTGGCTGGGCTGCGGCGGTTATCGCGGCGGCTGTGGTCGCCCATGCCGGCGAGGGTGGCCCTTATCAAATGTGGAGCGCATTGAGCTTTGCGATGGGCTTGGCCGGCAGCACCGCACCCGACTGGCTGGAGGTAGCCTGGTGGTCGAGGTCGCGCCGTTTATGGATCACGCATCGCACCCTCACGCATTGGGGGCTGGCCTGGATCGCGCTCCTTTTCTATTCCTATGAGCAGCTCGGCAAAAGCACGCTGGCGCCGCTGGGTATCGGCTTTGCCATCGGCGGGGTAATGCACCTGTTGGCCGATTGGCCAAACCCCCTTGGCGTGCCGTGGCTGTGTTGCCGCCATTCCCTCAATTGGTGGAAGAGCGGGCGTTGCGATCTACTCGTTGTTGCCGCCTCGTGGATCGGAGCTTTTGCCTGCGCCGATTACGTCTGGTTCCACGGAATTCATTGTGCATGGATTGTGGAGTGCGTGCGTTCGGCACCCACCGTACGCCACTTCCTGGCCATCAACCAAGCCGGCGACTGAGCCGGCGACTGCGGGCGGAATGCTCCCAAGACCATTCCGCCCCCAAACCCGGATGCACCAAGCCTGCCGGCCCGAGCATCCGCCCCATTCCCAAAGGCGCTACCGGAGCGGCAGTGCCGCAACTCGCTGCCTCTCCACCAGCGCCGTCATCAACTCCCGCGTTTCGCCGGCCAGCATGTAGCAGGCCCACATGTAGTGCTCCTGATGCTCATGGCAGAGGCGGCGGAACGTGTCGCCGGCATTGCCGTGGGTGGCCGACAACATCGCATGCAGCTGCGCCAGGCGCGCCGTGAGCTGATCGGTAAGGACCATCGCGCTCGCGCTGTCGGTCAACTCGTAAAGCGTGTCGGACGGCGAGGGAAACTGCATCGGCGTATTCATCGCGCAGCCCTCCATGCGGAGCGGCAAGCGCAGCGTGAAGCGGGCGAAGGGCAGGGGAGTGAAACAGACGCGCGCGGAAACGCGCACGCCAAGGCTTGAACGGCCATGAAGGATGCTCCTGGATTGGATGGACTGTTCCACCCTCCGCTGTCAATCGGGGGGCGGGCCAAAGCAGGGTTGACAGACCGGAATCCAGGGAACCGGCAGGCCGAAGCCTCCCCACCCGGCCCGCCATTGATCGTGAAATCTGAGCGTACCAAGGGCGTGACGAATAAAAACGGCCGCAATGCGGCCGGTATCCGCCTGGATTCGTCGAGCTGTCAAACCCGGTCGCCACTGTTTAGGCAACGGCGGGAGTATGGGTGGGGGAGAGTGGTGGGGTCAAGGGGGCTGCTACTGACCCTCAACGGACTGCCGAGTTTTCGTAAGCCCTACGGCCGCTTTGGGGGCCAAGCCGCTATCTTTCGTCGAACACTGTGCCATGGATTAGGAGCATTGGACGCAGTGATCTATACAATGCGCGTCTGTGAGCATCCCTATGGAGTTGAAGTCCGAAGATGAAAGTGTTTTGGTCATGGCAAAGCGATTCGCCCGGAAAGAAAAACCATTTTTTTGTCCGCGATGCCCTCGCTCTCGCACTAAAGCAAGTGGCTGCGGATCTTGGCCTGACGGAGGCAGAGCGCCCGGAGGTTGACCACGACACAAAAGGTGAACCAGGTCTCGTGTCAATTGTTGACACAATCTTCGAAAAAATTAGTCAGGCCGCGGTGTTTGTTGGCGATCTGACGTACGTTGGAAAAACTGAGAATGGTAAGTTGCTGCCCAATCCTAATGTGATGATTGAGCTTGGGCATGCGATCACATCGCTCGGTCCAGAACGTATCATCCTCGTCACTAATCGAGCCTACGGGGGCAGGCCGGAGGATTTGCCTTTCGACTTGCGTCATCGACGTGCTCCTATTTCCTACGACCTTCCGGAGACAGCGTCAACCGACGACCGGAAGCGGGTGCAACGAGAGTTAGTAGGAGCATTAGCGTCGGCGTTGGCAGGATGCCTAGGTCGAGTGCTCGATCAAGCGGCAAAGAGCTATGAATATCCAGGCGCACCAGCGCGGCCTGGAGACAAATCGACATGGTTGATGAATGGCGAGCCGATTCAACATCATGGATACTTCCATGAAGGGGGGGCGAGCAATTGGACGGTTCTTGAGGAACCACGCTTCTACCTCCGAGTAATTCCCGCGAGGTACGACGGCAATTGGCGGCCTCGTGATATCCATGATCTTCCGCAACCCTATCGGCTGAACGTGCTCCACCCTTGGATCAATGGCGACGGCGGTGTCAATCCGCTTGGGGTTGTCGCAGTTGGCATAGGCCGAGACGGCAAGGCTCTCGCGGCGACTCAGTGGTTTAAGAAAACCAGCGAAGTGTGGGCATTCAATTGCAATGCAACTTTCGTCGATCCCGATAGTCAGCAGCGTTTGCTCGCATGGGGAGTGATTCCCAATAGTTGGCGGGAGCACCTAGAGCGGACACTAGCGCTTCTTAATCACATTGGGGCAAAGGGGCCATTGCAGGTGGAGGCTGGGGTCACCGGCTTGCAGAATGCAGTGTGGGGGAGCAAATTCGGCCGCCGATACCCGACACTAGAGAGTGAAATTTATATGGGCCGTGCTGACACAAGATGGGAACCACAGACGCAGGTTCAATTCCTCACCGAGGTCTTCAACCTGCTAGGAGAAGCATACAATCAGCCTGCATTTTCGATTGAAGAATTCTTGAGGATTCATTGACGACTCCAAGATTGAACTGGGTTGTCGGTGTATGACTCTCGTTGTCTGGTTTGTTCGAGTCAGAGTATTGAGTGAAGCTGCCGATTGAGTGACAGCCTCCTTCTATGGTTGGCTGGTTGTGGTCGACAGCTACCTGATGCGGCGCGGTTGCTGGAACGAAGGGCCGCACCCGACCCATAGGAGTCTTAGACGAGAGCGAACAAGACGCCAGAAAGCTGTCGCCTAAGTGATCGTCAACAACCGATAACTTGTGCTTTAGGCTTTACGACCGCTGCTTCTGCGTCAGGATTGCTTGCTCCAGCAGAGCCTTTAGATCACCGTGCATTGGGGCTGCTGGGTTAGAGAGGAGTTTCAATCCTCGAAGTTTCGTCGCATCGGTTGTCCCGATGTATCTCTTCTTAGCTGCCTCTTCGACCTTCGTTAAGAGTATTTTCCCTTTTATAGTCGCGGCACAGGGCCCTGCAAGCTCTCTCCAGCGCTTACTCGGGACGCTGACCTCGTCCTTGCTCAATCCGCCAATGGCTGATTGATATGCCGTATTGAAATCTGTCTCTGCTGCATCAGCGTCTACGAGGGCAACTGCTTCTTCTAGCAAAGCTATCGCGTCAGACCTATCAATTTCAAACACTTTCTCCAAGTGTTCAGGTGAGCAGAATCCAGCCTCAATGTCAGATCCGGCAGGCATCCAGAATGGAATTTTGTGAGTGTCATATTCCATCTTTTTGATCAATGCTACCTTATCTGTATCGGATAAAAAATCTCGGTCTCTGTGAACAGCAACCGCAATACCGAGTTCCTTTCTGGTTCTTGCCAGTGCGCTGCCGCGAGGTAAAGACCCAGCGCCAAATGTTGGCCACAGCAAGACCTTACGCGCAAGATCAGGCCATTGCGCAAGAATGTTCTTCATAAATTGAAGGTTCCCGTCTTCTGTGATGAGCATGAGGTCCTTGTCTAGCGCTCCCCACCCCATGCGCTGGCGAACCTGATCTTCACTTTTACTTTGAACAGCCCCATCGCTCATCCAGAGCACCTTAGACGTAGCACTGGATGCTCGAACTAAGCTAGGAGAGTGCGTCGCAAGCATGAACTGGGTCTCAGGGAACTCCTTCGCAGCCTCTTCAATCGCTGAGATAAGTCTTTCTTGAGTCCCAGGATGAAGATGAGAATCGGGTTCATCAATGAGCAGGAGCCGTGGCTTGAAGTGAAGCAAGTAGGCAAAGATCTGGACCACTTGCAAGAAGCCAGTGCCGGCCATATCAAGTGATCGCCACTGAAGCTCAAGCTTCTTGCCCGATTGAGCCATGTCATTGGTGAGGAACTTTGCGTCAATGTTCACATCCCTCAGTCGATCAAACTTGACCCAGAAGCGCACTCCGGGAAAGACCTTTCCGACCCATCGACTTAGTTCCGAGAGTTCTTCATGCTTTTCTATGGTCTCGCGCCCAGTTGCTGAGCTGGCTAAACCGAGCAGGATATGCCTCAGCACAGAACCGCCTTCGCCTGATGCAGCTCGCCTATGAAGGACCGGAGTAGCGAGAAGTGACTCAGCCTCTGATAGGCCTGCTAGGCCGGGAATGTATGCTGTAAGCTGAGACGTCGCTGTGACGGTGCTTGAGAGGCTTCCTGAAACGAGCGCCTTGATTCCAGCATCATTGCGCGTTGAATGCATGTTAATTTCTAGCTTGTCGGTGCCTGATTCCAATACCACGCGCACCTTTGGGGAAGCACCTTCACTGTTCAGACGAACCTTGTGTGCGAGATGCAGGAAATCTCGACTTGGTGCGTAATCCATTCGTTCCAGAGTCACACGATCCGCGCCATCCCTCAAGACGGCGCAGCGGATTGCCCAGTGAATCGCCCGAAGAATCGATGATTTTCCTGATCCGTTTTCGCCCACGAGGATAGTCACTGGCCCTAATGGTATCTTCACGTCGGCACTTATGCGCATGAAGTTTTTAACGGTCACTGAGTCAAACATGTCTCGATCGGATCTTTAAGTTAAGCAGAGGGCGGCGATCTTGCTCGTCTCTTGCGGAGGTTCTAGGTAAGCACCCGGCGATCCCCTCTTGACCGAGCGTCAGGCTGAATCCGGCCTCCAGCGATGGGGTAGCATCTCCCCG
>NZ_MWUM01000198.1 GCF_002028455.1 Zoogloea sp. LCSB751 | reverse complement strand
AAATTGAATGTGCCTCGTAATGCTTGGGTGTCCGGTTCCAATTGGTACTGCAATGATGGATTCAAGAAGGTCGGAGACCAATGTGAAGCTCTGAACGTTCCTGCTAATGCTTGGGTGTCGGGCTCAAACTGGTATTGCAATGATGGCTATCGAAAGGTCGGCGAGCGCTGCGAGAGGCTGAATGTTCCTCAGAACGCTTGGGTTTCGGGGTCTAACTGGTATTGCAACGATGGATTCCGAAAAGTCGGAGACCAATGCGTAGCACTCAACG
>NZ_MWUM01000197.1 GCF_002028455.1 Zoogloea sp. LCSB751 | reverse complement strand
TTACTACTAGACCTGTAAATAAACTTATAACTATACCTATCATAAGTGTAATTGCAAAACCTTTTACCGCTCCAGATCCTATAAAATATAGAATTAATGATGCAAGTAAAGTTGTCATGTTAGAATCTACTATTGAAGACAATGCATGCTCTGATCCTTTTTTCACTGCTGCCTTAACAGTATACCCTTTCTTTAACTCCTCTTTAGTTCTTTCAAACGTTAGTATATTAGCATCAACGGCCACACCAATTGTAAGTAAGAATGCTGCTATA
>NZ_MWUM01000196.1 GCF_002028455.1 Zoogloea sp. LCSB751 | reverse complement strand
GTGCGCATCGTGCTGGACCTGCGCCAGCCTGTGGCGCCGCAGATCTTCACGCTGGCGCCGGTGGCGGCCTACAAGCACCGCCTGGTCTTCGACCTGTACCCGAAGTTCGCGGCCGACCCGCTGGTGGCCCTGGCCAACGAGCGCAGCAAGCCGCCCCCGGCACCAGCGCCCTCGCCGGCCCAGCGCTCGGAGGCCGCGGCCAGTGCCGTCAACGACGCCCTGGGCGAGCTGATCCAGAAGATCGAGCGTCCCGCCCCAGCGGCGTCGGCGCC
>NZ_MWUM01000195.1 GCF_002028455.1 Zoogloea sp. LCSB751 | reverse complement strand
AGGCGGGCAAGGATGTACTCTCTAAGCTGACCGATTACAGCCCGTCGGGGGAAAATCATCGCCGTAAAGCGCTTAAGGCCATATTAGCTGAGCTCAATGCTATCGATGCCAGTAAGCTTAGCGCCTCTGAACAAGTGAGTTTAGGCTCGATAAAATCTGAAATCGCCGGCGCCCTGTTGCCTGCCGAAACCGTGGCCTATGGCACTATGCTTGGCGAATATGGTGTTTGGTTTTTACCTTATGTCGTCAACCACTTATCTGGATTGCATGTT
>NZ_MWUM01000194.1 GCF_002028455.1 Zoogloea sp. LCSB751 | reverse complement strand
GCTGACGCATTAACCGCTTTGCATCTTGGTAATGGATATATGCAACGCCCGCATCCACTTGTGAACCCATTTCGAACACCGCAGACACTAAAAACTTACGTTGGCTGGGCACAGGGCCAAGCGGCGAGTACACCACGCCATCGCCACTTAATAAGCGTACCGAATCCCCAGGGCTGACTTTTAATTGACGGGCAAGCTCGCTGCCCAAAATGACCTTATACTGGCCACTGGTTAGCTCGTTAAACGCGCCGGAATAGGTATGTTGCGCCACC
>NZ_MWUM01000193.1 GCF_002028455.1 Zoogloea sp. LCSB751 | reverse complement strand
CTCGGGATCCGCCAGGAAGGGGCGCGCCATGGAGACCATGTCCGCCTCCCCCTGCGCCAGGATGCGCTCGGCCACCTCGGGGGTATTGATGCGGTTGGTGGTGATAAGCGGCACTGTGAGGTGCTTTTTCAGCTCGGCGGTCACCCAGCTGAAGGCGCCGCGCGGCACGCTGGTGGCTATGGTGGGGATGCGCGCCTCGTGCCAGCCGATGCCGGTGTTGATGAGGCTCACCCCGGCCTGCTCCAGCGCCTTCCCGAGCGCTATCACCTCCT
>NZ_MWUM01000192.1 GCF_002028455.1 Zoogloea sp. LCSB751 | reverse complement strand
TTTAATGTACTCCACATATGCTCAAATGCAGCAGGCGGCATATCTGGGTGTCTTACGATGTTGTGAGGCTGGCCTAATAGTTCTTCCTCAGTGAAACCACTGATTTTAATGAAGTCAGGATTAACGTACGTGATATGGCTTTGAGGGGAGGTAGTCGAAAGAATATTGGCATCTTTTGGGAGTTCTAAGTTTCGACCCGTCACTGGTAAATTCTGGCGCATAAGAACCTCAAGGGTTGGCTGTTTTATTTTATTGTTTTCGGCATTAAGCCC
>NZ_MWUM01000191.1 GCF_002028455.1 Zoogloea sp. LCSB751 | reverse complement strand
ACCCTCTGGGGATTAACCTGTTTTTGCACCTGAGTTTGCGTATCCAATGCCTTATCACATTGGGTAAAGCTCAGCTCAAAACCAAACTCACTGCCCTTGCCAGGTTCGCTCTTGACCCAAATGCCCGGCCCCTGTGCATCCATCAGTTCAACTAACTGTTTGCAGATGGCAAGCCCCAAACCTGTCCCACGGCTGCGCCCCTGATTAGGCAATACGCAGTAAGGCATAAATAATTGCTCGCGCACCTCGGGCGCAATCCCCACGCCGGTATC
>NZ_MWUM01000190.1 GCF_002028455.1 Zoogloea sp. LCSB751 | reverse complement strand
TAAGCCACCTAAACGAATGTTTCGGTTTGGTCATAAGACCTTTGAAAGAATACTTGATTACAAAGTCATCCCTTTGATGGATTTGATCTCATGGGAACAGCTCTACAACGAAGGTAAGAACATACCTTTCAACATCTTAGCTGACATTCTACATGGTACTGGTGGGATTCGGAGCCGTGATAACATCAAAGATACTGATTATGACTACGCGAAAAGTTATCTCGAAAAGGATGAGTACTTCAAGGTTTTAAATGATTTCTATATTAAAAACA
>NZ_MWUM01000018.1 GCF_002028455.1 Zoogloea sp. LCSB751 | reverse complement strand
CGGGAGTTCAAGAAGGGGGACACACCGCGGGGCGGGATTCTGGAGAGCGTGCGCTGGGTGGAGAGCTACGAGCGGATTGTATTGACCCAGCAAATCCTGCACAGGTCATGCAGCTAAAGCGAATGCCTCAGCCGGGGTCTTCATCTCCAGCGCCTGATGCGGCCGCCGGTGGTTGTAGAACTGGATCCAGTCGCCAATGACGCGGCTGGCGTGTTGCAGGGTTTCAAAGCGGTGGCGATGGATGCATTGCTCCTTCAACGTTCGGATCATCCGCTCCACCAGGCCGTTCTGCTGCGGGGTGTAGGGCGTGATGAACTCCTGCTTCAGGCCGTAGCTCTTGACCAGCGCCGTGTAGCTGCGGCTGGTGAAGACCAGGCCATTGTCCGAGCGCAGCAGAAACGGCGCCTTCACGCGCCCCAGCGTACCGAAGCGAGCAATCAGGGCCTGTTCCAGCGCACTTTCGGCGGTACGGGACTTGCCGCTGCGTGAGACATGCCAGCCCAGCAGCTCTCGGCTGAAGCAGTCGATCACCAGCGCCAGCGTGGCCCAGCCGTCCCTCCCTGCCCAGACACGGCACAGATCCGTCGCCCAACGCTCGTTGGGTTGGGATGCCCTTGAGCGCCGCGCCTCGATCCGCGGCCGGAAACCGACCGGGCGCTTCCTCACCTGCCAGCCCTGCAGCTGGAACACCCGCTGCACGGTGTTCTTGTTGAACCCAAGCAGATGCGCCACCGTCCGGTAGCCAAAGGACGGGTTGTCCTCAATCATCGCCTTGATCGGTTCGGCAAAGCGGGGCTGCACCTTCGGTGGGGCCTTCACCGACTGGTAGTAAAAGGTGCGGCGGGGCACTTCAAACCACCGGCACAGCTGGCTGATCGAGACGACGACACCTTCTTCCTGCAGTCCCTGGCGGATCGTCTCGATCACTTCTCGTCCTCACCCAGCAGGGACTGCAATTTTTTTCGGGCACGCAGCTCCAGCATCGCTTCCCCGTAGGCTTCCTGGAGTTGCTTGATCTGCTTCTCGTACTGCTCCCGGATGTCCAGCGGGTTGGCACGCAGCGCGTTCTCCATGCCCCGCTTCGCCTCATCGATCCAGGTCTCGATCTCTGAAGGGGGCAGATCGTACGAACGGCTGGCCTCCGCCACCGTCGTCTTCCCTTGCAGGATTTCCATCACCAGCGCGCTCTTGCGCTTGGCTGTCCAACGCTTGATTTCGTCTTCCATCGCCGTACTCATGTGTCGTTCCTTTCAAGGTTAACACCTGAGCAGGGATTTACTGGGTCAATACAGGCCGGAGTTCGCCGGCTGGATCTGGGCGCTGGTCGAAATCGATCCGGCCATGCTCGATGATCAGATCGAACGGGTGAACAGCACCCTGCCACGACGGGTGCTCTCCCGTCTCGATTTACCGGCATGGGCAGGGTAAAACTACCGGTGCCAAGCCGGGCAACGTGGATGCTCAGGTCTTGAATCGCGAAATGCTTGCACGAATCTGCGTTGTCAGCACCTCCATTTCACGTGCCGCATCGGAGGTGGAGCGGGCCTGAACATGGTTGTGCCCCGCTTGCTCGGCAATGGTTTCCACGTTTCGGGCGATTTCCCGATTGGCTGCACTTTGTTCGCGCAGGGCGTCCGAAATCCCAATCACGGCATCGCTTACCTGTATTGCCCCGGTCTTGATATCTGCAATGCGGCCACCGGCTTCAGCAGCAAGGGAAACACCTTGCTGGACTTGTCCTTCCCCCCGGGTCATGCTTTCAACGGCCTTCTCTGCGCCTGTCTGGATATCGTCAACCATCCGGGTGATCTCGGTTGTTGACAGGCTGGTTCTCTCCGCAAGCTTGCGCACCTCATCGGCAACCACAGCGAACCCACGGCCAGCTTCGCCTGCACGCGCGGCTTCGATGGCTGCATTCAAAGCCAGCAGGTTGGTCTGATCCGCTATCTCCCTGATCACGTTCACGATCTGCGAAATCTCCTTGGATTCATTGCCCAGATGCAGCACCGCCTCGGCGGATTTATTGACGGTATCGGCGATCATGGCCATGCTCGAGATGGCCTGATTGATAACCTCACTGCCGGAGTCGGAAACAGTCCCCGAGTTTTCGGCCAGACTGCGACACGATTGTGCATGCTCGGCCACCTGCTGAATACTCGCTGTCATCTGTTCCACCGCGCTGGCCATTAACGTGGCTGACTGACTCTGCGTCCCAGAACTGGCAGCAACGGCATCGGAAGCCATCGAGAGCTTGTGAGCGCTTTCGGCCAGCCCACGAATGCCTGCATCAATTTCCGCGATCATGCTTCTGAGGTGAGTGCTCATGCCATCGACGGAGCGGAGCAATTCACCCACTTCATCCGAAGACTCAGCCTGAATGTGTTGGGTCAGATCACCATCGGCCACGCGCTGGGTCACGGCTAGGGCGCAGCGCAGCGGGTGCGTGATCCAGCGCCGTGTAGCGATCATCATTGTCACCACCAAGATCAGCGTTACGGCAATTGCCGCGATCGCTATCTGAACTTGAAGTGCTCGCACCTCAGAGACAAACTCATCCGAATAGGCACTGGTGGCAACCAACCAACCCCATTTCTCGAAGGGTTGGACCACAACGAGTTTTTCTCGCGCCTCCTTCTCTCCTGCGTTCTGCCACCAGTAGCGGGTGACTCCGTTACCTTTCTCTATGAGGGTACGAGCGACAGGTACTCCGTACTTGTCCTTTACGTCCATCAGGTTCTTTCCTTCGGCGGTGGGATGAATCACCGCCATACCGGGTACGACCGAGGCGTCCAGCACAAAGGCGTAGCCTGTTTCGCCCACTTTTACTGACCTTACTTTTTCCTTCAGGGCTTTGATGCTTTCTGTGAGATCCAGACCCACGAAAGCGATTCCAATCACTTTGCCCGCATCGTCGTTGATGGGCAGATAGCGCGTCATGTAATCCTTGCCGAACAGCGTTGCTTTGCCTACGTAAGGTTTGCCGTCGATTAACAGTCGGTAAGCCGGATGCTTCACATCCAGAGCAGAGCCTGTGACACGCTCTCCTTCCTTGTTCTTCACTGAAGTGGCTACACGGAAGAAGTTATCGCCTTCACGAACGAAGAGGGTCGCGACACCGCCCGTGACGCGGGAGAACTCATCAACCTGAGCGAAGTTGTTGTTGAAGACAACATCCCCTCCCTTCAGAGCTGGCAGGGCTTTGTCGCCTGAGGTGACAGGATGTGCTGAATCAACGCTCATCCTTTTGGGCAGGCTGGCTGAAAATGAGGCGCCCAAGAGGTTGGCGCTTTCCTCAAGGGAACTGGCGTAGGCGCCCATCATGTCGGCAATCTGCTGGTTCGTTAGCCGCAGTTCCTTGATGCCCCGTTGCTCCAGGCTGTCGCCGAGCCAGTAGGTCAGTAGGCTACCCGCGATAACGAAGACGATTGAGATGATGATCGTGAGGGCTGCATTGAGCTTGCCCGCAATGCTTGATCCGAACCCATTGCGAATTGCATTCATGGTTTTCTTTCTATTTTCGATGAACCGACGGTTTCTCATCGGCACCCTAATGCCTGTCTTGAGCGCAGGCTAGAGGGCTTTGGGCCCCAGCTTGGACTGTGTTTGACTTCAATCAAACGGAATCATCTTCATCGATTGCCGGCAACCAGTGCTGGCGGCCGTGGATGGAGATGTGCTCGGCGAGCA
The DNA here is from genome assembly GCF_002028455.1 of Zoogloea sp. LCSB751. GTDB lineage: Bacteria > Pseudomonadota > Gammaproteobacteria > Burkholderiales > Rhodocyclaceae > Zoogloea. The sequence goes on along the minus strand of NZ_MWUM01000018.1, from coordinate 106,139 downwards.
TTGTCAGCGAGAATTGGGGAGGCTTCGCGTTAGAGCTTGTTGCAGATACCGCATCACGATGCCTGGGGCGCAGAAAGACGGTCAATGACTCGGCAGTGGTTGCCTGGCGTGCGGAGAGCTCAGCAAGTATCAAGGCGACCGCTGAGCTCTTTGGAATCTCTGTGGCGAGTGTGAAGCGGGCTTGTTCGAAGGATTGACGCCGGGGTTCAACTGATGACCTGGGCGGACCGGGCCGGCGGGCCCAGCAGCAGTATTCCTTGGACTTCCGCTCCCCCGCGCCATATAAAAAGAAATGACGCATCGGATTCGAGGCCGTGATTGCCATGAAGCATCGGGATCTGCTCGTTTTGCTTATGACTTTTGCCACGGGGCTGCTGTTGCCCGGGAGCGCCGCTGGATATTGCACGACGCGGGAGCGGATCCAGTTGCGCAACGAGGGGGTGTCGCCGCAGGAGATCGATCGCCTGTGCGGCGTGCCGCCGCAGCAGCAGACGGTGCCCCAGGCTCCGATGCGTTCGCTGCCGCCGGTTCAGCAACGCCTGCCGATGGCTACCGTCTGTGCGACCAGTGCGGGGCCGTGCCCGATGATGGTCGGCATGCCGGTCGGCTCGGCCTGCGCCTGTTACACCCCCTGGGGTGCCGTCCCCGGCATCGCGCGCTAGGGGGCAGAGATCATGGCTGACATCTTCCTGAGCTACGCGCATCCCGACCGGGCACGGGTCGAGGCCCTGGGCAAGGTGCTGTCCGAGCATTTCTCGGTGTGGTGGGACGCGGACCTTGACGCGGCGAGTACCTGGCGTAGCGAGCTGGAGGAACAGATCGACGGCGCGCGCTGCGTCGTCGTGTTATGGACCGAGGCGGCGCGGACCAGCGATTTCGTGCGTTCCGAGGCGAGCCGGGCGGCCCAGCGGCGCACCTTGCTGCAGGTATGCCTGGATGGGGACGGCGTGCCCCTCGGCTTCACCGAATCCCAATGGCTGGACCTGCGCGCGTGGACTGGCGATCCGGCCGACCCGCTGCTGCGCGACAACTTCGTGGTGCCCATCGAGAAGCGTGTGCGCGGCGCCCGCTCTGCGCTGCTGGTCGGCCTGGACGCCTACGCCCACGCCGCCGGCTTCCAGGTGTCGGCCAGCGCATCGGCCAATGTGGATGCACTGCACGACGCGCTCGGCCAGGAGGATGCCCATTTCGAGATCGAGTGCCTGCTCAACCCGGAAAAAACCGCGCTGATGAAGAGCCTGCAGAAGGTCTTCAAGGACGCGCTGCCCAACGACACGGTACTGTTCTACTACTGCGGCCACGCCAAGCTGTCGGCGCGTGGCGACCTGTATCTGTGCCCCAACGATTCGGAGCTGGATTACCTGGACGCCACCGCGATCTCGATGGAGTGGATCGCCAAGCGGGCCCTCAACGAGAGCGCCGCCGGTCAGCTGGTGATCATGCTCGACTGCATTTTCAGCCTGACGCCGGAGGCCAGCGGGCAGGTGGACATCCCGTCGATCCTGGTAGCCAACCTGGGCCAGGGGCAGGGCAAGTACCTGCTGTCCGGCTGCACGGTGACGGACCGGGACGTGGCCGAGAAGGGCGCGCAGGTGTCGCGCATGGTGCGCTGGTTCGTGCACGGCGTGACCACCTTCGAGGCCGACGACGGCGACAGCATCCTCACTGCAGACGAGATCTGCCGCTATGTGCAGGCCCGCATCGACGCCGAGGCGCCCGACCTGAAGGCGATCAGCAAGGGCTTCAACACCAATTCGAGTCGCGGCGAGATCGCCCGCCGCACCGCCGCGGCGCCGACAGCCACCGCGCTGCGCGGCAACCGGGAGTTCTTCCTGGCCATCCGCGGCTGCTTGGACGAGGGGCGGCTGGTGCCGCTGGTCGGCGACGGGGTGTTCGGCAGCGGCCCGCTGAGTTCCTTCCGGCTGGTCAGCGCGCTGATCCAGACCGCCGGGCTCGAGGCCGGCATGCGCATCGACGAGCGCTACCCGCTGGCGACCGCCGCCGAGTACCTGTTGCTGGTCTTCGGCGGTGAGCGCGGCGCCTTCCTCAAACGCCTCACCACGGTGTTGCAGGAGCAGAGCCAGAGCCTGGTGATGACCGGCACGCACCGTTTCCTGGCCGCCATGACGAGCCCTTGGATCGTCGTGTCGGCGAGTTACGACTGGGTCTTCGAGAACCTCCTGGAGCAGTCGGGGCTGCCCTTCACGGTGGTGACCCACATCCTCGGTGCCGAGGACGACGAACTGGATGGCCGCTTGCTGGTGATCCGCCGCGGCGGGCAGGCGCCCGGCGTGGAGGTGAAGCTGGCCGACAACTGGCTGCTGTCCGACCTCGGCGAGTACGGCGACCGCATCATCTACAAGATCGTCGGCTCGCCGTTCGCCAACGCGCTGGCCGATCCGCGCTCGGGCATCGATACGGTGGTGATCACCGAGAGCGACCACGTGACCTTCCTCGGCCGCCTGGAAAACGAGCACACCAAGCCGCCGAGCGCCTTCTCGCGGCGGCTGCAGAAGAGCGCGCTGCTGTTCCTCGGCTACAACCTGGACGTGTGGCATTACCGCCTCGTCGGGCACATCTTCAGCAACGAAGGGCAGGTCAGGCCGCGGCGGCGCTACGCGGTGCGCACGGCGGTGTCGCCGATCGAGGAGCGCTTCTGGGCCCAGCTGGTGGCTGCCGAGGATCGCCTGCAGTCCGACTGTGACGCCTTCGTGCAGACCCTCGGCCAGTTCAAGTAGGAGACGACGCCATGTCCAGCAGGCCGCATGGTGCTGTTCCCGATGATGAGGTCGAACCCTACGTCGGGCTGAAGCCCTACACCGAGGCCGAGCGGGACCGCTTCTTCGGCCGCGAGCGGGACGCGCAGCTGCTCATCAACAAGCTGTTCTCCCATCCGCTGACTTTGCTCTACGCGCCGTCCGGGGTCGGCAAAACCTCCCTGCTGCGGGCGCTGGTGGTCCCCGAGCTGGCCGCCGAGGAGGCTCAGGTGGTCTATGTGGACCGCTGGAGCGGCGCCGACTCCTGCCGAACGGTCGCCGAGGCCATTGCGCCGATCGATGGGGACCTGGGGAGCGCGCAATTGACCGAGGCTGCCAAGCAGCGCCTGGAGCAGGACAGCCGCACGCTGGTCCTGATCCTCGACCAGTTCGAGGAATACCTGCAGCGCTACGCCGGCGGTCTGGGGCAGCTTCCGGCGGCCATCGGCGCGCTGCTGCGGGCTTCCCTCGACGTGCGCGTGGTACTGGCCTTCCGCGAGGAGTTCCTGGCCAGCGTCGATGCCTGCCTGCGCGACCACGTGCTGTCCCTGTTCGCGTCCACCTATCACCTGGAACACCTGGGCAGGGAGCAGGCCGCTGAGGCGATCCGCGCTCCGGTGCTGAAGTGCGGTGGCAGCTGCGACGAGCTGCTGGTGAGCCAGCTGCTCGACGACCTGATGCCCCGCGACATGCCCCGCGCGGGCCGGCGCCTCTTCGACGGCGGGATCGAGCTGCCGATCCTGCAGCTGATCTGCCGACGCCTGTGGCTGGTGGCCCGGGCTGTGGGCGTGCGTGGCCTGCGTTTGCAGGACTACCGGGCGCTCGGCGGGCGGAGCGGCATCATCGCGGTCTATCTGGAGGAGGTCGTACACAACTTCGGCCTCTTCCAGTTTCACGACGCAGCCAAGGTCCTCAAGGCGCTGGCACCGCGCAGTGGCGTGAAGATCGCCTACCCGGTCGAAGCCCTGCAGGCCCAGGCGCGGATCTCGGTGGCGCGGGTCCGGCGCGTGCTCGTGGTGCTGGAGCGGCATCGCATCGTGCGTACCCGGGAAGGCAGCGGTGGGGTGAGCTACGAGCTGCAGCACGACGCCTTCATCGACATCATCCGGCCGTGGGTGGATCGCTACTTCTTGCGGCGAAGGCGGCTTTTCGGGGGGCTGGCGGCTTGTGTGATGGTGTTGGGCTTCGGCATCAACGCATGGCTGTGGCGCCAGGAGCTGCGCCGCGGCGATGCCCGGCGGGAGGCCGCCGAGCTGATCGACCGGATCGATGTGGATACCCGCCAGACGCTGGAGGCGGCCCTCACGCTGGCGCGGAAGGTGGATGACCGCAATGTGCGCAACACCCTGCGCCTGGCCGTCGCCAACTTCCTGCAGAGTCCGGCGCTGCTGCCCCATCAGGGGGTGGCCAACGGGGTGGTCTACAGCCGCGATGGGCGCTGGGTCTTGAGCGCCGGCGACGATGGCGAGGCGCATCTGGTGAACCGGCTCACGCTGGCTGTGGCGGCGCGGGTGAAGCACGGCGGCCCGGTGGTGGCGGTGGCGGCGAGTGCCGATGGGCGGCGGTTCCTGTCCGCCGGGCGCGACGGTGTGCTGCGGGTGTGGGACGAGGCCGGCCGCGACCTGATGCGCTGCGGCGGAGCCGGAGGCGCCGCGTGGGTGGATGCCGACCTCAGCCGGGACGGCACGCGGGTGATCGCCATCCGCGAGCGCGGTGGCGGAGCGCCAGAGCTGTTGCTGGCCCCGGTGGCGGAACCCTGTGCGATGACGAGTTTGTCGGGGCATTTCGGCAACGTCGGGTCGGCGTCCTTCGACGAGCGCGGCGAGCGCGTGCTGTCCTTCGGCAACAACGACAACACGGCCCGTCTGTGGAATGCCACCAGCGGCACGCTGCTGGCCACCCTGACCCATCCGGACGAGGTGCTGTCGGCGAGCTTCTCGGCCGATGGGCGCGAGGTGGCGGTGGCGGTGGCGAACGGGGAGATCTACCGGTGGACCACCCATGGTCATGTAATCGGCCGGCCATTGGAGATCCCGGTGATCGCCGGTCAGCCGCCGGTGCTGCCGACGGCGGCGCGCCACAGTCCCGATGGCAAGCGCCTGGCGGTAGCCGGTTCGGACGGGCAGATTTACCTGTGGACACTGGGGGAGGGCGAGGCGCCGCCGTCCCGGCCACCGTTGCGCCTCGAAGGCATCCACGCGGGCGGTGCGCTCGGGGTGGCCTTCACTGCCGATGGTTCGCGCCTGCTGTCCTTCGGGGTGGACGACACCGTGCGCGTGTGGGACGACCCCTTCGAATTCCGGGCGCGGGAGTTTCGCGGCCATAGCCAGGGCGTGCGTGCCGCGGCGTTCGCTCCGGACGGCCAGCAACTGGCGAGTGCCGGCGCCGACGGTGCGGTGCGTCTGTGGCGCCTGCAGGCCGTGGATTTCCTGACGCCGTCGGGTAACGGCCTGATTCTCAGCAGCGCCGGCAAATACAGCTTCCGGGTGGCCAGCGGACAGTTGTTCGAAACCTCGGTGCCGGAGCAGCTGCGCAGCCTGCTGGGCAAGGGCGAGAACGTACGCACCGCGATCTTCAGCGGGGACGAGTCGCTGCTGGCGCTCGGGCTGACCGACGGCCGCCTGCGCCTGATACGCAGTGCCGATGGGCAGCGCCTGTTCGAGAGTGACGACGCGGACGGACCGATCTTCGCGCTGGCCTTCGACCGGGACGGCCGTCGCTTGGCCAGCGGTGGTTCCGACGGGCACCTGCGCCGCTACGATGTGCGTGCGCTGCGTGCCGACCACGGCGCCATCCCGGCCCACGCCGGGCCGGTGCTGAGCGTGGATATCAGCCCGGACGGTGCGCTGCTGGTCAGCACCGGTGCCGACGGTGCGGCACGGGTGTGGGCCTGGAACGGCGGCAAGCAGCCCCTCAGCACGTTGGAAGGCGAGACCGACCGGGTGCGGGATGCCCGCTTCAGCGCTGACGGCAAGCGCATCATCAAGCGCAACGGCGACCGCATCACCCCCTTCGATGGCGAGGCGTGGGCGCGCTCCGACACGGAGCTGACCGGCTTTGCGTTGAAGCTGCTCGGATCGGGTTCGCCGTGAGCGGGGCGAGGCATCCGGTCATATTCCACAAGGATTTGAAAAAATCTGTTTTGAGATTTAATTAAAATAACAAAAACAACAAAAACGCGTTTAGAATTGGGGCCAGTGAGTTCCCCATGAGACCCGTGACGCGTGATGACTGCCGAGACGATTTCGACACAGACCTGTTCGACCCGCGATGCGGCCCATCTACTCGGCATCAGTGTGCGTACGGCCCAGCTTTGGGTGGAGGAGGGGCGCCTGCAAGCCTGGAAAACGCCGGGAGGACACCGGCGAATCCTGGTTGAGTCCGTTGACCGGCTGCTGCTCGAGCAACGCTGTGCCGGTATCCATACCGCCGTGCCTTTCGGCATGCTGCTGGTGATGGACGACGAAGCGGAGCGCAACGCGCTGCAGGGCCTGCTCGGCAAGCTGTTGCCGGACTGCCTGGTGACGTCCACGTCCTGCCCGTGCGACGGCCTGCTCCGCGTCGGAGAAATGGCACCGGAGATCTTCGTGGTGGATTGGCGTGTCGGCGGGCTGGACGCCGGGAGGATCGCCCACGCATTGCTCGGCCGGGTGCGCAGGCAGCCGATGCTGGTGGTGGTGCTGGTGGAGTCGGATAGGGAGAGGGAGGAGGCTCAGGAGCGTTTGCCGGGGGCTGCGGTGCTGGTGGATGTGCCGGTAGATGGCGACGGTCTGGCCGCGATCGTTCGTACTTTCCTGGGTATCGGGGGACGGCGGCGGCGGCCATCTGCCACCCGCCGGCCGGAGGCCGTGCAATAGCGACGACCGCCACGCCTCCACCCTGCAGTCCGACAATTCTTATGTCATGAATCCGACATCGCCACAGGCCGTCGGCGGCTTTCCTACATGGATTGGCGGCCGCTTCGACCTTTTTCGGGCGTGCGCGGTGGTGGCCCCCCTCTTGCTTCGGGCTCTCCTTTGCCGTGCTTAGTGCGCGTGGCGCGGCGCCATCGCCCGAGGAACATTGTCCATGAAGTTCTATATGACACCCGGCTCGTGCTCGACCGGCATTCATATTCTGCTCGAAGAGGTGGGGGCCGTCTTCGAGGTCTATATCGTCAATCTGCCGGCTGGCGGGCATCTCGAGCCCGACTACGTGGCGATCAATCCCAAGTCGACCATCCCGACGCTGGTGCGCAAGGACGGCAGCCCGGTCACCGAGTTCCAGGCCATCGCCTGGTGGCTGGCCCGTCAGTACCCCAAGCATCGCCTGCTGCCCGAAGGCGCAGACGGCGAGGTGAAGGTGCTGGAAGCGATGGACTACGTGGTCGGCACGATCCACGGCCAGGGTTTCACGCGGATCTTCACGACGCCCAATTTCACGCCCAATCCGGCCGACCACGACGTGGTACGCGCCCGGGGCCGCGAGATCGTCGAGCGGGGCTTTGCGGTGATGGACGCCCAGCTGGCCGGGCGCGAATTCGTCGCCGGTAGCTTCTCGATTGCCGATGCGGCGCTGTTCTACACGGAGTTCTGGGCCGACAAGCTGAAAATGAACCTGCCGCCCAACTGCCGTGAGCACTATCTGCGCATGCTCGAGCGGCCGTCGGTACGCCAGGTGCTGCGCGAGGAGGGCTACCGCGTGTGATGACGCGGCAGCCGGGGCTCACGGCGGCCGTCAATCCGGCCAGTGCCAGGAAGAGACCTGCCGCCAGTCCTCGCCGCGTTGGTGGTCGAGGCCCTGCGCTACCGCGCCTGATGCGCTGCGCACGCATTCCCTATTCTGGTTAATCGTCCTGTCATCTGGGGGCTGCAGCATCGCCGGCGGGGCGGTCTTGCAACGCTCCGCCCGGCCCGCTTCGGGGCCGAGGCATTCGACAAGAACAGGACAGAACAATCATGCGGAAATTCGTAGGGCCGATCATGTGTTCGGCGGCAGCGTTGGCGATGTACGGGTGCGGTGGTAGCGGCGGCAGCGATGTGCCGGCCAAGACCACTTTGGCGGTGATCGGGGATGTGCCTTACGGCGCAACGGCGACGGACACCTCGCAAACCACGGCTCTGCCGGCCTTCCTGAAGGCGCTGGATACCGATGCGGATGTCTCGCTGGTGCTGCACGTCGGCGACATCCATTCCGGCTCCCAGTACTGTACCCAGGCCTACGACGTGACTGTCGCCACCGACTGGAAGGCCCTGAAGAACCCGCTGGTCTATACGCCGGGCGACAACGAGTGGACCGACTGCCACAAGGCCAAGCAGGGCGGCGGCAGCTACAACGCCACCACCGGGCAGATCGACTACAAGGTGGACGCCGGCGGCAATCTGCTGAGCTACGCGGGCGGCGATCCGCTGGCCAACCTGGACCTGGTCCGCTCGATCTTCTTCGCCAAGCCGGGCAAGACCCTCGGCGGCGCAATGGACGTGCATTCCCAGGCCCTCGAATACGACGCCAACTACCCGACCGACAGCGGCTACGTGGAGAACGTGTGGTTCCAGAAGGCCGGCGTGCTGTTCGTGACCGTCAACATGCCCGGCGGCTCCAACAACGACACCGATCCCTGGTATGGCGCCCCGACGATGAGTCCGGCCCAGGCCCAGGAAGTGGCCAACCGATCGGCCGCCAACAAGCGCTGGCTGGATACCGCCTTCAACCGGGCGGTGAGTGACAACGCCATCGCGGTGGTGATCCAGCTGCAGGCCGACATGTGGGATGCGGATGGCAAGTCTGCCAGCCACATCGCCCAGTACAAGCAGTTCATCGACCTAATCGCCACCCGCGCCAAGGCCTTCGGCAAGCCGGTGTTGCTGCTCAACGGGGATTCTCACGTCTATCGCTCTGACAATCCGCTGGTGCAGGGCGCGGCGTGCCTCGTCGAGCCGAGTTCCGGCGCGGCGGCCGTCGCCTGTTCCGACGATGCCTACGCCAACCAGCCGAACGGCTACAACGTGCCGAACTTCCACCGCATCGTGGTGCATGGCAGCACCGTTCCGCTGGAGTGGCTCAAGCTGAACATCGACCCGAACTACGACAGCAAGGCCGCCGCGACGGCGACCCGCTTCGGCCCCTTCAGCTGGCAGCGCATGCAGCCGGCGCTGTAAGCCGGCAAGGCGAGAGCGCCCGCGGAAGGCGCTCTCGCCATCAAGGGCTATTTGGCCGTCGTGCTCGGGGCGACGGTCACGTACTGCCGGTCGCCGCCACGTTGCACCAGCAGGGCCACGGTGCCTGTGACGGTCTTGACGATGGCGCGGGCCTGATCCAGCGAGCTGACCGGTTTGCCGTTGATCGACAGCACCACGTCGCCAGCCTGCATGCCGGCGGCGCGCGCAGGGCCCGTGGCGGATTCGACCAGCAGCCCGGTGGCCGAACCGATGGCCAGGTGTTCGACGGCCTGCAGCGGGCGCAGCTGAAGGCCGAACTGGTGCAGCGTGCTGGTGTCCGGTGCGGGTGCCGGCGGCGGGCTGGAGCTTGCTTTGCCCGCCTCGCCGAGGATCACCGGCAGGCGACGGGCCTGGCCATCGCGCCATACTTCGAACTGCAGACGCTGGCCGGGCCGGGCCATGGTGACCAGGGTCTGCACGTCGCCGGCTGCCGTGATCGGCGTGTCGTCCACGCCGAGAATCACGTCGCTGGGCAGCAGTCCGGCCTTGGCGCCCGGGCTGCCGGGTATCACGTCGAGGATGATGGCGCCTGCCGGCGCCGGCAGGCGGAAGGCGTCGGCCAGCGACTGGTTCACCTCTTGCACGGTGACGCCCAGCATGCCGTGGGTGGCGTGGCCGGTGGCGGCGATCTGCTGCTGGATTTTCAGCGCCAGGTCGATGGGGATCGCGAAGCTGAGGCCCTGGAAGCCGCCGGTGCGGCTGTAGATCTGCGAGTTGATGCCGACCACCTCGCCGCGGGCGTTGAATAGCGGGCCGCCGGAGTTGCCGGGATTCACCGCTGCGTCGGTCTGGATGAAGGGCACGCCGCTGCCGTCCGGCAGGGAGCGTCCCTTGGCGCTGACCACGCCGGCGCTGACGCTGTTCTCGAAGCCGAAGGGCGAGCCGATGGCGAACACCCATTCGCCCACCTGCAGGTCGGCCGGATTGCCGATGCGGACGGTGGGTAGACGGTGGGCGTCGATCTTCAGCACGGCGATGTCGGTCTTGCGGTCGCTGCCGATCACGCGGGCGTGGAACTCGCGCCGGTCGGTGAGCTTGACGACCACGTCGCTGGCGTTGGCGATCACGTGGGCATTGGTCAGGATCAGCCCGTCCTCGCTGAGGATGAAGCCCGAACCCTGGCCGCGCACCGGAATCTGCATGCTGGCGCCGGCACCGCCGAACTCCTGCTGGAAGCGGCGCAGGAACTGCTGCACCGAATCGCCGCTGTCGTCGCCGGGGGTATCCGCCGCGTCGGGGCTGACGGACACCTGGCGCATGCCGCTGATGCTGATGTTGACCACCGCCGGGCCGTAACGCCGGGTGATCTGCGAGAAATCGGGCACGCCGACGATGGCGACCGAAGACGGCGCTTCGCTGGCCGGGGTGGCTGCAGGCGCTGCCATGGCGACGGCGGCGCTGCCAAGGGCGGCAGCAAGCAGGCCAGCCGTTATTGCGGGGGTGATGAAGTTCATGACGGCCTCCCTCCGAGGCGCTGAGCGGACTGCGTGGGTATGAGTGTTGTGGCCGCGATTATCACCTGAAGCGGTGTCGTGGCATGGGCGCTCAGCGTCGACGCCCGGCGATGACCAGCGCGATGCCGCCGAGGATGGCGATGGACGAGTACACCAGGCGCGGCGTGATGGCCTCGCCCAGAAAAACCACGCCACCGAGAGCGGCGATGACCGGTACGCTGAGCTGTACCGATGCGGCGCTGGCGGCGCGCAGCTGGGGCATCGCCATGTACCAGATCACGTAGCCGATGCCGGAGGCCAGCCCGCCCGAGGCGAGGGCGTAGGCGATGCCGGCCATGTCCGTCTGCGCCTGCTGCAGGGTGATGGCACTCAGCGCTAGCGCCAGCGGCGCGGCCCGCGCAAAATTGCCGGCGGTGCTGGCGGCCGGGTCCCTGCCGCCGCGGCCGCGCAGGGAATAGGCTCCCCAGGCCACACCGGCCAGTGCCATCAGCAGCGATCCACCCAGCGGCGGGGCCGACAGCCCGGGCAGGACCAGCGCGACGAGACCCGCGGCGGCGAGCGCCAGGCCGACGGTTTGCAGACGCCCGAGGTGCTCACGGTGCCACAGGCCGTAGCCGATCATTGTCGCCTGTACGGCGCCGAACAGCAGCAGTGCGCCGGTGGCCGCGGACAGGCTGAGATAGGCGAAGGAGAAGCCGGCGGCATACACGAACAGCGCCAGCGCGGAGGGCCAGTTACCGTGGCTGGCACCCGTTGCGCCCCCGCGCAGGCGCAGCAGCGCCCACAGGATCAGGGCCCCCGAACACACGCGCAGCGCAGTGAAGCTGGCCGCATCGATATGGCCGTCGCGCAGGGCGAGCCGGCACAGGATGGAGTTGGCGGCGAAGGCCAGCATGGCAAGCGTGGTCAGGAGTGCAATCCGGATCGGGGGCATGGGCGGGAGTCTTCGGGTGGGTGTGTGGTGCGGCCGGTTGACTTGAGCATCGAATAGCGGCAGCAAGTATGCATGGCCCGCCGCAGATCGGGGAGTGGGGGGAAGGTCGATGGGGATCATAGGAAACGGGCATCGGATCCATTTCATCAATCAATTAGATCAATTCAGTGTCTGGCGATACCATTGGTTCTGTCTCCAGTTCGGCTCACAGGCCTGAACGTACCCAGAACACGAAAGGACACGACCATGCTCGACGCCAATATCAAGACCCAGCTCAAGGCCTACCTCGAGAAGCTCCAGCGCCCGATCGAGGTGGTCGCTTCCCTCGATGGCAGCGCCAAGGCGCAGGAACTGCGCGGCCTGCTCGTCGATATCGCCGAACTGTCCGACAAGGTCACGCTGCGCGACGACGGCACCCACGCGCTGCGCCCGTCCTTCGGCGTGGCGGTGCCGGGCGAGGTGCCGCGCATCCACTTCGCCGGCATCCCGATGGGGCATGAGTTCACCTCGCTGATCCTCGCGCTGCTGCAGACCGGCGGCCATCCGCCCAAGGTGGAGCCGGCGGTGATCGAGCAGATCAAGGCCTTGCCGGGCCGCTTCGAGTTCGAGACCTTCATTTCCCTGTCCTGCCACAACTGCCCGGACGTGGTGCAGGCCCTCAACCTGATGGCCGTGCTCAACCCGGGCGTGACCAGCACGATGATCGACGGTGCGCTGTTCCAGGATCTGGTGAATGAGCGCCGCATCATGGCCGTGCCGACGGTCTTCCTCAACGGCCAGGAATTCGGCCAGGGCCGCATGACCATCGAGGAGATCGTCGCCAAGCTCGACACCGGCGCGGCGGCCCGTGCGGCGGAAGAGATTGCCGCCAAGGACGCCTTCGACGTGCTCGTTATCGGCGGTGGCCCGGCCGGCGCGGCGGCGGCGATCTATGCGGCGCGCAAGGGCATCCGCACCGGCGTGGTGGCGGAGCGCTTCGGCGGCCAGGTGATGGACACCCTCGGCATCGAGAACTTCATTTCCGTGAAGGAGACCGAAGGGCCCAAGCTCGCCGCCGCGCTTGAGCAGCACGTGAAGCAGTACGAGGTGGACGTGATGAACCTGCAGCGCGCCACCAAGCTGATTCCGGGCAAGGTGGTCGAGGTGCAGCTCGAGAACGGCGCGTCCCTGAAGGGCAAGACGGTGATCCTGTCCACCGGTGCCCGCTGGCGCGAGATGAACGTGCCCGGCGAGAAGGAGTACAAGGCCAAGGGCGTGTGCTTCTGCCCGCACTGCGACGGCCCGCTGTTCAAGGGCAAGCGCGTGGCGGTGATCGGCGGCGGCAACTCCGGTGTCGAGGCGGCCATCGACCTGGCCGGCATCGTTTCCCACGTGACCCTGCTCGAATTCGCCGACCAGTTGCGTGCCGATGCGGTGCTGCAGACCAAACTCAACAGCTTGCCCAACGTGACGGTGATTACCCAGGCACAAACCACCGAAGTGACCGGCGATGGCCAGAAGGTGAACGGCATCCGTTTCAAGGACCACGTCAGCGGTGAGGAGAAGCTGGTGGAGCTCGAAGGCATCTTCGTGCAGATCGGTCTGTTGCCGAACACCGACTGGCTCAAGGGCACGGTCGAGCTGTCGGACCGAGGCGAGATTATCGTCGATGCCAAGGGCCAGACCTCGGTGCCGGGCGTCTTCGCGGCCGGCGACTGCACCACGGTGCCGTACAAGCAGATCGTCATCGCGATGGGCGAGGGTGCCAAGGCCTCCCTCAGCGCCTTCGATCACCTGATCCGCAGTTCGGTCGCCTGAATGTGAAACGGCCGCCGGGGTTCCGGCGGCCGCTTGAGCAGATTGATCAGAGCCGGAGCCACAAGCTCCGGCTTTTTTCTGCGTGCCCGGTTCAGGTGTTCAGAGCAGGCGTTCAGGCCGGTGGCAGGATCGCCGGGTAATCGCCGTAGCCGTCCGGCCACGGGGTCAGCACTTCGAAGCCCGTGTCGGTGACGGCGACCATGTGCTCCCACTGGGCCGACAGGGAGCGGTCCTTGGTGACCACCGTCCAGCCGTCCGGCAGCTGGCGGGTGGCGGCGCGGCCGGCGTTGATCATCGGTTCGATGGTGAACACCATGCCGGGTTCGAGGCGCAGGCCTTGACCCGGATTGCCGTAATGCAGGACTTGCGGCTCGTCGTGATAGATGTCGCCGATGCCGTGGCCGCAGTACTCCCGGACTATGCTGAAGCCTTCCCGGTGGGCGACGCTCTGGATCGCATGGCCGACGTCGCCCAGGGTGGCGCCGGGGCGCACCTGATGGATGCCGGCGACCATCGCCTCGTAGGTGGTGCGGACCAGCCGCCGCGCGAGGATGCCGGGTTCGCCGACGCAGTACATGCGGCTGGTGTCGCCGAACCAGCCGTCCTTGATGACGGCCACGTCGATATTGACGATGTCGCCGTTCTTCAGCTTCTTGTCCGACGGAATGCCGTGGCAGATCACGTGATTGACCGACGCGCAGACCGTTTTGGGGTAGCCGTGGTAGCCAATGTTGGCGGGGATGGCCTGGAGTTCATCGACGATGTAGTCGTGGCACAGGCGGTCGAGCTCGTCGGTCGTGACGCCGGGTTTGACGTGCTCACCGATCATCCGCAGCACATCGGCAGCCAGGCCGCCGGCGTGGCGGGCCAGGGCGATCTCGTCCGCGCTGCGGATGGGGACCTGTTTCAGGGCTCTCATGCTGCGGCACCTCCTGCTTCGGCGACCAGGCCGTTTGCGTCGAGGGCTTGCTGTTCGGTCTGGATCAGCAGCTGACAGATCTCGCCGTAGTGCAGGTTGGGGTTCAGCTCGGCCAGCATGCCGATGCGCAGCCAGTGCTCGGCCTGGGCATTGATGGAGCGGCTCAGCGCGCCGCTGGTCAGACGCAGGTTCTCGTGCATCTGCTCGGAAATTTTGACGATTCCCATGGCTTGGATCTCTAATATATGGTTTGTATACGTTTCATATATTATCAGCTTTCCGGCCTGTGCGCCCGTTGTTGGACGCACACCGAACGGACCGGAAGCAGACCCGCCTATCGGATAGGGCAGGGCGCGTGTTTGCGCGTCAGCCGCTGTGCCTCAGTGCCCGAAGACGTCGGCGTTCAGCATCGTCGGATCGGGCCGGTCCAGCGTATCGAGGGCGGCGATTTCGGCGTCCGACAGCGTGAAGTCGAACAGCGCCAGGTTCTGGGCCAGACGGACCGGGTTGGCGGACTTGGGCGTGGTTACGATGCCTTGCTGGACGATCCAGCGCAGGATGATCTGCGCGGCGGTCCGGCCGTGGGCTTCGGCGATGCTGGTGATTACCGGATCGGCGAGCATTGCATTGCCGCAGCCGAGAGGCCGCCAGGCGCCGGTGGTGATGCCGCGTTCCTTATGGATGGCGAGCAGATCGTCGCGGCGGTGATAGGGATCGAGCTGGATCTGGTTGTGGTGGGGCACCAGGCCGGCATCGAAGAGGCGCTGCAGGTGGTCAGGCTTGAAGTTGGACGTCCCGATGGCGCGGACCAGGCCGGCCTCCAGCAGCTTGACCAGACCGTGGAAGGCGTCCACATAGCGGTCCTGGTCCGAGTTCGGCCAGTGGATCAGCAGCAGGTCGATGTAATCGACGCCCAGCCGTTTCAGGCTGGCTTCGCAGGCTTCCCGCGCGCCGGCAACGCTGTGCCACTGGCGGTTGAACTTGGTGGTGAGGAAGATCTCGTCGCGGGGGATGCCCGAGCGTCGAATCCCTTCTCCGACACCTTTCTCGTTACCGTAATTTTCCGCCGTGTCGATCAGCCGGTAGCCGAGGCCGATGGCTTCGGCGACGGTGTGGGCGGCTTCCTGGTCGTTCATCGGCCAGGTGCCGAGGCCGAGGAGTGGCATGGCGACGCCGTTGGCGAGGGTGAGGGTTGGGGCAAGGGTGGTCTGCTGTGTCATGAAGGATTCCTGGCGTGTCTTGTTGGTCGTTTTAAGGAACGGATCGCCCCGTGCTGCGGGGCTCTGCATTGGAGCACCTTCGTCCGCCGATGTTCCGTGAATTGTCGAATCCCGCCAGGACGGGGACTTCAGGCGCCGTAGCCCCGTTCTCCGCCGCAGGGTATTTCAAGGCGCCACAGCGCAACCAGCAGTTCGAGTTCTCGGGCCGCGTCAAAATCGGGCTCGGTGCGCGGCTTGACCCGATCGACCACCTCGAAGACGAAGCTGGCTTCGCCATGGGCCTTCCAGTCTTCGAGCAACTGCGGGTCGCGGTGTTTGCCCTGTCGCAGTTCGAAAACATGCCGGTTGAGCGCGCCCTGGACATTGGCGCTGCCGGCCACCAAGGCGCGGCCGGTGACGAGGTTCCGTACGGCGTAGACGCCGGCACGACTGGGTACGTCCAGGTATTGTTGTTTCAACATGCGTTTTGCTGTGCGTTCTACGGTCATTGCGCGTCTCCGCAAAGGTTCGTCGGGCCTGTCGGGGGCCATCAGGCTTCGTCATCGAAAGCCAGGTGGAGGGCGTGGTTGCGCAGATCCGCTGGCCAGGTATCGGTGCGTTGCATGAATGCAGCCCGGTCGTCCGCGAACAGGGCACGGGCAGTCTCCTCGAAACCGGGCAGGTCGCCAGCCAATGCAGACATGAAGTGATAGGCGCGTTCCTGGGCCTGGCGGCGGACGTCCTGCCCGGAGCTGGCCCGGCGTGCTTCGTCCACCAGCTTGCGCAGGGTGACCGACGCACCGCCAGGTTGGGACGTGAGCCAGTCCCAGTGGCGGGGCAGCAGCGTGACTTCGCGGGCGACGACGCCCAGCCGGGGCCGGCCTCGGCCGCGGGCTTCGAGGCTTGGTTCCGGTTCGGACGTGGCGGGAGCCGTGCTCAACAGTAGGCGGGCGAGCACTTCCGCATCGCTGCCGCGGAGGTCGATATCCACGAGCCTGCCCGTGCTGTCATCGAAGGTGAGCACGGTGCCGCTCCCATCGGCTTCGAGCGCCCGCTTGGCGGCCAGGGCGTTGTCCTGCAGGCTGCCGCCAGCGATGCGTTGCGGGCCGTCGAAGGTGGTGTAGGTCGTGGGGCGGGATGAGGACATGGTCGGGCTGGATGAGTTGGTCTGTCCTTAATATTACCCGGGTTAAAATTAATTGCAAATAAAATCCGGGTATAAATAAACGACGTCGCTCATCCCACTATTGGCCATGTGCTTGGCGGCCTGTCGGCAGGCTAGGTATCGCGGGCAGGGGCCTCCGCGACGAAGCGATAACCGACACCCGGTTCAGTGACGATGTGGTCCGGGTCGGTGGGGTCGTCCTCGATCTTCTTGCGCAGATGCCCCATGTAGACCCGCACGTAGTGGGCATCCTCCGTGTGGGATGGGCCCCACACGGCTTTCAGCAGCTGCCGGTGGGTCAGCACGCAGTCCGGGTTGGACACCACATAGGCGAGGAGGCGGAACTCGATGGGGGTCAGGTGCACCGGCACACCATTTTTCTCGACAAGGCGCTTGCCCAGGTCGACCTTGACCGTTCCGAAGCTCACCTGGCTCTGCCCGCTGCTGCCGGATTTGTAGCGCCGTCGCAGGTGGGCGCGCACGCGGGCCAGCAACTCGGCGGCGCCAAAGGGCTTGGTCAGATAGTCGTCGGCGCCGGCGTCGAGGGCGGCGACTTTCTCGGTCTCGGCGGTCCGGGCCGACAGCACGATGATCGGGATCTCCGACCAGGTGCGCAGCTCGCGGATCAGCTCGATGCCATCCCCGTCCGGCAGGCCCAGGTCGAGGATCAGCAGGTCCGGCTTGCGGGTGCCGGCTTCGATGAGGCCGCGTTTGACACCATCGGCCTCATGGACTTCGCAGCCTTCGGTTTCCAGGGCCAGGCGCACGAAGCGGCGCAGTTGGGCTTCGTCCTCGACGACGATGACGCGGGGGCTCGGCTCGGGCATGGCGGTCTTCCTTTCGATACATCAGGGGGCGCGGTCGTCCTCGTCCTCGACGAGGACAGGCGGTGTGCCGATGGGTAGCGTGAATACGAAGCAGGCGCCGCCCTGGCTGCTCCGGCGGGCGTGCATGCCGCCGCCGTGGGCCTCGACGATGGCCCGGCAGATCGCCAGGCCGAGGCCGACGCCCGGCGTGCTGCTTTCCTGCTCGCCGCGCTCGAATTTCTTGAACAGGTTTTCCTCGCGTCCGGCGGGCAGGCCAGGACCGTCGTCTTCGACGCGGATCTCCATGTGCTGCGCCGTTGCGTGGGCCCGGATCCAGATGTGGCTGCCGGCCGGAGTGTACTTGGCGGCGTTCTCGAGCAGATTGCAGAACACCCTTTGCATCAGTACCGAATCCACTTCCACGAGGGGCAGATCCTCGTCCAGCTCGACCCGGACCTGATGCCCGGCGAGGATCGGGCGCAGGCTCTTGAGGGCGCTGCCGACGACTTCCTCCAGCGGCTGCCACTGGCGGTTGAGCTGGATGCGGCCGGCCTGCAGGCGGGCCATGTCGAGGAGGTTGTCTACCTGGGCATTGATGCGCAGGGCCTGCTCGCGCAGCTGGCGGGAGATGCCGGCCTGGGCTGCAGTGGGCGGCGGCTGGGTCAGGAACATGGAGTCGGCCAGGCCGATCAGTACGCTGAGCGGGGTGCGCAGGTCGTGGGAGATGGCCGACAGCAGGGAGTTGCGCAGCCTTTCGGATTCCATCTGAACGGTGGTGTGCTGGGCGACATCCACATAATGGACGCGCTCCAGCGCGATGGCGATCAGGGACGCGAAGGTGTCCAGCAAGCGGCGCTGTTCGGGTTCCAGCAGGCGGCCAGGGTCGCGCAGTTCGAGGGCCAGCACGCCGCGCAGGCGCATCGGTGCCTTGAGGGGCAGATAGAGCAATGGGCTGGCCGGTAGGGTGTCGGTGCCCTGGCCCGCAGCCTCCGCGTGGTCGAAGGCCCATTGGGCGACGCCGGGGTCGATCTCTGGCAGGCCGGCTGACGCGAACAGCGGAGCCGCCAGGCGGTCCGCCTCATCGGCGAGCACGAACGCGGCGCGGGCGCCCATCTCTGCCACCAGGAAACGTTCCCCTATCTCGGCGATCTGATCAGGCAGCAGCGCACCGGACAGATCGCGGGACATCTCGTAAAGGGCCCGCATGCGGTTCTCGCGGCTACCGGCCACATGGGCCTGATGTTTGTAGCCAGCGGTGAGCTGACCGATCACCAGGCCGACCACCAGCATCACGGCGAAGGTCATCAGGTACTGGACATCGCTGACAGCGAAGGACAGGCGCGGCGGGACGAAGAAGAAGTCGAAGATCGCCACGCTGAGGAAGGACGCCAGCACGGCCGGTCCGCGCCCCAGGCGGACAGCCACCAGCACCACCGCCAGCAGGAAGACCATCACGATGTTGGCCAGGTCCACCAGGGCATGGAGCGGCATCGCGATGAGGCCAGCGAGGCTGCAGGCCGCGGCACTCAGTGCGTAGGCACGCCATGTCGTGCTGGCGCTGCCGGCGGTTGCCACGGCTGGAGGCTCTGCGTCGGGAAGCGTGTGTTCGGTGCGGGCCACCTGGATCACGTCCAGGTCGGGGGCGAGGCGGCCGATGCGTTCGGCGATGCCGCGCTCCCAGAAGCGCCAGCGCCGTGGCGCGCCCTGGCCGACCATCAGGCGGGAGAGGTTGTGGGTGCGGGCATAGCGCACGGCTTCCGTCTCCACCTGGGCGCCGGCGAGGGTGGCCGTGGTGGCACCCAGGTCCTGGGCCAGCCTCAGGGTCTTCAGTGTCCGGTCACGGGCGGCGGCGGGCAGGCGCTGGCGCTCGGGCGTCTCGATGTATACCGCGTGCCACGGGGCTTCGAGGCGCCCGGCGAGGCGGGCGGCGCTGCGCACGATCTTCTCGCTGCCGCTTTCCGGGCCGATGCAGGCGAGCAAGGCGTCCTGGGTCTGCCAGACCGGCGACACGCACTTGTCGCGCCGGTACTGCTGGACGTCCTCGTCCACCCGGTCGGCGGTGCGGCGCAGGGCCAGTTCGCGCAGTGCCAGCAGGTTACCCTTGCGGAAGAAGTTGCGGATCGCCCGTTCCGCCTGGTTGGGCAGGTACACCTTGCCTTCCCGCAGGCGCTGCAGCAGTTCGTCCGGCGGCAGGTCCACCAGGACGACCTCGTCAGCCTCGTCGAAAATCCGGTCCGGCACTGTTTCCCACACGCGGATCCCGGCAATGCCGCTGACCACATCATTGAGGCTTTCCAGATGCTGGACGTTTACCGTCGAATACACGTCGATGCCGGCTGCCAGCAGCTCCTCCACGTCCTGCCAGCGCTTGGGATGGCGGGAGCCGGCCACGTTGGTGTGGGCCAGCTCGTCCACCAGGATCAGGGTGGGCTTGAGCTCCAGTGCCCGGTCCAGGTCGAACTCCGTCAGCACCCTCTCCCGGTAGGGAATCTGGCGGGGTGGAATGCGGGCGATGCCGTCGGCCATCGCCTCGGTTTCCATGCGTCCGTGGGTTTCTACGACGCCGATCACCACGTCCACACCCTGGATGAGCTGCTGGCGTGCGGCGGCCAGCATCGCGCAGGTCTTGCCGACCCCGGCGCTGGCGCCGAAGAAGATCTTCAGGCGGCCCCGCCGGGCGCGGGCCTCGTCGGCTTGTAGGCGGGCCAGCAGGGCGTCCGGGTCGGGGCGGTCGGCGGGGGTAGACATGGCTAGGGTTCCGTCCGTTTGAAGACGCGGCCCAGGGCGGTCCATTTGGCTTCGCGGGGGAGACGCTCGTCGGAGAGTGCCTCAAGGAAGTCCGACAGGCGCTTGGAGCGGGCTACCGCGAACAGCACCAGGGTCAGCGTGCTGGCACTCACCAGCCCTAGCTGGACCAGCTTGTAGGTACCGGGCACCTCGGGAAAATTGAACAGGTTCATGCCGAAGTAGCCGGTGACCACCGTGGCGATCAGGCCGAAGATGGTCACCACGGTCAGGCGCAGCACGGTGCCGGACTGGCGGCGCTGGCTGTCGCTGTCCAGGTAGGCGCTCATCTCGCGCATCTGGTCCTTTACGTGGCCGAACAACTCGTCGTTGCGCAGCAGGCGCGTGGTGCGCTGGAACAGGGCCTGCACCAGCCCCTGCTCGGAAACCTCGTGGAACCAGTAGCGGTGGGTGAAGCGCAGGAAAGCCTCGAAGGATTGGCGGATGCGACGCTTGAAGCGGCGCACGGATTCGCTGTTGCGGATGTCGAGCTCATTCACCGCGCTGGCCAGCCCGTCGGAAAAGGACAGCAGCGCGGCGCGATGGAAATGGGCGATCAGGAAGACCAGGAAATACTGGTGGCGGAAGCGCGCCAGGAAGCCGTGCTCGGGATCGCGGAAGTAGTCGGAGCCGGCTTCGCCCACCAGCACCAGGGCGTTGCCGGTGCAGATGAAGCGGCTGTTGGGGCCGTCGTCGGAATCGGTCCAGAAGCGGTCCTCGCAGTGCAGGCGCTCGAAGCGGATCACTGCCGGGTCCTTGGCCGGCACCGGGTCGCGGGACGGCAGGTTGGCCACGAAGCCGATGCGGATGAAGTCCTCGCGGCTGAGGCTGCGCGGCTCGTCGAGGGCCAGGTAGGCCATCATCGGCATGCGGTAGTACTCGAGCAGCCGGTAGCTCAGATCGCCGTCGCCGCACTCGGCGTCCTGCACCAGCGGGCGTAGCAGGCAGGCCCACAGGGCGCCGACGCAGGGCGTGCGGTGCTCGCAGACGAAGCGCAGGTAGCGTTCCCGTTTCTCCGAGTCGGAGGTGGCGAGTACATGCCCGTCCCGGTCGAGAAGTTCGCTGCGGTGGACGTTGTGCACGCCCTGGCCGCTGCTGTCCCAGCCGGTCGGATAGGCGCGCCCGAAGCGGTAGAGCAGTTCCAGCGCGGTGGCCAGCGGCAGGTCGTCGGCGGCCACCTCCACGTTGAGCATCGCCACGTCGAGATCGAGGAAGAGGTAGAGATCCACGTGGGCGATGCGCAGCGAGATGGGGGCGTCGCCGGGTCTAAGTACGACGTTCAGCCCGGCCACGTCGGTGCGCCGGTACACCGCCATCGGCGCCGAGCGGTTGGGCGGGCCGTCGCCGCTCGCCGAGCGCCCGTCTCCATACAGGAAGCGCTGGACGTAGGGCAGGAAGGCCACGAACTCCTTGTAATGACGCTCCTGGAAGTCGGCCGGGTCGGTGGTGAATTCGTCGTCCACCGGCGCCCAGTGGCCGCTGCCGGTGATCCTCTCGTGGATGCGCGCCACGTTCTCCCCCGTGAAGCCCGGCTTGATCTGGACCGGCCAGACGAGCACGTCGCGGAAATGACGGACCACGTGGTCCGGTTGCGAGAGCATCGCGTCTCCTTTTTTAGGTCTTGTTCTCACGAACGGCGCGCTGGGGCGCGAGACCGCGATTCTCTTCCGTTCGACGAACAACACGCTAGTCCTCGCTCACCTGATGGCGGTCGGACAGGCGTCGGCGCTCCGCGCTTTCAGCCATTTCCGCCAGGATGCGCCGCCGTACCAGCTGGCCGAATACCGCCTTGCAGCTTGGCGAGCAGGTCAGGTTGCGGCGGTGGGCGAGAAGGTGCAGCACACTCGATACCACGTGGCGGGCGCCGCAGACGGGGCAGATGTGCACAGGCATGGCTCACAGGGCCCTTGAAGCGTAGGAGGCCAGACGTGCCGGATGGGCTCCGGGCTTTGCATCGAGGATGTAAACGTTGCACTGGGCTGTCGGACTGATCGCAAGGGCGACGCCGATCGCACCGTCTCCGGCGACGGCCAGGCGCACGGGGCATTCCTGTCCGGCAAGGAATACACGCAAGGTTTCGCGTCCCAGTTGCGAGCCCGGAAAGCCGATGGTGTTGGCAGCATTGTCCGTGCCGGGGGTGGCGACTGCGTATGCGCGGTTCCTGACGACGATGCCGATGCACAGCTCAGCAGGATTGATCTTCATGCTCATCTCCTTCGGTGACAGGGGCCAGGTAATGCTCGCTTTGGGAAAGAACGCCGGCTGCCGCGTCGGGCAGGATCAGCGTGCCGCCGATGAATGGGGTCAGTAGTTCGACCAGAAGAGTTTCAGGGTGTCGGATATCGAGAAGATGGACGGCAGGGATGCCCGCCGCCATTGCGTCGACGATGTGCGCTGGAATGATGGCCAGCGATGCAGCATCGGAAACCGACAGGCGGTGCGCCGGGCGGCCTTCCCGATCCATCGGTGGAGGGCTGTCTCCCAGTACGATCAGCTTCTTGGCCTGCAAGTGCATGGCCAGAGCAGAGGCCAACTGGCTTCCGTCCGTGGGGCAGGCCAAACCATCGGGCGCAACGCCGATCGGACGGATGACGGGCAGTAGCCCGGCATCCAGATACAGGTCGAGCAGCGCTTTGTTGACGGCTCCGGCTTCCAGGCCGGCGTCGCGGCCAAGGGACAGTCTCGCAGGGCGCAATTGCAGCATGCCGTCATCGACGCCGGACAGCCCGGCAGCCCTTGCGCCGTGCCGGTTCAGGAGCGCAACCAGCCGGGTATTGAGGGCACTGGAGCGATGCACGACGATGAGCCGGAGGCCGATCAGCTGGAGCAGCGCGAGGTGGCGGCCGAGGCTGTTCCAGGTGACCGGATCAAGAATGCTGCCGCAGGCATAATCGACCACGAAGAGCTGGTTCCGGCAGGCATGGATGTAGGGCAGCAGTTCGGCCAGCACCTGCGCACGTACGTCGCTTGCAGGTTCGGCCCGGCCTGTGGCCGGGATTGACTCGGTACGCATTACGGATCAGGCCGCGGAGGGCTGCCAGGAACGGAACAGGGCCCTGATTTCGTGCGGGTCGGTGCTGGCATGCAGCGCTTCGCGGAAACGCGGGTCGGTGAACAGGCTGGAGATGCCGGCGAGGATGCCCAGGTGCTCTTCGGTGGCCCGTTCCGGCACCAGCAGCACGACGAAGTCCGTCACAGGCTTGCCGTCCGGCGCGTTGAAGGGCAGCGGCCGTCGTGGTCGGGCGTAGGCAGCATGGGTCTGGCGCAACCCGGCCAGCCGGCCGTGGGGAATCGCCACGCCCTGGCCGAGCGCGGTGGAGCCCAGCGCCTCGCGCTGATCGAGGACTTCGGCCACTGGTACGCGCGCGAGCCCGTGCCAGCGTTGCATGTTCCGGCCGATGGCATCGAACAGCGAGACAGGGTTGGTGACGTCCAGGTCGAGCAGGATGTCTTCCTGAAGCAGGATGTCGGCGAGGGTCAGCATGATCGTGCGTTCCTCCTGTCCGCTCAGAAGCTGCGGGCCACGGACAGCACCGCGATGCCGCGGCCGGCATCGCGGCTGCGCGAACCGTTGGCTGAGCCGTCGCTGGCCATGCTGCTGCTGAAGCAATAGAACTCGCCGTTGCCGCAGCGCCCTTCGGCGGTTGTGCCGACGTAGGCGGCGCCGACGATCCAGCCGGCGAGATCCTTGCTGATGCCGAGCCGCCAGTCGGTGTAACGGCCGTCATAGCGCGAGCCGTCCGCATTCGTGTAAGCGAAGCCGTGCATGAAGAGGCGCCCGACGTGGGCGCCGAACGTGTAGCCCCCGCCCAGGTCATAGGACGCCGACAAGTCCAGGTACCCGGTGCCACGGGTGCCGGGCATGGCGAAATAGTCGGTGACCGCGTGGGAGTACTTCAGCGTGAGGAACTGCCAACTGCCGGCCAAATAGACCTCTCCGTTGTCCACGTTGCCATTGGCCGTGCTGCCGGGACGCCGCTGGTTCACGCTGGGGAAGGCATGGTCGAGGCGCGAGCCGGGGTAGTAGTAGTACAGGCCACCTACGTCGACGCCGAAGTCGCCGAGGGTGGTCTTGTAGCCGCCGTAGAAATCCATCTCGAGGCTGCCTTCGGGATAGCCGGCGCCGCTGCTGACGTTGGAGTTCCAGTTGCCGGCGTAGAAGCCGGACGGGTGGGCATAGTCGAAGCCGCCCTGAACCGCCGGGTGTCCGAAGGTCTGGTCGAGGCCGCGGAAGCGGTAGCTGGAGACGAGCCCGATGTTGGCGGTGAGCGGGGTTGCGGTGGGCGTCGTGCCGTCCGGCTCGGCCTGGGCGGCGAGCGGGCAGGTCGAGATGAACAGCGCGGCGGCGGTGGCAATACGTGTTCTGGCTTGCAGGGAGGACATGGTCGGAGCTTTCTTGTCAGTTCTTGAGCGCGTCGAGCGCGAGGTTGAGTTCCAGCACATTCACGCGGGGTTCGCCGAAGACGCCCCATTGGCGGCCCGCTGTGTGGGCGTCGATGAGCTTCGTCACTTCCGCTTCAGGCAGTCCGTGGGCGCGGGCGACGCGGCCGGCCTGCCATGCGGCGGCGGCCGGGCTGATGTGGGGGTCGAGGCCGCTGGCCGAGGCGGTGACCAGGTCGGCCGGGATCGGGACGTGGTTGGCCGGATCGGCGGCCCGCAGCGCGGCGATGCGGGCCTTCACCGCGTCGGTCAGCGCCGGGTTCAGGGGGCCCAGGTTGGAGCCCGACGATGCGCCGGCGTTGTAGGGCTGCGGGGCTGTGGCCGACGGGCGGCCCCAGAAGTGGGCCGGGTCGCTGAAGTTCTGCCCGATCAGGCGCGAGCCGACCGGTTTGCCGTCCTGCAGGATCAGGCTGCCGGTGGCCTGGTCGGGAAAGGCGAGGTGGGCGATACCGGTCACCGCGACGGGGTAGGCGATGCCGGTCAGTGCGCTGAGCAGCACGAACAGGCTGATGGCGGGGCGCAGCAGGGTTTTCATGGTTCTTCTCCGGTTCAGGCCAGGCCGCTGGCGGCCAGCAGGACGTCGATCAGCTTGATGCCGACGAAGGGCACCAGGATGCCGCCGAGGCCATAGACAGCCAGGTTGCGGCGCAGCAGCGTGGCGGCGCCGAGGGGACGATAGGGCACGCCCTTCAGGGCCAGCGGGATCAGGAAGACGATGATCAGCGCGTTGAAGATCACCGCCGACAGGATCGCCGAGGCCGGGCTGGCGAGCCCCATCACGTTGAGGGCGGCCAGCTGCGGGTAGGTGCCGACGAAGGCTGCAGGGATGATCGCGAAGTACTTGGCGATGTCGTTGGCGATGCTGAAGGTGGTCAGCGAGCCGCGGGTCATCAGCATCTGCTTGCCGGTCTCGACCACCTCGATGAGCTTGGTCGGGTTGGAGTCCAGGTCGACCATGTTGCCGGCCTCCTTGGCGGCTTGCGTCCCCGTGTTCATGGCCACGGCCACGTCGGCCTGGGCAAGGGCCGGGGCGTCGTTGGTGCCGTCGCCGGTCATTGCCACCAGGCGGCCCTCGGCCTGGTACTGGCGGATCAGGGCCAGCTTGGCTTCCGGTGTGGCTTCGGCGAGAAAGTCGTCGACACCGGCTTCGGCGGCGATGGCTGCGGCGGTGACCCGGTTGTCACCGGTCACCATCACGGTCTTGATGCCCATCCGGCGCAGTTCGGCGAAGCGTTCCTTGATGCCGCCCTTGACGATGTCCTTCAGCTCGATGACGCCGAGCACCTGCTTGCCGTCGGCGACCACCAGCGGCGTGCTGCCACGGCGCGCCACCTCGTCCACGCGAGTGGCGACGGCAGCCGGGAAGTGGCCGCCCAGGCCTTCCACGTGGCGGCGGATCGCATCGGCGGCGCCCTTGCGGATCTGCTTGCTACCCAGGTCCACGCCGCTCATGCGGGTCTGCGCCGAGAAGTGGACGAAGTGCGCGTCGAGGGCGTGGATGTCCCGTTCCCGCAGGTTGAACCTCTGCTTGGCGAGCACCACGATGCTGCGCCCTTCCGGCGTTTCGTCGGCGAGGGAGGCGAGCTGGGCGGCGTCCGCCAGTTCGGCCTCGCTCACGCCTTCGGCAGGCAGGAAGGCGGAGGCCTGGCGGTTGCCGAGGGTGATCGTGCCGGTCTTGTCCATCAGCAGCACGTCCACGTCGCCGGCGGCCTCCACCGCCCGGCCGGAGGTGGCGATCACGTTGGCCTGCATCATGCGGCTCATGCCGGCCACGCCGATGGCCGACAGCAGGCCGGCGATGGTGGTCGGGATCAGGCACACCAGCAGGGCGACGAGGACCGTGATGCCGACCGGGCGGCCGGCACCCGACACGTCCACGCTGAACAGGGAGAAGGGTAGCAGCGTTACCGTGACGCCGAGGAAGACGATGGTCAGCGCCACCAGCAGGATGGTCAGGGCGATCTCGTTGGGGGTCTTCTGGCGCTTGGCGCCCTCGACCATCGCGATCATGCGGTCCACGAAGGTTTCGCCGGGGTTGGCGGTCACCCGCATCACGATCCAGTCGGAGAGCACCCGGGTGCCGCCCGTCACCGCCGAGAAGTCGCCGCCGGATTCGCGGATCACCGGTGCTGATTCGCCGGTGATGGCCGATTCGTCCACCGAGGCGACGCCCTCGATCACCTCGCCATCGGCGGGAATCACCGAATGGCCCAGGCCGCCGGCCTCGACGACGACCACGTCGCCCTTGCGCAGGTCGGCGCCCTGGACGAGCTGCCACTTGCCGCCGTAGTGGGGTTCGAGCAGCTTCTTGGCCCAGGTCTCCTTCTTGAGCCCGCGCAGGGACGCGGCCTGGGCCTTGCTGCGACCTTCGGCCAACGCTTCGGCAAAGTTGGCGAACAGCACGGTGAACCACAGCCACAGGGCCACCGCGACGATGAAGCCGGCGGGCGCCTCGCCGTCGCCGATGAGAGCTTGGGCGGCGAGCAGCGTGGTCAGGATGCTGCCGACGTACACCACGAACATCACCGGGTTGCGCCACTGCACGGCCGGGTTGAGTTTGCGGAAGGCCTCGCCGACGGCCGGCAGGGCCAGGGCGGGGTCGAACAGGGTGAAGGTCTTCTTGCTCATGTTGGTCTTCTCCTTGGCTCAGGCGCCGAGCCACAGCATCAGGTGCTCGACGACCGGGCCGAGCGCCAGCGCCGGCACGTAGTTGAGCAGGCCGACCAGCAGCACGGTGCCGATCAGCAGGGTGACGAACAGCGGGCCGTGGGTCGGCATGGTGCCGGCGCCGGTGGGGATGCGCTTCTTGGCCGCCAGGGAGCCGGCCATCGCCAGCACCGGCACGATCACGCCGAAGCGGCCGAACCACATGGCAACGGCCAGCAGCACGTTGTAGAAGGGCGTGTTGGCGGACAGCCCGGCAAAGGCGCTGCCGTTGTTGTTGGCGGCGGAGGTCAGCGCGTAGAGGATTTCCGAGAAGCCATGGGCGCCGGGGTTGGCGATGCCGGCGCGGCCGGCTTCCGCCATCACGGCCAGCGCGGTGCCGAGCAGGACGAGGAGGGGCGTGACGAGGATGGCGATGGAGCTCATCTTCATCTCGTAGGCCTCGATCTTCTTGCCAAGGTATTCCGGAGTGCGGCCGATCATCAGGCCGGCGATGAAGACCGCCAGGATGGCGAACACCAGCATGCCGTAGAGCCCCGTGCCGACGCCGCCGAAGACCACCTCGCCGAGCTGCATGTTGACCAGCGGAACCAGCCCGCCGAGGGGCGTGAAGGAGTCGTGCATGGCATTCACCGCGCCGCAGCTGGCGGCGGTGGTGACGGTGGCGAAGAGGGCCGAATCGGCGATGCCGAAGCGGGCCTCCTTGCCCTCCATGTTGCCGCCGGCCTGCAGCGCGCTGGCCGCTTGATCGACGCCGAGGGCGGCGAGCTGCGGATTGCCCTGCTGCTCGAAGCTCATGGCGGCCCAGGCGGCCAGCACGAACATCAGCGTCATCGCGGCCAGCACGGCCCAGCCCTGGCGGCTGTCGCCGACGACACGTCCGAAGCTGATGCACAGCGCCGCTGGAGTCAGGAAGATCGCCAGCATCTGCACGAAGTCGGTCAGCGGCGTGGGGTTCTCGTAGGGGTGGGCCGAGTTGGCGTTGAAGAAGCCGCCGCCGTTGGTGCCGAGCATCTTGATCGCTTCCTGGGACGCGACCGGCCCCATCGGCAGGGTCTGCACGCGGGTCTCGGCGGGGTCGGTCAGTGCATTGCCCTTGGAGTCCTTCAAGGGCTGGCCGGAGGCGTCGAGGCGGGGCGCGTCGTAGTGGGTGGTTTCGACCGTCGTCACGTCCCGGTAGGGCGAGAAGTTCTGGATCACGCCCTGGCCAGCCAGGAACAGCGCCATCAACACGGACAGCGGCAGCAGCACGTAGGCCGTGGCGCGGGTCAGGTCGACCCACGCGTTGCCCACCGTGGTGGCGCTGTGGCGGGCGATGCCGCGGATCAGCGCAAAGACGACGGCGATGCCGGTGGCCGCGGACAGGAAGTTCTGCACGCCCAGGCCGAGCATCTGGACCAGGTAGCCCATCGTCGATTCGCCGCCGTAGCCCTGCCAGTTGGTATTGGTGACGAAGCTCACCGCGGTGTTGAAGGCGGAATCCGGCGCAACGGCGGCCATCTGTTGCGGATTCAGCGGCAGGACGGCCTGCAGGCGTTGCAGCCCATACACGGCGACGACGCCCAGCGCATTGAAGAGGAGGAGGGCCAGGGCGTAGCGCAGCCAGTTGCTCTCCTCGTCGGCACGGATGCCGCACAGGCGGCAGACGAGGTTTTCGAAGGGGCGGCCGATGCGCAGACGGCCCTCCATGGCGTTCGCGATGTAGATGCCGAGGGGCTTGGCCGTCAGCAGCAGGACGGCCAGGAAGATCCCCAGCAGGAGCCAGGCATGGGAGGTCATGAGAAGTCCTCCGGTTTGAGCAGCGCGGCCACGAGATAGACGAGCAGTGCGATGGCGACGAGGCCGCCGATGATGTAAAGGCCGTTCATTTGCGGCCTCCCAGGCGGTCGCAGCCGACCGCCATGCCGGCCATCAACGCCAGGAAGGCGGCGATGGCGGCGAGGTAGATGAGATCCATGATTTCCCCTTTCGGATCGAAGGAATCGACACCGTCATGCTAGGGATGGCGATATCAAAAGCTTCTAAAAAGGGAAGGGCGTTGTGTAAAGGAGTCATAAATGTCTGTACCGACTTTCCACTGGGATCGTTGGGTTTATGCGAGTGGTGTTAAACGCGTCATAGACCCCGGTGTATTCCCTGCGAATACTCTGGCCCGCGCAATGTTTTCAACCCCGCAGATCCAGCAGAGGAATAATTAAAATGGTTCGGACCCGTCTTGCCTTTCGTCATGCAGCCCTGGCCGTGGCCGTGCTGTCCGTCTTGAGCGCCTGTGGTGGAGGGGGCGGCAGTGCGTCGTCTGTACCGCCCGTCGACACGCCGCAGGTGTGCCTGTCGATGGCCGCCGAAGCCACCTTCCACCCGGCAGAGGGTGGGGCCAGCGAGTGGAACGATGTGCTGGTGGATGGCAGCAACCGGGTCTGGCTCGCCGGTTACGACCGTGGGATCGTCGGGCAGACGTCCATCGAACCGGCCGGCAACGCCCGCGGCATCGTGCGGATGCTGTCGAACACCGGCAGCTTGCAGTTCGATAGCGCTTCCCGGCTGGACTCCGCCGGCGCCGACGCGGCCGAGGCCTTGGCGATGACCGCATCCGGCGTGATCTATGCGGTGGGGCGGACCAGTGGCGTGCTGTCGGGCACCGCCAATCAAGGGCAGTTCGA
This sequence comes from Zoogloea sp. LCSB751, assembly GCF_002028455.1. Taxonomy (GTDB): domain Bacteria; phylum Pseudomonadota; class Gammaproteobacteria; order Burkholderiales; family Rhodocyclaceae; genus Zoogloea. The sequence goes on along the minus strand of NZ_MWUM01000018.1, from coordinate 76,364 downwards.
CGTTTTCATGGTTAGTATCGATGGCGCACGCCCCACGGATCCGTGGGGCGTGACTCAGTTTGGTGACGTGTTTCCGCAGCATCCCCGCCGGCTTGTGGCTACCTCGAACAACGACTTGTACATCGGCGGTTACAACGACGATTACATCCCGAGCAATTACGTGGACTCCTGGGCGGATGCCAGTGCCTACCGACTGCGCGCCAGTCGGCCGGGCGATGCCAGCACGCTGTCGGTGGTATGGAGCCATCGTTCGGAAAGCGCCGAGCAGGACTACGCGTCGGGCCTCGCCGTGCTGCCTGACGGCTCCGTCTTCCTGGGCGGTGTGGCGACCAGCGGTAGCCGTGCAGGTATGTTCGTGCGCAAGCTCAGCGCCAGCGGGGCAACCTTGTGGACCGCGCGCTACACCTCTGCGGGTGTCGATAATGTGGCCGTGCTGAAGCCGCTGCCCGATGGCTCGCTGCTGATGGCGGGCTCGGTGGTGGGTTCCTTCAGGGGCGGCAGTGCCGCCGGCAATCAGGATGTCTTCGTGGCGCGCATCAATCCGGCCGATGGTTCCGTACTCAGCAGCTTCCAGGTGGGGACCAGCGGGGCCGAGTGGCTGACCGACCTGAAGGTGGACAGTCAGGGCAACTTCTATCTGTATGGGGAGACCACCGGCGCATTCCTGTCAGCAAAGCCGTCAGCGGGGGCCAGCGACTTTTTCCTGCTGAAGATGCGTAGCGATGGCGCGCTCGTGAGAGCCTGGCAATGGGGAACCGACGGTGACGAGCGGGCTACGTCGGTGGCGCTGGACAGTTGTGGCCGCGCGGTGGCGGTGGGTAGCACGACGAAGGAAGGGCGGCGTCAGGCGGTGCTGTGGTATCCGCAGGGGCAGTAAGCAGAAAAAAGCCCGGCGATATCCTCGCCGGGCTGTAGTTTCAATGCATGTCGGCTGTGGGTTCACTCATATTCTGCCAGCTCATGTTTGTAATAATCAGTGACTTAGAAGCCCTAACAAAAAGACCAACTCCCCCCTGTTCACGATGGTCGAATTTCGTTAACCTCGGCCTTGTTTCTTTGAATAGAGGACATGGCCAAAGCACTTCTCGACGACGATCTGTGGGCCTTGATCGAACCGTTGCTCCCTCCCGCCAAGCCCCGTCGGAACAAATATCCGGGGCGCAAGCCGCTCGATGATCGAGCGGTTCTGACCGGCATCCTGTTCGTCCTGCAAAGCGGCATCCCTTGGGAGATGCTGCCCCAGGAGATGGGCTGCGGCTCGGGCATGAGTTGCTGGCGGCGCCTGCGCGCCTGGCAAGAGGCTGGTGTCTGGGACAAGCTGCATGAGGTGCTGTTGGCCCGCCTGCGCACGGCCGACAAGATCGATTGGTCCCGTTGCATCGTCGATTCTCCCTCCATTCGTGCTGTGGGTGCGGGTCAAAAACAGGACCCAATCCCACCGATCGCGCACGCCCCGGCGCCAATCGCAACGACGTAACCCAACTTTTGCCCTTGGTCGAAGCCATTCTGAATCAATGGAATGGACGCCCCCACCCTAAGCGGAATTCATGTGCCAGAGTGGAAGCGCTGATCAACTACTCAAGTCAAAGAGGCGTCCATCATGAAGATTACGACAGTTGGAATCGACCTGGCCAAGCACGTGTTCCAGGTTCATGGCGTCGATGAGCAGGGCAACACGGTGCTGCGCAAGCAACTCAAGCGCGACCAGTTGAGTGTGTTCATGGCCACCTTGCCGCCGTGTCGGGTGGGGATGGAGGCGTGTGGCGGCGCGCATCACTGGGCACGCAAGTTTGAGGGCTTCGGGCATACGGTCAGACTGATGTCGCCGCAGTTCGTGAAGCCCTACGTGAAGAGTAACAAGAACGATGCGGCGGATGCCGAGGCGATCTGCGAAGCGGTCTCCAGGCCGAACATGCGCTTTGTTCCCATCAAAAGCGTCGAGCAGCAGGCTGTGCTCTCGCTGCATCGGGTTCGCCAGGGCTTTGTTGCCGCACGTACCGCGCAGGCCAATCAGATCCGAGGCTTGCTCGCAGAGTTCGGCCTAGTGTTGCCAACCGGACTCTGCGCGTTACGCAAACAGCTGCTGGTGCTTCTGGATGGCGTGGGTGATCAGGTGCCAGAAGTGTTCCTGCGTCTGGTGCGGCGCCTGCACGAACACCTGGTCGAATTGGACCGGCAGGTGGGCGAACTCGAGGTGCAGATCAGGCAATGGCACCGCAGCTGCACCCAGAGTCAGCGTCTGGAGAAGATCCCAGGCGTCGGACCGCTGACCGCCACGGCGCTGGTGACCTCGATTGCAGATGCCCGCAGCTTCAAGAATGGTCGGCAACTGGCCGCATGGCTGGGACTGGTCCCACGGCAGCACTCCAGCGGCGGTAAGCCGACACTGCTGGGCATCAGCAAGCGCGGCGATGTGTATCTGCGAACCTTGCTGATCCACGGTGCCCGGGCCGCCCTGTCGGCTGCGAAGCGCCATGCAAAGTCGAATCCCTGGCTCGGCAAGTTGCTTGAGCGACGAAATCCGAATGTGGCTGCCGTTGCCCTGGCGAACAAGAATGCGAGAACCGTCTGGGCCTTGCTTGCCCACGACCGGGAGTTTCAGGTCGATTACACGCCGACTCTGACAACCGTATAACCCGCATCACCCAGTGACATCGAGCAGGACGGATACTCCACCGATTGCTCTGGCAATCACGTAGTGATGGCGAAACAGGTAAGACCGTGGTTGGCCAAACCCATCCGGGGCGGCGCACTTCGAGTGCATTGAATCGATCGGGACCCAACCAGCGCATTCCATCAGGGACAGCGGCATTGCCGCAACGAAAGTCCGAATGTACGGCTGCAAGCTTGCTTGATAACCATCATCACCTGAGAGCTGGGCAAACCGGGGGCGTCCATGTACGTTCCGGGTTTCGCGGATATCGCTACGGCCAGCCTGATTGAAGTTTGGCGCGAAGAGGCGGTAAGACGTACATGGTTCCTGTTCGAAGCGAGCCGTACTGACCGGTCGTGTCCGCCGCAGTGCGAGCAGCCCTGATCAAACTTGCCGCACATATGTGCCGGGTGCTGCGCATAAGGGGGACAGGCCGGCAGCAGTGTTGCCCATTGACGGCGGCGCCGTGTGCTGGCCTGAATGGGCATCGAGCCAGGTGATCCATTCCGGCCACCAGGAGCCTTCATGGGTGGGCGCTGCCCGCAGCCATGCCTCGGGGTCGAAATAGCGGCCGTCGCGGGGGCGGGTGAGCACCTGATAGCTGCGGCCGGGTATGCCTGGCGGATTGACGATGCCCACGTTGTGACCGCCGGAGCTGAGCAGGAAGGTAATCGGAACGTCGGCGAGCAAGTGCAGCTTGTGCACCGAACGCCATGGCGCGACGTGGTCCCGCAGTGTGGCAACGCAGAAGATCGGGCAGGTGATGTCCGTCAGGGCTACCGGCTGCGTGCCGACCGGGTAGCGGCCGCTGGCCAGATCGTTGTTGAGGAACAGACGTCGCAGGTACTCGGTGTGCATGCGGTAGGGCAGGCGGGTGCCGTCGGCATTCCAGGCCATGAGGTCGCTCATCGGATGACGATCGCCCATCAGGTAGTCCTTCAGCAGTCGCGACCACACGAGATCACGGGAATTGAGCAACTGGAAGGCGCTGGCCATCTGCGTGGTGTCCAGGTATCCCTGGTCCCACATGATGTCTTCCAGGAAGCTGACCTGGCTGCTGTCGATGAACAAAGCCATCTCTCCTGGCTCCGTGAAGTCGGTCTGTGCCGCCAGCATCGACACCGAGGCCAGGCGCGCGTCGCCGTCCCGCCCCATGGCCGCGGCGGCAATCGCCAGAAGGGTGCCGCCCAGGCAATAGCCCGTGGCATGGATCCCTTGCCCTGGCACCACGGCGGCGATTGCATCGAGCGCCTCCATCACCCCCAGACGCAGGTAGTCATCCATGCCCAGATCGCGACCTTCGCGGCCGGGATTGGCCCAGGAAATCGAGAACACCGTGTATCCCTGGCCCACCAGGTAGCGGATCAAGGAGTTGTCCGGCGAGAGATCGAGGATGTAGTACTTCATGATCCAGGAAGGAACGATGAGGATCGGCTCGGGTCGCACCTGTGGAACGGAGGGGGCATACTGGATGAGTTCGATCAGGCTGTTCCGGAAGATCACCTGGCCCGGCGTGACGGCTACCTCATGCCCTGCCCGGAAGGCCTGTGCCCCCGGCGGCCCGGATTTCGACTGTTGGTGCTGCACATCGGCCATCAGATTACGCAGCCCCTGGATCAGATTGGCGCCACCGGTTTGAGCGGTACGCTCCAGCACCGCCGGGTTGGTCCACAAAAAATTGGCCGGCGACATCACGTCCAGCAGCTGCCTGACAGTGAAGCTGACGACATTCTCATGGTGAGGCGACACGCCGCGCACGCCGGTCGTTGCCTTTTTCCACCACTCTTCGGTGAGCAGGAAGAACTGGCTCAACACATTGAACGGCCAGGCCTGCCAGCCCGGGTGGGTGAAGCGGCGGTCAGGCACGAAGGGATCCAGGCCCAGGGTGCCGGACGGGCGGGGGGATTGCTGCAGACGGTTGGGAAACTGCATGAAGGCTTCGGCAAGCCCTTGGATCAGCTTGGCCTGCTCTGCCGGATTGTGCGAGAGGTGCATGAGCCAGTCTTCGAAGGCCATGGCCAGCGCTGCGGGCGAGATGCCACCTGTCAGATGGGCGAGCTGGGCGTGGGCAAGGCGGTCGAGATTGCTGCCCGGCAAGGGCATCTCGATGGTAGGAACCTGTTTCATCGTGAATCTGAGGAACAACTACACACCCCAAGTGACTGGAACCCGCTCTTGCAGCGAGCGTTCCAGTAATTCAAGCAGAGGCACGGCGTGCTGGTGGAAGCTGACGGCATCGCCTTCATCACTACCGTCCTCGGCTGTCGATTGCCGCATCTTGCTCTCGTCTGTCGCACAGACAGTCACATCTTCTTCAATGGCCTGACGCAGTTTCTTTATGGCGGCGGGTAGCTGTTCCACGGTGACGATGCCCTGCCCGTCGGTACTGTCCTTGCCGAGCACGTAGAGCATCTGCCGGGCGTCCTTCTCGAAGGTGATGAGGTCGCTGCAGGCGGCGGATTTGAAGATGATCAGCATGGTGTGGCTCCTCCATTCGGCAACGGTTCATTGTGACCGTAGCCCACGGGGCCCATCCGTTCGCTAGCGCACATGGAACGCCCGGCGCTGTTGCTCGGAATCACATCCATTCCAACTTTGTACGTTTGCGTACCGACATGCGGATGTTGCGGTAGGAGGATGCGCCGAGGTGTTGCCATGGGGACTACTCTGCCGTTCGCCCATGCGTTCCATCATTCCAACCCTACAAGGAGACATGATGACTACCGAAACCAATGTAGTTCCCGGTACCGACTCCAGCGTCCGTGATGTGCTCGACAAGGCTCAAGCCTGTTATGACGGTACCCGGGACCGACTTTCAAACCATGCTCACCGCGCCGCCGACGCCACCCAGAACTACGTCAAGGAGAATCCCTGGCAGGTGTTGGGTGGCGCTGCCGTCGCCGGCTTTCTGATCGGTTTTCTGCTCAGTCGCCGTTGATCTGCGGCTTCGGCCGGCAATCCTGCCGTCCATTGGATGAACTCAAGGAGTTGAAAATGAACTGGGATATCGTTGAAGGCAATTGGAAGCAGTTCAAGGGCAAGGTCAAGGCGCAGTGGGGCAAGCTCACCGACGACCATCTGGACGTGATCGCCGGCCGGCGCGACGAACTGGTGGGCAAGGTCCAGGAAACCTACGGCGTCACCAAGGATGAGGCCGAGGCGCAGATCAAACGCTTCGAGGAACTCAACAAGGACACTACGCCGAAAAGCCCGTCCTGACCTTGCTGTTGCCGCCCTCATGAGCACGCAGCCTGCCGCCGCGTTGGAGGTCGATTTCGGTGCCATCGTCGAGGCTGCCCCGCTGGGCGTCCTTGTCACGGACGCCGAGGGGCTGTGTGTCCATGCCAATCCCGCCTGTCGACGGATTTTCGGGCTCGTGGAGGCGCAACTGCTGGGCCGTGATTGGCGCAGCTTCATATGTCCGGACGATCAGCCGCGCGTTCTGGCCGAATGGCGGGTGGCTGCCGCAGAGCACCAGTCTTTCCGTGTGGAGGCCCGCCTGCTGTGCGCCGACGGTAGCTTGGCGTGGATACGTCTGAATGCAGCCAGGTATGGCCTGGGGCCGCCATTTGGACATGTGCTGACGGTCGAAGACATCGCGGATCGCAAGTCTGCTGACAGCGTACTGCGGATCGCGGAGGAAGCGCTGTTTGCCGAGAAGGAGCGGGCCCAGGTGACTCTCAACTCCATCGGCGACGCGGTGCTCACGACCGACATTCCGGGCAACGTCACCTACATGAACCTGGTGGCGGAAAGGATGACCGGGTGGTCGCGGGAGGAGGCCATCGGGAGACCTTTGGCTGAAGTGTTCCGCATCGTCGACGGCACAAGCGGAGAAATAGCGGCAAACCCGGCTCATCTGGCCATGCATGAGGATCGCACGGTCGGTCTGGCGGCCGACTGCGTACTGCGGCGGCGGGATGGCATTGAGGCCTCCATCGAGGATTCGGCGGCGCCCATCCATAATCGGGACGGCCAGGTGGTGGGCGCAGTGCTCGTATTTCACGATGTGAGCGAATCCCGCGCCATGGCGGTCAAGATGTTCCATCTGGCCCACCATGATTTTCTGACCGGCCTGCCCAACCGGGCCCTGCTGACGGAGCGCCTGGCCCAGGCCATCGGGCTGGCCCGGCGGCGGCACAAGCAGGTGGGCCTGCTGTTCCTGGACCTGGACTACTTCAAGCACATCAATGACTCCCTTGGGCACGCGGTCGGTGATCAGCTGCTGAAATCGGTGGCGGAGCGCCTGATGAGCTGCGTGCGCGTCACCGATACTGTGTGCCGGCAGGGGGGCGACGAGTTCGTCATCCTGCTGTCGGAGATCGAGCACCTGCAGGATGCCACCCGGGTTGCCGACAAGCTGCTGCAGGTGTTTTCACTGCCGCAGCTGATCGACGGCCACGAACTCCACGTGACCCTGAGTATCGGCATCAGCGTCTTTCCCAATGATGGCGATAACCCGGAAACGGTGATGCAGAACGCCGACACTGCGATGTACCACGCCAAGGCCAGCGGTCGGAACAACTGGCAGCTGTTCCGCGGAGACATGAACACCCGCGCCGTGCAGCGTCAGTTCATCGAAAGCAGCCTGCGCCGTGCATTGCGGCAGGATGAGTTCGTGCTCCATTACCAGCCGCAGATCGACCTGAAATCAGGGGCATTGACCGGTGCCGAGGCTCTGATCCGCTGGCAGGATCCGAAGCAGGGCCTCGTCCAGCCGGCGCAGTTCGTGCCCATCGCGGAGGAGTCGGGCTTGATCGTGCCGATCGGGCGCTGGGTCATGCGGGAGGCGTGCCGGCAATTGAAGGTCTGGCAGGATGCAGGTTTGAGGACGGTTCCGATTTCGGTGAACATTTCGGCGATGGAGTTCCGTCACAAGGGCTTTCTCGAGGGGGTGGCCCTGATCCTTGCAGACACTGGCCTGGCGCCACAGCTGCTCGAACTGGAGCTGACGGAGAGCATCCTGATGCACGACGCCGAAGCCTCGGCCGTGGTCCTCATCGCCCTCAAGGCCATGGGCATGCACCTGGCCATTGATGATTTTGGAACCGGTTATTCAAGCCTCAGCTATCTGAAGCGTTTCCCCATCGATACCCTCAAGATCGACCAGTCCTTCATACGAGATGTCGCCACCAACGCGGATGACGCCACCATTGTCAGTGCGATGATCGGCATGGGCCGCAACCTCAAGCAGCGGGTTGTCGCCGAAGGGGTGGAAACCCTTGAGCAACTGGCCTTTCTGCGCGCCCAGCATTGCCACGAAGGGCAGGGTTTCCAGTTCAGCCATCCCCTGGGGGCAGCGGATTTCGGGGCTTTGTTGGCTAATGGAAAGCACCCGTTAAGTCTGCCGGGTGCTTAGGAGATTGGGGCCCGGCTGCCCGGCGTCGGGGGGCAAAGCGGGCGGCCACGGCTCGATCAACGGGAAGAAATATTGCCGCTTTCATCCGACAGGATGATCTCGACGCGCCGATTCATCTGGCGACCGCTGGTGCTGTCGTTGCCTGCCACCGGATAAGCCTCGCCATAGCCGCGGGCACTGAGGCGCTCACTGCCGATCCCCATGCTTATCAGCCTGTTCATGACGGAATCCGCGCGCCGCTCCGACAGCGCCTGATTATGGCTGTCGCTGCCGGAGCTGTCGGTGAACCCTTCTATCACCGCCTTGCGCTGCGGATTGTCCTTGAGAAAGACGACCAGCTTTTCCATATTGCGCATGCCGCCGGCCTTGAGTTCAGCGCGGTTGGTGTCAAACAGCACATCACCGATGGTGATCACGATGCCGCGGGGCGTTTGCTTGGCGTTGAGAGCCTTGAGCTGGTTTTCGAGCTGAAGGTTCCGGGCCTGGGCTTCGCGTGTATCCATGCGGGCATCGTCGGCGCTGCGGTGCGCCATGTCGGCCTCGGTGGTGCGGGCACTCAGGCGGACCTTGTCGCGGGCGGCCTCGGCGTTGTTCACTGCGCGTTCGGCGGCCTTCTGGCTGCCGGCTTCCCGGGCGATGGCGATCCGCTGCTTGGCCAGGTAGGCCAGGTGATCCACCTCGGCAGGCTTCTCGCCCCGTGCGGCCGCCTCGTTGGCCAGGTTCAGGGCATCGTTCGCCTGCTTCATCTCGCCGCTGGCGAGTTCGCTGACTTCGGAGTTGCCCTGGGCCATCTGGTAGTCGCCACGGGCCTGCTCCAGCAGGGCGTTTCTTGGGGGCTGCGAAGAGCAGCCGGTCAGCGTGGCCAGCGCGATGAGGGTCATCGCGAAGATCCGGTGTTCGGTCATGGTCATTCCTTTTATGCGAGCAATCATTTGTTCTTGCGGTCGAGTTCGTCGCGCAGTACGCGAACTCCTTCCTGCAATTCTCCGGCAGCCTTGCGCGCCTTGCCGGAGCGGGATTTGGCTTCGGCCAGTTGGGCGTCCACCTGGGCCTCCTGGGCCAGGTTGCGCGCGTTGTCGAAGTCTTCCCGCGTCATGGCCAGGCGGGCCTGGTCGAGCTTCTCCCGCGCCATCTGCATCTCGGCGGGGGCCAGCGTAGCCGCGCCGGCACTGTCGGCCCGGCTGACCGCTGCCGCCGAAACGGCCAGTTGCTCGGTAGGTGCCGGGGTGCTCGCACAGCCGGCCAGCAGCATCGACACGCCGACGATCAGGACCGGCAGGGCTTTTCGCCTCATGCCGGGGTTGCACTTTGGCTTGCAAAGCGTCTTCATGGTCAGTTCCCTTCATGGAATGAATCGGGTGATCGGCCTGATCGCAGAGGGTGAGACTCGGTTCTGCGGGGAAATCCGCATCAAGACTCACTGGTAGAGAATGGGCGGGAAGACGCTACATGTCGGTACGCTGGCGTACACGGTGCGGCGCCGATGCCCCTATGTTCGGCGCCAGACAGAGCATCTCCGAGAGCACGCATAAGCTTGTTTCATCGGGTCGATACATTCAGCACGCCAGATCACCCATGCCCGACACCTTCAGGAGCGAACGATGAAAATCAAGCTATCGGTGTTTGGGTTCCGCTTGCGCCGGGAAGGGCTTCGGCGGCCCATACCGGCCGGGCTGGTCGGTCTTTTGTCCTTGATCTGCGGTGCTCGGATACAGGCGGGTGAAGGTAGTCCACCGCTTGTTCGCAGTGCGATGGTCAGCGCACCATCGGAGACCATTGCTTGGATGAGCGGTGGGGTGGGAGAGGCCGATCGCGCCGAGATGCGCAGGTCGGCTGCGGCCTACAATGTGTGGGTGGTATTCAGCGACCGTAGCGGTCACTATCTGGCGAATATTCCGTTCACCGTGGAGGGAACGGGCGGGCGGCGCAGCTATACCGCCGTCAGCGAAGGTCCGTTGCTTTATCTCAAGCTACCACCAGGGGACTACCGGATGTCCGCCCGCATCGACGGTGTGTGGCAGCGCCAGCGTCTCCAGGTCGAGACGACCGGGCAACCCGTGCGGATGTCGTTTGTGGCGACAGGCCGGTGATCGAAGTAGGCGGCGCATGGGTTTGGTCGGGTGCGGAGAGGTGCTTTGCAAAAGCAGACGATTCTCCTTGACCGGGCGCTCCTGGCGCGTTTCCGGGCGATTGCGGCACCCTATTGGTTCAGTGAGGAGAAAGGGCGCGCCCGCGCCTTGCTGGCTCTGCTGGTGCTGCTCCTGCTGGGGCAGGCTCTGTTTGCGGTACTGCTCAACGGGCAGACCGGCGAATTCACCTCCGCACTGGCGGCAAAGGATGGCGCTCGGTTCTGGTTATCCATCGAGCGGTGTTTCGGGGTGCTGGTGTTGGGCGTGCCGGTTTATGCCTTCTACTATTACGTGCGGGACACGCTCGGCCTTCGTTGGCGACGCTGGCTGACCCGGGCCTATCTCGGTTCCTATCTGGGAAACGGCGCCTATTTCCGGCTCGATGCCAGCTCGGGTATCGACAATCCGGATCAGCGGATTGCCGAAGACATCAACACCTTCACCCAGAAGTCACTCCAGTTCCTGCTGGTGCTGGCTGGCGCCGTATTGCAACTTGCGGCCTTCGCCGGCGTGCTGTGGTCCATCTCCCGGGGCCTGGTTCTCTTCCTGGTGATCTACGCCTTCATCGGGACGCTGATCACTGTCGTGCTCTTCGGCAAGGTGCTGATCGGGCTCAACTTCTACCAGCTCAAACGGGAGGCGGATTTCCGCTTCAGCCTCGTGCGCATCCGCGAGAACGCGGAAGCCATTGCTTTCTACGCCGGCGAGAAACTGGAGGCCCAGCAGGTCGAGCGGAATTTCGGCGAGGTGTTCAGCAATTTCAGCAGACTCATCCGGGTGCAGCTTAACCTGAACATTTTCCAGTACGCCTACAGCTTCATGACCATCATCCTGCCCAGCGCGATCATCGCCGACCGGGTCATTTCCGGCGAGTTGGAAGTCGGCCACGCGATTCAGGCTGCGGGCGCCTTCGCGGCGATCCTGGCCGCTCTCACCGTGATCGTCGACAACTTCGAGAGCTTCAGCAAATTTGCGGCAGGAATCGAGCGCCTGGACAGTTTCGCCGGAGTCATGGACGGCCAGGCCGGGGTGCCCATGGACGAGGGCATTGCCATCGTCGAGGATTCCCGGGTGGTGATCGACCGCCTGACCCTATGGACGCCGAACAGGGAAAGGCCGCTGATCGTCGATCTTTCCCTGTCGATCGAGCCGGGGGGGAGCTTGATGATCGTCGGCAGCAGCGGTTGTGGAAAGAGTACCTTGCTCCGCGCCATTGCCGGACTATGGCGTGCCGGCGAGGGGCGCATCGCCCGTCCGGCGGCTGGGGACATGCTGTTCCTGCCCCAGCGCCCCTATATGCTGCTAGGCAGCTTGCGCAACCAGCTGCTTTACCCGCGGCAGGATCGGCCCGTGTCGGACGAGGAATTGCTGGATGTGCTGGCACAGGCCAACCTGCCGTATCTCGCGGCGCGTGTCGGTGGCCTGGACGGCGAACTGGATTGGGCGAAGGTGCTGTCGATGGGCGAGCAGCAGCGGGTCGCCTTCACCCGCCTGCTGCTTCTTTCCCCCCGTTACGTCATCCTCGACGAGGCGACCAGTGCGCTCGATGCAAGCAACGAGGAGCACCTCTACCGACTGCTCGCCGCCAGTGGGATTGCCTTTGTCAGCGTCGCCCATCGTGCCTCGATCCGGCCATATCACCGCCAGGTACTGGAGTTCGGCGAAGCCGGATGCTGGGTGCTGCATGGGGCGCGCGACGGCAGATCGGTTCATCCCCTGGCCTGAGCCGGACGGCAAGGCCAGCGGCTGTGCTCATCAACCGCGGCGCCCGCTGATCACCTGAAGCAGGACGACGACGATGGCGATCACCAACAGAATGTGGATGAAGCCCCCCAGAGTGGTCGAGGTGACCAAGCCGAGCAGCCACAGGATGAGCATTACGATGGCAATGGTATAGAGCATGGCGTCCTCCATTGTTGAGCTTGTGGTCTATCTGTCGGGCGGCCCATTTCCCCGCGGGCGAACAGCGCCAGACTGGTTTTCCTTTTGGATTGCGCCTCCCGTGTCAGGTGGATACCCCCACGGGGGGCCGGTGTTCTTATTGCCCGTAATGCGTCTTGGCCGCGCTGATACAGCTTGCCTTGGCATCGCCTGCAAGGGCATCGCACTTTTCCTTCGCCACGGCATAGGCGGCATCGCGTTTCTCCGTCGCCGCATCCTGGCGGGCGCCGCTGGCTTTTTCATAAGCGGTCGAGTTGGCATCCGAGGTCTTCTCGGCCACCTTGGCGTCGGCCTTTGCAGTTACATAGGCAGCCTTCGCCTCCTTGCGGCACACGTCCTTGGCATTGCCGGCAGCGTCGTCGCACTTTTCCTTGGCAACCGCGTAGGCGGCTTCGGCCTTGGCCAGGCGGACCTCATAGCTGTGCTTGGCGGACGGCTCATACTTTGCCTCGAGTTCGGCCTTGGCGATGCTTTCCCGGCCTTTGGCTTCTTCGATGCAGATATCCTGCGCGTTGCCACTCATGGCCTTGCAGGCGGCCTTGTCGGATTTGTACTTGTTCGATGCATCCTCTTTGCCGGCCTGATATTCGGCCTTTGACAGAGGGGCGCCGATGGCTGCGGCACTGAAGGCGAGGCAGAGGCTGGCAGCGACGGCTGCGAGTTTGAGGTTTTTCATTATTGATCCTTTATGACTACGCATTGATGTGATGCGTCCGGAGACCGTTCAGTGCTTGTGCCCGATACGGTTCTGAGGCGCAGTTGAAGAATGGGGCCTGGTCTCGGCGGGGTCGGTGCGTTGGAACACACAGGCGATGACTCCCGCATTCGCCGACCCTCCTTATGTGCGAGAGCGCACCGACCCACGCAGGTCCAGGCGCTAGGCTTCAAGGGAGGTTTCGCCATGTTCTCTGGCGTTTGCGACGGGCTGCGGATTGGCCTGGCCACGACGTGGAGGACATGCCTGTTTGCCGCCAGCACGGTTGAAGGCTAGGCACTCCGGTCCATCGCCAGCCGTTGCATGGCGAACGGCGGAAGGTTCCCCATGCCAACAGTCCTGCTTCATTACCCGCAGTCTCCTGTCCTTGTGTACGACAACACGCTTTTACTGCCTGGGCGGGTGACCTGCCCGGCGCTCCTCGCAATCGGGGCCTTGTCGCACGCAGTCTTGCCGTGAGCGCGCCGAGCATGCGCTACAGACCGTTGAAGGCCCTGTTCTTCAGCAAGCGCGGCCCCCACGCGTCGGCAGTTGACGAACCCCCGCTGCGGGCGGAACTGTTCAGCGCCGACCAGATGGCCTTGCACGGCAAAGCGCTTGCCGGCTCCCATACCCTTGCCCGTGGACCGTTCGTGCCCGACCGGTTGCTGGCTCGCCTGGCAGACAACGAGCACACGCTCTTCGATGCCTGTCGTCTGCTCACCGAGGCGGTCGCCGATAATCGGCGCATTGCGCCGGCCGGCGAGTGGCTGCTCGACAATTTCTATCTCATCGAAGAGCAGATCCGCATGGCCCGGCGGTTGCTGCCGGAGGGGTACAGCCGCGAACTTCCGCACCTGAATGGCGCGCTGGCCCTGGCCGGGCGGCCAAGGGTGTACGACATCGCCCTCGAGGCCGTAGCCCATGGCGATGGCCGGGTGGACGCGGAAAGCCTGGGCCGCTTCGTTGCGAGCTACCAGAGTGTCGCGCCGCTCAAGCTGGGCGAGTTGTGGGCGATTCCGATCATGCTGCGCTTGGCGGTCATCGAGAACCTCAGGCGGGTCAGCGTGGGGATCGCGGCCGGCTGGGGCGAACGGGGGCTGGCCGACACTTGGGCGGACCGGATGACCGAGGCTATTGAGACCGATGGCAAAGACCTGATCCTGGTCGTTGCCGACATGGTCCGCTCGGAGCCGCCGATGGCCGGTGCCTTTGTCGCCGAGTTGGCGCGCCGCCTGCAGGGACGGGGACCCGCACTGGCCTTGCCTCTGAGCTGGATCGAGCAGCGCCTGGCGCAGTCTGGCCTGAGCATCGCCGGCGTGGTGCAAGCGGAGAACCAGCGCCAGGCCGCTGACCAGGTCTCCATCAGCAACAGCATCGGCAGCCTGCGCGTGCTGGGGGCGATGGACTGGCGGGATTTCGTCGAGAGCCTGAGCCTGGTCGAGCAGACCCTGCGCGACGACCCCGGCGGTGTCTATGTACGGATGGACTTTGCAACCCGCGACCGCTATCGCCACGCCACCGAAGAGATCGCCAAGAAGAGCGCCCTCACCGAGCACGAGGTGGCCCTGAAGGCGGTGGACCTGGCCCGGGCGTCAGGCGCTGGCGACGCAAGAACCGCCCATGTCGGCTATTACCTCATCGATGCAGGCCGGTCTGAACTTGAGCGGGTGGCGGGAACGCACCCCGGCACCGTGGAGAGCCTGCGCCGGACGGCATCCCGCGTAGCCCTGCCGCTGTACCTGGGCGGCATCGCGCTGATCGCAGCGATCGTCAGCGCCGCGTTGCTGTACGCAGCCCTGGCGGCCGAATGGCCGGTCTGGGCGTTGTTGCCGCTCGCGCTGCTGACGCTGCCGGTCACCAGCCAGCTTGCGGTGGCACTGAGCAACTGGCTGGCCACCTTGCTGGTGAAGCCACATTCCTTGCCGCGGATGGATTTCTCGACCGGCATTCCGGCGCAATGTCGCAGCCTGGTGGTGGTGCCAACGATGTTGAGCAATCCGGCGGGCGTCGCAAACCTGCTCGAAGCGCTGGAGGTCCGCTTCCTGGCCAACCGTGACGGCTGCGTGCATTTCGGCTTGCTCACGGATTTCCTCGATGCGCCGCAGGCCTCGCTCCCCACGGACGATGCGCTGGTGGCGCAGGCGCGGGCCGGTATCGAGACCCTCAATGCGAGCTATGCCGCGGAGGGGCAGGACATCTTCTTCCTGTTCCACCGCCCGCGGCGCTGGAATCCGCAGGAGCGCAGCTGGATGGGCAGCGAGCGCAAGCGCGGCAAGCTGGCCGACCTCAACGCGCTGCTGCGCGGCAGCGGGGGAGAGGGCTTTGCGACGATCGTCGGCGACACGGCGATCCTGGCCGGCGTGAAGTACGTCATCACCCTCGACACCGACACGCAGTTGGCCCAGGACGCGGTCCGCCAGTTCGTCGGCGCCATGGCCCACCCGCTCAACCAGCCGGTCTACGACGAGAATAAAGGGCGGGTCGTGGCCGGTTACGGCATCCTGCAACCCCGCGTGGGAATCAGCCTCCCCGGCGCATGCCGGTCGCGCTACGCCCAGCTGTTCGGTGCCGAGGCGGGTATCGACCCCTATACCCGTGCCATCTCCGATGTGTACCAGGACCTGTTTGGCGAAGGCTCCTTCATCGGTAAGGGCATTTACGATGTGGATGCCTTCGAGCGCGCGCTGGGGGGGCGCTTTCCCGACAACCGGATTCTCAGCCACGACCTGCTGGAAGGCTGCTATGCCCGGGCCGGGCTGTTGAGCGACGGCCTGCTCTACGAAGATCACCCGGCCAGTTACAGCGTCGATGTAAGCCGGCGTTATCGCTGGATTCGCGGTGACTGGCAGCTCCTCGCCTGGCTGCTGCCCAAGGTGCCCTGTGCCTGCAAGGACGGTCCCGACGGGGCTGATACCCACCGCCAGACCAATCCGCTGTCGCTCCTGTCTCAATGGAAACTGGCGGACAACCTGCGGCGCAGCCTCGTTCCAGGCGCACAGCTGCTCCTGCTGGTGCTGGGCTGGCTGTTCCTGAAACCATCCCTGCTATGGACGGCGTCGCTGATCGGCATCCTGCTGTTGCCGAGCGTGTGCGCGGCCACCGTCGACCTGCTCCGCCTGCCGGACGAGATGCTGCTCAAACAGCACCTGGCGGTCGTGTTGAACGCCTTGTCCCGTAGGCTTGCGCAACTCGGCTTCGAATTCGCCTGCTTGCCGTACGAGGCCTCCTTCAGCCTGGAGGCCATCGCCCGTACCTTGTGGCGCATGGGGGCGAGCCACCGGAGATTGCTCGAATGGTGTCCGTCGAGCGAGATCGAGCGGGTGCTGGGAACCCAGTCCCGCAATGGCCTGATCGCCTCCTACCGGCGGATGTCGAGCGCCCCGCTGTTGAGCGTGGCGATTGCGCTCGGTCTGGTCGCCGTGGCGCCGACGGCGCTGTGGGTGGCCGGACCGGTGCTGCTGTTGTGGTTTGCGTCGCCGGTGCTGGCCTGGTGGATCAGTCGCCCCCTGGCTGTCCGCCGGGCGGTGCTGACGGCAGAGCAGACGCGCTTCCTGCGCGGGCTGGCGCGGCGCACCTGGTCGTTCTTCGATACCTTCGTCGGCCCGGCCGATAATTGGTTGCCGCCTGACAACTACCAGGAGTATCGGGTTGCCACGCTGGCCCATCGTACTTCACCGACCAACATCGGGTTGGCGCTGCTGGCCAATCTGGCGGCTTACGACTTTGGCTACATCCTTGGCGGCCCGCTTGTCGAGCGAACCGCCCATACCTTACGCACGCTGGATGGGCTGGAGCGCTACCGGGGCCATTTCTATAACTGGTACGACACCCAGACCCTGCAGGCCCTGCAGCCGCTGTACGTGTCGACGGTGGACAGCGGCAACCTCGCCGGCCATCTATTGACCCTGAGGGCGGGGCAGCTCGCTCTTGCCGATGAGCGGATCGTGTCGCCCAAGGTCTTCGACGGCCTCGGCGACACCGTCGCGCTACTCTCCGAGACGCTAGCCCCCGTCGCGGAGAGCCCGCTGACGGCGTTGCGGGCGGCGCTGGACGCGGCGGTGGCCGCGCTTCCAGGCACGCTGCCGGCGCTACGGGAGATTCTTGGTGAACTGACGGCCGATGCCGACGCTGTCGTGGCATACACCGCCAGCCGGCTCGCCAGCGGCGACGCGACCCCTCCCGCGCTGGAGGCGAGCCGCTGGGCGCAGGCGCTGACTGAGCAGCTCCGGAGCGTACGAAGCGAGATCGAGTTTCTGGCCCCGTGGCTCGCACTCGGGAAGCCGCCCGCAGGGCTGGACGACGTGCCGGACTGGCTGTTCGGCGAGATCGGACTGCCGACCCTGCGCACGTCGGCAACGCTCGACCGTGTGCTCGGCCCGTCTCTGCAAGCACGGCTCGATGGCGCGGACAGTGCCGCCCAGCGCACCTGGCTCATTGATCTCCAGCACGCGCTCGCCGAAGGGAGCGCCCGCGCCAGTGAACGCATGGCCGTCATCGAAGCCCTGGCGCAGCAGTGCGTGGCGCTGGCGCAGATGGATTACGACTTCCTGTTCGACGCCTCGCGGCACCTGTTGAGCATCGGCTACAACGTGCAGAACCGGCGCGCGGATGCCAGTTGCTACGACCTGCTGGCCTCGGAGGCGCGGCTGGCGAGTTTTGTCGGCATTGCCCAGGGGGCCTTGCCGAAGGAAAGCTGGTTTGCCCTGGGGCGCCTGCTGACCAGGGCCGGCGGCGAGCCGGTGCTCCTGTCGTGGAGCGGGTCGATGTTCGAGTACCTGATGCCGCAGTTGGTGATGCCGACCTACGAGCGCACGCTGCTCGATCAGACCTGCAAGGCGGCGGTTGCCCGCCAGATCGAATACGGCCGGCAACGCGGTGTGCCCTGGGGCATGTCCGAATCGGCCTACAACACGGTCGATGCCCAGCTGATCTACCAGTACCGCGCCTTTGGCGTGCCCGGGCTGGGCCTCAAGCCCGGCCTGGTCGAGGATCTGGTCGTCGCGCCCTACGCTTCGGTGATGGCGCTGATGGTCGCGCCCGTGGCCGCCTGTGCCAATCTCCGGCGCCTGGCTGCAGAGGGTTTCATGGGCCAGTTCGGCTTCTTCGAAGCCATCGATTACACACCCGCCCGCCAGCGCCGCGGGCAGGCCAGGGCGGTGGTACGGGCCTTCATGGCCCACCACCAGGGCATGAGCCTGCTGGCCCTGGCCTGGCTCATCTTGGATCGTCCGATACAGCGCCGCTTCGAGTCGGAGCGCCTGTTCCAGGCGGTCATGCCGCTGCTCCAGGAGCGGGTGCCGCGGGCCGCCGGCCTGTTCTCCCATGCCGCCGAGCTCTCCGGCTTGCGCGCGCGGGTCATTCCGCAGGCCACTCCGGTGCGGATGTTCAATACGCCGGATACCCCCACACCCGAAGTCCAGCTGCTGTCCAACGGCCGTTATCGGGTGATGATCAACAACGCCGGCAGCGGCTACAGCCGCTGGCGCGACCTGGCTGTCACCCGTTGGAGGGAGGACGGTGCGTGCGACGACCAGGGTTCGTTCTGCTACATCCGCGACGTGGCCAGCGGACTGTTCTGGTCCACCGCCCATCAGCCGACCTGCCACCGGCCGACGGATTACGAGGCGATCCTCTCGGAAGGGCGGGTGGAGTTCCGGCGCTGCGATCCCGTCGAACCCGACGGCGATATCGAAACCTACACAGAGATCGTTGTTTCGCCGGAAGACGACATCGAGCTGCGCCGCGTTCGCCTGACCAACCGTTCGTCCCGCCGCCGGGAGATCGAAATCACCAGCTACGCCGAAGTAGTGATTGCCCCGCCGGCAGCCGACGCCCTTCATCCGGCCTTCAGCAAGCTGTTCGTGCAGACCGAAATCCTGCCGCAGCAGCAGGCCATCCTGTGCATGCGCCGGCCGCGCTCCCCTGAAGAAGCGACGCCGTGGATGCTGCATGTGATGGCCGTGCATGGCGTGGAGGTGGATGCCGTCTCGTGGGAGACCGACCGCGCCCGTTTCATTGGACGCACGCGGACCACCGCATTCCCTCTGGCTCTGAGCGAAACCGGCCCATTGTCCGGCAGCGCGGGGCCGGTGCTCGACCCTATCGTCGCTATCCGCCAGCGCTTCTTCCTCGACCCGGAGCAGTCCACCAGTGTCGACATCGTCACCGGCATGGCTGACAGCCACGACGCGGCGCTGTGCCTGGTCGGCAAGTATCGGGATCGCCATCTTGCCGACCGCGTCTTCGACCTGGCGTGGACCCATAGCGAAGTGGAATTGCAGCAGCTCAACGCGGTGGAGGCGGATGCCCAGCTCTATGCCCGCCTGGCCGGCGCGGTGCTGTACGCCAGCCCGGCGCTGCGTGCCGAAACCGCACTCCTCGTCAAGAACCGCCGCGGTCAGTCGGGCTTGTGGGGCTATACCATCTCCGGGGACCTGCCTATCGTGTTGCTGCAGATCGGTGATGCCGCCAACATCGAGCTGGTGCGCCAGCTCGTGCAGGCACACGCCTACTGGCGCCTGAAGGGCCTGGCGGTGGACCTGGTGATCTGGAACGAGGACCACGCCGGCTACCGGCAACGTCTGCAGGAGCAGATCATCGACCTCGTCGCCTCTGGCAGCGGTGGTCTGGGCGACCGGCCGGGGAACATCTTCGTCCGCCCGGTCGAGCAAATCTCCGTCGAGGACCGGCTGCTGTTCCAGGCCGTCGCCCGTGTGATCCTCTCCGATTGCCGGGGCACGCTGGCCGAGCAGCTCGATCACCGGGTGCAGGCGGTCACCAACATGCCGCCGCTGGTGCCGATCCGGCCCTACCGTCCCGAACCTCCGGGCCGGGCGCCGCTGGCGGCTCCGGCCGAGGATGAGCTGATCCTTGCCAACGGGCTTGGCGGTTTCACTCCGGATGGCTGCGAATACGTCATCACCGTGCACTCCGCCGCTCCGACGCCGGCCCCGTGGTCGAATGTACTGGCCAATCCGCACTTCGGGACGCTGATTTCGGAAAGCGGCGGCGCCTACACCTGGAGCGAGAACGCCCACGAGTTCCGCCTGACGCCGTGGCACAACGACCCCTTATGCGACCCCAGCGGCGAAGCGATCTATCTGCGCGACGAGGAAAGCGGCCGGGTGTGGTCGCCCACGCCCTTGCCGGCGCCGGCGGATGCGGCCTACACGATCCGTCACGGCTTCGGCTACAGCGTCTTTGAAACCCGCGTGGACGGGATCCACTCGGAGCTCACAGTGTTTGTGGCGGTGGACATGGCGGTCAAGTTCTCGCTGTTGAAGTTGAACAACGAGTCCGGACGACCGCGCTACCTCTCGGCCACGGGCTACGTGGAATGGGTGATGGGCGACCTGCGCGAGAAATCAGCCATGCATGTGATCACCGAGATCGCGCCGCACAGCGGTGCGCTGACGGCCCGCAACGCCTACAGCATCGACTTCCCGGGCCGCGTCGCCTTCTTCCATGCCGACGAGGCGGTCGGTCTGAGCGCCGATCGCAGCGAGTTCATCGGGCGCCACGGCTCCCTGCGCAAGCCCTCGGCCATGCAGCGCACCGGGCTGTCGGGCCGGGTCGGCGGCGGGCTGGACCCCTGCGCGGCGATCCAGTCGGGCTTCGAACTGGCCGCCGGCCAGACGCGGGAGATGGCCTTCCGCCTCGGTGTCGCTGGCGATGCGGAGGAGGCCGACCGCCTGGCCGCACGTGTCCAGGGCGTTGGCGAAGCGCACCGGGCCCTCGATGCGGTGCATGCCTATTGGCGCCGCACGCTCGGCGCAGTGCACATCGAAACGCCCGACCCCGCGGTCGATGTGTTGGTCAATGGCTGGCTGATCTACCAGACACTGGCCTGCCGCTTGTGGGCGCGCGGTGGCTATTACCAGTCGGGCGGCGCCTTCGGCTTCCGTGACCAGTTGCAGGACGTGATGGCCTTGGTCCATGCCGAACCGGCGCGAGTCCGGGCTCATCTGCTGCTCTGCGCCAGCCGCCAGTTCGTCGAGGGGGACGTCCAGCACTGGTGGCATCCGCCGATGGGGCGGGGGGTGCGCACCCATTGTTCCGACGACGCCCTTTGGCTGCCGCTGGCGGTATGCCGCTATGTCGCGGTGACCGGCGATGCGGGCGTACTCGACGAGACAGTGCCGTTTCTCGAAGGCCGCCCGGTCGATCCGGGGGAGGATTCGTATTACGACCAGCCCGCATCCTCGGTTAAGGTCGCCGGCCTGTACGAGCACTGCGCGCGGGCCATTTTGCACTCCCTGCGTTTCGGCGCCCGCGGCCTGCCCTTGATAGGGTCCGGTGATTGGAACGACGGCATGAACAGGGTTGGAATCGAAGGCCAGGGTGAGAGCGTCTGGCTGGGCTTCTTCCTGTATACCGTGCTCGGTCAGTTCGCTAAGCTTGCCGAGGCCCGTGGCGATGCGGCCTTCGCCGCGCAGTGCCGGAACGAAAACCTACGTTTGCGCGACACGCTCGAAGAGCATGGCTGGGACGGGGAGGAGGGTGAGTGGTATCGCCGTGCCTACTTTGACGATGGCACGCCGCTGGGCTCCAGCAGCAACGCTGAGTGCTGCATCGACTCGGTGTCGCAGAGCTGGGCAGTGCTGTCCGGTGCCGCGGACCCCGTGCGGGCGCGCATGGCGATGAATGCCGTCGATACTTATCTGGTGAGCCGGGAGAATGGCGTGGTCCGACTCCTTGCACCGCCCTTCGACACCTCGTCCCTGGCTCCGGGCTACATCCGCGGCTACGTGCCGGGCGTGCGTGAAAACGGTGGGCAATACACCCATGCGGCGGTCTGGACCGCGATGGCCTTTGCCGAGCTGGGTGATGCGGAGCGCGCCTGGTCGGTGCTGAGGCTGATCAATCCGGTCAACCACACCCGCTCGGCGGAAGGCGTGGCGGTTTACAAGCTGGAACCCTACGTCGTCGCAGCGGATGTTTATGCGGCAGAGCCTCACGTCGGGCGTGGCGGATGGAGTTGGCACACCGGCGCCGCCGGCTGGTTGTACCGGTTGATCCTAGAGTCGTTGCTCGGGTTGCAGCGCGAAGGCACCGTGCTGCGTCTGACCCCGCGTCTGCCTGCCGACTGGTCGGGATACACGATCCGTTACCGCTACGGGGAAACGGAGTTCCACATCAACGTCTCGCAAATTTCAGCCGTCGCGGAGCACGAAGAAACCGGCCTGTTCGTCGATGGCATTGCGCAACACGACGGCAGGGTCCAGCTGGTCGATGACGGCCGGGTGCATCGGGTCTACTTGAGGTATGGCCGGAATGACGGGAAAACATATACATCGCCTCTGCTGCTGACTAGACCGCATCAAGGGGAACCAGCGTGAGTAACGGCTTACCGTGGTTGTGGAAACCTTCATGCGTGAGTATGGACGCCAAGCCGTTCCTTCAGGAATTCAATAAACCGCTGTGTCTTGGCCGGTAACAACCGCGTCTCGGTCATTGCGTAGACGGGGGTGGGGGGGCCCTCCCAATCGGGAAGGACTCGACGCAACCGCCCCTGCGCCACATCTTCTGCCACGATTTCTGCGGGCAGGACGGCGATGCCTTGATCGAGTGCGGCCAGTCGCCGGATCAGGCCGACGCTATTGAGCTGGAAGCGGCCACCGACGGCGACCTCCAGCGATTCCTCGGTGTTGTGCAGCACCCACACATTGGATTTTGCTGCCCGAAATCCGATGCACTCGTGCTTTGCCAGATCGTAGGGGTGGGAAGGCTCGCCAAACTGTTCGATGCATGTAGGAATACGCCCAGGGGCCCTTACTGAACGAGCTGGAGACAATTCTTCCGCTTGAATTCGCTGCTCGCGTCAAGCGCTTCGGCATCGTCAATGCGACGGAGGATGAAAACTTTGCCGCAGCGGTGAAAGCGATCGGCCGCAAGAGGCTGATCATTGCAGGCGTCATCAACGATGTGTGTACCGTCTATCCGGCGCTGAGCTTGGGGGGGATGGGTTCGAGGTGTAGGTTGTCGCCGATGCGGGCGGATCCCCGACGACATCGCCTTGCGGCGGATGGAGCGTGCTGGTGTGACGCTGACCAGCACTAACCAGTTGATTGCTGAACTGGCCGGTAGTTGGGTGACGCCAGATGGCGGCGAATCGATTCAGGTGTTGATGCCGGCGCTACATGCTTAAGACAGATCGAGAGTCCCTCTGAGAAATACCGGGAGGGACTTCATGCTTGAGTCCGACGGATGAAATGGACCAGCATGCCCCGCGTTGTGTTCGCTAGCGCACGGACGGCCGGGTCGCCGCCTTGTTACGGTCGGCCCCCGGTGTTCTGCA
Source organism: Zoogloea sp. LCSB751 (assembly GCF_002028455.1). Taxonomy (GTDB): domain Bacteria; phylum Pseudomonadota; class Gammaproteobacteria; order Burkholderiales; family Rhodocyclaceae; genus Zoogloea. The sequence continues at coordinate 53,288 of NZ_MWUM01000018.1, read as the reverse complement.
TTCTGCGAGGAGACGCTTCATGCCACCCACAAACCATTCCCATGCCAGGTCCGCCGATGAGCGGGCGGGCGGGTGAGTCCGGCATGATCCGTGTTCGCGAGGGGCAGGCTCCAGGGCGTCTGGAACGGTCGGCATTTTCGGAGCGCTTCCGGGCCTCTTTCGCCGACCGGGCCTTCAGGGAGGAGGACGAAGCCTTGGCGCGGCTGGAGGAGATCGCCTGGCGGGCTTATGTGGAGGGGCGCAAGTCACTCTTCCAGCAGATGGCCGGGCCTGATTACGCAGATCCGGCTCAGTCCCTGTCGGCGGAATGGGGGGCGGACCGGCAGCGCAGTGTGCGCCGATGCGGCAACCCGGACCCGACGACCACCTCGGGCAAGGATGCGGACAAGGCAAAGGCACTGGAGATGGCGGGTTGGGACTATCCACAGCATCTGGCGGGGCGTGTCTATGGGGTGGTGGTCCATGGGGATGTGGCGGGCATCGAGGATTCCCGCCGCGGCCTGTCGGACTGGCTCGACTGGATGGGTTTCATCGATGCTGGTCCGTTGGCACGCCTGGACCGTTTCATTGGTTATTACGCGCCCTACGCCGATAGCCACAACACCCTGGACTGGGACGAGCCCATGCAGGAGGACGTGCGCAACGTGGCACGCGCGGTGGCCAAGGCGGTCGAGGCGCTGAGGGCCGGAAGACTCCAAGCGGTGCAGCCCAGGCAGTCGCGTCCGCGCGCCAAGTGATCATGGAATTCAAGGACTACTACGCGATCATGGGGGTGGCGCGGGATGCGACCCAGGACGAGATCAAACGTGCCTATCGCCAACTGGCGCGCAAGTATCATCCCGACGTCAGCAAGGTGCCCGATGCGGAGAGCCGTTTCAAGGAGCTCGGAGAGGCCTACGCGGTGCTGAAAGACCTGGAGAAGCGGGCCGCCTACGATCAACTGGGGAGCAACTGGAAAGCCGGCCAGGACTTTCGGCCACCGCCGGGCGGAAGCGCGGGCTTCGAGTTTTCGGATGGCCCGTCCGGAGAGGCCGAAGACAGTGATTTCAGCGATTTCTTTGCGTCGCTCTACGGTCGCCGCGCCCACGGCGGGCATCGTACTGGCGGTGGTTTTCACGCCCGTGGCCAGGATCACCATGCCCGCGTTCAGATCGACCTGGAGGATGCCTATACGGGGGCTACACGCAGCCTCGTCCTGCAGATGCCCGAAGTGGACGGGCAAGGACGTGTGCATCTGCGCAAGCACACCCTCAATGTGTCGATTCCCCGTGGCATCCGCGCCGGGCAGCACATTCGCCTGGCCGGGCAGGGCATGCCCGGCGTGGGGCAAGGGCCGGCCGGGGATCTTTACCTGGAGGTGGAGTTCTCGCCGCATCCGCACTATCGCGTCGAGCAGCGGGACGTCTATTTCGATCTGCGCGTCGCGCCCTGGGAGGCGGCATTGGGGGCGCAAGTGGAAGTACCGACACCGAGCGGGGCCGTCGAGGTCAAGGTTCCGCCTAACGCGGTGGCCGGTCGCAAGCTGCGCCTGAAGGGCCGCGGTATTCCCGGCTCTACGCCAGGAGATTTCTATGCAGTGCTGCAGATTGCGCTGCCACCGGCCGACAGTGAGGCGGCCCGGGCGTTCTATACCGAAATGGCCAAGCAGTTCCAATTCTTTGACCCGCGATCTGTAGCTGGAGTCTGAAAATGGACGACGAGAAGATGCTGCCCCAAGCCAGTGTAACGATCCTCGAAGAGCAGACCGGGCTGACCTTGATCGAGCTCTGCCGTGCTTGCGCGGTACGCGCCGACAGCATCGTCGAGCTGGTGGACGAAGGGGTGCTGACTCCGCTGGGGCGAGAGCCTCATCGCTGGCGTTTTACAGGCGTGCATTTGCGCCGGGCCACGGTCGCCCTGCGGCTGCGGCGTGATCTCGGACTCAACCTGGCCGGCGCGGCGCTGGCCCTACAACTGCTGGATGAGGTGGAAGCCCTGCGGGAACGTCTGCGAGTGCTGGGTGCGCTTTGATTGACGGCAAATGACAGCCGGAATTGCTGCTCTGTTCGTTAGCGTACGGAATCCCCAGGGCGATTGGCGCAGCATGAACACTCGCCGTGTCCAGTGACTGATCCGTTGGACCAGGCGCCGCTTTCCATAAGACTTCCGGAGTCCTTTGGCGATGACGGAATAACGTGAGGGACAGGAACATGACCAATGTACGTCGTAATTTTCACAAGCTCATTCTCGTGACGGCCGCCTCGTTCGCCCTTGGGGGCTTCGGTGCTCCTGCTTTTGCCGCGACCGCAGAGGATCTGAACAAGGATGCGGCCCAGGCATTGCAGTTGCTATACAAGACGAACCCGATTGCCGAGAGCATTTCAAAGAAGGCACGGGCGATCCTGGTGTTTCCGAAGGTCATCAAGGCGGGGCTGGTGTTTGGCGGCAGCTACGGTGAAGGTGTCTTGATGAAGGGCTCCACCACCGCGGGCTACTACAACACCGTATCCGCTTCGTGGGGCTGGCAGGCGGGTGCCGAATCCTATGGTTATGTGGTCTTCCTGATGAGCGACAAGGCCGTGCACTACCTGGACAAGTCGCAAGGCTGGGAAATCGGCGTTGGTCCCAGCGTGGTGGTGGTGAATGAAGGCGCTGCCAAGAATCTGTCCACCTCGACCCTCAAGGACGACGCCTATGCGTTCATCTTCGATCAGCAGGGCCTGATGGCCAGCCTCAGCATCGAAGGCACGAAGATCTCCCGAATCAAGCGCTGATCCGGTTCAGCAAAAAGCCGATCACGGCAGCGGAGTGCCCCGTCTTTCCGGGGCGCTCCGCTGTCGTTGCAATATCCGAATGGGGAATATGGGATGAGGGCTGTCCAGCTGGATGTGGCCAACATCGGTGCGGGAACGGCCGACCTGGCTGCGTACCGTGCGGCAAAGGCTGCGTGAGTCAGCGTGCTGACCTGCGGCAACAGATGGGAGAGCAATCATCCTAGATGCGGCCCAACAGCAGCAGGATCACCAGGATCACCACCACCAGGCCAAGCCCGCCGCTGGGGTAGTAACCCCAGCTCCGGCTATGGGGCCAGCTGGGCAAGGCGCCGACCAGCAGCAGGATCAACACGATCAGCAGTACGGTTCCGATGGACATTTGATGTCTCCTTGGGCGAGTAATGAGGATCTTTCGATCCTACTCACCCGCGGAGCGCCGTCTGTACGCTATCGAACATGCCTTGAAAGCTCCCGGTTGTGTACGTCAGCAGACAGACTCCCGCTACGACGTCCCGTAGCTTGAATTTATCCGAGCCAAGGAGTCCCCTGGGTTTCCTTGCTGCGACGGAACGGTATGCCGGGCTCTCCTTGAAAGTGCGACATATCCCGCCTTGCAGGTTGTCGAGGAGTCCTATCATGAAAAGCATCCAAAAACTAACCCTTTGCGCTGTCGCTACGACACTGCTGCTGGGCCTGAGTGCCTGTTCCGGAATGTCGGCGCGGGACAAGAGCACCGCGGTGGGGGCCGGTATCGGCGCCGTCGGTGGCGCGGTGCTGACCGGTGGCAGCACGGCTGGAACGATTGGCGGCGCGGCGGTTGGTGGCGTCATCGGCCACGAGATCAAGAAATAGGGGACATGCCGGGTGCGGACATGATCGAATCCCTTCTCCTCACTGCAGCGCGAATTTCCACGTTCTCCCCGCAGCGGCGCTTGACCAGTGCCAGCGGCTTTTTCTTCGAGCGGGACGGCCAGCTGTTCCTCGTGACCAGCCGTCACGTGCTCTACGACGAGCCGACCGGTCATGCCCCGACCCGGATCGAGATCGAGCTGCACATCGACCCGGCCAACATCGCCGCGTCCACCGGGTTTTCCATTCCCCTGTACCAGGCGGGCCGTAGCGTCTGGCGGCAGGGGACGGATACGGCAGGCAAGATCGACGTGGCGGTGATCCCCATCGAACGCGGTGCGCTGCCGCCCTATACGCTTTACCGCGCCTTCACGCCGCGGCATTTGCTGGGGCAGTTCGAGCTGGTAGAGGTCGGGACGGCCTTGCTGATCCTCGGTTTTCCCCTTGGCTTCCACGACACCCTGCACCATATTCCGGTGGTCCGTCATGGGATCGTCGCCTCGTCCTTCGGCCTGCGCTTTCAGGGGCAAGGCTATTTCCTGACCGATGCCCGGACCCACCGAGGTAGCAGCGGTGCGCCGGTGGTCATGCGGATCGCCAGACCGGATACCGGACGGGAGGATCTGCCGTGGATCTTGCTGGGTGTCCATTCAGGAAGGTTCGACGTCGGCCCACGGGACTTGAAGGACGACGAAATGCTCGGCCTCAATAGCGCGTGGTACGCGGACATCCTGCTCACCTTGACGGCGACCTGACGCCGGCCCGAGCGTCTTTCGAGTGGGGGCGAACGATGCCGGGGCGAGGGAGTCCGAAAGGGGGCCGGTTCGTTTTTCCTTCGGATCTCGCGGGCGCTTTCCGCCTACGGTCCGGTCAGCGTAGCGCCACAGGAGTCCGCCATGCCCGCCCGCACTTTCGACACCCTTCGTGACTTCGAAATAGGTTCTGGCCGTAGGGGGCGCCTCCATTCGCTGCCGGCACTGGAGGCCACTGGATTTCCTCACCTGGGCCGCCTGCCGGTTTCCCTGCGCATCATGCTCGAATCCCTGCTGCGCAACCTCGATGGCAAGCGCATCACCGAAGCCCATGTGTGCCGCCTGGCCGGCTGGCAGGCCCTGGCAGAACGCAGCGACGAGATTCCCTTCGTGGTGGCCCGCATCGTGCTGCAGGACTTCACCGGCGTGCCGCTGCTGTGTGATCTGGCCGCCATGCGCGGCGTGGCGCAACGCTTCGGCAGGAATCCGGGAATCATCGAGCCGAGGGTGCCGGTGGATCTAGTGGTCGACCATTCGGTTCAGGTGGACCATTTCCGCGAAGCCGATGCCCTCGACCTCAACATGCGTCTCGAATTCCACCGCAATGCGGAGCGCTACCGTTTCATCAAATGGGGCATGCAGGCCTTTGACAGCTTCCGCGTGGTACCGCCGGGAATCGGTATCGTGCATCAGGTGAACCTGGAGTACCTGGCCCGTGGTGTGATCCGCCAGGGCGACCTGTATTACCCCGATACCCTCGTCGGCACCGATTCCCACACCACCATGATCAACGCCCTCGGCGTGGTCGGGTGGGGCGTGGGGGGCATCGAGGCGGAAGCCGGCATGCTCGGCCAGCCGGTGTACATCCTTACCCCGGACGTGGTCGGTGTGCACCTTGCCGGCCGTCTGCGGGAGGGCGTCACCGCCACCGATCTGGTGCTGGCGGTCACCGAGATGCTGCGCAAGGCTCGGGTGGTCGGCAAGTTTGTCGAGTTCTTCGGCGACGGCACGGCCTCTCTAAGCCTGCCGGACCGGGCCACCCTCGCCAACATGGCACCGGAGTACGGCGCGACGATGGGCTTCTTTCCACCTGACGAAGTCACCGCCGCCTATCTCGCCGCGACCGGGCGTAGCGACGAGGAGGTGGAGGCTTTCGTCAGCTACTACCAGGCTCAGGAGTTGTTCGGCATCCCGCGGACCGGCGAGATCGACTACAGCGCGCAACTGGAACTGGACCTCGCCACCGTGGTGCCCAGTGTGGCCGGCCCCGGGCGCCCCCAGGACCGCATTGTCCTGCCCGAGTTGAAAGCGCGTTTCGACACCCTGCTGGCCCGGCCGGCAGGCGAGGGCGGCTACGGGAAAGTGGCGGGGGAGCAAGCCGAACGTTCGCTGCTGGCCGACGGTTCCAGCCTCGGTCACGGCGATGTCTTGATCGCCGCCATCACCTCGTGCACCAATACCTCCAATCCGGGGGTGATGCTGGCCGCCGGGTTGCTGGCGCAGAAGGCCGTGACCCGTGGCCTGAAGGTCGCGTCCCATATCAAGACATCCCTTGCCCCAGGCTCACGGGTAGTGACGGATTACCTGGGCAAGGCCGGCCTGCTGGAGCCGCTGGAGGCGCTGGGCTTTCGCGTGGTGGCCTACGGCTGCACCACCTGCATCGGCAATGCCGGTCCGCTGGCGCCGGAACTGGAAGGCCTGATCGCCGGCCACGATCTGGTGTGCGCGGCGGTGCTGTCGGGCAATCGCAACTTCGAGGCCCGCATCCATCCGGCCATCAAGGCCAACTTTCTGATGAGCCCGCCGCTGGTGGTGGCCTTCGCGTTGGCCGGACGGGTCGGCATCGACATGGCGACGGAGCCGCTCGGCATTGGCAGCGACGGCACGCCGGTCTTCCTGCGCGACATCTGGCCGAGCCAGCAGGAGGTGGCCGCGGCCCTAGCCCACGCTACAGACCCGGTGATCTACCGCCGTCTCTACGCCGACTTTGCCACCGGCAACCCGTTGTGGAACCGGATCGCCACCAGCACCGGCCAGACCTACGGCTGGGACGCCTCCACCTACATCGCCGAGCCGCCGTTCTTCGCCGGCTTCGGCTTGCAGCCCGCGCCGCTGCCGGTCATTCGCAACGCCCGCGCGCTGGCGATCTTCGGCGACTCGGTGACCACCGACCATATCAGCCCGGCCGGTTCAATCAAGCCGGCCTCACCGGCCGGACTGTGGCTGCAGGCCCATGGGGTGTCGCCCGACGAATTCAACAGCTATGGCTCGCGCCGGGGGCACCATGAAGTGATGGTGCGCGGCACCTTCGCCAATGTGCGCATCCGTAACCGGATGCTGCCCGCCGACGCGACCGGCAAGCCAGTGGAGGGCGGCTTGACGCTGGTCCAGCCGGGGGGCGAGCGCAAGTCCATCTTCGACGCGGCGATGGGCTACCTGGCCGCCGGCACGCCGACGCTGATCTTTGCCGGCGAAGAATACGGAACCGGATCGAGCCGCGACTGGGCCGCCAAGGGCACCCGCCTGCTCGGCGTGAAAGCGGTGGTGGCCAAGAGCTTCGAACGCATTCACCGCTCCAACCTGGTCGGCATGGGCGTGCTGCCGCTGCAGTTCATGGATGGAAACGACGCGGCGACGCTGGCGATCCGCGGCGATGAGCTGTTCGATCTGTCGGGCCTGGAAGAGGGCATCGCACCGCGCCAGCCGGTCACGCTGACGATTCGCCGGCTGGATGGAGCCGCCCGGAGCGTCGCGCTGCTGCTGCGTATCGATACGCCGGTGGAGGTGGAGTACTACCAGCACGGGGGCATCCTTCCCTATGTATTGCGGGAGCTGCTGCACATGTGAGGTGTTTTCCCCTCCATCGAGGCCGGTCGCAGCTTGAAATCGACAAAGTCATATGTTGGCTGGCGTACGTAGTAAACGATATTTTTGATCTATGCTGCTTTAGCGAGATTGGAACTAAAAATATAAAAAACGAAAAAACTGATTTAAACAAGGGGGTGGGATGACCAATACTATGAGCGAAGGCTCTCGACAGAACAGGATTCTTGCTGCTCTTCTGCCGGACGAACGCGCCCGGCTGGAAAACGATCTCGAGTGTGTAAGCCTGCCTGCCGGACAGACGGTTTTCAGGTCAGGCGATCACTTGGGCTTCGTCTATTTCCCCACCACCTGCACCTTTTCGCGGATCGCCACCACGGAGGATGGGGCGTCGGTCGAACTGGCGATGACCGGTAACGACGGCTTCGTCGGCATTCCACTGGTATTGGGCGGTGACACCAGTCACTACAAGGTTGTTGTGCAGCGGGCGGGTGGGGCTTTCCGCCTGCGCGCCGACGTGATGTCGTGGGAGCTTGAGCAGGGCGGCAGTCTGCGCCGGATGGCGCTGTGTTACATCCAGGCGCTGATGACCGAGATGGCCCAAGGCGTGTTGTGCAACCGGCACCATTCCGTCGATCAGCAGCTCTGCCGCTGGCTGCTCCGGAGCCTCGATCAATGTTCCGGCATGGAGCTCGATGTCACGCAGGAGACGATATCCAACCTGCTGGGCGTGCGCCGCGAAGGCATCACCGAGGCGGCCGGCAAGCTCCAGGCCGCTGGGTTGATCCACTACCGCAGGGGCCACATCACGGTGCTGGATCGTGCCGGGCTGGAGGCCCGGGTCTGTGAGTGCTACCGCGTGGTGAAGCGTGAGTATGAACGGCTGTTCAGCCTGACGAACGAGAGTCTTGCCCTGCCGCGTGCCCGCCCGAACCCGACCACCCTGCGGCAGCGTGCGGAGGCGCGTCTGAAGCAGACCCAGCCCTTTGCCGATGACTCCCAGTGGGACACCACCCGTTTGCTGCACGAACTTCAGGTGCACCAGATCGAGCTGGAAATGCATAACGAGGAGCTTCAGCTGGCCTATGACGAGGCCGATGCCCTGCGCGAGAAATACGCGGATCTCTATGATTTCGCGCCGGTCGGCTATTTCACCCTCGACGCCCAGGGCGTCATTCTGCAGATCAACCTGGCGGGGGCGATTCTGCTTGGTATCAAGCGCTCGCAGATGGGACGCTTTCGCTTCGGCGCCTTTGTGAAACCGGCCTTTCTGCCCGAATTCAACAGTTTTGTGGAAGAGGTACTACGCGGCAAGACCAGGAGCAAATGCGCTATAGCCTTGGCGGCCACCGACCATCGTCCCGAGGTCCTTGTCCGGATAGAAGCGGCGTCGGACGCCGAAGGTCGGGAATGCCGCATGGTGGTGATGGAGATCAGCCAGGAAAACGGGCTGCCCTTTCACGAGGCCGTGCGGGCGCTCGTTTCGACAGGCCGGCGTGGTCTCGATGCCGTTCAGTAAGCAGTAAGCCCTAGCCTGAAAAGCCTGCTCATGTTGAGCCGACACGATGCCTGCAGTGGTCATCGCCGTGCCTTGCGTTTTCTCAGTTGGGCTTCGAGCAGCTTGATGGCGGTGATGTCGATGAAGGTGACCACTACGCCGTCAATCACGTTGTCCTGGGTACGGTAAGGCATGATGCGTACCCGATACCAGCGACTGTCCGCGGTGCTGACCTGTTTCTCGCGGAAGTTCAGGGTAGTCAGCACGGACACGGCGTCATCGTGGAGGTCGGGGTAATCCAGGTCGGTGACGATATCGGACAGCGGGCGCCCGACATCGCCTGGGATGAGCTTGAAGAGATGGGTGGCGTGGGTGGTGAAACGCCGCAGCTTCATCTCGTTGTCGAGGAAAATGGTGGCGATTTCCGTGCTGTTGAGCAGGTTCGTCATGTCGTTGCGCGCCCAGGTGAGGTCATCCACCTTGGACTGGAGTTCGGCATTGATGGTCTGCAACTCCTCGTTCATGGACTGCAACTCTTCCTTGGAGGTGGTGAGCTCCTCGTTGGTGACCTGGAGTTCCTCGTTGGCCGACCGCGCTTCCTCGAGGGATGCCTGCATCTCTTCCTGGTTGATGCGCAGCGCCTCGCGCAGCTGATTCAGTTCGAGCATCAGGGCACTCTCCCGCTCGGAAGCCAGTCGCTTGCGCGGTTGACTGCCCGATGACGATTTCACGTCGGTGAATACGACCAGCACGCGATTGCGCAGGGCATCCGGTTTCTCGATGCCCTGTACGGTGACATTGACCGTCTGCATGCGTCCGTTCACTTCCACCTGCAGCCCGTCCAGCTGAATGGGTTGCGTCTGGTGCAGGGCGTTGCGGATAACCCCGATCAGGGCGTCGCGCAGGCCATCGCGGGCCATGGCGTGGATGTTGATATTGACCTTGCCAGCGGCGGGTTCCAGGTATTTTCCGATGCGGCCGCTGATGTAGAGGATGTCGCCATCGCCATTGACCAGTACCGCCGCCGGCGAGAAGTTCTGCTGGATCAGCTGATCGGTCTGGTATTCCAGGCTGTCCCGGTAGTCGGCGCGCCCGCTGCTTTCCACAATCGGGGCGCTGGACGGGGGGCGGGTCGGGAAGTCCAGCCACGGTGAGCGTGCGCTCTGGTCGATGCGCTGGAAGACGTGCATCTTTTTGTCCAGCGGCGCAAAAAGGCTGGCGAAACCGCCAATGGTCTCGGCGCTGCCAAGGACCAGGATGCCGTCACGGTTGAGGGCGTAGTGGAAGAGGGGCAACACCTTTCTCTGCAAGGCCTGGCCGAAGTAGATCAGCAGGTTGCGGCAGGAGAGGATGTCGAGCCGTGTAAACGGTGGGTCTGAGACGACATTCTGCGGCGCGAAGATCACCATCTCGCGGATGTTCCGGTTGAGCCTGTAGCCGCCATCCTCGGCGACAAAATGGCGGGCCAGCCGTTCGGGCGACACGTCGGCCGCGATGTTGGCCGGATAGCAGGCTTTGCGCGCCTTGTCGACGGCATCCATGTCCAGATCGGTGGCGTAGATCTGCAAGGTGAAATGCCCTTGGGGCTTCACGTTTTCCAGCGCCTCCTTGAAAACGATCGCCAAGGAATAAGCTTCTTCGCCCGTCGAGCAGGCCGGCACCCACGCGCGTAGGATCTGGCCACCGGGATAGCGGTTAAATAGCGCCGGAATGGCGATGTCACGCAGGAAATCCCAGACGGGGGAATCGCGGAAGAAGTTGGTGACGCCGATCAGCATTTCTCGGAAGAGCAGGTCGAGCTCCTGGGGGTTGTCACGCAGATAACCCACATAGCTGGCAATGCCGTCGATCTGGAGCAGGGCGATGCGTCGTTCGATACGCCGGAGCAGGGTGCTGGGCTTGTACAGGGAAAGGTCGTTGCCGCTACGGTTGCGGAGCAGGACGATAATGCGTTCAAGGGCGTTCTGCTCGCGTCTTTCGGGGGGTTCATCTATCGGCGTATGGCGCACGGCATGCCGCAGATAAGCCGTAATGCGCGCGCTGAGTTGATCACAAGGCGCGACGATATCGACCATGCCCGCCTTGATGGCATTGTCGGGCATGCTGCCGGCCTTGGCCGTGGCCGGATCCTGCGCAAGCGTGAGGCCGCCTTTCTCCTTGATCGCGCCGAGCCCGAGCATGCCGTCCGATCCCATGCCGGAGAGGATCACGCCGATGGCCTTGTGCTGGCGATCCTCGGCCAGGGTGCGCAGGAAGAAATCGATGGGCAGGCGCAAGCCGCGCTTTTCGCTCGGATCGAACAGGTGCAGGGTTCCGTGCAACAGCGATAGATCCTTGTTGGGCGGAATGACGTAGACCCAGTTTGGCTTGATGGCCATGTGTTCAGCCGCTTCGACGACCGCCATGCGGGTGTTCCGCTGTAATAGTTCAGGCAGGTTGCTGTGGTGCTCCGGGTCAAGGTGTTGGACGACGATGAAGGCCATGCCAGTGTCGGCAGGTGTGTGGTTCAGCATCGCCTCAAGGGCCTCGAGGCCACCGGCGGAGCAGCCGATGCCGATCACCGGAAAGTCGGATTCAAGCCCCTCCATTCTTTGTTCGTGATGGTTTCCACCCTGAGAGGCGCCTGCCATGGCCGGTTGGTCTGGTGTGGTCATGGGTGACGGGGAAGAAGATTTTCCGTTTGTCATGTAATTTTCGGCAGGGAAGGGGGTAGTTCGGGCGCTCGCTGTAGCATTGGTTCCCGAGGCGCATATGAACCCGGAAGGGGCCGGCAGACGGACTATACTGCCTTGCAGAAAGCACGTTCACGAATATCCGCCGCTTCGACTGGAGTGGCTTGGTGCGTGGGAGTCATTCAAGCCGCCACGGCAACGAATGGTTCCGGGCGAAAATGCCGTACAGCATGCTGCGGGGAGGTTGAATGCGAAACGCATTGAGCAACCACCGGACTACCCTGACCACGATTGCAAGTCTGGCAATGTTCAGTCGTGGGCTGGAACCTGAATACGCCCGTAGCGTGCAGGATCAAGTGGCCGGGCTGAAAGGCCCGGCTCGCGAGACAGGCAAGAATATCCGCGATTTGACCGAGCTCCCGTGGTGCTCGATTGATAACGATGACTCCCGTGACCTGGATCAGCTGACGGCAATCCAGCCGCTTTCGCGAGGAGCCACAAGGGTGTTCGTGGCGGTGGCCGACGTCGATGCAATCGTCGCCAAGGGTTCGCCGGTTGACGAACATGCCCGCATCAATACGACCTCGGTTTATACCTCGGCGCGCGTGTTTCACATGCTTCCTGAGCGTCTGTGCACCGATCTGACCTCGCTCAATCCCGACGAGGATCGCTTGGCCCTGGTGACCGAGATGGAGTTTACCGACGACGGGATATTGGTCGGCTCGACGATTTACCGCGCCATGGTGCGGAACAAAGCCAAGCTGGCCTACGACGCGGTTTCCGCCTGGATCTGTGGCTCCGGCGATTTGCCAGGCGCTGCGCAAGCCGTCGTCGGCATGAACATCCAGTTGCGCATGCAGGACGAGTTGGCCCAGAAACTCAGGGTGTTGCGCCGTGCGCAGGGCTCATTGGAGTTCCAGACATTCCAGCCGCGGGCACTTTTCGAAGGTGAAAGAATCACTGCTATTCGGCAGCAAGAGCAGAATCGGGCGCGGCAGTTGATCGAGGAGTTGATGATCGCCACCAATGGCTGTACGGCGCGTTTTCTGGCCCAGCAGGGGAGCGCGTCACTGCGGCGGGTCGTGCGATCCCCTGACCGTTGGTTGAGGATCGTGGAGGTGGCCAAGACTTATGGTGTGACGCTTCCCGAGCAGCCGGATGGCAGGGCGCTTGAAGCCTTTCTCGCACAGCAGCACAAGTCCGATCCGCTGCGTTTCCCCGATCTGTCGCTAGTCATCGTGAAGTTGATGGGCTCGGGAGAATATGTGGTGGAGCGCCCGCATGGGCAGTCCATCGGCCACTTTGGTCTGGCAGTGGAGGCCTATATGCATTCCACTGCCCCAAATCGACGTTTTCCGGACTTGATCACCTTACGCCTGCTGAAAGCCGTGTTGCAGAATGCCCGTTCGCCCTATTCAAACGATGAGTTGGATGAATTGGCCTTGCATTGCACTACCCAGGAGGATGCCGCTCGGAAGGTGGAGCGCCAACTCCGTAAATCGGAAGCGGCACTGCTGCTGCATACGCGGGTTGGACAACGATTTGACGGGCTCGTTACCGGAATTGGGCCGGAGGGCACTTGGGTGCGTATTTTTGAGCCCCCGGTGGAGGGGCGCCTCAAAGGCCCGCTTCCTTTACTGAAAATCGGGCAGTTGATTCGAATTCGGCTGGTATCCACATCGATTGAGCGAGGGTTTATTGACTTCGTTCTAGAGAGTTAACAGGCTGATGCAGAACCCAGAGAACGATCCGATCACCCATCTGTCCTAGCCGTATCTCCCGAACTCCAGGCACAGCACCGATGCGCGGCGAAGTCGATCCCCAATCTTCGATGTTCCACTATTTCTCCGTCGAATCCCGGATTCCGGCCGATCATCCGCTGCGTCCGGTGAAGAAACTGGCCGACTCGGCACTGTCGGCCATTTCCGCGGAACTCGACGGGCTTTACGCCAAGGTTGGCCGACCGTCGATTCCGCCGGAGCGGTTGCTCAAGGCGCAGTTGCTGATCGCGTTTTACTCGGTGCGCTCGGATCGGCAGTTCTGTGAGCAACTCGATTACAACCTGCTGTTTAGCTGGTTCCTCGATCTGGACCTCGAATCGGGTGGGCTGGATCAATCCAATTTCAGCCGCTTGCGCGAGCGATTGGTGGAAACCGACACCGGTGTGGGCGCCATACGCCGGGTTTAGCCGCAGGTACCGACCGCGCCGCAGGCGGTGCAGAAGTCGCAGCCGTCCTTGCGGATCACCGAGTGGTTGCCGCATTCGTTGCACAGCGCGCCCTGCATCAGCTTGGGCTCGTTGTCGTCGCGCGGCGACTCGAGGATGCCCATTTCGCGGGTCGGGTAGCCGGCTTCGTCGAGCACGCCGAGCATCGCATAGCGGTGGATGATCAGCGCGGCCAGGTAGGCCACGGTGGACGGCCAGTTCTGCTGGCGACGGGTGCCGGGCACGAAGGCCATGAAGTCGCCCAGGGGTTCCGGGTAGTCGATCAGCTTGCGCAGCTTCATGCCGATCCAGGCCGGGTCCATCACGCGCATGTCGAGGGAAAGGATGCGGGACAGGCCGTCCAGGGCGCGCGGGTAGTTGCCCGACAGCCACATGGAGTAGGGGCGGGTGACGCCGTCCGGCAGGGTGATTTCCTTCAGGCCGAGCACGAAGTCTTCGCCGGTGGCCGGGTTCTGGATGTCGACGGTCCAGGACAGGGTGCCGTCGGTGCCGGTCTTGGGCTCCTGCAGGCTGAACACGCTGTCGAGCACCGGGGTCGGCAGGTCGCCGTCGAGGGCTTCCAGCCTTTCGCAGCGGTAGCGGACCACCTGGGCGAAGGCGGACACCACGCCCGGCATCAGCTTCTGTTCGCCATGCGGGGGAAAGCGCATTTCAAAGGACTTCTCGCCGACGGTCTTGGCCAGGGCTTCGAGCTTGAGCTTGAGCCAGCCGCGGTCGTTGGCGCGCATGTCCATCGACAGGGTCTTGGCAACGGCGCCCAGGCCACGGGGCTGGTCGGCACCGTTGACCCACACTTCGAACGGGAAGGCACCCTTGGACGGGCTGTCTTCGGTCGGGTCCATGTGGCCGACGAACAGCGCGAAGTTGCCTTGCGGCGTGTTGAGCATGTAGGTCCAGGCGGAGTTGCCGTCCGGCAGGTCCGGGCGGCCCGGCCAGCGCAGGGAGGACAGCACCGGTGCCGGCAGGTTCTTGATCGACAGGCGGCGGTTGGTGTCGTCGGAGATTTCCAGGTCGTGGGGTTGCTTCTGCTCGGTGCTCGGCGTCACGGACAGCACGGAACCCAGCACGCTGTTGGGCCGGTAGGTGGCCAGGCCCTTCAGGCCGGACTTCCAGGCTTCCAGGTAGAGGTTCTCGAATTCCGCGTAGGGGTAGTCCTCGGGAACGTTCACCGTCTTGGAGATGGAGGTGTCGATGTACGGGGCCACGGCCGCGACCATGTCCTTGTGAGCCTTGGCGGAGATTTCCAGCGCGGTCACGAAGTACTCGGGCAGCTTGGAGACGTCACCGCCCTGGTGCTTGTACAGGCGCCATGCGTAATCCTCGACGGCGTATTCCTTGAAGGTGCCGTCGGCCATCCGCTTCTTGCGGGTGTAGGTGTAGGAGAACGGCGGCTCGATGCCGTTGGAGGCGTTGTCGGCGAAGGCCAGGCTGATCGTGCCGGTGGGGGCGATGGACAGCAGGTGGGAGTTGCGCAGGCCGTGCTTGCGAACCTTGTCCTTCACCTCGTTGGGCAGGCGGGACGCGAAGTTGCCGCCGGACAGGTACAGGTCGGCATTGAATAGCGGGAAGGCGCCACGCTCCTTGGCCAGCTCGACGGAGGCCAGATAGGCCTGGTCGCGCATGAACTCGGAGATCTTGGTGGCCATCGAGCGGGCGGCATCGGTGTCGTAGCGCAGGCGCAGCATGGCCAGCGCGTTGCCGAGGCCGGTGAAGCCAAGGCCGACACGGCGCTTGGACTGGGCTTCGGCGTGCTGCTGCTCGAGCGGCCAGTGGGTCGCCTCGAGCACGTTGTCGAGCATGCGGATGGAGGTTTCGACGGTCTTGGCGAAGCCGGCGAAGTCGAAGCTGGCCTTGTCGCTGAAGGCGTCCTTCACGTACAGGGTCAGGTTGATCGAGCCCAGGCAGCAGCAACCGTAGGACGGCAGGGGCTGTTCGGCGCAGGGGTTGGTGGCCTCGATGGTTTCGCAGTAATAAAGGTTGTTGTCCTTGTTCATGCGATCGAGGAACAGGATGCCCGGCTCCGCGTGGTCGTAGGTGGAGCGCATGACCTGGTCCCACAGGTCGCGGGCGCGCACCTTGCGGTACACCCACAGGCCGTCGTCACGCTGGTAGCCGCCGGCTTCCTTGATGTCGTTGGACGGCTCGGCCTTGTGGGCCAGTTCCACGTCACCGTCGTTTTCCACGGCCTGCATGAACAGGTCGGTGACGGCGATGGACACGTTGAAGTTGGTCAGGTCGCCGTGGTCCTTGGCGTGGATGAATTCCTCGATGTCCGGGTGGTCGCAGCGCAGCACACCCATCTGGGCGCCGCGGCGGGAGCCGGCGGACTCGACGGTCTCGCAGGAGCGGTCGAAGACGCGCATGTAGGAGACGGGACCGGAGGCGTTGGACTGGGTGCCGCGCACCATCGCGCCCTTCGGACGGATGGAGGAGAAGTCGTAGCCGACGCCGCCACCGCGACGCATGGTCTCGGCGGACTGGGCGAGGGCGGTGTAGATGCCGCAACGGCCATCCACGGATTCGGTGATCGAGTCGCCGACCGGCTGCACGAAACAGTTGATCAGGGTGGCGGCGAGATTGGTGCCGGCGGCGGAGTTGATACGGCCGGCGGGCACGAAGCCCCGTTCCTGCGCTTCGAGGAACTTGGCTTCCCAAAAGGCGCGCTTTTCTTCGGCCTCGATGGAGGCCAGCGCACGGGCGACACGAGCGCGCACGTCGCCAACACTTTGCTCGTTACCTTTGGCGTATTTCTCGAGCAGGACTTCGCCGGAGATATCCTGCGATTCGAGGGTGGCGGCAGATGCGGGCTGGGCTTTGGCGTGTTTTGTGGTGGCGGTCATGGCTCTTGGATGGCTTATTGGTAATGATCTGAAGCGGCGCATAGCTTACTCCAAGGCGTAAAAATGGCAAAATTTTTTAGTCGTTTAAAAACAAATACTTAAAAAAATCAATAGTGCGACAAAAAGAAATTTTCTACTACATTTAGTAGTGTTTTTGTCATGGAAAATCAAGAAATTTTCCTCGCAAAGCGCCCCAGGGCCTTGATTTGGCGGAAAAAGTTTTGGGGTGGTGGGCCAATAAAAAACCAGCAGATTCCTCATGCGTTGGCAGGGGAGTGGTAATCCGCTCTCACCGATTCGATCAAGCTGAAGGCGACCTCCGCATAGGCCATATCACGGCCGCTCCTGCGGTGGCTGATTTGCTCCTGAACTTAGCGACTCAAGACTCCAAGGCTGTGCCATGCCGATCAGCTGACTGTTGTAACGTCACGATGCAGACCACGGCGGTCAGGATCGAGAGCACGGACAGCACACCAAAGATGCTCTGGAAAGCCGATGTGTACGCGCGATGAGTAAGTTCAATGATGGCCCAGTCCATCGCGCCGCCGCTGCCTACAGCACTACCGTGCCCACTGTTGGCCCCGATCTGGCTCGCAATCGCGGTAGCACCTTCTGGCAGTGATATCGAAGCTACCTCTGCCGCCGTGCGTAGATTCGCCGCCGTTAGGCCAACCAATACGGCACCGATGGCCGCAATGGCGATGGCTTCTCCCGCCACGCGCATGGTGGTGAAGATGCCGGCCGCCATCCCTGCGCGCTCCTTGGGCACCACACTGACCGACAAGGCATCCATCAAGCCCCATGGCAGGCCATTGCCGATGCCGATCAGCAGCATGGGGATTGCCATCGCCCACAAGCTCCCGTCAGGGGACAGGCGCATCAGCAGCCAGGCACCCAGCGCGGAGATGAGAAAGCCGATGCCCGACAGCAGGCCGGGCGAGACGTGCTGGGCCATTCGCCCGGCCAATAGTGGCACCACCAGCATTGGTGCGGTCAGTGGGAGGATCGCAAGGCCGGCCGTGAAGGCATCGCGCCCCTGGATGACGATGAACCAGATCGGTAGATAGACGATCAGGGCGATGAAACTGAATCCGGTTGCCACCGGCAGTAACTGCACGCCGATGAAACGCGGGTAACGGAACAGGGAGAGTTCCAGCATGGGGCGCGGACGCCGCAGTTCCACGGCGACGAAGGCGCCGAGCAGCAGAACAGTGGCGCCCAGCATCGACAGCACGCGCAGGCTCGCCCAGCCATCTTGCGGCCCGCGCACGATGCCGAATGTCAGCGATACCAGGGTGCCCGTGAACAGCACGGTGCCCGGCCAGTCGATGCCGTGAGCCTCCGGGTCACGGGACTCCCTGATTCGCTGCGTGCCCAAGAGCAGGATCAAGACCGCGATCAATGCGATGGCGAAGTAGAGCGAACGCCAGCCCAGGTGCTCGATCAGGAACCCCGAGGCCATTGGCCCGAACGCAAGACCGACACCGAACGCGGTGCCAAGGAAGCTGAAAGCCCGAGTGCGATCTACGCACTCGAACTCCTGTGCTAGCAACGAGGTGGCCGAAGTCAGCACTAGGGCGCCGCCGACGCCCTCGGCAGCGCGCAGCAGATTGAGCAGCAGCAGGTTCGGGCTCAGGCCGATCAGTAGCGATGTGGCGACGAAGATCCAGAGTCCTGCAACGAAGCATCGCTTGCGGCCGATCTGGTCGCCGATGGCACCGGCCGCCATGACGCAACCGCCGAACGCGATGGCGTAGGCGTTGACGATCCAGCTCAAGGTGGACTGGTCGCCGCCCAGATCACGCCCGATCGCCGGCGTAGAAATCGCCGGGCCAGTGAATACCAAGGGGATGATGATCGCGGAGACGCAGATCGCTGCAAGTACCTTGTATCGGTCGTCAACAGCGACCGCTGAACGTGTCTTCTCCATAACAACTCCGATGCGCCCGTCGTCCGCGCCGGATGCGCATGGAGCCGAGAGCTTGATGATTGCTCTACAGGTTAATTAATTCGTCAGAAATTTATAATATGGTTTGATTGCAAATTACTTATGTAAATAATGCAGATATGAATGGCACCGAGTTCGAGCAGATCACGGCTTTTCTGGCCGCCGTCGAGCATGGCGGATTCACCGCCGCCGGTCAGGTACTGGGGCGCGATGGCTCCATCCTTTCGCGGCGTGTCACGGCATTGGAAAAGCGCCTGGGTGTGCGCCTCATGGAGCGCACCACGCGGAGGCTGGCATTGACGGAGGCGGGGGAAGCCTTCCATCAACGCATGCGCGGCGCCTTGCGCACCTTGCAGGAGATCGAGCAGGACACCGCAGCAGCAGCGGCCAGCGTGCACGGCACGCTGCGCGTCTCATTGCCTGCAACCTTTGGCCGGATGTGGGTGGCCCCGATTCTTCCGGCGTTTCTAGCCACCTATCCCGATCTGGTCGTGGAAACAGCCTTCGAGGATCGCTATGTCGATCTGGTGGCAGAGTCTTTTGATGTGGCTGTCCGTATCGGAACATTGACCGACAGCAGGCTGGTGGCACGCAGGCTCGCGCCATCGCAGCGTATGCTTTGTGCATCTCCTGCGTATCTGCAAACGCGCGGCACGCCTTCTCGACCTGCCGATCTTGGCCGGCACGCATGCCTGGGGTTCTCCCGTCTGGCATCGCATCCTCTTTGGCATCTGCGCGATGGTGACAAGACGATGGCGATTCGGATCGCAGGGCCACTGGTTACGGACGATGCGCAAAGTCTCGTACAAGCAGCCGTTTCTGGTGCCGGTATCGCAATGGTGTCCGACTGGCTGGCTGGCCCGGAACTGTGCAGCGGCCGGCTGGTGCCGGTACTACCCGATCATCCCGTGGAAAACAATGAGACGATTTACTTGGTGCATCCATCCGCGCGATTGCTTCCTGCCAAGACGCGGGCGTTTGGCGACTGGATCGCGGCGGAGCTTGGCACAATGCCGTGGCTGCACCAAGGGTCAGCCGACTGACGGCCCTCTAGCTCGCCCAATCTCCCACGACACCGCGCTACCGCGCACCGTCGCGGCGATCTGCGGCCCCAGCCGCTGTTGAATTTCGCGCTCTCAACGTGGCCAATACCTGTTCAGTGGTCAGCGGTCCGTGCTCGTGTCTTCTCCGGTGGGCGCCGGATTCTGAGGAGTATTGAGACGAGGGCGCTGGCGAAGCACAGCGTCCCGACGGTGCTGGTCAGCGCCGGTTCCAGCAGCACCGGCCACCAAGGACTCCTGAGGTGGCCGACCATGAGGCGGGCGGCAAGGCGTAGCAGGTACACCAGGACCATCGACACTGCGGTGGCGGTGCCGAAACTGAGCCCCAACAGATCTCCCGGTCCTTCTGACCACAGCATCAGTAGCGCAGCCAAAGCAGCGGGTGGCATCCAGGTCGATAGCACGAAGTTCGGATACACCAGGCCCCGGAAACGCCAGGTACTGCCATGCAGGTTCCCGGCGTGCAGAACTGAGCATTGCAGGTGCCCCGCAATCCAGCGGGTGCGCTGGGCCAACAGCTCACTCCAGGTCACAGGAACCTGCGTCGTCGCCACCGCATCACGTGCAAGCACCAGGCGAGCGCCGCGTGACGCAAGTGTCAGTGTGAGGTCTGCATCCTCGGTGCAAGTACGCCCTGAGAACGGCTGCTTCAGCAGTGACCGTCGCCTGAACAGTGTGGCCGCCCCAGGGAGCACGGTTATGGCATCCAGCATGGCCTGTGCAGCGCGCTCGAAGTTCAGGGACAAGGTGTATTCCTGCTCTTGCAGCGTGCCCAGGAGGCGACCGTCGTGATCCGCATCCAGATAGAACGACACTGCGGTGGCACGGTGCCGCTGCATGGCCGCCAACGCGGCGGCGAGAGCGCCTGCCTTCAGCTGGGTGTCGGCATCGATCGTTGCAACGAGGGGACACCCGCAGGAGACGATGCCGGCGTTAAGGGCTGCCGCTTTGCCCGAATTCCTTGGTAGGCGGATCACTCTAGCGCCGGAGACGCCGACCAGTACACCGCGCGCCACGTCCGCCGTTCCGTCGGTTGAGCCGTCATCGACAACGATTATTTCCCGGGGCCTGGGTGCCTGGGCGAGCAACGAACGCAAGGTGCTCGCGATCACCGCGGCTTCGTTGAATGCCGGGACGATCACGGCCACCCGTGATGCCCGATTCAGTGGCGAAACGGAATCCGGCGGTCGCCGGCAGGACCAGATGCCCAGCCCAAAGACGACGACCATCCGTACCCAAAGGACGATCAGGATCGATTCGGCGGCGAGCCGCATGCCAGTGCTCAGCGGCGGACTGGGACGCTCAGCGGAAGCGCTCTGCGATCCAGCGCTCGGATGTCCACGCTGCACCGCTGGGATGCTGGAAGCGGTTGATCTCGATGCCCGGATAAGCGCCGAGCGGATTCACGCCATCGCTGCCGAGGACGTACCCATCCCGTTTGCAGCCGCTCCGCGCATACTCGTCCTTCTTTTTGCACGCGACGCGCTGCGTGACCGACCACGCCGCAAACACAAAGTGCTGGGTACCCGCGATGTCCTTTTCGGTTACGTCAAAACGCAACGTCGTCCGGCCGCCTTGCGGGGGGACGTGCACGGTCTTGGGCGTGACGTCATAGGAGCGAACGCTCTCGTCGCTCAGCACGATCCACTTCGCGGCTCCTGCCGCGCCGGTGGCCTTCGAGTGAGTGTCGCGCCCCAGCGCCGTGCGGATTTCATCCGGCGAATCGAGGGTTCGGCCCCGAAAATTGTCTGCAGAATCGAAGGGGGTGGAGGTCACGTTCGAACCTGCATACAACGTGAGTCCTATGAGCACCTGCGTATCTGCAGGGAAGGGCTTGGCCGCGTGGACTTGGGCGCCACAGTCCAGCGTGATGCCGAACTGCACGCGGCCTGCGGCCGTCTGGACTTCCGGAGCTACCAGTGCGCAGGGAGTCGTGGCTGCTGTTGCGGAGGTGGCAGCCAGCATCGCCAATTCAAGTGCGGCCAGTTCAGGAAGACGAGTGCCTGAGAATGAAAAGCGCATCATTGAGCTCCCTTCGGTTGCGTTCGCGGATCAGGGCTGCAAAATTCGGACTACGTTCCTGGATGCCTGGGAAGTACTTTTCCACCTTGTTACGGTACTCGAACAGCCGCTGGATGAGTGCTTCGTCGTCTTGTCTGGATAGATCGCCAAGCCCTGTCAATGCATCGTGTACCAGCGTCGTGCTGGGTCCGTACTGCACGGCTATGGAGAAGATGACTGCGCGCAGTGCCTGCGACCTCTGCTCCAAATGGAGTCCCAGCCGCGCCGCAAGCTGCCCGGCCAAGCGTCCAAAGCTGTTCTGCGTGACGAAATCCGTCTGTAGCTTGGCGAATCGGGCGGCACTGGCCGGATCCCGTGCCAGCGACTGCCAGGCTTTTACGAAGTCACTGCCGCGCTGTCGAGCGGCCTCCACGCCCCCAGCGGATGTGAGCCGGGAGCTGTATCCGCTCTCCCACCTGTCGAGGAAGTCCAGAAAGGCCTGCATCTGCGTACTGGCCTGGATGCGGTAGGTGCCATAGTAAATACCGCCGGCGAAGTCCGTACCGACATGGTCCGGGGTTTCGCCTTCATAGTCGCGGGCGAGCATCTCATCCGAGAAAGGTTTGGGCGGATGTTCCCGCTGGCGTGTCAGGTGAAGCAGGCGGTCCTGAAGCAAGCGCTCTTCCTCATTGCGAGACAGCTGCTGCTGGAGTTGCACACTGTTCTGATGGGCGACGAACGCAGCGCCGCCGGCCGTGAGCGCCAGGATCACGGCCGCGCCACCGCCAATCATGGTCCGGCGCGCGACCAGGCGTAGTGCCCCGGCACGCTCTTCTTGTGCTTTGGCACCCTCCTGCAGCGCCTGTTCACGTTCCTGTTGTGCGGCACTGATGCGTTCGAGTTGCTGGCGCTCTGCATCCTTCCTCTGGGCTTCGGCCAGCTCGCTGGCCTGCAGAAAGCTCCGCTGAGCGTCAGTCAGTTCGGGGGCGTTGGCGGGGCGGCGATCGCGCCAGCGCTGAAGTCCGTCCAGCTCTGCGCCGCGTGCCAGCAGGTCTGGCGCCTCGCTTATCTGCCAGCGTCTGGATATTTCAGCGACACGGGTATGCTCGCGAATCCATTCGATGTCTACGCTGAGCGCAGCATGCAGCCTGGCCAGGCCATGCCCCCAGCCCGATCCCGGCACCGATGCCTCGGGATAGCAGTGAATGTAGTTCAGGTCCCGCAGCGCCGTGTGGGGTTGCACGTCGCCCAACGGCGCAGCGAGCACGGGCAGGACGCGCTTGCGCTGCGAGAGGGCCTGCTCCAGTTCCCAGCGGCACACCTCGGACGAAGCCGACGTGGGGGTCAGCACGAACAGGATCGAGTCCGATTCACGGATCAGCTGTCCGAGCCGATCCTCCCAGCGTTCTGCGCCGTGAATGCCTTTGCGATCAATTGTGATGACATAGCCGAGTGCTTCCAGTGCTGCACACAGCTGCTCGGTAAACTCCAGATCGCGGCGGGAGTAGGAGATGAAGACTTTCAGCACGCGGGCGGGAGAGGTTTCATCCAGTTATTCCATGACGGCACGGGGGGCAACTACCGGTTTGCCTCTTGGCTTTCAGATGAAAGAAACCATGAGCTGGGTTGAAGAATAGGAAATCCAGGCTTGGATTCCAAGATCATCGTCACCCCTGGCAACCGACAAGGGGCAACGAAGTCCTGGCGGTTCGCACCCGTTGCGACGCCGATCTGGAGCGGGTCAGAACAACCCGCGAGACCTCTTGAGCCCCCCGCTTTTGGGTGTGCCCTACCCAACAGACGACGTTTGGCAGGATGCCTATCGTGGTTCTGGGAGCGCCATCGGCTTGGCATGACGTTCTGACTGTTTTCCCCAAGCGAATGATCAGGAGGCTGCTATGAACTACGAAGAGCGCGACCACTACGGCATCTACAAGGCCAATATCGGCGGTGGAATCGGCGATGACGCGGGGACGGGACCCGGGCCGGCGCTGATGGGGGCCGACACGTTGATCGGTAACGATGTGTATAGCCGCAAGGCAGAGATGCTGGGTGAAGTGAAGGAGATCATGCTGGACATACGGACGGGGCGAATTGCCTATGCGGTGCTCTCCTTCGGAGGGTTCATCGGCATTGGCGACAAGCTCTTTGCGATACCGTGGGAGGCCCTGACTCTTGACACCATGAACAAGCGTTTCGTGCTGGATGTGGAGAAAGAGCGACTTGAGCGTGCTCCGGGATTCGATAAAGACAAATGGCCGGATATGGCCAACCCGGCATGGGCCGAGGACATCCATGCCTACTATGGCAGTGCCATGTACTCCGTCTAGTACGCAAGATCCGCGCGTGCGCTTCTCCGCAGGCGAATGAGCCGCATGTTGCCTGCGGCGAGTCTTACTGCTTCGTGCGATGGCGTACCGACACGCTACACGATCACGGGCACTATTCCCTTACAGTAGCCCCGCACTCCGCAGGTCACGGAATTCAGCCAGAGGTGACTATGAGCCAACCTATTGAAAAGTGCATACCCAGCGAAATCCCGATCGGTGCCCCATCGTGCCAGGAGCCTGATCCCGTGGAGCACCGCAGGACATTCCTCCGGGCCAGGCCTGATCTCCATGTCAGGCACCCGATTGACGATGTACTGGTTCAGCCAATGCCGGAGGGGGCTGTCATGGATCCGGGCTGGCCAGCGCCGCCTTCGGATGCCGCTCATATCATCCATGCGGTGACCCGCGATGAAGTGGAGCGGCGACTCAAGGCCATCAGCCGGGACTGGAAGGGCTGAGCCGCACGCAGGTATTGCCGTTGCAGAACCGCCATTGAAAGGACGAAGGCATGAACAAGCGCGATGACATCAGGACCGAGACCCTCTTGGAAAAATCTCACGCGGTGCTCGCAACGCCCACCGACCTGAAAGCCAAGGCCGCCCGTGAAATTGCCGCGGCAATGAATGCGATCCTCGCTGACGTATTCGGCATCTACCTCAAGACCAAGAATTTTCACTGGCACATGAGCGGGCCCCACTTCCGGGACTACCACCTCTTGCTGGATGAACAGGCGGACCAGCTCTACGCGATGACCGATCCGATTGCCGAACGAATCCGCAAGCTGGGGGGAAATACGCTTCGTTCGATTGGGCACATTTCCCGCCTGCAGCGGGTTGCCGACAATGACGCCGAATATGTGGAGCCGCTCACCATGCTG
The DNA here is from genome assembly GCF_002028455.1 of Zoogloea sp. LCSB751. GTDB lineage: Bacteria > Pseudomonadota > Gammaproteobacteria > Burkholderiales > Rhodocyclaceae > Zoogloea. The sequence continues at coordinate 28,657 of NZ_MWUM01000018.1, read as the reverse complement.
GCCGAACTCTGTACGGACAATGTCATGCTCGCGGCGCATTTTCGCGAGGTTCACGATCTGTGCGCCGAGCACCGGGATATCGCCACGGCCAGCCTGATTGAAGTGTGGATCGATGAAACGGAGAGACGTACATGGTTCCTGTTCGAAGCGAGCCGCACTGACCGGTCGCGTCCGCCGCAGTGCGAGCAGCCCTGATCAAACTTGCCGCACATATGTGCCCGGTGCTGCGCATAAGGGGGACAGGCCGGCAGTAGTGTTGCCCATTGACGGCGGCGCCGTGTGCTGGCCTGAATGGGCATTGAGCCATGTGATCCATTGTAGATCGTTGTTGAGGAACAGACGTCGCAGGTACTCGGTGTGCATGCAGTAGGGCAGGCGGGTGCCGTCGGCATTCCAGGCCATGAGGTCGCTCATCGGATGACGATCGCCCATCAGGTAGTCCTTCAGCAGTCGCGACCACACGAGATCACGGGAATTGAGCAACTGGAAGGCGCTGGCCATCTGCGTGGTGTCCAGGTATCCCTGGTCCCACATGATGTCTTCCAGGAAGCTGACCTGGCTGCTGTCGATGAACAAAGCCATCTCTCCTGGCTCCGTGAAGTCGGTCTGTGCCGCCAGCATCGACACCGAGGCCAGGCGCGCGTCGCCGTCCCGCCCCATGGCCGCGGCGGCAATCGCCAGAAGGGTGCCGCCCAGGCAATAGCCCGTGGCATGGATCCCTTGCCCTGGCACCACGGCGGCGATTGCATCGAGCGCCTCCATCACCCCCAGACGCAGGTAGTCATCCATGCCCAGATCGCGACCTTCGCGGCCGGGATTGGCCCAGGAAATCGAGAACACCGTGTATCCCTGGCCCACCAGGTAGCGGATCAAGGAGTTGTCCGGCGAGAGATCGAGGATGTAGTACTTCATGATCCAGGAAGGAACGATGAGGATCGGCTCGGGTCGCACCTGTGGAACGGAGGGGGCATACTGGATGAGTTCGATCAGGCTGTTCCGGAAGATCACCTGGCCCGGCGTGACGGCTACCTCATGCCCTGCCCGGAAGGCCTGTGCCCCCGGCGGCCCGGATTTCGACTGTTGGTGCTGCACATCGGCCATCAGATTACGCAGCCCCTGGATCAGATTGGCGCCACCGGTTTGAGCGGTACGCTCCAGCACCGCCGGGTTGGTCCACAAAAAATTGGCCGGCGACATCACGTCCAGCAGCTGCCTGACAGTGAAGCTGACGACATTCTCATGGCATGAAGGCTTCGGCAAGCCCTTGGATCAGCCTGGCCTGCTCTGCCGGATTGTGCGAGAGGTGCATGAGCCAGTCTTCGAAGGCCATGACCAGCGCTGCGGGCGAGATGCCACCTGTCAGATGGGCGAGCTGGGCGTGGGCAAGGCGGTCGAGATTGCTGCAAGGCAAGGGAATCTCGATGGTGGGAACATGTTTCATCGGGAATTCGTCTTCCTGGAGCGATCGACAGCCATCATCGCCACCCAAGGTTCCCGTGTCTGTATGGCAGCGCACGGAGGGTGACGGACACCCGCCGCATACTGATCGAGAAGGGAGAGACAAAATGCGTGATCGCCCCCAGTCGGCCGCCGAGGAAGCCGCCAACAGCATCAGCCACGGGCTGGGCTTCATCCTGGCCCTGACTGCGGCGCCGGATCTGATTGCCGCCAGCGCCCAGCAGGGAAGGGCGGCGAACATCTTTGGGGCCTGCGTTTTTGCGGTCACCATGGTGATGCTCTACTTCAGTTCGATGCTCTACCACGCAATCCCGGAGCATCACGACAGGATGAAGCGCCGTCTGGCCAAGCTGGACCATGGTGCGATCTACCTGTTCATTGCCGGCAGCTACACGCCCTTCGCGTTGGGCGTTCTCGACGGAGTCTGGGGGTGGACCCTGCTTGGTCTGGTGTGGGGACTGGCAGCCGTCGGTCTGGTCCTGAAGGCCTTCGATCGCTTGTCGAACCCTTACCTGTCCACCGGGCTCTATCTGGTGATGGGGTGGCTGGTGGTGATAGCCGCAGTGCCGCTGATCGAGCGCGTCTCCCAGACCGGGCTGGCGTGGCTGGTCGCCGGGGGGCTGGCGTATACGGGCGGTGTGGCTTTCTATCTGACCGACGCTCGCCTGCGCTTCGGCCACTTCATCTGGCATCTGTTCGTGATGGCCGGCACAACCTGCCATTTCTTTGCGGTGCTCTGGTATGCCGGCTGATCTTGCGGGTTTCTATTGCGTGGGCTTCCATTGATGTGCAGCATCGGCTGACACAACCGAGCTGCATCGTCTGCATTCGACTGATCCATGGAAGATCGCGCCTTTCCCGCTACCTGTTTCATTTCCAGCCGCGTCCGGCATCGTGTTGCCACGCTCTCGATCCGTGAGGATGTGCTCATCTTTGTGCGGCGCGGTGTCAAGACGCTGCAGGGCGGAGGAATACCGGTCGCCCTCAAGGCGGGGACGTCTGTGGTTCTTGCCCGTGGCTCCCAGTGGGACGTCGTGAACGATCCCGCGCCGGATGGTCGCTATGAGGCCCTGGTGCTGCAGTTCGGCGATTCGGCGATCGAGGGTTTCCAGCGTACCCACGGGAGTGGGTTCGAGGCGCGGCGAACCGACGGCTGTTTTGTGACGTCACCCGACGAAGGATTCGTGGACCTCATCCTCCGGGCCGCCCATTCCATCGAAGCGCCGGGTGTCTCGGATCGATTGCGGCAGCACCGGGTCATGGAGCTGCTGCTGGTGCTCGCCGAGCAAGGGTGTGTCCTGTCGCCCCGTGAGGCCTTGAGCTGGCCCGATCGGGTGAGACGCCTCATCGCCAGTCGACCGCATGCGGCGTGGACGGCCGAGACGATGGCGCGGGCCTGTCACACCAGCGCGAGCACGCTGCATCGGCGTCTGGCCGAGCACGATCTGACGGTCGGCGCCTTGATCCGCGAGATCCGCCTGGAGATGGCGATGCTCCTGCTGCAGACCACGCAGCTCCCGGTCGGCGAGGTGGCCCAGCGCTGTGGTTACGACTCGCACAGCCGTTTCTCGGCAGTCTTCAAATCCCGCTACGGCTTCCTGCCTTCCTATCTTCGATCGGCATGACGGGGAACGCATAATTCATGGCAGGATAGGGCTAACAGCGCGGACTGGCAGGCATGGAGAATCCCCTTGTCGATCAAGTGAGGAGTCACGAAATGTCCATGAAACACGTTATTGGATCCGCGATGTTCATGCTGTTGCCGGCGTTGGCGAGCGCCGATGAATTCCGGCTTACAAGCCCGACGCTCGAGGCCGACGGCTGGTTGCCTGCCGAGCAGACCTTCAATGGCTTCGGTTGCGCCGGTCGGAATGTATCGCCGGCCCTTGCCTGGGAGGGCGTGCCGCCAGGAACGAAGAGCATCGCCGTGACGCTTTACGATCCCGACGCCCCGACGGGCTCCGGCTGGTGGCACTGGCTTGTCATCAACATCCCGACCGATGCCAAAGGCCTGCCCAGGGGGGCGGGGAGCCCGACCGCCCGGCTGCTTCCCGCCCAGGCTGTCGAGGTTCGAACCGATTTTGGCGTTCCGGGATATGGCGGCGCGTGTCCTCCGCCCGGCGACAAGCCGCACCGGTACGTGTTCACCGCCCATGCGCTGAAGATCCCGCATATCGATCTGCCGGAGAACGCAACATCAGCCCTGGCCGGCTTCATGATCCACGCCAATACGATCGGGACGGCGACGCTGACGGTCCGCTACGGGCGCTGAGCCTGCGTCGGCTGGCACGTGCGGGGCGTCATGGCGTTCATCCCATGGTCGAACGAGTGGCTGCCGCCGTTACCGCGGGCCTGCACCCGATTCGGCCGCAGATGCTGACAGGTCGGCTTTACAAGCCGACTCGCTGCGAATCCAGTCCGCCACCGTAACGACAGCGGAGCGTGGACGGGCGTCGCCGTGCATCAACCAATACGCGTAGTCGGTGGTGATCGTTCCTGCACCTGCAGGAACGACGAGCAGCAGGCCTTCTCTCACCTGTTGCTCGAGCAAGGGCAGGCGCCCCAAGGCGATGCCCTGTCCGCCGAGCGCTGCCAGAATGGCCTGGTCGTATTGGTTGAAGCGCAGGATTCCCCGTGGCCGGAGATTCTGCCAGCCGTGCCGCTCGAGCCAGGGGCCCCACTGCAGCCACGGGCGCAGCGGATCATCGTATTCCAGCAGGATCCGGTCCTCGAGGTCGTTTGGGGTGCTGATGCGGGACAGGCCGAGCGAAGGATGGGCAACGACGGCGATGTGTTCGCCGAACAGGCGGAGGGCTCCTGCCGGTGCGTGCTCGGCCCGACAGTAACGGATGCCTAGATCGACTGTTTCCCGGTCGAGATCCACGATCCGGTTCATGGCAGTAACACGCACCTCGATGTCCGGATGTGCCTGCTGGAGGCGTGCGAGGCGCGGCAATAACCACAGGGCGGTGACGCCTATGCTCGCATTCACGGTGACCGGACGGTTGATCGGGCGCAAGCTGGCCACGGCATCCTGAAGCCGCTCAAGAGCGCGCTCTGCCTCGCGGAACAGCGTTTCGCCTTCCACCGTAAAACGGAGCGCACGATGGCCGCGTACCAGCAGCTTGCAGCCGACCGCATCTTCCAGTGCCTGGATCTGACGGCTGACCGCAGACTGGGTGAGATACAAGTCTTCGGCAGCCAGGGTGATGCTCAACCGTCGCCCGACTGCGACGAAGCTCTTCAGCAAATCCAGCGATGGCAGGCACAGCCGCTCCGAACGGCCTTCGGTCGTATTCGCTGCATGCATGCGAGTCATTCGAAATCACCGTTTGAGTGCGACACGTGCGCGCAGTGTAATGCGTTCACTGCATTCCTTCGATGCTTTCAAGACGAGAATCGCCATGACGACCCAGCAGGACAAGGCTGCCGCTTTCGAGGCCCTCCACCGAGGGCCATGTTTCATCATGCCCAATCCGTGGGATGCAGGTTCCGCGCGACTACTCGCCGGCCTCGGCTTTCCCGCGCTGGCCAGCTCCGGAGCCGGATTTGCGTTCCGTCACGGACGACCGGACCGGTCATTGGAGTTCACAACCATGATGTCCGAACTGCGTTCCCTGGTCGACGCCATCGATCTGCCCGTGTCGGCCGATCTCGAGAACGGCTTTGGCGATACGCCGGATGCGGTTGCCGAAGCCATCCGTGCTGCCGTTGCATGTGGTGTCGTGGGCGGTTCCATCGAGGACGCGACCGGGCGCCATGACTCCCCGTTGTATCCGGTCGCCGAGGCAGCAGAGCGTATCCGGGCCGCTGCCGAAGCGGCACGGGATCTGCCCTTCAAGTTCGTCTTGACGGCGCGTGCCGAGACTTACATGCATGGCCGGCACGATCTCGCGGAAACGATAGTCCGCTTGCAGGCCTATCAGGAGGCTGGGGCCGATGTGCTCTTTGCGCCAGGGCTGATGCGGGTGGAGGACATCGCGACGTTGGTGCGCGAAGTCGATCGTCCGGTGAATGTGATCATGGGCTTCCAGGGCGTGCAGCTGGATCTTCAGTCCCTCGCTGCGCTTGGGGTGAGGCGCATCAGCGTCGGAGGATCCCTCGCCCGGGCCGCCTATGGTGCGCTGCTGCGCGCGGGTTGGGAGTTACGGGATGCGGGGACTTTTGGCTACGCCGCGGAGGCCATCAGCGGTCGCGACATGAATGCCCTCATGGCACCGCGTACTTGAACTGGAGCGTACAGGATGGATGCTCATCTTTCTCCCGCGGCAGGAATTCCGACGACGCTCGTTGCGGTGGACGGCCGGGAGCTCTCAGCCCATCACTGGCCGGCCCGCGACGGGCGTCCGGAGGCCGTGGTGGTCGTTAATCCGGCGACTGCGGTGAAGGCGGACTACTACCACCGCTTTGCCCGTTACCTTGCGGAGCAGGGTATGGCAGTCCTTACTTACGACTACCGGGGTATCGGCGCGTCCCGCCAGGGTAGCCTGCGCAGCCAGCGGCACATTGCCAAGCTCGACTGGGGGCGCTACGACTGCGATGCGGCGCTGTGCTGGGCGAAGAACACGTATGGGGATATTCCCACACATGTTGTTGCACACAGCATCGGAGGGTTGATGGTCGGGCTGGCCCCGCACGGCCGTCACGTGGTCCGAACGTTGAGCGTCGGCTCCCAGTATGCCTACTGGCCCGACTATGCGGCGACAGGCCGCCTGAAGATGTGGCTGCGCTGGCACCTCCTGATGCCGCTGCTGACCGCCATATTCGGCTACTTTCCGGCCAAACGGCTGGGTTGGCATGAAGACCTGCCTGCGGCTGCGGCCTACGAGTGGGCTTTCCGCCCGGCGACCCTGGCACGAGCGTATCGACGCCACGGCCGACACGGTGTGGATCCCCTTGCGCATTTCAGGTTCGTACAGGGCGAGATGCTCGCCATCGGCCTGAGCGACGACCCATTTGGAACGCCTGCCGCCCTGGAAAGACTTCTTCAGTATTACCGCTGTGCCCGTCGGATCCGTATAGAGCTGACTCCGGCATCAGTGGGGGCGGACGCAATCGGGCATTTCGCCTTCTTTCATGAGCGCTTCCGCAATACCTTGTGGCAAATCGCGGTCGATTGGCTCAGGCATGGCCGTGTGCCAGTGGGGGCGTTCCGTCTCCTTGAACCCGAGCACAATCCCTCTGTGCGTTGATGCAGCAGACCGTCAGGGGCATGCACGGCAAGGTGGAAAAATGAAGAGCCATCGCAGTGGACCTGCGCCAGCCGTCTACAGCTTCAGTTCCAGGGAGAGCCGATAGATCGGGAAATTACGGACCGTCGTGTACTGTTCCAGGCCGCCGTCGGCATCCTGATAGCTCCGGTAGGCGAGCTGATCCTGGTGCAGCAGGTTGGCCGCCGACAGGCGGAGCTGGGTCTTGGCGTCCACTTTCCACAGGACGTAGGCATCCAGGTTGCGCTTGACCGAAGTGTGGACGCGCTCGGTTTCGGACAGGCGTGCCCAGCCGCCGCGGACGAGGCTCAGGTTGGCGCCCAGCGTGAAGGGGCGGCCCGCCGGCCGCCAGTCGGCACCGAGATTGGCGCTGAGCGGCGTCTGCTGGGCCAGGCGGTTGTGGGGGCCGGGCACCGTATCCACCTCCGACCAGTTGCGGACCAGGTTGGCCCGGACCTCTACAGGCGGGCCCTTGTCCAGCAAGCTGGCCAGGCTGCCCTTGGCTTCCAGCTCGATGCCCCGTACGCGGGCGTTGCCGTTGTTGAAGGGGCGGGCCGTCCAACGGCCGGTATCGGTGGCGTGGAACAGCTCCTGCTGGATCACGTCCTCGACGTGCCGGGCGAACAGGTTGGCGCTGAGGAGGCCGCCGCCTGCCAGGTGGCGTTCGAAGGCCAGGTCCACACCCCACGCGCGTTCGGGGCGCAGATCCGGGTTGCCCTGGGTGTCCGGCGAGGTGGGGCTGTTGTCGTACTGGCGCACGGGACGGGCCAGGAGCTCCCGGGTGGTGGGCGCCCGGTAGGTACGCGACACGCCGAGGCGGATCTGATCGCCCTTGGTGTCCGGCAGCTTCCAGACCGTCTGCAGGATCGGGCTGAGGATGCTGGACGTGTTATGCACCGGGTCGAAGGTGTTGCCCCGGCTGCGGGTGTCCAGCGTCTCCCGGCGCAGGCCGGTATAAACCGACCAGCGGGGTGTCACGTCCCATTCGTCCTGGATGAACAGGGCCAGCCGGCGCACGGTGGCGGAGTAGGCCTGGTCCAGGTCCTCCGGAGGTTCGACGGAATAGATCACGTCGCGCTGGATGCGGTCTTCGCTGCGCCGGGACTGTTCGCCGTCCACCCCGACGGCGAGGTTGTGGCCCTCCCGGTACGGGACCCGCAGCTTGCCGAACAGCGTGGCTCCGGTGTCCGACGCGGCCGAGCTGACCAGGCGCTCCAGGGCCAGCTCGTCGAGGCCGAAGCTGTCGCCCGGCAGCAGCGATATGCGCCGGTTGTTCAGTTGGCGGTGGGCCCGGTTGAGTCCCAGCTTCAGCTCGAAGCTGCCTGCGGTCTCGAAGCTGTGATTCCAGCTCAACCGGCCGCGCAGGGTTTCACCTTCGATGGACTGGCTGAAGTCGTTGTTGCCGTACAAGGGCGGCGTGCCGAACAGCACCGTGCGTTCGTCGTACAGTGCGGCGCGGCCGCGCTGGTAGGACAGCAGGCCGTCGGCGACGAGGGCGTCCCGGTCGCTCAGGTTCCAGCTCACGCGGGGGGTGAGGCTGGCGGTGTACTGTTCGAATTGGTCCTCGCGGTGGGTGAGCAGGCCGGATGAGGCCTGTCCCTGCGCGTTGTGGCCCTGCAGCAGGATGGAGGAGGGCACGGCCGACTTCTGGCTGCGCAGGCTGCCAGCCAGGCTGTAGCTCAGGGTGCCGTCGCGATCGGAGAGCTGCACATCGAGGTTGGTGGAGGGCTGCCCCCGTTCGCTGGCCACGGCGGCTTTCAGGTCGCGCTGTCCAGTGCGCGCCACCTGTTTGAGGACGATGTTGATCGTGCCCGCCACGGCCTGGTTGCTGCGATCGGCGGTGGCCGTGCGGGAGATCTCGACGCGCTCGATGAGACTGGGCGCCAGGCCATCGAGGGAAAAGCCCTGGGCCGTGGGTTCGCCGTTGAGGAGGATCTGCGTGTAGCCGTTGCCCAGCCCGCGCATGCGGATCTCACCGCCGCGCCCTGGCACCCCTTCCACGGTGACACCCGGCACGCGCTTGAGTACGTCGGCGACGCTGGCGTCCCCGTAGCGGACCAGCTCGTCCTGCCCGACGACGATCTTCGATGCGGTCGACGTGCGTCGTTCGTTCTGCCCGTCGGTGGGCGAGACCACTACGGCTTCCAGCTCCGTCGTCGGTTTGCCCTTCTTCGCGACTTGGGCGCGTACCGGGGCAGGGTCCAGGGTGCCGAGCGCGGCGAGTATGGATAGCGCCAGGGGGCGACATCGAAAGGGAAGGCGCATGATTCGAAGGGACCATCGTCGGCCCGCATGGAATTGAACTGAATAGCTTATCAAGCAATTTAAATGCCTTTTGAATGGAAGCCGGCCAGGCCGGCTGTGGTTTGGGCCCGGCGGACTTTCACGTGCCGGTTGGCGAGGCAAAGGCGTGCTGGTTCTGCTGCGTGATGAACAGCCTGTTCCGTGACTGCTGGAAAACGAGCATCGGGAGCGTCGGCCCGATCGGCGCCAAGGGGCTGCCTCAAACCCGTTCCAGCACCACCGCGATGCCTTGCCCGACGCCGATGCACAGGCTGACCACCGCATAGCGCCCGCCGCGCCGGTGCAGTTCCCGCGCGGCGCTGTAGGCGAGGCGCGCACCGGAGGCGCCGAGGGGATGTCCGATGGCGATGGCGCCGCCGTTGGGATTGACCCGTGGATCAATGGCGGATAGACCGAGCAGCTTGAGGCAAGCCAGCACCTGGGTGGCGAAGGCCTCGTTGATCTCGATGAGATCCACGTCGGCAAGGCGCAGGCCGGCGCGCTCCAGCGCCTTCGGGATCGCCTGGGCCGGGCCGATGCCCATGATGCGCGGCTCGACGCCGCTGACCGCGCCGGCCAGGATGCGCGCCAGCGGGCGGGTGCCGGCCTTGTCGCCGATGGCCGCGTTGCCGATCAGCAGCGCCGCGGCGCCATCGTTGATGCCGGAGGCGTTGCCGGCCGTCACCACGCCACCGGCGAACAGGGGGTTGAGGCCGGACAGGCTGTCGTAGGTGCTCTCGGGACGCGGATGCTCGTCCTCGAAGACCATCGCCGGTGGCAACTTGCGGCCGGTCGGCACCGCGATCGGCAGGATCTCACCTTCGTAGAAGCCGTCCGCCTTGGCGGCGGCGTAGCGGGCCTGGGAGGCGGCGGCGAAGCGGTCGGAGTCCTCGCGGCCGATGCCGAACTCCGCGGCCAGGTTGTCCGCCGTTTCCGGCATGGAGTCGTTGCCGTAGGCTTCGATCAGTTTCGGGTTGGGGAAGCGGGCGCCGATGGTGGTGTCGAAGACCTTGAAGTCGCGGCCGAAGGCGGACTCCGACTTGGCGACGACGAAAGGCGCGCGGGTCATGCTCTCCACGCCGCCGGCCACGTAGAGCTGGCCCTCGCCGCAGGTGATGGCGCGGGCGGTATCGAGCACCGCGGCGAGGCCGCTGCCGCACAGGCGGTTGACCGCCTGGCCGGGCACGCTGGCGGGTAGGCCGGCGAGCAGGGCGGTGTGGCGCCCCACGTTGCGGCTGTCTTCGCCGGACTGGCAGGTGCAGCCGAGGACCACGTCCTCGATGTCTTCCGGCTTGAAGCTGCTGCGGGCCAGCAGTTCGCGGATCACCACGGCGGCGAGGTCGTCGGGGCGCACGGTAGCGAGCTTGCCGGCGTGGCGGGTGATCGGGGAGCGCAGGCCGGCGTAGATATAGGCGTCGAGCATGGGTGTCGTCCTCAATAGGGAATTGGCGGTTTCAGGCTTCGGGCGTCAGCAGGGACACGCCGAGGCGGGCGCGGCGGAGCAGCCACGGGCTGGGGCGATAGCGGGGGTCCTGGTAGAAGTCGTGCAGGCCGTTGAGGATGCGCAGTACGGTGCCGGCGCCGAGGCTGTCGCCGAGGGCCAGCGGGCCTTTGGGGTAGCCGAGGCCGAGGGTCACCGCGTCGTCGATGTCGGCCGGTGCGGCGATGCGCTGCTGGGCGATGTCGCAGCCGATGTTGACGATCATCGCCAGCACCCGCTGGGCGACGAAGCCGGCGCTGTCGTGGATCACCGTCAGCGGCAGGCCGGCGCCGCCGAGGGCGCCCCACACCGCGTCGCGGCTGGCCCGTTCCGTGACTGGCGTGGTCATCAGTGTGAGCTGGCGGTCGATCAGGATCGGATCGAGGGCGACGCTGCGGCGGGGATCGAGCTGCTCGTCGAGCACTGCTGTCGTCGCATCGCCGCCCACCGGCAGCACGATGCACGCCGAACCAGCGGAGGGCCGCTCGCCCGCATCGATGACGCCGCCGCCCGCGCGCAGCAGCGCCACGACCTGTTCGCGCAGCAGCGGGTTGCGGGCGCTGACCCAGATCGGCGTGGCGCCGGCAGTCGGTGCGGCGGGGAGGGGCGGGACGACGGCCTTGCCGTCCTCGTAGACGTAAAAGCCGCGACCGCTCTTGCGCCCGAGCAGGCCGGCGGCGAGGCGCTGGCGGGTGATTGGCGACGGGCGGTAGCGCGGCTCCTGGAAATACTGGTCGTAGATCGATTCCATTACCGGCTGGGAGACGTCCAGCCCGATCATGTCGAACAGCTCGAAAGGTCCCATGCGGAAGCCGGCGGCGCGCAGGATGCGGTCGATGGCGGCCGGTTCGGCGATGCCTTCACCGAGGATGCGCAAGGCCTCGGTGCCGTAGGCGCGGCCGGCGTGGTTGACGACGAAGCCCGGCGTGTCGCGGGTGCGGATCGGGCGGTGGCCGACGCGCTGGGCGAGGGCTGTGAGCGTGTCGCCGACCCAGGTCTCGCCGAGTTCCGAATCGATCACCTCGACGACTTTCATAAGTGGCACGGGGCTGAAGAAATGGAAGCCGCCGACCCGGCCGGGCAGCCGGCAGGCGCTGGCGATGGCCGTTACCGACAGGGACGAGGTGTTGGTGGCGAGCAGGCAGTCGTCGCCGACGACGTCTTCGAGCTCGCGAAACAGCGCGCGCTTGGCGTCGAGGTTCTCGACGATGGCTTCGACGACGACCCGGCAGTCGGCCAGCCCGTTAAGGGCGTCGGCCACGTGCAGGCGACCGAGGGCGGCATCCAGCGCAGCGGCGTCGAGCTTGCCCTTGTCGGCCAGCTTGCCGAGGGTCGCGGCGATGGCCTCGCGGGCTTCAAGGGCAGCGCCGGCGCGGTTGTCGAAGAGGCGCACGACGATGCCGGCCTGGGCGGCGATCTGCGCGATGCCGCGGCCCATCAGGCCGGTGCCGACGATGCCCATCACGAGGGTTTCGGTGGTGGTGTTCATGCGTTCATTCCCCCGTGAATTCCGGTTCGCGCTTGTCGAGGAAGGCGTGCATGCCTTCCTTCTGGTCGCGGCTGGCGAAGAGCAGCTGGAAGGCCTTGCGTTCGAGCATCAGGCCGGTGTCGAGGGCGGCGTCGGCGCCGGCCAGCAGCACTTCCTTGATTTGCGTGACGGCCAGCGGCGGGCGGCGGGCGATCAGTACGGCCAGTTCCAGCGCACGGGTCTGAACGTCGGCATCCGCAACCACCTCGCTGACCAGGCCCATCGCGTCGGCCTCGCGGGCGGACACCGGCAGGCCGGTGAGCACCATCTTCATGGCCTTGAACTTGCCCACCGCGCGGGTCAGGCGCTGGGTGCCGCCAGCGCCGGGCATCACGCCGACCTTCACTTCTGGCTGGCAGAAGGACGCGCTTTCGCCGGCAACGATCAGGTCGGCGTGCATGGCCAGCTCGCAGCCGCCACCCCAGGCCAGGCCATTGACCGCGGCGATCACCGGCTTCGGACAGTCGGCAATCGCCTGCCACAGCAGGTGGTTGTTGCGCAGCAGGATCTCGATGGCGCCCCGGTCGGCCAGGTCGCGCAGGTCGGCGCCGGCAGCAAAGACCGTGTCGCCGCCGGTGAGGACGATGGCGCGGATGTCCGGATCGGCGCCGAGGGCGGTGAAGTGTTCGGCCAGGCCGCTGCGCACGGCCTGGTTGAGGGCGTTGCGGGCTTCCGGGCGGTTCATGCGGATCACGGCCACATGGGGCGCCGGGCGTTCGACGACAACTTCGTTCATGCCTATCCCCGATTTTGTTTGTTCCGCTGTGCGGAACTGTGTATTTAAAAATGGAACACGAGCAAACCTTAGCGAGTTTCTGGGGGGCTGTAAACGGGATTTGTTCTGCTGTGCGGATCCGCGTTCCGAAAAATTGACGGGATTGTTCCGCTGTGCGAACCTCGGCTTCATTCTTGTAAGCCGGCAAAAGGCGATGGACGACACCCAGAAGTTCGACGATGACGAAGAGAGTAAGGACCGCCAGTTCGTCAATGCGCTGGCGCGGGGGCTGGAGTTGCTGCGTTGCTTCCGGCCCGGCGAGCCCTACCTGACCAACGCGGAACTGGCCCGGCGGGCGGGGATTCCGAAGGCCACCGTGTCGCGCCTGACCCACACGCTGACCAAGCTCGGCTACCTGGCCTATTCCGAGCGGCGCGGCACCTACCAGCTGGCCTCCGGTGTGCTGGCTCTGGGCTATGCGCTGCTGTCCAACATGGATGTGCGCCAGATCGCCCGGCCGGCAATGGAGGAACTGGCCGAGTATTCCCAGGCCTCGGTATCCATCGGCGCGCGGGACCGCCTCAACATGGTGTACATCGAGACCTGCCGCAGCACTGCCAATGTCACGCTGCGCCTCGACGTGGGCTCGCGCATCCCGCTGGCGACCACCGCGATGGGGCGCGCGCTGCTGTGTGGCCTGCCCCAGTCCGAGCGGGATTACCTGATGGACCACATCCGTCAGAAGGACGAGGAGAACTGGCCGCGCATCAAGGCCGGCATCGAGGAGGCCTTCCGCTCGTACGAGGAGCGGGGTTTCTGCGTGTCGGCCGGCGAATGGCAGAAGGACGTGCACGCGGTGGGCGTGCCGCTGCTTGGCGTGGAAGGGGAGCGGGCGATGGCCTTCAACTGCGGTGGCCCGGCTTTCCTGCTGCCGCGAGAGCGGCTGGAGGCGGACATCGGCCCGCGCCTGGTGGCGCTGGCGAACAAGGTGAAGACTGACCTCGGGCGGGCCTGAGCATGGACGTGTGGAATGCACAACGGTGGCGCGGTGCCGGCCCGCGTGTCGCCTGGACCGGAGCGGGACCATGACGGCCGAAGCCGCGTGCGCCATGCCGGCGCCGTCGCGGGCCTTCCTCGTCGGACGGGTTTTCCTGCCCTTCGCGCTGGGCTACTTCCTGTCGTACATGATGCGCACTGTCAACGCGGTGATCTCGCCGGACCTGACGCGGGAGCTGGGCCTCAGCGCGGCGCACCTGGGCCTGCTGACCAGCACCTACTTCCTGGCCTTCGGGCTTGCCCAGATTCCGGTCGGCATCGCCCTCGACCGCTACGGTCCGCGCCGCGTCGAGGCGGGCCTGCTGCTGCTCACTGCGCTGGGGGCGGCGGTGTTCGCCACGGGGCAGGATCTCCCGACGCTGGCCAGCGGGCGCGGCTTGATCGGCCTCGGCGTGTCGGCCTGCCTGATGGGCGGGCTGAAAGCCTTCACGCAGTGGTTTCCACGGGAGCGGCTGGCCTCGATGACAGGCTTCATCATGTCGAGCGGGGCCCTCGGCGCGGTGACGGTGTCGGTGCCGCTGCATGCGGTGTTGCCCTACATCGGCTGGCGTGGCGCCTTCTGGGCGGTGGCAGTGCTGGCTGCCGTGGGGGCGACGGTGATCTTCTTCCGCGTGCCGGAACAGCCGTCCCATGCGAGCGGTGGCCTGCAGCTGGCCCTGAAAGGGGTGATCCGCGTGCTGAAGACGCCGGCCTTCTGGCGCTACGCCGGGCAGTCGGCCTTCTTCACCGGCGGCTTCATGGCGCTGCAGGGCCTGTGGGCGGTGCCCTACCTGATGCACGCCAACGGCTACACGCGCGCCTACGCGGCGGACCACCTGTTCTGGCTCAACATCGGCATGCTGGTCGGGCAGCTCTCCATCGGCGCGTTGATGGCCTGGCTGGCACGCCGGGGTGTGACGCCGCTGCGCTTGATGCAGGTCGGGCTGTTCCTGACCATGGTGGTGGAAGCGCTGATCATCGTGCGCATCGGGCCGACGCTGGTCCTGTGGGCAACGCTTGGCGTCGTGGCGGCGACCAGCGCGCAGATGTACGGCGTGGTGGCAGGCCTGTTCCCGCTGCAACTGTCCGGTCGGGCGACGGCGAGCATCAACCTGCTGGCCTTCGCCGGCGCCTTCGCGGTGCAATGGGGGCTGGGCGGCCTGTTCGACAGTCTGCGTGCCGGTGGCTTCGAGGCGGCGCTGGCGATGCAGCTCGCCTTCGGGCTGCTGCTCGTCGCCCAGGTGCTGAGCTTCATTCCCTTGTTGGGTGCCCGCCAGGGGCATTGAGAAAATCGGGGAGCTTCTGCCGAGGGCTGCTGTCTAGAGCCTGAAGGGCAGGCCAGCGTGATCATGTTCCGCTTGCCCAAAACCGGGGAGGAGGCGCTCATGCCGGATCTGTTCGACAACCCGATGGGCCTGATGGGCTTCGAGTTCGTGGAGTTCGCCTCGCCCACGCCCCAGGTGCTGGAGCCCCTGTTCGAAAAGATGGGCTTCACCCTCGTCGCGCAGCATCGCTCCAAGGACGTGGTGCTGTATCGCCAGGGCGACATCAATTTCGTCGTCAATCGCGAGCCCGGCAGCATCGCCAGCTACTTCGCCGCCGAGCATGGACCGTCGGCCTGCGGGCTGGCTTTCCGCGTGCGGGATTCCCACCGGGCCTACCGGCGGGCGCTGGAGCTCGGTGCCCAGCCGATCGATATTCCCACCGGGCCGATGGAGCTGCGCCTGCCGGCCATCAAGGGCATCGGCGGCGCACCGCTCTACCTGATCGACCGCTTCGATGACGGCAAGTCCATTTACGACATCGATTTCGAGTTCCTCCCCGGCGTCGAGCGCCATCCGGAGGGTCACGGCTTCACGCACATCGATCACCTGACCCATAACGTCTATCGGGGCCGCATGACGTTCTGGGCCGCGTTCTACGAAAGGATCTTCAACTTCCGCGAGATCCGCTACTTCGACATCAAGGGGGAATATACCGGCCTCACGTCCCGCGCCATGACGGCGCCGGATGGCCTGATCCGCATTCCCCTCAACGAGGAAGCGGGCAAGGGCGCCGGGCAGATCGAGGAGTTCCTGATGAAGTTCAACGGCGAGGGCATCCAGCACGTGGCACTCCTCACCGATGATCTCATCGCCAGCGTCGATGCGCTGCAGCTGGCCGGCATTCCGCTGATGAGCGCACCCAACGACATCTATTACGCGATGCTGGAGGAGCGGCTTCCCGGCCACGGCGAGCCCGTGCCGGAACTCCAGGCGCGCGGCATCCTGCTCGATGGCTCCACCGCCGGCGGTGAGCGGCGCCTGCTGCTGCAGATCTTTTCCGAGACCCTGCTGGGGCCGGTGTTCTTCGAGTTCATCCAGCGCAAGCACGACGAAGGTTTCGGCGAGGGCAACTTCAAGGCCTTGTTCGAATCCCTGGAGCGCGACCAGCTTCGGCGTGGCGCACTGACTGCGGAGTAGATGAAATGCTGATCAAGCGGATTCACCATGCGGCTTACCGCTGCATCGACGCCAAGCAGACGGTGGAGTGGTACGGAAAGCACCTGGGCATGAAGTTCGTGCTGGCCATCGCCGAGAACGAAGTGCCGTCCACCAAGCAGCCCGATCCCTACATGCACGTCTTCCTGGACGCGGGGCAGGGCAACGTCCTGGCCTTTTTTGAACTGCCGACACAGCCGCCGATGGGGCGCGACCCCAACACCCCGGCCTGGGTCCAGCATCTGGCCCTGGAGGTGGATTCGGTGGCCACTCTGCTGGCCGCCAAGGCCAGACTGGAGTCCGAGGGGATCGATGTGCTGGGCCCCATCGACCACACCCTTTTCAAGTCGATCTACTTCTTCGACCCCAACGGCCATCGCCTGGAGCTGGCAGCCAATACCGCGACGCCCGAGATGCTCCAGAAGCTGGACGATGTGAAGCAAGCCATGCTGGACGAGTGGGCAGTCACGAAGCGGGCGCCCCGTCATGCGGCGTGGCTGCACGCCGGCAGCGGGGCCAGCGCGACCGAGCCCTGAATTCGGCGCATCCTGCCATGTGTCACGGGCATGCAGTCGCGTCGCTCGTGACGCGGAATCCGTTGTTGATCGCCACCGGGAATCCAGACGATGAGCCTGCTGAACGAAACCCATGACCCGGCGCTGCAGAGCTGGGTGACGTCGGCCAATGCTGCCGGTGGCAACTTCCCCATCCAGAACCTGCCTTTTGCGATGTATCGGCGGGCCGGGTCGGCCGAGGCATGGCGCATTGGCGTTGCCATCGGCGACGGCATTCTCGATCTGGCCGCGACTGAAGCCCGCGGTGTCTTCGCCGGTGAGGCGGCGGACGTGGCCAAGGCCTGTACCGGTGCCAGCCTCAACCCCTTGATGGCCCTGGATGCGGCCAAGTGGTCCGCGCTGCGCCTGGCGCTGTCCCGCCTTCTACGCGCCGGCTCGGAGGCTGAACCGGCGCTCCGTGACTGCCTGATGGCGCAGTCCGAGGCCGAATACGACCTACCGGCGAGCATCGGCGACTACACCGATTTCTACACGTCGATCCACCACGCGACCCGCGTCGGCCGGCTGTTCCGCCCCGACAACCCGCTCTTGCCCAATTACAAGTGGGTGCCTATCGGCTACCACGGACGCAGCTCGTCCATCGGCGTGTCCGGGCAGGCTTTTGCCCGCCCTCGTGGCCAGACGCTGCCGGCAGGGGCGACCAGCCCGATCTTCGGGCCGAGCCAACGTCTGGACTACGAGCTGGAGCTGGGGGTCTTCGTCGGCTGCGGCAACGAGATCGGGAAGCCCATCCCCATCGACGAGGCCGACGGGCACGTATTCGGCCTGTGCTTGCTCAACGACTGGTCGGCGCGCGACCTGCAGGCTTGGGAATACCAGCCGCTGGGCCCGTTTCTGTCGAAGAGTTTCGCGACGACGATCTCGCCGTGGATCGTCACCCTTGAAGCGCTGGCGCCGTACCGCGTGCCTTGGCAACGGCCGGACGACGATCCTCAGCCGTTGCCCTACCTGGCGTCGCCGACTAACCGCGCGAGCGGGGCCTTCGACATCCAGCTCCAGGTGCTGATCGAGACAGCCCGTATGCGCGAGGTGGGCGAGCCGCCCGCAGCCTTGTCGCGAACCAGCTTCAGGCATGCCTACTGGACGATTGCACAGATGGTTGCCCACCACACGGTCAATGGCTGCAACCTGCGGCCAGGCGACCTGCTGGGCAGCGGAACCCAGTCCGGGCCGGCTCCCGAGGAGGCGGGCTCGCTGCTTGAGCTGACCGTCGGCGGCCAGCAGGCGCTCGTGCTGCCCAATGGCGAAGCGCGGACCTTCCTCGAAGACGGCGACGCGGTGTTGATGCGCGCCTGGTGCGATAAGTCGGGCGCTGCGCGGATCGGCTTTGGAGAGGTCATGGGGCGGGTGCTGCCGGCCGCGGCCTGAGGAGGAGGGGGGCATGCGACAGCTCTACAGCTATTTCCGTAGCTCCGCGTCCTACCGGGTGCGGATCGCCCTCAATCTCAAAAGGCTGGATTACGACATGGTGCCGGTGCATCTGGCCAAGGGCGCGCAGCGCAGTGAGGGCTACCTGGCGGTGAATCCGGCGGGGCTGGTGCCCGCGCTGGTCGAGGACAGCCATGTGCTGACGCAATCCCTGGCGATCATCGAGTATCTGGATGAGCTTCATCCGGAACCGCCGTTGTTGCCGGGCAGCGCGGCCGACCGCGCGCGCATCCGCGCCATCGCGCAGACCATCGCCTGCGAGATCCACCCGCTCAACAATCTTCGTGTGCTCGGCTATCTCCGGGATGCCCTCGATGTGGATGAGACGGCCCGGAACGCCTGGTACCGCCACTGGGTAGAGAAGGGGCTGGCCACGGTGGAAAGCCTGCTGGCCGATCCGCGGACCGGTGCTTTCTGCCACGGCGATGCGCCGACCATGGCCGACTGCTGCCTGGTGCCCCAGGTCTTCAATGCGCAGCGCTTCGCGTGCCAGCTGGACCACGTGCCGACGGTGATGGGCATTTTCAACCAGTGCATGGCGCTGGAGGCCTTCCGGCGCGGCGCGCCGGCGGCCCAGCCGGATGCGGAGTGAAAAAAAGGCCGGTGAGCTGTCGAGGGCTCACCGGCCGAGGTTCCGTCGACCTTCAACGACGACGGGGGAGGGAGAGATTCTGCCGGGGTCGGCTACGCGGTATCAGCTGTGGAAGCGCACGAACTCCTCCAGCGGCGCCCGTTCGCTTTCCAGCCCGTTCTCCGGCGCGTCGGGATCGGCGTAGCCCAGCGCGATGCCGCAGACGAGCTGCTCGTTGTCATCGAACTCGAGCAGGCGGGCGATGATGCGGTGGTAGTCGATCCACGCCGCCTGGGCGCAGGTGGCCAGCCCGCGGGCGGTGGCGGCGAGCAGGATGTTCTGCAGCAGCATGCCGCAGTCGATCCAGCTGCCCTGGGCGAGGCGGCGGTCGATGGTCAGGATCAGTCCGACCGGCGCGTCGAAGAACGTGAAGTTGCGGCGCGTCTGGGCGTGCATGCGGGCCTTGTCTCCGCGGGGAATGTCCAGCAGGCGGTACAGGTCGCCGCCGAGCTTGCGGCGGCGGCTCTGGTGGGGCTCGGAGAACTGGGTCGGGTAGTAGTGGTACTCGGCCTGGTGGCTGGGGTCGGCGGCGTCGAAGGCGGCACACACTTCATCCACCAGCTGCTGGCGCAGGCCGCCGGTGACGACGTGGAGGCGCCACGGCTGGATGTTGTTGCCGGATGGCGCGCGGGCCGCGACCTTGAGGATGGCCTCGATGGTCTCCCGCTCCACTGGCGTGGGCAGGAAGGCGCGGACGGATTTGCGGGCCGTGGCGATCTGGTCGAAGCAGCTTGCGGTGTCGATGGACATGACAACTCCAAAAAGGAGGCAGGGTGCGGGGCTGGCACCCTGCCATCAGCCGACGCGGGCCAAGTGGAGACGGGGGTGAAAGGGCGCCGCGTCGCTCAGTTGGCGAAGGCGGCGATGCCAGTGATGGCGCGGCCGAGGATCAGCGCGTGGATGTCGTGCGTGCCCTCGTAGGTATTTACCACTTCCAGGTTCACCAGGTGGCGGGCCACGCCGAACTCGTCGGAGATGCCGTTGCCGCCCATCATGTCGCGGGCCAGGCGGGCGATGTCGAGTGCCTTGCCGCAGGAATTGCGCTTCATGATGGAAGTGATCTCCACCGCGTCGATGTGCTCGTCCTTCATGCGGCCCAGGCGCAGGCAGCCCTGCAGGCCGAGGGTGATCTCGGTCTGCATGTCGGCCAGCTTCTTCTGGATCAGCTGGTTGGCGGCCAGCGGGCGGCCGAACTGCTGGCGGTCCAGCGTGTATTGGCGGGCGCGGTGCCAGCAGTCTTCCGCCGCGCCGAGGGCACCCCAGGCGATGCCGTAGCGGGCGGAGTTGAGGCAGGTGAAGGGGCCCTTGAGGCCGCGCACCTCGGGGAAGGCGTTCTCTTCGGGGCAGAACACCTCGTCCATGACGATCTCGCCGGTGATCGACGCGCGCAGGCCGACCTTGCCGTGGATGGCCGGGGCGGACAGGCCCTTCCAGCCCTTTTCGAGCACGAAGCCGCGGATCTTGCCGGCGTCGTCCTTGGCCCACACCACGAACACGTCGGCCACCGGGCTGTTGGTGATCCACATCTTGCTGCCGGTGAGGCTGTAGCCGCCGTCCACCTTGCGGGCACGGGTGATCATCGAGCCGGGGTCGGAGCCGTGGTTCGGCTCGGTGAGGCCGAAGCAGCCGATCCATTCGCCGGTGGCGAGCTTGGGCAGGTACTTGCGCTTGGTGGCTTCGTTGCCGAATTCGTTGATCGGCACCATCACCAGCGACGACTGCACGCTCATCATCGAGCGGTAGCCGGAGTCCACCCGTTCCACCTCGCGGGCGATCAGGCCGTAGCTCACGTAGTTGAGGCCGGCGCCGCCGTATTCCTCGGGGATCGTCGGGCCGAGCAGGCCCAGTTCGCCCATCTCACGGAAGATCGCCAGGTCGGTGTGCTCGTTGCGGAAGGCCTCGAGGACGCGCGGGGCCAGCTTCTCCTGGGAGTAGGCGTAGGCGGTTTCGCGGATCAGGCGCTCCTCGTCGCTGAGCTGCTGATCGAGGAGAAGGGGGTCGTCCCATTTGAAGTTCGTCATCGTCTCTTCCTTGTGTGCGGCGTTTCGAGTTTGTTTATTTAGCGAATTATTCGTGAAGGATAAAGGGGCAGGGCGCCGCCGGCACGTTCTCAGGTGTGTTCGCGGATCATGTTGCGGGCGATCACCAGCTGCTGGATCTGCGTCGTGCCTTCGAAGATGCGGAACAGGCGCACGTCCCGGTAGAAGCGCTCGATGCCGTATTCGGCCAGGTAGCCGGCGCCGCCGAAGACCTGCACCGCCCGGTCGGCGACACGGCCGCACATCTCGGAGGCGAACATCTTGGCGCAGGCGGCTTCGGTGCCCACGTCCAGGCCCTGGTCGCGGCGGCGGGCGGCGTCCACCACCATGCACTGGGCCGCATACAGCTCGGCCTTGCTGTCGGCCAGCATGGCCTGGACCAGCTGGAATTCGGCGATCGGCTTGCCGAACTGCTTGCGCTCGCAGGCGTAGCGCAGCGCGTCGTCGAGCATGCGGCGGGCCACGCCGACAGACACCGCGGCGATGTTGATGCGGCCCTTGTCGAGCACCTTCATGGCGGTCTTGAAGCCGACGCCTTCCTTGCCGCCGATCAGGTTGGCGGCGGGGATGCGGCAGTCCTCGAAGATCACGTCGCAGATGTGGGCGCCTTTCTGACCCATTTTTTTGTCGATGGGACCGAGGGACAGGCCCGGCGTGCCCGCCTCGACGATGAAGGCGGAGATGCCGTCGGCGCTTTTCTTGGTCGGATCGGTGCGCGCCATCACCGTGAAGATGCCGGCTTCGGGGGCGTTGGTGATGTAGCGCTTGGTGCCGTTGAGCACGTAAAAGTCGCCGTCACGGACGGCGGTGGTGCGCAGGCTGGCCGCGTCGGAGCCGCTGTCGGGCTCGGTCAGTGCGAAGGAGCCGATGATCTCGCCGGTGGCCAGCTTGGGCAGGTAGTGGGCCTTCTGGGCGTCGCTGCCGTCGATGATGATGCCCTGGCCGCCGATGCCGTTGTTGGTGGCGAACAGTGAGCGGAAGCACGGCGAGGTGTAGCCGATCTCGAAGGTGGCCAGCACTTCTTCTTCCATCGTCAGGCCCATGCCGCCGTGTTCCTCGGGGATGGACAGGCCGAACAGACCCAGTTCGCGCATCTCCTGGATCAGTTCATCGGGAATCCGGTCGGCGTCGGCGACGATGGCCTCGTGGGGGATCAACCGTTCCCGCACGAAGCGGGAAATGGTGTCGAGCAGCAGATTGAGGGTTTCCTGGTCTCTGATCATGATGCGTGTCCGGTTGGGAGCTGGGAAGCGCGCTCGCGGCGGGGGCGAAGGACGCCCCCGCGCACGAAGCTCAGCGCACGTACTTGCGGAACTCGGGCTTGCGCTTCTCGCGGAAGGCGTTGCCGCCCTCGGCGGATTCCGGGGTCTCGTAGTACAGCTTGAGGGCGTGCATGGCCAGGCCGCCCATGCCGCGGATCATCTCGGTGTCCACGTTGAAGGACTTCTTGGCCAGCGCGATGGCGGTCGGGCTCTTCTCGACGATCTCATCGCACCATTTCTTCACTTCGGCGTCCAGCTGGTCCTGGGGCACCACGGCGTTGACCAGGCCCATCTGCAGGGCTTCCTGGGCGGTGTAGCGGCGGCACAGGTACCAGATTTCGCGGGCCTTCTTCTCGCCGACCACGCGGGCGAGCAGCGCGGTGCCGAAGCCGGGATCGACAGAACCGACGCGCGGGCCGGCCTGGCCGAGCTGGGCGTTGTCGGAAGCGATGGCCAGGTCGCAGATGGTGACCAGCACGTTGCCGCCACCGATGGCGTAGCCATTGACGCGGGCGATGACCGGCTTGTTGCAGTCGCGGATGGCGCTCTGGACTTCCTCGATGGGCAGGCCAATGGTGCCACGGCCGCCGTAGCCGCCATCCTGGGTGCCCTGGTCGCCACCCGTGCAGAAGGCCTTCTCGCCGGCGCCGGTGAGGACCACCACGCCGATGCTGCGGTCGTAGTCGGCGTCCTTGAAGGCGTGGATCATCTCCTCGCAGGTGTTGGCGGTGAAGGCGTTGAACTGCTTCGGGCGGTTGATGGTGATGGTCGCGATGCCGTCAGCCTTGGTGTAGAGGATGTCGCGGTATTCCATGTTGTGTCTCCTTGATCCTTGGGTGTTCGTGTGGGGTTTTGGGGCGCTCAGCCGGCCATCGTGAGGCCGCCGGACACGCTGATGACTTGGCCGGTGATGAAGGACGCGTCGTCGCTGGCGAGGAACAGCACCGCGCCGGGCAAGTCTTCCGGCTGGCCGAGGCGGCCGAAGGGGATCGCCTTGGCCAGCGCGCCCTTGAGCTTCTCCCCCTGCTCGCCTTCGCCGGCGAAGTCGCGGAACAGCGCGGTGTCGGTGGGGCCGGGGCA
Source organism: Zoogloea sp. LCSB751 (assembly GCF_002028455.1). Taxonomy (GTDB): domain Bacteria; phylum Pseudomonadota; class Gammaproteobacteria; order Burkholderiales; family Rhodocyclaceae; genus Zoogloea. Next base: position 5,453 of record NZ_MWUM01000018.1, on the reverse strand, counting down.
CACCACGTTGACGTTGATCTGCTTGCGGGCCAGCTCGCGGGCCATGGTCTTGGAGTAGGACAGCAGGCCGCCCTTGCAGTAGGCGTACACCGCTTCGCCGGAGGAGCCGACGCGGGCGGCGTCGGATGCCACGTTCACCACCTTGCCGGCACCGCGCTCGTACATCCCGGGCAGCACCGCGTGGTGCATGTAGAGCGGGCCATACAGATTGACGGCGACGATCTTGTCCCACAGGGCCTTGTCGGTCTTCAGGAAGGGCGCGGCGTGGTCCCAGCCGGCGTTGTTCACCAGGATGTGGGTCGGGCCGAGCTGCTGTTCCGCGGCCTTGACGGCGGCGACCACCGACTCCTGGCTGGTCAGGTCCACCCCGAAGGCCGCTGCGCTGCCGCCCTTGGCGCGGATGTCGGCAACCACTGTCTCGGCGGCGTCCTTGTTGATGTCGAACACGGCTACCAGCGCGCCTTCTTCCGCGAAGCGCCGGCAGATGGCGGCGCCGATGCCGCCTGCGCCGCCGGTGACGATGGTGACTTTCCCTTTGATGCCTCGCATGCTGTTCTCCTTTGTTGAATGTGTGTCCTGGGTTTCAGGTTTCGGGGCTGTCCCCGTTGCGTTTGCGTGCTGCTTTGCGCTTCAATGCGGCATCCACCGCACCGTCTTGCATCGATGACCGACCTCACCACCGAAAAGAGCCTTGCCGGCATTGAGATCAACAACCGTTTGTTTTTCCGGCTTTTTCAGGCTGCCAACACACTGCATACGAAGGGCACGCAAGCCCTCGAGGACTTCGGCGTGACGACGCAGCAGTGGTCGGTGCTGGGCGCGCTGTCGCGTCCGCAGGCGGCAGAGGGGATGAGCGTCAATGAGTTGTCCCGTTATCTGCTGGTGAGCCGCCAGAACCTCACCGGCCTGCTCAACCGGCTCGAGCGCGACGGCCTCATCGAGCGCATCACCGGTGCCGAAGACCGGCGCGAGCGCAAGGTGCGCCTGAGCGCCAAGGGCATCGAGCTGTGGAAGTCCCTCGCGGATCCGATCCACACCTTCTACGACGAAGCCCTGAAGGGTTTTTCCTTCGATGACCGGCTGGCGTTCATCCATTACATCAACCTCCTGCAGCGCAACATGTCGCAGCTCTAAGGCCGGTGCCGCTCAGACGGCGTACTGCGCCGTCTTCTGGCGGGCGATGATCATCTTCATGATGTTCGCGGTGCCATCGCCGATCTGCAGGCCGAGCACGTCCCGATAGCGCTGGCCGAAGTGGTAGTCGGCGCCGTAGCCGCCGTGACCGTGGGTGAGCAGGCACTGGTGGATGATTTCGCAGGCCAGCTTCGGTGCCCACCACTTGCACATGGCCGCTTCGGCGGTGTGGGGCAAGTGCTGGTCCTTCAGCCACAGGGTGCGCAGGCACAGGTTGCGGCAGGCTTCGTAGTAGGTTTCCGCCTCGGCCAGCGGGAAGCTGACGCCCTGGAATTCGCCGATCGGTTTGCCGAAGGCCTCCCGTTCCTGGCTGTAGCGCCAAGCCTCGTCCAGCGAGGCACGGGCCACGCCCATGCATTGCAGGCCGATTAGCGCGCGGCTGTAGTCGAAGCCCTGCATCACCTGGATGAAGCCCTGGCCTTCGTCGCCGAGCATCATGTCCTCCGATACGCGCACGCCGTCGAAGAAGATCGAGCCGCGCCCGACCGGGCGGGTGCCGATGTCGTCGAAGGTGGTGCGGGACACGCCGGGCAGGTCCATCGGCACCAGGAAGGCGCTGATCCCGCGCGCCTTGTCGGCCTCGCTGCCGGTGCGGGCGAAGACCACCGCCACGTCGGCCTGAGTGGCCATCGAAATCGAAGTCTTCTCGCCGCTGAGGATGAAGTCCTTGCCGTCGCGCACCGCTTTCAGCTTGAGGCGGGCCGCGTCGGAGCCGGCGCTGGGCTCGGTGAGCGCGATGGCGATCAGTTTCTTGCCGGTGACGACCAGGTCCATCCATTCCTTCGCTACTGCCGGCCTGGCGTGGGAAGACACGATCTGCCCGCACAGGGACGTGAGCAGATTGACGTAGGACACGTTGAAATCCCCGTAGGCGATCTGCTCCAGCAGCAGGCCGCTGGTTACGCAATCCACGCCGAGCCCACCGAACTGTTCGGGTAGCTCGGGGCCGAGGAAGCCCAGTTCTCCCATCTCCACGACGAGCTCCCGCTCGACACATTCGGCTTTTTCCCGCGCCCGGTAATCCGGCGCCAGGCGATTGCGGGCGAACCGGCTGGCCGATTCGACCAGCGCCTTCTGTTCTTCGCTGAGGCTGAAGTCCATCTTCTCCGTCCTTTGTTGTGGGTCTGGACGGATTCTAAAAATCTGCCGTTCAATCTGTCAATATATTTACACAAATGGCCGATTGAATTTTTGGATTGAATTTCGATGTGCAATAGCAAAAAATGTAAAACCCTTAATAAAGGCCATTAAATGGGCTTCTTTTTGTGCAATGCATGAAATTCGGGTTAGATCATCCACTTGTAAAGAGTAAATATGTTGACTTAAATTTGCCGTATCGATACGTTGCACGCCATCGCGCAGCACGCAGTTCCGCAAAAGATCACAACAGCGACACACCACTCAAGGAGCGAGACATGCAGGAGAGGATCAAGGGCGCACCAAGCGCCGTCGGCCTGGTGCAGCAAGGAAAGCCGCAGGCGATCCGGGGAGGACGCCAATGAAGTTCGACCCGGTACTGCTGGCTCCCAGGATGGAGCCGATGAAAGCCGCCGGGTTGTGGCGGGACGAGACCGTGGATGTGTACCTGCAGCGCGCGCTGCGGGACTGCCCGGACAAGGCTGCGGTGGTGGCCTACGCGGCGGAGCGGGGCGCGCCGCAGCGGCTCAGCTACCGGGAGCTCGACGCGCGCGTCGACCGCATTGCCCGCGGGCTGGTCCGGCTGGGCGTCGGACGGCAGGACGTGGTGAGTTTCCAGCTACCCAACTGCTGGGAGTTCATCGCGCTGTCCCTGGCCTGCGTGCGTATCGGCGCAGTGGCCAACCCGCTGATGCCGATCTTCCGCCAGCACGAGCTCAACTTCATGCTCGGCTTTGGCGAGTCCAAGGTCTTCGTCGTGCCCAAGCTGTTCCGCGGCTTCGACTATGAGGCGATGGCCCGCGGCCTGACCGGCAGCCGGCAGCTCGTGGTGATTAGTGGCGACGGGCCTGACAGCTTCGACGCGCTGCTGCTGCGCGACGACACGCCGCCATTGCAGGGCTCCGGTCTCGAACCGGACGACGTGCTGCTGTTGATGTACACCTCCGGCACCACCGGCGAGCCGAAGGGGGTGATGCACACCTCCAACACCCTGTTCTCCAACCTGCATGCCTACATCGAGCGCATGGAGCTGGGGCCGGACGACATCGTGCTGGGCGCCTCGCCGATGGCCCACCTGACCGGCTACGGCTACCTGGCGATGCTGCCGATCATCCTCAATTCGACGACCGTACTCCAGGACATCTGGGATGCCCGGCGGGCGCTGCAGATCGTCCGCGACGAGGGTGTCACCTTCAGCATGGCGTCCACGCCCTTCGTCGCCGACCTGTGCAACGCGGTGGACGCGGGCGATTCCACGACGCAGGCCTTCAACAAGTTCTGCTGCGCCGGCGCGCCGATTCCGCCGGTGCTGATCGAGCGTGCCCAGGCGTTGCTTGGCATGCGCCTGTGCTCCGCGTGGGGCATGACCGAGAACGGCGCAGTGACCGTCACCGAGCCAGCGCGGGCGCTGGAGATGTCCGGCATCTCCGACGGCCGGCCGCTGCCGGGCATGGAGCTCAAGGTGGTGGACGCCAACGGGCACACGCTGCCGGCCGGCGAGTGCGGCTCGCTGCTGGTACGCGGCGCGTCCCTGTTCGGCGGCTACCTGAAGCGACCGCAGCTCAACAGCGTGTCGGCCGACGGCTGGTTCGACACCGGCGATGTGGCGACCATCGACACGGACGGCTACATCCGCATCACCGGGCGCACCAAGGACGTGGTGATCCGCGGCGGAGAGAACATCCCCGTCGTGGAGATCGAGAACCTGCTCTATAAGCACCCGGCAATCTCTGCGGTGGCCATCGTCGGCTATCCGGACAAGCGCCTCGGCGAGCGGGTGTGCGCCTTCGTGTCGGTGAAGCCCGGTGCGCATTTCGATTTCGCCGAGATGACGGCCTATCTCGAGCGCCAGCAAATGGCCAAGCAATACTTCCCCGAGCGTCTCGAGATCGTCGAGGACCTGCCGCGCACGCCCAGTGGCAAGCTGCAGAAGTTCAAGCTGCGCACCGTCGCCAAGGCCTTTGGCGACGCCGACTGACCCGGAGCGGAGAACCTCATGAGTGACGTCATTCTGGCCGAGGTGCTCGGCAACGTCGGCCTGATCCGTCTGTGCCGGCCGCAGGTTTACAACGCCCTCAACGATGAGGTCATGGACGCCCTCGGCGCCGCGCTGGACCTCTTCGAGGCCAACGAGGACATCCGCTGTGTCGTGCTGACCGGCTCCGAAAAGGCCTTTGCGGCCGGGGCCGACATCACGGCGATCCGCGCCATGGATTACATGGACGCCTACAAGGGCAACTTCATCACCCGCAACTGGGAGCGCCTGAAGACTTTCCGCAAGCCCGTCATCGCCGCCGTGTCGGGGCTGGCCTTGGGCGGTGGCTGCGAGCTGGCGATGATGTGCGACATCGTGCTGGCCGCGGAAACCGCGCGCTTCGCGCTGCCCGAAATCAAGATCGGCACCATCCCGGGTGCCGGCGGCACCCAGCGCCTGCCGCGGGCGGTGGGCAAGGCCAAGGCGATGGACCTGTGCCTGAGCGGACGCATGATGGACGCCCAGGAGGCCGAGCGCTGCGGCCTGGTGTCCCGCGTGATTCCCGCCGAGCGCCTGCTCGACGAGGCGCTGGAGACTGCCCGCGTGATCGCCGGTTATTCCCTACCGGTGCTGATGATGATGAAGGAGGCGGTCAGCCGCGCCTTCGAAAGCCCGCTCAACGAAGGCCTGCTCTTCGAGCGCCGGACCCTGCACGCCACCTTCGCGCTGGCCGACCAGAAGGAGGGTATGGCGGCCTTCGCCGAGAAGCGCAAGCCGGTCTTCCGGGACTGCTGAGCGCCGCCCGGCCTTTCGTGCCGGGCGTTCCTTTTTCCTGCAACACCCATAACAAACATCCACACGATGGAGGAGCACCCATGACCACGACTTCCACGAACTTGCGGCGCAGCAGCCTGGCCTGCCTGATCGCCAGCCTCTTCGTTGCCGCGCCGGCCTTCGCCGAGAGCGAGATCGAAGCGCTCAAGCGCGAGCTGGCCGAACAGCGTCAGCTGATCCAGCAACTGCTGAAGAACCAGGAAGAGCAGAAAAAGACCGAGATCCAGACTGGTGGCCCGGCCCGTGGCGCCGGCCTGCAGATGGGCGTGCCGACCGGCCCGTCCGGCACGCTGACGATCTACGGCGTCGCTGA